>NZ_KQ130434.1:2241998-2694498 GCF_001046645.1 Sphingobium cupriresistens LL01
CGGGGCGCGGCGCGGCCGGCGCCGGGTCGGCCTGGGGCGCAGCCGCAGGGGCTGCACCGGTCGTCTCACCCGGCTTGCCCAGGACGCGGCGCCGCTTCACTTCAACCACGACCGTATTTTTGCGGCCATGGCTGAACTGCTGCTGCACCTGGCCGGATTCCACGGTCCGCTTGATGCCCAGTGGCTTGCGGCCCAGAATCGGCTTGTCTTCCTTGCTGTCACTCATACGACTGAACTTAACCCTTCACTTCCGCTCCGACCGGAAAGGCCCGTCGGCGCCCTTAACAAATTCACATCCGAATTTAACCTAAGCGACCACGCCTGGCACATCGGCGGAGTCAGGCTCCCCATGCACAGGCGCCCCGTTAGCGCAACCCAGATAGCTTTCCAAGCGGCCGATGGCGCCGCGCAGACGCGATGCCGCACGCGAGTCGGTCACCGCGATATGGACGACATTGTCGCGCCCCATTGCCATAGATAGGGCGTCCCGGTCCACAGGCAAGACGATGCCCGCCAAATCCGTGCCTTCGGCTTCCTGTCCGACGCGCAGCGCCTGGTCCAGTTTGCGATTGCCATCGGCCGCCGCATCGGCGGCGTGGAGAAGCAACCGCACCTGGCCCTTGCGGCAGGCGACGTCAATCTTTTCCGAACCCGTCAGCAGCATCGACGCGCGCGCTTCCAGCCCCAGCCGGTCGAGCAGCGTCTTGCGCAGCCCGGATTCGATCATGGCCGGCAGGTCGTCGGGAATCTGGAGATCGCTATCCTTGAACGCGCGGGCCAGCGCGCCTTTGAGCTTGCCCTTGGCCAGCGCGGTTTCCAGTTCGGCGCGCGATACGCCGATCCAGGCGCCCCGACCCGGCGCCTTGGCGCGGATGTCGGGCAGCACCTGACCCTCCGGCCCCACCGCCAGACGAACCAGCGTTTCGGGGTCGGCGCGGTCGCCGGTCAATATGCATTTGCGTTCGGTCATGCGCGCCCCTCCGCCAAAACGGATGAAAGGGCAAGTCCGACGCTGTCGAGAAGCGCTATTCTCTCATCGGGGAGTGTCCGCAACATGGGCGTCCTCCCTTGCTAGAGAAGCGGAACGGACAGCCGCCGGCCCTTCCGGCCGCTCAATGAGCGACCGGGTGGCGTCGGCGATGATCGCGTGGCCGGCCGGGCGGGTGTCGATAAAAGACATGAAGGCTCAGGCTTCCTCGTCTTCGAACCAATGGGCGCGGGCGGCCATGATGATCTCATTGCCCTGCTCGTCCGACAGGCCATAGGCCGCCAATATGCCGCCCTTGTCCTCGGCGCCGCTATCCGATTTGCGGCGACGCTGGTCGACGCGCTTCTTCTGCACCAGTTCGTCGGTGGCCAGGTCGGCCAGGTCGTCGAGCGTCTTGACGCCCGCCTTGCCCAGCGTGACCAGCATGGCTTCGGTCAGATGCGGCATCTCGGCCAGCGCGTCCTCGACGCCCAGATTGGTGCGTTCCTCGCGGGCAGCGGCCTCGCGGCGCTCCAGCGCTTCAAGCGCGCGGTTCTGCAACTCGGCGGCCAGCTCGTCGTCAAAGCCTTCGATCGCCGCCAGTTCGTCGATCTCGACATAGGCGACCTCTTCCAGCTCGCCAAAGCCTTCGGCGACCAGCAACTGCGACAGCGTCTCGTCCACGTCCAGTTCGTTCTGGAACAGTTCGGAGCGGCTGACGAATTCCTTCTGGCGCTTCTCGCTGGCGTCGGCTTCGGTCATGATGTCGATCGCCTTGCCGGTCAGCTGGCTGGCGAGGCGGACATTCTGGCCGCGACGGCCGATGGCGAGCGACAACTGATCGTCGGGGACGACGACTTCGATACGCTCTTCTTCTTCATCGATGACGACGCGGCTGACCTGGGCCGGCTGCAACGCATTGACGACGAAGGTCGCGGTATCTTCCGACCAGGGGATGATGTCGATCTTTTCGCCCTGCATTTCCTGCACGACGGCCTGCACGCGGCTGCCCTTCATGCCGACGCAGGCGCCGACCGGGTCGATGCTCGAATCGCGGCTGATGACGCCGATCTTGGCGCGGCTGCCCGGATCGCGGGCGGCGGCCATGATGGTGATGACGCCGTCGTAGATTTCCGGCACTTCCTGCGCGAACAGCTTCTTCATGAATTCAGGATGCGCGCGGCTCAGGAAAATCTGCGGCCCGCGATTTTCGCGGCGCACGTTCAGCACGACCGAACGGATGCGATCGCCGACGCGAACGACTTCGCGCGGAATCTGCTGGTCACGGCGGATCACGCCTTCGGCGCGGCCCAGATTGACGACGACATGGCCGAATTCGACCGACTTGACGACGCCGGTGATGATCTCACCCACGCGGTCCTTGAACTCTTCATGCTGGCGCTCACGCTCGGCGTCGCGGACCTTCTGGAAGATAACCTGCTTGGCCGACTGGGCGTCGATGCGGCCCAGGTCGATCGCGGGCAGCGGATCGACGATGAAGTCGCCGATCACGGCATCCTTTTTCAGCTTTTGCCCGGCCTTCAAATCGACCTGCTTGAAATAATCCTCGACCAGTTCGACCACCTCGACGACGCGCCACAGGCGCAGGTCGCCGGTTTCCGGGTCCAGCTTGGCACGGATGTCGTTTTCGGCGCCATAGCGCGCGCGGGCGGCGCGCTGGATCGCGTCTTCCATCGCTTCGATGACGATCGCCTTGTCGATCATCTTTTCGGATGCGACGCTGTTGGCGATCGCGATCAGTTCGGCCCGATTGGCGGAAATGGCGTTGGCCATGGCTTTATGAACCCTTATTCTTCGGTTTCAAAATCATCCGCCCCATCGGAGGAAAGCGGCATTGTAGCAGAAAGGAGCGCGTCGGTCAGCAGCAGCTTCGCGTCGCTAACCAGCGCGAAAGGAATGACGACGTCGCCACTCTTCGCGTCGGTAAACAGGATATTGTCGCCTTCGACCCCGTTCAGGACACCACGGAAACTCTTGCGCCCATCGACGATTTCCGTCGCGGTGATCTTGGCTTCATGGCCGGCCCATTCGATAAAGTCGTGCAACCGGGTCAACGGCCGGTCGATGCCCGGCGAGCTGACTTCCAGCCGATAAGCTTCCTCGATCGGATCGGCCTCGTCCATCACGTCGGAAATACGGCGCGAAATGGCAGCACAATCCTCGATGACCAATTGCTTGGTCTTGGGGTCTTCGGCCATGATCTGCAACGTATGCTCGTCGCCCGACCCGAACAGCTTGATCCGCACGAGATCGAAGCCCAGGGCCTTCACCTCCGGTTCGATCAGCGCAGTCAATAGGGCGATGTCCGCCATGCAATCTCCAGAAACTCTATGCGCGCTTCCCCATGTCGCAGACCTAGAAGCGCCGCAAGCGTTTCGCTTGCGACCCTGACATGTGTAACGATGTAAGGAAGCAAGAGCGATATAGGCGTAGCAGGGGAAATCTGCAACATTATTCGTTGTCGCTCATTCTAGCAGCCAAGATACACGCTTCGACCGCCCGAACCGCCGGAGACACTGATGCGCCACCCGATCGCCTTCGCCCTGCCCCTCATCCTGATCGCCTGTTCGGGCGAAGGAGCCAGCAGCCAGACGACCGCCACGGCGGACAAGCCCTTCAGGACCTCCGTCATCGCCGATTTCGATTCGCCCTGGGCCATGACCTTCCTGCCCGACGGCCGCGCCCTGGTGACGGAGAAGAAGGGCGAGATGATCCTGTTCGATCCCAAGAACGGCACCAAAATCCCGATCGCTGGCATCCCTAAAGTGGACAGCGCAGGCCAAGGCGCATTGATGGACGTAGCGCCCTCACCGACCTTCGCCAAAGACAAGGCTGTTTATTTCAGCTTCTCCGAAGAGCGCGACGGGGTGAAGGGCGTGGCGCTGGCGAAGGGCATTTTCGCGCAAGCCAGCGACGGCGCGACGAAGCTGGACGGCGTAACCGTCCTCTTCCGTGCCAGCCCCTATGTCGATGGCAACGGCCACTATTCCGGCCGCATCGCTTTCTCGCCGGACGGAAAATATCTTTTCTTCACCAATGGCGAGCGGCAGAAATTCGATCCCGCGCAAGACCCCAAGGCAACGCTGGGCAAAGTCCTGCGCCTGAACCTCGACGGCACGCCCGCGGCGAATAATCCCCTCGCGGCCCAGGGCTTCAACCCGGCCATCTGGTCCTACGGCCATCGCAACCTGCTGGGCCTCGCCTTCGACAAGGACGGCCGCTTGTGGGAACAGGAAATGGGGCCGAAGGGCGGCGACGAAGTGAACCTCATAAAGCCCGGCCTCAACTATGGCTATCCCAAGGCGTCGAACGGCAGCCATTATGACGGCCGCGACATTCCCGACCATGCGCCGGGCGACGGGTATGAAGCCCCGAAAGTCAGTTGGAACCCCGTTATCTCGCCCGGCGGCCTGCTCTATTATTCGGGCGACCTCTTCCCGCAATGGCAGGGATCGCTGTTCATCGGCGGCCTGTCGAGCCAGAGCCTGGTCCGGGTGAAGCTGGACGGCGACAAGGCGCAAAAGGCCGACCAGTGGGATATGGGCGCCCGCATCCGCGAGGTGGAGCAAGGGCCTGATGGCGCGCTCTGGCTGCTGGAGGATGGCGGCGACGGATCGCAGGGCCGGATGCTGAAACTGACGCCGGCGGCATTTTGATTTGGACCATTTGATAGTCCATCCCGTCACTTGATGGGGGTGAACAGGATGAAGATTTCCGTATCCGACGCCACTCCGGCCCCGCCTTTGTTTACACCAACCGGCTCTGCTTGACCGCCGCTTCGATGAAGCTGGCGAAGAGGGGATGCGGGTCGAACGGCTTGGACTTCAATTCCGGGTGGAACTGCACGCCCACGAACCAGGGATGGTCGGGCCGCTCGACGATTTCGGGCAGCGTGCCGTCGGGCGACATGCCGGAAAAGATCAGGCCGCCCTTTTCCAACGGTTCGCGATAGCCGGCATTGACCTCATAGCGATGGCGGTGCCGCTCGCTAATGTCGTTGGCGCCGTATATGCCCGCCACAACGCTATTGCCGGTCAGCTTAGCCGGATAGGCGCCCAGCCGCATCGTGCCGCCCAGGTCGGTGTCGGCGGTGCGCTTCTGCAGGCCTTCGGTGCTCATCCATTCGGTGATGAGGCCGACGACCGGCTCGGATGTATCGCCAAATTCGGTAGTGGAGGCCGCCGCAATGCCCGCGGTGTTCCGCGCGCCCTCTATGCAGGCCATCTGCATCCCCAGGCAAATGCCGAAGAAGGGCACATTGCGTTCGCGCGCGAATTTGACGCTGGCGATCTTGCCTTCCGACCCGCGCACGCCAAAGCCGCCCGGCACCAGGATGCCGTGCATCGGCTCCAGGCTCGCGACGATGTCGTCGCCCTTCTCGAACAGTTCAGCGTCGATCCACTTGACCTTCACCTTCACCCGGTTGGCCAGGCCGCCATGGTTGAGCGCTTCATAGAGCGACTTATAGGCGTCTAGCAGGCCGACATATTTGCCAACCACGCCGATCGTCACTTCGCCTTCGGGGTTCTGCTGGCGATCCATGATGTCGTCCCAGCGGGCCATCTGGGGCGTGGGCGCATCCTTGATGCCAAAGGCGCGCAGCACTTCCGCGTCCAGCCCTTCGGCATGATATTGATGCGGCACGGCGTAGATGCTGCTGGCGTCGAGCGCGGGAATGACCGCTTCGGGACGCACGTTGCAGAACAGCGCAATCTTCTGGCGCTCGCTGTCAGGCAGCGGATGCTCGCAACGGCACAGAAGGATGTCGGGCTGGATGCCCAGCGAGGTCAGGTCGCGCACGCTGCGCTGGGTCGGCTTGGTCTTCAACTCGCCCGCGGCCGCAATGTACGGCACCAGCGTCACATGAACGAAGATCGACTGGCCGCGATCCAAGTCGTTATGGAGCTGGCGAATCGCTTCCATGAAGGGCAGCGATTCGATGTCGCCCACCGTGCCGCCAATCTCGCACAGCACGAAATCGATATCGTCGGTGTCGGCCAGCGCGAACGCCTTGATCTCGTCGGTGACGTGCGGAATGACCTGCACCGTCGCGCCCAGATAATCGCCGCGCCGCTCGCGCTGGATGATCGTCTGGTACACGCGGCCCTGCGTCACATTGTCGCTCTGGCGCGCGGAAACGCCGGTAAAGCGCTCATAATGGCCAAGGTCCAGGTCGGTTTCCGCCCCGTCGTCGGTCACATAGACTTCGCCATGCTGATACGGGCTCATCGTGCCCGGATCGACGTTGAGATAGGGGTCGAATTTTCGGATTCGCACACGGAAACCTCGCGCCTGCAGCAGCGCTGCAAGCGAAGCGGCCATCAGGCCCTTGCCAAGCGAGGAGACCACGCCGCCGGTGATGAAAATATACCGCGTCATGGGAGGAGAGGCTTAGCCTTTCGGAACAACAAAGGGCAAGCGCGCGAATCCACGCACGCTAAAAAAAGATCGAAAGATCGGTGAAAGGTTTAGTTGGCGAGCGGAACCGCGCCATTGGCCGCCGGAGTCGAGGACGCCGCATTGCTGGCGACGCCCGCCAGCGGATCGGCGTTACCGGCGGGGGCCGGGGCGTTCTGCGTCGCCGGAGCCTGCTTGACCAGCGATGTGTCGATGTCGCTGGGCGCATGACGCACCGATGCGATCACCGCCATGACGATCGACAGGGTAACGAAGATCGTCGCCAGCACCGTGGTCGACCGGGTCAGGAAATCCGCCGCGCCGCGCGCCGACATCAGGCCCGCCGGGCTGCCGCCTACGCCAAGGCCCCCGCCTTCCGACTTCTGCATCAGGATGACGGCGACCAACAGGGCCGCGATGATGGCCTGCACGACGAGAAGGAAGGTGAACATGCGACGGGGTGTCCGGTACTATAGGATGCGTTGGCGCGCACATAGCGACGAAGCGTCGTGGGGGCAACCTATGAGGGGTGCGACCTTCGTCCTCTTCCACGAAACCCTTTCACCGATCGCCCTGAGCGAAGTCGAAGGGCACGACTGAGCGGAGCGAAGTCACTTCGCTCCGCTCAGTAAAAGGCTTCGACTTCACACAGACCGAATGGAAAAAATCGCTGGGCCTTCGCTCAAGCCGCCACGGCCAAATTGCCGTCCGCCGCCGCCACGATCGGGGCGAATTTCGCCGCGGTCAGGCTAGCGCCTCCCACCAGCCCGCCGTCTACATCGGCGATTCCCAGCAGTTCGGCGGCATTCTCGCCGTTCATCGACCCGCCGTAAAGTATGCGCATCGCACCCGCTTCGCCGCCGATGCGGCTGGCCAAAGCGGCGCGCAGCGCGGCGTGCATGGTGGCGACCGCCTCCATCGTCGGGATGCGCCCGGTGCCGATCGCCCAAATGGGTTCATAAGCGACCGCCAGCCAGTCGGCCGAGGCGCCGTCCGGCAAGGATGCCAGCAATTGCGCCGAAACCACCGCTTCCGCATCGCCCGCATCGCGCACGTCCAGGCTTTCGCCCACGCACAATATGACGTTCAATCCGGCTGCCCTGGCCGCCATCGCCTTGGCCGCGACATCCGCGTCGCTTTCACCCTGGTCCTGCCGCCGCTCGCTATGGCCCACGATGGTCCAGCTGGCGCCGGCTTCGGCCAGCATCGCCGCCGACAGGCAGCCGGTATGCGCGCCGTTGCCTTGCATGTGGCAATCCTGCGCGCCGATGAAGGCCCCGCCCTTCTGCCCGTCGGCCGCCGCGATCAACGTCGCGGGCAGGCACAGGCCCACTTCCACATCGCCATGATCGGCCGCCAGCGCGCCGATCGCCGCTACCTCGCCCAATTGCGCCATCAGGCCGTTCATCTTCCAGTTGCCGACAACCAGCTTGCGCCTGTCCATCAATCTTGGTCCCTTGTGATTATTGCCGCACGATGCGCCCGGCCGATCCCCGACGGTCTTTCAGGCCAAAGGCCTTTCAGACCGCGCCTCCTTGGATCGTCCCGGCACAGGTATAAGGCGATGAACGGCGCTCGCGCATTTGTCCAGTCCAAGCCTTGCCGCCGCGCGCATCCGCGCCTAAAGCGGGCCGCCATAACGCCCGTAGTTCTGGAACCCCCATGCTTTCTGTCTTTCGCAGCTTCATCCGATCCAAATTCGGCGCGCTTTTCGCCATCCTTTTCCTGGGGGTGATCGCTGCGGCCTTCATCCTGGGGGACGTCACCAGCGGCAATTACGGCAGCCCGCTGGGGGGCGGCGCGACTGCGGCCAAGGCGGACGGCTACAAGCTCACGGAAACGGAATTGCAGGATCGGGTGCAGCGCGTGTTCGAAAATGCGCGCCGCACCAATCCCGGCCTCCAGATCGGCGATTTCTTCGAGCAGGGCGGCGCGCGCCAAGTGTTCGACCAGTTGGTGGCGTCCCTGACGCTCAAGGCGTTCGCCGACGATCAGGGCGTGCATATCTCCAAGCGGCTGGTCGACGCGCAGATCGCGCAAATCCCCGCCTTTCAGGACGCCGCCGGCAATTTCAGCAACGACAATTTCCGCGCCCTTCTGGTGCGCGAACGGCTGACCGAACAGGCGCTGCGGGATGACATCAGCCGCGAAATCCTCCAACGCCACCTGCTCGCCCCGGTGGGCCTGGGCGTGAAGCTGACCGACAGCATGGTCCTGCCCTACGCCTCGCTGCTGCTCGAAGCGCGCCAGGGCACGGTCGCGGCGATCCCGGCGGTCGCCTTCCTCGACGACAAGAATCCGACCGACGCGCAACTGGCCGACTATTACAAGAAGAACGCCAGCCGCTTCACCATCCCCGAACAGCGTCGCATCCGCTACGCCGTGGTCGATGCCGAGCGTTTCGCCCAGGCGGCCCAGCCGACCGAGGCTGAGATCAGCGCCAGCTACAACCAGAACAAGGCCGCCTACGCCGCCAGGCAAAGCCGCAGCGTCGAGCAGCTCGTGCTGCCGACGCAGGCGGGCGCCAAGGCGATCGCCGATCAGGTGAAGGGCGGCAAGACGCTCGCCGCCGCAGCCCAGGGCGCTGGCCTCGCCGTATCGACCCTGGCCGACCAGAGCCGCGAAGCGCTGACCGCCACGGCGGGCAAGGGCGTCGCCGACGCCGTGTTCGCGGGCAAGCAGGGCGACCTGATCGGCCCGGTGCGCGGATCGCTCGGCTGGCTGCTGCTGCGCGTCACCGCGACGAAGGAAACTCCCGCCCGGCCGCTGGACGCGGTGCGCGGCGAGATCGTCACGGCGCTGCGCGCGCAGAAGGAAAAGCAGCTCTTGTCCGACTTCACCGGCAAGATTGAGGATGCGATCGCCAATGGCGACAGCTTCGAGGAAGTGGCGAAGGATAATGGCCTGAAGCTGGAAACCAGCCCGCCCCTGCTGGCTACCGGCAAGCAGGTGAAGGACCGGGCCTATGCCGCCCCGGCCGACATCCAGCCGCTGCTCGCCCCCGTCTTCGCGATGAGCGCGGACGACGATGCGCAGTTGATCCCGATCACCGCGGACAAGCGTTATGCGCTCGCCGCGCCGGGCGAGATCACCACCGCCGCGCCACCGCCGCTGGCCGAAGTCAAGCAACTGGTGCTGGCGCAATATAAGCTGAATGCCGGCAATCTGAAGGCAAAGGCGCTGGCCGAGCAGATCCAGGCGAAGGTCGCCAAGGGCGCGAAACTGGCCGACGCCATCGCCCAGGCCGGCGTCAAGCTGCCCGCGCCGCAGGTGCTGGGTGGCCGCCGCGCCGACATCATGCGCGGCGAGCAGCGTCCCCCGGCCGAAGTCGCCATCCTCTTTGCGATGGCGGCGAACACGGTCAAGACGCTGCCGATCGGCCAGGATCGCGGCTATTTCGTCGTCCAGCTAAACAAGATCGAGCGCGGCGACGCCAAGAACCAGCCTGCCTTGCTGAACCAGGTCCGCACCCAGCTCGCCGATGTGGTCGGCCAGGAATATGGGCAGCAATTCGAACGCGCGATCGAAAAGGAACTGGGCGTCACCCGCAACGCCAAGGCGGTGGAGCAGGTCCGCAGCGCACTCGCCGCCACCAATAGCGGCGAGCAGTAAGATGGCGGCGATCGGCGGGACGGCAGACGGCGTAGAGACTGCGCGCGCGGCGCTTTTGCGCGGCGAATCGGCGCTGGTGTGGCGGCGGCAGATCGCCGACACCGACACGCCCATCTCCGCCGCGCTCAAACTGTTCGAGCCCGATCGCGGCGATTATCTACTGGAATCGGTGGAGGGCGGCGCGGTGCGAGGCCGCCACAGCCTGATCGGCCTCGCCCCCGACCTCGTCTTCCGCGCCAACGGTCAGAATGCCGAAATCAACCGCCAATGGGCGACCGATCGCGACGCCTTCGTCCCCGAAAGCGCCGGCGCGCTCGATGCCTTGCGCGCGTTGGTGGCCGAATGTCGCGCCGCGATGGATCCCGCCCTGCCCGCCGCGCTCGCCTGCCTTGTCGGCTATTTCGGTTATGAGACGGTCGGGCTGGTCGAAAAACTGCCCCGCCCCGCCGCCAATCCCATCGGCGTGCCCGATATGCTGTTCGTGCGCCCGACCGTGATCCTCGTCTTCGACCGGCTCGCCGACGCCCTCTATCTGGTCGCCCCGGTGTGGAAGGGCAGCTTTACCGACGCGGATCGGGCTATCGAGGAAGCGCTGGAGCGGATCGACGCCACCGCCGCCCGCCTCGCCGCGCCCCTACCCGCGCTCCCCGCCCCGGCAAATATCGCCGATGTCACGGCCACCCCGGTATTGGAGCCGGGCCACTATGCGCAGATGGTCGACAAGGCGAAGGACTATATCGTCGCGGGCGACATCTTCCAGGTGGTGATCGCCCAGCGTTTCACCAGCCCCTTCACCTTGCCCCCGATCGCCCTTTATCGCGCGCTGCGGCGGATCAACCCATCGCCCTTCCTCTATTATCTCGACCTGCCCGGCTTCGCGCTGATCGGCTCTTCACCCGAAATCCTGGTCCGCGCCCGCGACGGCGAAGTCACGATCCGCCCGATCGCCGGCACCCGCCCCCGCGGCAAGAACGCCGTGGAGGACGCCGCCAATCGCGAAAGCCTGCTCGCCGATCCCAAGGAACGGGCCGAGCATCTGATGCTGCTGGACCTGGGCCGCAACGATGTCGGCCGTGTGGCGACCGCGGGCAGCGTCACCGTGACCGACAGCTATAGCGTCGAATTTTACAGCCACGTCATGCACATCGTCTCGAACGTCGTGGGCCGTCTGTCCCCTGAGAAAGACGCGATCGACGCCCTGTTCGCTGGCTTCCCGGCCGGCACCGTATCGGGCGCGCCCAAGGTCCGCGCCTGCGAAATCATCGCCGAACTGGAGCCGGAAACGCGCGGCGCTTACGCCGGCGGGGTCGGCTATTTCGGCCCGGACGGCAATATGGACAGTTGCATCGTGCTGCGCACCGCGGTCCTCAAGGACGGCGTCATGCATGTCCAGGCGGGCGCCGGCATTGTCGCCGATTCGACCGCCGAATACGAACAGCGCGAATGCGAAGCCAAGAGCGGTGCCTTGCTGGCCGCCGCGCGCGAGGCGGTGACGCTGGCGCGGGAAGCCGGCTTCGGCCAGTAAAGGTCAGCGGCACGCCCGTCCGCCCATCGCACCCCGTTCCGCCTGGTCCAGATGGAAATGGTCGCGATGCGCGGCGTTATAGTCGGGCGACAGCACGGTCGAGAACAGCCCGCACGCCCCGTCCCGCACCGCGCGCAGAAATTCCGCGTCCTTCTCCGTTCCCTTCCAATCGTTCAGTACGCTGACCTGCCTCCCGTCCTTCAGCACGAAGGCGGCGACGTCGATCGCGTCGGCGGTGGCATGTTCGCTATAATCGCCTCGGCTGCGGCCATAGATGCGCCGACAGCTATAGCTGCCGAAATGGCGGATGCTGCGCACCGGCGCGCCATAGATGCGCTGCGCGGCTGGTTGCACCACCTGCCATTCCCACAGTTTGAGCGCGGCCGCCACCGGGCAGGAGGGCGCTACCGCGGCCGGCGCCAGGGCGATCGCATCACCGTCAGGTCGAAACCGCACCGCATCGGCATAGCGACACTGGTCCGCCCCGCCCGGCTCCATTGCGACATAATCCACCCCGGCCCGGTCGAGCAGCGCCCGGCATTGCGCACGGTCGCCGGTCAGCGCCGCCAGCTTGCGGCCGGTGAACAAGCCGATCGGCTGCCCCAGGTCCAGACCGGTCCAGGGCAGATCCTGCGGCCTTTGCCGCAACCAGGCGTAGCCGAGGAAGATCAGGGTCAAAAAGCCGCCCAGCAGGACAAGACGGCGCAGGGTCAGGTGAAGTCGGCGCATGTCCTAAACACGCCGGACTTGCCGCATCGGCTCCGATGTGATCGGATAACCCAGATGGGTCGGGATGCAGAGATGGGTTTCGCCGTCGCGCTGCTCCCGCCATGGCCGCACCTTCTCCACAGGATAGGCCAGCGCATGGGCGACCAGGGCGTCAAGATTCGCGTGCAGCGCCAGCCGCTCCAGATTGCGGCGAGTGGGAAAGATCACCTGTGCCTCACCCGCATCCGCCTTCGCCAGCGTATCCGCCGCGCTGCTCCAGAACAGGCGCACATTCTCGGTCGTATCGACGCTCGCCACCTGCCCTTCGGGCGCGCGCGCCAGATAGAATCGCGTGTCGAACACCCGCCGCGCCCGCTCGAACGGCGCGGGGTGCCAGCGCGCAAAGGGCGTCAGCGCGTCGAGCGCTATGCCCAGCCCCAACCGCGCCAGCATCGCGCCCATCGTCCGCCCGTCATGCAACCCGTCGCGCAGCCGCAGGACGACAGCCGCGTCCACCGCGCCCGTCAAGCCGATCCCCAGCCCGCTTTCCTCAATCGTCTCGCGAATGGCGGCGATCCGCCCGGCCGCCTCGTCCGGGTCCAGCCCATGGTCGATTACGTGCGCCAGCGCATGATCGCCCTCGTCCACCGCGCCGCCAGGAAAGACCAACGCGCCTGCGGCAAAGGCCATGGTCGACGCGCGCTCCACCATCAGCAATTCCGGGGGGCCATCATGCCGGTCGCGCACGATGACAACCGTGGCGGCGGGGCGGCCCATATCCGTTTCACGGGCATCTGTTTCAATTGTCATGGAAACCGCTCTACGCATGTCATGCGCCAGCGGTAAAGTCCTTGCGGTTCAACCCTGGAAAGGGGTTGGTGGAGCCTAGCGGGATCGAACCGCTGACCTCGTCATTGCGAACGACGCGCTCTCCCAGCTGAGCTAAGGCCCCCGAAGGAGCGCTGCCTATAAGCGAGCGATTTAGCCCATGCAACCGTCTTTTGCACAAAAATGCTTATGTGCGGCTGCTCTGGATCAAGCCGTTCGGAAAGGGAGCGATTTGCGCGCGACAGAGCGCCCGACAGGCAGGACATTACCCCTGCGTAACGCCCGGAACGATGCCCCTTTCCACTCATTGACCTCCCGTGGACGCCGCGCAGGTGTCGCTCACAACAGAAGGAGAAGGACAATGGGTTACCAAGGCGGACGCCGCTATGGTGGCGATGATCGATATGGCAGCAACTGGGATCGCGGCGGCGACCGCTATCGCCGGTCAGGCGATTATGGACCCGACGATCGCGGCTATCGCTACGGGACGCGCGGCCAGTTCGGCGGTCCCGACCATCGCCGCCCGCCCAGCGATTATCATTTCGAAGATCGCGGTTTCTTCGACCGCGCCGGGGATGAGGTCCGCAGCTGGTTCGGCGATGAGGAAGCCGAGCGTCGGCGCGAATATGACGAATATTATAACCGCCCCTATGGCGACCCGCGCGACCAGTCGAGCCGCATGGGCTATGCATCGGCCTCCCGCAGTGATTATCTGCCGAACCGCGGCTTCACCCCCTATAGCGGCGAACGCAGCGGCTATGGCAGTGAAGACCATGGCGATCGCGTCTATGGCTATGGCCCGCAGCAGGATTATGGCGCGCATCATGACAGCAATTACCAGGCCTGGCGCCAGCAGCGCGTGGATGAACTGGACCGCGACTATGCCGAATATCAGCGCGAACATCGCGACCGCTTCAACAGCGAATTCGGCACTTGGCGCAACCGCCGCGGCGAACAGCGCCAGGCGATACAGCAGGTGCGCGAACATCATGAGGTGGTCGGCAGCGACGGCGAGCATGTCGGCACCGTCGACAAGCTGCGCGGCGACCGCATCATCCTGACCAAGAGCGACAGCGATGCCGGCGGCGTTCACCATTCTATCCCGTCAAGCTGGATCAAGTCGGTCGACGCGACCAAGGTGACGTTGGAAAAGACCGCCGAGCAAGCGCAGGACGCTTGGCGCACCGAACGCGAGCAGAACGCCTTGTTCGGCGGTCGCGACCGCGATCAGGGGGGCTGGACCGGCGAAGGCGCCGCAAGCAACACCTCCGGCAGCAGCAGCTATAGCGGCATCCGCTATCGCTAATCCCGCTGGTTGAAAACGTAAAAGGCCCGGTTACCGCGCCGGGCCTTTTTCATGGGCGCAATTGACCCGGCGCCACGGAACTTCGGTCGCCCCTGCGCGCTGAGGAAAGACAATAGTGTAAGGAGTCCCCATGAAGAATCTCATCGGCACCACCATCGGCGCCGCGATCGACCGCAAGGATGGCGACAGCGGCGTCAAGGGCGCGATATTGGGCTATGCCGCATCGGGCGCTGCGAAAACTCTCGGCAAGCTCGGCCTGTTGGCCGCGATCGGTTATGGCGCCGTCAATCTCGTCCGCAGGCGCAACGCCTAAACGCTGCGCTGCGGCAACAGCAGCGAGCTATCCCCATAGGAATAGAAGCGGTAGCCCGTCTCGATCGCATGACCGTAGACGGCCCGCATCCGATCCGTCCCCATCAATGCACTGACCAGCATGAACAGTGTCGATTTGGGCAGATGGAAGTTGGTCATCAGTCCGTCAATCGCCTTGAAGCGGTAGCCGGGCGTGATGAAAATGCGCGTTTCGTCGGCGAAGGGTCGGATCAGCCCATCTTTGTCGACGGCGCTTTCCAGCAACCGCAGCGATGTTGTGCCGACCGCGATCAGCCGCCCGCCCGCCGCTCGCGCCGCATTCAGCCGGTCAACCGTCGCCGCGTCGATCCGCCCCCATTCGGCGTGCATCCGATGGTCGTCGGTATCGTCCGCCTTTACCGGCAGGAACGTGCCGGCCCCGACATGCAGCGTCAGCGTCTCGGTCGTGATGCCCGCCTGGTCCAGCGCCGCCATCAAGTCGGGCGTAAAGTGCAGCGCCGCGGTGGGCGCGGCGACCGCCCCATCCTTCCGCGCGAACATGGTCTGGTAATCGCTCCGGTCGCGTTCGTCGGTCGGACGCTTGCTGGCGATATAGGGTGGCAGCGGCATCCGCCCCGCCCGCTCCAGCAAAATCTCGACCGGCTCGTCGCCCTCGAAGTCGAGCGTCACGCCGCCATCCTCGTCGCGCGGCCCGGCGATCGCCGTCACGCCCGCCCCGAAATCGATCCGGTCGCCCGCCCGCACCCGCTTTGCGTTGCGCAGAAAGGCCTGCCATTGCCGCAATCCCTGCCTTTTGTGCAGCGTCGCGCCGATCCGCGCCTCGCCGCGCATCCCTTCCAGCTGGGCGGGAATAACTTTGGTGTCGTTGAACACCAGCACGTCGCCCGCGCGCAGCAGGCCGGGCAGGTCGCGCACGACATGGTCTTCCATCGCGCCATTGCCCGGCGCCAGCAACAGGCGCGCGCTATCGCGCGGCGACGCGGGCCGCAGCGCGATATTTTCGGGCGGCAGGTCGAAATCGAACAGCTCTACGCGCATGGCTTCATTCGGCGCGAACGCCGCCTTACTGGCCAGGCGTAGCGGGCAGGATCGATGGCGCGGCGGGCGCTGGCGCCACCGGGGCGGTCACCGGCGGCTTGCCGTCGCTCTCGATCGACGCTTGCAGGATCACGGTGGGGTTGGCCGGCGGCTCGCCCTGCGCGATCGCATCGACATATTGGATGCCCTCGATCACGCGGCCGAAGACGGTATATTTCTTGTCCAGTTGCATCCGCGGCAGCAGTACGATGAAGAATTGGCTGTTGGCGCTATCCTCGCTCTGGGCGCGCGCCATCGACACGGTGCCGCGCAGATGCGGCATCGGGTTGAACTCGGCCTTCAGGTCCGGCAGCGTCGATCCGCCCGTGCCGTCGCCCTTGGGATCGCCCCCCTGCGCCATGAAGCCGGGGATGACGCGATGGAATTTCAGACCGTTATAAAAGCCCTGGCGCGTCAATTCCTTGATCCGTTCGACATGGGTCGGCGCGATGTCGGGGCGCAATTGAATGCGCACGCGGCCGCCGCTCGACAAGTCCAGATCCCAGATATTCTGGGGATCGGCCGGCACGGTGGCGGGCGGCAGCTGGGGCTTTAGGTTCGTATCCAGCGACTTGGCGTTTTCCTGCGCGCGCGCGGCTGCTTCCGCCTTCTTCACATCCTCGCCGCCACCACCGCCGCCCTGGGCATAGGCCAGGCCGGACGCGGTAAGGGCGACGCCGATCGCAACGGTCTTGAGCGCGCAGGTGAAACGCATGGGGTAGGACTTCCTTGATCTCTTAGGCCGACGGGGCAAGCCGCCCTGATAGCGCGCTGATCGCGATTGGCAACTGAACGCAGGCTGAAAGAGGATAACTCAGCTGCCCTTGCGCCCGATCTTCTCGACCCGCGCGGCCACCTCGTCGCGCACGGTCGGGCTGACGAATTTATGGATCGGCCCGCCATAAAGCGCGATTTCCTTGACCAGTCGCGACGCGATCGGCTGCAACGACACGTCCGCCATCAGGAAGACGGTTTCGATCCGGCCGTTAATCTGCTGGTTCATGCCCGCCATCTGATATTCATATTCGAAGTCGGCAACGGCCCGCAGGCCGCGAATGATGACGCTGGCGTTCTGCGATTCGGCAAAATCCATCAGCAGCGAATTGAACCCGGTCACGACGATCTCCGTGTCGATGCCCGCGCATTCGCGCCGCACCATCTCCAGCCGTTCCGCATCTGAGAACATGGGCGATTTGGCGATGTTGGTGGTGACGCCGATCACCAGCTTGTCGACCAGCTTCGCGCCGCGCCGGATGATGTCCATATGGCCGAGCGTGATCGGGTCGAACGTGCCCGGATAGACGCCGATACGCTGCTTGCTCATGATTTAGCGGTCCCTCTCCACGATATAGTCGGCAATGGCGCGCAGCAGGTCGGCCTCCGCGCCAGACCCGCGCAGATGCGCCTTGGCCTGTTCGACCAGCATATGCGCCTGTTCGCGCGCGCGCTCCACGCCCAGCAGCGACACGAACGTCTCCTTGCCCGCCGCCGCATCCTTGCCCAGCGCCTTGCCCGCCAGCGCCGCGTCGCCCTCGACGTCCAGCAGGTCGTCGGCGATCTGGAAGGCCAGGCCGATGTCGCGGGCGTAGCCGTGCAGCCCGGTGCGCGCCTCATGTGGCAACCGCGCCATGATCGCGGCGGCCTCCACGCAGAAAGCGATCAGCGCCCCGGTCTTGAGATTTTGGAGCCGCGTGACGGTCGCCAGGTCGAAGCGGGTTTTTTCCGCCTCCAGGTCCATCATCTGTCCGCCCGCCATGCCGGCCGGGCCGCTCGATAAGGCCAAGGCCCGCACCAGGTCGATCCGCACGAACGGATCGGGATGCGTCTGCTCGTCGGCCAATATCTCGAACGCCAGGTCGTGCAGGCAATCGCCCGCCAGTATCGCGGTTGCTTCGTCATACGCCTTGTGCACCGTCGGCTTGCCGCGGCGCATATCGTCATTGTCCATCGCCGGCAGGTCGTCGTGGATCAGCGAATAGACATGGATGCACTCGATCGCGAGGCCGACGCGCAGGGCCGAATCGCGCGAGATGTTGAACAGATCGCACGCCGCCTGCACCAGCAGCGGGCGCAATCGCTTGCCACCGCCGATCGCCGCATGGCGCATCGCGTCATAGAGGCGCGCGCGGGCGTCGTCGGGCACCGCGAGCAGCCGGTCGAAAGCGGCATCGATGTCCTGCGCGACGCTGGCCGCGCGGCTGGCGACCAGCGATGCTGCGGAGGCGCTCCGTCCCTCGTTCATGCCGCCCCCATTCATGAAGGTCAGTCCGCGCCGAAGGGTTGCGCGCCGGTCACCGCGCCATTGGTGTCGACCGTCAGCTTGGCGATCCGCGCTTCGGCCGCTTGCAATCGCTCGGCGCAGCGCTTGCGCAGTTCCTCGCCCTGGGCATAAAGCGAGATCGACTCGTCCAGCGGCACGTCGCCGCTTTCCAGCCGACGGACGATCGTTTCGAGCGCGCGCAGCGCATCCTCGAAAGACAAGGTTGCGGTATCGGGGGTGGAATTATCCTCAGCCATGCCCCTGCATTGGCGGCCGCCACCGCCCCGGTCAAGCCCGCGTCGGCCATTTAAAGGCGGTCAGGGGCGCGACCCGCCCGCAATTCGCCATTCATCCTCATATCGTCATCCTATCGTCATGACGTCATTTCACGGCGCATGGCGGGAACATCGCAGTTTTGCGTTGACGCACCATGTTGCACATGCACATAAAAGGATCGCTATGAAATATTATCTCCCCCTTATCGCCGTCGCCAGCGTGGCTTTGCTGTCGGCCTGTAACAAGAATGACGAACCCGAAGTCGTGGGCGGCCCTGCCGATCCCATGGCGGCCGAACTCGCTAACGCCGCGCCGGTCGAGCTGCCGCCCTCGGTCAAGGCCAACAAGCAGTTCCGCTGCAAGGACAACAGCCTGATCTTCGTCGATTTCATGACCGACGACAAAACGGCGAACCTGCGCACCGAAAAGGGTGGATCGCCGACCAAGCTGGTCGCAGCGGAAGCAGGCCGGCCCTACACGGCCGATGGCTTCGAAGTCAGCGGCCAGGGCGACGCCGTGACCATCACCGTGCCTGGCAAGGGCGCCCAGGCCTGCCACGTCTAAAACCGGGCACGCCTTTTTCCGTCTTCACCAAGGCCGGACCTCCCCTAAGGTCCGGCCTTTTTCTTTTGGAGTGAGTGGCGGGTTTGCGACCATTGCGTTCGCAATCCGACCTTCCCTCCCCCTTTCGCGCCCCAATCATTGCAAGCCGTCACCCTCTCGCTTCTCTGCGCCTCGGCGCGAAAAATCACATCAGCCGAAACGCGCCACCTCCCATCCCCCGCTCCCGCCCGATCGACGCATCGCCACCAATCCACGCACGCCGCCATTGTGATTCCTCCACGCCCCCGCTATGGGCGCGCACATGTCCAGCACCGCCCCCCAGATCACCCCGGAAGTCGTCGCCGAGCATGGCCTCAGCCCGGAAGAATATGACCGCGTCCTGAGCGCCCTCGGCCGCGAGCCTAACCTGACGGAACTGGGCATATTCTCGGTCATGTGGTCGGAACATTGCTCGTATAAATCCTCCAAGATCCATCTGATGAAGCTGCCGACCACCGGCCCGCAGGTGATTTGCGGCCCCGGCGAAAATGCCGGCGTGGTCGACATCGGTGACGGACAGGCGGCGATCTTCAAGATGGAGAGCCACAACCATCCCAGCTATATCGAACCCTATCAGGGCGCGGCGACGGGCGTCGGCGGCATCCTGCGCGACGTCTTCACCATGGGCGCGCGTCCGGTCGCGAACATGAACGCGCTGCGCTTCGGCCGGCCCGACCATCCCAAGATGCGCCACCTTATCAGCGGCGTAGTGCGCGGCATCGGCGGCTATGGCAATTGCGTCGGCGTGCCGACCGTGGGCGGAGAGGTGAATTTCCACCCCGCCTATGACGGCAATATCCTGGTCAATGCGATGACCGTAGGCGTCGCGGATACCGACAAGATTTTCTACAGCGCCGCGTCCGGCATCGGCAACCCGATCGTCTATGTCGGCTCGAAGACCGGCCGGGACGGTATCCATGGCGCGACGATGGCGAGCGCCGATTTCGGCGACGACGCCGACGCCAAGCGCCCCACCGTGCAGGTCGGCGACCCTTTCACCGAAAAGCTGCTGATCGAAGCCTGTCTGGAACTTATGGCGTCCGACGCGATCGTCGCCATTCAGGATATGGGCGCAGCCGGCCTCACCTCCTCCAGCGTCGAAATGGCGTCGAAGGGCGGCGTGGGCATCCAGCTCAACATGGACGATGTGCCGCAGCGCGAAACCGGCATGACCACCTATGAAATGATGCTCTCCGAAAGCCAAGAGCGCATGTTGATGGTCTTGAAGCCCGGCCGCGAGGCTTTCGCCGAAGCGATCTTCCGGAAGTGGGAACTGGACTTCGCCGTCATCGGTCATGTCACCGACACCGGCCGCATGGTGCTGATCCACAAGGGCGAGACAGTGTGCGACATCCCGCTCGCCCCGCTGGCCGACGATGCGCCGCTCTACGACCGTCCCTCCATGCCGAAGGACGACTATAAGATCTGGTCGAAGGTCGAACCGCTGGGCGAGATCGCCGAAAGCGCCGACATCGGCGCGGACCTTGTGAAGCTGATGGGCAGCCCCGACATCGCCAGCCGCCGCTGGATCTGGGAACAATATGATCACATGGTCGGCGCCGACACCGTCCAGCGCCCCGGTGGCGACGCCGCGGTCGTGCGCGTCCACGGATCGAACAAGGGCATCGCGATCAGCACCGACTGCACGCCGCGCTATTGCTATGCCGACCCCTATGAAGGCGGCAAGCAGGCGATCGCCGAATGTTATCGCAACCTGTCCGCCGTCGGCGCGATGCCGCTCGCGGTCACCAACTGCCTCAACTTCGCCAACCCGCAACGCCCCGAAATCATGGCGCAGCTGACCGGCTGCCTGGAGGGCATGGGCGACGCCTGCCGCGCGCTCGACTTCCCGATCGTGAGCGGCAACGTCTCGCTCTATAATGAGAGCAAGGCGACCGGCGGCGGGAGCGCGATCCTGCCGACCCCGGCGATCGGCGGCATCGGCCTGCTGGCCGACGTCGATATGATGGCGACCGTGGCTTTCAAAAATGCAGGCGACGCGATCTGGCTGATCGGCGAAGAAGGCGCGCATCTGGGCCAGACCATCTGGCTGCGCGAGATCGCCGGTCGCGAAGCAGGCGACGCGCCCAAGGTCGATCTGGCCGCCGAACGCGCCCGCGCCGACACCGTGCGCGCGCTGGTCGCCAGCGGCACGGTCAATGCCGTGCATGACATCAGCGACGGCGGCCTGCTGGTCACCATCGCGGAAATGGCGCTGGCCGGCAAAATGGGCGCGACGCTCGACATCGCCCTCACCACCGCATCCGCTTTTGGCGAAGATCAGGGCCGCTATGTCGTCACGGCCCCCGCAAGCGTCGAGATTGCAGGCGCGTCAAAGATCGGCACGACCGGCGGCGCCAGCATCGCCGGCGTGTCACTCGACGCGCTACGCACCGCCCATGAAGGCTTCTTCCCAGCCCTGATGGACAGCGAACTCTAATCGCCCAAACTCGCAAAGCCCCGTCGTCCTCGCGCAGGCGGGGCTTCACTTCTCCTCCTGCGACTGGATCGCATGAAGGCGCCATGGATTGCCGCCGTCGCGGGAATGACGAGTGAGGGTAAGCCCTGTCCCCGCAGCGCTATGCCCCAGCCCGCGTCACCCGCGCGAACAGCACCTGATAGCCATCACCACCGCCCCTCTCTTCAAACGCTGCCATGACCCGGCGCAGGTCGCGCGGGGTCAGCGGCTTGCGCCCTTCGCTCGGCACCACCGCGCCGATCCCCTTGAGGTGCGCGATCAGCCCGCGCGCGCCGCCGCACGCCAGCGTATAATGTTCGTCAAAGGCGAAGGCGTCGTCATGCCCCACGAGCAGCCCGCGCAGATCATCGAGCGACGGATAGCCCGGCACCCCCGCCACCAGCCCGCACGCATCATGCGCCGCGCGCCAGCGGGCGAAGCTCCCCCGCCCCATGGTCGAAAAGATCAGGCTCCCGCCCGGCCGCAACAACCGCGCCAGCCGCGCGATCGCGCCGCCCAGATCGTCAAACCACTGAAAGGCCAGGCTGGACAGGATCAGGTCGAACCATGGCCCCTCGAACGGCGGCGCTTCCCCGTCCATCGTCATGAACCGCCCCGCGACCAACCCGTGCGACGCCGCCTGCTCCAACATGCCCGGCGATATGTCGGTCGCCACCAGTTCCGCGCCGGGCCAGCGCGCCTGAATGGCGCGCGTCAGGAATCCGGTGCCGCACCCGATCTCCAGGATGCGCCCCACCCCATCGGGCTTCTGCCGCTGAGCGAGGTCGGCGACCAGGCTCGCGGCCAGCCGCTGCGGCCCGGCATAGGCGTCATAATGCGCCGCCGCCGCGCCGAAGGCGTCGCTTATTCGTTGTTTGCGCCATTGCCTGGAGCGGTCGTTCATGGCTAGGCGCATGGCAGAGCTTCGACTGGCTGACCAGTCCTTTCAAGGAACCGCCGCTTCATGACCCCCTTCGCCCGCAACCCCGCCATGGACGTGCTGCGCGGTTGCGCCGTGCTGGGTATCTTGTGGATGAACATCACCGCCTTCGCCCTGCCGCAAAACGCTTATTTCAATCCGGCGGTGGCGGGACCGCCCTCCGCTGCGGACATCGCCGCCTGGGCGATCAGCCTGATCCTGGTGGACGGCAAGATGCGCGGTCTGTTCGCCCTGCTGTTCGGCGCGTCGATGCTGCTGCTGATCGACCGGGAGGAGATGGCGGGGCGCGACGGCCGCCGGGCGCAGATCATCCGCGCGGGCTGGCTGTTCGTCCTGGGCTGCGCGCATTTCTTTCTGCTGTGGTGGGGCGACATCCTGCGCGTCTACGCGCTGGTCAGCCTGCTCGCGCTGCTGTTCGTGGGCCTCGAACCCTTCGCCCTTGTCAAGCGCGCCCTGCTCTTCTTCCTGCTCCAGTTCCTGCTGGTCGCCAGCTTCATCGCCAGCCTCTACGCCTGGAGCCATGCCGCCGCAGCCCCCGACGCAGGCGCATCCCTGCGCGATGGCTATGCCGCCTTCATGGCCGCCCTGGCCAATCCCGCCAGCCCCGGCACATTGGCGGAAATCGCCACCTATCGCGGCGGCTTTGCCGGCATCCTCCAGCATAAACTGGCCGGACTGCCGGGCGACTGGCTCTGGGGTTTCCTCTTCACCGCCTTCGAAACCATGGGCTTCATGCTGCTAGGGATGGCGATGCTCAAGGGTGGCTTCCTCACCGGTCGCTGGGACGCGGAGCAATATCGCCGCACCGCACGCCATTGTTTCCTGATCGGCCTGCCGCCCATGGCCGCGCTGACGCTCTGGGTGGCCTGGAGCGGCTTTGCCCCCCTGCCTGCCTATGGCGTCGCGCTCGCCTGGTCGCTGCCCTTCCGTATTCCGCTGACGGTTGGCTGGGCCGCGCTCATCCTCTGGCTGCTCGCCCGCCATCGCAGCCATTGGCTGGTCGATCGCCTGGCCGCCGCCGGACGGCTGACGCTCAGCAACTATCTCGCCACCAGCCTCGTCATGACCGCGCTCTTCTACGGTTGGGGCCTTGGCCTCTTCGCACGGGTGCCGCCGGCGGCGCTCCCCCTGTTCGTGCTGGGCGGCTGGACACTGATGCTCGCCTGGTCGAAACCCTATGCGGCGCGATTCGCCCTGGGTCCGGCCGAATGGCTCTGGCGCAGCCTGATCCGCGGCCAACCGCAAAAGATTCGCAAAAGCGACTGATTACTATTGCGACCCATTATCAGACACGCTATCCCTGTTTCCAACAGGAGAGTGTCTTCGATGGTCGTCTGCGTGTGTAATGCTATTCGTGAAAAGGACTTGCGGGAAGCCGCGCGCAACGGGGCGGACACGCCCTGCAGCGCCTATGCCCAATATGGTCGCCGCCCCAAATGCGGCCAGTGCGTCTCCTTCGCCCGCACCATCATCGCCGCGGAACGCGCCTCGGCCTGACAGGATTGCGAATCAGCCTCAGTCGGCAATCGCGATCTCCACGCAATAGCGCACGAAAAAAGCCGGGATTCCCAAGGGTTTTCAGCTTAACAGCGCGTCTCCGAAACGATATATGGGCCGGCGTCCCCCATTGCCGGAGTAAAGCGCCATGAAAGGCGACGCCAAGGTCATCGAATATCTGAACGAGGTGCTCAAGAATGAGCTGACCGCGATCAACCAATATTTTCTCCACTATCGTATGCTCAACCATTGGGGCATCGAGAAGCTGGCCAAGTTTGAATATGAGGAATCCATCGATGAGATGAAGCACGCCGATAAGGTGGCGGAGCGCATCCTCTTCCTTGACGGCCTGCCCAATTTTCAGCTGCTCGGCCGCCTCAAGATCGGCGAAACGGTCGAGGAAATCCTCAAGGCCGACCTTGAACTGGAATATGAGGCGCTGCCGGTGCTGCGCGACGCCATCGCCTATTGCGAATCGATCCGCGACTTCGTCAGCCGCGACCTGTTCCAATATATTCTCGAAAGCGAGGAAGAGCATGTCGACACGCTGGAAACCCAGTTCGAAATGATCGAACGCATGGGTATCCAGAATTATGTCCAGCTCCAGAGCAAGGCGAAAGAGGACTGATCGTCCCGATCCCTATCGGATTTGAAAGGGGCGTCCTGCACGGTGCGCCCCTTTTGCGTCATAGCAGCGCTTCGAGCAGCCCGATCAACGGCAAGTCCGCAGGCGGCATGTCCAGCGCATACATCTGCGCCGGCTTCAACCATTGCAGCGCCGTCGCATGGCGCGCCTCCGGCATCCCCTTCCACTTGCGGCAGACATAGAGCAGCAGCAGCAGATGCTTCTCGCCCAGCGCCTCGCTGGCGAAAGTCGCAGGGGCCAGACAGCTGCTATGCGTCTCTATCCCCAACTCTTCTTCCAACTCGCGCACCAGCGCCGCTTCGGGCGTTTCGCCCGGCTCCACCTTGCCGCCCGGAAATTCCCACAGGTCCGCCATCGCCTTGCCGGGCGGGCGCTGCTGCAACAGCACCCGGCCATCGGCATCGACCAACGCTACGGCCACCACCAGCAAGGGAGAAAAAGAAGGCATATCGGTCCTGTCGGGAGGGCTTTGTTAACCGTGGTTCCTTTACACGTGGATTGGGGACTGTCTGTAGCGAAACGGGGATATTATGCGCGCGCTTGTCGAAATCATTGCCCGATTGAGGCTGATCCGATGCGAACGCGCCGCCACGGCCGTCGAATATGGCCTTATCATCGCCATGGTCGTTCTGGCCATGATTGCGGCCCTCAACAACGTCGCGACCAAGACCACGGGCATGTGGAACAATGTCGCGACGGAAGTAACGAAGCATTAACCATCAATATTTGACAGCCGCGACATCGCATTAAGAGTTTTTCAACCGGCTTTGTCTAATTCAATCCTTGCTGACCACAAATATCCATACGGGGCGGCCGGGTAGTTAAACGCTGAAATCTATTTCAAGGAGACGTCACATGCAGTTCATGCGTAAGATGCTGAAGAACGAAAAGGGTGCCACCGCGATTGAATACGGCCTGATCGCCGCTCTGATCGCCGTCGCCGCCATCGGCGCGATGACCAGCCTGGGCACCAAGCTGGGTTCGACCTTCAACAACGTGTCGGGCAATCTGAAGTAAGCCCAGACGCTTGTCGAAACAGGGGGCGGCGGAAGCAATTCCGCCGCCCCTTTTCGTATGTGCGTAAGAATGCGTCTTTCGACAAAGACTCTTACCAAGTGACGATCTTCACCCGCTGCCCAGCCCGCAATGTGGCATTCGCGGCCAGTGCGTTCATGGTCAGGAACCGATCGAGCTGATAATCCGAATAGGCCATGCGCTTGGCCATGGATTGCACGGTGTCGCCCGCCTTGACGGTGATGACATCGACGCGGCGCGGCTTGATCCCCGCTGCTTCCTGCGCGCTCAGCCGCTGGACCGACTGCACCATCGCGGTGAAAGGCCCAAGCCCCTGCCCCGCGGGCGTCAGCAGCAGGAAATGATAGGCCTTCCCGCCGCCAAAATCATAAGCAAACACGGTCGCATCGACCTGACTCTGCTGGCTGGTCGCGCGCACGGTGCGCCAGGCGGCCGGGATGCCGTTGATGGTGGTGCGCCGAACCTCGCCCGCGGGCACGCCACCGCCCTCGCCGCCGCCCAGCTTGGCGAACACGCCGTCGATATAGGCGGCCAGATTGCCGGAATAGGCCGCCGCGCCAAATTGCGCCTGTCCGCCCGATCCGGTGATCGACACCGCATCCGCGCCATTTTCCATGCCGAACCCGCTCGGCGCGGCGAAACTCAGCCGCAGGTCGGGATGGCGGAAGCGATTGCCATCGATCACCCCCTGTTTGGGATCGTCGCCATACAGTACGCCGTCCACCGCATTGAGGAAGGCGTCGCGGTTGCGCACCTTGCTGGTCGCGCGAGTCGCGGCGGCGGCATTGGCCGCCCGTTGCACGCGCGACGCGGGATCGGGGTGGGTGCTCGCCCATTCCGGCATCGACCGCGCGCTGCCCGCCACCCGCGCGTCCAGGCTGCTCTGCGCCGCCAGCGACGCCAGCATCCCCGACAGCGCGCGCGGATCATAGCCGCCGCTCGCCAGGTAACGGATGCCCAGATCGTCGGCCTCATATTCCTGGCTGCGTGAAAATTTGAGCGTCAGTAACTGGCTGCCAGTGCCGATCCCCTTCTGGATCAGCCCAGCAAAGCCCGAATCGCCCAAAAACGCTCCCGCCAATGCGCCCAGCAACGCGCCGCCGATCGCATTACGCGTCGCCGCCTTCTGCCTGCGCTGCCCATGCTGGGCCGCGACATGGCCGACTTCATGGCCCAGCACGCCGGCCAGTTCGGCCTCGTCGTTCATCAGCGCCATCAACTGCCGGGTCACATAGACATAGCCGCCGGGGATCGCGAAGGCGTTGTTCACCGGCGAATTGAGCAAAGTGACGGTGAAGTCGCCCTGCGCGTTGGACAGGCCGGACTGCACCGCGATGCGACGCCCGACGCCCTCCACATATCTGGCCTGTGGCCCCACATAGGCGCCGCCAAATTCCTTCAGCAATTCGGGGTGCTGCTTCGCGCCGCTCGCCTTTTCCTGCGCGCTGATCGACGACACGGTGCGAATCGCGCGCTGCTGCCCGATCACAGCCGGTGCGCTTGCCGCGATCGCCAGCACGGCCGCCGCGCCGCCCAGCTTCATCTTCCAGTTCATAAACCCTCACCCATTGCCGTTACCCCCACGTAACGAACAATCATGGCGAGGCGTTCCCGGAAAAGCGAGCGACACAACCGTCCAATCGCCCGTCATGGCGAAAGCCTTACGCCCCGATGGCGAGGAACTTGTCCGCCCGGTCGGTGCGCAGCGCGTCCGCGCCCAGCCCGTCGAGCGACGCCAGTTCCGCGTCGATCGCCGCGCCCAGATTGGCGATCGCCGTCACCGGATCGCGATGCGCGCCGCCCACCGGCTCCGGCACGATCCGGTCGATCACGCCCAGGCCTTTCAAATGCTGCGCCGTCACCTGCATCGCCGTCGCCGCGTCGCTCGCCTTGTCGGCGGTGCGCCACAGGATCGACGCGCAGCCTTCGGGCGAAATCACCGAATAGATGGCATGTTCGAACATCAGCACGCGGTTCGCCGCCGCCAGCGCGATCGCGCCGCCGGAGCCACCCTCGCCCACCACGGCGGCGATCATCGGCACGCCCAGTTTCAGGCAGGCTTCGGTCGACCGGGCGATGGCCTCGGCCTGCCCGCGCTCTTCCGCCTGCACGCCAGGAAATGCCCCCGACGTATCGACCAGCGACACGACCGGCAGGCCGAACCGGTCGGCCAGTTCCATCAGGCGGATCGCCTTGCGATAGCCCTCCGGCTTGGCCATGCCGAAATTGTGGCGCACACGGCTGGCGGTATCGTCGCCCTTTTCATGGCCGATCACCATGACCTTGCGCTCGCCCAGCATCGCGAAGCCGCCTATGATCGCCTGATCGTCGGCAAAGGCGCGGTCGCCCGCCAGCGGCATGAAATTGTCGAACATGCCCGCGACATAGTCCTTGAAGTGCGGGCGTTCGGCGTGTCGCGCCACCTGCGTCTTCTGCCACGGCGTCAACTTGGCATAAGTGTCCGACAACAGTTTGGCGGCGCGGCTTTCCAGCGTCGCGATCTCGCCGTCGATGTTGATGTCCCCCACGCTGGCGGTGGCGCGCAGCTCGACGATGCGCGCTTCCAGCTCCGCGATCGGCTTTTCGAATTCCAGAAAGCTTACCATGGCCGGAGCGTTAAGGCGCTGGCGCGTCGCCGTCAACGCGGGGATGCGGGAAGTTCGCGCTCATGCCCGCCAGCGGGTGGCGGCTGTTGACCAGTTCGACCAGCCGCCGGCTGTCGACATGGGTATAGATTTGCGTGGTGCCGATATCGGCATGGCCCAGCATCATCTGCAACGCGCGCAAATCGGCCCCGCCTTCCAGCAAATGGGTGGCGAACGCATGGCGCAGCACATGCGGGCTGACCCGTTCCGGCGCGATGCCGCTGGCCGCCGCCAGCGCCTTGACCAACTGATAGAGGCGAATACGGCTCAAATGGCTCTTCCCCGACGGGAACAGCCACGCGCTATCTGCCGGCACATGCGGGAGCCAGGCGGTGACGGCGGCCCGCGCCCGGTCGGAAATCGGCACCAGCCGCTCGCGCGCGCCCTTGCCCTTCAGGATCAGGAAGGGCCGATCCGCCGCCAGCGCCCGGCGCGGCAGCGACATCAGTTCCGTCGCGCGCAGCCCCGACCCGTAAAGCAGTTCGATCAAGGCCGCGAGCCGCAGGTCCGCCGCCGCAGGATGCGCGACGTCCAGCCGCTCGGCGATATGGGCGAAGAAACGATCGACCTCCGCCACCGACAATATCTTGGGCAGCGCCCGGCGCGTCGTCGGCCGCGGCAGCGCGGCGGACGGATTGTCGCCACGCAGCCCCTCCTCCTCCAGAAAGGCGTAGAAAGCCCGCAGCGCCGACGCCTTGCGCGCCACCGATGAAGCGGCGAGGTCGGCCCAGGCCGCCGCCAGCGTCCCCAGCCCATCCTTGTCCGCCCCGGCCAGCCCGCCCAGCAGATCGCCCGCGCCCGTCAAATCGGCGCGATAGGCGAGCAAAGTATTGCGCGACGCGCCCCGCTCCGCCGCCATCATCTCCAGGAAGCGATCGATCAGGATGGCGTCATCCTGTCCCACGTCATCCTGTCCCATATTCAGGTGCGACTGATCGCCTCGGCCGCGATCATCCGCGCTTCGGGGTCCAGCCCGACGCGATGCAACGCCGCCACGACATGATAGAGATGCCCGGCCGGCAGGCGGCTCCAGTCATTACCCTGCATACCGACCGCCGCCAGCAACGCCACGGTGCCCTTCTCGCCCCGCTGCGCCGCCGCGCCGATCGCGCGCGCCCAACGGCTGTTCGCGCCCAGCGCAAAGCCGTTATCCTGCGCCAGCGACGCGGCATCCTCACCCGACAGACGCGACAGGCCGGCCAGCGCCGCGATCAGCATCCGGCCCTTCTCCACGCCGACGTCGCCGACATAGCCCGACACCCGGCTGCTGTTGATATCCACCACCGGGCTCGGCGCGCCGACCGCCAGCAAGGCCCAGAATTGCGACGCGCCCGCGCCGTCCAACTGCCCGATCGCCCGCGCCCAGCGCGCGGCGTTGCGGTCGTATCCGGCCGCGAGCATCGCCGCGACCAGATTGGCCGCATCCTGCGCATCGGCCTGCGCCACCGGCAGCGCCGCTGCGGCCCGCGCCGTCGCGATCAGGCCCAGATAATCGGGCTTCGCGCCGTCCTGCCACCATGTCCGCATCGCGCCGATCCGGTCGCCCACGGTCGATCCGGCATAAGCGGTGCGCAGCGATTCGATCCGGTCGGCGGCATCCGCGGGCGGATCGCCGTCAGTGCCCATCTGGCCATAGAAGCCGACCAGCGCCGCGCTGGACAGCACGCCCAGCCGCGCGGCGATGTCCACGCCCGGCCGCCGCTTGACCGCGCTCAACGCCGGCGCGCGCGCTTCCCACGCGCGGACATGCGATCCGACCGTGCCATATAATGCGTCAGGTATCTCGACGTTCAGCGCCGTCGCCAGCCCGAATCGCCACGCCGTCAGCCGATCAACCCCGTCCCATTCGATCTTCACCGACCGGCGCGCATTGAATCCGGTGCCGACCACCTTCTCGGCCAGTCGATAATCGATGCCGCGCACGACCCCGCGCCGCTGCGCCTGGTTCAGCGCGCCGCTCGACGTCCCCTGGTCGCCCGACAGCGCCGGGCAGATCGCCCGCGTCATGTCCCAACCCGGTTCCTTGCTGAACCGCAGGGCGCCTGCCGACAGCGGGCACAGGCCCGCCGGATCGGCCGTCGCCAGATAGGTCTGCATCGCGATCGCATAGAGGCGCGGCGAATAACGGTCAGGATCGACGCTCTGCACCATCAGCCGGGCATTGTCCGCCTCGCCCATGCGCAGCAGCAGCCAGGCACGCTCCGCCGTCCAGTCCGCCCCGTCAATGTCGCGCGGCGTATCGACCGCGCTGAGCAACGCCCGGCGCAGCAGGATGGAGGCCCAGCGCGACACGATCGGCGCATGCGTCTGCTTCATCAGCGTGGCCAGATATTTGCCCGATTCGCCGCCGAATGCGTCCGGCTCGAACCCGCGCGTCTGCGGCGTCAGTGGCCCGATCCGGTCCAGCGACCGGCGCGCCGTGTCGGGCAGGTCATATTTCGCCTTCTGCGCCGCCAGTTCTTCGGGCGTCATTTCGGCCTCGGCGGCGTTCTGCGCCGCGTCCACCAACGACAGGTCGGGCGGGGTCGCCGGGTTGAGCGGCTGCACCATGGGGGCCGCGGGGGGGGCCGCGGGCGCGCCCGACACCGCCGGCGCACCGGGCGTGGGCCGCACCGGCGGCGGCGCGGGGGCTTCGGGCGCATCGCCGAAACCGGGCGGCAGCAGCGATTCGGGCGCCTGCTGCGCGACGACAGGCAGCGTCAGGGCCAGCGCGAAGCTGCCCAACGCCCATTTCGCATTACCGCGCGGCCAGCGCATCCGCCTTACTGGCCCAGCTTCTCGGCGGGGATGACCTTCTCGACGCGCTGCTGCGGCTGTTCGCCCCCGCGCGACCAGAAAAAAGCCAGCAGGGCGATGACCAGCACGACCAGCGCGATGGGGATGATCGGCAGGCTGGAGCCACGACGACGATTGCCGCCCTCAAAACTGCTGAAGTTGCGATTATTCTTCATAGGTCCTTGGCTATAGCTGGCCGGGCGTTGAAGGCCGGGCGACAAAGAAAGATGCGATTTGCCTCTGTGACGGCTGGCTGTATAGCCCCGCAAGCCATGCAGCGAAACAGCAAAATCCCGCAGAGCCAGGCCCGGCGCGGTCCCATCGTCCTGGTGGGCATGATGGGCGTGGGCAAATCCACGGTCGGCCGCCGCCTTGCCGCGCGTCTGGGCCTCCACTTCGTCGATGCGGACGAGGAGATTGAGAAGGCCGCCGGCATGACCGTGGCGGAGATTTTCGAACGCTATGGCGAATCCTATTTCCGCGACGGCGAACGCCGCGTCATCGCCCGGCTAATGGACGGCGCGCCCAAGGTGATCGCGACGGGCGGCGGCGCCTTCATGCAGGATGAGACGCGCCGCCTGATCCTGGAAGCCGCCACCGCCATCTGGCTGGACGCCGACATCGACATATTGGTCGATCGCGTCGCCCGCCGCGAAAGCCGCCCGCTGCTCAAGAATCGCGACCCGCGGGTCGTGCTGACGGAGCTGGCCGCGGTCCGCAACCCCGTCTACGCGCTCGCGCCCATTCATGTGAAAAGCATCGCCGCCCCGCATGAAGTCGCCGTCGAACGCATAATGGAGCAATTGACCGCATGGCATTAGTCCGCGTCGCGCTGGGTGCGCGCAGCTATGATATCCTGATCGAACAGGGCGCGCTCGACCGCGCCGGCGATACGCTCGCCCCCTATGCGCGCAAGGGCCGGCTGGTTGTCGTCACCGACGCCAATGTCGCGGCCGCGCAACTGCCGCGCCTCGACGCCAGCCTGCACGCCGCAAACATCGCGGTCGAACCGATCATTTTGCCGCCGGGCGAACAGACCAAGAGCTGGCGCCATCTGGAGCAACTGCTCGACGCGCTGCTGGCCCTGGAGATCGAACGCGGCGACCATATCGTGGCGCTGGGCGGCGGCGTGATCGGCGACCTGGTCGGCTTCGCCGCCTCGATCCTCAAGCGCGGCTGCCACTTCATCCAGGTGCCCACTACCCTGCTGGCCCAGGTCGATTCGTCGGTCGGCGGCAAAACGGCGATCAATGCGAAGGCCGGCAAGAATCTGATCGGCAGCTTCTACCAGCCAGCCCTGGTCCTCATCGATCCCTCGACGCTCGACAGCCTGCCCCCCCGTGAAACCCGCGCGGGCTATGCCGAAGTCGTCAAATATGGCCTGATCGACGATCCTGAGTTCTTCGACTGGTGCGCCGCCAACGCCCAGGCGCTGCTGGCCGGCGACCCCGACGCCCGCACCATCGCGATTCAGCGCAGCGTGCAGGCCAAGGCCGCGATCGTCGCCGATGACGAGCGCGAAACATCGGGCCGCCGCGCCCTGCTCAATCTCGGCCACACCTTCGGCCATGCGCTGGAGGCCGACACCGGCTTTTCTGACACGCTGCTCCATGGCGAGGGCGTCGCCGCCGGCATGGCGCTCGCCTTCCGCTACTCCGCGCGCCTTGGCCTTTGTGCGCAGGCGGATGCCGACCGCGTCACCGCGCATCTCAAAGCCGTCGGCCTCCCCCATGACCTCGCTACCGCCCATGTGCGCGCGGGCGGCGCGGCACTGGTCGGCCATATGCTGCATGACAAGAAAATGGCCGCCGGCACCCTCCCCTTCCTCCTCGCCCGCGGCATCGGCCAGACCTTCCTGTCGAAGGATGTGGCGCTGGACGATGTGGCCGCGTTCCTGGACGCGGATCGCACGGCGGCCTGAGACAAGATTTCAGCCACGGCCCCGCCAGCAACATCGCTGACATTTCCCTGCATCATTCTACGCCCAGAAGCCTCCTCGTCAGCGGCGCCCTACACAGATCCCCCTTCTGTCGCCGCTGATCCTCCCCTGAACCTCGGCCTCCAGCTTTTTGCTGGAGGCCCTTTTTTCCCGCCCCCCCCCCGGAAAATACAGGCACAAAAAAGGGCGCCTCGCGGGCGCCCTTTCGTTCAACCATCGAAGGCCGATTATTTCTTCAGCGTCAGACCGCCGAAACGCTTGTTGAAGCGCGCCACCTGGCCGCCGGTGTCGAGCTGGCGGTTGCCGCCGGTCCAGGCCGGATGCGACTTGGGATCGATGTCGAGCGCCATCGTGTCGCCTTCCTTGCCCCAGGTGGAGCGCGTCTGGAAGGTGGTGCCGTCGGTCATCTGGACGGTGATCAGATGGTAGTCGGGGTGGGTATCGGCCTTCATGGCATATGCTCCGTAATGTGCCGGTTCCGACCGGCTGTGGATGCGTGTAAAATAGCGAAGGCGCGCCGTTAGCGGGTTCGGCGCGCCTTGGCAAGAACAAAGCCCCGGCGCGAACCGGGGCGCTGGGCATAATCAATCCTTGGGCGGATCGCTGATCATCGCAACGAAATTGGCTTCCGCCGCCAGCTTGCCCTCGATCATCGCCTTGCCGCTGAACTTGCAGATCGCGCCGCGATTCTGCGTCACTTCCACATGCAGGTCGAGCAGGCAGCCCGGCTCCACCGGCGTGCGGAACTTCGCGCCGTCGATGCTCATGAAATAGACGAGCTTGCCCGAATCGGCCAGGTTCATCGATTCCACCGCCAGCACGCCCGCCGCCTGCGCCATCGCTTCCACGATCAGCACGCCGGGCATGATCGGCCGGGTGGGGAAATGCCCCTGGAAAAACGGCTCGTTCACCGACACCGCCTTGATCGCGTGGATCGACTGGCTGGGCACCAGCGTCACCACCCGATCGATCAGCAGCATCGGATACCGATGCGGCAGCGCGGCCATGACCCGACGGACATCCATCGGGCCACGCGCGGTCGTTTCAACCTCTCCCGTCATTTTTATCAGCGCGACTTGGGCGCCTGCGCCGGGGTCGCCGGAGCGGGAGCCGCCTGGCCCTGACGGCCACCGGGCTGCCAGCCGGCGGGCGGGGTGATCGACGCGCTGGGGACCAGGGCGTTCAGTTCGGTGGTGACGGCAGGAGTGATGTCCGCGCCCGCGCCGAAGCTTTCGGTCGCGGCCTTCTTGAACACGATTTCCGACTTGGTCTTGGCGGTCGCGGCCTTCAGCGCGTCGTCCAGCTTGGCGACGATCTGTTCCTCGACATAGGCGCGGGCCAGGCTGATCGGCTGGCTCATGCGCTGCAATTCGGCCTGACCGGCCTGCTGGGCCTGCTGATATTGCTGATACTGGGTTTCGATCGCCGGGGTCGGCTTGTTCGCGGCGGCCTTCAGCGCGGCCTGCAGGGCATCACCCTTGGTCTTCAGGTCCGTTTCGATCGCGGTGCGGCGCGTGTTCAGCGCGTCGATCTGCGGCTTGTAGGTGGTCTGCATCTGGCTGATCGCGGTGGTGAAGGCCGTGCTCTTGGCGACGGCTTCCTCCAGGTCGACCACGGCCAGGCCCTGCTTGGTCTGGGCGACGGCCGGAACGGCGGTCATGGCGATGGCGGTCATGGGCGCGAAAACGAGCGCTGCGGCCTTGAAAATCGTCTGCATCAGAATTGAGTCCCTACGTTGAAGGTGATGAGCTTGTTGTCGTCCCCTGGTTCTTTCAACAGGGCCTTGGCGATGTCGATGCGGAACGGGCCGAAGGGCGAGTTCCAGTTGACGCCAAAGCCCACCGACAGACGCGGCTTGAGCGTGTCGCCGAGATATTCTTCCACGAAATTGCCGCCGGAGAAGCTGTAGTTGGTCGGGCAAGTCGGCGCATAGGGCGTGCCCCCGGCCTTGACCGTGGTCGTTCCCGCTGCGCCGGTTCCGGGTGCGCAATAGCCGGCAAAGTCGATCGTGCCGGGATTCTTCAATCCGGCGACGGCGCCTGCATCCATGAAGATCGAAGGCCGCAGACCCATTTCGCGCGCGCCCGACCCCAACGGAATTTCGATTTCGGCGCGGGCGAGATAATAGATCTTGCCGCCCAATGCGTCGTCGGAAACATTGTTGTTGCCGTTGCTCTTGACGTAGCCGGTGGTAGTCCCGGCTTCGTTGGTTTCGGCCGTCAGATAATAGCGCTTCACGCGTGGGCCAACGCCGCGAATGTCGAAGCCGCGGAACTGCGGTTCGCCCAGGAAGAAGCGGTCGGTCAGGCGGATCTTGTCGACCAACTGCCCCGTCGAATCGCGTCGTTCCCCTTCCAGGCTGTGGATGTAACCACCCTCGCCCGACAGCGAGAAGATGAAGCCGCTACCCAAGGGCACATATTTGGACGCGGACAAACGGGTGCGGACATATTTCACGCTGCCGCCCAGACCCGCGAAATCCTGGCTCAGCGTGACATTCTGGCCGCGCGTCGGACGGATGCGGTTATCGCGCGTGTCGTAGATCAGCGAATAGCCGAGCGAAGATGTCGTGCGCTTGCCGATCGCGTCGCACAGATAGCGGCCCGCCAGCAGCGGATCGCACTCGGTCGTGCCATCGCCGTCCGTATCGGAATAATAAGTATCCTTGTCGAGCGTCACATCGTCGAAATTGAGGCTGTAGCGCAGCGCCAGCGACATATATTCGGTAATCGGCACGCCCGCGCGCAACTGGAAGCCGGTGGTGGTCTGTTCGTAGGTCGTGTCGCGATCGTTATTGGTCAGATAGCGGAAGCTGTTCAGGTCGCGACGATAGATGTCGCCGCCCAGCGCGATATTCTTGTCCATGAAATAGGGTTCGGTGAACCCGACCTCCACCGACTTGCTATAGGCCGAATAATTGACCGAGGTACGCAGTTCCTGGCCCTTGCCGCGGAAGTTGCGCTGCGTGATCGATGCCGACACGATGAAGCGTTCCAGCGAAGAAAAACCGGCCGACAGCGACAATTCGCCGGTCGATTTTTCCTGCACATTGGTTTCCAGGATGATGCGGTCGGGCGCGGAACCGGGCTTCTGCTCGACGTCCAGCTTCTCCTGGAAGAAGCCAAGCGAATTGATCCGGTCCTTCGACCGCTTCACCAGGAAGCTGTTGAAGGCGTCGCCTTCGGCCAGGCGGAACTCGCGGCGCACGACCTTGTCCTGGGTCAGCGTATTGCCGTTGATGTCGACCCGCTCGACATAGACACGCGGCGCGTTGGCGATGCGGAAGTTGATCCCCATCGTCAGCGATTCCTTCTCGCGATTGAAGTCGGGCGACACGTCGGCGAAGGCATAGCCGAACAGGCCAGCCGTCTCGCTGAGCGTATCGACCGTGTCCTCGACCTGCTTGGCGTTGTACCAGTCGCCCTTCTTCATCGGCAGGCGCTTGGTCAGCAAATCGCCCGACAGGTCGCGAATGTCGGATTCGACCTTCACGTCGCCGAATTTGTAGCGGTCGCCTTCTTCCACGACATAGGTGATGATGAAGTCCTGCTTGTCCGGCGTCAGTTCCGCCACGGCGGAAATCACGCGGAAATCGGCATAGCCTTCGGTCAGGTAGAATTGACGCAGCTTCTGTTGATCATAGGCCAGGCGATCAGGATCATAGCTGGTGCCCGACGAAAACAGGCGGAACCAGCGCGACTGCTTGGTCACCATCTGGCTGCGCAGTTCGCCGTCCTTGAACTTGTCGTTGCCGATGATATTGATCTGGCGGACCTTGGACTTGGGCCCTTCCGAAATCTCGAACACGATGTCGACGCGATTCTGGTCCAGCTGCACCATCTTCGGCTCGATCGTCGCGGCGAAGCGGCCCTGGCGGCGATACAGCTCTACGATGCGGGCCACGTCGGCGCGCACCTTGGACCGGGTGTAAATCTGGCGCGGGGCCAGTTTGATTTCAGGCCGGATCTTGTCTTCCTTCAGGCGCTTATTACCTTCCAGGACGATACGGTTGATGACCGGGTTCTCCTTCACCTCGACGGTGAGCGACCCATTGTCGTTGCGAATCTGGACATCGGAGAACAATTCCGTCTCGTACAGGTCGCGCAGGCCCTGATCCAGGCTCTCCTGGCTATAGGGCTGGCCGATGCGCAGCTTCGTGTAGGACAGGACCGTGTCCGGCTCCAGCCGCTGCGTGCCGGTGACTGTGATCGCGCGGATCGTGCCCTGGGGCGCGGCCACGACCGGGGCCGGGGTGGATGCCGGGGCCGCCAGCGGGGCTGCGGGCGCCTGCTGCGCCATCGCCGGGACCGCGGGCAGGCCCGCGATCATGGTCGTCGCCAAAAGGGCGGCCACGACCGGGCGCTGCCTCAAGCTGCTCTTCATCGCTGTCACCCGCTTCACCTCAAAATTCCGATACAATGTTTCCGCCGACACAGACGACGCCAAACCGGGCTTCCCTGCCCGATGCGCGTCAACCGATCAAGCCGGACAGGCTCTTCCACAGCCCGAAAGACGACAAATCGTTGAAAGTCACCAGCAGCATCATCGCCATCAGCACCGCCAGGCCGGACCGATAGGCCCATTCCTGCGCCTGCGCGCTGACCGGCCGCCGCTGCACCGCCTCGATCCCGTAAAAGAGCAGATGCCCGCCATCCAGCATGGGAATTGGCAAGAGGTTGATGAACCCCAAGTTAATCGAGATGAGCGCGGCGAAGAAGATGAAGCTTTCGATGCCCAGCGTCGCCGCCTGTCCCGAAACCTGCGCGATCTTGAGCGGCCCGCCCAACTCCTTGACCGAACGGCCGCCAGTGAATATCTGGCCCATCGTCTCGACCATCGTGCGCACGATTTGCCCGGTGCGCTCGACCGCGACGACCGGCGCGCGCAGCAGGCTTACCGGCTCGACCACCGGATCGCCGGGGGCCAGGCCCAGCCGACCGATCTGGAACGTGTTGCCGAACCCGTCATCCTCGGTGACGCTGCCGATCTTGCCGTCGCGGGCGAAGGTCTTGCCGTCGCGCTCGATCACCATCGCCACCGCTTCGCCGGGGCGGATCTGCGCATAGAGGCGGATATCGTCGAAGGTCGCCATGTCACGGCCGCCCAGCGACACGATGCGGTCGCCCGCCTTGATGCCCGCCGCCGCCGCCGCGCTACCCGGCTGCACCATGCCCGCCACCGCCGGCGTCCGGCTTTCGCCATGGACGAAGGCGAAGGTCGCCAGAATTAGGATTGCGAACAGGAAATTGATCGCCGGCCCGGCCGCGACGATCGCCGCCCGCTGCCACAGCGGCTTGGCGGGAAAGCTTTCCGCCCGGTCCTTGGCCGACATTTCCAGCCAGGCCGGATCGGTCATGCTCGCCGCGTTCATGTCGCCCTTGAAGCGGACATAGCCGCCCAGCGGCAACGCCGCGACGCGCCAGCGCGTGCCGCGCTTGTCGACCCAGGCGAACAGCTCCGGCCCAAAGCCGATCGAGAACGCCTCCGCCTTCACCCCGCACCAGCGCCCGACCAGATAATGGCCCAGCTCATGGACGAAGACGAGCGGTCCGATGACCGCCACAAAGGCGAGTGCGGTCAGCAGGAAACCGGGATTGTGGATCAAGCCGTCAATCTTTCCATCACTTGGCCCGCCTCCATGCGCGCCCGGCCGTCAGCCGCCAGCACATCATCGATAACGGAGGGCGTCGCCGCGCTATAACGGTTCAGCACATCCTCTACAATCATGGCGATATCAAGGAAGCCGATCTGCCCGGCCAGGAAAGCGGCGACCGCCACTTCATTGGCCGCGTTCAAAATCGCGGGTATCGCCCCGCCCGCTTCGGCCGCCTGCCGCGCCAGGCGTAGCGCCGGAAAGCGTTCCATATCAGGCGCTTCGAAATCGAGCCTACCGATATGTGCGAGGTCCAGCGGCTGGCATGGCGTCGCGATCCGCTGCGGCCAGGCCAGCGCATGGGCGATTGGAATCCGCATGTCGGGCGACCCCAACTGCGCCAGCGTCGACCGGTCGCGATATTCGACCATCGAGTGAATCACCGATTGCGGGTGAACCAATATCTCGATCCGGTCGAGGCCGACAGGAAACAGATGCGCCGCCTCGATCAGTTCCAGCCCCTTGTTCATCATCGTCGCGCTATCGACGCTGATCTTCGCGCCCATCGACCAATTGGGATGCGCCACCGCCTGCGCCGGGGTGATGTCGGCCATCTCCGCCCGGCTGCGGGTACGGAACGGCCCGCCGCTCGCGGTCAGGGTGATCCTTGCGACATCGTCCAAGCTACTGCCGGCAAGGCACTGGAAAATCGCATTATGCTCGCTGTCCACCGGCAGCAATGTGGCGCCGGATGCGGCCGCGGCCTCCATCATCAGCGCGCCCGCCGACACCAGCGACTCCTTGTTGGCCAGCGCCACCGTGCGCCCGGCCTTCAGCGCCGCCATGGTCGGCCGCAAGCCCGCACAGCCCACGATCGCCGCCATGGTCCAGTCCGCGTCCATCGCCGCCGCCTCGACCAGCGCCTCCTCGCCCGCCGCTGCCGCAATGCCCGACCCGGCCAGCGCCGCCTTGAGCGCCCCATGCAGCCGCGCCTGCCCGATCACGGCGACCTGCGCGCCCGTCTCGCGCGCCAGGGCCGCCAAACTGTCCACATCGCTGTTCGCGGTCAGCGCGACGACCTTATAATCGTCGGGCGCGCGCCGGATCAGGTCCAGCGTCGACAAGCCGACCGACCCGGTCGCGCCGAATATCGAAACCCGCTTCATCCGCCCTGCACCAGCAGGATATAGAGCAAGGCCGCCAGCGGCGCGGCGGTCGCCACCCCGTCCAGCCGGTCCATCACCCCGCCATGGCCGGGCAACAACGTGCCGCTATCCTTCACCCCCGCTTTGCGCTTCATCCCGCTTTCCAGCAGGTCGCCCAGTTGCGCCGCCACCGCCAGCACGCCGCTCGCCGCCGCCAACTGGATCGGCAGGTCGGCGAAGCGATGCAGCAGGAACCCCAGCACCAGCGCCGCCAGCACGCCGCCCGCCAGCCCCGCCCAGGTCTTGGACGGGCTGACCCGTGGCGCGAGCTTCGGCCCGCCGATCGACCGGCCGGCGAAATAGGCGCCGATGTCCGTCGCCCACACCAGCCCCAGCGTCCAGAAGGCCAGCAACAGCCCATAGGCATAGGGCGCCTGCCCGCGCAGGAACAGCAAAGCCACGATCGGCAGGCAGACATAGGGGATGCCCAGCGCCAGCTTCAGGCTGCGGCTGGTGAACAGGATGAAGAAGAATGCCGCCGCGCCTGCGACCAGCACCGGCCAATCGATCCCGGCGGCATAGGGGCATAGCAAGGCCAGCGGGATCGACACGGCGAACATCGCCGCCTTGCGCTGCTCCGGGGTCGCCCCGGTCAGGTCGCCCCATTCGCCCTGCATCAGCACGCCCGCCACCACCAGCAGCGTCCAGAAGATCAGGCCGCCCGACAGCAACGCGCCCAGCGCCACCGCGATCAGCGCGACGCCCACGATGCTGCGGGTCCGCAATTCGCTACTCATGTCAGATCACAATCCGCCGAACCGGCGGTCCCTCAATCGGAAAGCGTCCAGCGCCTGGGCCAATGCCCGGCCGTCGAAATCGGGCCACAGCATGTCGGTGAAATACAGCTCGGCGTAGGCCGCCTGCCACAGCATGAAATTGCTCAGCCGCTGCTCGCCCGATGTGCGGATCATCAGGTCCAGCGGCGGCAGGTCGGCGGTATAGAGCGCGCGATCGATATCCGCCGCGCCAATCGCATCGGCCGCAATCTCGCCCGCCGCCGCCCGCGCCGCCAGCGCCTGCACCGCCTGCACCATCTCGTCCTGCGCGCCATAGTTGAGCGCGATCGCGACGATCGGCCCGCTATTGCCCGCCGTCCGCGCCATCGCGCTTTCGATCAGCGTCACCAGCGAAGGCTCCAGCGCGCGATAATTGCCGATCACCCGCAACCGCACGCCATGCCCATGCATTTCGTCGATATCGGACTGGATGAAATGGCGCAGCAGGCCCATCAGGTCCGCTACCTCGCTCGCCGGCCGTTTCCAGTTTTCGGAGGAAAAGGCATAGAGCGTCAGGCATTCCAGCCCCAGTTCCTGCGCCGCCCGCGCTACCTTGCGCACCGCTTCCACGCCCGCGCGATGCCCGGCCACGCGCGGCAGCAGCCGTTTCTTGGCCCAGCGGCCATTGCCGTCCATGATAATCGCGACATGGCGCACGCCATGGACAGGCGCGACGCTGGTCAGATCGGGCTTGGCTTGTGTGGCCATCAGGAAGACATGCGTGCTTTGGCCGCGAAAGGAAAGCCCCGGCTTACTGGCCGAGGATTTCCTTTTCCTTCGACGTCGCCAGAGCATCGATATCCGCGATCGTGGAATCGGTCATCTTCTGGACTTCGGTTTCCAGGCGCTTGCGCTCGTCCTCGCTGATTTCGCCCTTCTTCTCGTCGGTCTTCAGGCTGTCCATGCCGTCGCGGCGGACGTTGCGCACCGCAATGCGCGCGCCTTCGGCATATTTGCTGGCCAGCTTGGCCAGTTCCTTGCGACGCTCTTCCGTCAGGTCTGGAATCGGCAGGCGCAGCGTCTGGCCATCCACGATGGGGTTCAGGCCCAGGCCAGCCGACCGGATCGCCTTATCGCACGGCCCGACATTGGTCTTGTCCCATACCTGCACCGACAACATCCGCGGTTCGGGCGCGGAGACGGTCGCGACCTGATTGAGCGGCATGTTCGCGCCATAGACGGTGACCATCACCGGATCGAGCAACTGGACGTTGGCGCGGCCGGTGCGCAGACCGGTCAGGTCGCCGCGCAGCGCTTCGATCGCGCCGGCCATGCGGCGCTCAAGGTCGGATTTGTCATATTGGGCCATGATTAGCTCTCCTGATTCTGGACGATCGTCGCGACACCCTGCCCGGCCAGCACCGTGGCCAGATTACCGGTTTCGCGGATGTTGAACACGACGATGGGAATGTCATTTTCGCGGCACAGGGCGATGGCGCTCGCGTCCATCACCTTGAGATTGTCGTTCAATACCTGATCGAAGCTGATGCTGTCGTAACGGATCGCATCGGCGACCTTCTTGGGATCGGCATTATACACGCCATCGACGCTGGTGCCCTTGAACAGCGCGTCGCAATTCATTTCGGCCGCGCGCAGCGCTGCGGTCGTGTCGGTGGTGAAATAGGGGCTGCCGGTGCCGGCCGCGAAGATCACGATCCGGCCTTTCTCCATATGCCGCTCCGCCTTGCGCCTTATATAGGGTTCGCATACCGACGCCATCGGAATCGCCGACTGGACTCGCGTGTCGTAACCCAGCTTCTCCAGACCATTCTGCACGGCCAGCGCGTTCATGACGGTGGCCAACATGCCCATATAATCGGCGCTCGCCCGGTCGAATCCCGCCGCAGCCCCCGCCAGGCCACGGAAGATATTGCCGCCGCCCACGACGACGCAAATCTCGAAACCGGCATCCTTGGCCGCCGCGATCTCGCCCGCGACACGGGCCACGGTTTCCGGCTCGATGCCGAACTGCCCCTGCCCCATCAGCACTTCGCCGGACAATTTCAACAGGATACGCTTGTAGGCGGGCCGGGTCATGAGCGGTCTGATATCCTTTTGCGATTGGCGGAAAGCGGCGCGGACCTTAGTCGCGCGCAACCGCAATGCCAAGCGGCGTTTGCGCCGATCCGCCGCCCTGCGCGCAAAAGGCGCAATCGCCAGGACATGATGGGGACATGCTCATTGCGTGGCCGTTCCGATTGATCGCAGCACTCAATCATTGTGACCTGATCAATCAATTGTCCGTCTTTCCCACCAGCCCCTATCCGCCTGCAACGGCACTCACGCCTGCATGAACAGGGAAACGATGACATGCGTCGAACATCCACATCCATATTGGCGCTGCTGTGCGCCGCCACTTTGACGCCCGCGCTGGCGCAGGAACCCGCGCTTCCCACCGAACCAGCCGCGACCACGTCACCGCGCTGGTGGCCCAATGTGCTAGACCTGACCGCCCTGCGCCAGCATGAGGCGCAATCCAACCCTTATGGCGCGGACTATGACTATGCCAAGGAATTCGCCTCGCTCGATCTCGACGCTGTAAAGGCCGACATCCGCAGGGTGCTGACCACGTCGCAACCCTGGTGGCCGGCCGACTATGGCCATTATGGCCCCTTCTTCATCCGCATGGCCTGGCACAGCGCGGGCACCTATCGCGTGGGCGACGGGCGTGGCGGGTCCGATGGCGGCGAACAGCGGTTCGAACCGCTCAACAGCTGGCCCGACAATGTCAGCCTGGACAAGGCGCGCCGCCTCGTCTGGCCGATAAAGCAGAAATATGGACGCAAACTCAGCTGGGGCGACCTCATGGTCTTGTCCGGCAATGTCGCGCTGGAGGATATGGGCTTCAAGACCGTTGGCTTTGCGGGCGGTCGCGTCGATGCCTGGCAACCGGACGTCGTGTTCTGGGGACCGGAAAAGAAGATGATGGGCACCGACCGCTCCAACCCGGACGGCTCGCTCAAACGGTCGCTGGCCGCCACCACCATGGGCCTCATCTATGTCAATCCCGAAGGACCGGGCGGCAATCATGATCCCATCGGCGCCGCGGCCGACATCCGCCGCGCCTTCGGCCAGATGGCGATGGATGACGAAGAAACCCTCGCCCTGATCGCGGGTGGCCACACCTTTGGCAAGGCCCATGGCGCGCGCAAGCCCGAAGACTGTCTCGGCAAGGAACCCGCGGCGCTCGGCGTCGAAAATCAGGGGCTGGGCTGGCACAATAAATGCGGCAAGGGCCATGCGGAAGACACGCTGACATCCGGCCTGGAAGGCGCCTGGTCGGCCACGCCGACACTGTTCACCACCCAATATATCGATAATCTGCTGAACTTCGACTGGGTCAAGACCAAAAGCCCGGCCGGCGCGACCCAGTGGATTCCAACCGATCCCAACGCCGCCGCCCTGGTGCCCGACGCGCATCTCAAGGACAAGCGCCACGCGCCGATCATGTTCACCACGGACATCGCGCTCAAGGAAGACCCCGGCTTCCGCAAGGTGCTGGAAAGCTGGCAGAAGAATCCCGACCTGTTCGGCAAGGCTTTCGCCCGCGCCTGGTTCAAGCTGACCCATCGCGATCTGGGGCCGCAGGCGCGCTATCTGGGTAAGGACGTCCCCACCGAAACCTATAGCTGGCAGGACCCGCTGCCCAAATCCACAATCGCGCCGATCGGCGATGCGGACCAGGCAAAGCTCAAGGCGATGGTGCTGGCGTCGGGCCTGACGACGCCTGAATTGGTGCGGACCGCCTGGGCCTCGGCCGCGACCTTCCGCAGCACCGACATGCGCGGTGGCGCGAACGGCGCCCGTCTCCGCCTCGATCCGCAACGCAATTGGGCGGTCAACAACCCGGCGGAACTGGCCAAGGTGCTCACCAAACTAACGGCGGTGCAAAAGGACTTCGCCAAGTCGGGCCGGCAGGTGTCGATGGCCGACCTCATCATCCTGTCGGGCAATGCCGCGATCGAACAAGCGGCAGCCCGCGCGGGCCATCAGGTGCGCGTGCCCTTCACCCCCGGCCGGGTCGATGCGGCGCAGGCCCAGACCGATGTCGCCTCCTTCGCCTATCTCGAACCCAAGGCGGACGGCTTCCGCAACTTCTACACGCCAAAGGCGGAAGTGGGACCGGCCGAAGCGCTGGTGGACAAGGCGGATGCCCTCAATCTGACCGTGCCGGAAATGACCGTGCTGGTGGGCGGGATGCGCGCGCTGGGCGCCAATGCGGGCGCCTCGAACGCGGGTATCTTCACCAGCCGCCCCGGCACGCTCAGCAACGACTTCTTCGTCAACTTGCTGTCGATGGACACGGTGTGGGAGAAGTCGGCGGCGAACCTGGCCCTGTATGAGGGCAAGGATCGCGCAACGGGCGCGGCCCGCTGGACGGCGACCCCTGTCGACCTGGTCTTCGGGTCGAACTCCGAACTGCGCGCCGTGGCCGAAGTCTACGCCTCCAGCGACGCCCAGCAGAAGTTCGTCGACGATTTTGTCGCCGCCTGGGTCAAGGTGATGAACGCAGACCACTTCTAGAGTATGACGCCTTTAGTCCGTTCGTTCTGAGTAGCCATTGAGCGAAGTCGACATGGCGTATCGAAGGATCGCGCGCTGCGCATAATGCCTCGATACGGGTCTTCGGCAAGCTCAACCCCTAATCAGCACGAACCGGATGGATCACCTCATTATCATCACGCTCTAAGCCTCTGGCGGGGCGGCGGCCGGGCCTGTGGTCCGACCGCCGCCCGCACCTTCTATCACGGATTCCCGACCATGATGCTTCGCTATCCCGGCGCCCTCGCCCTTTGCATCGTCCTGCTTGGCGTCACGCAGCCGACTTTCGCCCAGCCGCCTGCCGATTTCGCTATCTGCGCCGCCTGCCATGCGACGCAGCCGGACAAATCCAGCTTCGGTCCCAATCTGCGCGGCGTCATGGGACGCAAGGCGGCCTCGCTGCCCGGCTACGCCTATAGCGACGCGCTGAAAGCGTCGGGCGTCACCTGGAACGCCCGGACGCTCGACACATGGCTCACCGGCCCGCAGGCGATGGTCAAGGGCACTCGAATGCCCTTCGCCGGGCTGCCCGATCCCGCCCGGCGGCAACGGCTGATCGCCTATCTCGCCACCCTGCGATAATCCGGCCCATCAACAAAAAAAGGGCGCCCCGCAGGACGCCCCTTCCTTTGACCTATGGTCTGTCTCGCGATCAGACGCCGGCGGCCGCCGCGACTTCCGCTGCGAAATCGCTGACTTCCTTCTCGATGCCTTCGCCGAGCTGGAAGCGCACGTAGCTCTTGAGCGCGATCGACTTGCCGGCTTCCTTGGCGGCTGCGGCGATCACGTCCTGCACCGGGGTCTTGCCGTCCATCACGAACGCCTGCGTCAGCAGCGCGCTGTCCTTGCGGAACTTCTCGACCGGGCCGTTGATGATCTTGGCGGCGATCTCTTCGGACTTGCCGGCGATCTTGTCGGCATTTTTTTCACGCGCGATCGCGGCTTCGCGTTCGATGATCGCCGGATCGATGTCGTCGGCCGACAGGGCCAGCGGGAACGCGGCGGCGATGTGCATGGCCAACTGCTTGCCCAGCGGCTCCAGCACATCGGCAGGCGCATCGCCTTCCAGCGCGACCAGCACGCCGATCTTGCCCAGGCCCGGCGCCGCGGCGTTGTGGACATAGGAGACGACGACGCCCTGGCTCACTTCGACCTGCGCGACGCGGCGGACATTCTGGTTCTCGCCGATGGTGGCGATGTTGGCGACCAGCTTTTCAGCGACGGTGCCGCCCGACGGATAGGCCGCGGCGGCCAGCGCTTCGGCATCGGTCGCGCCGTTTTTCAGCGCGATCGCCGACACGGTGCGCACGAAATCCTGGAACTGGTCGTTCTTGGCGACGAAGTCGGTTTCGCTGTTCACTTCGACGGCGACGCCCTTGGTGCCCGAAACGGCGACGCCGACCAGGCCTTCGGCGGCAGTGCGGCTCGACTTCTTCTGCGCGGCGGCCAGGCCCTTGGCGCGCAGCCAGTCGGTCGCCGCTTCGATGTCGCCACCGGCTTCGGTCAGCGCCTTCTTGCAATCCATCATGCCCGCGCCCGAACGGTCGCGCAGTTCCTTGACGGCGGCAGCGGTAATCTCGGCCATGTATCGGCTCCTAAAGTTCGATGTTTCAAATATGCGGGAGGGCGCGTCTCCACAAAGAGCGCGCCCTACCCTGTCATTCTTGCAGTCGTGCGACGCGCTTAGGCTTCAGCGACGACTTCTTCGGCCATCGGCTCGTCCATGGCGCCCATGTCCACGCCCGAAGCCTGCTGCGCGCCACGGTTGCCCTTGGTGGCGGCGGCGGCGATGGCGTCGCAATAGAGGCGGATGGCGCGGCTGGCGTCATCGTTGGCGGGCACCGGGAAGGCGATGCCGTCGGGCGAGACGTTCGAATCGAGGATCGCAACGACCGGGATACCCAGCGTGTTGGCTTCCTTGATCGCCAGTTCTTCCTTGTTCGCGTCGATCACGAACATGACATCGGGAATGCCGTTCATGTCGCGGATGCCGCCCAGCGACATTTCCAGCTTCTCGCGCTCGCGAGTCATCTGGAGCACTTCCTTCTTGGTGAAGCCGTGGGTATCGCCCGACAGCTTTTCCTCAAGGGTCTTGAGACGCTTGATCGAACCCGAAATCGTCTTCCAGTTGGTGAGCATCCCGCCCAGCCAGCGATGGTTGACGAAATGCTGGCCCGACTTGCGCGCGGCGTCTGCGATCGGATCCTGCGCCTGGCGCTTGGTGCCCACGAACAGCACCTTGCCGCCGGCGGCGACGGTGCCCGATACGAAGTCGAGCGCGCGACCGAACAGCGGAACGGTCTGCGACAGGTCAAGGATGTGGATGCCGTTGCGCTCGCCGAAGATATACGGCTTCATGCGCGGGTTCCAGCGATGGGTCTGGTGGCCGAAATGGGCGCCAGCCTCGATCAATTGGTGCATGGTGACGACAGGGGCCGCCATAATAGTTTCTCCTTCCGGTTTGACCTCTGGGAATCAGGAACACGGGGAACAGCCTGAAAGGCGTCTCCGGCACCGGATATGTCGATTCCCATGTGGAATGGTCGCGCCTTTAGACGCGGAAAAAAGCAATTGCAAGGGTTGACGACGCCCCGCAAATGGAACATAAGGAGAACATACGGAACAAATAGGGTTAACGCCCGTTAGAACCGTCATAATGGGACATGCCGTGCAAATGGCAAGATGGAAAGTGATGGATGATGTTCACTCTAATTGCAGCGACCCTGTTCTCCGCCGCCTTCCTTCTGGCCATGGGCACCATCATGTGGATGTTCGCCCATTATCATGACAAGATGGTGGCCGCGCTCCAGTTCGAGCCAATCCCTCATAATCCGCCGGTCTATCATCTGCGCATCCGCCGCCCCCGCGCCGCGCAGCCGACACGCCGAACCGCGCTGCCGCTTGGCGCCATGGCCGCCTGAATAGCCGGACGCATTTCCAGGCACATCCCAAATGCGTTCGGATGAGCCTGTCGAAACCTCTTTCTGCTGCAAGACGCGGTGCTTCGCCACATTTCATGCTGTCGGCGGGACGGCCTTGGCGCTCTCCCGCTGCCGCTTCACCTTGGCATAGGATATGATCCCGAACGGGATCAGCGCGACATAGACGCCGCAGACCAGCAGCAAGGTTAGCCAGGGATCGGTCACCAGCAGCGCCGCCAGCAATCCGGCAAAGGCGATGACCTCCAGCCGGATGCGTTTGCGCAGCCGCAGCGCCGACCAGCTATAGGTCGCGATGTTGGAGATCATCAGGAAGGCGATGAACGCCGCCCAGGGTGCGACCAGATACCAGGCGCGGAAAATTTCCTGCCCCGTCACCAGCCACAGATAAAGCGGCACGAAGGCCAGCCCCGCTCCCGCCGGCGCCGGCACCCCGGTCAGGAAGCCCGCCGACTTGTGCGGCTGCTCGTCCGCATCGATCGCGGCATTGAACCGCGCCAGCCGCAACGCGCAGGACAGCGCATGGGCCAAAGCGAAGATCCAGCCGAATTTCGGCATGGCATAGAGCGACCAGAGATAGAGGATCAGCGCCGGCGCAACGCCGAACGCGATCGAATCGGACAGCGAATCCAGTTCCGCGCCAAACCGGCTCTCGCCGCGCAACATGCGCGCGATCCGCCCATCCAACCCGTCGAGCACGCCTGCAAACAGGATGGACAGCACCGCCCGCTCCCACTCGCCCGAAATCCCGTAGCGCACCCCTGTCAGGCCGAAGCACAGCGCCATCGCCGTGACCGCATTGGGCGCCAGCATCCGCAAGGTGATGCCCCGGCGCAACCCGCGCGGCACGGCGCGCCGCTGGCGGCTCATTGCTGGATGCCTGCAATAACGCGCGCGTCGCCCATCTGACCCAGGATCGTCTCGCCCGCGACCGTGCGCTGGCCCAGGATCACGCGCGGCGCCGCGCCGGCGGGCAGATACACATCGACCCGGCTGCCAAAGCGGATAAGGCCGATGCGCTGCCCCGCCGCGACCATGTCGCCGGGCTTCACGAACGGCACGATCCGCCGCGCGACCAGTCCCGCAATCTGGGTGAAGCCGATGCGCACGCCGTCATGCCGTTCGACCAATATATGCTGGCGCTCATTATCTTCGCTCGCCTTGTCGAGGTCCGCGTTCAGGAACTTGCCCGAAATATAGACGACAGACTTGATCGTCCCGCCAATGGGCGTGCGATTGATATGGACGTCGAACACGCTCATGAAGATCGACACGCGGATCATCGGCTGGTCGCCCAGCCCGTTAGGCCCCGCCATTTCGCGCGGCGGCGGCACCCGCTGGATCAACGTCACAAGGCCATCGGCAGGCGCGATGATCGCTCCTTCGTCCTGCGGCACGGCGCGGACGGGATCGCGGAAGAAGGCGAAGACCCAGATCGTCACGATCAGCATCAGCCAGCCGACAATCTCCCATCCCAGCAGGAACAGGACGCCGGTGATCGCGACCGCGATCAGGCCGAATTTCATGCCCTCCGGGTGGACCGAAGGAAAGCGCCATTTGACATTGCCGCCCGCGGCAATCGTAATCTCATCATTGTCCATGGCCACCGTCTTTAGGGAGAGAGCGTCCCCCTGACAACGACCGATCCCGGCCAAGGCTCCCCATGGGGCAGATTCATGGCCGCCAATGGTTGAACATTGCCGCCGCTTTGCCTAGGGCGTCCCCATATTCCACCCAGCAGCAAGAAGGCGAACAGGCGCTATGGCCAAGATCAAGGTGAAAAACCCCGTCGTTGAAATTGACGGCGACGAAATGACCCGGATCATCTGGGAATGGATTCGCGAGCGCCTGATCCTCCCCTATCTCGACATCGACCTGAAATATTACGACCTGTCCGTCCAGAAGCGTGACGAAACCAACGACCAGATCACGATCGATTCCGCCAACGCGATCAAGCAATATGGCGTCGGCGTGAAGTGCGCCACCATCACCCCCGACGAGCAGCGGGTCGAGGAATTCAACCTCAAATCGATGTGGAAGTCGCCCAACGGCACCATCCGCAACATCCTGGGCGGCGTCGTATTCCGCGAACCCATTGTCATCCGCAACGTCCCCCGCTTGGTCCCCGGCTGGACCGACCCGATCGTCGTTGGCCGCCATGCGTTCGGCGACCAGTATAAGGCGACCGACTTCCTGGTCCCCGGCCCCGGCAAGCTGCGCCTGGTGTGGGACGGCGAAGATGGTCAGAAGATCGACAAGGAAGTCTTCGATTTCCCGTCCGCCGGCGTCGCCATGGGCATGTATAATCTCGACCAGTCGATCATCGATTTCGCCAAGGCGAGCATGAACTATGCGCTCGACCGCAAATGGCCGCTCTATCTGTCGACCAAGAACACGATCCTCAAGGCCTATGACGGCCGCTTCAAGGATCTGTTCCAGCAGGTGTTCGACGAAGAATTCGCCGACCAGTTCAAGGCGGCGGGCATCGTCTACGAACATCGCCTGATCGACGACATGGTCGCCTCCGCGCTCAAGTGGAGCGGCAAGTTCGTCTGGGCCTGCAAGAATTATGACGGCGACGTCCAGTCGGACACCGTCGCGCAGGGCTTCGGCTCGCTCGGCCTGATGACCTCGGTCCTGCTCTCGCCCGACGGCAAGACCGTCGAAGCGGAAGCCGCCCACGGCACCGTCACCCGCCACTATCGTCAGCACCAGCAGGGCAAGGCGACCTCGACCAACCCGATCGCCTCGATCTTCGCCTGGACGCAGGGCCTCGCCTTCCGCGGCAAGTTCGACGGAACCCCCGAAGTCACCAAATTCGCCGAAACCCTGGAACGCGTCTGCATCAAGACCGTCGAAGACGGCGCGATGACCAAGGATCTGGCGCTGCTGATCGGCCCGGACCAGGCCTGGATGACCACGGAACAGTTCTTCGAACAGATCCGCGTCAATCTGGAAAAGGAAATGGGCAGCTGGGCCTAAAAGTCTGGAACTGAACCGCCTCTGCGCAGTTCAATACGGAAACGGAACGAGGCGGCGCCGGACACCCGGCGCCGCCTTTTTCTTTGGCGACTCATTCACCAAAGCCGTTCGTCCTGAGGCGCCACTGAGCGAAGTCGAAATGGCGTATCGAAGGACATTCATGCACGACCCTTCGATACGGGTCTTCGACAAGCTCAGCCCCCACGCAGGGTGAACGGAGATAGATGATGACGACAGCAACCCGCAAACGCCTGGAGGTCCGCACGGCCGTCCCGACCGACGTGCGCGCGATCATTCGGCTGATCGCCCGCGTCTATCCGGGAATGCCCAATTATTCCCCCGCCACCGTCCGGGGCCAGATCAACAATTTCCCCGACGGCTGTTTCGTCGCGCTCTACGACAATAAGGTCGTGGGCTATTGCGCAACCATGCGCGTCAGCAAGGGCATGGCCTTTGCCCATCATGACTGGGAAGAGATCACCGCCAACGGCTTCGGCACCCGCCACAGCGCGGCGGGCGAATGGCTCTACGGCTATGAAATGGCGGTCGATCCCAAACTGCGCGGCCTGCGCATCGGCCAGCGCCTCTATGACGAGCGCAAGGAACTGGCCGAACATCTCGACCTGCACGGCATCGTCATCGCCGGCCGCATGCCCGGCTATCTGCGCACCAAGCGCAAGGTGGAGGGGCCGAAGGATTATCTGGACAAGGTCGTCCAGGGCAAGATCCGCGACCAGGTCGTCAGCTTCCAGCTCAAGAACCAGTTCGAACCGCTCGGCGTCCTCGAAAACTATCTGCCCGAAGACAAGCAGTCGGACGGCCATGCCGCCCATCTGGTCTGGCGCAATCCCTATGTCGACCCCGACGAAGCGCCCGAAATGCGCGTGCCGCGCGGGGTCGAAAGCGTCCGCCTCGCCACCTGCCAGCTTCAGGCGCGCGCGGTGCAGGATTTCGACGAATTTATCCGCAACATCGAATATTTCGTCGACGTCGCGGCCGATTATCGCTCCGACTTCATCGTCTTCCCCGAACTGTTCACCCTGCCGCTACTCTCGTTCGAAACGAAGAAGCTCAACCCCATGGAAGCGATCGACAAGCTCACCGGCTACACCCCGCGCCTGACCAAGGAACTGACGCGGATGGCGCTGGAATATAATATCAACATCATCGGCGGCTCCCACCCGACCCGCGCCGACGATGGCGACATCCAGAATATTGCCTATGTCGCGCTGCGCGACGGCTCCGTCCATACCCAGGAAAAAATCCACCCGACCCCCAACGAAGCCTTTTGGTGGAACATCAAGGGCGGCGATTCGCTGGACGTGATCCAGACCGACTGCGGCCCGATCGGCGTCCTCATCTGCTACGACAGCGAATTTCCCGAACTCGCCCGCCGCCTGGTCGATCAGGGCGCGCGCATCATCTTCGTCCCCTTCTGCACCGACTCGCGCCTGGGCTACATGCGCGTGCGCTATTGCGCGCAGGCGCGTGCGATCGAGAACCAATGCTATGTCGTCATGTCCGGCAATGTCGGCAATCTGCCGAACGTCGATAATATGGACATCCAATATGCCCAAAGCGCCATCCTGACCCCCTGCGACCTGCCCTTCGCCCGCGACGGCATCGCGGCGGAATCAACGGAAAATGTGGAAACGCTCACCATGGCGGACGTCAACCTGGCTGACCTCAGCTGGGCGCGCGCCGAAGGCACCGTGCGCAACCTGCGCGACCGTCGTTTCGACCTTTATCATATCGAATGGGACAGCAACCCCGACCACAGCCACGCCCCCAGCGGCGGCCCCGTGCCAGCCGGCGGGCATAATTCGCCGGGCGGCGGGTGAGGGCCTGGCGGCTTACCCCGCCCGGCCGATACTCTCGGCCAGCACATTGGCGACATAGGCGTTCAACGAAACGCCCTCACGCGCCGCCACGAATTTCAGCTTTTCATGCAGCGATCGTGGCACGCGCTGCCGCCATTGGCCCAGCGCGGCCGGGCCGGGAACCTGACGCCCCAGCGCCTCTGCCGCGGCGTGCCATTCGGCAATCGCCGCCGCCGCATCCGCCAGCGCAGCCTCCGGCGTCTCGCCATCACCCATGCAACCGGGCAGCGCTGGAACGGTCGCCAGCCAGCCACCGCCATCCGCATCCGACAATGGCTCGACCATGATCGCATAGTCGGCCTGCCGCGCCTTTGCTTTAGCCATGCTTGCCATCCTTCACAAATGCCATCAGCTTACGAATATAGACCGGCTTGATCGGGCGTTTGGCCGGAATGGTCAGGATCGTGTCGCTCCCCGGCACCGCCACTTTCCAATGCGATCCGCCACCCGTCGGCGGCAGGCAAGCCCAACCCAGATGGTCGCACAGCGTCTGAATATCCGATATCGTCCAATCCCCTGCGGGATTGCGCGCCACCCGATCCAGCAGCTTATCCGCCTTGGTCATTTATGATGATACCGCATATGGTGTCATATTACAAGAATAGTCGGTTTACTCCACCGTCACCGACTTCGCCAGATTGCGCGGCTGATCCACATCCGTCCCCTTCGCCACCGCCACATGATAGGCCAGCAACTGCACCGGCACCGCATAGACCAGCGGCGCGATCAGCGGATGCACCTTGGGCATCTCGATCGTCGCCATGCAGCCATCGCCCGCCGCCGCGATCCCTTCCGCGTCGGAAATCAGCACCACCTTGCCACCGCGCGCCTGCACTTCCTGCATATTGCTGACGGTCTTTTCGAACAAAGGCCCGCTCGGCGCGATCACGATCACCGGCACCAGTTCGTCGATCAGCGCGATCGGCCCATGCTTCATCTCGCCCGCGGCATAGCCCTCGGCATGGATATAGCTGATTTCCTTGAGCTTCAGCGCCCCTTCCAGCGCCATCGGATAATCCGGCCCGCGCCCCAGATACAGCACGTCGCGCGCTGGCGCGATCAGGTGCGCCATCGCCTCGATCTGCCCGTCGCGGCTCAGCGCCTCATTGAGCGCGGCCGGCGCTTCCGACAAATGCCAGACGATTTCGGCCTCTTCTTCCGTCGTCAGTTTCCCCTTGGCCCGCGCCAGATTGGCCGCCAGCGCCGCCAGCACCGCCAACTGGCAGGTGAACGCCTTGGTCGACGCCACGCCGATTTCCGGCCCGGCATGGGTCGGCAGCAGCAGGTCCGCCTCGCGCGCCATCGAACTGGTCGGCACATTCACCACCACCGCGATGATCTGCCCCTCCGCCTTGGCGTGGCGCAACGCCGCCAGCGTATCGGCCGTCTCGCCCGACTGGCTGATGAACAGCGCCAGCCCGCCCGCCTCCAGCACCGGGTCGCGATAGCGGAACTCGCTCGCCACATCGATGTCGACCGGCACGCGGGCGAATTTCTCGAACCAATATTTCGCCACCAGCCCGGCATAATAGCTCGTGCCGCATGCGACGATGGTGATCCGCTTCACCGCGCCCAGGTCGAACTCCATGTCCGGCATGGCGATCTCATTCTCCATCCGGCGCAGATAGGAGCGCAGCGTCTGGGCGACGACCACCGGCTGCTCGTAAATCTCCTTCTGCATGAAGTGGCGATGATTGCCCTTGTCGATCATCGCGCCGGACACGCCGGAAATCGTCACCGGCCGCTCGACCGGCTGGTTGTCCTTGTCGAAGATTTCGGCCCCGTCGGCGGTAATGACGACCCAGTCGCCCTCTTCCAGATAGGCGATGCGCTGCGTCAGCGGCGCCAGCGCCAGCGCGTCCGACCCCAGATAGGTTTCCCCATCGCCATAGCCCACGACCAAAGGCGACCCCAGCCGCGCCCCGATCAGCATGTCGGGATGGCTGCGGAACGCGATCGCCAGCGCGAACGCGCCATGCAGCCGTGGCAATATCTGCGCTACCGCCTCTCGCGGCGACGCGCCCTGCTCCACCAGTTCGCTCACCAGATGGGCGACGACCTCGGTATCGGTCTGGCTGTCGAAATGCCGCCCCCGCGCCATCAATTCCGCGCGCAGCGGCTTGAAATTCTCGATGATGCCATTGTGGACCAGCGCCACTTCGCTGGTCGCATGGGGATGCGCGTTGCTGGTGGTCGGCGCGCCATGCGTCGCCCAGCGCGTATGCGCGATGCCGGTGGTGCCGGGCAGCGGCTCGTCGCGCAATTCGCGCACCAAATTCGCCAACTTGCCCTCGGCCCGCCGCCGCTCGATCGCGCCGTCATGGATGGTGGCCACCCCCGCGCTGTCATAGCCGCGATATTCCAGCCGCTTCAAACCGTCGACCAGCCGTTCCGCCACGTCGTCCTTGCCGATGATGCCGATGATGCCGCACATGTGCCGGAAAGCCTTTCAGAGTGTATAGGGAACGCGGATGCCCGGCATCTCTGCCGGGAAATCCTTTGTATTTCGTGTCACCAGCACGCGGCCGCGCAATTGCGCCGTGGCCAGGATGATGGCGTCTGGCGACTTGAGCCGTGCCCGTTCACGGCGCAACGCCGCCGCCCGACGCGATATCTCGTCATCGATTTCGTCTAGGCCGAACTGCCCCAGAAACATCAACACGTCGCGGACAGCCGATTCATTGCCTTTCGACAATATCTCTATCCACGCCATGCGACTGATCCACATGCGCGCGCCGCTGTCCGCTATGCGGAAAATTTCGCGATGCGCCGGCTCATGATTCAATAAGGCGTCGATGACGATATTGGCATCGAGACTATAGCCGCTCATGCGCCATTCTTCTTGCCCTTTTCTGGCGCCTTCGTCCCGGCCGCCTTTTTCGTCAGCGCCAGATAATGCGCCCGCTCCTTGTCATCCTCTTGCGTGAAATATTCGGGCGACGCGGCGCGAACTTCATCATAATCATCATCCCACGGGCGGGTCCATTCCGCCCGCCGCGCCCGATCATATTCATCGGGATCGACCGACACCCCATGCCGCGCCCACGCGCCGAAACCCTGCTCCAGCCAATCTTTCGATGTTTGCGGACGGTAGGCGGAAACCGCCTCCCGCAACACCGCCGCGCGCGACTTGCCCTGCTCGCGCGCGATCTGGTCGAGCCATTTGACATCTTCGTCGGGAATATCGGCCAGGAAACGCATGATGCCATGATATCATATCATGATATCAAGTCAATCGCCTCGCAGGGGCTTGATAGTCACCAGCCAGATATCAGGCGGCGCCAGCATCCGCACCGGCGCGCTGCTCGTCCCCACCCCGCCCGACACGATCATCGTCCGCTTGCCCTCGCGATATCGGCCGCACGCATAGCGCGTCCCATATTTCGACGGTACATAGACGATGCCGAAAAACGGCAGGGCGATCTGCCCGCAATGGCTATGGCCGACAAGCGTCAGAGACTCCCGGTCGGGCAGTCGCGGGAACACGTCCGGCCCATGCGACAATATCACCGGCGCGCCGCCCACCCGATCCATCGCCGCCAGCGTGCCGGGCATGTCGATCTTGCGGGTGTAAATATCCTTCAACCCGCCGATCGCCAAAGGCCCGCGCCGCGCCGCGCCATCCTGCAACAGAGTGACGCCGATCCCCGCAAACGCCGCCCGCCAGTCCGGCCCGCTCAACGCCCGGCGATTCAACTTGCTGCGGCTGTCATGATTGCCCAGCACCGCCACCACGCCCAACGGCGCGCGCAACCCCGCAAAGGGCGCAATGCTCGCCCGCGCATCATAGCTGCTCCACCCCTTGTCATCGCCGATATAATCGCCGCCCAGCAGGATCAGGTCGGGCTTCAACCCATTGATCTGCGCCACGATCCGCGCCAGCCGATCCCGGCTGCCGTCCGGCCCCGACAAATGCGTGTCGGTCAGCAGCGCGACGGTGACGGGCGTGCGCGGCGCGGCGGCGGGAAAGGGCAACGCCACCTCCGCCCGCCGCACGACCGGCATGGCGCTGGCGTTCAGGAACAGCCATAAAGCGAAAATGGCGATACCAAGTGAAAGGACGAGCAGAATGATGAGCAGGGCGCGAAGGCGATGCCGCGCCGTAACGCCAGCCGCCCTCACCCTTTCCACCGCCTGCGGCGGCAGGCCCCTTCCCTCTCCCGACGGGAGAGGGAAAGAGGCGCGAATGCGCCGATAAGGGTGAGGGTGAAGCGCCGCTTATGCTTTTGCATTCTTCCGCGCCATCATCCGCTCCCGAAAGCGCTTGGCCCATCCCGCCTTGCCGACCTGCGCGGGCCGCACCAGGCACAGCGCATCGGCCTCCACCGGCTTCGTCACCACGCTGCCGGCCGCTACGATCGCGCCCGCGCCGATGGTCGCCGGGGCCACCAGCGCGCTGTTGGACCCGATGAACGCTCCCGCGCCGATCTGCGTCTTATATTTGAAGAAGCCGTCATAATTGCAGGTGATCGTACCCGCCCCGATATTGGCGCCCGCCCCCACGCTGGCGTCGCCGATATAGGACAGGTGGTTGACCTTCGCCCCCTCGTCCAGCCGCGCCTTCTTGATCTCGACGAAATTGCCGACCTTGGCGTTGGGGCCGATATCCGCCCCCGGCCGCAACCGCGCATAGGGGCCGATCGCCGCGCCGCTTGCCACGCTCGCGCCTTCCAGATGGGAAAAGGCGTAGATCACGACATCGTCCGCCACGGTCACGCCCGGCCCGAACACGACATTGGGCTCCACCACCACGTCGCGGCCCAGCACGGTATCATGGGCGAAGAACACCGTTTCCGGCGCCACCAGCGTCACGCCATCGCGCATCGCCTCGTTCCGCCGCCGCGCCTGCCACATCGCCTCCACGCCCGCCAGTTCGATCCGGCTGTTCACGCCCGCCACTTCCCAGGCGTCGGTCTCGATCACCGCGCTTGTCCCACCGGGCAGCATGACGATGTCGGGCAGATAATATTCGCCCGCGGCATTCTGGTTGCCGATCTGGTCGAGCAGCACGAACAGGTCGGTCGATCGCACCGCCATCAACCCGCTATTGCACAAGGTAACGGCGCGTTCGGCTTCGCTTGCATCCTTAAATTCCACCATCTTCTCGATGATGCCCTGCCCATCGGCGATGATCCGGCCGTATGCGGCGGCGTCATCGGGGCGAAAGCCCAGCACGACAGCGCGCGGCTCGTCGCCCCGGCTCAGCCGATCGAGCATCGCGCGCATCGTGCCCGCGCTCACCAGCGGCACGTCGCCATAAAGGATCAGCACGTCGCCCGCGAATCCCGCCAGCGCATCATGCGCCTGGGCGACGGCATGGCCCGTGCCCAGTTGCTGCGCCTGCACCGCGACGATCGCGCCGGTGCCGGCCACCGCCTGCTCGACCTGTTCGCGCCCCGCGCCGACCACCACGACCTGCCGCTGTGGCGACAATGCGCCCGCGCTCGCCAGCAGGTGCAGCAGCATCGGCCGCCCGGCCACGGGGTGCAACACCTTGTGCAGGCTGGATTTCATCCGCGTCCCCTGCCCCGCGGCAAGGATGATGACGGCGAGCGGGCGCGAAGACGAGTCGGGTACAGTCACGATGAAAGCGTCCCTGGCAGGAGGAGGAATCTTGCCGCTCTCTGCCATGTTTGCCTTGCCATTGCCACCGCGCACGCGGCATGGCGGCGGCATGACCAGCCCCCCCATCGATCCCATCCCCTTCGACATCGTCGGCTTCGACCTCGACGGCACCCTGATCGACACCAGCGGCGATCTCGCCGCCGCGGTCAATTACGCCATCGGCACGATCGACCGCCCGCCCTTTCCGGCCGCCGCGATCCACCCCTTTGTGGGCAAGGGCGCAAAGGTTATGCTGGCCAGGGCGCTAGACGCATCGGGCGGCTACACCGCGGACATGCTAGATGCCCTCCTGCCGATCCTGCTCGACTATTATGAGCAGAATCTCGCCATCCACTCGGTCCCCTATCCCGGCCTGCTGGACGCGATGGATGCGCTGGCGGAGGCCGGCGTCACGCTCGCCATCTGCACCAACAAGGCGGAACGCTTCACCATCCCGCTGATGCGCCAGCTCGGCCTGTCGGACCGCTTCGCCGCGATCGTGGGCGGCGATACGGTCGGCGTCGCCAAGCCCGACCCGGCCCCGATCCGCGAAATGATCGCCCGCGCGGGCGGCGGCCGCGCCATCTTCATCGGCGACACGATCAACGACATAGCGGGCGCACGCAATGCCGGCATCGCCAATGTCGCGGTCGGCTTCGGCTTCCTCGACGGCCCTGTAAACAATCTCGACGCCGACGCCGTCATCCACCATTATGACGAACTGGTCCCGCTGCTCCGGCGCTGGCCGGCATGACGCGCCTGTCATGACCCTGCGCCTGGAGCATGACGGTCCCGTCGCCCGGCTGCTGATCGATCGGCCCGACCGTCGCAACGCCATGACCCAGGCGATGTGGGAAGCCCTGCCCGCCCTCGTCGGCCAGGCGATGGCCGATGACGCCATCCGCGTCCTCATCCTCGCCTCCGCCGCCCCCGGCCTCTTCTGCGCTGGCGCGGACATCAACGAATTTGCGACCTGCTCTGCGCAAGAAGACTGGCGCGTCGCCAACCAGGCCGCGATCCGCGCCAGCCAATATGCCCTCGCCCATGCGCCAAAGCCCGTGATCGCCGCGATCGACGGCGATGGCGTCGGCGGCGGCTGCGGCCTCGCCATCGCCTGCGACCTGCGCATCGCAGCGCCCACAGCCCGCCTCGGCATTACGCCAGCGAAACTCGGCATCGTCTATTCGCTGTTCGACACCAAATTGCTGGTCGACCTGGTCGGCCCCGCCCGCGCGAAGCGCATCCTCTACACCGGCGCGCTCCACAGCGCCGACGAAGCCCTGTCCATCGGCCTGATCGAGGAGATCGCGCCCGATCCGCTCGCCGCGGCGCAAGCCCTCGCACGCACCATCGCCGCCAACGCCCGGCACAGCGTCCAGTCCTCCAAGGCGATCGTCCGCCGCATCCTCGACGGACAAGCGGACGACGACGCGACGACGCTGGCGCTGTTCCGCGACGCCTTCACCCTGCCCGACTTCGCCGAAGGCGTCGCCGCCTTCCGCGCCAAGCGCCGCCCGGATTTCTGAATCGCTTTTACCGTCGCCCAACGCAAAAAGGCCCGGCGCGAACCGGGCCTTCTACATGGCGGGCGGGACGATCAGTTGCCCACGACCGGCCGCATCTCCTTGCCCGCATCCGCCCCACCCGCGTCGGCATAGCGCTCGCCCGTTTCGGCGCGGGCGATGGCGGCGCTGACGGGGGCCTGGACCTGCGCCACCGCCTTGACCTTGCACGCTTGCGCGGCGGCCAGGTCCATCGAGGAGCACACGCGGCTGGCGGCGCGGGCGATACGGCTGCGGAGCTGCTGCTGGTGCGCCGGCTGGGTCAGGTCCAGGTCGCCATGATAGACGGCGCTGGTGCGGCCATTGGAGACGAAGTCTTCGGCGGATGCGGCGCCGGCGCTGGCCAGCAGGGCAAGGGACGCAACGGCGGCGGCGAATTTGGGTGCTACGAACATGGGCTTATCTCCTCAAAATCTGTTGTGACCGGCGCACCGCTGCAAAGGGGGGCTGTGCGGGGCGCCGGGTGCGAACGGGGGGAGCCAGAGGGTCTTTTTGGGGTCGGCATCCTGCCCCGTTCGCCTCATCTTGTTACCCTTGCCGCGTGCGCCGCGCCCGCCCGCTTCGACCGATGGCGATCCGCATCGGCCAACGACAGGATCGGCGACCAAGGACAGAGGAAAGCGGACGAACGGCGCGACGAACGACATCCGCGCCCATGCGAACGACATGCGCGCGCCATATTGCCGTAAGGGAAAGACGAATCGCCCAGCCGCCAGCGCCAGACGCGAAAACGCCCCCGGCGCAAGGGAAGGCCGGGGGCGTATCCAGATGCTGTCGGGCACCGGATCGGGGATAAAGCTATATGGCGGAGACGACGCCATCGGCGCTGAACCGTCGCTTAACGGGGCTGATGGCGCCGCGCTCTGCCGATGCCCCACCATAGCAGGTGAACGCGCCCGATCTGCCCCGCTTCGATGATCCGCCCATGCGCAGCGCCCGGCGGCATCCGCGCCGGACCAACGGCCCTCAGCGCGCCACGAACGACATGGCGGGCCTCGCCAAGCCAGCATTCACTGGTCGATCGCGGGCAATCCTGCGGCGGCCAGCGCCTCGTCCAGATAGAGCGCAAAGGCGTCGTTTCGCGCCGGCAGCCGCTGCCGCAACCAGGCCAGCGCCACCAGCGGTCGCCACGCCGCCAGCGCCTCCGGCTCCATGTCCGTCACCGCCCGATAGCGGCTGATATACTGGGCCGCCGCCTGATCCCGTATCTTCTCCTCCCACCATCCCCCCGTCTGGCCGGGACCAAAGCGCATCAGCATCTCGGTCCGCACCACGTCCGTCGGCGCTGCGGCGCGCGCCGCCCGCGACCAGTCGATCACCGCCAGTCCGTCGGGCGTCACGATCAGATTGGCCGGGTGCAGATCGCCATGGGACAGCGCGTCTCCCTCGATCAGTTGGTCCAGCCGCTCGATCGCGGCGGCGCGCAGCCTCTCGCCCACTGGCGCCACCTCGATATCCTCGGCCAATATCGCCTTGCGGCTGCGCAGCATCGGCAAGCGCTGCGCCTGGATATGCTGCTGCAACCGCGCCATCTGCGCCAGCGCCCAGCGCCAACGCCACGGTTTCTGGCGCAAATGGACCAGCAGGTCCGACCCCGCCATCTCGCCATAGACGATCCCGCGCCGACCGCCCGCTTCCTTCAACCCCAGCGCCGGCGCCACCGGCAAGTCGGTCGCCTGGATCGCCTGCATCATCGCATATTCGCGCTCGACAATGCCGGGGTCGATACCCGCATGAAACAGCTTGAGCACTCGCCCCCCGTCCAGCCGGAACACCTCGGCGCTCTGCCCGGCGGCGATGAAATGGGACGGATCGGGCAGGCTCATGGGCGCAACCTCTGCCCTAGCGCGGCCGGATTGGCCAGTGGGTTTGCGGTGGACGGGAACGCGTCAGGCCGCCTTGCGCGTTTCAAATTTCCGCAAAAAAGTCACTGACGATATCGACTTCCTCATGGATCACCTGCCGCACCCGCACGCCCAGCCCCCGCTCTTTCAGCAACTGGCACAGCGCTTCCCCATCGATCAGGTCGATGGCCGGCGCGCCGTCGCGTGTAGCCTCCTTGCGCGCATCGGTGGTGAAAGTGCCGGTGGTGATGATCAACCCCTTATCCGCCCGCCCCTGCATCGCCCCGCGAAAATCGCGTACAGTGGGGGAAGACACCGATCCGGCATAGCGCTTGCACTGGAACAGCACCTGAAAACTGATGAGGTTCATGCGCAGCACGCCCGCCCCGTCAATGCCGCCATCGCCCGACTTGCCCGTCACCTCGACCCGCACGAAACCGCTTTCGCGCAGCAACCGCTGCGTAAGCCGTTCGAACGCGTCAGGCGGCATGGTGCGAAGCACTTTCAGCAGCGCATCGGACCATTCTGCCTCTTCTTCCTCGGTTGGCTGATCATGCAGGATGATTTCTTCGTTTCGGGTCGGCGTCGCTGCGTCATCGCCCATGGCCGCCGCCTCTTTGGCCTTCCGGCGCGCGGCCAGTGCAATTTGATGCACATTATAGGCATCGGCCACCATCCGCCGAACCTTCTCGTCTGGCATCGACACGGCTTGCCGCCCGTCGTCGGTCAACACCCACATGCCGCGCTTGGGATTATCGACCAGCCCCGGATATTTAAGGTAACTGCGCGCCCACGACATGCGGTCGGGCACCACTGCCGCGCCGGAGGTCGGATAGGTCACGTCCATCTGCTGCGGCGTCATCCCCAGCATCTCGATCAGCGCTTCCTCTATCTCCTCGTTCGTCGCCGATCCGCCATGGCTGTCCAGCACCTTAAGTATGGGCAGCATGAAATCTTCGTGACGGGGGATGGAAAGAGGTGAAGTTTGATCGGTCATAACAAACGCCCCTGCTTGCCGGTATCCGCAAACGCTTTGATCTGCGCGTCGGACTGGCCACCGCTTGGCGACTTGAACAGGATATTATAATGAACTTGGGAATGGAACGGAGGGTCCGGGCAGACGAGATCGATGCCTTCACTGGCCACATACGCGCGTACCACGTCCAGATTATTGCCATAATAGAGTTTGTTGCTCATTGGTCCCCCGCTGCTGCCAACCCTAGTTGCGACCGCCATGCCGTGCCAAGCAAAACTTGCCTTTCCGGCCACCTTCCCCTGCCGCTGCCCAATCCCTATCTTCGCCCGCAAGGGCGCACCAGCGCTTGCCCAATTAGAACAAATCTGGAACAACACGCCCCATGAGCCTCACCCACATCTCCGTCCGCGGCGCGCGCGAGCACAACCTCAAGGGCGTCGACGTAGACCTGCCCCGCGACAGCCTCATCGTCATCACCGGCCTGTCCGGCTCCGGCAAATCCAGCCTCGCCTTCGACACCATCTATGCGGAGGGGCAGCGGCGCTATGTGGAATCGCTCTCCGCCTATGCACGCCAGTTTCTGGAGATGATGCAGAAGCCCGATGTCGAGCATATCGAGGGCCTCAGCCCCGCGATCAGCATCGAGCAGAAGACGACCAGCCGCAACCCGCGCTCGACGGTCGCCACGGTCACCGAAATCTACGACTATATGCGCCTCCTCTGGGCGCGCGTCGGCATCCCCTACAGCCCCGCGACCGGCCTCCCCATCAGCGCGCAGACGGTGTCGCAGATGGTGGACCGCGTCGCCCTCCTGCCCGAAGGCACCCGCTTCTACCTGCTCGCCCCGGTCGTACGCGGGCGCAAGGGCGAATATCGCAAGGAACTCGCCGAATGGCAGAAGGCGGGCTACACCCGCGTCCGCATCGACGGCGAAATGATGCTGATCGAGGATGCGCCCGCCCTCGACAAGAAATACAAGCATGACATCGAAGTCGTGGTCGATCGCCTGGCCGTGGAGCCCGACATGGGCACGCGGCTGGCCGACAGTTTTGAGCAGGCCCTCAAACTCGCCGATGGCCTCGCCTTCGTGGACTTGGCCGACGGCGTCGTGCCGGGCCGCGAAAACGAAGTACAGTCCGCCGACAAGAAGATGAAGGGCGCGGGCATCCCCGCCAACCGCATCGTCTTCTCCGAAAAATTCGCCTGCCCGGTCAGCGGCTTCACCATCCCCGACATCGAACCGCGCCTCTTCTCCTTCAACGCGCCCATGGGCGCCTGCCCGGCCTGTGACGGCCTGGGCGAGCGGCAGGAATTCGACCCCGAACTGGTGGTCCCCAACGAAGCGCTCTCGATCAAGAAGGGCGCCGTCGTCCCCTGGGCCAAATCCAATCCGCCCAGCCCCTATTATATGCAGGTGCTCGGCTCCCTCGCCAAGGAATTCGCCTTCTCGCTCGACACCCCCTGGGCCGATCTGCCGGGCGAAGTGAAGCTCATCATCCTCCACGGCACCGGCGGCAAGCCCGTCACCTTGCGCTTCATCGACGGCAAGAAGAGCTATGAGGTCAAGAAGGCGTTCGAGGGCGTCATCGGCAACCTCAATCGCCGCCTGCTCCAGACCGAAAGCGCCTGGATGCGCGAGGAACTGAGCAAATATCAGACCGCCATGCCCTGCGAAACCTGCCACGGCGCGCGCCTGAAACCCGAAGCGCTCGCCGTCAAGATCGCGGGCGAGGACATCTCCGTCTCCACCCGCCGCTCGGTGGTGGACGCGCTCGCCTTCTTCACCGCGATGCCCGATCATCTGAACGACCAGCAGCAGCAGATCGCCCGCGCCATCCTCAAGGAAATCGTCGAGCGCCTCGGCTTCCTCAACAATGTCGGCCTCGATTACCTCAACCTCGACCGCACCAGCGGCACCCTGTCCGGCGGCGAATCCCAGCGCATCCGCCTCGCCAGCCAGATCGGCAGCGGCCTGTCGGGCGTCCTCTACGTCCTCGACGAACCCTCGATCGGCCTGCACCAGCGCGACAATGACCGGCTGCTCGTTACCCTCAAACGCCTGCGCGACCTCGGCAACAGCGTCATCGTCGTGGAGCATGACGAGGATGCGATCCGCCACGCCGACTATATCGTCGACATGGGTCCGGGCGCAGGCGTCCATGGCGGCCAGATCGTGGCGCAGGGCACGCTGGCCGAAATCCTGGCGCACAAGGACAGCGTCACCGCGGACTATCTCAACGGCACCCGCCGCATCGAAGTCCCCGCCAAACGCCGCAAGGGCTCAGGCAAGAAACTCACCGTCCACAATGCCCGCGCCAACAACCTGACCGGCGTCACCGCGTCGATCCCGCTCGGCACCTTCACCTGCATCACCGGCGTCAGCGGGTCAGGCAAATCCAGCTTCACCATAGATACCCTCTATGCGGCATCGGCGCGCGCCCTCAACGGCGCCCGCATCGTCGCCGGCCCGCATGACAAGATCACCGGCCTCGACCATTGCGACAAGGTGATCGACATCGACCAGTCGCCCATTGGCCGCACCCCGCGGTCCAACCCGGCCACCTATACCGGCGCCTTCACCAACATCCGCGACTGGTTCGCGGGCCTCCCCGAAAGCCAGGCGCGGGGCTACAAGCCCGGCCGCTTCAGCTTCAACGTCAAGGGCGGCCGCTGCGAAGCGTGCCAGGGCGACGGCGTGCTCAAGATCGAGATGCACTTCCTCCCCGACGTCTATGTCACCTGCGACGTCTGCCACGGCGCGCGCTATAATCGCGAGACGCTGGAGGTGAAGTTCAAGGGCATGAGCATCGCCGACATACTCGACATGACGGTCGAGGATGCGGTCGAATTTTTCAAGGCCGTGCCCCCCATCCGCGACAAGATGGCGATGCTCGCCGAAGTGGGCCTGGGCTATGTCAAGGTCGGCCAGCAGGCCACGACCCTGTCCGGCGGCGAAGCCCAGCGCGTCAAACTCGCCAAGGAACTGTCGCGTCGCGCCACCGGCAACACCCTCTATATCCTGGACGAACCCACGACGGGCCTGCATTTCGAGGATGTCCGCAAACTGCTCGAAGTCCTTCACGCGCTGGTCGACCAGGGCAATAGCGTGGTCGTGATCGAGCATAATCTGGACGTCATCAAGACCGCCGACTGGATCATCGATATGGGACCGGAAGGCGGCGTCAAGGGCGGCGAAGTGGTCGCCGAAGGCACGCCGGAGAAGGTGGTGAAGGAGAAGCGCAGCTTTACCGGGCGCTATCTGGCGCCGTTGCTGGGGCTGGAGGCTTTGGCGGCGGAGGAAATTTTGATGTAGGAAAGGACAGCATGAGCAGGCCACTCGAAGTAAATAAAACTTCCGGCAGAAAACTCGCGGACCTTAAAGATTCGCTAATGCTGATTCATGACTGCTGCAAAAATTGTAGAGATGGTAAATTACACTATATCCCAGCACTTGCAGGGCAGCTTAGATCCATTCTGAGCGAAAAAAGAAAAGATGCAGATGCACTTATCAAAGTTATAGCAGATAGCTTCAACATAGAATTAAATTTCTTTGTGTTTATTGACGCAAATAATCTACAGGACTCTTTTCCAGACGATATAAAACCAGAAGTGACAATGTCTGGCTTTCCAATTTCTTCTGAAAGAGAAATAAATTCGCAGACCAGACTAAATCTGGACGATTTTCTTAATTACAAAATATTAAAAATCAAAGAAAATTCATATAGTGTTATCAACATAATTAAGTGGTTCTCCGACAGGGCAGGCGGATCTCATTATTCTAAAACTCTTCCAAAAGATTTTTCTGATCTATTAGATTTAGGATACGCAGGATTCCCGTTTTTAATTCAGTTTTTTATTCAGATTGGCGAGGCAGTAGTTAGCGCAGGATATAAAATTCTGGCCAAATTTTCCAATCAAGATATTTGCTTGATAATGGGAGCCCATTCAGTTCCAAAAAACTTTGCACATATAATTGATTGCTCAAGTAAATTCTCGAAAATGAGAACTATTTTACACTTTGATGAGAATGGAAAATTTGGATCATACATATCAGGAATACAAGGTGAAAATATTAGATTGAGATCTAACGCAGATTTTGATTTTGAAAAACCAATGTTATCCAGTTATCATTAAGAATATCGCACGATTTAAAATCGATAGCCAGCCTAAGATTAAATGACAATAGTGTTTGCGATGTGATCGCAGAATTCCCTATCTTAAACTCCTCCGATTGGGGCATGTCTGATGTATTCGTTAATAAGAAAATGGAAGAATCGGATGGTCAGGATTTTGAGTTTTTAATGATGTTATTTTCCATGCACTCCAAGCAATTATCCACACTGGAAAATGCAAAAATGCTCGCATACCATGCAAGCCGTGCAAATAATCCTGAAGATAGTGGAATATTAGTAGGGAAAAATAGCTATTTATATATGAAACCAGGAGATATTAATTTCGAATCATTTGGCGGGTCAATTAAGACAATTTCAGCAATTGATGCGGGATTTAATAAAAATTAGTTTTTGAATAACGGAGGCGAATTCTTGCAACTACATTTGCAGGTTATAACTAAATCCCTCCAAACCTGATCCATATCGGACCAACCTGCTGCACCCCGATTGGCCCCACCACGCTCATCTGCTACACTCCCCCCATGACCAAGCTCACCCCCATCGAGTCCGAGTTCGCGACGACCAAAGACGCGGAAGCCTATGACGCATGGTTCCGTGCGGAGGTCGAAGCCGCCATGGCATCGGACGAACCCGACATCCCTCATGACGAAGCGATGGCTCGGATGCAGGCCATTATCGACCGCCGCAAAAAGACTGACAGACGTAAGACAGCATAGTGCTGCCGGTCGTCTGGAGAGCCAGCGCTCTGCGAAAACTCGAAAGCGTCATCGACTATATCGAAATACGGAATCCGGCGGCGGCCGACCGCATTGGTGCTGCTATCCAACACGCAGCCGATCGCCTGCCCGACCATCCCTATCTTCACCGGCCCGGCCGTGTTTCCGGCACGCGAGAGGCTGTGGTTCATCCCAACTATATCCTCGTCTATCGCGTCATGGCCGACCGGATTCAGATACTTGCGCTTCACCATAGTCGCCAGCAATATCCCTGAAGATATCCGGGCGACCTACGCATCATTGACGTCATCATTTTTTTCACTTGTCTGCTTCTGCCGTTCGTCGCGATGCCCCTCCTGTGGCGGCGCATGAAGCGCGTCCGCAACGAAACCTATCAACACAAGCAGCAGGAACGGCGCGCCCAGCCATGGGAAGAATCCCTTGGCTCGGACGGCGAAGTCCCGCTCGCCCGATCCGGCAGCCCGAATGACGATCTCATCGACCTTGGCAGCAAGGCGCGCGAAACCCGCTGGCCGATCGAAAATCCCTGAACCGATTTATCCTATTTCGCTGTCCTACATGCCCCTTTTCTGTCCATCCTCCCGGCAATCCCCTCAGCCGGAGGCACGCGACCCATGTCCTATCACGACCCCATCCTCCCCACCCCTACCCCCGCGCCGCAAAGCCGCGTCGATGGCTGGAGCCCCGCGCGCCAGCGCCGTTTTCTCGAAGTCCTCGCCGCGACCGGCGTCATCCGCCTCGCCTGCGAAGCCGTGTTCATCACCACCCGCTCCGCCTATACGCTGCGCATCCGCCGCGACGGCGCGGCCTTTCGCCTGGGCTGGGACGCGGCGATCCTGATCGCCCGCGCGCGGCTGGCCGACACCTTGCTCGCCCGCGCCATCATGGGGACGGAGGAAACCATCCGCCGCGATCCCGACAATGATGAAATCACCCGCCACCGCCACGACAACCGGCTCGCCATGTCGATGCTCGCCCGGCTCGATCGCATGGCCGATTGCCCGGTCGAAGGCTCCGACGCCGCGCTCGCCCGCGTCGTCGCGCAGGATTTCACGGCCTACCTCGACATGCTTTGCCCGGAAGCCGACGCCCAGGCCGAAGCCGACCGCCTCGGCCTGCCCCGCACCGGCGCGGAGCCGGCCGCGCGCCTGATGGAGGACGCCACCCTCTATGACGGCTCCATGCCCGACACGCCCGCCCCGGTCGATACCGACACCGCCCTCTCAAGCCAATTGTCTCCGGGCGCATCGGCCGCGCTGTTCGTCGCCGCGCGCATGGCGCTCCACAAACCGCAAAACCCGCACTTTTCCGTTGATGATGAACGGTGTGAACTTCGCGATCCGCCACCCCTAAATCTCGCCGATCTCCCGCCGGACGAAGCCGCCGATCGGTTGCGCGGCATCTGGTGGGACGACCGACTGGACCGCTGGCGCACCGATTTCCCGCCGCCGCCCGGTTTCGACGGCGACGCCAGCGACACGATCTACGATGTCGACGATTATGAGCGCGACCTGACGGAGGCGGAGGAAGACGCGCTCGCCGCCCAGCAGGCCGCCGAACGCCGCCCCTATGAACAGGCCGCCGCCCTCGCCCGCGACGATTTCTTCGGCTTCGTCCTGGCGCAGGACGCGGGGTGCGCGGACGCAATGGCTGGGGCGGGATGATGGGATGATGGGCATCGCCGCCGCCGCCTCAACCACCCCGCTCGTGGCCGATGCCGCCCCCCGCCCGCCCGTTCGCTTCGAGCGTAGACGAGAGGCGGTAGCGCCACGCCCGCGTCAAACCACTCGCCAGCGCCGCCGACATTTCTCGACTGCGCTCGAAACGAACGAGGGTCGGGTGATGGCTCCGCGCCCAACCCACCCCGATTTGCTATTTGCCCGCCCATGCCCTAAGAGAAGGCAGCTACAGTCGCAAATCGACGGTTCTCGGCGCTTTGCGGCACCTGTTTCCTTCTTTCCCTGCCCCTTTAGCGATCCGGTGCGACCACACGGGCCGCGCCGCACGAAAGAAGGAACTACCATGAGCATCGTCGGAACCGTCAAATTCTTCAACGCCGACAAGGGCTATGGCTTCATCGCTCCCGATGACGGCAGCCCGGACGCATTCGTTCACATCACCGCCGTCGAGCGCGCTGGCCTCGCCACGCTGCGCGAAAAGGACCGCGTCTCCTATGATCTGGAGCAGGACCGTCGTGGCAAGATGGCCGCTGTGAACCTGCAGCACGCCGAATAATCCGGATGGCGGGCGCTCCGGCGCCCGCCTTTCTACTATGGCTGCTGGTCCATATAGACCGAGCCGACCAGCAGAATCGCGATCAGCGCGACCAGCAGCGCCCCGTTGACCCAGCGATGGCGCACGAACAGCAGGGCGATCAGCGCCCCGAACAGCCCCAGCAGAGCCAGCGACATCCAATAGTCGGCATCTGCGCTCAGGGCCGGCCCGGTCGATGGCCGATAGATTTCCAGCGCCACCTGGCCGACGATGTTGCCGATATTGGCGCACAGCACGCCGCCGATCACCAGCCTTTTGTGGCGGTCGTACCACTGGTCGAAATCGGGCCAGTCTTCCGGCTCGTCGGGGAAAATCAGCGTCGCGGCCAGATAATAGACCCCGACCAGCGCCAGCACCGCGGTCAATGTCAGATAATTGGCGTCCATCTGCGCCCGCGCCTCATAGGCCGTCAGCCAGAAACTGGTAAGGTCGAGCAGCACGAACAGCCCCAGCAGCGGCGTCAGCCAGCCGATCCGCACCGCCCTGGCGCCCCGCTTCAGCTTGAGCGCCCTGGAAAAGCCGCCCAGCACCTCACTGATCGCCAGCCCCAGCAACAGCCCAAAGGCCGCGAACACCAGATCGAATCCCGACATTCGGCTCCCCCGACGCACCGTCCGTCGCAAGCCTAGCAAAAGCGACCGTCCAGGCAATGCGGCTTGGAACCCCCGGCCCCGCCGCCGGTTATCCCCCCGAACCCGCAACCATGGAGCATAACATGATCCGCACCCTGATCTTCGGCGCTATCGCCGGCTATGTCGGCAAGAAACTCTACGACGAAGGCAAGCTGACCGAATTCAAGAACGACCTGGTCACCCGCTACAACGACGCCAAGACGAGCCTGGCCGACCAGAGCGCGACGAAGGACACCGCGGTCAGCGCCCCGCTGGTCACCTCGACCGGCGCGATCAACCGTCCGCTGCCCAACTAACCCCCTTCCCATCCGGCGGCCCAGTCCCCCCGCTCGCCGCCGGTCACCGCCCGCTCGCCACCGCTCCCCCTCTCGCGGTCGCAGCGGGCGGTTTTCTTTTGACCGCACTCGTCACCGCCACGCAACCATGGCTGCTGCGCCGGGTTGTTGAGGGCATAAGGGTAATAAGGAGAGACGCCATGAAGAAACCCATCCTCGCCGCCGCCATGCTGGCCATGCTGCCATTGGGCGCCTGTACGTCGGACAATTATGGCGGCGGTTACGGCTATGACCGTCCTGGCGACCGCCGCGGCCCGCCGCGCCACAACCGTCGTCCGATCCGCGACAACGACCAGATTTACCGCGACCGCGATGGCCGCTATTATTGCAAGCGCGACGACGGCACCACCGGCACCATTGTCGGCGCCATTGCCGGCGGCGTGCTGGGCAATGTCATTGCGCCCGGCGGATCAAAGACGCTGGGCACGATCCTTGGCGGCGCAGGCGGTGCTCTGGCTGGCCGGGCCATCGACAAGAACGACATCAACTGCGAATGACATGAAAAAGGGCGCGGAGATTACCCCGCGCCCTTTCCTACATCGTCACGCTGGCTTACAGCTTGCCGGTAAGCTCCGGTACGACTTTGAACAGATCACCCACCAGACCGATATCGGCGACTTGGAAGATCGGCGCATCCTCATCCTTGTTGATGGCGATGATGGTCTTGCTGTCCTTCATGCCGGCCAGATGCTGGATCGCACCCGAAATGCCGACGGCGACATAGACTTCCGGCGCGACGATCTTGCCGGTCTGGCCGACCTGATAGTCGTTGGGGACGTAGCCCGCATCGACCGCCGCGCGGCTCGCACCGACCGCAGCGCCCAACTTGTCGGCGAGCGGGAAGATCACCTCTTCAAATGTCGGCCCATCCTTGAGCGCACGACCACCCGACACGATGATCTTGGCGCTGGTCAGTTCGGGACGTTCCAGCTTGGCGATCTCGGCGCCGACGAAGGACGACAGTCCCTTGTCCCCGGTCGAAGCGACCGCTTCCACCGTGCCGCTGCCGCCGTCACGCTCCGCCTTTTCGAAAGCCGTGCCGCGAACGGTGATGACCTTTTTGGCGTCCTTGCTCTTGACGGTGGCAATAGCGTTACCGGCATAGATCGGGCGGGTAAACGTGTCTTCGCTCTCGACCGACAGGATATCGCTGATCTGCATGACATCGAGCAGCGCGGCGACGCGCGGCGCGATATTCTTGCCGTTGCTGGTGGCCGGCGCGACGAAGGCGTCGTGATGGCCCATCAGTTCGACGATCAGCGGCGCCACATTCTCCGCCAGCGCATGAGCGAAAGCAGCATCATCGGCGACATGGACCTTGCCCACGCCCGCAATCTTCGCGGCGGCGGCGGCGACGCCATCGACGCCTTGGCCGGCGACCAGCAAATGCACTTCGCCCAGCTTGGCGGCGGCGGTGATGGCGGAAAGGGTCGCGTCCTTGACGGCGCCGCCCTCATGTTCAACCCAAACAAGTGTCTTGCTCATGCGGCGACTCCCAGAGCTTTCAGCTTTGCGACCAGTTCATCGACATCGGCGACCTTGACGCCGGCGGTGCGCTTGGGCGGTTCGACCACCTTGAGCGTTTCCAGCCGGGCGCTGATGTCCACGCCGTAATCGGCGGGGGTCTTCTGCGCCAGGGGCTTGGACTTGGCCTTCATGATGTTGGGCAGCGACGCATAGCGCGGCTCGTTAAGGCGCAGGTCGGTGGTGATGATCGCCGGCGTCGACAGCTTCACCGTCTCCAGCCCGCCATCGACTTCGCGGGTGACCGAAACGCTGCCATCGGCAACTTCGACCTTCGACGCGAACGTGCCCTGGGGCAGGCCCAGCAGGGCGGCCAGCATCTGGCCGGTCTGGTTGCTGTCGTCGTCGATCGCCTGCTTGCCCAGGATGATGAGGCCAGCGCCTTCCTCTTCCTGCACCTTGGCGAGCAGCTTGGCCACGCCCAGCGGTTCGACCTCATCGTCGGTCTGGATCAGGATCGCCCGATCCGCACCCATGGCCAGCGAGGTCCGCAGCGTTTCCTGCGCCTTGGCGACGCCGATCGACACCGCGATCACTTCGGTCGCCACGCCCTTTTCCTTCAGCCGAATGGCTTCCTCGATCGCGATCTCGTCGAACGGGTTCATGCTCATCTTGACGTTCGCCAGATCGACGCCCGTTCCGTCCGCCTTCACACGCGGCTTCACATTATAGTCAATGACCCGCTTCACGGGCACAAGGATCTTCATTTTCAACATCCTCCGGTTTCACGCCATCGCCCGCCAACGCGGACAAGGACGTGGGCGGCCCGTTCCCGGACCACCCACGCCCCATGGCGTATCTTGTTAGGTGGGGTCGTGCCTCAGGCTGCTTTCCTCACTTCCGCCACGATCTTCTTGGCCGCATCCCCCAGGTCGTCCGCAGGGACGATCGCCAGGCCCGACGCGGCCAATATGTCCTTGCCCTGCTGGACGTTGGTGCCTTCCAGGCGCACAACCAGCGGGACCGACAGATTCACTTCCTTCGCCGCCGCGACGATGCCGTCGGCGATGATGTCGCACTTCATGATGCCGCCGAAGATATTGACCAGAATGCCCTTCACAGCCGGGTCCTTCAGGATGATCTTAAAGGCCGCGGTCACCTTCTCGGTCGTGGCGCCGCCGCCTACATCCAGGAAGTTGGCGGGGAATTCGCCGTTCAGCTTAATGATGTCCATCGTCGCCATGGCCAGGCCCGCGCCGTTGACCATGCAGCCGATGTTACCGTCCAGCTTGATGTAGGCGAGGTCATACTTGGATGCTTCGACTTCGGCCGCATCTTCCTCGGTCAGGTCGCGCAGTTCGGCGATGTCCTTGTGACGGAACATGGCATTGCCGTCGAAAGCGACCTTGGCGTCCAACACCAGCAGATTGCCCTGCTCGGTCAGCGCGAGCGGATTGATTTCGATCTGCTCCGCATCGGTGTCCTCAAAAGCGGCGTAAAGCGACGAAGCGACCTTGGCCGCCTGCTTGGCGAGGTCGCCGGTCAGGCCCAGTGCGGCGGCGATCGACCGGCCATGATGGGCCTGGAAGCCAGTTGCGGGATCGACCGAGAAGCTGTGGATTTTTTCAGGCGTCGAGTGGGCGACTTCCTCGATGTCCATGCCGCCTTCGGTGGACACGACGAACGCAATCTTGCTGCTGCCGCGATCGACCAGAAGGGCCAGATAGAATTCCTTGGCGATGTCGGCGCCGTCGGTGATGTAGAGGCGGTTGACCTGCTTGCCCGCATCGCCGGTCTGGATCGTGACCAGCGTGTTGCCCAGCATGTCGGTCGAATGCGCCTTCACTTCGTCCAGGTTGAAGGCGAGGCGCACGCCGCCCTTCGCTTCCGGGGCCAGTTCCTTGAACTTGCCCTTGCCACGGCCACCGGCGTGGATCTGCGACTTCACGACATAAAGCGGTCCGGGCAGCTTCTTGGCGGCTTCGACCGCTTCCTCGACCGAGAAAGCGGCATAACCGGCAGCGATCGGCGCGCCATATTTCGCGAGGAGTTCCTTCGCTTGATATTCATGAATATTCATAAGGGCTGCCCTTTTCGCTGAAATCTGATGTCAGCGGCTAAGCACAGCCCCAGACGAGGCGCTAGAAAATTTCGCAAAACGACTTTGCAAAATTGCAAAGCGCGCAGAGCCAATCATCCCTCTTACGGCCGATACGGTTAAAATGTGCTGGCAGGCAACACTGGGCTGGCAACCGCCAAAATCTCAGGATCCTGTAACGCCCCCACGTTGCGCAACAGTTGATCGACAGAGATTTTACCGCTGTGAGACTTGCGGAGCGACGCGAGCGACCGGGGCTTTTGCAATTGGGTCAGGCTCACTCATCCCGTCATCCATTCCGCCATGCATTACGCCATTTGTGAGGAGAGCCCTGCCTCTTCCAGCCCAGCGCGCAACTGTGATTCGGGAGAGAGGGGCGGCACAGGCGGACAAAGGGAGAGTCGCAGCTGACGGCAAGGCGCCGCTGGGTTAAAACCATCTTTTGTCGTTCGATAGGCTGATCCAGCGGCATTGACCCGGTCGGATCAATGCGCGCGAATGATCAACCGTTCATTTTCCCGACGATAGGCGTCAATCCGGTCCGTATAGCTTCGGGCAAGGCTTTGATAAGCGTCTCGCCCTTTGTCCGATCGGCTGGATTGTGCGCGTATCAGCGACATCTGCTGCCGGTGCAGCAGGTAATTGACGTCCATCTCCATATTCACCCTCCTCCCGTAAAAGTTAGAAGAGATTGGTCGATTGGCCAAGACTGCCTAAGACTCGCAAAATCAACGCCTGCAAACTAGCACTGAGACTACCCATTGGCGACCCCGCTTATCGCGCCGCCAAGGCGACCGGGCGCTCTCCAGCGCAAAACCGCATATTCGAAGGCGACAAGATCGTCCGTCAGAAAACGCGCGAGGCGGATCGTGACGGACGATCCATGCCGATCTATTCCCTTGCCGATGTCTGCGAAGGTACAACTGTGCTGCTGGGTCAACATTTCGAAGGACTTGTGCGAAAAAATGCAAAAGACTTGGAACGATGTGACGCAAATGGCATCCTCTCTCGCCTAGGGGGATTGGGGGTCAAGTCTTGGGAGACATGTTGGCCGCAGGCCTTGTGGCCCTGCACCACGAAGTCCTGCTTTTTGCTGTCGTCGGACTGGCGATCGGCGGGCTGGACGATTTCCTAGTCGACCTCCTCTTCATAGCCCGTCGGTGTTGGCGCAATGTCGCCATTTATGCGCGCCATCCGCGTATGACTACGGCAACCTTGCCCGCTTCATTCCGGCCGGGTTGCATCGCCATATTCATTCCCGCCTGGCGGGAATCGGATGTGATCGGGCCGATGCTACGCCATGCGCTGGCGTGCTGGCCGAACGACAATTATCGGATTTTCGTCGGCCTCTATTCCAATGACCCCGAAACAATCGAGATAGTCGCGCCTATCGCCGCCGGGGAACCGCGCATCATCGTAGGAATCAACCCCAGGCCAGGTCCGAGCACCAAGGCGGACTGCCTTAATGTCCTGTGGCAGGCGATGCTGGCGGAAGAAGCGCGCATCGGCAAAGCTTTCAAGGCGGTCGTGCTGCACGATGCCGAAGATGTGGTTCATGCCGACGAGATCCGACTGTTCGACTTCATGATCGATCGCTTCGCCCTAGTCCAGTTGCCCGTGCTGCCCCTGCCCGGTCGAGGGACGTGGTTCGCGCGCGCGATCGCCAATCATTATGGCGATGAATTTGCGGAAAACCATGGGAAAGCTCTGACAGTACGCGAAGCATTGGGCGCGTCGATCCCATCAGCGGGGGTGGCGTGCGCCTTCGAACGGGCGATTCTCGGCCGCCTGTTCGACACCGCTCATGGGGGACCTTTCGATCCGTCATCGCTGACGGAGGATTATGAAGCGGGTCTGCGGATCGCCAATATGGGCGGGCGCGGCGTGTTCGTGCGTATGCGCGACCGTACCGGGGCGCTGGTCGCGACCCGCGAATATTTCCCGGACAGCATTCACGCCGCCGTCCGGCAAAAGGCGCGCTGGATAGTGGGCATATCCTTGGCCGGTTGGGACCGCATGGGCTGGCATGGCGGTGTTGCCGAATGGTGGATGCGCATCCGCGACCGGCGCGCCACCATGGCGGCGCTTGTGCTCTTCGCCGCCTATATGGCGCTGATCCTCTGGGGCCTGATCGCCGTTCTGGGCGCGCTTGCGCCACTATCCACGACCCCGCTGCCGCCCCTCATCACAGCCTTGCTATGGTTCAACCTGGGGTTGATGGGGTGGAGAGCGGTCATGCGCGCCCTGTTTGTCGGCCGGGCCTATGGCTGGCGCCAGGGATTGATGGCGATCCCGCGCACCTTCGTCGCCAACTATATCGCCATATTGGCGGCTCGGCGCGCGGTCTTTCTTTATGGCAAATCGTTGCTGGGCCAGCCACTTAGCTGGGACAAGACGCAGCATTGTTTCCCCGACCTGAAGACCGATCCATGAGCCGTGTCGCAAACGGCCGCCCGTTGCGTTTCTCCGCCATCATGATGCTGGGTTGGGTGGCTATCCGCCTAGTGGGCCAGGAAGCCGTAACGCCACCGGTGCAACGGCCATATGCAGATACTCCCTCCAAACCCTCGCCCTTATTGCCACAAGCCCTGTTGGCATCCAGCGCCGTGGCGACCCTGCCACGGTGGGAAAGGCTTACAACCCAGCCTCCGCCCTACATCGCCGCGCGGATGAAAATAACACAATGCGCGCCACCGCCGCCACGACCATCCACTAATGGCGCCATCCCGGTCGATCTGATGGATTTCATTACCTTCAGCGTAGCGTTCTCCAACCGCCATTATGCCAGCGATCCCGACTATATGGATCTTTTTCAGGCGCCGACGGCCATCCCCTCTCCGCTTATGGCCCAGCAGACGACGCCGGATCGATGGCGGGCCGCCGCATGGCTGCTGTGGCGCCCCGGCAGCGCGCGGCCAAGCGGGACCGTGCCGACTGGCCAACTCGGCGGCTCGCAGGCGGGACTTCGCGTGGATTATGATCTGACGCCTGGCACCGCGAGCAGGACCACCGCCTATGGCCGCCTTACCAGCGCCTTCGGGCGCCCCGCGGCGCCCGAAGGCGCGGTCGGATTGTCGATCCAGCCGATGCGCGCGATCCCGATCAGCGTCGCGGTCGAACGGCGCATCGCGTTGGGCGACGGCGCACGCAACGCGAATGCTATAATGGTGGCGGGCGGGTTTGGCCCGGCGGCTATCGGGCCAGCCGTCTTGGCGGAGGGCTATAGCCAAGCCGGCATCGTCGGATTCAGCCGCGGAGATGCTTTCATCGACGGCAAATTCTCGCTCTCCACCCCACTTGCGCAATCGCCCTTCCGCGTCGGGGTGGCCCTGTCTGGCGGCGCGCAACCGGGCGCCAGCAGGCTGGATATCGGCCCAGAAATGCAGTTCCGCCTACCCTTGCCACAGGTCGCCGCCCGGATCGGCATCGAATGGCGTGAACGGATCGCGGGAGACGCCCGGCCTGGATCGGGCCTTGCCATCACCCTCGCGGCCGATTTTTAGTCGCCTGGCGCCATCGCCGCTTTATATCCATGCCGGTTGGCGTTACCCCCAACGGGCATGGATCTCTACCTGCCCATAGCCAATCTATCGGTGAACGCGCTTGTCATCATCGGCCTCGGCGGTGTCGTCGGGCTGCTGTCCGGCATGTTCGGCGTGGGCGGCGGATTTCTGACGACGCCGCTGCTGATCTTCTACGGCATTCCACCCACGGTCGCCGCCGCGTCCGCCGCTTCGCAGGTGACGGGCGCCAGCGTTTCGGGCGTGTTCACCCATATGGCGCGCGGCACCGTCGATTTCCGTATGGGCGGCGTGCTGATCGCGGGCGGCGTGATGGGGGCCGGCATGGGCGTCTTCATCTTCCGCCTGCTCCAATATCTGGGGCAGATCGATACGGTCATCGGCATCCTCTATGTGCTGATGCTGGGCGGCATCGGCGCGCTGATGGCCAAGGAATCGATCCAGGCGCTGGTGGCGCTGAAAACGGGCAAGCGCCCTCCCGCCCGCAAGCGGCGGCATCATCCGCTGGTCGCCGCGCTGCCGATGCGCTGGCGTTTCTATCGCTCCGGCCTATATATCTCGCCGCTGGCGCCCCTGTTGCTGGGCATGGCGACGGGCATCTTGACGATGTTGCTGGGCGTGGGCGGCGGTTTCATCCTGGTGCCCGCCATGCTTTATTTGCTGGGCATGGCGACTCAATCGGTGGTCGGCACATCGCTGTTCCAGATATTGTTCGTCACCATGGCGACGACGATGATGCACGCGATGACGACCAAGGCGGTGGACCTGGTGCTGGCGCTGCTGCTGCTGATCGGCAGCGTCGTCGGCGCGCAGGTCGGCACCCGCCTTTCCATGTCGATCCGACCTGAATATCTGCGCATACTGCTGGCCACGATAGTGTTGTTCGTCGCGGCGCGGATGGCGCTGGGACTGGGATTTCGTCCCGACGAAATCTACACGATCGAGGTGCGCTGATGCCGCGCTGGCGCGCCTTGCTCGCCCTGCCCGCGGCGCTGGCGCTGATGGGGGCGAACGAGCCGCAACTGGTGCCGGACGTGTCGCAGCGCGAAGTCGTCATCCAGTACAGCTTCACCGGCGCCGACCTGTTGCTGTTCGGCGCGATCGTCTATCCCGACGGGCGACGCCCCGACAAGCCGGCCGACATCGTCGTCGTGCTCAAGGGACCGGAACAGTCGATCACCATGCGCGAAAAGCAGAAGGTGGCCGGCATCTGGGTCAATGCCGACACCGCGCGTTTCCGCTCCGCCCCCAGCTTCTACGCCATGGCATCGTCGCGCCCCATCGGCCGGATCGTCGATGAACGTACCGCCGCCATCTACGAACTGGGCGTCGACAAGCTGCAACTCTCGCCCTCCTCGCTCAACGAAAGCGCGGAATTGTCGCGCTTTCAATCCGGCTTGGTCGATTTGCGGGCGCGGTCCGGCCTGTTCGTGGAGCGGCCTGGCATCGTCGAGATCACGGACGGCGTCCTGTACCGCGCGCGCCTGCCGCTGTCGGCGCGCGTCATCGTGGGCGATTACACCGCCGAAACCTTCTTGGTGCAGGACGGGCGGGTGGTCGCCGCCGCGGTGCGCGACATCACCGTGCGCAAATCCGGCTTCGAACAGTTCATGGCCAGCGCGGCCGAACATTGGTCCTTCGTCTATGGCCTGGTCGCGATCGCCATGGCCGTGGGCATGGGTTGGGCGGCTGGCGCCATCGCCCGCCGCATCTGAATGGGCCAATCCTCATTCTTTGGATCAAGCCAATTGCCCAAGCCCCAATAGTCCGACTAAAACGGCGCAAAATGGGTCGAAGGGGACGGGGCGATGACGGACACAGCCAAGCAGGCGGGCGATGGCCCTTTTCCCAACCTGGCGCAGCGCAGCCACGCCCTGCGCGCCTCGCTTTCGCGCGAAATGCACATTCGCAAAATGCCGCGGCTCGATACGCCCATGCGCGCCGTGCAGTTCATGATGATCGTCAATGAGCAGGAAGCGCACGACAGCGTCGCCGCGCTGTGCGCCATCGTGCCCGATGATGGCCCCTCCCCTGATGCCAGCGACCGCTTCTTCGCGTGCCGCGTCGGTGCGCTCGGCTTTTCCTGGGAACGGCACAGCGAGTTCATCACCTACAGCTTCATCGCCGACGGCTATGGCGAGCCGTTCGACCTTTCGCCCTTCCTGCCCGTGTCGCACTGGATAGACCGACTGCCGGGCCAGGTTATCCGATCGACCCAGATCGCCTTGACGAAGAATGAGCCATCCAACGCGACGATCGCCACCTATTTCGCGTCCGACGACCTCATCATCTCCGACGTCGCCCAATGCCGGGCGCGCGTCTGGGGCGATTTCCGTTTGCACGACAATGGCTTTGGCCGCCTGCTCATCCAGGATCGCGGGCTGGAAGGGGCGGAAGCATCGCTGCTGGTGCAACGATTGCAGGAATTGGGCAATTATCGGAAGATCGCTTTGCTCGGTCTGCCCGAAGCGCAACGGGCGACCCCCATCCTTGCGACGCTGGAGCAGCGCCTGACCGATGTGACCGCCTGTGTCGCAGAACCGCAGGCAGATGCCGACGCTGTTTTGGAAGACCTGTCATCACTCAGCGCTGAACTGGCGCAGATTGTCGCGCGGACCCGTTACCGCATGAGCGCAACCCATGCCTATGCGGAACTATGCTTCGACCGCATCCGCCGTCTGGATGTCGCGCCGGTACGCGGCTATCGCTCGCTCGACGATTTTACCGAGCGGCGGTTGCTGCCGGCGATGCGGACTTGCGACGCTTTCGGTCGCCGGCTGGAGGACCTGTCGCAGCGCACCGCCTGGACCAGCGCGATGCTGCGCACGCGGGTCGACACTGCGCTGGCGCGCCGCAATCGCGACCTGCTGGCGTCAATGGACCGGCGTACCGGACTGCAACTGCGCCTCCAGCATACGGTCGAGGGGCTGTCGGTCGTGGCGATCAGCTATTATGCGCTGGGTCTTTGGCATCACATCAAGGAAGCGATCGAGCATCAGGGCGCGCATCTGCCCGGCTGGATCGACCTGGCCCTGATCCCCGCGATCATCGCGGTGGTTTTCCTGGGCCTGCGCCAGATCAAGAAGGTAAAGCGCCCGCCATCCTTGCGGGACGGCGACACGCTCGATCATTAGGACTTATTCCGCCAGCAACCGCACCGGGCCGATCAGGCCGGACGGCCGCAGCGGGGCGTCGGGCTTGTAAGTCGGGGCGGCGGGGAAAGTGATTTTTTCCGCACCGGGCTGCTGGTCGCCGATCAGGCGATTGACCCACAGGTTCGCGACCTTGACCTCCAACTGGTTAGCCCCCGGCTTCACCAGTTTGCCGATGTCGAGCAGATAGGGCGCGAACCAGGTGGTGCCGGCCAGTTGGCCGTTGACGCGCACCTCGGCCAGATCGCCGATCTTGCCCAGGTCGATCCACAGCGGCGCGCCGGACTTCACGCCCTTGGGCAACGCAAAGCGCGTAGCGTAGGTCGCGATGCCGGAGAAATAGCGCACGCCCTTGTCGACGTTGCTTTCCAGCGGAGTGAGGGTGGGCATGGCGATGCTTTCAGGCGCGCCACGGCCGCGTTGGAAGCGGACGGTCCAGGGGTTGGTCAACCTCGCGACGGAATGGGCCGGCTTGGCCGAGATGGTGGCGGATAGCGCCGCAGCAGGTTTGCGGAACAGGATGAAGAAGGCATCCTCAGCGCCGACGTCGAGCGGGATCACCGTGTCGCCCCCTTCGATGCGGTAAGAAAGGGGCGCGGCCGTGCCGTCAATCGCACGCCAGATTTCGGGCTGCCTGCCGGTCGCACGGAAGCGCGCCTCGATCCGGCCAGCCTTGTCGGTGCGGTTATTGACGAAGTAGAGGTCGCCATCCGTCAGCTTGCGGTGGACGAAGCGATAATCGGCGTCCTGTGCGCCCTGCCCGATTCGGAAGTCCGGGCCGACGCCGATGCTGACGAGTGCGGCTTCAGCGTCGCGGCTGGCGATCACCCTCCCCTTGCCGATCGGTGCGCCGCTCCACAGGCGGGTGACGAGCGCCTTGAACGCGGCGGCATCGTCCGCCAGGCCCGGCGCGCGTTCAGGCGCCATGCCGATCACGGTCGCGCCGCCCTCCACCAGCGCGGCGATCCTTCGCAAGGTCGCCAGCGTCATCACCCGGCTGGCGCCCCCCAGATAGAGGGCGCGATAACGGGCGTTGCCCGCCGCCAGATCGCCATTGGCCACGCTCATGCGATTGGCGATGATGTCGGCATTGACGAAATCATAGGCATAGCGGATCGGCAGATCGGCCGGCACGCCATGTTCGAACAAAGACGTGATCGGCGTATCTTCGCCATAGAAATAGGCGAGATCGGCCTGATCGCGGCCCTGCTGAAGCAGGTAACCGGTGCGCGCCATATAATCCACCCATGGCCTGGCCATCTCCGCCCAGCTTTCATGCCGGTTGAAATATTGGCCGAAGATCATGAGGCTGAGGCCCGGTGCCTTGTCATCGACCGGCTGATGGACCGAAGTATGGACGATCGGCCGGTTGACCCCCGAAGCAAATTCCAGGTCAATGACCCGCTTCAGGTCCGACGGCGCAAACGCCCAAGGCGCGAAGGCCGATGTCATGGACTCCGCCGACACGACATTCTGGCCATAGATATGAGCGACCGACGCCGCCCCCTTCATGTCGCCGATCAGCGTGGGACGCGCCGTGCCGCCGCGGTTGAAGGTCCACATCGCCGCCATCGGCACATCGGTATGCGACCGCATGGCCAAGTCATCGCCCAGCACAGGGCGACCATTTTCCAGCGCTTCGCCATAGACGGCCAGGCCATTTTCATGCGCGACCTTGGCCACTGTGCCATAATGGGCGTCGGCCAGCAGGTCCGCCAGCGTCTGGCGATAATCATGGAGGAAGGCGTCGCTCCGCGCGGCCGATCCCACGATCGCGCCGGTCAGCGTCGGCAGGAAAGGCGTAGGGTCATAACCGCGCCGGGCTTGGAACTCCTCCACAATGCGCGGGGTCCAGTTCGACGCGCCGACCTCGATACTGTCGGTCAGCAGCGCGCTTATGCCCTTCTTACCGATCCAATCCGCGCCCACCGTATCGCGATACATGCCGAGATAGGTTTCGAGATAGCGGCGCACCGCCGCCGCGTCATATTTGTCGACCTCCAGCCCCGTGGCTTCGGGGGTGGCGGGATGATTCATTTTGCCGGTCAGCGAGTAACCCATACGGATGATGCGCCAGTCGCGCCCCTTGGGTGCGGTCCAATCGAGCGTGCCATCAGGACGCAGCCGGTCGGTCAAGTCGATCACCTTGGCGGGGTCGATGGCAGGCGCGTCAGGCGCGGGAACGTCGCTCAGCGCATTATAGTCGGCGACGATCGCATAACCGGCCTTGGCCTCATAATGATCGATCTTGGCTTCGGCCGAGAGGCGCAAATCGCCTATGCCCAGCGTCAGACTGGCGGGACGACCGAAGACGTCCATCATGACAGCGCCGGGGGCACCGTCGCCCAACCCCGGCGACTTGGGCGCGTCGTTTGGAGAAAGGACGAGGCGGAAGCGCTGGGCGGTGACGGGCGCGAAGCCGATCGTCGCCGACACTTCGGTCAGCGAAAAACGGCCGACCGGCCGCCAGCCCTGCACCGTTTCCACTTCCAGCGTCGGGCGGTAGAACGGGTCGCCGAAGGGCGGCCGGGCATGGGGCACGAACAGGCTGGCCGACCGGATCGTCACCGGCTTGCCATAATCGAGGATCACCGCGCCGGGATGGGTGGCGTCGCCCTTGGCGATCTGCGCCACGGTTTCCATATCATTGTCGAGCAGCGGCGCAGGGGCGAGCGCCGTTCCGTCCGCTTGCGTCATGCGCGGCCGCGGCAGGGCAATTAGCTTGATAGGATAGGCTAGAATAGGAGCGTCGCCATAGACGGTAGGAAGCGCGGCCGCGCCCTCGCCAGCTGCGAGCGGATCGCTGAATTTCGCGCTCTGGAATGCGCCGGTGATGGAGGGCGGCATGGGCAGCGCGCCTTTCACCCGCTGGCCGCCACGCAGGTCCGTCTCGCTCCAGACCAGCTTCTTCATCGCGTCCTGCGGCTTAACCCAGGGACCGCCCGTCTCGCTCCAGCCCGGCGACGCGGCAATGGCGAATTCCAGCCCCTTGGCATCGGCGGTGTGGACGGCGTGGCGAAAAGCATCCTTCCAGCCGTCGGTCATATAGATCAACCGTTCCGGCACGATCTGCGGCGTCATCAGGCTGGCGTCGAAATTCTGGACCCCGCCAATCCCCATGCGCGCCATCCAGTCGAGATCCTTGTCGATCCCGTCCTTGGTCACATTGCCGTTCATCCAGTGCCACCAGACGCGCGGGCGGGCCGACTGCGGCGGATTGCGAAATCCTTCCGCCAATTCGTCAGCCCAGAGCGGCGCCGCGAAGGAGGCGCAGGCCAGCAGAGCGACGGGGCGAAGGCTTTTACGAATCATGAGCAATCCTTGAGAAAATCAGCGCGCGCCGAGCAGGCCGCGCATGTCCATCCAGGCGAGAAATTCGGGCAAGAGCATCGCCGTGGTCGTCCCCGGCCGCCCCCCGCCAAAGCCATGATCGCCCCGTTCATAGGCATGGAGTTCGACCGGACGCTTCGCCTTGCGCCAGGCTTCGACTATGCCGAAGCCCTGCTTGGCGAAAAGACCGTCATCCATGGCGATGGCGTTGAACATGGGCGGCGCATCGGCGGGCACCGCGATGTCGAGCATCGGGCCATAAATATAGCCGATGAAGGCCGGGCGCTGTTCAGACCGGCCCTCCAACGCGGCGTTCAGCGTCGTCATCGCGCCGGCCGAAAAGCCGATCATGCCGATACGCGCGGGATCGATATGCCAGCTTGCGGCGCGGCTGCGAACGATGGCGAGGGCCTGAAGCGCATCCTGCGTGGCGCGGGGTTCCTTCACCTTCGCGCTCGGTTCGCCCTTCGCGGCCGCGCCGAAACGCGCGCCCATGACGCCCAGAAATGCCTTGTCGTCGCGCGGCGTCTCGTTGAGGCGATATTTCAGCACGAAGGCTGCGACGCCATGATCGGCCAGCCAGCGCGCGACGTCGCTCCCTTCCCCTGTCATCGACAACGACAGGAAAGCGCCGCCCGGCGCCACGAGCACCGCCGCGCCAGTCGCTTTGGCAGGATCGGGCAGATAGGGCGTGATGGTCGGCCGCACGACATTGCGGACCATGATATTGTCGATGCTGTTCGCCCCGATCTGAACCTCCATGCTCGACCATTGTTCGTCGCTGCCGGCCTTGGGCGCGGGTTGATCGGGATAGAGCGCGATCGCGCCCTCCTGCCCCTGCGGCGGGACCGTTTCCATGCGCACATTCTGAGCCAGAGCGGGCGTGACGAGCACCAACGCCAGAGTCATCATCGAACGGATCACCGGGTCATCCTCTTGAGGGCTAGAATGGTTATGAGAGCGCCTAGCGATCCGCCGTAAAGCAACTTAATCGCCAGCGCCTGCCCCCATGCGACAGGCGACTGGGCGACGGCGCCGGTCGCCCAGGCGAGCAGGCCACCTAGCACCGCACCGCCGATCGCAAAGCCGAACGCGCGCAGGATGATCGTGCGGGTCGACACGCGCCGCCCCAGCCGCGTGCGGGCGATCAGTGAGGGGACGAGCGCGCTCATCAGCGCAACGGCAATGCTCTGCGGCACGAAATCAAGGCCCAGTGCGTCGGGCGCGCCCCAGGTGAGCGGGCGCGCAACCATCCCGAAAATGCCGAGGAAGAAGGCCAGGCTGAGGGTCGCGTTGATCGCAAAGCCGATGCCGGCCTGCCGCGCGATCGGCAAGGCCGGCGCGGCGCTCATTGCGCGACCTTCGCGTTCAGCAGCCCGCGCATGTCCAGCCAGGCCTGGAACTGGGGCAGCACGCCCATGCTCGTCGTGCCCGGCTTGCCCGTGCCAAAGCCGTGATCGCCACGCTCATAGGCATGGAGTTCGACCGGCACATGGGCGCGGCGCCAGCTTTCGATCAGGGCATAGGAGGGATTGGGGAAGAGGCTGTCGTCATTGGCGATGGCGGCGAACATCGGTGGCGCATCGGCCGGCACGGCGCGGGCCAGCATCGGACCGTAAACATAACCGATGAAGGACGGGCGATCGCTCCCCTTCCCTTCCAACGCCGCGTTGAGCGTGGTCATGGCGCCGGCGGAGAAGCCGATCATGCCAACCCGCTGCGGATCGACGCCCCATTTGTCGGCATTGGCGCGCACCAGCTTGATCGCCGCCAGAGCGTCGAGAGTTGCGCGCGGTTCGGTGATTCCCGGCGCGGCAGTCGGATCGCGCAGCGACTCCGCCATGCGCCTGCCCATATAGGCGGACGCTTCGCCGATGTCGGCGGGGGTCTGGTTCAGCCGATATTTCAGGACGAAGGCGGCGATGCCATGATCCGCCAGCCAGCGCGCGACGCTCCAGCCCTCATGATCCATCGCCAGCAGCATGAAGGCGCCGCCGGGCGCGACGATCACCGCAGCTCCGGTCGCCTTGGCGGGATCAGGCAGGACAGGCGTGATGGTCGGCACGGTGACATTGCGCACCGCCAGATCCTTCCCGAAACGCACCCAATTTTCGGTCGATTCCTTGGGTGCCTTCATGTCCGGATAGAGCGGAATGGCGTTCGGATCGGCGGGGGCTTCTGCGGGAACCGGCGTCGGCATCTGGGCGATGGCGGGAACCGCGAGCACAAGGGCGACAGCGGCGACGAAACGCTTCATGTCTTTCTCTCCTTACAACGCATTGCGGCTGGCGATCGCGCCATAGACGGCGGCGCTTGGTTTGGCGGTGCGGGCGAAGGTGACGGGATCGACGCTGTGCAGGCCGAACTTCACCTTATAGCCAAATATCCATTCGAAATTGTCGAGCAGCGACCAGTGGCAATAGCCCAGCACAGGCACGCCGTCGTCCATCACCTGCTTGAGGTCCGCGAGCGCTGCGGGGATGAATGTGGCGCGGATGGTGTCGTCGGTCGTGCCGACGCCATGTTCCGACACCAGGATCGGCACGCCTGTCGCTTCATGGGCGTAGCGGACCGCGCCCGCGAGCGAAGGCGCCCAGACTTCGGTGCCAGACCAATTGACGATCGAACCGGCGGGCGTTGGCAGACGACCCTTGTCGCCCCAGAGCGCGCGCTCGTAATTCTGGACGCCCATGAAGTCGTCGGCCTTGGCGATGTCCAGCCAGTTGCCGTACAATTCCTTCCGCATGCGGTCGCGGATCGAGTTGTTGCCCACCGCTTGATCGTCCATGATCGCGAGGGAAAAGCCGACCGGCAGGTCGGGACGGACCGCCTTGATCGCCGCTTTGGCCGCTTTGTGCGCGGCCTCCAGACCAGTTTGCAACGCGGGAAGATCTTCCACCCCCGCGACATTGGCGGCGACGAATTTCGGGACGCCCAGGCGCTTGGCCGCGGTTTCCAGCGTCAATTTCTGGATGTCCCACACCTGCGGCGGCAGCATCGGCTTCAGCAGCAGCAGGATATTGGGTTCGTTGAAGGTGATGGCGCTGGCGATCCCCTTGCCCAGCGCGCGCATCGCCTTGTCGCAATAGCGAGCGAACAATTGCGCGCTTTCCGGATTGGTCCAGCCGCCCTGGGCGCTGAACCAGCGCGGCGCGGTGAAGTGGCTGAAGGTTACGATCGGGGCCAGGCCGCGCTGGATGGAGCCGTCTATGATCGCCTTGTAATGATCCAGCATCGCCTGGGAAAAGAGACCCTTTTCCGGCTCGATCCGCGCCCATTCGATACCGAAGCGATAGGCATTGAGGCCCATGTCCTTGACCAGATCGAGATCGGCTTCCCACAGGTCGAAGCTGTTGCACGCATCGCGGGAGGGTTCGGCGAAGACGGTGGGCTGTTGGTTTTCGACAAACCAGAGATCGCTGGCGACGTTGTTGCCCTCGATCTGATGCGGCGCGGTGGCGACGCCCCAGTAGAAGCCCTTGGGGAAGCCGGGACTGATGACAGCCTTGCGCGCGGCGATGGCGGGAGCGGCCATCATAGCCCCGGTCGCGATTCCGGTCGCGAGCAACGTCCTGCGATCAAGCATCTATCCCTCCTGATTATGATTGAGTGGTTTCGCGCACGAAGGCGCAGATTTCTTGCGACAGCCGCCGGTCGGCGGTGCCCAGATGCATGGACATGCTGTAATGATTATGGCCCGAATGAATAAAAGCGCGCGGCATCGCACCATGGCGGGCAAACCGATCCTGCATTAATCCCAGAAACTCCGCCTGAAAACGCGGCGGGTCGAACTCGGCGCAGGCGAGCATCAGCGGCAATGGCGTGGCGGCGACCGCCTCCATCGGCATTCGGTCGGGATAGAGCGCCGGGTCGCCATAATAGAGCATGTCGCGCGCATCGAGCGGCGTGTAGCCGTAGAGGCCGGACAGCAGGATGGCGGCGCGGATGTCGCCCGCGCCAGCCAGTTTCAGATAGCCCGCCACATGGACTGATCCGGCAGACGTGCCCATCAGCACGATTCGATCCGGGTCGCCCCCATGCTGCGCAGCATGATCCTTGATCCAGGCGGCGACCGCGGCGACATCCTCCGCCCCGGCGGGCCAGACATGATCGGGCGCCAGGCGATAATTGATAACGACGCCAAGAAACCCCGCCTGCGCCGCCATGCGGCCGACATTAGCGTTGGGCCAAGCATCGACCCCGCCTTTATCGCCCTTCAGGAACCCGCCGCCATGCACGAACACGAGGACAGGCGCGAGGCCGTCACCCTGCGGCCGATAGATGTCGAGGCGGTGGCGTTCATGCGGGCCATAAACGACGTCCGCCGCCGCCATCGGCCGCTGCGCCAGCAGCGCCAACTGTTCGGCGTCGAAGAGCGCGCGGCATTGCGCAAGGACGGCCGGGCCAAGGTCCGTCCCCATGGCCGCTATGGATTGCCTGACTGGATTCATCTCCGCACCCTAACCACCTCGGCCACCAGCGAAAGGGGCATGGCGGCGAACCGCCATGCCCCTTTCGATCAGAATTTCGCGTCGAGTTGCAGGCCGACCTGGCGGAAGGACTGCGGACCATAAATGGCGCCGACGCCCGAACCGAAATTGCTCTGGAGCAGAGAGGGTTCGTGGACGTTGAACAGGTTGCGCACGAACACGCCCGCCGAATAGCGTTCATCCTCGCTGCGCACGCCCAGGCGACCGCCAACCGTCCAGTGCGGACGGAAGGTTTCTTCGCTGCGCGAAGTATTCTGGTAACGGACCCGCGATTTCCAGATTGTGTCCGCCGCCAGGAAGCCGTTCAGACCAGCCGTCAGCGGCTGTTCATATTCACCCGACAGGGTGAATTTATAGCGTGGCGAATAGGCCAGTTGGCTGCCGCCAATGTCGGTGCTGTCATTGCCGATGAAGCCGCCCGGATAGGTCGCCTTGGTATAGATGAAGCCGGTGTTCATCGACAGCCGATCGGAAATCTGCCCGAACAGATTGACTTCCGCGCCGCGCGTCTTGACCCCGTCGATGTTCGTCTGGGCACAGACAAGCTGGGCGGTGGTGGGGTTGACGGTACATTCCTGCGCCTGGAAATTCTTGATCTTGCTGTAGAAGACGCTGACGTCGAGCACCGCGCCGCCGAACAGCGTGGCCTTCATGCCCGCTTCGTAGGACATGGGGATTTCCGGCTGCACGACATAGGGCAGCAACGGCGCGGTCGGCACCGCGATCTGACCGCCCTTGAAGCCGCGCGATGCGGTGACATAGGCCATCAGCGACCGGTCGATGTCATATTGAATGCCGGCGCGCCAGGATATCTTGTCGACATTGAGGATCTGGAAGCTTTCCGCGCCGGTTCCCGCGTCGGTCCGGTCGAGCGACAGGCGCCCGGCGGTGTAGCGTCCGCCCAGGATCAGGCGCAGCTTGTCAGTGGCGTGCAACGTGCCCTGACCGAAGATCGCCAGCGATTCATCCGTGATTTCGTTCAGGGCGCCGGGCGAATCCACCGGACGTATGACGAAGCCATTGGGCAGCGTCACCGAAATGGTGAAGCGTTCGGGCTGCTGCACCGTCTTCTGGTTCGAATAGAAGGCGCCGACCGTATATTCGAAGACCGAATTGCTGGGCGACGACGCGCGGAATTCCTGCGTGAACAGGCGGATGTCGGTGCCTGTCGGGCCGCTTATGAGTTCCGACGCCAGCGGATCGGCGCGATAGATGTTGCCCAGCGTATTGCTGCTTTCCGTCTTGCGATAGGCAGTGATGGACGTCAGCGTCAGCGGACCGGCATCATAATCGACCTGCGCCGATCCACCCCATGCCTTGACCTTGCTGCTGAATTCATCCCCGACGCAGAAGGTCTGGTTGCCCTCGCCCGGCGTGATGCCGCAGCTGTTGAGCAGCGCGGTGTTGGCAGCGGTGTTCGACAGGAAGGTGAAGAAGTCGCCGCCATTGTCCGCCGACCCCTTCGACCAGTCGCCGATCAGGTTGACGGTCAGGTCTTCGCTCGCATTCCACAGGAACCGGCCACGCACGGCGTAGCGATTGACGTCGTTCCAGTCGCCGGTGACGGCATTACGGTTCACGCCCTGCCGCGTGTTGCTCATACCCGACACGCGCAGCGCGCTGGTGGAGCTGAACGGCACGTTGATGACGCCCTGAACGACCTGCTGGCCATATTTGGACCCCACGGTCCCGGCATCGGACAATTCGGTGCGCACGCGCCCGCTAAATTCGTTAGGGTCAGGCGCGTTGGTGGTGATGTTGATGACGCCGGCCGATGTGGTCAGGCCGAACAAGGTGCCTTGCGGCCCCTTGAGCACTTCGATCCGCGACACGTCGAACAGGTCGGAGATATTGGCGTTGCCCTGGCTCACCTGGTCGACGACGACACCTACGGATGCGACAGCGCCGGGCGAGAAGCTTTGCGTACCGATGCCGCGGATCGATCCGCCGCCGCCGGTATTCTGCGACGGGGCCGACTGGATTTCCAGCGCGGGGGCGACGCGGTTGAGGTCGTTCAGATTATTGACCTGCTGGCGCTCCAGCTGCTTCTGGCTGGCGACGGTGATCGAAATCGGCACCTCCGTCACCTTTTCCTGTCGGCGCTGTGCGGTCACGATGATGTCGGACATGGCCGATTCCGCCGGCTCCTGTGGCGTAGCGGCATCCTGGGCAAAGGCGGGTGCGGCGATGGCGAACGTGCTGACGCTCGCCATGGCCAGAATGGGCTTGTGGAATATGCGCATGGTGTCTCCTCCCCTTCTTATCATTGGATAATATAGGCTTATTGTTCGTCGATGATGCGGTTGGCGAGCGTGCCGATGGCGCCGATGGTGACCTCGACCTTGTCGCCCGCGTGCATATAGAGCGGCGGGGTGCGCTTATCGCCGACGCCGCCGGGCGTACCGGTGGCGATGACGTCGCCCGGCGCCAGCGGCGTGAAGGCACTGATATATTCGATGACCGTGGGGATATCCCAAATCATGTCGGCGATCGGCTGGTCCTGCACCATGTCGCCATTGAGGCAGGTCTGGACGCGCAGCGCGCCCAGATCATCAATCTCGTCCACCGTCACCAGCGCGGGGCCAAAGCCGCCGGTGCCGGGAAAAGTCTTGCCCGGCGTGAACTGGATATTGTGGCGCTGCCAGTCGCGCGCCGATCCGTCGTTGAAGACGGCATAGCCAGCGACATGGCTCAACGCATCGGTGGCGGCAACCTTGTGGCACGGCTTGCCGATGACGATCGCCAGTTCGCCTTCATAATCAAAGCGGGTCGTCACGGCGGGCTTCACCATCGGCTGGCCATCGGCGACCAGGCTGTCGGCATAGCGCACAAAGATGGCGGGATGCGCCTTCTGCTCCCGGCCGGTTTCCTTGACATGCTCGGCATAGTTCAGCCCGACGCACAGTATCTTGGCGGGATCGGGGATAACCGGCAGCAACACAATGTCGGCGGCGGCATAGGTCGCGCCGTCAGCCAGCGTCGCCAGGCTGCCGTCGGTCAGCGCGGCCTTCAGGCTGGGCGTCGCGCCGGTCGCCAGTTCGATGATCGTTGCGCCGTCCTGGCGGCCGAAGCTGGGGGTGCCGTCGGGGCGGCGGAAACTGACATAGCGCATTAGTGATTTTCCTCTGTCAGGACGTCGATCGGGTGGGCCAGGGATTGGGGCTGCCAGTCGCGGCGATGGCGGAATTTTTCTTCGGCAGCGCGCAGCCCGTCGAAATTCTTGTCGGACATGCCCCACTGGTCGATCCGCTTTTCGGGCCAGGTCCAGTCTTCCGGCGCGCCGGGCCGATAGTCGTCGGGCACCTTGTTCACGGCGGTCGAAAATTCGATCACCGGGCCGAACGGGGCGATGAAATAGGCGAAGACATTGGCGCCGGGGCCATGACGGCCCGGTCCCCAGGCCGGCGCCATATCCTGATCGCGCAGGCGACCGATGCCGCGCATCACCGCGTCCAGATCCTCCATCTCGAAGGCGATATGGTTGAGGCTGGAAATCCCCGCGCGGGCGAAGGCGGTGCTATGATGCGAGTCATTGCAGCGCACGAACACCATGCCCTTGGTCCGGTCCGACACGCGGAAGCCCAATGCGTCCTCGGCCAGATGGCCGGTCATTTCCGCGTCGGCGGAATTGAACACCACATGGGTCAGCTTGACCGGCAGGTCCGCGCCCTCGATCGGTTCGACCTCCTGCGCGTCGACCAGGAAGCGCAGCAATTCGCCTTCGGCCAGTTCCACGATGATGCCATGGCCGCCGCCCAAGTCTTCTGAGACGACAGGCATTGCGGGGAGGCCGGCAATGGTGACGCTGCGCTTCAGTTGCTCCAGCCGGTCGGACGTGCAGACGAAGGTGGTCGACCGGACGTAGGCGTCAGCCGACTCCTCGAACGCGACGAGATAGGGGAAAGTCCCTGATCCGCGCAGATAATGGATGTCGCCAACCACCTTCGCCGGGGCCATGCCCCAGATGTCGGTCATAAAGGTGGCGGCGTCCGCCGCGCCCGGCATCGCCAGTTCGATGCTGCGAAGTCTCATGATTGCACTCCATGGGAAAGTCCGGCGGCCAGGATGCCGGCAATGGCGCAGGCTTCGTCGCAGTCGCCGGTGTCGCCGCTGATCCCGACGGCGCCCATAACCGCGCCTTCCAAATCGCGGATCAGGACGCCGCCGGGGGACAAAGCGAGTTGGCCGCTAGTGACGGCCACCACACTCTGGAAGAAACCGGGGTTGGCGGCGGCGCGGGTTGCAATGACCCGCGTATCCGCCCCCATACCCAGTGCGCCCGTGGCTTTGGCCTTGGCGATATCGAAACGGAACAGGCTGGCGCCATCCTCCCGCGCGAAGGCGACGGGATGCGCGCCGGCATCGAGCAGGAAGACGGCCAGCGGCTGCGCACCTTGCGCCCGGCCATGGCCCAGTGCGGCGTCGATGATGCGACGCGCCTGATCCAGAGAAAGGGTCATGCGGCGATCTCCTGACGGAAGGCGCCGGCGACCAGCGCATCGCGCCGGGCGATCAGGTCGCCCCCCTTGCCGGTGCCGAAAACATAATGGTCGGGCCGGACCAACACGGCATCGGCCTTCCGATCGGCCAGCCAGGCGGCGATCGCGCCGCCATCGGCCAGTTGCGTGAGGTCTACGACCGTGACGTCACCGCTCTCCACCATGGCGCGGGTGAAGAGACGCCAGCCGCTGCCGGTGACGTCGTCCAGCAGGCGATCCCCCACGCGGGGCTGGATGAAACGCTCACCCGCGCCCGGCGTGCCGGCCGCGACGATGCCCGTCGCGATGGCGGGGATCAGGTCGGCGGCGGTGCCATGCTGCGCGCCCTTGGCGGCTTCGCGCATCTGCGCGTCGCGCTCGGCGGCCGCTTGCGGGTCCAGCATACAGATATAGCGCCCCGCGGCGACAGCGGCGGTGATGACCGCACGGACATGGGGATCGCGTTCGGGCTGATAGCTGTCGAGCAGCGCGTCGGGCGCCGCGCCCTTCACCACCATCTCCAGCTTCCAGGCCAGGTTGGCGACGTCGCGCAGGCCGTGGCACATGCCTTGCCCGAAAAAGGGCGGCGTCTGATGCGCGGCATCGCCGGCCAGGAAGACGCCGCCCGTCCGCCATCGCTCGGCGATCAAACCATGGAAGCGATAGGTCGCCGCCCGCACGATCCTGTGCGGAACCCCGGAGAGATAGGGTTCGACAAGGGCTGCAACCGAATCCGGCTCCATCATCGCCTGGTCGTCTTCGCCGGGCAGCAGCATGAACTCCCAGCGGCGGTGATTGCCGCGCCCCGGCACGATCGTCGCCGGGCGCTTGGGATCGCAGATCATCACCGACAGCTTTTGCAGGTCGGCGGCGTCGGGGAAGCCCCACAGGTCGGGGAAGCGCACCGGCCCATCGACTTCGGCATCGACCACCAACCAGGGCTCTTCAAAATCCAGATCGTCCAGCTTTATGTCCAGCGCCTTGCGCACCGCGCTGCGCGATCCGTCGCAGGCGATGACGTAGCGAGCCTGCTCTGTCCGACCTTCGGAAAGCCGCAGCGTGACGCCGTTTTCGTTCTCCTCCAGCCCTTCAAATGAGACGCCGAGTTGGACAGTTATATTAGGGTAATCGGTCAGCGCCTCGCGGAGATGATCCTCCAGTTCGGGCTGGTAGAAGAAATAGTCGTTGGACCAGCTAAACGGCCGCGCCCGCCCGACCGTGCCCATGTAGCGGATGACGCCATGGTCGGCGCCGACATGCAGATGCCCTTCGGTGTCGCGCATGTCGCCCGCCACCCGGTCGATCACGCCAGCCGACTGGAACAGGCGCATCATTTCGTGATCCAGATGGACCGCGCGCGGCAGAGGATAGGGGTTCGCCTCCTGCTCGATCACCAGGATCGACAGGCCGGATTTCCCAAGGAGATTGGCCGCAAAGGCCCCCACCGGCCCGCAGCCGATGATTGCAACGTCGAACATGGCGGCATCTTTCCGGTCAGGCGGTCACGGGCTGCGCTACGGGGGATTTATGCATCCGCCCGCCCAGCATGATCATCTTGATATTATGGGCGTCCTGCAGGATGCGGACGTCCTGGGTCGGGTCGCCGTCGACCAGCAGCAGGTCGGCGAGATAGCCGGTCTTCACCTGTCCAACTCGTTGTCCCATCAGCTGTCCGCCCAACATGGTCGCGGCGTTCAGCGCCTCGGCCGGGGTGAAGCCATAATGGGTCACGAAATGCTCCAGGTCGCGGGCGTTGCGACCATGGGGATTGAAGGGGAAGCCATAATCGCCACCGGGCAGGATACGCACGCCGCGCGCCTTGAGCTTGGGGACGAGCGCCTTTTCCAGTTCCAAACGCTCGGCGGCGCTGGCTTTCATGGAAGACATGTCGATATGGGGCGGCGGCGACGCTTCCAGCGCGGCGACCGAGACGCCGGGGCCGGGGGCGTAGAAGATGTCGTCCTTCTTCGCGGCCATCGCGTCGATCGCCGCATCGTTGGCGAAGGAGCAATGATAAAGGATGCGCGCCCCCGCTTCGAGCGCCAGTTCGATCGCACGGGGCGAATAGGCATGGGTCGCGATCCACAGGCCCGCTTCCCTGGCCGCTTCGCCCGCCGCCAGCATTTCCGCGTCAGTGTAGAGGACGTCGCCCGACGATCCGGGCTTGAGCGCGTCTTCGCCGGAGATGACCAGCTTGAGCGACTTCACGCCTTCCGCCGCGCAATAGGCGACGAAGGCGCGCATGGCGTCAGGGCCGCGACCGTTGAACACGTCGCCGGTTTCCACCCCCTCCTCGCCTTCGGGGCTACGCTCCAGCGTCGAGGGGATCAGGCGCGGACCGGGGGTTTCGCCGGCGTCGATCGCGCGGACGAGTTCGGGTTCGATCTGGTCGCCAAGCGCGCCTGCGGAATAGAGGCTGGTGAAACCATGGTCGAGCAGCACGCGGGCATTGCGCCAGGCGGCGACCTTCAATTCTTCGGGCGGCAGGATGAACTGGTGATAGATTTTCTCGACCGAGCTGCCCCAGGTCAGATGGGCGTGGGAATCGACCATGCCGGGCATCAGCGTGCCGCCCTGGCCATCGATCACGCTGTCGGCCTCGACCGCAGCGATAGCAGCGGCGTCATGCAGGACGGCTGCGATCCTGTCGTCTTCAACGACCACCGCTCCGGCGACCGGGGCGCTGCCCGTCCCGTCGAAAATTGCGATGTTGCGGATGATGTGCCGCACGATGGTCCCTCCCGAAAGCTCTTGTTGGAACAGCTTATGCGCCGCCAAAGCCCCAAAGAAAAATAATGATTTTTTCGAACATCATAGTCTGGAGCTATGGATAAGCACATCCAGCAAAGCCTCGCCTAGTCGCGACAGCCGCCCGCCAGCCAGCATCCGCACACCGATACTGCGCGGAAAGGCAGCTTCTGCGATCGTGATGGCGCGTAGCACGCCGATCGACAGTTCCGCCGATGCGACCTGCATCGGCAAGATGGTGACGCGCTGGCTGCCCCGCACCATCGCCTTGGTCGTGAGCAGGGAATCGCAGCGAATGATGTCCTGCGGCACCGGAATGTCGGCGGCCATGAACAGCGCATCGACCTGACGGCGGAAGGCGCCGCGCGCTTCGGGCAAGACCCAGCGCATCAGTGCGGTGTCACGCAGCGACAGGCTGGCGGGTAGATGGTCGTTCTGCTTGCCCACGATCAGCGCGAAGGGATCGCGGGAAAAGGTGCGCTCCTCGATACCCTCCGGCGGTTCGTCAATGCCGGTGGTGACGAAGACCATTTCGATGTCGCCACGATGGAGCATGGCAGCCAGGTCATGGTCGGGCCGTTCGACAACATGCAGCGCGAACCGACCGATCCGCGCTTCCAGCCGCCGCACCGCATCGGGCAACAAACTGACCAATGCGCCGGGCGTACCGCCAACGCGCAGCGGGCCGGTGATGCCGCGGCTGGCGAGTTGCACTTCCGCCTGCACGTCCGACAGAAGGCTGTCCATCGCTTCGGCGCGGCGGAGCAGCGCCTGCCCTTCAGGCGTGAGCAGGATGCCGCTGCGCGAGCGTTCGAACAGCGAGACGCCCAGCGATTGTTCCAATTGCGCGATGGCGTTCGACACGGATGGTTGCGAAATGTTGAGCGCGCGCGCGCCGCCGCTGATGCTGTTGGCGCGGCACACCGCCAGGAAGGTGCGGATGGCGCGCGGATCGATCATGCGGCGGCCCCGCCGACAATGGCGGCATAGGCGGCCGGATCGACATTGCTGCCCGACAGGACAACGACGCTGGCATCGCCGCAGGGCGGAGCTAGGCCGTTCAGCACCGCCGCCAGCGCGACCGCCCCGCCCGGCTCCACGACCAGCTTGAGCGTGGAGAAGGCGAAGCGCATCGCGTCGCGCACCTGATCGTCGCTGACGACGAGGCCGCCCGACAGCAGCGCCTGGTTGATCGGGAAGGTCATCGCGCCGGGACTGGGCGCCATCAGCGCGTCGCAGATGCTGCGCGCATCCGGCGCGATGTTCTCGCGGACACCGCTGGCGAGCGAGCGGGCGGTATCGTCGAACCCGGCGGGTTCGACGGCGTAAAGGGCGATTTCAGGCGCGCGCGCTTTAACTGCCGTGGCGATCCCGGCCGTCAGACCGCCGCCGCCACAACAGACCAGGATTTGGCCGATGATGGCGCCTGCTTCCGCGGCTTGGTCGAGGATTTCGAGGCCCGCCGTCCCCTGCCCCGCGATGACGAAGGGGTCATCGAAGGATGGCACCAATGTCGCGCCCCGGCTGTGCGCCAGCGCGGTGGCGATTTCCTCCCGGCTTTCGCTATGGCGGTCATAGGTGACGATCTCCGCCCCCAGCGCGCGGTTGTTGGCCAGTTTGATCGCGGGCGCATCGGACGGCATCACGATGGTCGCCGGAAGGGCGAGCAATTGCGCCGCGGCGGCCACGCCCTGAGCATGATTGCCCGACGACCAGGCGACGACGCCCGCCGCCCGCTGCTGCGCATCGAGGCGTGCGAGGCGGTTATATGCGCCACGGAACTTGAACGATCCTGTGTGTTGCGCTCCTTCGAACTTGATGAGGACGCGGCGGCCCAATCGATCGTTAAGCGCGTGATTTTCCAAGAGGGGCGTGCGCACCGCCGCCGGGGCGATGATCCGGGCGGCGTCGATGATGTCGTGGATCGTAATGGCGGGCTTTTGGTCCATACGCTGCTCCTGCTTTGGCCGCGCGCAGAGGTAAGCCGAGACGCGGGCATTTCGCCTTTCACGCGAAATCTCTATTCGTCCGGGGCCCGTCCGAAAACCAGGGATTGTCGAAGCGTAAGAGAAAACTGGCTGGGGCGGCAGGATTCGAACCTGCGAATGGCGGCATCAAAAGCCGCTGCCTTACCACTTGGCGACGCCCCAGCAGAGCCGATCTTGTCGGCGCGGACCGCCATATAACGTGTCATCGACGAAAGGAAAGCCTAGTCATGATAGTTTCGTGACGCCAATATGCACTTTGTCACTTTGCCGGATCATAGCCCTTCATGTCGGTTTCCAGTTCCCCCGCCTCGCCCGCGCCAATCTCGCCCGCGTCACCCCTCTTCCTGCGCGAGGATGAGATCAGGCGTGGGATCGAGATGCTCTATTTCGGTTATTCCGCCCTCACTCGGTCGATCGACGAAAGCCTGTCGGCGCAAGGGCTGGGCCGGGCGCATCATCGCGCGCTCTATTTCATCTCGCGCCAGCCGGACCTGACGGTCAAGGATTTGCTGCGGTTGCTGGCGATCACCAAGCAATCCTTGGGTCGGGTGCTGAGCGACCTGGTGGAGCGCGGTTATATCGAAACGCGAGCGGGGGCCAGCGACCGCAGGCAGAAGCTATTGCGACTCAGCTCGTCGGGCAAGGCGCTGGAGGCAGAGCTGTTCCGCGCGCTGCGCGAGAAGATGGCGACCGCCTATGCCCAGGCCGGACAGGGATCGGTCACCGGATTCTGGCGTGTGCTGGAAGGGTTGATCCCCGAAGCCGACCGATCGATGGTGTTCGGTCTGCGCGGCGGATAAGCACCGGCCAAGAAACCTTCTGCCGCCTCCTGCGCTTATCTTGCTCCTTTTAATGGCTAGAGGAGCCACGATGCGTACTTCCCTTATCGCCGCAGCCGCGCTGCTGACCGTCGCCGGCCTGTCCGCCTGCTCGGAAAAGGCGCAGGATAATCTGGACAATGCCGGATCGGCGATCGGCAGCGACGTGAGCAATGCGGTCGATAGTGCCGGCGCCAAAATCGACAATGGCCTGGACGATGCCGGCCGCGCGATCGACGAAGGTACGGACAAGATCGGCGAAGCGACCGACAAGGCCGCGGCCGACGCCAAGCGCGAGGCGGGCGAAGCGAAGCGCGACGTTGGCGCATCGCTGGAAGAGGCGGGCAGCGACCTGCGCAACGAGTGAGGGTGGACGAGGGATTAGGCCACACGGCAGGACTAGGTTCCCGCCTGCGCGGGAACAGGTCCTGAACAGCCTTACCGTTAAAACACCACGTTGCGGACAAACCGCACCGGCCCTGCTTCGCGATTCGCGAAGAGATAGGGCCTGTCGCTAGTGAAGATGAGGAAGTCGCCGGTCGCCACCCGCTGGGGATCAGCGCCTTTCCGTTCGACCGTCAGCACCCCTTCCATGACATAGAGCATCTCATGCCAGTCGGCCGCGTCCGCTTCAGCGGGATAGGTTTCGCCCGCGGCCAGCGACCAGGTCCATAGCTCCGCTTCCCGCGCGGCGGGAACGGTGCCGAGCAGGGTGGCGCGGCTGTCGGGATTTCGGCCGCGCCAGGCCAGGCTGTCGATCCGGTTGTTATCGCGCATGTCGGGCGGGCGGACGAGGCGCGAAAAACTGACGCCGAGCGCCTGGGCCAGCCGGTCTAGCGTCGACAGGCTGACATTCGCCTCCCCGCTTTCGATGCCGGAGATCATGCGGCGGCTGACGCCGGCCTGCGCCGCCAACCCATCCTGGCTGAAGCCGCGTTCGGCACGCAGCGCGCGGACATTGCCCGCGACATGGGCGAGGACGTCCGGGCGTTGATCCTGCGCTGGCGCGTCTTGACTGTGCAATATAGTGCTCATAGGGCGATGTGCATTATGTTGCACAATGACGCATCCGACAAGCCCGCCCAGCATCGCCTGATGATCGGTCGCCCCGAACTCGCGCTGATCGGGGTGACGATCCTGTGGGGCGCCACTTTCCTGGTCGTGCATCATGCGATGCGCGAAACCGGGCCGCTATTCTTCGTCGGCCTGCGCTTTGCGACCGCGGCGCTGCTGACGCTGCCGCTCGCGCTGCCGGTGCTGCGCGGGCTGACGCGGCGCGAGTTGGTGGCGGGACTGGTGATCGGGCTGGGCATTTTCGTGGGCTATTCGCTCCAGACCTGGGGCTTGCAGACGATCAGCAGCAGCACGTCGGCGTTCATCACCGCCGCCTATGTGCCGCTGGTGCCGATTTTGCAGTGGGTGATCCTGCGGCGGCGGCCCCGGCTGGCGAGTTGGGCGGGGGTCGCGCTGGCCTTTGTCGGGCTGTTGTTGATCGCGGCGCCCAGAGACGGGCTGGCGCTGGGAACCGGCGAGTTGCTGACGCTGCTCAGTACGGTGGCGATCGCGCTGGAGATCATCTTCATCAGCCTGTGGGCCGGTAAGGTGGATGTCGCGCGGGTGACTGTGGTGCAACTGGCGGTGACGGCGCTGCTCGCCTTCGCCTGCATGGGACCGGCGGGCGAGAGCGTGCCGCCCTTTTCCTGGACGGTTGTGCTGAGCGCCTGCGGCCTGGGCGCGATGACGGCGCTGATCCAGTTGGTGATGAACTGGGCGCAGCGCACCGTGTCGCCGACGCGGGCGACGTTGATCTACGCCGGCGAGCCGGTCTGGGCCGGGATCATCGGCCGGATCGCGGGCGAACGGATGCCGCCGACGGCGCTGGTCGGCGGCCTGCTGATCGTGGCGGCGGTGGTAGTGAGCGAGATACGCTACGGACGGAAGGTCGATTAGCTATGCTTGAACACCGGCGCGCGTTTTTCGAAGAAGGCGGCGAAGGCTTCCTGGGCTTCGGGCGAAGCCAGGGTTTCGCGGAACAGCCGCGCTTCCTCCTCGATCCGGGCATTGAGCGCGGCGGGATCGCCCTTCATCAGCCTGCGGGTGGCGGCCAGCGCCTGCGGCGGCTTGGCCATCAGCGCCGCCACCTTGGCGCGGGCATGGTCGAGCAGGCGGTCGGCCGGGACAATCGCGGTTATAAGGCCTGAACGGTCGGCCCCGTCGGCGTCCATCGGTTCACCCAGCAGCAACATCGCCGCCGCCTTGGCATGACCCATCATCGCAGGCGCGAGCAGGCTGGAGCCGGCTTCGGGCACGATGCCCAGATTGACGAAGGGCATGACGAAGCGCGCGTCGGGCGCGGCATAGATGAGGTCGCAGTGAAAAAGCATCGTCGTGCCGACGCCCACGGCCAGCCCCTGCACCGCGGCGACCAGCGGCTTGTCGAAAGCGGCGATGGCGCGGATGAAGTCGAAGGCGGCGGCGCCGCCCTCCGGCCCGGCGGTGAAATCCTTCAGGTCGTTGCCCGCGCAAAAGGCTTCGCCCCGGCCCGCGATCAGCACGGCGCCGATATCAGCGCGCGCCGATGCGTCGGCCAAGGCCGCGGTCATGGCGCGATACATGGTCGCGGTCAGCGCATTCTTCTTTTCCGGTCGGTCGATCTGGATTTCGATCACGCCCGCCTTTTCCACGATTGCGATATGGTCGCTCATGGTCAGCCTCTCCCTATTTCGCCTGACTTGTCCTGGCCCAAGGCGAAGTTGTTGGCGCATCCCATGGCCTGCGTCTATCCCCCCGCTCATCCCGTCGCCTGACCGAAGTTGATGATGAACCGCCTGCGCCAAGCCCTGGACCCGTTTCTGCTGTTGCTGCTGGCGACCGTCGCACTAGCGTCCCTATTGCCGGCGCGGGGGGATGGCGCGCGGATCGCCAGCATCGTCGCGGATGCCGGGATCGTGCTGCTTTTTTTCCTGCATGGCGCAAAATTGTCGCGCGAGGCGATCTTGAGCGGGGCCAAGGCTTGGAAATTGCACCTGGCGACGTTGGCGACGACCTTTATCGCTTTCCCGTTGCTGGGGCTGTTGATCGGCCGATTCGGCTTCGTACCGCAGGATATGCGGGCGGGATTGCTGTTCCTGGCGCTGCTGCCATCGACGGTGCAATCGGCCATCGCCTTCACCGCGATCGCGCGGGGCAATGTCGCGGCGGCAGTAGTCAGCGCCTCCTTCTCCAATTTGCTGGGCATTTTCCTGACGCCGCTGTTGGTCGCGCTGCTGATGCAAAGGGACGGTAGCGGCAGCCTGATCTCCCTGTCCTCGATCGAAGGGATCGTGCTGCAATTGTTGCTGCCCTTCGTCATCGGGCATCTGCTGCGGCCGTGGATCGGCGGGTTCGTGACGCGGCGCAAGGCTATGCTGGGGCGAGTCGATCGGGGATCGATATTGCTGGTGGTCTATGCCGCCTTTTCCGCGGCTGTGGTCAAGGGGCTGTGGTCCAGGGTGTCGAGCACTTCATTGCTGATATTGGTGGGGCTGTGCATCGCCATGTTGGTCGTGGTGCTGCTGTTCACGCTGGCGCTGGGGCGGATGCTGGGCCTGACGCGGGAAGATGCGATCGTTCTGCAATTTTGCGGGTCCAAGAAGAGCCTGGCGTCGGGCGTGCCGATGGCGGGCGTCTTGTTCCCGGCGGCGGCGGTGGGGCCGATCCTGCTGCCGATCATGGTCTTCCATCAGATCCAGCTGATGGCCTGCGCCATGCTGGCGCGACGGTACGGGGCGCAGGCGAACGCGAAAAGCGACGGCGAGTTGGACAGTTGATTCGATTTGGGATGGCGTTTGGCGCGGTTACATTATACAATCGTAAAATTGTGAATTGACGCTAGGGAATCCTGACAAGGTGGCGGGGCAGATCGACAGGATAGTGGACCCGGATGCCGGGTGGAGCCTGCCCGCATGGACCTATAGCGATCCTGAATTTTTCGCGGTCGAGGTGGAGCGGATCTTCCGCCCGGCCTGGCAGATCGTCTGCCACCGGAGCGACATTCCCACCCCCGGCGATTTCCACACGCTCGATATGATCGACGAGAGCGTGATCGTGATCCGCGGCGACGATGGGGCCGTGCGCGCCTTCACCAATGTCTGCCGCCATCGCGGGGCGCGGATCGTGGACGGCTCCAGCGGATGCGCGAAGAAGTTGGCCTGCCCCTATCATGGCTGGACCTATGAGACGGACGGGCGGCTGACCGGCGTGCCGATGAAGGCCAGCTATGGCGGGGGGTTCGCGATGGCGGACCATGGGCTGGCGGCGGTCGAGGTGGAGTGCTGGCAGGGTTTCCTGTTCGTGCGGCTGGCGAATGATGGCGGGCCGTCGGTGGCGCAGATGATGGCGCCTTATATGGAGGAGATCGCCGCCTATCGGTTCGAGGATATGCGGGCGCTGGGGCGGGTGACGTTGCGGCCGCGATCGGTGAACTGGAAGAATATCGGCGACAATTATTCGGACGGGCTGCATATTGCGGTCGCGCATCCGGGCCTCAAGCGGCTGATGGGCGATGGCTATGGCGTGGAAGCGTCGCGCCATGTCGACAAGATGTGGGGGCCGATAGTGGACCGGCCGTCGGCCAACCTGACCGAGCGCGCCTATCAGCATTTCCTGCCCCATGTGCCGCATCTGGCGCCCGGACGGCAAAGGCTGTGGACCTATTATAAGCTATGGCCCAATTTCGCGTTCGACATCTATCCCGACCAGGTGGATTTCATGGCCTGGCTGCCGGTGTCGCCGACGCAGACGCTGATCCGGGAGATCAGCTATGCGCTGCCCGATGATCGGCGCGAGATGAAGGCGGCGCGCTATCTCAACTGGCGGATCAACCGGCAGGTCAATGCCGAGGATACGGACCTGGTCGCGCGGGTGCAGGCTGGGATGGCGTCGGCCAGCTTCACCGTCGGGCCATTGAGCGAGCAGGAAGTGGCGTTGCGGCATTTTTGCGGGCGGGTGCGCGATGTGATCCCGCAGGCGCGGCTGCACCGCGCACCGGGGATTGGGTGGAGCAAGGCATGACGAAATCCTACGACGCCGTCATTATCGGGGGCGGGCATAATGGGCTGGTCTGCGCCTTCTATCTGGCGCGGGCGGGCTATAAGGTCCGCATATTGGAGCGGCGCGCTGTCGTGGGCGGGGCGGCGGTGACGGAGGAATTTCATCCCGGCTTCCGCAATTCCACCGCCAGCTATACGGTCAGCCTGCTCAATCCCAAGGTCATCCGCGACATGCAACTGGCGGATCACGGCTATCGCGTGATCGAGCGGCCGATCAGCAATTTCCTGCCCCAGCCCGATGGCGGTTATTTGAAGCTGGGCGGTGGGCTGGAGCGGACGCAGGCGGAGTTCGCCAAGTTCAGCGCGCCGGATGCGGCCGCCCTGCCCGCTTATTATGACGCGCTGGAGGTGGTGGCCGATGTGCTGCGCGACCTGGTGCTGAAAAGCCCGCCCAATGTCGGCGATGGGCTGACCATGATCGTCGAGGCGCTGAAGCAGGGTCGGCGGGTCGCGGGGTTGGGGCTGGAACAGCAGCGCGATGTGCTGGACCTGTTCATCAAGTCGGCGCGCAGCTTCCTCGACGGCTGGTTCGAGAGCGACGCGGTGAAGGCGGCGTTCGGCTTCGATGCGGTGGTCGGCAATTACGCCAGCCCCGATACGCCGGGCAGCGCCTATGTGCTGTTGCACCATGTGTTCGGCGAGGTGAACGGCAAGAAGGGCGCCTGGGGTCATGCGGTCGGCGGCATGGGCGCGATCACGCAGATCATGGCCAAGGTCGTGACCGCCATGGGCGTGGAGATCAGCCTGGAGGCGCCGGTCGAGATGGTGCTGGTGGATGGCGCGCGCGCGGTCGGTGTGCGGCTGGAGAGCGGCGAAGAGGTGATCGGCGGCGCGGTGATCGCCAATGTCGGGCCGAAACTGCTCTATGAGCGGATGATCCGGCCAAGCGACCTGCCGGCCGATTTTACGAAGCGGATCAAGGCGTTCAAGGCGGGATCGGGGACGTTCCGCATGAATGTGGCGCTGGACGCCCTGCCCGACTTCATCTGCCTGCCAGGCGTGGGGGAGCATCACCAGTCGGGGATCATCATCGCGCCGACGCTGGACTATATGGACCGCGCCTTCATGGACGCCAAGCGCTACGGCTGGTCGAAGGCGCCGATCGTGGAGATGCTGATCCCGTCCACGATCGACGATACACTCGCGCCGGAGGGGTGCCATGTGGCGAGCCTGTTCTGCCAGCAATTCGCGCCGGAACTGCCGGATGGGCGTTCGTGGGACGACGAGCGGGAGGCGGCGGCGGATGCTATTATCGCGACGGTGGAGGCGGCCGCGCCAGGCTTCGCCAGAAGCGTGATCGCGCGACAGATCCATTCGCCACTCGACCTGGAGCGCAAATTCGGGCTGGTCGGCGGCGACATCATGCATGGCAATCTGACGCTGGACCAGATGTGGGCGGCGCGGCCGGTGCTGGGTCATGGGGCGTATCGCGGGCCGGTAAAGGGGCTGTATATGTGCGGCGCGGGGACGCATCCGGGCGGCGGCGTGACCGGCGCGCCGGGGCATAATGCAGCGCGCGCGGTGTTGCGGGACGGGACGCTCATCGGGAAATGGCGCGGCCGGGCATAAGCGCGCCATCGACGCCTTGCCCTCCCCGGCCTGCTTCCCTAAAGCACCGGTTCATGCCCGACATCTTCATACCCGACGCCACCCCCGACCTGACAGGCCGGGCGTTGTTTCCGCACAAGCATCTTCTGTCGATCGCGGACCTGAAACCCTGGGAAATCCGCTTCCTGCTGGATGAGGCGGAGCATTGGGCGCAGACGAACAAGGGCCAGGCGCGCAAGCATGACGGACGGCTGGCGGGGATGACGCAGATCAACGCCTTTTTCGAGAATAGCACGCGCACATTGTTGTCGTTCGAAATTGCGGGAAAGCGGCTGGGCGCGGATGTCGTCAACATGGCGGCGGCCACGTCGAGCGTGAAGAAGGGCGAGACGCTGATCGACACGGCGATGACGCTGAACGCCATGGCGGCCGATGTGATCGTGATCCGCCATGCGAGTTCGGGCGCGGTGCGGTTGATTGCGGACAAGGTGGATTGTCCGGTGCTGAACGCCGGCGATGGATGGCACCAGCATCCCACGCAAGCGCTGCTCGACGCGCTGACGATCCGGCGGCGCAAGGGCGGGTTCGAGGGGCTGGTGGTCGCGATCTGCGGCGATGTGCTGCATAGCCGGGTGGCGCGGTCGAACATGCTGTGCCTGGCCGCGCTGGGCGCGCAGGTGCGGGCGGTGGCGCCGCCGACGCTGTTGCCGCCGGAGGTGGAGTTGCTGGGGGCGACGCCCTTTACGCGGATGGACGAGGGGCTGGACGGGGCCGACGTGGTGATGATGCTGCGGTTGCAGAATGAGCGGATGGACGGGGCGTTCACCCCCTCTCCGCGCGAATATCATGCGCTGTACGGGCTGACGCCGGAGCGGCTGGCGCTGGCCAAATCCGACGCGCTGGTGATGCATCCAGGGCCGATGAACCGGGGCGTGGAGATCAGCAGTTCGGTGGCCGACGATCCCGATCGGTCGGCGATCACCGAACAGGTTGCGATGGGCGTGGCGGTGCGCATGGCGTGCCTAGACGTGCTGACCCGCAGGGCGCGGGGTGTGGAGGGATGGGCATGAGCCTGTTTCCAGCATCCGTTCAGGCTGAACCTGTTGAAGCCCTGCTCTTCTCATGCGCGCAACGGTCAAAGGAAAGAATGGCCCGTCGACAGGTTCAGGGCGAACGGATTGGGAGCATAGCCCATGACTAAGATCGCCATCATCAACGGCAAGCTGGCCGATCCCGCGGGTGACGCCCTGACGCCGGGCGTCGTGTTGATCGAGGGCGACCGGATCGTCGCGGCGGGCGATGTCGCGGTGCCGGACGACGCGCAGCGGGTCGATGCGCTGGGGCTGGTGGTCGCGCCGGGCCTGATCGATCTGGGCGTGTTCGCCACCGACAAGCCGGCCTTTCATTTCGGCGGGATCACGCGCGCGGCGCTGATGCCAGACCAGCGCGCTCCGCTGGACGAGGTGGGCCTCATTCGCGAAGCGACGCGGGCGGGCAAGCCCGATTTTTGGGTCCATCCGATCGCGGCGGCGACGCGCGGGTTGCAGGGCGCCGAAATGGCCGAAATGGGCCTGATGCAGATGGCGGGCGCGAAGGCGGTCGGCACGGGCCGCCAGTGGATCGCCGATTCAGGCGTGATGCTGCGCGTGCTCTCCTACGCCAGCGGCCTGGGACTGACCGTCATCGCCCATGCCGAAGATGGCGGGCTGACGGCAAAGGCGGTGGCGACCAGCGGCGAGACGGCGACGCGGCTGGGCCTGCCCCACGCGCCGGCCGGCGCGGAGGCGCTGGCCATCGCGCGCGACATCATGCTGGCGCGCGAAGCGGGCGCAGCGATCCATTTCCGGCTGGTGACGACCAAGGCGGGTTTCGATTGCATCCGCGCCGCCAAGGCGGAGGGGCTGAAGGTCACCTGCGGCATCAGCCCGGCCTATCTCTATCTCAACGACCAGGCGGTGACAGATTTCCGGACCTTTGCGCGACTTTCCCCGCCGCTGCGGGATGAGAGCGACCGGCAGGCCTGCCTTGCAGCGGTGGCCGACGGGACGGTGGACGTCATCACATCCAGCCACGACCCGCGCGGGCCGGAGGACAAGCGCCTGCCCTTCGCCGACGCCTCGCCCGGCATGGCGGGGGCGGAGACGCTGCTGGCGCTGTCGCTCAACCTGGTGCGCGACGGGCAGGTGACGATCAACCGGCTGATGACATTGCTGTCGGCCAATCCGGCGACGATTTTGGGCGTCGATGCGGGCGGCTTTGCGGCCGGAAGCGCGGCGGACCTGATCTTCGTCGATCCCGATGCGCCGTGGATCGTCGATTCGGCCAAGATGGCGGCGGCGGCGGGCAACACGCCGTTCGACCGCCTGCCTGTCCAGGGCCGCGCGCGGCGGATCATGAAGGGCGGCTTTTTCCTTTAGCCCAGTTGAGGGAACCACCCTCCCCCTCACGCGCTTGCCTTTCAAGACCAGCAGGGGACACGGATGACGCAGAGAGTGGCGCAGCAGGTGCATGTGGATGCGCCGTGGAAGATACCGCCGCGGGCGTGGTGGGAAATATTGAAGCGCGTTTATACCGCGTTGTCGGCCAACCATATCGGTCTGCTGGCGGCGGGCGTTGCCTATTACGCTTTTCTGTCGATCGCGCCCCTGCTGGCGGCGGTGGTGCTCACATACGGCCTGGTCGGCGATCCCGCAATCGTCAGTCGGCATATGCAAGCCATCATCACCGTGGTGCCGGCCGATGCCGCCGGGCTGATCAACGACCAGTTGCTGGGCGTCGTTAGTACCCGAAAACCCGCCATCGGGTTCGGGCTGTTGCTGGCGCTGGCGATCGCCGTCTATGGCGCGACGCGGGCGGCGTCGGCGATCATGGAGGCGCTCAACATCGTCTACGGGCAGAAGGAAGGGCGCAACATCTTCCGCTTCTATCGCACGTCGATGGGGATCACCTTTTCCGCCGTGCTGGTCGTGGTGGCGGGTGTGTTCACGGCGACGATCATCGGCCTGTTGCAGGATTTCCTGACCAATTGGGGACCGGGCGTGCTGTTTGCCATCAAGGCGACGACATGGGTGTGCGCGGGTTTGCTGGCCAGCGTCATCTTCGGACTGATCTACCGCTTCGGCCCCAACCGCCGCCATGCCCAATGGCAGTGGCTGACCGTCGGCTCTGTGTCGGCGACGCTATTCTGGCTGGTCGCGACGCTCGGCGTGTCCTTCTACGTGTCCACCTTCGGCAATTACAACAAGACCTACGGGTCGCTGGGCGCGGTGGTGGTGCTGCAATTATGGCTCTTCGTATCGGCCTATATCGTGTTGCTGGGCGCGCAGATCAACGCGGAAGCCGAACGCCAGACCAGCGCCGACACCAGCGTCGCGCCGCAAGACGCAAAAGCGGCATAATCGCGCTTGCCCTCCTGTCCTCCCCACGCTAAAGCGCCCTCCTTCGCTGGCTAGGCCAGTGCAGGAGTGTAGCTCAGTTGGTAGAGCGTCGGTCTCCAAAACCGAATGCCGTGGGTTCGAGTCCCTCCACTCCTGCCAAGCGAACTGGCCGCGAAACCTTGAAAATTCAGGGGTTCGCGGCTAAGTGCGCTTGGCGATTTCGAGGCGGGCGGAACGTCCGCCGGTTAAGAAATCGTGGCCGTAAAGGCCGGCGAATTTGGTCGCGGAGCATGTGGCCGCACCCCCGGACGCCAGACAGGGCGGGATCGGGAGGGCGGACTGTTGCTTCGCGAATTGGTGTTGGTTCGAGACGTGCAGAGGCAGGCGATGGCGAAGGTTTCCCCCGGCGAATTCGTCAATCAGGTGCAGACCGAGGCGAAGAAGATCGTGTGGCCCACCGGCCGCGAAACCATGATGACTGGCGTGATGGTCGTCATCATGACGACGCTGCTGGGCCTGTTCTTCTTCGGCATCGACACTTTTTTCGGCGCGATCGTCCAGTGGTTGCTGGGCGTCGCGGCAGGCCGGGCCTGAGTTTTTCGCGATTTCCAAGGAAGTCGAACTGGTTTTTTGGTTGCCGCGATTTCCAGGGAAATCGCTAGGCGGGAGTTTGAAGAGGTAACATGGCGCGCTGGTACATCATCCACGCCTATTCGGGCTTCGAAAACAAGGTCAAGGAATCGATCCTGTCCGAAGCCGAGCGCATGGGCCTCTCTCAACTGGTCGAGCAGGTGGAAGTGCCTGTCGAGACGGTGACCGAGGTCAAGCGCGGAAAGAAGGTCCAGGTCGAACGCAAGTTCATGCCCGGCTATGTCCTCGCCAAGCTGGCGATGAACGACGACATCTATCACCTAGTCAAGAACACGCCCAAGGTGACGGGCTTCCTGGGTTCGATGGGCAAGCCGCAGGCGATCAGCGAAACCGAAGCCGCCCGCTATTTCGGCGCCCGCAAGGAAGCCGAAGCCGCGCCCAAGCACAAGGTCAGCGTCGATTACGAAATCGGCGACAGCGTCAAGGTGCTGGACGGTCCCTTCGCCAGCTTCAACGGCGTGGTCGAGGAACTGGATTTCGAGAAGAACCGGGTCAAGGTGTCGGTGTCGATCTTCGGTCGCGCCACCCCGGTCGAGCTGGATTTCGAGCAGGTCGAACTGTCGAAGTAAGAATTTGGCGGCCTTGCTCCGGCAGGGACGCGAACAGAAATTTCCGGGCGACCGGAAATGTTGTGCGGGAGGAGGCTTCGGCCCCCGGTTGAACCGCTAAACTTGAACCGGGCGCGCCTTTCGGGGTGCGTCCAGCAACAGAGTGAGTGACAATGGCCAAGAAGATTACGGGCTATATCAAGCTCCAGGTGCCCGCTGGAGCCGCCAACCCCTCGCCGCCGATCGGTCCGGCGCTGGGTCAGCGCGGTGTGAACATCATGGAATTCTGCAAGGCGTTCAACGCCTCGACGGACAAGATGGAAAAGGGCACCCCGCTGCCGACCATCATCACCGTCTATGCGGACCGCAGCTTCACCTTCACCACGAAGCAGCCGCCGGCCACCTACCTGATCAAGAAGGCGATCAACCTGAAGTCGGGTTCCAAGGAACCGGGCAAGATCGTCGCCGGCAAGATCACGCGCGCCCAGCTCGCTGAAATCGCGCAGGCCAAGATGGTCGATCTGAACGCGAACGACATCGACGCTGCAACGAAGATCATCGAAGGCTCCGCTCGCGCGATGGGCCTCGACGTGGTGGAGGGCTAAGACCATGGCAAAGCTGACCAAGAAGGCGAAGGCTCTGGCCACCGCAGTTGACCGTGAAAAGCTGCATGGCGTCGATGAAGCGCTGGGCCTGATCAAGACCCACGCGACAGCCAAGTTCGACGAATCGGTCGAAATCGCGATCAACCTGGGCGTCGACCCGCGTCACGCCGACCAGATGGTCCGTGGCGTCGTCACCCTGCCCGCCGGCACCGGCAAGGACGTTCGCGTCGCCGTGTTCGCCCGCAACGACAAGGCCCAGCAGGCGCTCGACGCCGGCGCCGACATCGTGGGCGCCGAAGACCTGCTGGAATCGATCCAGGCCGGCAACATCGATTTCCAGCGCGTCATCGCGACGCCGGACATGATGGGCCTGGTCGGTCGCCTGGGTAAGGTGCTTGGCCCCAAGGGCCTGATGCCGAACCCGAAGCTGGGCACCGTGACGCCCAACGTCGCCGAAGCCGTGAAGGCCGCCAAGGGTGGCCAGATCGAATTCCGCGTCGAAAAGGCCGGCATCATCCATGCGGGCCTGGGCAAGTCGAGCTTCACCGCCGAAGACCTTCGCAAGAATTTCGACGCTTTCGTCGATGCGATCGTCAAGGCCAAGCCGTCGGGTTCGAAGGGCAAATATGTTCGCAAGATCGCCCTGTCGTCCTCGATGGGTCCGGGCGTGAAGGTCGATGTGGCGGAAGTCGCCTCGGTCTGATTTTTACGCTATATAGTTAAGGCAAGCCTCCTTCCGCGGGAATGCGGGAAGGAGGCTTTCTTATTTGGGGAAGCCGTCAATCGGCGCTTCCCCAACGGAGGTTGGTTTCCAACCTAGAATCGGGGTGTGTGACCTTGCACCCCGGACATCCGTATTGCGGATGGAAGGCACAGGTCTTGTTGTATCCGTCGGAAGAAGGCGGGTCGCTTTTTATCCGATGGAAAAACAAGAATATGGCATTTGATACTCTCCACCCCCTGCTCGCCCAGGCGCTGACCACCAAGGGCTATGAAGCGCTGACCCCGGTTCAGGCCGAAGTCACGCAGGACGAAGCGGTCGGCCGCGACCTGATCGTGTCGGCGCAGACCGGTTCGGGCAAGACCGTCGCCTTTGGTCTGGCCATGGCGAACGAATTGCTGGGCGACGCCGATCGCCTGCCCCCGCCCGCCTGGCCGCTGGCGCTGGTGATCGCGCCGACGCGCGAACTGGCGTTGCAGGTCAGCCGCGAGCTGGAATGGCTCTATGCCGGCGCCCGCGCCCGCATTGCCACCTGCGTCGGCGGCATGGACGCCGCCAAGGAACGCCGCGCCCTGGCGCAGGGCGCGCATATCGTGGTCGGCACGCCTGGCCGCCTGCGCGACCATCTGGAGCGCGGCGCGCTCGACCTGTCGGCGCTCAAGACCGCGGTGCTGGACGAAGCCGACGAGATGCTCGACATGGGTTTCCGCGAGGATCTGGAAGGCATTCTCGACGCCACGCCCGATGGCCGCCGCACCTTGCTGTTTTCGGCGACCATGCCCAAGCCGATCGTGGCGCTGGCCCGCCGTTACCAGAAGGACGCATTCCAGATCACCTCGGCCGCCGGTGAGCGCGGCCATGGCGACATCAGCTATCAGGCGATGACCGTGGCCCCCGCCGACATCGAAAATGCGGTGGTGAACCTGCTGCGCTATCATGAGGCGGAGACGGCGATCCTGTTCTGCGCCACGCGCGACAATGTCCGCCACCTGCACGCCAGCCTGACCGAGCGCGGCTTCGCCGTGGTGGCGCTGTCGGGCGAGCATAGCCAGAATGAACGCAACCATGCATTGCAGGCGCTGCGCGACAAGCGGGCGCGGGTGTGCGTGGCGACCGACGTCGCCGCACGCGGCATCGATCTGCCCTCGCTGACCTTGGTGGTGCATGTCGAGCTGCCGCGCGACGCCGAGACGATGCAGCATCGGTCGGGCCGCACCGGCCGCGCGGGCAAGAAGGGGACGGCCGTGCTGATCGTGCCCTATCCGCGTCGCCGCCGCGTCGAATCGATGCTGAAGGGCGCGAAAATCCCGGTCGAATGGACGACCGCGCCGAGCAAGGAAGCCATCGCCCAGCAGGATGCCGAACGTCTGCGCGCGCAGTTGCTGGCCCCGGTGGAACTGGACGAGTCAGACTGGGCGCTGGGCACCGAGCTGCTGGAAGCCAAGAGCGCCAAGGAAATCGCCGCGATGCTGGTGAAGAGCGCCCGATCCGCCATGCCCGCGCCCGAAGAGCTGCTGGACGCCAGCGAAGCGCCGGCGCGCCGGGACGGACCGCGTCCGGGCTTTGAGGACACCCAGTGGTTCCGCATGAACATCGGCCGGAACCAGAATGCCGATCCGCGCTGGATCCTGCCGCTGATCTGCCGTCGTGGCCATGTGTCGCGCGGCGATATCGGCGCGATCCGCATCACCACCAGCGAAACGATGTTCGAAATCCCCAAGGCGATTTCGGCCAAATTCCTGGCGGCCGTCCGCCGTTCCGGCGAGGCGGGTGACGAAGGCGCGGACGTGATGTTCGATCCCGTCGACGGCGCCCCACGCCAAGAAGCGCGGGAAAACCGCCGCCAACTGCGCCCGTCCAACGACGCACGGCCCAACCGCAGCGGTCCGCCCCGTGGCGGTCCGGGCGCCGGTTCGCGCGGCGGCTCTGCCCCGCACAGCCCGCGCCCGTTCAAGGGTGCCGGCGCCGGTGGCCCGCGCAAGGGGCCGCCGCGTAGTCGCGGCTGACATCCTTTCGGACAGCTAGGCACTTTCGGGGCCGTCAGTCATTCACATGGGCATGACTGACGGCCCTGTTCTTATTCCCATATTGGGCGACCAGCTCGCCCCCGACATCGCCGCGCTACGGGATGCGGACAAGGCGCGCAGCGTCGTGCTGATGATGGAGGTGGCGGACGAAACCACCTATGTCCGCCATCACAAGGCCAAGATCGCCTTCATCCTGTCCGCCATGCGGCATCATGCCGATCGGTTGCGGGCGTTGGGATGGACGGTTGATTATGTAAAGCTAGACGATACCGCCAATAGCGGCAGCTTCACCGGCGAAGTCGCACGGGCCGTTGAACGCCACAAACCAGTCGCCATCCATGTCACCGAGGCCGGGGAATGGCGGGTGCAGGCGATGCTCGACGGCTGGGCGCTCCGCTTTGGCCTGCCGGTCACGGTGCATGAGGATGATCGCTTCCTCTGTTCCCATGGCGCGTTCGACACATGGGCGGCGGCGCGCACCCGGTTGCGGATGGAATATTTCTATCGCGACATGCGGCGCAAGACTGGCCTGCTGATGACGGCGGAAGGGAAGCCCGAAGGCGGCGAATGGAATTATGACGCGGACAATCGCAAGCCCCCGCCGCAGCGCGACCTGCTGATGCCGCAGCCGATCCGCTTTCGTCCCGATGCGATCACGCGCGATGTGCTGGGAATCGTCGCGGATCGCTTCGCCGATCATATCGGCAGCCTGGACCATTTCCATTTCGCGGTGACGCATGAGGACGCGATGCGGCAACAGCGGCGCTTCCTGGATGAGGCGCTGCCGCATTTTGGCGACTATCAGGACGCGATGCTGACCGATGAGCCGTTCCTGTGGCACGCGATCCTGTCGCCCTATATCAATGCCGGATTGCTCGATCCGCTGGCGCTGTGCCGCGCGGTCGAAGCGCGCTATCGGGCGGGCAAGGCGCCGCTCAATTGCGCCGAGGGATTCATCCGCCAGATCATCGGCTGGCGCGAATATGTGCGCGGCGTCTATTGGCATGAGGGACCGGACTATGCGCGGCGCAACGCGCTGGGCGCCACACGGCCCCTGCCCGGCTTCTACTGGACCGGCGAGACGGACATGCACTGCATGGCACAGGCGATCGGACAGACGATCGACCATGCCTATGCCCATCATATCCAGCGGCTGATGATCACCGGCAATTTCGCGCTGCTGGCGGGGATCGACCCGCATCAGGTGCATGTCTGGTATCTGGAAGTCTATGCCGACGCCTATGAATGGGTCGAGCTGCCCAATACGATCGGCATGAGCCAGTTTGCCGACGGCGGCCTGCTGGGATCGAAGCCCTATGCGGCGGGCGGCGCGTATATCAACAGGATGTCGGATTATTGCGGCACATGCCGCTATGACGTGAAGCAGCGGATTGGCGAAGATGCCTGTCCGTTCAATGCGCTCTACTGGGATTTCCTGGCGCGTAACGAGAGTGCGCTGGGACGCAATGTCCGGCTCGCCATGCCATACCGCAACTGGGCGCGGATGGACGAGCAGGTCCGCGCCGCCACGCGGGCGCAGGCGGCGCGGTTCCTGGCTTCACTGGATTAGGCCGCGCCGCACAGCGCCAGCATCCGGTTGGCCAGTTCACGTTCGCCCATCACGACATGGGGGACGCCCAGCCCCTGAAGATAGTCGACCTCCGCATCGCTGTGCGCGCGGGCGACGACATCCAGATCAGGATTGAGGTGGCGGGCATGTTCGTGGATCGCCCCGCCCTCAAAGCCTTCGGGCACCGCGATCAGCAGGCGGCGCGCCTTGGTCACGCCGGCGGCGTTGAGATGGCGGTCCTCCAGCGCATTGCCGCGCACAACGGACAGGCCGGCCTCCTGCGCCTCATCCGCCTTCTCCGGGTCATCCTCTATCACGATGAAGGGGATGTCGCGCCGGGTGAGGCCAAGCGCGATCAGCTTGCCCACACGGCCATAGCCGATGAGTATGATATGGCCGACCGCGGGCCGGGCCGCAGCGACCCGTGCGGCTTCATCGTCCACCTCCTCCTGCTTGCGGTCGCGCACGACCAGCGAGAAGAGGATGGGATTGAGGAAGATCGACACGATCGCGCCGGCCAGGATCAGGTCGCGCGCGTCGGCCGGGAGGACGCCAAGCCCGGTGCCGAGCGAGGCGAGGATGAAGGAAAATTCGCCGATCTGCGCCAGGCTGACCGCGATGGTGAGCGCTGTGTCGTTGGGATAGCGGAACAGGCGGACGATGGCATAGGCGGCGATCGATTTGCCCACGACGATGATCGCGACGGTGGCCAGCAGCGGCAGCGGCTGTTCCCACAGGACGGCGGGATTGAACAACATGCCCACCGACACGAAGAACAGCACGGCGAAGGCGTCGCGCAGGGGGAGCGTTTCCTCCGTCGCGCGGCGGCTCAGGGGCGTTTCGCCCAGGATCATGCCGGCGAAGAAGGCGCCCAGCGCGAACGACACGTCGAACGCATAGGCCGCGCCGAACGCCACGCCCAGCGCGATCGCCAGGACCGCGAGGCGGAACAGTTCGCGCGATCCGGTGTGGACGACCCAGTGCAGCGCCCAGGGGATGACGCGGCGGCCCACCACCAGCATCAGCGCGACGAAGCCCGCGACCTTGAGCAGGGTGCCGACCAGCGGCGCGATCAATGCCCCCGCGCCCCCGCCCGCGTCGGCGCTGTTGATGACGTTGGCGAGCGCGGGCAGCAGGACGAGCGCCAGGACCATCACCAGATCCTCCACGATCAGCCAGCCGACCGCGACGCGGCCGCGCCGCGTTTCGACCAGGTCGCCGCCCTGGAGGGCGCGCAGCAGGACGACGGTGCTGGCGACCGAGAGCGCAAGGCCAAAGACGATCCCGCCCATCAGCGGCCAGCCCATGAGGTGAGAGAGGCCCATGCCGAGCAGGGTCGCCACCGCGATCTGCACCAGCGCGCCGGGCACCGCGATATTCTTGACCGAAAGAAGATCCTTGAGCGAAAAATGCAGGCCGACGCCGAACATCAGCAGGATGACGCCGATTTCGGCCAGTTCGTTGGCGAGGCCCGCATCGGCGACGAAGCCGGGGGTGAAGGGGCCGACCATGATGCCGGCGACGAGGTAGCCGACCAGCGGCGAGAGTTTGAGGCGATGGGCGATAGCGCCCATGATGAAGGCGACGACGAGACCGGCGACGATAGTGCCGATCAGGGGCGTGTGATGGGGCATGGGTGGCTTTCGATATGCGGCTGCCGACGGCGCGCTATGGGCCGCGCCGTCGTACAGTCTAACATGATTATTCTAGGACGGTCATCATCACCGCGGACAGACCTGCGGCGGCGACGGCCAGACCGGACATGACGGCGGGCATGAACCACCAGGGCGGGCGGCGACGGGTGCGCCGTGCTTTCCTGCGAGCCATGGGATGCTCCTTCTTCCGACGAATGCCCGCAAGGTGCGGGCGAAGACGCGAATCGTCAGGAAGCGGCAGGCGGCGCACGGGCGCGACGGGTGCGCGCCGGGGCGAAGGAACGGGGATTTTGGGAAGGACGAGCGGCGGAAGCGATCCGCCTAACGTGAAGGCCGGCCAGCAGGATGATCGCGAGGGCGAGAGCGAGAATCAGGGGCGGCGCGCCGTCGCCATCGGGGCGCGGCGCAGCGACTAACTGCGCGGCGGCCTGGGCGCGCGCCTTGAGCACGACGTCAGTGGTGGCGGGATTGAAAGCCGATCCCGTGGCGCGGCTGAGCGGTGGCCCCAGCGGCGCCAGCGCGGACAATAAAGTCACCAGAATCAGCGTCCACAAGGCGATCAGGACAGGCAGGCGCAGGATCGCGACCTTCCCATTCCATCCCTGCCCCATGGCGTGCCGCATATATAGTCGCTATCCCTTGTTCGCCGCCAAGATAGGCCTGGTGACGCGGTAAAACCACCCCCATCCTGCGCCGCCATCGGTTGACAGGTGCGAGTCATTCCACTAACGGGCCACATTCCCGCGCGGGTCGGCTAAGGCGTCATGTCTTTGGTGAGCTGCGTAAAGCAGATTTGAACGAGAAGAGACAAGCCATGTTCGCTATCGTGCGCACAGGCGGCAAGCAGTATCGCGTCGCCGCCGGAGACAAGATCGTCGTTGAAAAGATGGCTGGCGAAGCCGGCGACCAGGTGACGCTGGGCGATGTCCTGCTGGCCGGCGAAGGCGGCGACCTGAAGGACGTAGCCAAGTTGACCGTTGCGGCGGAAATCATCGCGCAGGCGAAGGGCGAGAAGGTCATCGTCTTCAAGAAGCGTCGCCGTCACAATTATCGCCGCAAGAACGGCCATCGCCAGAATCACACGATCCTGCGCATCCTGTCGATCGGCGGCGAAAGCAAGAAGGCCGACAAGGCCGCCGCCAAGACCCAAGACGCAGCGCCGGCTGCTGCCGAAGCCTGATCGCTTCCGGCCAGATATTCCAGGAGTTTAGACAATGGCACATAAAAAAGCTGGCGGTTCGTCGCGCAACGGTCGCGATTCTGAGTCGAAGCGCCTTGGCGTGAAGAAGTTCGGCGGTCAGGAAGTGATCGGCGGCAACATCATCATTCGCCAGCGCGGCACGCGCGTCTATCCGGGCCGCAATGTCGGCATCGGCAAGGACCACACGCTGTTCGCGCTGAACGAAGGCCGCGTGGTATTCCACACCGGCAAGCTCGGCCGCAAATATGTGTCGGTCGATGCACTGGCCCAGGCGGCCGAATAACGGACGATCGATGACGGATCGTCCCCCGCAATAGGGGCGATCCTTCCGGTAGGGCTTTGACAGCAACTGCCGGTTTTCGAGGGAAACAAGGGGCGCTCCTTTCATGGGAGCGCCCCTTTTCCGTTGCCCGTTCCTTGCCGGAACGATGCTGACAGACAAGGGTGCATTTCTCTTCCGATTTCCCTCCAAGCCTCTGGAACTCCACGTCTTCTCGCGCGTCTTGCGGGCGGGGATTCATCCAGAACCGCGCGTCGCGAAGTCGTCATGATTGGCGGCTAAGGGCGCAGACAAGAGGAGAGACGAGAATGTTTGCCCGTACCCCCCGCCTGCTCCTGCGTCCGGGCTGGATGGAAGATGCCGCCACGCTGGCCCAGACGATCAACGACCCGGCGATCCTGCGCAACCTGTCGCGCGCGCCCAGCCCCTATGGACTGGACGATGCGCAGGCGTTTCTGGCCCTGCCGCAGCATCCGCACCTGCCCCGCCTGCTGGCCTTCACCCGCACCCAGGGCGCGCCGCGCATGGTCGGCGGCTGCGGCGTCCATCTGGACGAGGATGGCGCACCCGAACTCGGCTATTGGATCGCCCGTCCCTATTGGGGCCTGGGCTTCGCGACCGAGGCCGCGCGCGCCGTGCTGGGCATGGCGCGGGCCAATGGCGTACGCGACATCCGCGCCGGTCATTTCGCCGACAATCGCGCGTCGGGCAACGTCCTGCGCAAGTTGGGCTTCCGCTTCAGCGGACGGACCGCGCAACGCTACAGCCTGGGCCGCGACGCTCTGGTCGATTGTCTGTTGTTCGAGGAAGGCGATGCCGGACGGCAGAGCAACGACCCGGCGATAGACCTGTATCGCGATGCGGTCGTGCCGATGGCGGCCTGATTGGGCGCCTCCCTTTACAGGGGAGGCGCTTTCGGTCGATCGAACACCCGCGTCGGCTTCCCGCCCAGTTCGGTGTCGGTCAGCATCTGGAAACCCAGTTTCTCGGCGACCTTGATCGAGGCTATATTGCACGGATCGATGATGCAGCGGAGCGATGGCGCTTCGAGATAGGCGTCGCTCCAATTCAGTATCGCCTGCATCGCTTCGGTGGCGATCCCCCTGCCCCAGGCTTGCGGACCGAGCACCCAGCCGGCTTCCGGCACGCCCTCCAGTTCGGCAAGACCCCGCTGCGCGCTGAGCAGTCCGGCTTCACCCAGGAAAGCGCCGCTGTCGCGCTCCTCGATCACCCACATGCCATAGCCGAGCAGCGACCACATGCCGGCATAGCGCAGGATGCGGAACCAGACCGCCTGGCTGTCGAGCGGGACGCCGCCAATGTGGCGCACGACGGCCGGGTCGGCCCAGAGCGCGCGGCAGGCGTCATAATCCTCGACCCTGTGGGGGCGGAGGATCAGGCGGGTGGCTTCGAGTGCGGGGGCATCGGTCATGCGCCGATAAGAGCCCCCTGCCCGCATCCGGTCAAGCGGTCGAAGGCAATGCGCCGTCCGGCTGCGCATTGGCGTAGGGGCTGTCGGCGAGAGCGATGAGCGCGCGGTCGTCGATCGCCCACGGATGGAAGCCGGGCAGGAAATAGCCCAGCCACGGCCGCACGACCCGGCGCACGATACCGGGCCGCACCAGCGCATAGCGCAGCAGCCCGCCCCAAGCGCGTCGCCCGGTAATGCCGTCCTGCCGCAACAGGTCCATCATCCCGCGAGCGCGGTGGTGGAGGAAATGCCTGGTCACGACCAGCATCATCGCCGTCTTGACCCACCAGCGTTTGACGCGGCTCCAGTCGCGCGTGGCATGGACCCAGGTGTCGTGCGCCACGCCCTTATGCTCGATCTCCTCGATCGCGTGCCAGCGCCACAGCGCCGCGCTCTCCGGGTCGGCGCCGTCGAGATGGCGCGGGTCGCGAAGCAGTTCATGGGCGAGGATGGCGGTGAAATGCTCCAGCGCCATGGTCGCGGCCAGGCTGGCGATCGGCGGGCGCTGTTTGGCCAAGTCCAGCACCATCGTCACATCGGCGTCGAGGCGGGATACGTCATAGCCATGGTCGGTCACCTGCCGGTTGAAGGCGATATGTTCGCGGCTGTGGACGACTTCCTGCTTGGTGAAGGCGGCGATCTCGCCCGCCAGCCGGTCCGGCGCGCCGTCGCGGAAAGCGCGGACGCTTTCGATGAAAAAGGCTTCGCCGCGCGGGAAGGTGATCGACAGCGCATTGAAGAAAGCCGTGGCGATCGGGTCGCCGTTCAGCCAATGTCGCGCTGTTGCACGGTCTCGCCCGAAACGGCGGTCGCGCGGCGTGATGGTGAGGTCGGTCGGGGTCATGGGGATGTCTCCGGTCGTTACTTACATTGATGTAAATAAGAGTTGCTTACAATCATGTCAATAAAACGCGCGCGCCTCAGCCCGGATGAAAGCCGCCTCATCGCCGTGGAGGCGGCCCGCGACCTGCTGATCGAGGCGGGTCCGCAGGCGGTGACGCTGAAGGCCGTGGCGGGGCGGGTCGGACGGACGCACGCCAATCTGCTGCACCATTTCGGATCGGCGGCGGGATTGCAGAAGGCGCTGGCGGCGCATCTGGCCGACACGATCACCGCCAAGATCGGCGAGGCGGTGGACGCGGCGCGGCGCGGCGAGGTCAGCCCGCGCACGATCGTCGACATGACCTTCGATGCGTTCGATCGGGAAGGCGCAGGCGCGCTGGCGAGCTGGATGCTGGCGTCAGGAAATGAGGATGCGCTGGACCCGGTGGTGGAGGCGATCCACCGGCTGGTCGACAAGCTGGCGGCGAGCGCGCTGACCCCGCATCTGGCCGAACTGATCCGGGACAATACGCTGATGCTGGTGCTGCTGGCGCTGGGCGATTCGCAGCTGGGCGGCGCGATGGCCGCCGCGCTTGCCCTGCCGCGCGAAAAAGCGCGCGAAATCGCCACGCGCAGCCTGACTTTCGCGCTGATGCAGGAGGCTGCTGCCATAGCGGCGCAGGCCAAGGTTTAACTTTTCCCCTTTTGCGGTTATGGGCCGCCCATGCATTTTCTCGATCAAGCCAAAATCTATATCAAATCCGGCTGGGGCGGCCCCGGCGCGGTCAGTTTTCGCCGCGAAAAATATGAGGAATATGGCGGTCCCGACGGCGGCAATGGCGGCAAGGGCGGCGACATCATCTTCGAAGCGGTGCAGGGCCTCAATACCCTGATCGACTTCCGCTATACCCAGCATTTCAAGGCGCAGCGCGGCACGCCCGGCATGGGCAAGAACCGCTATGGCGCAGGCGGCAAGGATCTGATCATCAAGGTGCCGGTCGGCACCCAGATATTGTCCGACCCCAAGCCGATCGAAGGCAGCGAGGACGAGGACGGCAATTGCGACTATGAGGACCAGGACGTCCTGGCCGACTTCACCGAGGTCGGGCAGCGCGTCACCTTCCTGCGTGGCGGCGACGGCGGCCGGGGCAACATGTCCTACAAGACCAGCACCAATCGCGCGCCGCGCCAGCATGGCACGGGCTGGCCGGGGCAGGAAATGTGGGTGTGGCTGCGGCTGAAGCTGCTGGCCGATGTCGGGCTGGTGGGGATGCCGAATGCGGGCAAGTCTACGCTCATCAATCAGGTGACCAACACCAAGGCGAAGGTCGGCGCCTATGCTTTCACCACCACCAAGCCGCAACTGGGCGTGGTGTTGCACCGCGACCGCGAGTTCGTGCTGGCGGATATTCCCGGCCTGATCGCCGGCGCAGCCGAGGGCGTGGGCATCGGCGATCGCTTCCTGGGGCATATCGAGCGGTGCCGCGTGCTGCTGCACCTGATCGACGCGACCACCGACGATCCGATCGAGGCCTTTCATATCGTCACCGAGGAATTGGCCGCTTATGGCGAGGGGCTGGACGAGAAGCCGCAGATCGTCGTGCTCAACAAGGGCGACCTGCTGGGGCAGGAGCTGATGGAGGATATTGCCGGCCAACTGCGTGACGAGGCGGGCGTCGAGGACGTGTTCATCATCTCCGGCGCGACCGGCGAGGGCGTGGGCGCGCTGCTCGACGCGGTGCTGCTGGTAATGGACGAGGATGCGCGCGACGCGGAAAGCGAGGGCGCGGACGAGGGCGACGGGACATGGTCGCCGATCTGACGGCGCCATAGCCCTACCTCCCTTTGGTTCGAGCCTGTCGAGAACCATGCGCGAGGGTTCTCGACAAGCTCGAACCGAACGGATGTTGTTTTAGACCGCCATGAACGCCTTCTCCGGTTTCCCCCCTGCCCTCGTCCGCCGCCTGGTCGTCAAGATCGGCTCCGCGCTACTCGTCGATCCGGCGGGCGCGGTGCGGGTGGACTGGCTGCGCACGCTGGTCGCCGATGTCGCGGTGCGTCGCGCGGCGGGGCAGCAGGTCATCATCGTGTCGTCGGGCGCGATCGCGCTGGGCGCGCGGCGGCTGAAGCTGCCCAAGGGCGGGCGCGGGTCGTTGGAGGATGCGCAGGCCGCGGCGGCGACGGGGCAGATCGCCCTCTCGCAATGCTGGGCCAGCCTGCTCGACGAAAAGGGCATCACCGCAGCCCAAATGCTGGTGACGCTGGACGACCTGGAAAATCGCCGCCGATACCTGAATGCATCAGCCACGCTGGAACGGCTGATGGCGCTCAATGTCGTGCCGGTGGTCAATGAGAATGACAGCGTGGCGACGGCCGAAATCCGCTTCGGCGACAATGACCGGCTGGCGGCGCGCATCGGACAGGCGGCACGGGCTGACGCGGTTGTGCTGCTTTCCGATGTTGATGGGCTTTACACCGCCAACCCGCACGCCGATGCCAGCGCCATGCTGATAGAGACGATAGAGACGATCGACGCGCGGATCGCTGCGATGGCCGACGACGGGTCGGCGTCCGGCATGGGGTCGGGCGGCATGGTGTCGAAAATCCAGGCGGCGCGGATCGCGACCGGCGCGGGCGCGCATCTGGCGATCATTTCGGGCAAGGTCGACGCGCCGCTGTCGCATTGGGCAGGTGGCGGCAAAGGGTCGATCTTCCTGGCCGCCCAAGGAAAAGGCGCGCGCAAGGGCTGGCTGGCCGGTCGTTTGACCACGCGCGGGCGGATCATCGTCGATGCAGGCGCGGAAAAGGCGTTGGACAAGGGCAACAGCCTGCTGCCCGCTGGCGTCGCCAGTGTCGAAGGCGTATTCGATCGCGGCGACGTGGTCGACATCGTCGCGCAGGACGGCCGGGTGATCGCGCGCGGGCTGATCGAATATGACAGCGAGGCCGCCGTGAAGATCGCGGGCAAGCGCAGCGAGGATATCGCTGCGCTGCTGGGTGAAATGCCGCGATCGGTGCTGGTCCATCGCGACCATATGGCGATGGTCTGAGAGACATGCAGCAGATGCGGATCGCCATGACGGGCGCGACGGGGTTCGTCGGCGCCGAGACTTTGGAGCAGGCGTTGGCGGACGGACTGCGCGTCAATGCGCTGACCCGCCGGGCGCAGCCGCCGCGCGCGAAGCTGAAATGGGTGCATGGGTCGCTGGACGATGCCGCCGCGCTCGATGCGCTGGTGCGCGACGCCGATGCGGTGATCCATATCGCAGGCGTGGTGAACGCGCCCGACCGCGAGGGTTTTGAGGCGGGCAATGCGCGCGGCACGATGGCGGTGGTCGATGCGATGCGGAAACGCGGGATCAAGAGGCTGATCCATGTGTCATCGCTGGCGGCGCGCGAGCCGGGCCTGTCCGACTATGGATGGTCCAAGGAACTGGCCGAGAAGCATGTGAAGGCGAGCGGGCTGGATTGGACGATCGTCCGCCCGCCAGCGATTTACGGGCCGGGCGACAAGGAAATGCTGGAGCTTTTCCGCATGGCCAAGCGCGGCATCATGCTGCTGCCGCCGGGCGGGCGCTTGTCGGTGATCCATGTGCGCGATCTGGCGGCGCTGTTGCTGGCGTTGACGCAGGAGCGCGAGAACAGCCTGACGCGCACTTATGAGGTGGATGACGGCACGCCGGGCGGCTGGGATCATCAGGATTTCGGGGCCGCGATCGGCCAGGCTGTAGGGCGGACGGTGCGGACCTTCGCCACGCCGGGATGGCTGCTGAACATCGCGGCGCGGACCGACCGGATGGTGCGCGGTAAAAAGGCCAAGCTGACGCCGGATCGGGTCGATTATTTCTGCCATCCCGACTGGGTCGTCGCCAAGCGCAAGCAGCCGCCCAAGCGGCTATGGTTGCCGCAAGTGAAGACGCAGGATGGGTTACAGGCGACGGCTGCCGCCTATCGAGAGAAGGGGTGGCTATAACCGAACGGAGGTTACTGGTTTTCCGCCGCCGGCTTTTTCGCGCGCTGTTCCGCCAGAAACTCGCTGATCGCCTGACCGCTGGCGTTGAGCAGCGGATAGGTGCGGGCGTCCGATAGCCAGTCGGGGCGGCGCGCGCCGCTGCCGTAGAATGTGTCGTAGACCAGACTGAAGGCGAGGAAGAGCAGGGTTGCGCCGATCAGGCCCTTCACCGCGCCGAAGCCCGCGCCGAGCACCCGGTCGACCGGCCCCAGCACCGATTGTCGGGTGCGGCGGCCGATGGCGTGGGCGATCAGCTTGCCCGCGCCGAAGGTCACGCCAAACACCAGCACCAGCGCCAGGATCGCCGCGCCGCTGGCGGTGCCGACGAAAGGGGTCAGCACTTCGGCGACCGAGGCATGGAACAGGCGGATGCAGAAGATCGCCAGCACCCAGGCGATGAGCGAGAGGGTTTCGAGCACGAAACCACGCATGAGGCCGAGCACGGCGCAACCGCCGATGGCGAGCAGGACGGATATGTCGATGGCGTTCATTGCGCCTGTGGCTATCCGCGTCCCAGCATCTGGTCAACAAGCTGCGCGAGGGTGCGAAAACCGCTGACCGCGATTCCCTTCACTCCGTCCGCCGCGGCGGCGGGGATGAAGGCGCGGTTGAAGCCGAGCTTGGCGGCTTCGCGCAGGCGCAGCGGGGCATGGGCAACGGCACGAATCTCGCTCGACAGCGCGATTTCACCGAACAGGACCACGTCGGAGGGCAACGGCTTTTCTGACAAAGCCGACACCAGAGCGGCGGCGACGGCCAAGTCCGCGGCGGGATCGGACAGGCGATAGCCGCCCGCGACGTTCAGATAGACTTCGCAGGTCGAGAAGCTGAGGCCGCAGCGCGCCTCCAGCACGGCCAGCACCATGGCCAGCCGCCCGCTGTCCCAGCCGACCACCGCACGCCGGGGCGTGGCGCCGCTCGACAGGCGCACGACCAGCGCCTGGATTTCGACCAGCACCGGCCGCGTCCCTTCCAGCGCGGGAAAGACGGTCGCGCCCGTCACCGTCTCGTCGCGCTGGGTCAGGAACAGGGCCGAGGGGTTGGCGACTTCCTCCAGCCCCTCGGCCACCATGGCGAAGACGCCAATCTCGTCCGTGCCGCCGAAGCGGTTCTTGATCGCGCGCAGGATGCGATATTGGTGACTGCGCTCCCCTTCGAACGCCAGCACGGTGTCGACCATATGTTCCAGTACGCGCGGGCCGGCGATGCTGCCATCCTTGGTCACATGGCCAACCAGGATCAGCGCGGTGCCGCGTTGCTTGGCGAATTTGATCAGTTCCTGCGACGAGGCGCGGACCTGGCTGACGGTGCCCGGCGCGCCCTCGATCAGGTCGCTATGCATGGTCTGGATCGAATCGATCACCAGCAGGGCGGGCGGCGGCCCTTCGCTCAGGGTCGTCAGGATGTCGCGCACCGATGTCGCGCTGGCGAGCATGACCGGCGCATTGCCCAGGCCCAGTCGCTGCGCGCGCAAGCGGACCTGGTCGGTCGCTTCCTCGCCGCTGATATAGGCCACCGATAGACCGCGCGCGGCGACCCGCGCCGCTGCCTGCAACAGCAGGGTCGATTTGCCGATGCCCGGATCACCGCCGATCAGCGTCGCGGAGCCCGTGACGATACCGCCGCCCAGCGCCCGGTCGAACTCCGCGATGCCGGTGCTGGTGCGCGGCGGCAGTTCGACCTTGCTGTCGAGGCCGATCAGCGCGATCGCGCGGCCGCCATTTTGCAGATCGTGGCGCGAGGAGAAGACGGTTTCGGCCGCTTCCTCGACGATGCTGTTCCACTCGCCGCAATCCTCGCACTGGCCCTGCCAGCGGGCCGCGACGGCGCCGCATTGCTGACAGACGAATTTGCGCTTTGCCTTAGCCATGGTCACGATATGGCGGGCAAGTGCGAACAATGCAAGAACATCGATCGCGCCGCTGGAAACATCCGGCGCGCTGGCGCATTGTTACGGCCATGAAAACTATTCGCGTCGCGAGCTATAATATCCGCAAGGCCATCGGCACCGACCGGCGGCGGATGCCCGAACGGGTGCTGGAGGTGCTGGCGGAAGTCGACGCCGATATTATCGCTTTGCAGGAGGCCGACCGGCGTTTCGGCGTGCGGTCGGCGGCGATCCCGCCACGGCTGATGGACAGCCAGAGCGACTATAAAGCGGTGCCGCTGGACGTGCAGGCCGATTCGATGGGCTGGCACGGCAATGCGCTGTTGGTGCGCAAGAGCGCCGAACTGGGCGCGCATGACGTGCTGCACCTGCCCTATCTGGAGCCGCGCGGCGCGACCATGGCGGAGGTGACGACGGGCGGCGCGAGCGTGCGCGTGTTCGGGATGCATCTCGACCTGTCGGGACTGTGGCGACGCAAGCAGGCCGCCGCGGTGATCCATGCCGCGGCTCAGGGCGCGGCGATGCCCACGGTGCTGATGGGCGACTTGAATGAATGGAGCGCGGGGCGTGGCTGCCTGGCCGACTTTGCGCGGCACTATAGTTTCGCGCCCTGCGGCCGGAGCTTCCATGCGCGGCGGCCGGTGGCGCGGCTCGACCGGATCATGCATTGCGGCAAGCTGACGCTCAAGGATTGCGGCGTCCATGAAAGCGGTGCGGCGAGGAAGGCGTCGGACCATCTGCCGATCTGGGCGGAGTTTTCGGTTGGGTAGCCGCTGCCTCCGTTGTTTTGACTTGTCAGTCTCGACAAGTCCCCCGCCCTCTGCGACGTTCCCCCCATGAAGGAGCGGGAATTGCGCCTGGCGCTGGTCTGCTATGGCGGCATCAGCCTGGCGATCTACATGCATGGCATCACCAAGGAGGTGTGGCATCTGGCGCGCGCCAGCCGCGCCTTTCATGAGGGCGCGCCGGGCGACGGCGGCGGCAGCGAGGCGGTCTATGCCCAGGCGCTGGCGGCGATGGAGGCGGCCAGCGGCGTGCGGCTGCGCGTGATGCCGGACATCATCGCGGGCGCCAGCGCAGGCGGGATCAACGGCATCTTCCTGGCGCAGGCGATCGAGACGGGCCAGTCGCTGGAGCCGCTGACACGCATGTGGCTGGACAATGCCGATGTCGACCGGCTGCTGGACCCCGACGCGCGCCCGGCCCGCGCCATGACCAAATTCTGGGCGACGCCCCTGGTCTGGATGGCGGCGCGGCGGCCAGGCGATGCGGTGGAGCGCACCGTGGCCCCGGACACGCGCGAAGAAGTGCGGATGAAACTCTCCCGCTTCATCCGGTCGCGCTGGTTCGAGCCACCCTTTGGCGGGGAGATATTCTCCACCATGTTGGTCGACGCCTTTGACGCGATGGCGGCGACCGGCAATGGTCCGCCGCTGCTACCCGACGGGCATCCGCTGGACCTGTTCGTCACCGTCACCGATTTCGAGGGGCATCCGCAAAGCCTGAACCTCAACAGCCCGCCGCAGGTGATCGAGACCGAGCATCGGCTGTCGATCGGCTTCAAGGCGCGCGGACGCGGGGAGCGACCGTTCGCCGATCCGGCCGAACTGGTGTTCGCGGCGCGCGCGACCGCCAGCTTCCCCGGCGCCTTCCCGCCCTTCACCGTGCGCGAGCTGGACCGGGTGCTCAAGCGCCGCCATCGCGCCTGGCCGACGCGCGACGCCTTTCTGGGGCGCGCCCTGCCCCGCCATGCGGCGCGCGGGACAGCCGAGGACGCGGTGCTGATCGACGGATCGGTGCTGGCCAATGCCCCCTTCGCGCAGGCGATCGGCGCGCTGAAGAACCGGCCGTCGCGGCGGGAGGTGGACCGGCGCTTCGTCTATATCGATCCCAAGCCGGGGCACCGTTCCATCCGCCTGAACAAGGAGGGCGAGCAGCAGGATGCGCCAACTGGGGCGGACACGCCGCTGCCTGGCTTCTTCCGCACGATTTTCGGCGCGCTGTCCGACATTCCGCGCGAACAGCCGATCCGCGACAATCTGGAGGCGATCGACCGGCACAGCACGCGCATCCGGCGGATGCGGCGGATATTGGACGCGCTGCGTCCCGGCATCGAGGTGGAGGTGGAGAGCGCGATCGGCAAGATGCTGTTCCTGGACCGGCCGACGCCCACGCGCCTGTCCGCCTGGCGCGCCAAGGCGCAGCAGCGGGCGGCGAGCGCGGCGGGCTTCGCCTATCCGGCCTATGGGCACCTGAAATTGTCGGGCATTGTCGAATCGCTCTGCGCGCTGCTGTTCCGCCTGAGCGGCGAAGACAGCGCCATGATGCGCGAAAGCTATCGCCAGGCGATCTGGGCCGATATCCGCAAGGATGGCGCCGACCAGTTGAGCGCTGAGAGCGGTTCGGCCTCCGCCCCGGTCGCCTTCTTCCGCGCCCACGACCTGGCCTTTCGCATCCGCCGCCTGCGCTATCTGGCGCGGCGACTGGCCGACACGCTGGAACTGGACGCGCAGGCCGACGATCCTGCGGTGCAGGGGATGCATGACGCCATCTATGGCGCGCTGGCGCTCTATGCCGAATGCGAGGATAGCGACTTTCATGGCGCCGACGTCGCCGCGGCGGCCAAGGCGGTGTCGACCGATGCCGCCGCCGCGCTGGCGGCGGTGGCACAGGCGTGGGGGTTGAAGGCGCGGGACGAGGCGGCCGACGAGATGCTGGCGGACGCCTTCGCGGCCCTACCCAAGACGGGGCGGCGGACGATGCTGCTCGCCTATCTGGGCTTTCCCTTCACCGATATCGCCACCCTACCGTTGCTCCAGGGTGACACTCTGGATGAATATGATCCGGTGAAAGTCGACCGGATTTCGCCGGAAGATTGTGGCGCGATACGCGGCGGTGGCGCGGCCGCCACACTCAAGGGCATTGAATTCAACAACTTCGGCGCGTTCTTTAGCAGGGTCTATCGCGAGAATGACTATCTGTGGGGCCGATTGCACGGCGCCGAGCGGCTTCTGGACATCGTGATTTCGGCAATGCCCGCAGCAAGCCGCCTTTCGCCCGACGCTCTGGCCGACTATAGGCGGGCCGCGTTTCTGGCGATCCTGGACGAAGAAGAGTCGCGGCTGCCCCATGTAGCCGATTTGATCGCCAGCTTGCGGGAGGAGATCGGGTGAGCGGGCGTTTGGGTCTGGTTCCTGTGGTGCTGATGCTGGCCTTGGTCGCCGGTTGTCGCGGCTCGTCCGCCGACAATGCCCAGGCCGACAATCGCCCGTCGCAGCCAGTCGCCACCGTCGCCTCGATCGAACCAGAAGCCGCCCCCCTGCAGCCCCCCGTCGAACCCGTCATCGCGCCGGTGAAGGCGTTACCGGTCGTAACCGTGCGCGCGCAACCGGCGCCGCGCAACGCGCTGGACCTGCCGCCGTCGGACGATGACGGGTCGGCCCTGCCCTTCCCGCAGGAAGTCACCACATTCATGGTGGACCGCGACGGATGCGACCATTTTCGTGGCGAAGAACCCCATGACGCCGAACGGCGCGCCTATATCGCCGAAAATATCGCCGAATTGTGCAGCGGCACCGACGCGAAGCTGGCGATGCTGCGGCGGCGCTATGCGGGCGATCGGTCTGTGACGGCGGCCTTGCGGGGTTATGAGGACCGGATCGAGGGCGTCTCCAACTACTGAATGCTCAATCCGCCAGCGCGTCGATCGCATGGGCGAGGTCGATGTCGCGTTGTGACAGGCCGCCCGCGTCATGGGTGGTGAGAAGAATGTCCACCCTGTTATAGACATTCGACCATTCGGGATGATGATCCGCCTTTTCGGCCAGGATCGCGACCCGCGTCATGAAGCCGAAGGCGCCGACGAAATCGGTGAAGGTGAAGCGGCGCGATATGCCTTCCGGCTCCGCCACGCTGGTCCATTGCGGCAGGTCGGCCAGCGCGACGGCGCGATCCTCTTCGCTCAGTTTGCCAATCATGTCCCTATCCTCATGAAATGCCTTGGGGCCTGAAATGCCTTGGGTTATGTGGCAGGCATGTCGCACCCCGGTCAACCGCTCCGCTTCGCCCCGACCCCCCAGGAGATCGAGACGCTCGCGCTGGAGGCGCTCAGTCGCCTGCCCGACCCGTTCAACGCGCATCTGTCCGATGTCGTGCTGTTCGTGGAAGAGTTCGCGCCAGCCGACATCTTGAAGGAAATGGAGATTGACGATCCGTTCGGCCTGACCGGCCTGTATAGCGGCCGTCCGGTGGGCCAGGAGGCGCAGACCGGGGACGTGCCCCCGACCGTCCATCTGTTCCGCCGCCCGCTGCTCGACGAATGGGTCGAAACCGGCGTGCCGCTCGACGCGCTCATCACCCATGTGGTGGTGCATGAGATCGGCCATCATTTCGGCCTGTCCGACATCGATATGCATGTGCTGGAGGATATGGTCGCCTCATGAGCGGGGCGGCGCTGCGCCTGCACGGGCTGGCCTGTTTGCGCGGGGGGCGGATGCTGTTCCGGGACGTTGATTTGTCGCTGACGGCGGGGGGCGGCGCGTTGCTGACCGGTCCCAATGGCGTGGGCAAGTCCAGCCTGTTGCGAGTCATCGCCGGGCTGCTGCCGGCCTTTGCAGGCACGGTGGAGCGAACCGGCGGGATCGCGCTGACCGACGAGCGTCTGGCGCTGGACGCCGACCTGCCGCTGCGCCCAGCGCTCGATTTCTGGGCTAGGCTGGATCGGGCCGACGGCCAGGCGGTGGCGGCGGCGCTGGACGCGATGGCGCTGACAGCGCTGGCCGAGGTGCCGGTGCGGATGCTGTCGACCGGGCAGCGCAAGCGTGCGATGCTGGCGCGGGTGATCGCCAGCGGGGCGGCGATCTGGCTGCTGGACGAGCCGGGGAACGGGCTGGACACGGCGTCCACGGCGTTGCTGGGCGCGGCGGTGGCGACGCATCTGGCGGCGGGCGGGATCGTGGTCGCAGCCTCCCACCAGCCGCTGCCGATCGACGCGCCGGTGCTGATCGTGCTCGGCGACTATCAGGCGGAGCCGGCATGAGGCTGCTCTGGCTGCTCGCCGCGCGGGATTTGCGCCAGGCCTGGGCGTCGGCGGGGCTGTGGCTGCCGGTCGCGTTCCTGCTGCTGGTCGCCAGCCTCTACCCCTTTGCGGTCGGGCCGGATGCCGCGCTGCTGGGGCGCACCGGCGGCGGAATGCTGTGGATCGCCGCGCTGCTCGCCAGCCTGTTGCCGGTCGACCGGCTGGTCGTGCCGGACCGGGACAGCGGCGTGCTGGACCAGATCGCGCTGCGCGGCATCGGCGAGGAAATGGTGGTGATCGCCCGGCTGGCGGCGCATTGGCTGGGCTTCGGCCCGCCGCTGATGCTCGCTACCCTGCCCGCCGCGACGCTGCTGAAGCTGGACGGGGCGACGATCATGCAACTGGAGATCGGGCTGTTGATCGGCACGCCCGCGCTGGCGGCGCTGGGGCTGCTGGTGGCGACGCTGACCGCCGGGCTGCGATCGAGCGGCGCGCTCGCGGGATTGCTGGCGCTGCCGCTGGCGGTGCCGCTGCTGATTTTTGGCGCGGGGACGCTGGGCGATGGCAGCGGCGCAGCGCTGAAGTTCCTGGGCGCGGCGTCGCTGCTGCTGGTGGCAATCACGCCCTTCGCTGGCGGGGCGGCGATCCGGGCGGGGCGGGAATAGGCATTTCGCGACGTGACTCCCGTTCATTGACGAAAGGCGGCGAATCTGGCAGTTTCCCTTACGGCAGCCGAGAAAACATCGGCGCCAGGAGAGGATGCCCATGAACCGAATTCAGACGAATTCCGGCAATATCTTTCATGCGCTGCTGATGCGATGCCTGGCTGACCGGCATCAGCCGACTGACGAGGAGATCGACCTTGTCGCGGGCAAGATATGGCATGAGAGCCGCGGATCGGCGACCGGCCAGCCCTGGCTGGACGTAGCGCGCGGCAGCGATGCGCACCGGCAGATGATCCAGGCGGCGACGATGGCGCTTACCCCCTAAGCGCGAGAGACGGCGCCGCTGCGATAGCCAAGGCGGGTCATCTGCCCAATCGCCATTTGCAGGGATGAGAGGGCGAGCCTCCGTCCCCTCCTCCTTTGCGCCTGCTCGACATCGCCCTGCCCTTGCGCCAAAGGCGGCGGATGTTCGGTATCGTCGCATCCATCCTGTTCGTCCTAATCTGGTCAACCGGCTTCATCGTCGCGCGGGCGGTGGTGCCGCATGGCGCGCCGGAACTGATCCTGGCGGTGCGCCTGACCGCAACGACGCTATTGCTGGGCGGGGCGGCTATTTACGCGCGGCAGGCGTGGCCAAGGGGCAAGCGGCTGGGACTGCATCTGGCGGCGGGGGCGATGCTGCACGGCCTCTACCTGACCGTCAGTTGGTGGGCGGTCGGCCGCGGGATGCCGGCCGGGATCATGTCGCTGCTGGGCGCGACCCAGCCTTTGATGGTCGCGGTAGCCAGCGTCGCGCTGCTGGGCGAGCGGTTGCCGGGGCGCAACTGGGTCGGGCTGGCGATCGCAATCGGCGGGGTTGTGTGCGTGCTGCTGCCTGCGCTGGAGCGCAGCAGCGCGGGGGCGACCGGGCTGGTCCCGGTGGTGGCGGGGGTGATCGCGGTGATCGCCATGACCGGCGGGACGCTGATCCAGCGCGGCCAGATTGCGGGCGACCCGATCCTGATGTCCGGCGCGGTGCAGAATTTGGGCGGGGCGATGGTGGCGATCGCCGCGACGCTGATCGTGGGCGAATGGCGCTGGGACAATGATCCTATGTTGTGGATCGGCCTTGGCTGGTCGGTGCTGGGGCTGTCGGCGGCGGGGCTGTCGCTGCTGGTGTGGCTGGTGCGGCATCAGGGGCCGACGCGCATGTCGATGCTGTTGCTGCTGGTGCCGCCGCTGGCCGCGATCGAAGCGTGGCTGCTGTTTGGCGAGCGGCTGGGGCCGGTGCAGATCGTGGGTTTCGCGCTGGCGCTGGGCGGCGTATTGCTGGGCCGGTCGCAGGGCAGGAAGGCCGAGTTGGTCGAGCCGGCCTGAACGGCGCGGTCTTGGAATAGCCCGTCACGCAACCGTCATTTTCTGCAACATCGCTGTCATGAGCGCGCGATAAGGGGTGGCATGAGCAAGCGCCCGCCTTCCCTTCCCGCCCAGGCCCATGACATGCGGATGCAGATGGCGCTGCGACAGATTGATTTCGGCGCAGCGCCGCGCCTGGCTGCACCAGCGCCCGCCCTCAAGCCGCAGGCTGCCGAAGATAGGCTGGCGCTGAAGCGGCGCGACTGGCTGCTGTCGGTGCAGGAGCGGCAGCGGGCGCTGTCCCCCTATGCTTCGGGCCTGTTGACCGCCGAAAATCTGTCGGGCGAGGATTTCCTGCACAGCTTCTACGCGCCGGGACGGCCAGTGCTGATCAAGGGCGCCATGGCGGATTGGCCGGCGCTGGAGCGGTGGACGCCTGATTATCTGGCCGAAACGATCGGCGACGCGCAGATCGAATATCAGGGCGGGCGATCAGGCGCGCAGGATTATGAGCTGAAGAAGGATCGGCACCGCAAGCGCGCGCCGTTCCGCCAGTTCATTGCCCTGGCGCGGGCGGGTGGCAACGACGCCTATCTGACCGCGTCGAACAGCGCCGCCAATGCGCCGGCGCTGGCGCCGCTGGCGGCGGACCTGGGGCATCTCGACGCCTATCTGACGCGCGCGCCGGGGATGGTCTGGATCGGCGGCGAAGGCACCTTCACCCCGCTGCATTTCGACCTGACCAACAATCTGCTGGCGCAGGTGACGGGAACCAAGCGCGTGATCCTGATCCCGCCGTCGCAGACGCAGCGGCTGGCGCACACGTCGCATGTGTTCAGCGATATACGCGACGTCACCGACCCTGCCCGGCTGGCGCTCTACCCGCAGGCGCAGGACGTGCTGCGCTATGAGGTGCTGCTGACGCCGGGCGACCTGCTGTTCGTGCCCATAGGCTGGTGGCATCAGGTGCGGTCGGAGAGTTTCGCGACCATGCTGACCTATACCGGCTTCCATTGGGACAATGGCGGGCATGAGAGCTATCCGGCTGGGTAGTCGCCCAATGGCCCGACCTCATTCTTCCCACCGAAACGGACCGGGTTGCGTCTTCGCCCAAAGGCTCCATCACCTATGCTTCCGCTGTCGAAACGACAGGGGGAACGATGATGTTCGCGATTCGCTTGATGGCTATTGCTTGTTGCGTAACGCTGCCTGGATGTGCCGGTCTTGTGACGGCGTGGAAAAGTGATCCGTTACAGGTCTATGCTATGGAGAATCCGGCCGTTTACACAATGACCGGCGATCGCCGGACGGCCGTGTTGATGGACACGAATACGGCAAGGCGCTTCTGCGCGGAATCTCTGCCGGATGCCGCGGTCGCTTATGGCGCGACATCCACTGCCGGACTCACAGCGAAGGGAATAGACGCAAAATTCTCCGACGCCGTGACCGCCACTTTGCTCCAGACGTTTCAGCGAACGCAGGATGCTGAAATCTATCGTCAGATGGGTTGGAATAGCTGCCTGGCCTGGGCGCAGGGCGCGATCACATCCGAGCAATATCATGCGCTTTTGCAGCTGATGGTCACAGGCGGTCTGGATACCATGAAAAAACGCGCGGAACCTGCCCCAATAGCGGCGCCAGCGCCATCTCCGGCGGCCGCAGGCACCGGGCCAGTCAAAACCCCGGTCGGCAGAGACTGACCGCCAGTAAAGCCCTACCCCTCGCGCAATTGTTCGTGGTGGCGGATCACCTCGTCGATGATGAAGCGCAGGAATTTTTCGGTGAAGTCGGGATCGAGCTTCGCATCCTGCGCCAACTGGCGCAGGCGGGCGATCTGGCGCTCTTCTCGGCCAGGATCAGCGGGGGGCAGATCGTGAGTCGCCTTATGCTCGCCGACCGCCTGGGTGACCTTGAACCGTTCGGCCAGCATGAACACCAGCGCCGCGTCGATATTGTCGATGCTTTCGCGATAGCGGTTCAAAGTCTCGTCCACGTGGGGCCTCCGGTTCCAGATGGCGCGCTTTTTGCCGCATCCGGCGCGTCGCGCAAGCTATTCCCGCTTGCCTTTCACATTTTGCATCGCCACATGGGCGCGGTCATGACAGCACCCGCCCCCGGTAACGTCCACCCGATCGGCCGCGCCAACAGCGCCCCCTCGCTCGCCCCCATCATGGCGCTCGTCGCCGACGGCATGAACCAGGTCAATGCCGTGATCCTGGACCGGATGCAGTCGCGCATCCCGCTGATCCCGGAATTGGCCGGCCACCTGATCGCGGGCGGCGGCAAGCGATTGCGGCCGATGCTGACCTTGGCCTGCGCCGACCTGGTCGGCTATGCCGGGTCGCGCCATTACAAATTGTCCGCCGCGGTCGAGTTCATCCACACCGCCACGCTGCTGCACGACGATGTCGTCGACGGATCGGGGCTTCGGCGGGGGCGCAAGACCGCGAACATCATCTGGGGCAACAGCGCCAGCGTGCTGGTGGGCGACTTCCTCTTCTCCCGTTCCTTCGAGTTGATGGTGGAAGCCGAGTCGCTCAAGGTGCTCAAGATCCTGGCCAATGCGTCGGCGGTGATCGCGGAGGGCGAGGTCAACCAGTTGACCGCGCAGCGCAAGATCGACACCAGCGAAGAACAATATCTGGACATTATCGGCGCCAAGACCGCCGCCCTGTTCGCCGCCGCCTGTCGCATTTCCGCCGTTGTCGCCGACCGCGACGAGGCGGAGGAGCAGGCGCTGGACGTTTATGGCCGCAATCTGGGCATCGCATTCCAGTTGATCGACGATGCGATCGATTATGAATCGGACGGCGCGACCATGGGCAAGGATGCGGGCGACGATTTCCGCGACGGCAAGGTGACGTTGCCGGTGATCCTGGCATATGCGCGTGGGGATGAGGCGGATCGCGCTTTCTGGAAGGCGGCGATCGCGGGCCACAAGATCAGCGACGAAGACCTGGCCCATGCAACCGGCCTGCTCCGCCAGACCGGGGCGATCGCCGACACGCTGGCGCGCGCGCGCCATTATGGCCAGCGGGCGATTGACGCGCTGGGGCGCTTCGAGGCCGGCAAGGCCAAAGCGGCCCTTACCGAAGCGGTGGAGTTCGCTATAGCGCGCGCCTATTGAGGGAATAAGCGGGTTTGCTCGTTTCCTGTCGCGATACTGACTTTAATGGTCCGTTCGTCCTGAGTAGCCACTGAGCGAAGTCGAAGTGGCGTATCGAAGGATTGAGCTTGGCGCGGATGCTTCGATATGGGGCTTCGACTTCGCTCAGCCCCTACTCAGCACGAACGGGAGCATAATAAGGCTTCCTGGTCTTGATCCTGTCCCCCGAAACCATCGCCTTCCTCATGGCCGCAGCAACGATGGCCGGGTGCATCGACGCGATGGCGGGCGGCGGCGGGCTGATTACTCTGCCCGCGCTGATGGCCGCTGGCATACCGCCGGTGCAGGCGGTGGCGACCAACAAGCTGCAAAGCTGTTTCGGCACCTTTGGCGCGTGCGTCGCCTATGCGCGGCGCGGGCATATGGACCTTAAAACCTACAAGGGGCCGATCATCGCCGCCTTTGTCGGGTCGGTGGCCGGAGCATGGCTGTTGCAGCGGGTCGATCCGTCGATCCTGGCCGGGCTGATGCCCGCGCTGCTGGTCGCGATGGCCGCCTATTTCACCTTCTCGCCCAAGCTGGGCGACGCCGATCGCCATGCGCGGGTCGGCATGGCGGGCCTGACGGGCCTTGTCGGCGTAGTGGGCTTCTATGACGGCTTTTTCGGGCCGGGCGCGGGCGCCTTCTACACCACCATCTTGCTGGCGCTCGGCGGCCTGTCGATCCTACGCGCGACGGCCCAGACTAAGGCCGCCAATTTCGCGAGCAATGTCGCGGGCCTGCTGACCATGGTCGCGGGTGGCCATGTGATCTGGGTCGCGGGCCTGTGTATGGCGGTGGGCAGCCTGTTCGGCGGGCAGATCGGGTCGCATCTGGCGATGCGGTTCGGGTCGCGGCTGATCAAGCCGCTGCTGATCATCATGTCGCTGGCGCTGACCGCCAAGATGCTGCTGGACCCGCAGAACCCGATCCATATCTATCTGTTCGGATGATGCTCCGGCCGTATCTTTTGCCTATTCCGCCTGCAACAGCGTCGCGACGCGGCGGTGCAGTTCATCCATAGCGAAGGGCTTGGTCAGCACTTCCATGCCATGTTCGATGTGACCATGGTTCAGCACGGCGTTTTCGGCATAGCCGGTGACGAACAATATCCGAAGATCAGGACGCAGCGTGCGGGCGGCGTCGGCGACCTGGCGACCGTTCAGCCCACCGGGCAGGCCGACATCGGTGATGAGCAGGTCGATCCGGCCGCGTGATTCCAGGATGCGCAGGCCCGATGGTCCGTCCGCCGCCTCCAGGCAGGCATAGCCCAGATCCTGCAGCGCATCGACGATTAGCATCCGCACCGACGGTTCGTCGTCGATCACCAGCACCGTCTCGCCCGCCTCCGCCTCGACAACCGGCTCGGCGATGTCGGGCGAATCCACATCCTCCTCGCCGCGATGGCGGGGCAGGTAGATGCAGACCATCGTGCCATCGCCGGGTTCGGAATAGATGCGGACATGGCCGTTGCTCTGCCGCGCGAAGCCATACACCATGGAGAGGCCAAGACCCGTCCCCTGGCCGATCGGCTTGGTGGTGAAAAAGGGGTCGAACACCCGGTCCAGGATCGCCTTGTCGATGCCGGTCCCGGTATCGCTGGTGCAAATGGTGACATATTGGCCCTGCGTCAGGCCATGATCGCGTGCGGTGCGATCGTCCAGCCAGCGATTGCCCGTCTCGATCGTGATCTTGCCCCCGGCGGGCATCGCGTCGCGCGCGTTGATGCAGAGGTTGAGCAGCGCATTTTCCAGCTGGTTGGCGTCAACCAGGGCGGGCCACAGGCCAGAGGCGGCGATCGTCTGCACCTCTATCTGCGGGCCGACGGTGCGGCGGACCAGTTCGGAAAAATCGCCCAGCAGCCGATTGACGACGGTGGGCTTGGGGCTGAGCGTCTGGCGGCGGGAGAAAGCGAGCAGGCGATGGGTGAGCGCGGCGGCGCGGCGGGTCGCGCCCTGCCCGGCGGTCAGATATTTGTCGATATCGCCCGTCCGCCCCTGCGCCAGCCGGACGCCGATCATTTCGAATGCGCCGGAAATGCCGGCCAGCAGATTGTTGAAATCATGGGCCAGACCGCCGGTCAACTGGCCGACCGCCTCCATCTTCTGCGCCTGGCGCAGCGCGCCTTCCGCTTCCTCCTGCTCCGCCAGCGCTTGCGCGATGCGGGCTTCGAGCGTGTCGTTAAGGTCGCGCAGCGCTTTTTGCGCCTTCACTTGCGCGCTGATATCCTTGAACAGCACCGCGACCTGCCGGTTTTCAAACGGGCCTACGCGGAAGGAGGAGACGTCGAGATAATGGCCTGTCTTTTCCAGTTCGCGCTGGAAACGGATCGGCTTGCCCGTGCGAAGCACGCTACCGTATAATTCGACCCAGCCGTCCGCTTCGTCCGGCACCATTTCGCGCAGCTTTTGCCCCACGACATCGGGAATGCCGGCATTACGTTCATAGGCGGCGTTCGCCTCGACATGGATATAGTCGCTCAAGGGACCATGGGGACCATCGAAAAATTCGATGATGCAGAAGCCGTCCTCCATCGTTTCGAACAGGATGCGATAGCGTTCCGCGTCCCCGATCAAGCTGTCCATTCCCTTTATCGTCCCTTCGTATGCGCGGCATTCCTGTTCGCGACCGACGAACATGGATCAACAGCTTTGGCCGCGGAACGTGTCGCAAGGCAACTGTTTCCACGATGGCTCGCATTTTGCGCGACTTGCGGTTTGTGGCAATCAGCGCGAGAGGAGGCGCGATGAGCGACCTGCCGATCCACGATGTGCTGCCCGACCTGCTCGCCGCGTTGCGGACGGGCGTCAATGCCGTGCTGGTGGCGCCGCCGGGCGCGGGCAAGACGACGGCGGTCGCGCCGGCGTTGCTGGACGAGCCATGGTGCACCGGACAGGTGTTGCTGCTGTCGCCGCGCAGGCTGGCGGCGCGGGCGGCCGCCGAGCGGATCGCCGAGATGCTAGGCGAGCAGCCAGGCGACACGGTCGGCTATGCGACGAGGATGGACAGCAAGGTGTCGGCGCGCACGCGGCTGCTGGTGCTGACCGAGGGTATTTTCGTGCGGCGGATACAGGATGATCCGGAACTGGCGGGCGTGTCTGCGGTGCTGTTCGACGAAGTGCATGAGCGAAGCCTGGACAGCGATTTCGGCCTGGCTTTGGCGCTGGACGCGCAGGGGGCTTTGCGGCCGGATTTGCGGATCGTGCCGATGTCGGCGACATTGGATGGGGCGCGCTTTGCGGCGCTGCTGGATGGCGCGCCGGTGATCGAGAGCAAGGGGCGTATCCAGCCGCTGGAACTGCGCCATATCGGGCGCGCGGCGGAAAAGAAGATCGAGGATGAGATGGCGGTTGCGATCCGCCGGGCTTTGGCGGAGGAGGCCGAGGGCGACCTGCTGGCCTTCCTGCCTGGCGTGCGGGAGATCGAGCGGACGGCGGAACGGATCGAGGGCATCGCCGAGGTGCATATGCTGCATGGGTCGCTCGATCCCGGCGCGCAGCGGGCGGCGATCCGGCCGTCCCGCTCCGGCGCGCGAAAGGTCATTCTTGCAACCAGCATCGCCGAAACCAGCCTGACCATCGACGGGGTGCGGATCGTGGTGGACAGCGGGCTGGCGCGGCGGCCGCGTTACGACCGGGCGGCGGGCGTGACGCGGCTGGTGACCGAACGGGCGAGCCAGGCGTCAGCGACCCAGCGCGCGGGTCGCGCGGCGCGGCAGCGGCCCGGCGTCGCCTATCGCCTGTGGGAGGGGGCGGCGAGCGCGGGGATGCCGCCTTTCGACCCGCCGGAGATTTTGGAAAGCGACCTGTCGAGCCTGTTGCTCGATTGCGCGCTATGGGGCGTGAGCGATCCGGGCGCGCTGCGCTGGCTAGATCCGCCGCCGGCCGCAGCGGTAGAGGAAGCGCGCAGGCGGCTGACCGTGCTGGAGGCGCTGGACGAGGACGGACGCATCACGCCGCATGGCAAAGCGCTGGCGAGGCTGCCTCTGTCCCCGCGCATCGCGCACATGCTGATGCGCGCGGGCGAGATGGGGCTGGCGGAGGTAGCGGCCGACGTCGCCGTGCTGCTGGGCGAGCGCGGCGTTGGCGGGCAAGACACGGACCTGACGTTGCGGCGGCAGCGCTGGCGGCGCGAGAGCGGCAAGCGGGCCGACGCGGCGCGGGGGTTGGCGCGGCGCTGGGCGAAGCTGGTGAAGCGTGGGCCGGGCGATGGCGGCGGCGATCATGCGATCGGCCTGTGCCTCGCCCTTGCCTTCCCCGATCGCGTCGCCAAGCGCCGCTCCGCCGATGGCGCGAACTGGGCGAGCGTGGGTGGGCGCGGCTTCCGGCTCGATCCGCTGTCGCCGCTGGCGCGCGAGGACTGGCTGGCGGTCGGCGAAGTGCAGGGCAGCGCGGCGGGCGCGCGGATATTGTCCGCTGCGCCGATCGGCGAGGCGGACGTGATCGCTCTGTTCGGCGCGCATATCACCGAGTACCGCACCGTGAAATTCCGCCCGGCCAATGGCGGGATCGAAGCGTTGCGCGAGCGGCGGCTGGGCGCGGTGCGGCTGTCGTCAGGGTCCGATGACCGCCCCGACCCCGATGCCGTGGTCGCGGCGCTGGTCGATGGCGTGCGGCAGAGCGGGATAGACCTGCTCCCCTGGTCGGAGGCGGCCCAGTCATTGCGGATGCGGGGCGGCTTTGCCGGGATCGAAGCGCTGTCCGATACGGCCTTGATCGCGACGCTGGATGATTGGTTGCCGCCACTCCTGATGGGCAAGCGGCGATTGTCGGACATCGACCGGTCCCTATTGTCAGGCGTGCTGGAGGGTTTGATCGGCTGGGATGGCAAGAGCGAGCTCGACCGGCTTGCGCCGGCCGACTTCCGCTCACCAGCAGGTAGCCATCATGCGATCGACTATGCGGCCGAGGGTGGGCCACGAGTGGAATTGCGCGTGCAGGCGCTGTTTGGCCTTGGAGAACATCCCACTGTGGGCAGCCAGCGCATTCCGCTCGTCCTGTCGCTGACTTCGCCGGCCGGACGACCGATCCAGACGACGCGCGACCTGCCCGGCTTCTGGGCGGGCAATTGGCGCGACGTGGCCAAGGAAATGCGCGGCCGATATCCGCGCCATCCCTGGCCCGACGATCCGGCCGGAGCCAGCGCTACATTGCGCACCAAAAACGCCGATGTCAGAGGACATGGCGCCCGGAAGTCTTGACTTCGCGGCAACCACTGGTGCAACGCAGCATGACGAATTACCGGAGTCTTTCGCGATGAGCGCGCGCATTTACCAGATCCAGAAGAACGCCCTCCAGTCCGGCAAGGCGCTGACCCATAAATGGGTGCTGGAATATGCGCCCGCCGAAGCCAAGCAGGCCGATCCGCTGACTGGCTGGGCCGGTTCGGGCGACACCAGGCAGCAGTTGAAGCTGAGCTTTCCGTCGCAGGAGGCCGCGATCGCCTATGCGGACAAGGAAGGCGTCGCCTACACCGTGATCGCGACGCCGCCCAAGACGCTGAAATTACAGGCCTACGCCGACAATTTCCGGTAAATAGCCGTTTTAGCCCATTCATATTCGGGCGTGATGCTGCCCGATTGACGCCTTATTCGCTTGCCATAGGGCTGGACGGAGCGGCAAATGCCGCGCTTTGACGGAAAGATTTTCACGATAATGACGGATCGCAACGCAATTTTCGACAGCATCGCGACGCAGGTCGCGCCCTTCAACAAGAAGGGTGTCGAACTGACCGAAGCCACCACCTTTGCCGGCGACCTGGAATGGGACAGCCTGACGGTGATGGATTTCGTCGCGGCGATCGAGGATGCGTTCGACATCATCATCACCATGAACATGCAGGCCGAAATCGAAACCGTCGGCCAGTTGGTGGACGCAGTCGCCAAGCTGAAGGGCTAAGCCCCCTCCCTGTCCCCGTTCGGTTCGAGCCTGTCGAGAACGATGCGCTTGGTTCTCGACAGGCTCGAACCGAACGGAGGTTTAGAACCGAACGGATTTTATATATGACCGACGCCGCCGCCACCGCGAACGATGCGCACACCCCGGCCGAAACGCCTGCCGCGCGCGACCTGTTTTCCAAGTTCGATCCCTTGATCGCCGAGCGCGAGGCGCTGCTGGCGACGGGCGTGCGTGATCCTTTCGCGATCGTGATGGACGAGGTGAAGTCGCCGACCCAGGCCGTCATCAAGGGCAAGGACACGATCCTGCTCGGCACCTATAATTATATGGGCATGACGTTCGACCCCGATGTGGTCGCAGCTGGCAAAAAGGCGCTGGACGAGTTCGGCGCCGGCACCACCGGCAGCCGCGTGCTGAACGGCACCTATCAGGGCCATGCCGAAGTCGAAACCGCGCTGCGCGAATTTTACGGGACCAGCGGCGCGATGGTCTTTTCGACCGGCTATCAGGCCAATCTGGGCGTCATTTCGACGCTGGCGGGCAAGGGCGACTATGTCATTCTGGACGCCGACAGCCATGCGTCCATCTATGACGGTTGTTTCCTGGGCGACGCGGAAATCGTCCGTTTCCGCCACAACAGCGTCGAGGATCTGGCCAAGCGCCTGGCTCGCCTGCCCGCCGACGCGCTGAAACTGGTGGTGCTGGAAGGCGTCTATTCGATGCTGGGCGATGTCGCCCCCCTGCCCGAAATGGTCGCGGCCGTGCGACAGCATTCCAATTGCATGATTCTGGTGGACGAGGCCCATGGCATGGGCTTTTTTGGGCAGAACGGCCGGGGCGTCTATGAGGAGCAGGGCGTCGAGGCCGATGTTGATTTCGTGGTCGGCACCTTCTCCAAGTCGGTCGGCACCGTCGGTGGCTTCTGCGTCTCCAACCATCCCAAGTTCGAGATTTTGCGGCTCGTCTGCCGCCCCTATGTCTTTACCGCGTCGCTGCCGCCCAGCGTCGTCGCCACTGCGGCGACCAGCATCCGCAAGCTCATGCACGCGGGCGAAAAGCGCGCCCATCTGTGGAAGAACAGCCAGCGCCTGCACAAGGGGCTGACCGACCTCGGCTTTACCCTCGGCACGAAGACGCCGCAGTCGGCGATCATCGCCGTGATCCTGACCGACCAGACTCAGGCGGTAGCGATGTGGCAGACGCTGCTGGAACTGGGCCTTTACGTCAACATGGCGCGCCCGCCCGCGACCCCGGCCGGCACCTTCCTGCTGCGCTGTTCGCTGTGCGCCGAACATAGCGACGAACAGGTCGAGCAGATCATCGGCATGTTCGAAGCCGCAGGCAGGGCGACCGGCGCGATCACTTAATCGCGCGCTGTACGAAACGCCCAACCGATCGCTTCGTGCGACCGAATGAGAATATGCCGTGGAACTTTTGATTGATGATGTTTCGCGGTTAAGCTTGTTGGTCTAGTGTAACGGTCCATGGCCGATAGCGACCATCAGTTTGAACAGGACCAGGACGGGTGGGCCAGAGGCTGGCGCGCGCTGACGCGGCGCGTCCTACCGCTGATACTCGCCGCTCTGTTGATCGGATCGCTGGGCGCGCTGCTCTATAGCGCCAGCAATGCGTCGCGCGAGCATGCGCAGGCGCTGGCCGAACAGCAGAGCAGTTTCGAGGTGATCGCGCTGGCGCGCGGCTTTGAGGCGCGCATGGCCCGCGCCGAAGTCACGCTGGCGCGCTATGTCATCAGCCTGGAGCCCGATACCGGGCGGCTGTTCCAGGACCAGTGGCGCGGCGCGGCCAGCCAGTTGAAGGCGCTCAGCTACGCCACGCGCCGGTCGGGCTGGCAGCATGGCAATGTCGAAGCGCTGCATTATGCCTTCATCCAGCGCGGCAAGACGCTGAGCGAAATCGGCCTGCGCACCACATACGACCAGAAGATGGCGGCGCTGGGCCGTTTTCATCAGGCGGGCAAGACCCAGGATCTGCGGCGCATCACCGCGCTGCTGGACCTGGTCATCAAGGCGGAGAATGACCGGCTGCGCGAACGCAGCCTGGCGGTGACGCTGGCGGGCGACCGCAGCGAATGGGTGGGCAAGACGTCGCGGCTCGTGGGGCTGGCGATGCTGGTGTGCATATTGTTCGGCGTCTGGTTCGCCAACACGGCCTTTCGCGAACGGCGCACGGCGCGGCGGCTGGCGGAGGCGGAAACCGAGCGAGCGGACCGGCTGGAGGCGGCGGTCGCGGCGCGCACGGCCGAACTATCCTATGCCTATGAGCAATTGAAGCTGGAAGCGGCGGAGCGGGCGGCGGCCGAACATGATCTGCGCCAGATGCAGAAGATGGACGCGGTCGGCCAGTTGACCGGCGGCATCGCCCATGATTTCAACAATATGCTGGCCGTCGTGGTCGGCGGGCTGGAACTGGCCAAGCGCAAATTCCGGTTGAAGCCCGAAGAAGCCAGCCGGCATCTGGACAATGCGATGGAAGGCGCCAATCGCGCGTCTGCGCTGACGCGCCGGTTGCTGGCCTTCGCCCGGTCCGAACCGCTGCTGCCCAGCGCGGTCGATCCCGATGCGCTGCTGTCGGGCATGGCCGACCTGATCGACCGCACGATCGGCGACCAGATCACCGTCCGCTTCGCCCAGGGCGCGAGCGGCTGGTGCATCTTCGTCGATCAGCATCAGATGGAAAATGCGATCCTGAACCTGTGCGTCAATGCGCGCGACGCGATGGACGGACGTGGCCAGTTGACGCTGGCGACCGGCCAGACGGCGTTGGCGGCGCGCGAGATTGGCGAATGCGCAGCAGGCGACTATGTCACCGTGACCGTCACCGACGATGGCTGCGGCATGACGCCGGACGTGCTGGCGCGTGTGTTCGAACCCTTTTTCACCACCAAGCCGGTCGGCAAGGGCACGGGCCTGGGCCTCAGCCAGATTTTCGGCTTCGTGCGTCAGTGCCGGGGCGAGGTTCGCATCGAATCGGAGCCAAGCCAGGGCAGCAGCGTGCATCTCTACCTGCCGCGGTCCATCGTCGCCGGAGAAGTCGCCAATGGGGAGGTCAGCTTGGCGCGGGCGCCGGTGGAACAGCCCCCGACCCGCATTTTGGTGGTGGAGGACGATCCCCGCGTGTTGAACCAGACGATGGCGGCGCTCAGCGAACTGGGCCATCTGCCGATCGCCTGCGACCATCCGGCCAAGGCGGCCAAATTGCTGGCCAATAATAGTGATGTCGGCCTGATCATCAGCGACGTGTTGATGCCCGACATGACCGGGCCGGAAATGGTGAAGGCGCTGCCGGCCCGCTTCCGCCATCTGCCGGTGCTGTTCGTCACCGGCTATGCCGGCGACGCCAATGACAGCGCCGATTTCGAGGGGCATGAGGTGCTGCGCAAACCCTATACGCTGATGGCGCTGGGGCAGGCGTTGACCCATACGCTCAGCAGTCAGGCCCTCAGCGAATCGCGCCACCCCGGAACAGCCGCGGCAGCAGAATGACAGCGCCGAGCAGCGGCCAGCGCCGCTGCCAGGGCTTGATCGCGATCTGCGTGCCCGCGTGGCGATTGATCTTCCAAGCCAGATAATCGATGCCGCCGGCATAGGTGAAGCTGGCCTTGGCCAGACGGATTACCGACAGGCGCTTGCCGCGCCGCTGGAGGCTGCGCCAGTGCGCGGGCGTATCAGCTGGCGAGGATGGAAGGCCATCGGCGAGCGCGGCGTCGCCAACGCGGCGATAGCGATCGGGATCGGCATCGACGATCGAGAGGGAGCGGCCCGTCTTTTCGGCGCGCAGTTCGGCGTTATAGGTCAGGGTGAAGCCGGTGCGCCATAAGGCGAGCGCATCGCCCTGCCCCTCCGCCATCGGCCGCGCCAGCGACAGCAATGTCGGCGCGGCCTGCGCGACGGCGGCGATCGCGCGCTGGCGGGCGAGGTCGTCGGCGGCCCAGAGCAGGCGCGAGGGCTGGGCGAAGCGCGCCCAGACCGAGACATTGTCGGCCTCCATGCTGTTCAACCGAGCGAAGTCGGCTTCGGACAGCACGGCATATTTGGCGATCAGCCCCTGATGTTCGAACGGGAAGACATTGGGCGGGATCATGCGGTTGGCGCGCGCCAGCCAGCTTTTGCCATAGGCGGCGGGATAGTCCGACACGATCAGGTAGAAATCGAGCATCAACCCGTCGAGATTCTTCTCCCGCAGGCAGGAGCCGTAGAAGAGAACCGCGCGGGCCGCCTGCGGATATTTGGCTGCCAGTGCGCCCGCCATGGCGGCGGCGCGGGGATCGGCCGGAGCGCTGAGTTCGGCGGTGACGAGGGGGAGGAGTTGGCTGGGCATTGGAGCGTGCAAAAGAGGCTGAACCTATCGTCCGTTCGGGCTGAGCCTGTCGAAGCCTTACCCTGCTTGAAAGGAGTACGGCCCTTCGACAAGCTCAGGGCGAACGGATATTTAGAGCCATCCCTTACGAAAGAGCAATGACAGGTTATTCGCGGGCATGTCGATCAAGCGATCGAAGCGCAAACCCTGTACGTCCGCTGCCGTAACCACCTCCTCCAGCCGGCGCAGTCCCCAGCGCGGATCGCGTGCCTTGAGCGAAGCGTCGAAGGCGAGGTTGGATGGCGCAGTATCTACGCCATCGCAAATATAGGGGCCGTAGAGATAAAGCAGGCCGCCGGGCGGCAGCGCCTGCCCTGCGCCCTTTAGCAGCCCTAATGTCGCGGCCCACGGGCTGATATGCGTCATGTTGATGCAGAGGATGGCGTCGGCCTGTGCGATCGGCCAGTCGCCCGCAGCGTCCAGCAGGATCGGCGGGTGGAGATTAAGCAGGTCCGCTTCGGCGCGCCAGGCCGCGATCGACGCCAGCGCAGCGGGATCGGGATCGCTCGGCTGCCAGTCGAGCGAGGGGAAAGCGACAGCGAAGTGGACAGCATGTTCGCCGCTCCCGCTCGCCACCTCCAGCACCAGGCCGGAAGACGGGAGCTGGTCGCGCAAGACCGCGACGATGGCGTCGCGGTTGCGCTCGGTCGCGGGCGCGTAGCGTTTATCCGCGACGGCGGGGCCGGAACCGGGTTCCCACGGCTCCGGCCTGTCGATCATTCGGCAGCGACCGCCAGCGCAGGGTCGGTCCAGGTGAGGACCGGCTTGCGCGCCGCGAGGGTTTCGTCGAGGCGCCGGCGCGGCGCGTGATAGGGGGCGCCCTTGAGCGCTTCGTCCCCCGCCTTGGCGCGTTCGGCCAGACTGCGCAGCGCCAAGATGAACTGGTCCAGCGCCGCCTTGCTTTCGGTTTCGGTCGGTTCGACCAGCATCGCGCCATGGACGACCAGCGGGAAATACATGGTCATCGGGTGGAAGCCTTCGTCGATCAGCCCCTTGGCGATGTCGAGCGTGGTGAAGCCCTCGGCCAGCCCCTTGTCGCTGAACAGCGCCTCATGCATACACGGGCCGCTGTCGCCGAAGGGGGCGTCCAGCACATCGTCCAGGCTGCGCAATATATAGTTGGCGTTGAGGACCGCGTCCTCCGCCACCTGGCGCAGTCCGTCCGCGCCGTGGGACAGGATATAAGCCAGCGCGCGGGTGAACATGCCCATCTGGCCATGGAAGGCGCTCATGCGACCAAAGCTCTGCGGCATCTCCTCGCCGACATTCTCCTCCTCGATCAGGTGGATGCTGCCGTCCGCCATGCGCGCGGTATAGGGGAGCGGGCCGAAGGGCGAGAGCGCTTCGGACAGCACCACCGGGCCGGAGCCGGGGCCGCCGCCGCCATGGGGGGTGGAGAAGGTCTTGTGCAGGTTGATGTGCATCGCATCGACGCCCAGGTCGCCGGGGCGGACCCGGCCGACGATGGCGTTGAAGTTCGCGCCGTCGCAATAGACGAAGGCTCCGGCGGCATGGACCGCATCGGAGATAGTCTTCATGTCGCGCTCAAACAGCCCGCAGGTGTTCGGGTTGGTGATCATCACCGCCGCCACATCCGGACCGAGGCGCGCCTTGAGCGCTTCAAGGTCCACGCGGCCTTCGGGGGTGGCGGGAATATCCTCCACCTTGTAGCCGCAGAAGGCGGCGGTGGCGGGGTTGGTGCCATGGGCGCTTTCGGGGACCAGAACAACCTGACGCGCATCACCGCGCGCTTCCAGTGCGGCGCGGATGCACAGCAAGCCGCACAATTCGCCATGGGCGCCCGCCTTGGGCGTCATGGCGACGCCATGCATGCCGGTCAGTTTGATGAGCCAGACCGCCAGTTCATTGATGACGCCCAGCGCGCCCTGCACCGTCGATTGGGGCGCGAGCGGATGGAGGTCGGCGAAACCGGGCATCCGCGCGACCTTTTCATTGAGGCGCGGATTATGCTTCATCGTGCAGCTGCCGAGCGGGAACAGGCCCAGGTCGATGGCGTAATTCTGGCGGCTGAGGCGCGTATAATGGCGCACCGTTTCCTGCTCCGACAGGCCCGGCAAGCCGATGGCGTCGGTGCGGGCGAGTTTGCCGAGGCGGCTGGCGACGCTGGGTGCTGGCGCGAAATCGACGCCGGTCGTAGCGGTCGAGCCGATCTCGAAGATCAGCGCCTCTTCCAGCATCAGCGCGCGATTGCCGGTGGCGGTTGCGGGGGCCATATGGGCGTCCTTGACGGGGGTGGGCGCGGTGGGGCGACCTTCCTTGAGCATCGTCATGCCAGTTCCTCCTCCAGCGCTGCGGCAAGGCTTTCGATATCCTCCGCCGTGACGGTCTCCGTGACGGCGACGACAAGGCCGTTGCCGATCGCAGGCGTCTGCGGGAAGAGGCGGCCGAGCGAGACCCCGGCCAGCACGCCCTTGTCGGCCAGGGTGCGCACGACGTCGCGTGCGTCTTTCGACAAGATCAGGGTAAATTCGTTGAAGAAGCTGTCGTTCAGCAGCGTGACGCCCGGCACCTTGGCCAGGCGATCGGCGGCTTGGCAAGCAAGGCCATGGTTCAGCGCCGCGAGTTCGCGCAGGCCGCGTTCGCCCAGCAAGGTCATATGGATACTGAAGGCCAGCGCACAAAGCCCTGAATTGGTGCAGATGTTCGACGTCGCCTTCTCCCGCCGGATATGCTGTTCGCGGGTCGAGAGGGTCAGCACGAAACCGCGCTTGCCCGCCGCGTCCACCGTCTCGCCGCACAGGCGGCCCGGCATCTGCCGGACATATTTCTGCTTACAGGCGAACAGGCCCAGATAGGGGCCGCCAAATTGCAGGCCGACGCCGATCGACTGGCCTTCGCCCACGACGATGTCCGCGCCCATGGCGCCCGGCGCCCGACAAGCGCCCAGCGCGACCGGCTCCGTCACCACAGCAACCAGCAGCGCGCCCGCCGCATGGGCGGCGTCGGCGAGCGGGGTCAGGTCGGCGATGCGGCCGAGAATGTCGGGATATTGGACGACGACGCAGGATGTATCCTTGTCGATGCCCGCGATCAGCGCGTCGATGTCAGTCGCGGCGTCCAGCGTGGGCGCTTCATGGGCCAGCGCGTCGCCGGTGAATTTCGCCATCGTTTTGGCGACCGAAACATAATGGGGGTGCAGGCCCGACGACAGGATCGCCTTGCCCCGCTTGGTGATGCGCCGCGCCATGCCGATCGCTTCCCAGCAGGCGGTGGAGCCGTCATACATGGAGGCGTTCGCCACGTCGCAGCCCAGCAGGCGCGCCACTTGCGTCTGGAATTCGAAGAGCACCTGCAACGTGCCCTGCGCGATTTCGGGCTGATAGGGGGTGTAGGCGGTCAGAAACTCGCCGCGCTGAATCAGATGATCGACGCTGGCGGGGACATGATGCTTGTAGGCTCCTGCCCCCAGGAAGAAGGGCGCCTCCCCCGCCGACAGATTCTGCCGCGCGAGCGCCGCCATATGGCGCTCGACCGCCAGTTCGCTGGCATGATCGGGCAGGCCGGCGATGGCGCCGGTCAGCCGGGCTTCGGCGGGCACATCCACGAACAGATCGTCGATGGACGCCGCGCCGATGACGGACAGCATGTCCGCGCGGTCAGTGTCGGTTAGGGGTAGGTAACGCATATCATACAACTCCCCCCTCGCCCCATCATCTCCCTTCCCGCTTGCGGGAGGGGCCGGGGGAGGGTCTGTTACGGAGATGACGCCACACGCCCTCCCCTAACCCCTCCCACAAGCGGGAGGGGAGCTATCAGGTCAAAGTGCCGCCACGAACTTCTTGTAGACGGCCTCGGTCATCAGGCCTTCCAGTTCGCTGGCGTCGGTGATGCGCAGCTTGAAGAACCAGCCATCCTCTTCGGCATCGCTGTTCACCAACGCGGGTTCATCCTCCAGCGCGGCGTTGGATTCGACCACTTCGCCCGAAATCGGCGCATAGACGTCGGACGCGGCCTTGACCGATTCCACGACGGCGGCGTCGTCGCCCTTGTCGAAGGTCGCGCCTTCAACAGGCAGTTCGACGAACACGATGTCGCCCAACTGCTCCTGCGCATAATCGGTGATGCCGACGGTGGCGATTTCGCCCTCGACATCGATCCATTCATGCTCTTCGGTGAAATAACGGCTCATTATGCTTCTCCCCTCGGAAAAGGATTAAACTTTGCGGCGGTAACGATGCGGAACGAACGGCATCGGCGCAACCGCCGCGGCGATGCGCTTGCCGCGCACTTCGATCTCCAGTTTTTCGCCGATCACGGCATGGGGCAGGCTGACCCAGCCCATGGCGATCGGCGCGGCGACGGACGGCGCGAAGCCGCCGGAGGTGACTTCGCCCACCAGCACGTCGCCAGCGTAGATTTGCGCGCCTTCGCGGGCCGGCAGGCGGCCTTCGATGGTCAGGCCCACCCGCTTGGCGCCAGGGCCGTCGGCCAGTTCCTTCAGCACGCGGGCATGGCCGATAAAGCCCCCCTCCTCGCGGCGGCGCTTCTGAATCGCGAAGCCCAGGTCCGCGCCGATGGTGCTGACCGCGGGCGACAGGTCATGGCCGTAGAGCGGCAGGCCGGCTTCCAGCCGCAGCGAATCGCGCGCGCCCAGGCCGATCGGCTTGACCTGCGGCAGCGCGCACAGCGCATCGGCCAGAAGGGTGACGTCATCGGCGGGGATGCTGATTTCGAACCCGTCCTCGCCGGTATAGCCCGAACGGCTGATCCACAGCGGGATGCCGCGCCAGGTGAAAGGTCCGGACTGCATGAACAACAGATCGGCGGTTTCGGGGATGAGCGTGGCGAGCGCCTCGCCCGCTTCCGGCCCCTGGAGCGCCAGCAGCGCCTGGTCGGCCATGTGGTTCATGACGACCGCGTCGGGCAAATGTTCGATCATCCAGCCGATATCGTCATATTTGGTCGCGCCGTTGACAACCATATAGATGGCCGCGCCGTCGAACGCCTCATCCCCCAGGCGCGACACCATGAGATCGTCCAGGATGCCGCCCTCCTGATCGAGCAGCATCGAATAGCGCTGGCGAAAGGGCTTCAGCCCCTTGATATCGCTGGGCAACAGATATTCCAGCGCGTCATCGACGCCGTCGCCGGAAAAGCTGAGCTGGCCCATATGGCTGACGTCGAACAGGCCGGCATGTTCGCGAGTCCAGGCATGTTCCGCCATGATGCCTTCATATTGGATCGGCATGTGATAGCCAGCGAAGCCGACCATCCGCGCGCCACGGGCACGGTGCCAGGCATCGAGCGGCAGGGCCTCCAGCGGCAGTTCCTCTGCGATTGTGGCGATATCGTCATTGCCGGACATGAAGCGTCCTTTCCGTGCGGGGTTGATGGCGACCGATGCAAAGGCCCGGAGTCGGACCTGTCCTATCTGCCACCCCCTCTGTCACGGAACCTGAGAGCTTTGACCAGCGGCCTTGCGGCCACATGGCTTACCCCTTCGGTGGGACAGTCATGCGACTGTCCGCTTTCCAGAGTGCCTTGCGCGCGATGCGGTCCTTTGACCTGAGAGATTCCGGGGCGGTTGCTCCTTCGGTGACGGGGTGGCCTCCAAGGCTTCCCATACTCTCCCGCATCATGCCCAACGGACGAATCCGCCGGAGACGCTCTTGCATTGCGGCAAACGCATGGGCGCGTCAATCGGCCAGCGCCATCGCCCCATAGATTTCCGCATGGCGCTTTTCGGCATAGCGATCGGTCATGCCGGCGATGAAGTCTGCGATATGGCGGCTGCGGGTGGGCTCCTCATCGACGCAATCGTCGCGCCATTCGGGCGGCATCAGCGCGGGGTCTTGCCTGTAGGCGCGGAACAGGTCGGTGACGATGATGCGCGCCCGGTCGGCGGCGGCGAGCTGTTCGGGATGGTGATAGAGAGTCGCGTACATGAAACGCTTGAGGTCGCGCTCCTGCGCCGCAAGGTCCGGCGAGAAAGCGACCAGGGTGCGGCCGAGCGCGCGGACATCCTCGACCGTCTCCACGCCCGATGCGGCGATGTTGGCGCGGGTCGATTCGATCAGGTCGGTGGCCATCACGCCGATCTGCTCGCGCACCAGCTCGCGCAGCAGCCGGTCCTCCGCCACGTCGGGATAGCGTGCGCGCACCCGGTCCCAGCAGCCGCGCACGAACGGCACTTCCATCAACTGGTCAAGCGTCAGCAACCCGGCGCGCAAACCATCGTCGATATCATGATTATCATAGGCGATGTCGTCGGAAATCGCCGCCAGCTGCGCCTCCAGCGAGGCGTGGCTGGTCAGGTCGAGCGGGAAGAGCGCGTCCAGTTCGCGCATCGCCCAGCCGGGCTTAGCGATCGGGCCATTATGCTTGGCCAGCCCTTCCAGCATTTCCCAGCTGAGGTTGAGGCCGGCAAAGCGCGGATATGGGCTTTCCAGCAGCATCAGCGTGCGCAGCGTATGGGCGTTGTGGTCGAAGCCGCCATGATCGTCGAGCGCGACCTCCAGCGCATCCTCACCGGCATGACCGAAGGGCGGATGACCGATGTCGTGGGCGAGGCACAGCGCTTCGGTCAGATCCTCGTTCAGCCCCAAAGTGCGCGCGGTGGTGCGGCCGATCTGGGCAACCTCCAGACTGTGGGTCAGGCGGACGCGAAAATGATCGCCGTCAGGCGAGACGAACACCTGCGTTTTGTGGCGCAGGCGACGGAAGGCGATCGAATGGATGATGCGATCGCGGTCGCGCTGGAAGACGTCGCGCGGTCCGCGCATCTCGCCGCCCGCTTCGGGATGGAGGCGGCCGCGGCTGGCGGCGGGATGGCAGGCATAGGGGGCGAGGATCGTCATGACGGCCCTCTTAGAGCCTTCTCCAGTTAGCCGAAACAGCCGACTGCAAAATGCTTATTCGCCCCCAAGCTTCTCCACGACCTCCCCTGCTTCGCTTTTCCAGGCGAAGGCGTCGGCGCCGTCGGCCTTCAGACTGGCCTCCAGTTCCTTGGCGCGGGCGAAGCTGGCGAAGGGGCCGACCAGCAGACGATTCGTCCGCCCCCATCCGGCGCTCCAGCCGTCCTGTCGGGACAGAATCGTATATTTTTTGCGCAGATTGTTCATGGTGAAGCCCAGCGCCGACTTGCTCTGCCCCACTCCGACCTGCAGCCAGTTACGCGAGGGATTGTCGGCCAGGCGCTTCTTCTCCTCGGCGTCCTTCTTGGCCTTGGCGTCGACGTCCGCCTTGGCCTTTGCGGCCGCCTCCTTCTTCGCCTTGTCGGCGGCGGCCTTGGCCGTGGCCTGTCGCTCGGCGCGGCGAGCAGCCTGGATCGCGGCGATTTCGCTGAGGTCGACAGCGGCGACGCTCGACTGACGCTCGGCTTCGGGCACATCGATCGCGCGGATGATGTCCGCCAGCGTGCGGGTGGCTTCCGGGTCTGGTTGAGGCGCCGAGGGCGGCGGCGCGGCGGGGAGCGCCTGCACCATAGCGGCAGGAGGCGCGGCGGCAGGCGCACTCGACACGGCAGTTGCGGACGGAACCGATGCCTGGGCCAGCGCGATCGCGTTGAGTTGCGACCCGGCGTTGGCGGGCGGCGGCGCGCGATCGATCGAATCGAAGCCCGGTGCGGGTGGTCCCTGAACGGTGGCGTTGGGCGTAGCGGGCGATGCGGATGCCTGACGAACAGGCGCCGGTTCGGGTGGGGCGGCTACGGACGAAGGGGGCAAAGGCTGCACGACCGGGGACGGTGGCGGCGCGCTGGGTTGCTGCCGCGCAGGTGGCGGGGTCGGCGTGGGTTCCGGCGCGGACTGGATCACCTTGGGCGGCGTCGTCTGGGCCTGGGCCAACCGCGGCTGGGCAGGACGACGGGACGCCGCAAGCCCTTCGGCGCGGGCAAGGCGGGCGGCTTCGCGCTGCTGGCGGCGCTGTTCGGACCGGCTGAGCGGCTTGGTCTTGGCCGGAGTGGCGGAGGCGACGGCGACCGGCGCTGCGGCGACGGCGATGCCGGGCGCAGGCGGGGTCGGCGTGATCGCGGCGATGCTGGCGCCGATCTGCGCCGGGAAATGGCCGAAATGCACCGCCGCGGCCTTTTGCGCGGCGGTCAGATAGGGCATTTTCTGCATATAAGGCGTGATGGCGGCGGCGAGTTGCGCGGGCATGGTCTGTTCCGCCACCTTCTTCGCATCGGCCTGCTTGTTGTTCATCGCAAGGATGAACGCGCGGTAACGCCAGGCGGCGCGGTCGCTCTTGTAGAGCAGCGGTTCGAGGATCTTGTCGGACGCGGCCACCTGCCCCGCGATGCCGAGCGAGGCGGCGTAGCGGCGCACCGTTTCGTCATCATTGGGGGTGCGTGCAAGCGCGGCCTGATAGTCGCGCTGAGCGCCGGCCTGATCGCCGGTCATATCACGCGCCAAGCCGCGGTCGGACAGGATCGTGGCGTCGGGATAGCCCAGCCGCCCGGCCTGGTCGAACAGGCGCAGCGCTTCGGCCGGGTTTTGCAGCTTGAGCATCACCCGCCCCAGTCCGGCCTTGATCCGGCCATTGCCGCTTTCGATCGCGTCGGCACGGGCGAAGAAGCCGGTGGCCGCGCGCGGATCGTCCAGCGCCAGCGCCGCCTCCCCCGCGCCGATCAGCGCGACCACGTCGCGCGGGTTGGACGCGAGGCGCGCCAGATTGCTGTTGAGGTCGGCGGCGCCAAGCGGGCGGACCAGTTGCGATTGGTCCTGCTGCGCGTGCGCAGGGGCCGCGAGCAGCAGCGCGCCCGGCAGCCAAAGACCGAGAATCCATGGAGAAGTGCGTGTCACATCCGCGCCTTAGCCCATCCCAGGATGAATGGGAAATTAGCCCAACGAAAAAGCGCGCCGGGTCGCCCCAGACGACCGACAGCGCGCTTTTATCCTAGCCGCGACACAAGTCGCGCGCCCATTCCGCCTTACTGGTTGTTCTGGCGATTGAGGAAGCGGGGGATGTCCACGCCCGGCGCGCCGTCGTCCGCAGCGCCCGGCGCCTTGTCCGTGCCGCGGGTCAGGCCCGCCATCCGCTCGAACAAGGTGCCGCCGGTGGCGACGCGCGGTGCGGGCGCGGCGGGGGCAGCCGGTTCGGCGCTGTCTGCGCCCAGGATCAGTTCGTCTTCCGCCGGATCTTCATCGGAAAAGACCGCCGCCGGTTTAGGGGGGGCGAAGGCTGCGGGTGCGGCAACCGGCTGTGCCGGCGCCGGCGCGGCTGGCACGTCCAGTTCCAGCGTTTCGGGCTGCGGCGCAGGCGCCGGGGCGGGCGTCGGCGCAGGAGCTGCGACAGGCGCGGGTTGTTGCGCGACGGGCGCGGGCTTGGGCGCTGCGGCTTGCGGCACGGACACGGCGGGACGGTTGGCGAAGCTGAAGGGCTGAGTCAGCGGCGCGGCATGGTTGCCGATGTCATTGTCGATGCCGGTAGCGACCACCGACACGCGGATCTTGCCGTTGAGATTGTCGTTGAAGGCGCTGCCCCAGATGATGTTCGCGTCCGGGTCCACCAGTTCGCGGATATGGTTGGCGGCTTCGTCCACTTCCATCAGGCGCATGTCCTCGCCACCGACGATCGAGACGATCACACCCTTCGCGCCGCGCATCGACACGCCGTCGAGCAGCGGGTTGGCGATCGCCTTTTCCGCGGCCTGGAGCGCCCGGCCGTCGCCTTCGGCTTCGCCGGTGCCCATCATCGCCTTGCCCATTTCACCCATGACCGAACGGACGTCGGCAAAATCCAAGTTGATGAGGCCGGGCATGACCATCAGGTCGGTGATGCCGCGCACGCCCTGCTGCAGCACTTCGTCCGCCATCTGGAACGCTTCCTTGAAGGTCGTGTTCGGATTGGCGATCAGAAAGAGATTCTGGTTGGGAATGACAATCAGCGTGTCGACATGCTTTTGCAGCTCGTCGATGCCGCTTTCCGCAGACTTCATGCGGCGATTGCCTTCGAAGGTGAAGGGCTTGGTCACGACGCCAACGGTCAGGATCCCGCGTTCGCGGGCCGCCTTGGCGATGACCGGCGCTGCACCTGTGCCGGTGCCGCCGCCCATGCCGGCGGCGATGAAGCACATATGCGCGCCTTCCAGCGCCTGTTCGACCGACGCGATGGTTTCCTCCGCCGCCGCCTTGCCGATTTCAGGGCGCGAACCAGCGCCCAGTCCTTCGGTGATTTGCGGGCCTAGCTGGATGCGGCGTTCGGCCGGCGATGCATTGAGCGCCTGCGCATCGGTGTTGGCCACGATGAAGTCCACACCCTCGACATGGGCGGCGATCATGTTCGCGATGGCATTGCCGCCCGCGCCGCCGACGCCGATCACCGCGATCCGCGGCTTCAGTTCGTCCACATGCGGTGGGCTGATTTCAATGCTCATAAATAGTGCTCCCTCAGCTTCCTCGTCAGGAAGCAACGCCGTCATTAAATGTTAACACCAGAAAATAGGGGATTTCACCACCTAATTTCGTCTTCGTCCAATTTCGTTCAATAGTTTGTCTTCATCGCACGCATCATGCGTTGCCACCAGAGCGGGGCGCCCAGACGATGCACGGTTTGTGGCGCAGGCGCCATCGCGCGGAGATCAACCGGGTTGGAAGCGCCGTAAAGCGCCAGGCCCGCCAAGGTGGCGAAGGCCGGGCCACTATGCGCTTCGGGCATGGCGGACAAGCCCCTGGGTCGTCCGATCCGCACGGCGCGGCCCAAAGCGCCCTGCGCATAATCGGCAATGCCCTTCATTTCCGCACCGCCGCCGGTCAGCACGACCTGCCGCCCGGTCGAGTTGAAGCCCATGCCAGCGAGCGCGGCGTTCACTTCGGTCATGATCTGGTTCAGTCGTTCGCAGATGACGCCGACCAGCGCGGCGCGGGTGATCTTGCCCCCTTCCGCGTTCGGCCCTGCGGCCTGTCCCGGCACCGCCATTTCGCCATGGGGCGGAGCGATCTCGATCATCTCGCGAAAGTCGCGGGGATTTTGCATGGCCGAGCCATAGAAGCATTTGATCCGCTCCGCCTGGCTGCGGCGGATGCCGAAGGAGGAGGCGATATCGTCGGTGATGTCCGACGCGCCCAGCGGGATCGAGTGCAGGCCGACCAGCATCCCGCCCGCATAGAGCGAGACGTTGGTGACCCCCGCCCCAATCTCCACCAGCGCGACGCCAAGGTCGCGTTCCTCTTCCGACAGACAGGCAAGGCCCGTCGCGATCGGCGCGGCGACGATCGAATTGACGTTGAGATAAGCGCCACGCACGCACAGGTCGAGATTGGCGAGCGGCGCGCCGTCGGCCAGCACAACATGAATATCCACGCCCAGAAGGTCGGCGTGCATCCCCAGCGGCTTCTTCACCGGCACCTTGCCATTGATGGTGAAGCAGGTGGGCTGGGCATGGAGGACGATGCGGCCGTCGGGGTCGATGCCCTGCTGGCCCGTGGTCAGGAGATCGTCGATATCGGGCTGCTCGATGCGGTATCCGCCCATATCGCGCTCGACTGTGACGACGTCGCTGACCAGGCTGCCGCCCGAAAAGCTGACCCAGACATCCTCGATATTGGTGCCCGCGACCCGCTCCGCCTGCTCGATCGTTTCGCGCACGGCCAGTTCGGTGCGCTCCATGTCGGCGATGAACCCGCGCCGCACCCCCCGGCTTTCGCGCTGGCCGGTGCCCAGTATCGCCAGTTCGCCCGTGTCGGTCCGCCCCGCGATCAAGGCGGACACCTTCCACGATCCGATGTCGATCGCGGTGATGAGCTTTTCGACCTTGGGCTGCGCCATGGGACTTAGCCTTCCTCGCCCGGCGTCGCGGCGGCGACATCCTTGGCCGCGCCATCCTTCGTGGCGTCATCCATCGGCTTTTCCTCCACCTGGCCCTGCGGCAGGCGCAGGACGAAGCGATCGGGATCGCGCATGTCGAATTTGACGATGCCGCGACCCAGCAGGCGATTGACGCCATCCATCCGTGCGAAATTCACCAATGCGCCCGCCGAATCCTTGTCGCCCTCCGGCAGGGAGAGCGTCTCACCCGACTGAAAGCGCAGATCCCAGCGCCGGTTCCCGACCCAGGTCGCGCCGGCCAGCATCGGCTTCAAGGCCGGGGCGTTTTCCATCAGCCGGTTGAGGCCCGCCGTCTGGCGATTGGCGTTGGGGCCGACGACCAGCGGCAGGTCGGGCATCGCGCTGGCGGACACCGACTGCAACACCACGCCCGACACGTCGATCAGGTGCAACTGGCCGCCATGCTGCCACACCGCGACAGGATCACGCTCGACGATGTCGACCACCAGCGTATCGGGCAGGCGGCGGGAAATGCGCGCATCCTTGACCCAGCCGAGCTTGAGCATCTCGCTGCGCACCCTGGGCAGGTCGAGCGAGAGCATGGAGCGATCCACCTGCCCCAGCGCGATATTATAGACGGACAGTTCGTCCATCCGTTCAACGCCGCGCACTTCGACCTTGTCGACTTCGAAGCCCGCGCGCGCCGCGATGTCCGCCGCCTGCTGCCGCGCCATGCCGGGCAGGCCCATGAAGATGGCGATAGCGATGACAATCGCGCCGAAGATGCAGACGATCGCCCAACTGGCCATGCGTTGCAGCGTGGCTTCGCTGACCGGGAGCATCTCGACCAGCCGGTCCAGGCCGCTCTGGCGCTTCAAGGTCCGGCCGCGACCGCCATTCGTGGCCCTGCCCTTTGCGCTGCTCAGTCGCGCGGTGCCGCCGCGCCTGATCCGTGCTTCAGCCATCTGTGCTTCCCCCGGCGCGGTTCAGCGCCTCCTCGACAATAGTCTCTACCAGCGTGGCATAGTCAATGCCCAGCTTCGCGGCCTGTTCGGGGACCAGACTCAAGGGCGTCATGCCCGGCTGGGTATTGACTTCCAGCAGGAACAGCCCTTCGATCCCCTGCGTGTCGTCCCAGCGGAAATCGGCGCGCGACGCGCCCTGGCAGCCCAGCAGCTGGTGGGCGCGCAGCGCGATCGCCTTGCAGGCTTCGGTGATTTCGGGCGGCAGGTCGGCGGGGCAGACATGTTCGGTCATGCCGTCGGTATATTTGGCGTCGAAATCGTAGAAGCCGCTCTTGGGGCGCAGTTCGGTGACGAGCAAAGCCTCGTCGCCCAGCACGGCGGTCGTCAGTTCGCGGCCGCGAATATAGGGTTCAGCCAGCAGTTCGGGAAAATCCTGCCACGGGCCGACGCTGTCGCGGGCGATGGGGTTGCCATAATTGCCCTCCGCCGTGACGATCGCGACGCCGACCGAGCTGCCTTCATTGACAGGTTTCAGCACATAGGGGCGCGGCAACGGATCGGCGGCGAAGAGGCTTTCGCTTTCCACGATCTGGCCGCCGGGCATGGGGATGCCGTGGGGCACGAGCGCCTGCTTGGTCAGTTGCTTATCGATCGCGATGACCGATGTGGCGAGGCCGCTATGGGTGTAGGTGAGGCCCATCAGGTCCATCATGCCCTGCACCGTGCCGTCTTCGCCCGGAACGCCATGCAGCGCGTTGAAGATCACGTCCGCCCTGGTCTCCGCCAGGCGGGCGGCGACATTGCGGTCCATGTCGATGCGGGTGACTTTGTGGCCGCGCGATTCCAGCGCCTTGGCGACGCCCTCGCCCGACGACAGCGAGACGGGGCGTTCCGCCGACCAGCCGCCCATGAGGACGGCGACATGCCAGGGGCCACGGGTCACTTCACGATCCCGACGCGCTGAATTTCCCATTCCAATTCTATTCCACTTTTGTCTTTGACCCGGCGGCGGACTTCTTCGCCCAGCGCTTCGATGTCAGCGCTGCTGGCGTCGCCGCTGTTGAGCAGGAAATTGGTGTGCTTCTCGCTGACCTGCGCGCCGCCCAAAGCCAAACCGCGACAGCCTGCTTCGTCCACTAACTGCCAGGCCTTGTGCCCGTCGGGGTTCTTGAAGGTCGAGCCGCCCGTCTTGCTGCGCAGCGGCTGGCTGTCCTCGCGCGCGGCGGCGATGCGGTCCATTTCCGCCTGGATCGCAGCGGGTTCGCCGGGTTCGCCACGGAAGGTCGCGGACACCACGATCGCGCCATCGGTCAGGTTGGAATGACGGTAGGTATAGGCAAGGTCACGGTTCAGGAGCGTCACCTGTTCGCCCGACCGCAGCACGACCTCGCACGACAGCAATATGTCGCGCGTCTCGCGGCCATAGGCACCGCCGTTCATGCGCACGAATCCGCCGACCGTGCCGGGGATGGAACGCAGAAACTCCAGGCCCGCTATGCCCGCGTCGCGCGCGGTCGAGGAGACGAGGATGCCTGACGCGCCGCCGCCGCAGGTCAGCGTGGTTTCATCCAGCGCCATGACCTTGGCGAAGGGCTTGCCCAGCCGCACGACCACACCCGGCACGCCGCCATCGCGCACGATGAGGTTGGAGCCGAGGCCCAGCGCCATCACTGGCACGTCCGGGCCGAGCATGGCGAGGAAGTCGGACAGGTCGTCCGCATCCTTCGGTTCGAACAGCCATTGCGCCGCGCCGCCCGCCTTGAACCAGACGAGCGGGGCCAGCGGGGCGTCGGCCTTCAGCGTGCCACGAACAGGCGGCAGGGCGATAGTCGCGCTCAACCGCGCATACCCCACAGGTTCATCCAGTTCTTCATGGCCTTGAGGCCCGCTTCATTGGCCTGGGTCGCGGCCATGCCGGATTCGACTTGGCGTTGCGCGGCCTCCACCATGTCGCGCGCGGCCTCCACACCCTGCATCTGGGCGTCGATCATGCGCTTCTGCATTTCCAGGCCGACGGCGAACAGTTCGAACATCAGGCGGTTTCCTTGACCTTCGCGGAGACGGCGGCGGCCAATCCCGCCGCCCATTTGGTGATGTCGCCTGCGCCCAGGCAGATGACCATGTCGTCGGGCTGGATATCGGCCGCGACCAGCGACGCCAGTTCATCCGCATCGGCGACGGTCGTGGCATGGCGATGGCCGCGGCGCTTGAGGCCCGCGACCAGCGCGGCGCTGTCCACATCGTCGATCGGCTGCTCGCCCGCGGTATAGACGGGGGCGGCATAGACGATGTCGGCGTCGTTGAAGGCCTGCTGAAATTCATCCATCAGGTCGCGCAGGCGGGTGAAGCGGTGCGGCTGGACCACGGCGATGACGCGACCTTTCGCGCCTTCTCGCGCGGCGGCGAGGACCGCCTTGATCTCGACCGGGTGGTGGCCATAATCGTCGATCACGGTGGCGGTGCCGCCTGCGATGGCGATCTGCCCGACATTGGTGAAGCGACGCTTGACCCCGCCGAACTTGGAAAAGCCGGTCTGGATCGTCGCGTCGTCAATGCCCATGTGCAGCGCGACGCCGATCGCCGCCATGGCGTTCAGCACATTATGGCGGCCGGGCATCGGCATTTCGATACCCTCGATCTTGCGCGTCGATCCGTCGCGCTCGCGCACCTGAATGTCGAAGCGGTTGCCGCCGGGGAAGCTGACGACATTGTCGCCGCGAATGTCGGCCTGGGCGGAAAAGCCATAGGTCACGATCCGCCGGTCCTGCACGCGCGGCAGGATCGCCTGCACTTCGGGATGATCCAGGCACAGCAGGGCCGCGCCATAGAAGGGGACGTTGCCGACGAACTCGACAAAGGCGTCCTTCACCCGGTCGAAGCTGCCATAATGGTCGAGATGTTCGGGATCGATATTGGTGACGACCGCGATCGTGCCGTCAAGGCGCAGGAAGCTGCCGTCGCTTTCGTCGGCCTCGACCACCATCCAGTCGCTATTGCCGAGGCGCGCGTTGGAGCCATAGCTGTTGATGATGCCGCCGTTGATGACGGTCGGGTCCACCCCGCCCGCGTCCAGCAGCGCGGCGACCATCGACGTCGTCGTGGTCTTGCCATGGGTGCCAGCCACCGCGACGGTGGATTTGAGGCGCATCAGTTCGGCCAGCATTTCAGCGCGGCGGATGACCGGCACGCGGTTTTCCAGCGCCAGCTCGACCTCCGGGTTGCCGCGCTTGATCGCGGTAGAGGTGACGACCACAGCGGCGTCGCCCAGATTTTCCGCCTTGTGGCCGATCATCACGCGGATGCCCTTGGCCCGCAATCCTTCGACCACATAGCCTTCGGCCACGTCCGACCCCTGAACGTCATAACCCAGATTATGCATCACTTCGGCGATGCCGGACATGCCGATGCCGCCAATGCCGATGAAATGGATCGTACCGATGTCCGTGCCGACACCCTTCATTTATTCTCTTCCTCGTAAAAAGATCCGTTCGGGCTGAGCCTGTCGAAGCCCAGTCCTTTCTTCAAAGGAGAAGTGCAGCCCTTCGACAAGCTCAGGGCGAACGGAGGTAGGGCGACTACAATATTCACGCCGGGACACCCTGCAAATTGAGCGTAGTGGGCGTCGGCCCGACCCGCACCGGATCGTTCATGATCGGCGCATGGCCGATGCTTTCGAGCAGGTCGGCCATGTCGCGCGCGGCATTGGGGCGACCGCAGCCGCGCGCGCGCTTCGCTGCGTTCTGGAGCGCGCCCGGCTCCAGCGCCATTTTCTGCATCTGCTTGGCCAGTTCGACCGCGGTGAAGCGGGCCTGCGGTATCGTGCGCGCGCCGCCCGCCTCTGTCATCTCCCTGGCATTGGCGGTCTGGTGATCGTCCATCGCGCTGGGCAGCGGGATCAGGATCGCCGGACGCCCGGCGCAGGTGAGTTCGGCCAGCGTCGAGGCGCCCGCCCGCGCGATCACCAGATGCGACCAGCCCAGCTTTTCGGGCACGTCGTTGAAATAGGTGGCGAGGTCGGCGGGAATTTCCATCTCCGCATAGGTCTTGCGCACGCGATCGATATCCTCGGCGCGGCATTGCTGCGTGACTTGCAGGCGGCGGCGCAATGCTACCGGCAGCATCGACAGGCCTTCTGGCACGACGCTGGAGAGGATCGATGCCCCTTGGCTGCCGCCGATCACCAACACGCGAAACACGCTTTCGTCGGTCAGCGCGGGGAAATCCTCTTCGCGCAGTTGCTTGACCTCTTCGCGCACCGGATTGCCGATCAGGTGGACCTTGGCCGCATAGCCGTCCTTGAGCCGTTCGACATCGGGATAGGCGGTGGCGATGGCGTCGACCCGGCCGGCCAGCAGGCGGTTGACCCGGCCCAGAACCGCATTTTGCTCATGGATGGCGGTCGGGATGCCATCGGCCAATGCGCCCAGCAAAGCGGGCATGGCGGGATAGCCGCCAAAGCCGACGACGGCGGTGGGGCGGAAGGTTTCGTTGAGGCGCCGGGCCATGGCGCGGCCTGCCAGGATCGCATTCAGGGCGCCCGGCCAGCTTGTCGGATTCTTGGTCATGCGGCCGGCGGGCATGATGTGGACCTGCGCCCGATTATCCGGCGCCTTGTCAAAGATGCCGGGGATTTTCGCGCCGCGTTCATCGGTGACGAGTGCGACATGATGCCCACGCGCCATCAGCTCTTCGGCGACGGCATGGGCTGGAATCATATGGCCCCCCGTCCCGCCGGCGGCGAGGACGAAGTGACGGGAAATGCTCATCGACCACTCCATTTGACGACGGTATGCCGGCCCATGAAGGGATTGCGCCGGGTAAAGGCGAGCAACAGGCCGACCCCGATGCAGAGCGCCAGCATAGAGGAGCCGCCATAGCTGATAAAGGGCAGCGTCATACCCTTTGACGGAAATATCTGCGCATTGACGCCCATATTGATGATCGCCTGCAAACCGAACTGGGTGGTGAGGCCTGCGGCGGCCAGGATGGTGAAGACATCCTCCTCATCCAGCAGGCGCAGCAGCACACGCACCACAATGGCGAGGTAGACGCAGGCGATGGCGATGCAGGCGAGCAGGCCAAACTCCTCCCCGATCACGGAAAAAATATAGTCGGTATGCGCTTCGGGCAGGCGGAACTTGTTCTGGCCGCCGCCCGGCCCTACGCCCGTGAAGCCGCCATGGGAAATGGTGCGGAAGGCAAGATCGGTCTGGTCCGGGCCGGTGTCGAGCTGGACGCCGATGCCCAGGAAGTCGTTCACGCGCTGGCGGCCATTTTCATAGAACATATAGACCGCGATCAATCCGACCAGCGCCACCCCGCCCATTGCGCCGATGAAGCGCATCGACACGCCGGACAGCAGCAGCAACACGCCAAGGCAGGCGGCGAAGATGACGGTCTGGCCAAAGTCGGGCTGGCGCATCAGGATGATGGCGATGAGGCCAGTGACGCAGAAGCTCAAGGGCACGACCGGCAGGCTCATATCCTTGGCCCGCAGCGACAGCAGCCAGGCCAGCGCCACGACGAAGACCGGTTTCAGAAACTCCGACGGCTGGAAGCGGAAGCCGGGCAGGTCGATCCAGCGCTTGGCGCCGTTCACGGTCGATCCCAGGAGCGGCACGAACAGCAGCATGATGAAGAAGAAGGCGCAGCCGAATATCGCCAGCCGCCGCGCCTGCGGCCGGGGCAGCATGGAGATGACCAGCATGATCGGCAGGCCGATGAAGACCCACATCAATTGACGGTAGAAATAGATCAGCGGATTGACCGCCACCGACGCCGTCGACCGGTCGATCGCAGCGACGGGGGAGGCTGCGGCGACCGCGACCAGACCGATCGCCATCAAGGTGACGATCAGCGACAGGAGAACACGGTCGATCTCCCAGAACCAGATGGCGAGCGCCGTCCGTTCGCGCGGCACGGTGCGGGTGCGGAAACCCTTCACCAGTTCGCCAGCCTTGAACATCCGTGTCGTCCCTTCCCTGCCCATTGCGTCGCCCCCCGGCTTAGTGATTATTCCAGCGCCGCGACAGCGGCGGCGAAGGCATCGCCGCGCGCTTCGAAATCGCGAAACTGGTCGAAACTGGCGCAGGCGGGCGACAACAGCACGACGTCACCCGGCTGCGCGATGCGCGCGGCGCGGCGGACGGCGGCGCTTAACATTTCACTGTCGTCCACCGCCATAGCGGGGCGCAGCAGATCGGCGAACATATGCCCCGCTTCGCCGATGGTGTAGGCGTGGGCGACATTGGCGAAATGGGGGACGCATTCGTCCAGATTGTCGGACTTGGCGACGCCGCCCAATATCCAGTGGATGCGCGGCTTGCCATCCTTTGCGGGCCATGCCGCGAGCGCGGGCGCGGTGGACGCGGCATTGGTCGCCTTACTGTCGTTGACGTAGAGCACACCGTTGCGGGTGCCGACCGCCTGCATCCGGTGGGGGAGGCTGGCGTAGCTGGCGAGGGCGTTGGCGATGGTAGGTTCGTCGATGCCCAGCGCTTTTGCGACAGCGATCGCGACAGCAGCATTTTGAGCGTTGTGCGGCCCTTGCAGGGCGGGCCAGGTCAGTTGGGTGGCAGGGTCGATATCGGCCGCATGGACGATATGCCATTTGGGCTTATCACCTCGACGACGCCATTCCTTCTCAGCGATTTCACGCGTCGATGCATCGTCTGCGGCAAAAACAGCGTCGTATTCTGCCGACTGCATCGCAAACAGCCGTGCCTTCGATGCGACATAGCCTTCGAAGCCATCGTACCGATCAAGATGGTCGGGCGTGATGTTGAGTAGCACCGCGACGTCGCAGTCCAGACTGTGGGTCAGGTCGATCTGGTAGCTGGACAGTTCCAGCACATAGATTCCGACGCCGTGCAGGTTCGGCTCCAGCGGCGGCTGGCTCAGGATCGGCAGGCCGATATTGCCGCCCATGACGGTCGGATAGCCCGCCTGTTCGATAATATGGTGGATCAGCGCGGTGGTGGTGGACTTGCCGTTGGTGCCGGTGATGCCGACGACCTTGTGCGGCGGCAGCGTCGGGCGGGCGAGCGCGAACAGTTCGATGTCGCCGATGACCGGCACACCGGCGATCTTCGCGCGCATGGCAATGGGATGGCGGTTCAACGGCACGCCCGGCGACACGACGATGCCGTCAAAACCGCTGAGGTCGATCTCCATCGGGTCGCCCAGTTCCGCCTTGCCCTCGACTTGGCCGCGCGCTTCCTCGCGGCTGTCCCAAGCGACGACGCGCGCGCCGCTGGCGACCAGCGTCTCGACCGTGGCGAGGCCGGAGCGGGCAAGGCCCAGAACGGCGTAGGTTTTCCCCGCAAAGGCGCTGGAAACGATCATCTCAGCTTCAACGTGGCGAGACCGGCGAGCGCCAGCACGAAGGCGATGATCCAGAAGCGGATCACCACGGTCGGCTCGGCCCAGCCCAGTTGCTCGAAATGATGGTGGATCGGCGCCATCTTGAACACGCGCTTGCCAGTGCGCTTGTAGAAGAAGACCTGGATGATGACCGACAGCGCCTCCACGACGAAGAGGCCGCCGATAATGCCCAGCACGATCTCATGATGGGCGGTGACCGCGATCACCCCGATCGTCCCGCCCAGCGCCAGCGACCCCGTGTCGCCCATGAACACGGCGGCGGGCGGCGCGTTGAACCAGAGGAAGGCGAGGCCCGCGCCGATGATCGCGCCGCACAGGATAGTCAGATTGCCCGCGCCCGGCACATGGGGAATGCCCAGATATTCGGCGAAGTCGGCGCGGCCGACCAGATAGACGATCAGCATGAAGGCCAGGCTGGCGATGATGACCGGCATGGTGGCGAGGCCGTCGAGGCCATCGGTCAGGTTCACCGCATTGCCGAACGCCACGATGACGAAGGCGGCGAAGCAGAAGTAGAACGGCCCCAGTTCGATCGCCGGGCCATTGTAGAAAGGAACGTAAAGTGCAGTATTGCCATGCTGGTTGACGATCATCCAGGCCGCAAAGCCGGCGATCAGAAATTCGAACAAGAGCCGCATCTTGCCCGACAGCCCTTTGTGACTGGCTTTCGTCACCTTGTCATAATCGTCCAGGAACCCGATCGCGCCGAAGCCCAGGGTCACGAACAGGCAAGCCCAGACATAGGTGGACGACAGGTCCATCCAAAGCAGCACCGAAATGACCATCGAGGTCAGGATCATCAGGCCGCCCATGGTTGGCGTGCCGCGCTTGGCGAGGTGCGTCTGTGGGCCGTCGTCGCGGATCGGCTGTCCCTTGCCCTGGCGGATGCGCAGCCAGCCGATGAATTTGGGGCCGATGACCAGGCCGATCAGCAACGCGGTGAAGATCGCCGCGCCCGCGCGGAAGGACAGGTAGCGGATGAGGTTGAACACCCCCGCAAATTCCATATTCTGGGCCAGCCAGTAGAGCATCAGTTCGTCTTTCCTTCGCCGGCGTTTTCGCCAAGGGCAGCGACCAGGCGGGAGAGGCCCACGCCGTTCGAACCCTTGACCAATATCGCGTCGCCCGCGCGTATTTCGCTTTGGATGAGGGGGATGGCCGCCGCCGTATCGGCGACATGCGCATAGGGAATGGTGACGCCAAGCGCGTCGGCCAGCGGCGCCATTTCCGCGCCGACCAATATCACATAATCGACCCGGCCCGCGCTCAGCGGTTCGACAAGGCCGGCATGGAGTTCGACGCTGCGATCGCCCAGTTCGCGCATCCCGCCGAGGATGGCGATACGCCGGTCGGCCTTTTCGCGGCCCAACTGCTTGAGCGTCGCGGTCATGGATAGCGGATTGGCGTTGTAGCTTTCGTCGATCAGCAGCGCTTGCCCGCCCGCGACGGGCAGGATGCGCCGCTCGCCCCGGCCCGGCAGGCCCGGCATTTCGGCGAGCGCCAGGCCCGCTGCGGCCAGATCGCCGCCCACCGCATCGACCGCCGCCAGCACCGCGAGCGCGTTAGACACCCAATGGTCGCCGGGCGCGGCGACGGTGAAGCACAGCTCCGCGTCGGGCAGGGTTGCGGTGACCAGCGTACCGCCGCCCGGCGCCGGCACGGCTTCGCGCGCGCAGACGTCGGCCTGTGGGCTGGCGCCGAAGGTCAGAATGCGCGCGGCGTGGCGTTCCGCCCTGTTGTAGAGCAGCGCGACATGCGGGCTGTCATAGGGGATGATCGCGGTGCCGCCGGGTTGCAGCCCCTCGAAAATCTCCGCCTTGGCCTCGGCGATCTTCGCCTCCGTGCCGAAAAATTCGATATGGGCCGGCGCGATCGCGGTGACGATGGCGACATGGGGGCGGACCTGCCGCGTCAGGGCGGACAGTTCGCCGGCATGGTTCATGCCCATTTCGAACACGCCATAAGCCGACCCGCGCGGCATCCGCGCGAGGCTGAGCGGTACGCCGACATGATTGTTATAGCTTTTGACCGATCGATGCACCTGTCCCGGCGCGGCGCGATCGAGCGCCTGGAACAACGCTTCCTTGGTGCCGGTCTTACCGACCGATCCGGTGACGCCGATTACCTTGCCGCCCATACGCTTGCGCGACGCTTTTCCCAGCGCTTCGAGCGCGGCGGCGCTGTCAGGCACCAGGATATGGGGGTGCGCGACGGGTTCGCTGACGATCGCGCCTGCCGCACCCTGCCCGAACGCCTTGTCGATGAATCTGTGGCCGTCGGTCGTCTCGCCCTTCATCGCGACGAACAGGTCGCCCTGCCCGACTTCGCGACTGTCGAAGGCGACGCCCGAAACGGCGAACGGCGCCGACGCGGCGCCGCCTGTGGCCTCAGCGATTTCGGTGGAGGTCCAGAGCGGTTCAGCCACGGCCACCCTCTCCGTTCGCTTCGAGCAGCTTCGAGCGCAGTCGAGAAGCGTCTGTCGAGAAGGCCGGGCGCAGTTCTCGACAAGGTCGAACCGAACGGCGGTGGGACATATCGCTCAACCCGCGCACTCCCGCGCCACGGTGACGTCGTCGAAGGGCAGCACGCGGTCGCCGATGATCTGGCCCTGTTCATGGCCCTTGCCCGCCAGCAGGACGATGTCGTCCGCGCCGGCCATGGCGATCGCGGCGGCGATGGCGGCGCGGCGGCCGCCCATTTCCTGCGCCTCCGGTGCGCCGGCCAGCACGGCGGCGCGGATGGCGGAGGGTTCTTCGGAGCGTGGATTGTCATCGGTCACGATGACATGGTCGGACAGTTCCGCCGCGACCTTGCCCATCAACGGGCGCTTGCCCGCATCACGATCGCCGCCCGCGCCGAACAGGGTGATGAGCTTGCCGCGCGTATGCGGGCGCAGCGCCTCGATCGCGGCCTTCAGCCCGTCGGGCGTATGGGCATAATCGACATAGACGGGCGCCCCCGCCTTGCTGATGACGGCGCGTTCCAGCCGCCCGCGCACCGGCTGGACCCGGCCGAGCAGTTCCAGCACCTTGGCCAGGTCTCCGCCGGTCGCGATGATGAGGCCCGCAGCGGTAAGGGCGTTGGCGGCCTGATAAGCACCGATCAGCGGCAGGTTGACCTTATAAATCTTGCCATCCGCTTCGATCTCCAGCGCCTGGCCCAACTGGGTCGGGGTGCGGTTGACCAGGCGCAGCGCCTGTCCCTGCACCCCGACGCTCAGCACACGAAGCCCCCGCTTCGTAGCCCGCGCGATGACCTTGCTCGACCAGCCATCGTCAGCCCAGACGACCGCCGCGCCATCCGCCGAAACGACTTCATCGAACAGCCGCATCTTGGCGTCGAAATAGCGATCCATGTCGCCATGATAGTCGAGATGGTCGCGCGACAGGTTGGTGAAGGCCCCCGCCATCACCGGCAGCCCCTCTGTGCGATACTGGTCCAGCCCATGGCTCGACGCCTCGAACGCGGCATGGGTGATGCCCTCGCGGCGCAGGCCCGACATATTGGCGAGGAAGGTGACGATGTCCGGCGTGGTAAGGCCGGTCGACACCTGATCGACCGAGGTCGTGACGCCCAGCGTGCCGATCGATGCGGACTTATGCCCCATCATCCGCCATAGCTGGCGCGCGAGCTCGACCGTGCTGGTCTTGCCATTGGTGCCCGTAACGGCGACGGTCACGTCGGGGAATGGTGCAAAATAGCGCGCCGCCATCTGCGCCAGCAGGCGGCGGGGATTGGCGTGGGCGATGTGGATCGCGCCGTCGACCTTCGCCTCCGGCCGGGCGACCACGGCGACGGCCCCCGCCTTTACGGCGTCGGCGATATAATCCTCGCCATTGACGCGCAGTCCCTGGAACGCGCCGAAGACGGTGCCGGGCGCGACCTTGCGATTGTCGATGGCGAAGCCGGTCACCGACGAATCGAGGCCGGCGCCCGCGCCAGCCTCTCCCGATATTGCGGCGTCCAGACCATCGACCAGCGAGCCAAGGCGCATCATTCTTTCTCCTTGTCGCCGTGCAGCAGCGGCATCAGGTCGGAAATATCGACGTCGCGGCTCTCGTCCGGCATTACCCCCAGCATCGGCCCGGTCCGCTCGACTACCCGCTTGACCACCGGCGCGGCGGTCCAGGCGGCGGTGCGCAGGCCATATTGCCCCGTCGCCTCGTCCATGATCGCGACGACGACGTAACGGGGATTGTCCATGGGGAAGGCGGAAGCGAAAGTCGTCACCAGCGAAGTCTTGTTATAGCGCCCCTCTTGAGGCTTTTCGGCGGAACCCGTCTTGCCGCCCACCCGGAAACCCTTGGCGTCGGCGCTACGTCCTGTACCCGCCGACACGATCATCCGCAACAGTTGCCGCATCCGCGCGCTGGTGGCGGCGGAAAAGACGCGGCGTCCCTCCGGCACCTCTTCGGCGCTGAGCTTACGTACAGTCGCGGGACGCCAGATGCCACCATTGACCAGCGCGGCATAGGCAGCGGCCAGATGTAGCGGCGTGACGGCGATGCCATGGCCGTAGGAGGTGGTCATGCTGGTGATGCGGCCCCAGTTGGACGGCCAGATGCCCTTGGCGCGCTCGTTAAACTCGATCGGCGCGCGCTGGTCGAAGTCCAGACTGCGGAACATCTTTTGCAGCGGGGCCGCGCCCATTTCGTCGGCGATCCGCGCGGTGCCGATATTGGAGCTGTGAACCAGGATTTCCGGCACGTTGATCCAGCGGCCCATCGCATGATCGTCCTTGATGCGGAAGCCGGCGACGGCCAGCGGCGCGGTCGCGTCATAGCGCTTGCTCATCGACGTCACGACGCCCGCATCCATGGCCGTGGCGATCGCCAGCGGCTTGAACGAGGAGCCCATTTCGTAGCGGGCCTGCACCATATGATTGCACAGCGGCGACTGGCTGCACGTCTTGCCCGCATAATTTTGCAGCTTGTTGGGATCGAAGACCGGAATGGAGGCCATGGCGATAATTTCGCCGGTATTGGCGTCCATGATGACCCCGCCCGCGCCCTTGGCCCGCGTTTGCACCAACTGAGCATAGAGTTCGCTTTCCAGCGCGCCCTGCACCCGGCTGTCGATCGACACGGCGAAGGGCTTGCCGCGCTGCGCCGGATCGATCAGCCGGTCGTTGAAGGCGGCCTCCACGCCCATGCCGCCCACGCCGTTTGCGTTGGGGGCAAAGCCCAACACATGAGCCGCCAATGTGCGCTGCGGATAGAGCCGTTCCTTCTCACGCGGAAATTCGATGCCGATCTCGCCCAGCGCATTCACCGCCGCCACCTGCTCCGGCAGCGCGCGGCGGCGCAGATAGGCCCAGCCGCGCCCACGCAGCTTCTTGTAGAAGGCCGCTTCGGGTTCGTCGGGGAAAATCTCGTGCAGCTTGCGCGCCAGTTCGGCCGGATCCCCTATCAGCTTGGACGGGCGGACCGCGACCGAATAAGCGTCCATCGTGCGGGCCAGCGGCACGCCGTTGCGATCGACGATGTCGGCGCGCGCGGGCAGGAAGGCGGCCAAGCTGCCATCGCTCGTCGTCCCCTGCGCAAAAATGCCGACCCAGGCGAGTCGGCCGATCAGGACGGTGGTGATTGCCAAGAATAGGATGAGCAGCAGCATCAGCCGGTTATGGGCGATGGCGGTCAGGTTGAGCCGCTGCCGCCCCGCCCGCTCCCCGCCTGGCTGGACAATGATCGTGGCCATCAGCGCGCCTCCTTCTTGCGCTCACGCGCCGCCTTGGCGGTCAAATCGCCCAGCGTGCTGTCATCCAGCAGCTTGGCGTCGAGCATCGCCATCCGCTCCGCCTTGCGCGCGATCGGATTGGGCTTGCTCACATCGGCATCGACCTTGGCCTGCTGCGCCGGGGTCCGGGATGCGGGCTTGGGCAGCTTGTCCACGACATCGGCGGCATGGGCCTCCCGGATCACCGCGATATCGCTGCGGATCTGGGTCGCAGCCGGGCTTTCGGGCGCCTTTTGCGGGGCGGACGGCAGGTCGGCGGGGGTTTCGACCATCGCCACCATCACCGGCGGCGCGACATAGTCGGGGCCGTTGGGCTGGATGCCGTCCAAATGCGCCAGCGCCCGTTCGCCGCCCAGATATTGCTGGGCGCTGGGCGTGGCGTACATGAAGTCGTGCTGGTTCCAGCTTTCGAGCTGGCGCATCGAGGCGCGGGCGCTGAATTCCGTTTCCAGATAGCGAATGTCGCCCTTCGCCCCGGCGATCTGCGCGCGCACCTTCATCAGTTCGTTACGCTCGGTCGCAACCTTGAGCGACACCATGTAGGCGCCCAGCGCGCCCAGCGCGACCAAGATCACCCAGATCAGGCTCTGCAACCTCTTGACGGCGATCATGGTTGGGAACTCCGAGAGGAAATGGGGGCAGCGGTGCGGATGGCGGCGCGCAGGGTGGCGGATCGGGCGCGGGGGTTGCGCGCCAGCTCCGCTTCACTCGCACGCACCGCTTTGGCGGGCTTGGCGAAGGTCGGCTGCGGCCCGGCGGCGCGTTCGGGCAAATGCCTGGACCCCACCCCCTCGCCGCCGCTGCGATTGCGGAGGAACTGCTTGACGATGCGATCTTCCAGACTGTGGAAGGTGACGATCGCGAGGCGACCGCCCTCCTCCAGCAGTTCCTCGGCCGCGTCCAGCGCCCGTTCCAGCTCTTCCAGTTCCTGGTTCACATGGATGCGGATCGCCTGAAAGGTGCGGGTGGCCGGGTCTTTCTTGTCATGCGGCTTGTGGCCCAGCGCGCGGCGGACCACGGCGGCAAGCTGGGCGGTGCGTTCCAGCGGGCGCGCCTCCACGATGGCGCGAGCGACACGGCGCGACCGCGGTTCGTCGCCATAGCGGTAGATGACGTTGGCGATTTCCTCTTCCGACGCGCTGTTGAGGAAATCGGCGGCGTTCATGCCGTCCTGGCTCATCGTCATGTCGAGCGGGCCGTCGGCCTGGAAGGAAAAGCCGCGACTCGCCCGGTCGAGCTGCATTGAGGAGACGCCGATGTCGAGCGTGATGCCCGACACCCTGGCGATGCCGCGTTCGGCCAGCAATTCCACCATGCGCGAAAATTCGCCGGCGATCAGCGTTATGCCATGGGCGTCGGCCACCACCTGCCCTTCGCGAATCGCATCGGGATCACGATCGAAGGCGAAGACCTGCGCCTGGGCCATCGCCATGGCGCTGCTGTAACCGCCCGCGCCGAAGGTGCCGTCGACATGAATCTCGCCGGGGGTGATAGCGAGGGCATCGAGCACTTCGGCAAGGAGGACGGGGATATGGGGGGCGGTTGCGGAAACGGCGTCGTTCACTTGGCCGCCCCTTCCGCGCGCGCATCCATCCAGCGCCGGACCTTGTTGCGGATCAGCGCCGGGCGATCGGGGCTTTCGACCAGCGCTTCGGGCTTCCAGACCTGGAAATAGCGGCCCACGCCATAGAAGAAGATCGCGTCGGTGATGCCGGCTTCGTCCTTGATATCGGGGTGCAGGAAGAAGCGGCCGGCATCGTCGAAATTGACGTCCTCGATCGTGCCGAGGCGATTTTCGCGTTCCAGATCGGCGTTGAAGTCGCGCCCGGCCTCATAGGCCTGTCGCTCCAGCTTTTCGACCTCATCGAACAGGAACTGCTTGTGGGACAGGCCGAAGCCGGTGGCGCAGCCATTGTCCATATGGATCGACAGGCACAGGCGATTCTGCCCGCCGCTGGCCTGGGTGACCAACTTGCGCATCTCCAGGGGCAGCACGAAACGGCCCTTGCCGTCCGCGACGCTGAATGCGTTGCCCGAATAGAGAATGACGTCCGACACGCTGGCAACCGACCCCTTTTATGCAGGGCACAGGCCGCCTGTCGCCGGAATCCTGAGAAGACCATCCAGCGTACAGGACTGCACAAAAGCCTGACGAACCCCAATGCTGGTTTACGTACCAAGCATGGGGGGGGACTGCAATGGGAAAGCATGGGCACTAGTGGGAAAAGACGGTGAAATTTGGGACTAACCGGATTTGTTACCTTTCCCGCCGCCATCTTCTCCTTTTGTTCCGGGGATAGATCCCAACCTTTCCCGGCCCAATAGCATCGCACCCATTATCGCCCATATTGTCCCGCCCAAAAGCGCCCAGCGGAACGCGCGGGTGACGTCCTGCGCGTCGCGCATCCAGCGCCGGTCGCCGGGAATGGACGCCCCACCCAGCCACTGAACGACAAGGGCGGGCGTGTCGGCCACCCAATGGCGCGGGTCGAGCGGATAGACGGGATCGGCGAGCCACAACCGGTCGTCGAGCGGATCGGCGTCGCCCAGCAGCAGCACCGCGCCCTTACCGATGCGCTGGCGGCGCAGCAGGGCATCGCTGGACCGCTGCGCGCCGGATAGGGTGATGAGTTGACCGTCGGGCAGGAAATGGCGGACTTCCGTTTCTTCCATGACACCCGACGGCGCCAATCCCCAATGGTCGAGCAGCGGCCCTAAAAGGCTGACGGAGGGCGCGCGGCGGCGATCGCCCAGCGGCAGGTCGGACGGCCAGCGCAGCAGCGGATCGGCCAGCACCAGCGCCGTGCCGCCATCGCGCACCCATCCATCGATCGTGACCAGTTGCGCGGGCGTCAGCGCGCGCGGCTGCGCCAGCAACAGCCGCTGCGCGCGCAACGGCTTGAGCTGAGACGGGTCGTCCATCGCAATCACGGTGAAGCGGGTGCGCAGGACCGTGACGATGGGCGCGTCCTGTGGTCGCGACTCGCTCCAGAACAGAGGCAGGCCGGTGATGACGGCGAGCTTGGGACGGTCCGTGGCGGGTTGCAACGCTTGGGCGGGGCCGCGCCAGAGGAGCAGCGCGGCCAGCACCAGGAAAATCATGGCCAAGCCCGTTCGCTTCGAGCGCAGTTGCGAGACGAACGGCGACGGGCGCAGCATGGCCCCGCCGAAAATGGTCAACATCGCGACCGCCAGCAGCCCCAGCGCCGCCATGCCATCCGGCGCGCGTCCCGCGGCCACCGTGCAGAAGAGCAGCGCCATCCCGACGCCACCCATCGCCACCCAAGCCAGCATCGCCGCGCCACGCCGCGCCAGCGGCAGGCCAGTCCCCGCCAGGATCAGCGCCGTCGGCGCGCGCCAGTCCCAGGGATCGGCCTGCCCGGTCAGCCAGGCGCGCCACAGACCGGCCAGAACGATCGCCAGCGGCGGCATCCAGAGCCACAGGAATCGTTTCAACCCCGCCTTCATCGGCGGCGATCCCGGCCCGATTGCATTATTCAGCGCTGCTGCTGCGTGGGATCGGAATCCATCGGCTTGCGGATATTGGGGTCAGGTTGCAGGTCGGGTACGATCGGCGCCTGCTCCGGCGCGGGCTGCACGCCCAGTTCGGCCAGCGGATCGCGCGGAGAGACGGCGTTGCCGCTGGCGCTGAGCGTCGGCACGACCGGCGGCGGCAGCGCGGCGTCGTCCATTCGCGCCTTTTCGATGACAATATTGGCCAGGCCCACCAGCAACACCACGCCCGCCAGACCGGTCAAGCCGATCTGGACGCGCTGTAACCCTTCCTGTCGGCGGGGTGTTTCAGCCATGGTGACGCTCTGGACCTCTTCGCCGCGACCCGTGTCGGCGGTCATGCAGTCTGCGCGAGCCAGGGGAATACCGTCAAGCCCTTAGATTCCAGCCACTGTCGGTTGTAGAGGGTCGACAGATAGCGGAAGCCGGTGTCGCACAGGATCGTCGCAATCCGCTTGCCTGGCCCCAGCTGACGCGCGAGCGCCACCGCCCCCGCGACATTGATGCCCGAAGACAGGCCCAGGCACAGCCCTTCCTCGCTCAGCAGGCGGCGCACCCACTCCATGCCGTCCGCGTCGGAAATGCGGAACTGGGTATCGATCGGCGCACCTTCCAGATTGGCGGTGATGCGCCCCTGGCCGATCCCCTCGGCCACCGACGACCCTTCGGACTTCAATTCGCCCGTCGCATAATAGCTGTAGAGCGCGGCGCCATGCGGATCGCTGAGCGCGATGGTGATAGCCTCATCCTTGGCCTTCAGCCCCAGGCCCACGCCCGCGATCGTGCCGCCGGTGCCGGCCGCGCAGGTGAAGCCGTCGATCCGGCCGTCCATCTGGGTCCAGATTTCCTCCGCCGTGCCGACGATATGTGCCTTGCGATTGGCGATATTGTCGAACTGGTTGGCCCAGATCGCGCCTTCCGTTTCCTCGGCCAGTCGGCGGGACGTATGGACGAAATGGCCGGGGTTGGAATAGGGGGCGGCCGGCACCGTGACCAGCTCCGCACCGAGCGCGCGCAGCGTGTCCATCTTTTCGCGGCTCTGCGTTTCGGGCATGACGATGATCGTCTTGTAGCCCTTCGCATTGGCGACCAGCGCCAAGCCGATGCCGGTATTGCCCGCCGTCCCCTCGACAATCGTGCCGCCGGGCTGAAGCAGGCCCCTTTCCTCGGCGTCGTTGACGATGAACAGCGCCGCCCGGTCCTTGACCGAGGCGCCGGGATTGGCGAATTCGCACTTGGCGAAAATGTCGCAGCCCGTCTCTTGCGAGGGGCCGGCGAGGCGCACCATCGGCGTGTTGCCGATCAATGCGAGACTATTGAGTTGAAGCAGCATGACGCCACGCATAGCGGAGCGGGCGCGGCTTTGCCAAGCAAGGGAATGATGACGCCAAGAAAGCGGCCATTTCATCGCCCCGTTAATCTTTTCACCCTCCGGCGTCCCATCGCGGCACAGGCTCAAATGCATAGAGGAAAGCGCAAGGAAATTGGGCTAAGGGCGGGCTGGGCGACATGGGGTCGCACGGCGACAAGGCTTGAAATGCGGCTTTTTGCGCAAATGCGGGGATGGAAGGGCCATGGAGCGATCCTTGCGATCGCGCTGCTGTTGCTCGTCGCGCCGCGCCTGATCACCGCCGCGCCGCTCGACATGCTGGATGGCGAGCAGAGCCGATCGCTGGCCGATCCGGCCGAAGATGCAGGCGCAAACTTTCCCGGCTCAGCCTTCTTCTATGCGCAAGGCGCGTTCGATCCGGTGCCCGGCGTGGTTACAGTGCAGAGCGAGCATGTGCTGGGACTGGACGAAGTGAAGGCCGCGCCCGCCACGGTCTTTCGCGGCCTCACCGGCCTCGACAGCTATCGCGCGCTCAATTGCCTGACATCGGCCATCTATTACGAGGCCGCCAATGAGCCGGACGATGGCCAGCGCGCCGTGGCGCAGGTAGTGCTGAATCGCGTGCGTAGCCAACTCTGGCCCGATACCGTCTGCGGCGTCGTCTATCAGGGGTCGGAACGCCGCGATTATAAATGCCAGTTCACCTTCAGTTGCGATGGCGCGATGGCGCGGGTCCCCGCCGCCGCCGCCTGGGTGCGGGCGCGGCGCGTGGCGCAGGACGCGCTGGCGGGGAAGGTCTATGCCCCGGTCGGCCTGGCCACCCATTATCATACGCTGGCGGTGCGGCCCGACTGGTCGTCCAGCCTGCAGGCGGTGGCGGTGATCGGCGCGCATATCTTTTACCGCAATCCCGGCTTCAACGGCACGCCCGCAGCCTTCGCCGCCCCCTATCTGGGGCGCGAGACCATTTCGGGACCGGCGCGCACCAGCTGGCCCGCGCGCCCGGTGCAGCCGGTCGAGATGCTTGCGGCACCCTATACGCCGCCCGTCCAAGCCCTGCCCCCAATGACGCCGCGCACCGGCTGGACCCCCGTGCCGCCACCGCAAAATGCCGATGATGGCTTGCCGGAATCCACCATCCGGCCGGAATATCGCAACAGCGGCCGCCCGCTCATCTGACGCACGATTTCCGGAACCGGCGATTTTTTTTGGTTAACGATGAGCCGAGCATCGAAGTAGCTGGAAAAAAGGCATTTTAAAAAATGGTTTTTTTGTACCCGACCGGGAACCGATTTGTGCCATGGCGGGTTCTACATTCCGGATAGCAAATCTTTTGCCCCCCGCTCTTGCTATCCACAAAATATGAGCCCGGAACGTCTCTCCCCCCGACGCGTTCCGGGCTCAGACTTTTTTGGGGCTTTTCTCTTTGAAATCTTTATTCTTTTCGGCTGCGGAACGTATCAGCGAAGCGCGGGTTCTTCCCTCGTCACTGTGATGGCGCCGCCATCCGGTCACAGATTTTGACGAGGAGATTTCCGATGACGAAGAAAATCCTGACCGCGCTGCTGCTCACCGGGTCGCTGATGGTCGTAGCGTGCAACACGGTCGAAGGCGCAGGCCGCGACGTGCAGAGCGCCGGCGAAGCCGTGGAAAGATCCGCGAATTAAGGGTCGCGCAGACCCTATAGGTTACTACCCCGCTCCCTAGCATGGCCCGCCCGTCAAACGGCGGGCCTTTTTTTCGGGTCGGGCGCGGCGCTTTGACGCGAAATAGGGACGTTATTCCCCCTCCCGCCTGCGGGGGGAGGCGAGAAAAAGAACTTCCGATCCTCTTTTCAACCCACCACCGCTTAGTTCAGGCCGAAACCTCTTCCGCCGCCTCTTGCTTGGCCGCCCGGCGATCGGTGAACCAGATCGCGACGATTGTGATTTCGTAGAGCAGCAGCAGCGGGATCGCGAGCATCAGTTGCGACACCACGTCGGGCGGGGTCAGCACGGCGGCCAGGATGAAGGCCGCAACGATCATGTAGCGGCGCATCCCGATCAACTGCGCCCGCGTGACGAAGCCGGCGCGGTTGAGCAGCATCAACAGCACCGGCATCAGGAAGCTGATGCCGAAGGCGAGGATGAATTGCATGACGAGGCCGAGATAGGCGTCCGCGCTGGGCAGCGCCTCGACCTGCAGGCCGCTGCTGTTGCCCTGAAACTCCAGGAAAAAGTGGAAGGCGGTCGGCATCACCACGAAATAGGCGAGGCTCGCGCCCATCGCGAACAGGAAGGGCGTCGCCAGGATGAAAGGCAGCAGCGCCTTCTTTTCCTTGGCATAGAGACCCGGCGCGACGAAGGCCCAGAGTTGGTTGGCGATGATCGGAAAGGACAGGCAGAAAGCGCCGAAAAAGGCGATCTTCACCTGCACGAAAAAGGCTTCATACAGTTTGGTATAGACCAGCTTGCCCCCGCCATCGCCGAACGCTTCCTTGAGCGGATGGACCAGGATCGCGAATAGCTGCTCGGAAAAATAAAAGCAGATCGCCCCGGTCGCCACCAACGCATAGACGCATTTGAGCAAACGGCCGCGCAATTCGATCAGATGGTCCAGCAAGGGCGCCTTGCTGTCGTCGATATCCCCGATCATGCGCCTGCATCACTCTTGCGTGGCTGCGCGACAGGCTCAGCCGATGCCTCCGCGACATAGGGCGGGCCGTCCGCCGCAGGGGGCGCGACAGGCGCCGATTCGGCGACGAAGGGCGGCTTTTCCACCGGCGCTTCGGCCACATCGGGCGGCCGGTCGTTCGCAGCGGTTTCAGACGCGGCCGATTCGCCCGGCGCCGGCAAGGCTTCGGTCGCGGCGACTTCCGGCGGATGCTCGTCCATGATCCGCTTGTTCTGCGCCGCCCACTTCTTTTCCAGCTCTTCCAGCTCCACTTCGCGCACCATGGCGTCGATGCCGGTCCGGAAATGACGGGCCATGCCCTGCGCCTTGCCGACGATCTGCCCCACCTTGTACAAGGCGCGCGGCAGATCCTTCGGCCCGATCACGATCACGGCAATGATCACGATCACCAGAAATTCGGACGAATCGATACCAAACATGCGGGACTACCGGCCTGCGCTAGAGGATCAGGCCTTGGTCTTTTCTTCGGTCGCGCTCGGCGCATCCTGCTCAGGCACGCGATGGCCCTCCAGGCGCGTAGCGGGCTTGGCCGGCGTCACATCGTCGTCGCTATCGTCAGCCATGCCCTTCTTGAAGCTCTTGATGCCCTTGGCCACATCGCCCATCAGGCCGGAAATACGACCGCCGCCAAACAGCAGCATGACGACCAGGAGCACGATGACCCAGTGCATCAGCGAAAAGGAACCCATTTTTTATACTCCTAGCAGAAGGCCTATCTAGGCGTCTTCCTCGTCATTTTCCACAACGGATTGACCGCCCAGACCCTCCAGCGCCAAATCAACCGGGTCGAGCAGGCCTGCGGCGCGCAGATCGTCCATGCCCGGAAGGTCGCGCCGGCTGCTAAGCCCGAAATGTGACAGAAAATCTACGGTCGTCGCATAGATGAGCGGGCGGCCCGGCACTTCGCGCCGGCCGGCGGGGCGCACCCAGCCCGCCTCCATCAACACGTCGAGCGTGCCCTTGGCCACCTGAACCCCGCGGATCGCCTCGATCTCCGCGCGGCTGACCGGCTCATGATAGGCGATGATCGCCAGCGTCTCCATCGCCGCGCGCGACAATTTGCGCGGTTCGTCCTTCTCGCGGCGCAGGATGTGGGCCAGGTCAGGCGCAGTCTGGAAATGCCAGCGCCCGCCCCGTTCGACCAGATTGACCCCGCGCCCGGCATAATGATCGGCCAGCGCGCCCAGCGCAGCGGCAAGATTACCGCCCTCCCCGACATGCAGCTTTATTTCCGCCGGCGTCAGCGGCGTTTCCGCCACGAACAGGACGACCTCCACCGCGCGCAGGAAGTCGTCAGGTTCCACGCTCATGCCACGGCCTCCTGATTCGGCGTCGCGGCGCGCAGGTAGAGCGGCGCAAAAATACCGTCCTGCTGCATTTCCAACCGCCCTTGCCGCGCCAGTTCCAACGCCGCGACGAAGCTGCTGGCCAGCGCCGACTTCGCCCTGGGCGCGTCGAGACCGGGCGGCAGGAAGGATTCGAGCCGGGTCCAGTCGAGCGCAGCGCCCACCAGCGATCCAACCCGATGGATCGCTTCGTCCAAGGTCATCACCGGGCGCGCTGCGATGATATGGACCGCGGGCTGGGTGCGGGCGCGAATCTGGCCATAGGACTGAATCAGGTCATAGAGACTGGCGCGCCATAGCGCCTTCTTGACCAGCCGCAGCCCTTCGGGCTTGCGCCGGGTGAAGACGTCGCGGCCGACCCGGTCGCGCGCCATCAGCCGGGCGGCCGCGTCGCGCATGGCGTGGAGTCGCTGGAGCCGCAATTGCAGCCGCAGCGCCAGGTCTTCGGGGCTGGGATCGGCCTGTTCCTGCCGCGGCAGCAGCAGCGAGGATTTGAGATAGGCGAGCCAGGCGGCCATCACCAGATAGTCCGCCGCCAGCTCCAGCCGCAATTCCCTCGCGCCGTCGATGAAATCCAGATATTGTTCGGTCAGCGCCAGGATGGAAATTTCGCGCAGGTCCACCTTCTGCGTCCGCGCCAGGCTGAGCAGCAGGTCGAGCGGCCCCTCCCAGGCGTCGAAGCTGACGGTGAGCGTTTCCGGGCTGGGGATGGCGGGCGCGATGAAGAGGTCGTCCACGCTCAGGCCGCCACCAACCCCAGCAGCATATCGCGCGTCGCCAGCAGTTCCGCGATCGGCGGCTGGTCCTTTCCGCGCGTCACCGACGCCATCGCCCGGTCGAGTCGCGCGCGCGCCTTGTCCGTAATCGCCGGCAGCAGGTCCGCGATCCCGACCATATCGTCCATCCGGCCCCAGCAGTTGAGCGCCAGGTCGCATCCCGCCGCGACCACGCCGGCCGCAAGGTCGGGGATGCCGCCCTTGAGCGCTTTCATGTCCAAATCGTCCGACATCAGCAGCCCGTTGAAGCCGATCCGCTGCCGGATGATCTCCCCGATGATCGTCGGCGACAGGCTGGCGGGGTGTTGCGCATCCCATTCGGTATAGACGACATGGGCGGTCATCCCGATCGGCGCCTGGTTGAGCGTGCGGAACGGCGCCAGGTCGGTTTCCAGCGCGTTGAGATTGGCGGTCACCACCGGCAGGGCGAGATGGCTGTCGACCATCGCCCGGCCATGCCCCGGCATATGCTTGACGATGCCGACCACGCCGCCTTCGGCCAGCCCCTCCAGCGTGGCGCGGCCCAGCGCGGCGACGCGCATCGGGTCGGCGCCCAGCGTGCGGTCGCCCATGATGTCGCTCGCGCCGTCCTGCCGCACGTCGAGCAGCGGCAGCGCGTCGACGGTGATGCCGACTTCCGCCAGGGTCAGGGCGATGGCGCGGGCATTGGCGCGCGCGGCGGCAATGGCGCTGGACGGGGCGAGGTCATAGAGCCGGTCGAATTGCGCACCCGCCGGGAAGCTGGGCCACACCGGCGCCTGCATCCGGGCCACCCGGCCACCTTCTTGGTCGATCATGATGAGCAGGTCGTCTCGCCCATGCAGGCTGCGCAGATCGTCGGTCAGCGCACGCACCTGCCCCCGGTCCGCGATGTTGCGTTTGAACAGAATGTAACCGGCGGGCTGCGCCTCTGCGAAGAAGGCGCGCTCGTCGCCGGTCAATGTTTCGCCGGACAGGCCGAATATGACGGGTTTCATATGGCCGATGGTAGCGACGCGGAAGGACATTGTCGAAGGAGAAGAGCAGAGCGCCCTTCCCCTCCCCTCAGTTGACGACCAGGCAGCTTTCGCCCGCGACCTTGAGCTTGCCGCAGATCATGTTCGCCTGGCCACCGGCGCTGGCGCGCAGGCGATAGACGGTGCCGCCGCCGACCTGCGCCGGTTCGACTGTCATGGCGAGCGGGGCCAGATAGGCGAAGCGCTTGGACAGTTTGGTCCAGGCATCCTTGGCTCCCGATGCGCTGCCATAGGCGCCGAGCTGGATCATCGCGCCACCGGCGGCGGCCTTGGGCGCTTGCGACGGTTGGACGCCGGTTTCGTCGGTGACGCGCGCGGTCACGCTGGCGGCCGGCTTGTTCGGCGCGGCGGGCGCGGGCGCGGCAGGTGCAGGCGCGGTCTTGGCGATCGGCGCTTCGGGGACGCGGCTGGGATCAATGCGGCCGTCGCGCAGCACGCCTTCGCTGGCGGCGAAGCTGGCATCGCCTTCACCGTCGAACTTCTTGGCGTCGGCTTCGTTGGCGGCGATCTTGTAATCCTGCGTCGGCGCGGCGATCAGCTGCCCCTCGCCCGCAGCGTCGCCGCCATTGCGGTGCTGCATCCACCACACGCCCGCAACCACCGCGCCGATCAGCGCGAGGCCAAGCAGGATCAGGCCCAGCAGCCGCAGCGGCGAGATCGGCTCGTCACCGTCATCGTCGATCGCCGGCTCCAGCCAGGGCAGACGATCTTCATCGTCCAGATCCAGTCGCCCACGCGCATAATCGCTCATTTCCAGCGCCTCACTGCATTTCCGTCAACGCGGTCACACCCATGATGGCGAGGCCGTTGCGGATAATCTGCCCTATTCCTTGGCTCAGGAAAAGCCGCGTGGCGGTGAGCGCCGGATCGTCGGCCAGAATGACGCGCGCGCGCGGATCGTCATTGCCCATATTCCACCAGCCGTGGAAGGATGATGCCAAATCATTGAGATAGAAGGCAATTCTATGCGGTTCACGCGCCAAAGCAGACCCTTCCACCACCCGCGGGAACTGCGCTGCGAGCTTGACGATCGCCAATTCCGCCGTCCCAAGTAGGGACAGGTCGGGCGCGGGCAGCACAATCCCCGCCTCCTCCGCCCGCCGACCGAGCGAGGCGATCCGCGCATGGGCATATTGGACGTAGAAGACCGGATTGTCCTTCGACGCTTCCACCACCTTGGCAAAGTCGAAGTCCATCTGGGCATCGGCCTTGCGCGTCAGCATGGTGAAGCGGACGACATCCTTGCCCACTTCGCCCACCACATCGGCCAGCGTCACGAAATTGCCCGCGCGCTTTGACATCTTCACCGGCTCGCCGTCGCGCAGCAGGCGGACCATCTGGATCAGCTTGACGTCGAACCGCGCCTTGCCCTCGGTCAGCGCGGCGACGGCGGCCTGGATGCGCTTCACGGTCCCAGCATGGTCCGCGCCCCAGATGTCGATCAACTGGTCGGCGGACTGCGCCTTCTGGTAATGATAGGCCATGTCGGCGCCGAAATAGGTCCATGCGCCCGTAGACTTCTTGATCGGGCGATCCTGATCGTCGCCGAACTTTGTCGAGCGGAACAGCGGCAGCTCGACCGGCTCCCAATCGTCGGGCAATTCGCCCTTGGGCGCTTCCAGCACGCCGTCATAGACCAGGTCATGCGCGCGCAGCCAGGCTTCAGCCTCGTCCGGCTTGCCCGCCGCCTGCAATTCCGCTTCCGACGAGAAAATGTCATGATGGATGCCCAGCAGCGCAAGGTCTGCACGGATCAGGTCCATCATCTGCGCCACGGCAAAAGCGCGGAAAGTGAGCAGCCAGTCGGCTTCGGGCGCGCCCACGAACGCATCGCCATATTCGGCGGCGAGCGCCTGCCCCACCGGCGCCAGATAATCGCCGGGGTAGAGGCCGTCAGGAATGGTCACATCCTCGCCCAGCGCCTCGCGATAGCGGATATGGGCGGAGCGAGCGAGGACGTCCACCTGACCGCCTGCATCGTTGATATAATATTCGCGGATCACCTTATGCCCGGCATATTCCAGCAGCGTGGCGAGCGCGTCGCCCACCACCGCGCCACGGCAATGGCCCATGTGCATCGGCCCGGTCGGGTTGGCGGACACATATTCGACATTGACGGTGACGCCCTGCCCCAGGTCGGACCGGCCATAATCATCGGCGTCGGCATGAATCGCGGCCAGTTCCGCGCGCCAGGTCGGATCGGTCAGCGCCAGGTTGATGAAACCGGGACCGGCGATCGTCGCGCGCTCGACCTCGTCCAGCGCCTGCAGCTTGGTTATGATCGCATCGGCCAGCGCGCGCGGATTGGTGCCGGCAGGCTTGGCCAGCACCATCGCGGCGTTGGTGGCGAGGTCGCCATGCGACGGGTCGCGCGGCGGCTCGACCGTCACCGGCTTTCGGTTGAGGCCGGCAGGCAGGACGCCATCGGCCTCCAGCGCGTCGAGCACGGCGTCGAGATGGGCGGTGAAACGGGTGTAAAGGGACATTGAATATGGTCCTATCATCGCCCGTTCGTCCTGAGTAGCCATTGAGCGAAGTCGAAAGGGCATATCGAAGGACTGCATTGCACCCATGCTTCGATACGGGGCTTCGACAAGCTCAGCCCCTACTCAGCACGAACGGCTAAATTTGTAGTTCAGACTGGCTCTTAACGGGTCGCGTTATATCGGAGCTGATCCTGGGTCAGGTTGAAACCCACGAGCAACTCGAAGCTGGTTCGCTGCAACGCCGCCTTGACGTCGGGCTGGGCGAAGGGATCGATCGCGGCGTCGGCGTCGCCCGGCTTGCGCTTCTGCGTGATCTTGGCCTGGATCTCGGCGGGCAGCGTCGCGGCCGACTTGTTCACATAGGAACCGGCCTTGTTCTGCGCGCTGGCGCGATAATCGCCCGCCGCAAAGTTCAGCGTCACCTGGCCGACGCGCTTGGCGACGACGTTGGTGCCCGCCTGCACCACGGCGGAGAAATAGGGCAAGGTGACCTGCCGCGCGGCGCTGGCGTCGCTGCGGCGCGCGTTCACAGTGAAGGTCGCCTCGGTATAGAATTGATCGCCGTCCGCGCAGGTCGAGCGCAGGTTGGTGATGTTCGCCACCACGTCGATCGCCGCCGCGTCGGTGCGGCCGGGAGCGGAAAAGAGCGTGATGTCGCCGGTCTGCGCCGGGATCGCCGCTGTCGGGCAGGCCGAACGCACCGCGACGATGCCGCCGGTGGCGTCGATCTCGCCCCGGCGCGAACAGCCCGCCAGAGCGAGGGCCAGCATGGCGGTCACGGCGATATGAGACACTTTCACAGGCAGATATTCCTTCACATGGCGCAACGGGCCAGAAGCTTTGCGCTTCCTTATCCATCCACCGCCCGCCACGCAACTGCAAGGACGCGGCTTTCGGGTGCGCGTCTTCGTCCGGTTCGCTCTTTCTTCCGGCCGCACATTCGCCTAAGCGGCAGGGCATGACGCACGCGCCCTTCGCCCGCCCGCCGATGAAGCTCCTGATCGCCGCGCCGCGCGGCTTTTGCGCCGGGGTCGACCGCGCGATCATCATCGTCGAAAAGGCGATCGAGGCCTATGGCGCGCCGGTCTATGTCCGCCACGAAATCGTCCACAACAAATATGTCGTCGACGGACTGAAGGCCAAGGGCGCGATCTTCGTCGAAAGCCTGGACCAGGTGCCCGATGGCGTGCCGGTCGTCTTTTCCGCCCATGGCGTGCCCAAGGCGGTGCCGGCCAAGGCGGAGCAGCGCGGCCTGGACTATCTCGACGCTACCTGCCCGCTGGTCAGCAAGGTCCATCGCCAGGCGGAGCGGCAGGTGGAGGCCGGACGCCACATCCTGTTCATCGGGCATAAGGGCCATCCCGAAGTGATCGGCACCTTCGGCCAGGTGCCGGACGGCGCGATGACCCTGGTCGAGACGGTCGAAGATGCGGAGGCTTTCGCCGCCGCCGACCCCGACAATCTGGCTTTCCTGACCCAGACGACGCTGTCGGTGGACGATACCGCCGCGATCGTCGCCACGCTGGAACGCCGCTTCCCCACCATCGCCGCACCCAAGGGCGAGGATATCTGCTATGCCACGTCCAATCGCCAGACCGCGGTAAAGGCGATCGCCGCCCGCTGCCAGGCGCTCTACGTCATCGGCGCGCCCAACAGCTCCAACTCGCTGCGGCTGGTGGAAGTGGCGGAGCGCGAAGGCACGCCCGCCCGTCTGATTCAGCGCGCCAGTGAAATCGACTTCGACTGGCTGGACGGCGTGACGACGCTGGGCCTGACCGCGGGTGCCTCCGCGCCGGAGATATTAGTGCGCGAAGTGGTCGATCGGCTGGCGGAACGCTTCTCCGTCGAGGAAGAGCAGGTGGAAACCGCGCGCGAGACGATCGCCTTCAAGCTGCCCCGTGGACTGGAGGCCGCCTGAACCATGGCCGTCTATACCCATGTTCCCGCCGAAGAGATCGACGCCTTCCTCACCCGCTACGACGCCGGCCGGCTGGTATCGGCCAAGGGGATCGCCGAGGGGGTTGAGAACAGCAATTACCTGCTGGAAACCACCGGCGCGGACGGTGCGGGGCATCGTTATATCCTGACGCTCTATGAAAAGCGGGTGGATGAGGCGGACCTGCCCTTTTTCATGGACTTGCTCGATCATCTGGGCGCGCGCGGATGCCTGGTGCCGCGCTTCATCGCCGATCGCGAGGGCAGGCGGCTTCAGCAATTGTCAGGTCGCCCCGCCTGCCTGATCGAATTTCTGACCGGCATTTCCGTCACTGAGCCGACCCCCGGACAAGCCCGCGCCGCTGGCGCGGCGCTGGGCGAATTGCACCGCGCGGCGCAGGGCTTTGCGGGTGAACGCCGCAATGCGCTCGACATCGCTGGCTGGCATGACCTGGCGGCGAAATGCGGCGATGATTTCGACCAGATCGCGCCGGGCCTGGCCGCGCGCGTGAGCGAAGAACTGGCGTTTCTCGATGCCCACTGGCTCACCGACCTGCCCCGCTCGGTCATCCATGCCGACCTTTTCCCCGACAATGTGCTGATGTTGGACGAAGCGGTGACGGGCCTGATCGACTTTTATTTCAGTTGCACCGACATCCGCGCCTATGACCTGGCCGTCACCCACAGCGCCTGGTGCTTCAGCAATGACGGCGCGACCTGGTATGGCGCGCGCGGCGCGGCGATCGGTGCGGGTTATATGGAGGCCCATGGGCTGAGCGAGGCAGAACACGCCGCCTTCCCGATCCTCTGCCGCGGCGCGGCTTTGCGCTTCCTGCTGACCCGCGCCTATGACTGGATCAACACCCCGGCCGACGCGCTGGTAACGCGCAAAGACCCGCTCGCCTATCTGCGCCGGCTGGATTTTTACGCGAAGGCCGACCCGGCGGCGTTGCTGGGACAATAAGCACAAGCCGTTCGGGCTGAGCCTGTCGAAGCCTTTTCTTCCCTTGAAGAAAGGAAAGCCCTTCGACAGGCTCAGGGCGAACGGGATTATAGGTTTTCCGATTAAATGACCGACCTCCCCACCGTAGACATTTTCACCGACGGCGCTTGCAAGGGCAATCCCGGCCCCGGCGGTTGGGGCGCGGTGCTGCGCTTTGGCGATACGGAAAAGGAAATTTCCGGCGGCGAGGCGCAGACGACCAACAACCGCATGGAGATGATGGCGGCGGTAGAGGCGCTCAACATGCTGAAAAAGCCGTGCAAGGTGACCATTTATACCGACAGCAAATATGTGCTGGACGGCATCACCAAATGGATTTTCGGCTGGCAGAAGCGCGGCTGGCGCACCGCGGACAACAAGCCGGTCAAGAATGTCGAAATCTGGCAATTGCTGGTGAAGGCGATCGCCCCCCATCAGGTGACCTGGCAATGGGTCAAGGGCCATGCCGGCCACCCGGAAAACGAGCGCGCCGATGCGCTCGCCTGCGCCGCGGCGGAGAGCTTTCGACGGTGACAGGCCTACCGTTCGTATCGAGCGCAGTCGAGACATAGAAAAGGCCGCGTGTTCCCGCGAAGGCGAGAACCCATGGCGCTTTTCACTTACCCCCGCAAAATCGCCTCGATCAGCGTCACGTCCGCCGGCTTGTCGGCATCGATGCACGCTTCCGGGCTGTCCATTGCCACCAGCCGCGCGGTCAGGCCGAATTTCCGCCCGATCCGCCCCATGCCGCCGCGCAGCGTCATCACCCGCAACAGAGCGCCCAGCAGGGCGAAAGGCCCGAAGGCGGCCAATATCTTCCACCCCTTTTTGCGGTCCTGCTCCACCTCCTGCCACAGCGCGATCACCGGACGCGCCTTGTTGCTGCCGAACCAGAAAATGTTCGCGCCCGACCACCAGCCATCGCGGAATTTGAGCCAGGTCCGCCGCGAATCGGGATAGCGCGCCAGCAATGTCGCCCGTTCCACCATGGCGACGGCGATGTCCGCGCCGCTCGCTTCCGCCACGAACTGGTCGAGCATCGTCCGGTCGAGCAGCACATGGTCCGCCGTGGTCAGCAGGATCGGAAACGGCAGGTCGCCCCGCTCCAGCAACGCCAGCAGCGACGAGGCGATCCCCTGCCCGCCCGTCTCGAACCGGACGTGCGGATGGTCGGCCAGCCAGGCGGTAGCCGGATCGGCGGCGAAGACGTCGGGCCGCTGCGTCAGCACGATGACCTGCCCGATCGCGGGATGGTCGAGCAGCGCGCGGGCGGGACGGTTGATCATCGGTTCGCCCCCGACCGGAACCAGCGGCTTGACCGGCACCCCGGCGGCGGTGGCCAGCGGATCGGCGATGGGGCGTGCGCCCGCGAGCAGGATGGCGGTGATGGAACCAGTCATCGCCGCGCCCTAGAACATTCTCAAGTCGGCTGGAACAGACGACGACTCGCAGAATGCGGAAAAACAGGAAAAGCGGAGCGGGCGGCGTGCGAAAAGCCGCTTATTTGCCCGCCGCCGCCGGAGCCGCCGCGGCCTTTTGCGCGAACGCCTCGTGGATTCCCACGCGCAGCCCCTGATATTGCGCCAGCCGCGCCCGAAACGCCGCCAGTTCCGCCCCCGCCAGTTGCGCGGTGGTGGTGAATTTCACCGACAGCGGATTGACCGTCGCGCCGTTGCGATACAATTCATAATGGAGATGCGGCCCGGTCGACAGGCCGGTCGATCCGACATAGCCGATCACCTGGCCGCGTCGCACCCGCTGGCCCGGCGCCGCGGCGATGCGGCTCATATGCGCATAGCCGGTGGCGAGGCCGCCGCCATGCTGGATGCGGACATAATTGCCATGGCCGCCATGCCGCCCGGCAAAGGCGACCACGCCGTCGGTGACGGCATAGATGGGGGAGCCGTAGCGGGCCGCGAAGTCGATGCCCGCGTGCATCCGCGTATAGCCCAGGATCGGATGGCGGCGCTGGCCATAGCCCGACGACATGCGCCCGGCGACCGGGGCGGACAGCACGCCGCGCCGTTCGCCGACGCCCGACGCCTCGAACCATTCGGTCCGCCCGTCCCTGGTCCATTTGAGCATGTCGACTGACTTGCCGCGCGCACGCTTCAGCCCGGCATAGAGCAGGTCGCCTACCTCCACGTCGCCCGTCTCCGCGCGGCGATATTCCGTGACGATGTCGTAACGGTCGCCCGCGCCGATGCCGCCCAGATCGACCTGCCCCGCGATCACGCGCAGGAAGGCCTGCACCGCCTTGGGCGGCGCGCCGGACGCGCGGGCGGAGCGATAAATGCTGTCGCCGACCACCCCCTGGATGCGCAGCGGCGTATTGTCGACGCGGATGGGCACGCGCTTGACCGACAGCACGCCGCCCGCCCGCGTCAGTTCCAGCGCCAGGTCGAGCCGTGCGCGAAACGCCAGCTTGTCGAGCGGCCGGGGCCGGTCGCGGCTGGCGCGGCGGCCCAAGATGATGTCGAGCCGGGTGCCAGGCTTCAACCCGCCACTCATATCGCCGCCGACCATGGACATGATCGTCGCGACGTCACCGCTGCTGACCCCGGCGCGCGACAGCGCGCGGGGCAGCGTGTCGCTACTGCCGATCTGCGCGCTCAGTTCGATCTGCGGGCGTTCGGGGGTTTCGCGCAGCGGCTGCACCGCATCGGTCGCGCCCATATGCCGGCCGCTGTCCGCGCCCAGTGCGAGCGGCGTCATCATCTGGCTGCGCACTTCGTCATAATGCGCGTCGCTCAGAGGCGCGCCGGACAGGCCGGGAATCGGCTGGAAACTGGGCGAAAGATAAAGGGCGGTGGCGCACAGGCCGAAACAGGTAAAGAGACCGCGGAACCAAGTGCGGCTGCCAACCCGCTCGGCGAGGTCCGGGACCAGTTCGACTTCATCGGCCCATTCGCGCAGGCGTGCCCGCCAATCCTTGGGCGCCGCCATGGGCGCGCGCCCAAGCGCATCGGCCATCCATAGCGACATGGATGCGCCGCCCTGCTGCGACCCGAACTGGCTTTCCTGAAACAAACCCGCGACCCCAAAGGCATCTTTATCATTGCTGCGCCGGCAACGTCCCCCGCGCCATGCGTGAGCGGGACTGTTGTGAACGCACAGGGTTAAAGTCAATTTAATGGCCACATACGCTGCCCAACACGGCGACGGAGCGTGCGCAGATCACGCTTATCCGCTTTCGTTTTGACGACTACTGGAAATTACAGCGGTGTTGCGCGGAAAATGGGGGAGCTTATAGATTGGCGTTATGGATATTATCGAATCAGACGGAACAGACAGCATTTTCATGACTCGGCCAAAGCCGGCACGGGCAGGATTGAATAATCAGAAAATGTGTTTGTTTGGCTTACTCTGCCTTTGCGAAGCAAAAGGGAGGCGGCGCGATCGTTCCGTCAAAAATTATTGATTTCAGCGCCAAGAAATCTGAATTGGTTGAACATTCCTGGGTAGACATTGCCGAAGTATTTGACATTGGCAAAGTTAAATCTTGGATGCAGAGTGAAAATCTTTCTCGGCCAAGTTCTCCCGGTCGCATCATGGTACCGTGGAAACAATGTTTTGATTATGGCTGTGAAGCTATAGCCGATCCAGATAATGTAGAGTTTTTCGGGCGTTTTCTAGGCGCTTTACGCGCTTCACCGCCGCTCCGCGATCTAGCGTCGAATATATCAAAATATCTTGGAAATAACACCGCCGCAGTACAACTTAGAGTAGAAGAAGATTGGCAACATCATGCGCGCAAATTGTTGGAAAAGAAACCAGGTGGAACATTTTTGCTTACACCATATGATATTTTGATTAAGGTAGCGAACACTTCTGAATTAAAGGGATACAAGCGTTGGCTCGTTTTTTGTGACCAGAAAGCCATGCCTTGGACCACTGAAGAAATAAAAGATGAAGCGCGTGACAGATTGGGAATCGACTTGATATTTAAGTCCGACCTTATGGATAAGTTTCAATTCCCTGAAAGCAGTATTAAAAATGCCAATCTCGACTTTGAAATTGGAATATTAACTCCAGCTTATGTTGGGCTGCATCAGTCCAGCTTTAGCAATATGCTATACAGGACAGCAAAATTATTATTGGAATCAGAGCCGGCGCATTATTTGTATAGCGTTCCTGGCCCATTTGCTAAAAAGCGAGCCGCTATGTGAAATTACCGGCGCCACATGAGCAAAATGGGCGAAGCTGGCGGCGCGCACGCGCGGGCTTCGGTTTTCGTGCAATCAATGGCACGATCTCGCTTGGCGCTTTGTGCGAAATATTGGATGACTGCTTCGCTTGGCTTTCCGTCCGCCTCCAAAACGGCAACCCTCCTCAAAGTCGCCTGCAGCAATCCTTTTGGTATTGCGGGAATCGGTGGACCTTGCACACGCCTCCCTTTTCCATGCGATGGCGATGCGTTGCCCTTTGTCGACTGAAAACCAACCTTTCGGGGCTTTTCATCAGGAAAGGTCACTATGATGGATGCGCCCTTGGCATCGAACTGCGCAAAACGCACGACATCGCTCCTCATGGCATTGGCTCTACTGGAAACCTTGTTGGGGTTATCACTTTTCGCTATCATCCTACTGGTCCATCGACCCGACGAAAAGCTCGCCAAACTCAGTGAGTTATGACCATCAGCCGTGTATTTAGAATAGGCGATCTTTGGTGTGCCAGCCTGATCAAGCGACAAACCCACTTTCGTGACCAATCCGCCATTCGCGCCGACATGATCGACCGTTTCAGCGGTTTTTGGATCGAGGATATGGCCAATTCGACGCCCTCCTGCGCCATACCAATTTTTAAAATCTCTGGTTGAAGCATAGCTTACAAGAAAATTCGTCGCCGGGTCGGACTTCCGACGCCATACAATTGCTAAATGGAACGTCCCATCATCGCCGCGCACGAAGTCAGTAGGATACGCAGAAAGTGGCCCTTCCTGATCGTGATCGGCCAAAAATGCCGAAGCATTCACCCTGCTCCATTTCGTTCCATGAAGGACGTTGATTATCCATTTGCCGTCACCGCTCCCGCCCGATCTATAAATAAAGATCAGACGCCCTGAATTGTCATGGTCGAAACGCGGGTAAGTAGTTCTATTTTCCTCTGTGCCGACCATTTTTTGCAGTACAAAACTATCCACGCTATTGGGGGATGTCGCACGAGCGTAGATTAGCGGAGATACATGCATATTGCCGGCGATATGCAATCTGTCTTGAGCATCAAATGCCATAGCAATGCCGTTATGACTATCCCAGCCCGCGAAAACAGATCAGATTCGACCTACACAAAGCCGCTTCGTTTTGGGATCATATTTCGCAACACTCAACCGTCGATCAGCATCGTAAAAGCCGAAATAGATATTCCCTTTATGCTTAATCGCAGGATAGGTAACATTAACGCCAGACCAGGCGTCACCAAGCCGCACCATATTCCAGCCCGCTACGGAACTGTCAGATTTCGCCTCTGCACAACGTACAGGCTGCGCATTTGCTGAAACCACATGCGACAACGGCAAAACCATCGCCAAAAGACCAAACCCTGCTTCACTGCGCATTTTCATAAAGGCATTTCCACTTCGCATCTGCGATAGAAACCTCCGACGGTCCGCAAAGTTCATGCTGTCAGCCTTTTCGTGTCGCCTTCGCTTCCAAAGAGCAAATCAAATGCCGGGTTGCGAATAAACTCCGCTTACCCGACATAGGGTGGACCATGGCCCAGTTCGCCCGTTCCCCCATCACCGCCGTCCTGGGTCCCACCAATACCGGCAAGACCCATCTCGCAGTCGAGCGGATGTGCGGCCATTCGAGCGGCATGATGGGCTTTCCGCTGCGGCTGCTGGCGCGCGAAGTCTATGACCGCGTCGTCGCGATCAAGGGGCCGGAGCAGGTCGCGCTCATCACCGGCGAGGAAAAGATCGTGCCGCCCCAGGCGCGCTATTTTCTCTGTACGGCCGAATCGATGCCAATCGACATAGGCCTGCAGGCCGGAGGCGCCCCTAACGGTCTTAAGGATTACGCCTTCGTCGCGCTGGACGAGGCGCAGCTAGGCGCCGACCCGGAACGCGGCCATATTTTCACCGACCGGCTGCTGCGGGCGCGGGGCCGGGAGGAAACGATGATCCTGGGGTCCGCCAGCATCGCCCGTGTCGTCAAGTCGCTGGTCCCCGATATCGACATCATCGGCCGCCCGCGCTTTTCCACCCTTTCCTATGCCGGCGCGAAGAAGCTCTCCCGACTGCCCAAACGCTCTGCCATCGTCGCCTTCTCCGCCGAAGAGGTCTATGCCGTCGCCGAGATGCTGCGGCGCTTTCGCGGCGGCGCGGCGGTGGTGATGGGCGCGCTGTCCCCCCGCACCCGCAACGCGCAGGTGCAGATGTTCCTCAATGGCGACGTCGACTATCTGGTCGCCACCGATGCGATCGGCATGGGCCTCAACCTCGACGTCGCGCATGTCGCCTTCGCTTCGCTGCGCAAGTTCGATGGCCATCGCACCCGCCGCCTGACCGTCAGCGAAATGGCGCAGATCGCCGGGCGTGCGGGCCGCCACCACAAGGACGGCACCTTCGGCAGCTTAGGAGGGGAGGAAGGCGATGCCGCCTTCACGCCCGAAGAGATTGAAGCGATCGAAGCGCATCGTTTCCCGCCGATCGAGCAGCTTTTCTGGCGCGATGGCACGCCGCGCACCGACCGGCTCGACCTGCTGATCGCCGATCTGGAGGAGCGCCCCGACCGCCCCGAACTGCGCGCCGCGCCGCAAGCGGTGGACCTGGCCGTGCTCAAGCGGCTGGCCGAAGATCCGCTAGTGATCGAGCGGGTGCGGACCAAACACCAGGTCGAACGGCTTTGGGCCGCCAGCAGCCTGCCCGATTTCCAGAAACTGGGCGCGGACCATCACGCCCGCGTCGTCAACCGCATCTGGCGCTTCCTGTCGGAAGAAAGCCTTGGTTCGGGAGGGGGTTACATCCCCCGCGACTGGTTCGCACAGAATCTGGCGCGACTCGATTCGGTGCAGGGCGATATCGACACGCTGTCGGGCCGGATCGCGGCGGCGCGCACCTGGTCCTATATCGCCCATCGCCCCGACTGGCTGGAATATCCCGCCGAGATGGCGGAGCGCACCCGCGCGCTGGAGGAGAAGCTGTCCGATGCGCTGCACGCCGCGCTGACGCAGCGTTTCGTGGACCGGCGCACCTCGGTCCTGCTGCGCGATATCGGGCAGAACGCCAGCAACCTGCCGGTCGTCGTGGACCCGGACGGGAGCGTCTGTGTCGATGGCGAGACGATCGGAAAACTTGACGGCTTCCGATTCTCGGTCGATCCCGCTACGCGACATCAGGATCGAAAGATGTTGCTGGCGGCCGCGGAACGGCGCCTTGGAAAGGTATTGCGAGTGAAGGCAGACGAACTGATGGGCGCGGCGGATACGGATTTCGCGCTCATGGACGAAGCAGGACAGGCCCCACGCATCGCCTGGGGCGAAACGCCGGTGGCGACGCTGCTGGCGGGGCCAAGCCTGCTCGCGCCAGAAATTCGGCTGGATCGCGCGATTCTTGACCTGGATCAGGATGTGCAGAAGCAGGTCGCCACGCGCCTGGCCGCCTGGTTCGATGCGCAGAAGCAGAAGCATCTCCTGCCGCTGGTCAAGATGAACGACTGTGCGCTCGACCCCGAAGTGCCCGCCGTGGTCCGCGCCGTGTTCGCGCAACTGGGCGATGCGGGCGGCGTTATCGCGCGCATCGACCTCGATTCGGCGCTCGGCCATCTCGACAAGGACCAGCGCCACCTTCTGCGCAAGGCGGGCATCGATATCGGCGTGCTCGACATCTATCATCCCGGCCTGTTGAAGCCGGGCGCGGCGCGCTGGCGCTCTGCGCTGATGGCCGTGCGAATCGGCAAGCCCTGCCTGCCGCTGCCCGGCCCCGGCCTCACCCTGATCCCGGCAGGCGAGAAATTCGAACAGATGGGCGCGCGCATCGCCGGCTTCCGCGGCTTTGGTGAGCAGATGCTGCGCATCGACATGGCCGAACGCATGGCCCGCACCGCCCATGAAGCCATCGCCAGGAACGAGGCCTTCACCCATGTCAGCCCGCAGATCGTGTCGCTGGGCCTGTCCGAACCCTCCTTCCTGCAATTGATGCGCCTTGCGGGGTTCCGCCCTGTGGAGGCCCCTGCCCCAGCGCCCGTCGCGGTCACGGAGGGCGTCGAAGCGGTCGAAGGGGCAGAGCCGACCAAGGGGGCAGAGGGCGCAGAAGCCCCTGTCGTCAACGCCGCGAACTGGGTGTTCAAAGGCCGGCAAAAGCCACGGCCCGAACGGGGACAGCAAGCGCGCGGACCGCGCCGCGCCGACAAGCAGGGCGATGGCCAGCCGAGTGAGGGCAAGCGCGGCGGTGGCAAGCCCGCTGGCGGAAAGTCCGGTGGCGCCAAGTCCGGCGGAGAGCGCCAGCAGCGCGACCGCGCGGGCGCCCCGGCGCATCGCAGCAGCCCGGCCCCGGTCAACAACGCCTTTGCGGGGCTCGCCGACCTGCTCGGCCGCAATGACTAACCCGGTGACCGGCATCGGCCATGGGCCGAGCCTGCGCATCGACAAATATCTGTGGTTCGTCCGGCTGTGCTCCAGCCGGTCGAACGCGCAAAAGCTGGCCGAAACCGGCCATATCCGCCTCAACGGCCGCCGCATCGAGCGCGCCCACGCGCCGGTGCGCACGGGCGACCTCATCACCTTCCCCCATGGCGACGCGGTGCGCGTGGTGCGCGTGATCCAGCTTCCCACGCGCCGCGGCCCCGCGCCCGAAGCGCAGGGCTGCTACGAGGAACTGACGATCGGCGCGTGAGCGCGCATCATAGGGGCAGCCTCAGCCGCTCGGTCAAACCGGTCCTAAACATCGGGCAACAATATCCTCATTGACCTTCGGCCTGCCTAAGCATAGCAGGACGGCGTTTTCCAAGCCAAGAGTGCCCTGACAATGACCTATGTCGTGACCGACAACTGCATCCGCTGCAAATTCATGGATTGCGTCGAGGTCTGCCCTGTCGATTGTTTCTACGAGGGCGAGAATATGCTGGTCATCAACCCCAGCGAATGCATCGACTGCGGCGTGTGCGAGCCGGAATGTCCGGCCGAGGCGATCCTGCCCGATACTGAGAACGGCCTCGAAAAATGGCTGGAACTGAACACCAAATTCTCAGCCGAATGGCCCAATATCACGGTCAAGGGCGATGCCCCCGCCGATGCCGAAGAGATGAACGGCGTAGAAGGCAAGCTGGAGAAATTCTTCTCGGCCGAGCCCGGCGCGGGCAACTGATCCGCGCGGCCCGCGTCGTCCATCCAGCGTCCCGTTTTGCGCCACGCTCCCGGCCATTATGTCCGGGGGTGGTAATTTTGTTACGAATCTGCTAAATAGCGCTCCAACGGCCGGACATCCCCCTGCCCGGCCCTGGAGAATACGCTTCATGTCATGACGGTGGCGCCGTGGACCTCCCGGCATATGTCTCTTGCACATCTGCCCCGCGACGGCCCGTTCCCCGGTTGAATTGGAAAGGTATCAAATGGCTGCCAAGGCGCTGTCCTTTGACGTTGGTGATTATGTCGTTTACCCCAAGCACGGCGTTGGCCGTGTGATCGAACTGCAGAAGGAGCAGATCGCGGGCATGGAATTGGAGCTGTACGTGCTCCGTTTCGAAAAAGAGCGCATGACGCTGCGCGTGCCTACCAATAAAGCCGAAGGCGTCGGTATGCGCAAACTGTCCTCCAACAAGACGCTGGAGGAATCGATGGAAACCCTCAAGGGCAAGCCCAAGGTCAAGCGGACCATGTGGTCGCGCCGCGCGCAGGAATATGAAGCGAAGATCAATTCGGGCGACCTGGTGTCGATCGCCGAAGTGACGCGCGACCTGTTCCGGGCCGACGACCAGCCCGAACAGAGCTATTCCGAACGTCAGATCTTTGAAGCGGCGTCCAGCCGCCTCGCCCGCGAACTCGCCGCGATGGAAGAGACGGACGAGCCGACCGCTCTGAAGAAGATCCTGCGCATCCTGAACGAAGCCGCGCCCAAATATGCCAAGGTCGAAGGCTGATCGGCCCACGCCGTCAGGCTGAGACAGAAAAGGGGCGTTCCGATGATCGGAACGCCCCTTTTTCATGCCGACATTATGCCGGGTCGGACCGCGATCACTCGCTCTTGGCGGCGCCGGCGGCATCCTTGGCCGCGTCGCCGACATCGCTGGCGGCCTGGCCGACTTGCGTGGCGGCGCTCGACACGGCGTTGTCCTTGCTCGTCTGGCTACTGACCAGGAAAAAGGCCGCCACCGCCACCACAACCACCAGCAGCAGGACCGCGAACATCGTGCCGCCGCTGCTGCGCTTTTCGATCACGGTCGTCGTCGTGACCGGACGCTCCTGATAATCGCTCATGTCTCTTTCTCCTCGTCATACCCTGCGCGATCAATGCGCAGATGCATGACAAGGTTCCGGGTCAGAAACGACCGACTTACTCCAAGAGCGGGACGAAGGCGCCCTTGGCGCGGTCCTTGACCACCTTGTCGGCGCGAAACACCGACCCGCTCATGGTGATATAAACGCCCGGCTGCGCCACCTGAGCCGTGGCGAACGCCATGCCGAGGTTGAAGCTGGCGTCGCTCTCGCCAAAGCGCGCGGGCGCGAGCGCGCCGACCAGCACGATGGTCTTGCCGTCGATCCCGGCAAGCTGCCTGGCCGTGTCGGTCATGGTGTCGGTGCCATGGGTGATGACGATGTGCTTTTCCGCCGCCGCGGCGACGCGGGCGTAGATCAGCGCGCGATCGCTGTCGTCCAGTTCCAGACTGTCCTTGCGCGTCACTTCCTCGATACGGAAGGGGCGCTTGACGCGCGCGACGTCCAACAGCTTCGCCATCACGGTTTCGCCGACCTGATAGTCGGACAGGGCGTCGAAATAGATTTTGTCGATTGTCCCGCCGGTGGTGAGAAGCAGGATCGGGGTATCGGGGGACAACATGGCGGACTCCGGGGTCGGTAAGCGCGCGCCTTAGCGCAAAAGCCTTCCCCTCGAAACCGCCCTTATGCGCCGCGCGCCATCGCTTCGCCGCGGTCGCGGGCGGCGGCCAGCGTATCGATCAGCAACGTCAGCAGCCGGTCATCGGCGTCGAGGGCGTTCAGTCCCTCGCGCGTCATGCCGCCGGGGCTGGCGACGCGGTCGGCCAGCACGCCCGGACCATCATTGGCGCGGGCGGCCATATTGGCCGATCCCTGCACCGTCGCCAGCGCCATGCGCGCGGCCTGATCGGCGGGAATGCCGATCGCCTCGCCCGCCTGCGCCAGCGCGTCGACGAAGCGGAAGAGGAAGGCGGGGCCGCAGCCCGACAGCGCCGTCACCTGATTGAACAGCGCTTCATCGGCGATCCATTCGACCAGGCCCAGCGGTTCGATCAAAGCGGCGACGTCCATCTTGGCCTGCGCCGAGGTCACATCGTCGGTGAACAGCGCCGTCACCCCCTCGCCCAGCCCGACGGGCAGGTTGGGCATGGCGCGCACGATGTCGCGGGCGACTGGGAAACGGGCGCGCAGATCGGCGAGCGTCGTGCCGGCGAGGATCGAGACGATGCGCGTGTCGGCGACGCATAGCGGCGCCAGCGCAACGGCGACATCGGCGATCTGATAGGGCTTCATGCCCAGCAGGACGGTGGTCCCTGCGGGGAGCGCAGCTGGATAGTCGGTCATAACCGCCACACCATCGGTCACCGGCCTGCCGCTGGGGCGCAAGACCGTCACGCGCTCACGGTCGAGGCCGCAGTCGAGCCAGCGGGACAGCATCTGCCCCGCCATATTGCCGCAGCCGACCAGGAAGAGATGATCGGGGAAAGGATGATCGACACCGGTCTGCGTCATCGGATCAGGCCTCGCCGCGGGTTTCGATCAGGCTGGCGGAGATCGCCTCCGACGGCGACTTGCCGCCCCAGAGCACGAACTGGAACACCGGATAGAAGCGCTCGCATTCGTCGATCGCGGTTTCGACCAGCAACTGCGCCTGGTCGAGCGTCAAGGTGCCGCCCGCGCCGAGCAGCGCGCCATGGCGGAACAGGATGATGCCGCTCGACGACCACAGCTCGAAATGGCCCAGCCACAGCTGTTCATTGATGAGGCCCAGCGTCTCGTAGATGGTGCCGCGCTTCTCCTCGGTCACGCGGATGTCGGGCAGCGCCAGCAACTGGAGCACCTGATCCTCGTCACGCCAGATGCCGCGCAGCTCATATTGCGCCCACGATCCTTGGGTGTTCGCGACGATCTCATCTTCGCCGACCTGCTCGAACGTCCAGCCATGCGCTTCGAAATAGGCCGCCAGCATATCGATCGGCGCGGCTTCCCCGCCGCCATGTTCAAATTCGTCGCTATCCATCATCGGCGCGCCTTATCACCGCCTACCGTGAAAGGACAGACACAAGGGTAGGGCAGGATCAGTCCGCGTCCTTGGGCTTCGGCTTGGCCGCCTTGACGGTCTTGGTGACGGGTTCGCCGGCCTTGCCTTCCAGCGCGTCGAGCCGGGCCTTGAGCAGTTCGACTTCCTCGCGCGCGGCGGCGGCCATCGCCTTGACCGCGTCAAATTCCTCGCGCGACACGAATTCCATGCCGCCGATCCATTCCTTCGCCCGCTCGCGCGCGTTGGTTTCGAATTCGCGGCCCATGCCCGCCACGGTGCCAGCGGCGCCGTTCACCAGCTTGGCGAGATCGTCGAAAAAGCGGTTTTCGCTCTGCATTGCCTTTATCCTCTGTGCGGCGCGCGATCGGCGCGCCCATAAATCATATCTGGGTTCTGAGCGCCGGGGCGACAAGGGTCGCCGCATCGGGGTTCAGGCGGCCGATCTCATAGTTGAGGAAGGCGGCGAAGGCCAGCCACGCCAGATAGGGCAGCAGCAGCACGCCGGCGAGCCGCCTGATCCGCCAGAAAAGCGCAGTGGTAGCGGCGACAGTCACGAAAATGATGAGGATCAGCGCCAGCGCGCTGCCCACCTGATGCGCGCGAAAGAAAAGCGGCGACCAGCAGAGATTAAGCAGCAATTGGACCAGGAACAGGGCGATCGCCGCACCCCGCCCCGTCGCTCCGCGGGCGTGCAGCACGATCGCGAAGGCCAGCGCCATCATCACGTAGAGGATTGTCCAGGCCACCCCGAACGCCCAGCCCGGCGGCATCAAGGCGGGCTTTTCCAGCGCATCGAACCAGCGATTGCCATAGCCGCTATTGGCGAGGCGGCCCGACAGGAAACCCAGAAAGACGATCGCCGGCACCGTGACCAGCGCCCAGCGCAGATAGGCAAGACGCAACTGACCGGGGGACGCAATCTCGTTCATCGGCAACGCAGCTCCAGAAAAGCCAGTCATTCGGCGGGATCGGGCGAATCCTTGAGCGCCGAATCCAGCTTGCGGCCAACGGTTTGCGGAGAAACTGTCCGCTTGGCAACGCGGGAATAGAAGATCGGGATCAGGAATAAAGTGATGAGGGTCGCGAGGCTGACGCCGAACACGACGACCGTCCCGATCGAGTGGCGCGCCGCCGCCCCCGCGCCGCCGCGAATGACCAGCGGCGCCGCGCCGATCACGGTCGCGATGGATGTCATCAGGATCGGGCGCAGGCGGCGCTTGGCGGCTTCGCGAATGGCGTCCGCGACCTCCATCCCCTCGTCGCGCAACTGGTTGGCGAACTCTACGATCAGGATGCCGTTCTTGGCCGCCAGCCCCACCAGCATGACGATGCCGATCTGGCTGTAGAGGTTGATCGAACCGCCGGTGATCGCCAGCCCCAGCGCGCCGCCCGCCACCGCCAGCGGCACCGTGGCGATGATGACGCCGGGATGGATGAAGCTTTCGAACTGGGCGGCGAGCAGCAGATAGACGATCAGGATTGTGAGGCCGAAGACCAGCCAGATCGATCCGCCGGTTTCGCGCAACGACTGGCTTTCGCCACGATAGCCGATGGCCAGCACTTCGGGCGACTGGCGGGCCTGATCCTCCAGAAAGGCAAGGCCCTGCCCCAGCGAAGTGCCCGGCGCCAGCGCGGCGGTCAGGGTGATGGCGCGCAGCTTGTTGTAACGGTTGAGCTGGCGCGGTCCGGCGACTTCGCGCACTGTGACCAGCGCAGATAACGGCACCAGAGCGCCGGTGCGGGAGCGGACGTTGATGCGATCGAGGTCGGCCACGGTCTGACGGCCTTCCTCCTCGGCCTGCACCAGCACGCGATATTCTTCGCCCCGGTCGACATAGGTGCCGACGCGGCGGGAACCGAGCAGGCTTTGCAGCGCCTGGCTGACATCGTTGACCGACACGCCCAGATCGCCTGCCCGCGCCAGGTTCGTCTCGATCCGCATCTGCGGCTTGGTTTCCTTATAGTCGCTGTCGAGGTTGATCAGCCCCGGATAGTCGGCGGCGGCGGCCATGATCCGGTCGCGCGCGGCGACCAGCCCTTCGTAAGTGGAGCCGGCCAGCACGATATTGACCGGCAGTCCGCGCCCGCGCCCCAGCCCCGATCGCGGCGCGGCATTGCCGCGCACGCCGGGCTGGTCGGCGATCACCTTGTTGACCATGGTTGCGACTTGCGCGGTTGTGATGGTCCGATCTTCCCATGGCCGCAGGAAGGCGATGACGTTACCGCCATTGAAATCGTCGGTCGCGCCAAAGCCGGACGGGGTGCGGATCACCAGATTCTGGAGCGTCCCGTCCTTGCGCAGGAAAGCGAGATCATCCTCGATCTTCTTCATATAAGCCATCATCCGGTCGAAACCCGTGCCTTCGGGCGCGCTGATCTGCGCTTCGACCACGCCGGTATCCTCGGCCGGGGCCAGTTCGCTCGGCAGGCCGGCAAAGAAGAAGCCCGCAGCGCCCAGGAACAGCAATACGCCCAGCAGCGGCAGCAGCGGCTTGCCCAGCGCGCCATCCAGCCAGCGGGCATAGCCATTTTCCAGTCGCTGGAACCGATCGTCGATCCAACGCGCGAAACGACCGCGCTCCGCATTTTTCAGCAGTTTGGAACAGAGCATTGGCGCGAGGCTGAGCGAAATGAAGCCGGAAAAGGCGATCGCGGCGATCATCGCAATGGCGAGTTCGCGGAACAGCAGTCCGGTCTGGCCGGCGAGGAACATGACGGGTACGAAGACGGCGCATACGACCAGCGTGGTCGAGATGATCGCAAAGCCGACCTGCCGCGTGCCGAGATAGGCGGCGACCAGCGGGTCTTCCCCCTGTTCGATCCGGTGATAGACATTTTCCAGCACGACGATCGCATCATCGACCACCAGGCCGATCGCCAGGACAAAGGCGAGCAGAGTGAGCAGATTGATCGACAGGCCCAGCAACCACATGACCGCGCAGGTCGCGAGCAGGCAGATCGGCACGGTGACCGCGGGCACGATCGTCGCGCGCACCGACCCCAAGAACAGGAAGATGACGAGGATGACCAGCAGCGCCGCCTCTATCAGCGTGTCATAGACATTCTCGATCGCCCGTTCGATGAACAGCGATTCGTCGGTGCCGATCGCGATGCGCATCCCCTGCGGCAGGGTCGGCTCCAGCTCTTTTATCAGCGCTTTGGCCTTTTGCGCGACGTCCAGCGTGTTCGCGCCCGATTGGCGGATGATACCGATGCCGATCGCCGTCCCCTGATTGGAACGGAAGCTGCTATAGGGATTTTCCGCGCCTTCCTCGATCCGGGCGACATCGCCCAGCTTGACCTGATAACCGTCCGTGCCGCGGCCGACGACAAGCTGCGCGAACTGATCGGGCGTGGCGAAGGGCCGTTCGACGCGCAGGGTCTGGTTCTGGTCCTGCGATTCGAAGCGCCCGGCGGGCAGTTCGACATTCTGGCTGCGCAGCGCGGTTTCGACATCGGCCGGGGTCAGGCCGAAGGCGGCCAGCTTTTCGGCGTTGAACCAGATACGGGTGGAGGGCCGCGCTTCGCCGCTGATATTGGCGCGGGCGACGCCATCGATCGCGGCGAAACGATCGACCACGTTGCGATCGAGATAGTCGCTGATCTGGATCGACGACCAGCCGGGGCGGGAAAAGGACAGGAACAGGATGGCGCGGGCATCGGAATCCACCTTGCGGATTTCGGGCGGCAGCGCGTCCTCCGGCAAATCCTCCACCACCGACCCCACACGGTCGCGCACATCATTGGCGGCACTGTCGATATCGCGCGACGGATCAAATTCGATGTTGATGTCGGACGTGCCGTCCTGCGACGTGGAGGTGATGGTCTGGATGCCCTGCACCCCCGCCACGCCATCCTCTATCAATTGGGTGATGCGGGTTTCCACCACGGACGCAGCCGCGCCGGTATAGGTGGTTTCGACCGACACGATCGGCGGGTCGGTATCGGGATATTCGCGCACCGACAGGCTCATATAGCCGACGACGCCGATGATGCACAGCAGGACCGCGACGACCGCGGCGAAGACCGGGCGGCGAACCGAAAGATCGGATAGCTGCATCAGCCGGCCGCCTTGCCGGAACCGTCCCTGGGCTTTGTATCAGCCTTATCGCCCGGCAGTCGCACCGTCACCCCGTCGGTCAGCTTGACCACCCCTTCGGTCACGACCTTCCGCCCTGCCTTGAGGCCGCCCAATATCTCGACCCGGCCATCCTGGCGGATGCCGGTTTCGACCTTGACCCGCTTCGCCGTGCGATCCTGGATAACGAAGACGAAGCGATCGTCGCCGTCGCCGACCAGCGCCAGTTCGGGCACGGACAAGGACTGCCGCTGGCGCGCGATCACGCTGACGGTCAGCAACATGCCGGGTTTCAGCGCCTTGTCGGGATTGGGCAGGATCGCCCGCACCCGCACCGCGCGGGTGGCGGGGTCGATCACAGGATCGATGGTGGCGATCGCGCCGTTGAACGGTCGATCGGGCCAGGCGGCGGACACCGCCTTGATCGTCATCCCTTCGCGGATCATCGCCAGCCGGGTTTCGGGAATGGTGAAGTCCAGCTTGATGCGGCTGATGTCGCTGACGGTGGCGATCGCGGTGCCGGCCGTCACGATCGCGCCGGGCGATACGGTGCGCAGACTGACCCAGCCGGAAAAGGGGGCGCGGATCACCCGGTCGCCGATCGAGGCGCGGGCCAGTTGCGCATTGGCGCGGGCCGCGTTGGCGAGCGCGACCTGCTGCTCCAGCGTCGCGCCGGTGGCGAAGCCCCGGCTCTTGAGCGCCTGGATGCGCTGGAGTTGCTGGGTCGCCTGCAACGCGGTCGCTTCGGCGGAGGCGAGTTCGGCCTGTTCCTGCCCCACCGCCAGCCGGGCGATCACCTGCCCCTTGGCGACATAGCCGCCATCGGAGAAGTTGAGCGCCTCGATCCGTTCGGTCACTGGCGCGGACAGCACCACTTGTTCATTGGCGAGTGCCGTGCCGACCGCTTCCAGATTGTCGGTGAAGGCGGCGAGCGTAATGGGTTGCACCTCCACCAGCGGGACGGCGCGAGGCTTCTTTTCCTGTTCTCCTCCGCAGGCGACGAGGGACAGGGCAAGCAGAAGGACGGGGACAATGGGACGCATGATGACGGGGTGAAGAGCCTTTGCTGGCGGCACAATTGGACTTGGGCCGCACCTTATGACGGTAGGATTGGGAACGAACATACGTCCATTATCCACCAAGCCGGGCGTAGAGGAGAAATTCGACATTGCCCTGCGGCCCGGTAATCGGGCTTTGCGTCAGGCCCGCGACGGTCCAGCCCTGCGACACGACCCAGTCCTGCACTTCGGCACAAACGCGCTGGTGGACGAGGATATCCCGCACGACGCCATTCTTGCCCACTTCTTCCCGCCGCGCCTCGAACTGCGGCTTGATGAGCGCGATCATTTGCGCGCCGGGTTTGGCGAAGCTGATCGGCTTCTCCAGCACCTTCGCGAGGCTGATGAAGCTGGCGTCGCACACGATCAAGTCCACGGCTTCGGGGATATGCGCGTCGGTCAGAATCCGGGCGCTGGTCTGTTCATGGACGATGACGCGGACGTCGGAGCGGATTTTCCAGGCCAGCTGGTTGGTGCCGCTATCGACCGCATAGACCTTCATTGCACCGTTGGTGAGCAGCACGTCGGTAAAGCCGCCGGTCGAGGAGCCGACGTCGATCGCGACGAAGCCGGTGACGTCGATCGCAAATTCTTCGAGCGCGTGGGCCAGCTTGACGCCGCCGCGCGACACCCAGGGATGGTCGCGGCCGCGCACGTCCAGCTCCGTCCCTTCGGGCACCTGCTGGCCCGCCTTCTCGACCTTCCTGTCGCCCAGGAAGACGAGGCCGGCGAGGATCAACGCCTGCGCGCGGGCGCGGCTTTCGGCGAGGCCGCTGTCGACAAGCAGTTGGTCGGCGCGGATCTTGACCATCAGCGCGCCAGTCCGGCAAGGGTGGCGGGGGTGAGGAGTTGCGGCAGGGTCTGCGCCTCCTTGCCGGGCGCGTAGAAGAGATAGAGGGGAACGCCCGACCGGCCCTGCCCTTCGAGGAAGCGAGTGATGGCCGGATCGGCATTCGTCCAGTCGCCTACCATGACGGTGACGCCGGACTTGTCGAAGGCGGCGCGGGTTTCGGCGCGGTCGATGGCGGCAGCCTCATTCGCCTTGCAGGTCAGGCACCAGTCGGCGGTGAAATAGAGGAAGACCGGCTTGTTGGCGGCGCGCAGTTCGGCCAGTTTTGCGACATCGAAATGGACAGTTGAATCGCCTTTTTCGACAGCGGCAGGCGCGCGGGTCGGCAGGGCGTAGGCGCCGCCGACCATCAGGGCGAGGCCAGCGATAGCCGCGATCCAGCCGCCGCCCTTACCCAGCCGCTGACGACCACCCAGCCACCAGAGCAACAGCGCCAGCAGCAGCGCCGCGGCCAGCCCGATCGTCATGCCGGACACCCCACGCTGCTGACCCAGCAACCAGGCGAGGCCGAGCGCGGTCAGGAACATCGGGATGGCGAGGATCTTCTGAAAACGGCCCATCCAGCCACCGGGCTTAGGCAATCGTTTGCGAAATGCCGGGACGTAAGCAAGCAATAGGAAAGGCAGCGCCAGCCCCAACCCCAGCCCGGCGAATATCGCCAGCGCAGCAGCCAGAGGCAGCAACAGCGCTGCGCCCATCGCCGCGGCCATGAATGGCCCGGTGCAAGGGGTCGCGACGAAAGCGACCAGCGCCCCGGTCCAAAAGGAACCGGCGACGCCGCCCTTCCCCGCCAGCGCCTCGCCGCCGCCATAGGCGCTGAGATCGAACAAGCCAGCCAGGTTGAAGGCGATGCCGGTCACCAACAGCAGCAGCGCCAGGATGATGCGCGGGTCTTGCAGCTGGAATGCCCAGCCGACCGCGCCACCCGCGGCCCGCAATATCAGCAGCGCGCCGCCCAGCGCCAGGCAAGTCAGGACGACGCCCAGCGTATAGGCCAGCGCCTCCCGCCGCACGGTCCGCTCGTCGCCGCCGGCTTTCGCCAGCTTCATGGCTTTAAGGCCCAGGATCGGGAAGACGCAGGGCATGATGTTGAGCAGCAGGCCGCCCAGCAGCGCGCCCCCCAGCGCGGTGAAAATGGCGCTCCACTGGCCGCCGCTCGATGCGCCCGCGACCGTGCCGGGAATCGCGGTCAGCAGGAAGCCGACATGGTCGCCGGTCCGTAGAACCGCCTGCACCGCCCCACCCTTGCCGCCTTCGGCCGCATCCGTCTCGATCAGCAGCGTGTCGCCATTGCGCGTCACCGTCTGTGGCGCAGCATAGCGCGCCAGCCCCTCGGCCAGCGGGAAGAGGTGCATGTCGCGCGCCTGCGCGCTGGCCGGAAACGGCACCGACAGGCGGAGTGTGCCGTCCTTGACCGCATAGGTCGCTTCCGATCCCAGCGGTCGGGGCAGATGGGTGCGCCACCCGTCGAAGCGCGTCCGATCGATGGCCGACACGGCGCCGTCGCCCGCGACCAGGTCCAGCGCCAGATCGCCGCTTTCAGGCACGCATACCTTGTCGGTGCAGGCCAGCCATTGCGCCTTCGCCCGCACCGGCAGGCGGGTGCCGGGCGGAAGGCCCGCAGCGACCTTCAGCGTCGCCAGAACGCCATAGGGGCCTTCATAGACATGGTTCATCAGGCCGGAGATCAGCAGCGTTTCCGGCACCGGATAGCGCAGCGGGCCGACGCTGACGCCCTTGGGCAGGGTCCAGTCCACGGTCATGCCCAGCCCCGCATCGCCGGGATTTTCCCAATAGCCGTGCCAGCCCTTTTCCGGCGTCATGGCGAAGGCGATGGTCGTGCCCTCGCCGGCCTTGGGCGCAGCGCTTTCGGCGACCAGTTGGGCGGCGATATGCGCCGCGCCGCCGCCGAACGCACTTTGCCCCTGCGCAGGGGAAAGGCCGGCCAGCAACGCCAGCGTCATCAATATGACTTGAAAAATCCGCATCGGGCCTCTGGTCTGGTGGGTGTCAGCGGGCTAGGTCCGGGGGCGTTCGCCGTCAAGGCTGGAGAAGGTACAGTAGATGTTGAAGAAAGTCGCGGCCGCCCTGTTGATCGCCACCGCCATGCCGCTGGCGGCGCAGCAGCCCGCCCCGGCTCCGGCCGCCCCGACTCCGGCCCAAGCGCCACCGACTCCTCCAAAGCTGATCGTCGCGATCAGCGTGGATCAATTTTCCGCTGACCTGTTCAGCGAATATCGCCAATATTATACCGGCGGCCTGAAGCGCCTGACGAGCGAAGGCGCGGTCTTCCCGCGCGGCTATCAGAGCCATGCCGCGACCGAAACCTGCCCCGGCCATTCGACCATTCTGACCGGCAGTCGCCCGTCGCGCACCGGCATCATCGCCAACAACTGGTTCTCGCTTGACGCCAAGCGCGAGGACAAGAATGTCTATTGCGCAGAGGACGAAACCCAGCCGGGCAGCAGCAGCGACAAATATGAGCCCTCTCCGCTTCACCTGAAGGCGCCGACGCTGGGCGGCCGGATGAAAATCGCCAACCCCGCCACCCGCGTCGTGTCGATCGCGGGCAAGGATCGCGCCGCGATCATGATGGGCGGGCCGACCGCCGACCATGTCTGGTGGCTGGGCGGACCGCAGGGCTATGTCAGTTACAAGGGGATCGCCACCCCGCCGCTGGTCGCCAAGGTCAATGCGGCGATGGCGCAGCGGCTGGCCCAGCCCAATCCGGGCTTTGACCTGCCCGCCCAGTGCGTGTCAAAGGATTTCGCGGTGCGGGCGGGCGACAAGACGGTCGGCACCGGCCGCTTCGCGCGCGCAGCGGGCGATTATAAGAGCTTCCGCATTTCGCCTGAACAGGACGCGATGACGCTGGCCTTCGCCGCCGCCGCGATCGAGACTATGGACCTGGGGAAGCAGGCGCAGAGCGACATCATCTCGATCGGCCTGTCCGCGACCGACTATATCGGCCACACTTACGGAACAGAAGGCGTCGAAAGCTGCATCCAGGTCGACCGGCTGGACCGCGAATTGGGGTCGTTTTTCGATCGGCTGGACAAGGACGGCATCGATTATGTCGTGGTGCTGACCGCCGACCATGGCGGCCATGACCTGCCCGAACGCCATCGCCTGAACGCGATGCCGATGGAAAGCCGGGTAGACATGGCGCTGACGCCCAAGGCGCTCAATGCCGCCATCGCGGACAAGGCAGGACTGCCCGGCAAGAAAGTGCTCTGGAGCGACGGCCCGTCTGGCGACCTGTATTTCGACAAGGGGCTGACTGCGCCTCAGCGCGCCCGTGCCGAGGCCGAAGCGCTCAAGCTGCTGCGCGCGCATCCGCAGGTCGAAACGGTGTTCACCAAGGCGCAGATCGCCGCCACCCCCTCCCCCTCCGGCCCTCCCGAAAGCTGGAGCCTGATCCAGGAAGCGCGGGCCAGCTTCTATGCGGAGCGGTCGGGCGACCTGTTGCTGCTTTTGAAGCCGCGCGTCATGTCGATCCCTGAGCAGGCGACGATGGGATCGGTCGCGACCCATGGTTCGCCCTGGGACGCCGACCGCCGCGTGCCGATCCTGTTCTGGCGCAAGGGGATGCAGCATTTCGAACAGCCGCTGGGCGTGGAGACGGTTGATATCATGCCGTCGTTGGCGGCGCTGATCGGGCTGCCGGTGGCGAAGAGCGAGATCGATGGCCGGTGCCTGGATCTGGTGGCGGGCGACGGGGATAGCTGCGCGGCGCGTTAAACAAACCGTCCGCGCTGAGCGAAGTCGCAGCCCTCCGCAGAACGTAGTGAAGCGGCTTCAACTTCGCTCAGGGCGAACGCGGCCCTCTAAATATTCTCGCCCACGCCGTCCGTGCTTTCCAACATGGCATGGACACGGTGCGGGGCGGAGACTTCGACGCGGCTCGTGACCTCATAATGCGCCTTGGCCTGGCGCACATTGCTGTCGGCGGGCACGCTGTCGGTCAGCCAGACATTGCCGCCGATGACGGAGCGGCTGCCCACAATGATTCGGCCCAGAACCGTGGCCCCGGCATAGACGACCACGTCATCCTCGATAATCGGATGGCGCGGGAGCGCCTTTTCCAGCGCGCCCTTGTCATCCGCGGGAAAGCTGCGCGCGCCAAGGGTCACGCCTTGGTACAGCCGCACCCGATCGCCCACAATCGCGGTTTCGCCGATGACGACTCCAGTGCCATGGTCGATGAAGAAGGATTGGCCGATGGTCGCGCCGGGATGGATGTCGATCCCGGTCTTGCCGTGCGCGATTTCCGACATGATCCGCGCCACCAGCGGCGCGCCCAGTCGATGCAGGCGATGCGCGAGCCGGTGATGGATGATCGCCAGCATCGAGGGGTAGCAGATCAGCACCTCGTCCACGCTGCGCGCGGCGGGATCGCCCAGGAAGGCGGCATCGACATCGGTGTCGAGCAGCACGCGCAAGGCCGGCAGGCTCTGGGCGAACGCGGCGATGATGCGCGCGGCTTCGCGATCGACGGCCTCCGCCGGCTCGTCCTTCAACGCATAGATGAGTTCCAGCCGGATCTGGCCGTAAAGTCGGCTGAGCACCGTTTGCAGCGTTTCGGCGACATAGGCGTCCTCATTATGGAGGCGCACGAAGCTGGGGCCAAGGCGCAGCGGGAACAGCGCGCCGCATAGCGATTGCATGATCTTGGTCAGATTGTCGCGCGAGGGGAAGCCTTCCGCGCCATATTCGGCATGATGCCGCTGCGCCTGGCGCCAGCGACTGCGCGCCGCGCCCAGTTCCGCGGTCAGCGCCACTATGTCCCAATAGCCTTCGACGATCCGATCATCGCCCTGTCCGTCCGCCATCATATCCGCCTCATGCGCCTGTTCCTGCGGGCATAGCGTGGCGACAGGCGTCGCGATAAACGAGTTTTGCTTGGGGTCGGACAGTTTCTCTTTTAGCCGCGGGGCCCGGACCTGGGCAGGTGCAGGCAGATTTCGGCGCGCAGCCCGCCTTCGGGCCGGTTGGCGAGCGTTAACTGCCCGCCTTCCGCCCGCACCGCTTTGGCAACGATGGCCAGGCCCAGGCCCAGGCCGCGCGTGTTGCGCTGGCGCGCGTCGTCGAGCCGGGCGAAGGGCCGCAGCACCTCATCCAGTTGTTCGCGCGGGATGCCGGGGCCATCATCATCGACGCGGATCAATATCTCGACGCCGACCCGCTCCAGCGAAACGCGGGCGCGATCGCCATAGTGGAGCGCGTTTTCGATCAGGTTGCGCACCGCGCGACGCAGCGACAGCGCGCGAACCTCCATTTCCAGATGATCCGGCCCATCATAGGCAACGTCGTCGCCATGGTCCTGGAAAGCATCGACGATGGTGGCGATGGTGACCGCGACATCGGTGCGCACGGGCGGCTCAGGGTCTTTCTCGCCACCCAGGAAGGCGAGCAGCGATTCCAGCATCGCGCCCATTTCCTCCAGGTCGCCGGCCATCGCCTGCTGAATGTCAGCATCCTTCACCTCTTCAAGCCGCAATTGCAGCCGGGCGAGCGGCGTGCGCAGATCATGGCCGACCGCCGCCAGCGTTTCGGTGCGTTCGTTGATGAGGCGGTGGAGGCGCGACTGCATTGCATTAAAAGCGGCGATCAGGTTGCGCACGTCGCTGGTCCCTGCTTCGGGCACCATGACCGCCGACCCCAGGCCGATCCGGTGGGTCGCATGGGTGAGGTCGCGCAACGGGGCGAGCGTGCGGCGAATCAGCAGCCAGCCGGCGATCAGCAACGCCAGCACCGGGATCAGCGCCAGCCCCAGCCGACCCAGGGTGAAAGCCCATTTGCTGCCGCTATGGTGCATACCGAAATAGAGCCAACTGCCGTCGGGCAGTTGCAACCCGCCATTGATTTCCGAATGGCGATTGGGCGCGGCCAGCCGCAGCCAGAGACGCGAGCGCTCCAGGCTGGGTTCCCAGGCGATGATCTGCTGGCGCATCCGCTCCAGTTCCGGCGAGAGCGGCGGCGGCGGCGGCGCGGCGGGCGACCAGTGGACATCGTAGCGATCGGTGGTCAGTTGCAGGCCGAGCGCGGGGCGTTCCGCTCGCGGCTGCTCGGTCAGCAGCTTGCGGGCGATGACCAGATGCTCGGCCAGGCGCCGCGCCTCATCATCCTGCAACGATATCTGGCTGGTGCGCTCATAAATGAGCGTGCCGACCGCAAATTCCAGCATCACCGTCAACAGCAGGATCGCGAACAGGCGGCCAACCAGCCCCAGCGATCCCCTGACATGGCGTCTCAAGCGCGGCTGACCTCTGCGTTGAACATATAGCCAACACCGCGGACGGTGGTGATCGGCGCGCCCTTGTCGGCGGTGGACAATTTACGGCGCAGGCGGCTGACGAGGACGTCAATGCTGCGATCGCTGCTGTCGCCCATGCGGGTGCGCGACAATTCGATCAACCGCTCACGCGCGATGACCCGCTGCGGATGGCTGAGGAAGGAACCGAGCAGGTCGAATTCCGCGCCGGTCAGCTCGACGATCGCGCCGGTGGGGGAGCGAAGTTCGCGCCGGGGGAAGTTGACGTTCCAGCCGTCAAAATGCGCCTCGCTCTCCCGATGCTCATCCGGGCCGCGCTCCACCCCGACGCGGCGCAGGATGGCGCGGATGCGGGCGATCAGTTCGCGCGTGCCAAAGGGCTTGGGCAGATAATCGTCCGCGCCCAGTTCCAGCCCGACGATCCGGTCCGTCTCGCTACCCTTGGCGCTGATGAAGATGATGGGGACGTCGCTCTTGCGCCGGATCTGACGGCACAGGTCGATGCCGTTGGTGCCGGGCAGCATGACGTCGAGGACGACGAGATCGACCGGGCCGGCGTCGAAGGCCACCCACATTTCAGGGCCGGAGGATGCGGGACGCACCTGATAACCATGTTCCTGGAGCGCCCGCGCGGTCAGCGTGCGCAACGGCGGATCGTCCTCGACAAGGATGATCGACGGGGCGGTCATGAAGGCGTCAGCGCACAAAATGTCATGGTCGGGAAATAGGGGGCGGCGGATCGGGGGTCAACCGCGCGGGTCGCGGGAAGTCCAGAAACGCGACTGTAGCAACAATTTGTCACGGCGGGGAAAATCCCGGCGCGCGCCAAAGCCTGAAGACCAATGCCGGGCCTGGCGAACCAGGCCCGGCGACGGATCAGAAAGCGGCCGAGATCGAGAACACGACTTGGCTGCGCGCGATCGACTTGCCGGCATTATCGCCGTCCGCCACCGAGAAGTTGGGACGGATATAGTTTTCCTCGACGCGGGCGATGTCGGTGTCGACATAGGCCACGCCCAGCGTCAGCGGCGTGCCGGGGATGGCGACGTCCGCGCCAACCAACCAATCAAGATATTTGCCGGTAGGCGCCAGCGAGGTGCCGTTGGGACCCAAGCCGGAATTGCCCTTCGACCAGCCCAGATGCGCCTTCACAGTGACCGGCGTGTTGGGGATTGCCGAATTGACGTCGGTCCAGAGATAGAGATTATCGTTCTTCTTGCCCGGCCGGAACACGGTGCAAGCCGCATCGCTGCATGTCTTGCCCAGCGCTTCCTGCTTGGGAGCATAGGCGACGCCGACCAGGGCATTGACTGGACCCAGGGCGCTCGACAGCTTGACATAGGGTTCGGCGAAATCGGTTTCGTCGAAACCGCTGGGATACATATACCAGATGAGGCCGACGTCGAGCTTGGCGCCTCCAAGATCAACAGCGTAGCCGGCATTGAGATCCAGTTCCATATTGGCGCCGCCAAAAGTGCCCCAACCCGACAGGTTGGAACCCCAGATTCCGGCGTAAGCGCCGGATTCATGACTGACGGAAATGCCGCCTTGGACGGCCATGCCCTTGTCCGACATCGAAACGCCGCGGAAGCGATAGTCCGAAACCATCGCAACGCTGCCGGTAACGGTGACGGGGCTGGCGGGTTCTTCCTGCGCGAAAGCCGGTACGCTGGACATGAGCGCGAGGGCGGCACAGGCTATTTGATACTTCATGAACATTCCCCTTTACGTTGGAATGTTCCGTCCTGCATCCGCTCTGGTCCGAAGATCTGTTATTGATCGTCTTCGATACCGGCGGATGACCTTGCCCTATTCTGTCCTGCCCGCGAGACAAACCGCTTTTACTGCAACTGCGAAAGGACCAGGCGGGCTGTGATATGCCGGGCACGGTTCTTTGCTGGATTAGCAACATAATGTTGCTATTATGTTGCTAGTTTAACTCGCCATAAAGAAAAGCCGCCGCGCCCGGTGAGACGCGACGGCTCAGGACATCGCCCGATTTTTTTGGGGGATCAGGCGACGAGTTGACGCATCCGTCCGGTGGCGCCGAACAATTCGACCGGCCCACCCGCGACCCGGCGGCGATCGACCCATTCGCGCAACATTTCCGCGCACGTATGATCGATATGGCCGAGCCGTTCGACATTCAGTATGACCACTCCGGCGGCCGGCAGAGATTCAAGCTTGGCCGACAATTTGGGCAAGTTGAGGAATGTGGCGGTGCCGCGCAGCGCCACCTCATGCGCTTCGCCCCGACTTTCCTCATCCACCTTCAACCGCAAGCGCGTGGCGTGAGGCAGCAGTTCGAGCAGCGACAGGCCGATGCCCACCAGCACGCCGGTCAGCAGGTCGGTCGCCACGACGCAGATCAGCGTCGCCGCCCAGACGATCGCGGGCAGCGGACCGTAAAGGTGGAACAGATGCTTGACATGCGCGACGCTGACCAAGCGGACGCCGGTGATGACCAGAATGCCGGCCAGCGCGGCCATCGGAATTTCGCGCAGCAGCCAGGGCAGCAGAGCGACGAAGCCCAAAATCCAGACGCCGTGGAGGATCGCCGACAGACGGGTCTTGGCCCCGGCCTGGACGTTGGCCGAACTGCGGACGATGACGCCAGTCATCGGCAGCGCGCCGGCGAAGCCGCAAAGCAGGTTGCCCACGCCCTGGGCGCTAAGTTCGCGATTATAATTGGTGCGCACGCCGTCGTGCATGCGGTCGACCGCCGCGGCCGACAGCAAGGTTTCGGCGCTGGCGATGAAGGCGATGGCGATGGCGGTGGTGATGATCGTCGGGTTCATCAACTGCGCCATCAGCCCGGCTTCGGGCAAGGCGACCGCCGCGACGATCGATTCAGGCACGACCACGCGCGCGACCGGCAGGCCAAGCGCAAAAGCGACGATCGTCGCGGTCACCACGCCAACAAGCGCGCCGGGCACCAGTTTCAACGATGCGGGACGGAATTTCTCCCAACCCAACATGCTGAAGATGGTGACGAGGCCGACGGCGAAGGCGGTTGCCGCATCGCCGTTCGACAGGCCGAAAATCTGACCCGGCATGGCGATCAGGTTATGCAGGCCGCTGGATAGGGGCTTATCGTCGAACAGCACATGGAACTGGCCGACGACGATCAGCACGCCGATCCCGGCGAGCATACCATGCACGACCGCCGGTGAAATGGCGCGAAACCAGCCGCCGACCCGCAACAGGCCGGCGACGATCTGGATCGCGCCCGCCAGAATGAGGATGGGACCGAGGGCGGACAGCCCCTGTTCGCGGACGATTTCGAAGACGATCACCGCAAGACCGGCGGCCGGACCGCTGACCTGCAACGGCGAACCCGCCAGCAGGCCGACGACCAGGCCGCCGATAATGCCGGTGATGAGGCCCTTCTCCGGCGGCACGCCGGAAGCAATGGCGATGCCCATGCAGAGCGGCATCGCCACCAGGAAGACGACGATCGACGCCGTGAAGTCGCGGCTGAAATTGCCGCCGGAAAGAGCCTTCAGCATGATTTACTCCGCCGCTTGGGCAACGGCCGCTGCGCCAGCGAGGCGGCGGCCATGGGGAAGCGCGACCGGCATCGGCTGGCCTTCGCGCAGGGGCGAGAATTGGCCGGTTTCGCCATCCAGCCCCAGTATCTGACCGGCGTGGATATCGACGTACCAGCCGTGCAGCGCGATTTCACCGCGCGCGATGCCCGACGCCACCGAAGGATGGGTGCGCAGATGCGCGAGTTGGGCGACGACATTTTCCAACGCCATGTTGCGCAGCTTTTCAGCATCGCTCAGATCGTCGGGATAATTTTCGCGGCAGACCATTTGCGCGGCATGGCTGTGGCGCAGCCAGGCGGCGACGTTGGGCATCTTCGTCAGGTCGGCATTGGTGGACAGCGCCTTCATCGCGCCGCAGTCGCTATGGCCACAGATGATGATGTCGCGCACGCCCAGCACCATCACCGCATATTCGACGGTCGAGGTGACGCCGCCATTCTGCGTGGCGTGCGGGGGGACGATGTTGCCGGCGTTGCGGCAGACGAACAGATCGCCGGGCGCCGCCTGCATGATATGTTCGGGAACGATGCGCGAATCGGCGCAGGAGATCATCAGCGCCTTGGGGCTTTGGCCGTGGCTGGCCAGTTGGTTGTAGAGCGCGCTTTCGTTCGGGAAAACCTTGGTTTCGAAGCTGAATACGCGACCGAGTAGCTCGTTCATGGAGTCTATCCTCTTCTAACATGGCGCCAGTCAGGGGGCGGACCGGCTTGAGGCCAAGAATAAGGACGCGGTTTTGCTGCAGCGCAGCGGCTTTGTTAAAAACTATGTCTGAGTAATGGACCGTGCGATTGTCGCGCCAAACCGCATAATCGGCGCGTAGACGCTGGAAACCCCGGTCAGCGCCGATCGACCACAGCGCTGAACATATAGCCCACGCCACGAACGGTAACAATTGGCGCAGACCGCCCGCCCGCGCCCAGCTTGCGGCGCAGCCGGCTGACCAGCACATCGATGCTGCGATCGGACGATGGCGCATCGCGCACGCCCGCAAGCTCCATCAACCGCGCGCGCGCGATGACCGTTTGCGCATGGTCCAGAAAAACCGCCAGCAGCGCGAATTCGGCGGCGGTCAGTTCGACCAGACGCCCGCATGGATCTGTCACTTCCCGCCGAGCGAAATCCACGATCCAGCCGTCGAAAATAGCCTCTGTCTGGCGACGCAGGCCCAGCGCCCGCTCGCTCCGGCCGCGACGCAGCACCGCGCGCAGACGGGCGGCGAGTTCGCGGATCGCATAGGGTTTGTCCATATAATCGTCCGCGCCCAGCTCCAACCCGACCACGCGGTCGACCTCCGAGCTGTTCGATCCGACGAGGATGACGGGCACGTCGCTACGTTCGCGGATATCGCGGCACAAATCGAGTCCATCAGGCCCACGCAGCGCCGCATCCAGCACGACCGCTCCAACCGGCGTGGTGGTGAGGGCGCTGAAAATATCGGCCGCCGACGCCGCAGGCAAAGCACGAAATCCGCTTTGCTCCAGATATTCGCGTATCTCGCGCCGCAAATCCTGCTGTGTTTCGGCGACCAGTATCAGTGGTGGATTCATCCGCCCTGAACAGCGCCCGGAGTGGAACCGACTTTGGCGGACAGAGCCGCCTGGATAAGGGCTATAATCGGCGACATGGGCGTCTCCTCCGCGGCAGAGGCAATCTGCGACTTTTGGCCGTGCGATCGCGAACAGCGGAAAGATTTACGGTTGGCGAATGTCTCCGTAATTTGCCGTATGTAACAAATCATTGCCAGCGCAATTATCGGCCCTTCATTGCGCGGCGATCAGGACCGGCAAAGGCGGCGGCATCGCCCCGCCGCAAAGATGCGCGATCAGCGCCGACAACCACAGCGCATCCCCGGCCGCGCGATGCCGCGTCGCCCCCTGCCCATCGGCGAAGGCCATGGCGGCGATGATCCGTCGCTCGTCCGCGCCCTGCTCATCGAACAGGGTCGCGACATGTTGAATCGTGAAAGGCGTCGGCGCGCCGGCCACGGCCGCCAGGGTATCGAGCCAATATTGATCGATCAGGCTGTCGGCGACCACCCGCCGTCCCTGCGTCGCGGCGGCCAGTTCTGCCAGCACGACGGCGGCAGGTTGCCCCTCGCACGCGATCCGCTCGCGGCTCAGGCCATGCAACGCCTCGGCCTCCGCCGTCCAGTCCCAGCCGGCCCAGCTATCATGCGGGCGAATCAGCCAACTGCGCGACCTGTCGCCATCGGCTATGCCCACTTCGATCGGGAAGGACCGTCCATGGCGTGGTAGGCAGGACGCCTCGAAATCGATAGTTATGATGTGCAAGGCACAGCTCCATATTCTCGTGCGACCCGCCCCCTCCAAGCATGTGCCGCGCGTTCTTCTATGCGCCCCTTTCGGCGTGAACTATGTCATGCCAAAGTCAATCGCCACCCCCTTCAGCAAAAATCATATGGGCTGGCGCAGGGATGCGGCGAAAGGCGCGACGCGGTTGAAATTGTCTGCTAGCGGACGGAAACCAAAGGGAAACACGCGCATGACCGTCGTCGCCGCCTATCTCTATCGCAACGGCCAGCGAGTCCGCCCGGTGGCGATCGACGAGCGGGTCGATTGCGCGCCCGACAAGTCCGAATTCATCTGGATCGGCGTGGCCGACCCGACGGTGGAGGAAATGGAGACGCTGGCCCGAACCCATGGCCTGCATCCGCTGGCGATCGAGGATGCGATCAAGGCCAACCAGTTGCCCAAGGTCGATATTTACGGCGACCAGTTGTTCGTGGTCGCCCGCACCGCTCATGTCGAGGGCGACGCCATATGCTACGGTGAAACCGCTCTGTTCGTCGGCCCCAGCCATATCATCAGCGTCCGCCACGGATCGGCGCGCGCCCATCTGGCGCTGCGCGAGGAGTTGGAGGCCGTGCCGTCCCGCCTGGCCCAGGGGGTGGATTATGTGCTGCACGCTATCCTCGACTTCATCGTCGACGGCTATCTGCCGATTATCGAGGGGATTGAGGAGGAGGTGCTGGAAATGGAGCAGCAGATGATCGACCATTTCCTGCGCCGGGAGGATATCACCCGCATCTTCAGCCTGCGCCGCCAGCTGATCCGCTTCCAGCGCGTCCTGCTGCCTATGCAGGAGGTCGCGACCAAATTCGTCAAGATGGATCTGCCCAGCATCGATCCCGAAGCCCGGCCCTATTTCAGCGACGTGCGCGACCATGTCCGCCGGGTGCAGACGATGGTCGATGATTTGCGCGAAATCCTGAACAGCGTATTCGAATCGAGCAACCTATTGGAGCAGCAACGCACCGGCGAGATTACCCGCCAGCTTGCCGCCTGGGCCGCGATCCTGGCCGTGCCGACCGCGATTGCGGGAATTTACGGCATGAATTTCGAACATATGCCCGAACTCAAGACGCGCTACGGCTATTTCGTGGTGCTGGGCGTGATCGGCGTGGTGTGTTCGCTGCTCTACGCCCGGTTCAGGAAGCTGAAGTGGCTGTAACAGCGGCCACCGACTCGCGTATCACCAACTCATGCGCCAGATAGTCGTTCATGCGGGCTGTGGCGTCCCCGCCCCGCGCCGGTGCGCCAGTGAGACGATCGCGGCGGCCATGTCGTCATTGCTGGCGAAGATGGCGGTCGGCCGGTCAGGCCGGTCCAGCAACATCGCGCCCGCCGCCAGCCCCACCCTCTCGGACGTTGCGGCTGAAATGTTGATGGCTAACCTTGCTCAACGGTTAGCCAATAGCGCCGACGACACCGGGAAAAAAGAGGCGCAAATGCCAAAGGTGGTGCACCCGACGGGATTCGAACCCATGGCCCTCAGATTAGGAATCTGATGCTCTATCCTGCTGAGCTACGGGTGCCCGGCGACGGCTCTATTGCGCGCGAAGAGCCCGGTCAATTCTCGGCGGTCAATTTAATGGCTCAATTCTTGGCCTGCGGCGGGATGACCGGAAAGGGGAGCGGCGCGACCTCCACCCCTTCCGCGATCAGCGCCTTGGCCTCGGCCGGGGCCACCTCGCCATGGATGCTGCTGCGGTCCTTTTCGCCGTAATGCATCGCGCGCGCCTGCTCGGCGAAACCGCGACCGACCCAGGTGCTGTCCTCCAGCGCCTTGCTCTGCGCCGTCGCCAGCGCCTCGACCAGCGCCTTCATCTTCGCCTGATCCGCGCCGCTCATCGCCGGTGCTGTGGGTTCCTCGCGAACTGCGACCGCGCGGCTATTGCCCTTGGCGCCCACCGCCGGGGCCATGACCGCCTTGGTCACATCGCCGTCGCCGCATAGCGGGCAGGCGAGCAGGCCCCGCGCCTTCTGATCCTCATAATCGGCGCTGGACCCGAACCAGGCCTCGAACACATGGCTCTGGCTTGCACATTTGAGGTCGAACACGATCACGAAATAGTCACATCCTGCGGTATCATACGGCGGTTGGCGAGCGCCGGCACGCGCCCGCGCACATCCCCTACGCGCCCAAGATCGAGATCCGCAAGCCCCAGTCCGGCCGTCTCGCCCATATCGAGCAGCACCTCGCCCCAGGGATCGATCACCACGCTATGGCCATAGGTGATGCGGCCATCGGCATGTGTCCCCACCTGCGCCGTCGCAATGACATAGCAGCCCGCCTCGATCGCCCGCGCACGCAGCAGCACATGCCAGTGCGCCTGCCCGGTCGGCACGGTGAAGGCAGCGGGCGCCAGCAGGATCGTCGCGCCCGCATTGGTCAACGCGCGATACAGATCGGGGAAGCGCATGTCGTAGCAGATGGAAAAGCCCATTCGACCCCAGGGCGTGTCCGCAGCGACCACCTGCTCGCCCGGCCCGTAGACCGAGGATTCGCGCCAGCTTTCGCCGGTGGCGAGATCGACGTCGAACAGGTGGATCTTGTCATAGCGCGCCCGGATGGCGCCGCTGTCGTCGATCAGGAAGCTGCGATTGGACCAGCGCCCGTCGGCCCGCTCGCCCTTCAGCGGCAGCGACCCGATATGCACCCATAGCCCCTCGCGCGCTGCGGCGTCGCGCACTGCGGCCAGCACCACATCCTCCGCTTCACCCCGCAGCATATCCGCCGCGCGCTGGCGGTCGCGGTCCAGATATCCGGCCATTTCGGGCGTTAACAACATGTCCGCGCCTTCGCCTTTGGCGCGCTTCACCATCTCCACGATGGCCGCGGCGTTGGCGGCGGGATCGATCCCGCTGGTCATCTGAAACAGGGCGGCGCGCATTTTGTCGCTCACAGGCCCAACAAGGCGTCCAGCTTGCCGTCGCGGTTCAGCGCGCCAAGATCGTCGCTGCCGCCGATATGGGCGCCATCGATGAAGATTTGCGGCACGGTGGTCCGGCCGGGCGCACGGTCCAGCATCTCGTCACGCTTGGGCCCGCCCATGGTTATGTCATATTCCTCGAACGCCACGCCCTTGTCGGTCAGCAGCGCCTTCGCTCGCGCGCAATAGCCGCACCAAGCCTTGGTATAGATTTCGACTTTCGCCATAATAGCTCCTTTCCCCTGAAATTGGGGGAACGCGCGGCTTTGTCAATCGCCGCCCCTCATTCGACATCGGCATCCGGCAACACACGCGCCCAGCAGAGCAGCCGCACGTCGCCCGCGCCGCCACGCTTGAGCACCCGCGCGCAGGCCGCCGCCGTCGCCCCGCTGGTGTGGACATCGTCGATCAACAGCACGCGCCGCCCCTTGATCGCGGACGCATCCGCCAGCGCGAAGGCCCCGCGCACCATCTTCGCCCGCTGCGCCGGGTTCATCCCACGCAGCGGCGCAGTCCGCTTCACCCGGCGCAAGGCGCGCTTCTCCACCGGCCAGCCTGTCAGCCGCCCCAGATGGTCCGCGATCAGCGCCGACTGGTTGAAGCCCCGATGCCAAAGCCGCCAGCGGTGCAGCGGCACCGGCATGATCAGCGCCTCCGCACTCCCCACATGGCGCAGCATCTGCCGCGCGATCAGTCGCGCGAGGCCGATGCGCCGCCCATATTTGAACCGCAGCGCCACCGTCTTCGCCACATCGCCATAGGCCAGCACAGCGCGCGCGCTGTCCCAGGGCGGCGGGTTGGCCACGCACGCGCCACACTCGGCCCCCGCGCCCATGTCGTGCGGGAAAGGCGCGCCGCAGCGCGCGCAGCAGGGGTCGCCCAGCAATTCCATGCCGCTCCAGCAGGACAGGCAGAAGGCGAAATCCGCCCCCACGATGGCGCCGCAACCGGGGCAGCGCGGTGGCAGCGCATAATCGACCGCAGGCTGCAAAACGCCCTTGAGAAGCGGGAGGAGCGACATCATCTGCCTTGTCCGCACTTCGCGCCCGATGCACAAGGCCCGCCATGGATGACCGCCCCGACATTTTCGACCGCGCCCGGCGTGCGCGCCAGCGCGACCGGATGCTGCCCGTCTTCGCCGATCATGACTTCCTCTATCGCGCGATGCTGGACGAGTTGATCGATCGCTTGGCCGATGTGCAGCGCGACCTGCCCGAAGCGCTGGTGATCGGCTGCCCGGACGGCAGCGCGAAGGCGGCGCTGGAGGCGATAGGCAAGCGCGTCGCCTGCGCCGATCCCGGCTTCCTCGCGGCTAAAGCGGCGGGCGGCGTCCAGATGGACGAAGACGCCCTGCCCTTCGCCGACGACAGTTTCGATCTGATCGTCGCCTGCGGCACGCTAGACAGCGTCAACGACCTGCCCGGTGCGCTGATCCTGATGCGCCGCGTGCTGCGCCCCGATGGGTTGATGCTCGCGGCCTTTGCGGGTGCGGGCAGCCTGCCCCGCCTCAAATCCGCCCTGCTCGCCGCCGAAGCCGACCGGCCCGGCCAGCATGTCCATCCGCAGGTCGATGTGCGATCGGCCGGTGATCTGCTCAGCCGCGCCGGATTCGCCATGCCGGTCGCGGACGGCGAGACGCTGGCCATCCGTTATGGCGATGTCGTACGCCTGATGCACGACCTGCGCTTCATGGGCGCGGGCAATGCGCTGAACATGCGCGCGCCGGCGCTGACCCGCGACGCGCTGACGCGCGCGGCGGGCCATTTCGCCGATGCCGCCGACCCGGATGGGCGGACGGCGGAGCGGATGGCGCTGGTCTATCTGTCCGGCTGGAAACCCGATCCCAGCCAGGCCGGACCGGCCAGGCGCGGCAGCGCGACCATGTCGCTGGCCGCCGCGCTCAAAGGGGAAGCCTAGCGCTTTCGCGTGTCACTCGATCATGACGGCCACCACACGCCAGACGCCATTTTCGCGTTCCAGCGTCACCGACTCCGTCGCCTCGGCCTTGTTGGCGAAGCGCGTGCGAAACTTTACCATCTCAAAGCCATTGGGCGGTGCGAGCAGATATTCCTGGCTGAGCAGGTCGCGGGATATCAGCGTACCCAACGGCGTGCGCACCTTTTCCTGCACCGATGCCCAGAGCTGGGGCGTATTGGCCTTGCGAAAGGATGATCCGGTCGTCCGATAGCCATCGTCCCAGCGCCCCTGATCCCCTAGCGCCAGCCATCGCCGCGCCGCATCGACCACTTCGGCGTTTGACGCCGCCTGGGTGACGGCCGGCGCTTGGGACGACGGCGCGGAAGCAAGTTGCGGCAAGGCGGCAAGCGCCAGCAGGCCAAGAACAAACGTCATGAGAACTACTCCGATGATGAGCCGGTAAGGACGGGTTGCCCGTCCCGCGCCGCCGGTCGGCGCGCTGTCCTCATCCATCTCAGTCGCAGCCACGTCTGCCCCGATTTCTCTGTCCCCCACATAATCGGGGGCCTCCCCCGGATCGCCACTCTCAGCCTCCAGCAGCATCCGGGCGGCCTCCCGGCTGCTGGACACCGCCATCTTGCGCCGCGCGTCGCGGAGCCGCTCGTTGATCGTATGGACCGACAGGCCCAGGCTGCGGGCGATCGACTTTGCGTCATGGCCGCGGACGATCAGGCGCAGCGTCTGCTTCTCCTTCTCGCTCAGCGCCCAGCCCATATCCGTCATCTGCGTGCTCATAATGAAAAGACCTATGTCAGGCCTTGGGTGGCAGCTACCCCGAAAAATTTGTATCGTAACCGGCAGATCGCTCCGCCATCATCCCAGTCCCCGCCGCCCCTCCAACTCACCCACGGTCGGCGCCTCCGCAACCTCCCGTGATGCCCATGCCTCGCCGTCATGCCGATATTCCACATGGCTCGCGCGCCGGAACGCCGCCCCGTCCCACACGATCACCTGCAACTCCATCTCGTTGTTGCGCCGCACATGCAGCCAGTTGAAGCTTTGCGGCTCGGCGTTGCGCAGCCGGGTCGATGTCGCCGTGCCGGCCTGAATCACCAGCGCGCCGCCGCTATGCTCGACCATTTTGCGCGCAGCCTCCGCATAGGTGCGGTGGAAATGGCCGGCGAGCGCCAGATGCACCCCGGCTTCGCACGCGGCCTTGATCGCGTCGTCATGCTGACCCACCGCTTCGCTCAATTCCCCGCCCCGGCCGATCGGCATGGAAAAGAGCGGATGATGGGTCACGAGGATGCGGGTCTTGTCCGGAGCGACATGGGCGAAGCGCGCGCGCAGCATGTCCATCTGGTCATGGTTGATCCGCCCGTCCTTTATCGTCAGCGAACGGGCGGTGTTGAGGCCCAGGATCGCAACCTCGCCATCTTCGTAAAAGGGGCACAGGTCGTTGCTGATATAGCGTTTGTAGCGGTCCAGCGGCGCCGCGAAACGCCGCACCACGTCGTAAAGCGGCACGTCATGATTGCCCGGAATGACCAGCGTCTTGAGCCCCGCGGCCTTTAGCCGCCCCAGCCAGACTGCGGCCTGCTTGAACTGCTCCACCCGCGCGCGCTGGGTGAAGTCGCCGCTGATGACTACCAAGTCGGGGCGGCGCTCCTCCAGCCAGGCCGTGGCGGCATCAACGATCTTGGGATCGTTGGCGCCGAAATGAATGTCGGAGAGATGTGCGATGCGAGCCATGCCAGGGTAACGAATCCATGCCCTATGGTTTCCCTGCGATTTCCGATGCACCCTAAATCGATCTGGCGGAGTTATTGCGGCATGGAAACGAAACCACTCCCCAAAGACGCCATATTGGTCGTCAACGCCCATAGTCGCCGCGGGCAGGATAATTTCGCGCAGGCGAAGGAGAAGCTGGAGGCCGCTGGCGTCCGCCTGATCGCCGCCCATGCGGTGGAAGAGCCGGAGAAGATGGCGCAGATCGTGCGGGACGCCGTGGCGAGCGGCGCGCCGATGGTGATCGTGGGCGGTGGCGATGGCTCCATGTCCGGCACGGTGGACGAATTCGTCGGCAAGGATTGCGTCTTCGGCGTGCTGCCGCTGGGGACCGCGAACAGTTTCGCACGGACACTGGGCCTGCCGCTGGACCTGGATGGCGCGGTGCAGGCGATCGCGACTGGCCAACGCCGCCGCGTCGATCTGGGCATGATAGATCAGGATTATTTCGTCAACGCGGCCTCATTGGGCCTGTCTCCGATGATCGGCCAGACCGTGCCGCACAAGCTGAAACGCTATCTGGGACGGATCGGCTATCTGATGTGGGCGGTGAAATGCTCGGTCGGCTTCCGCGCCTTTCGCCTGACGATCGACGATGGCGAAAACCAGCGTCGCATGTGGTCGACCGAAGTGCGTGTCCTCAACGGTCCCTATCATGGCGGGGTCGAACTGTCGGACCATGCCGATGTCGATACCGGTGAAATCGTAATTCAGGCGGTGGTCGGGCGCAGCAAGCCGCGCCTGGCCTGGGACTGGTACGCCAAATTCTTCAAGCTGCGCGATCGCGACGCCCATACCGAGGAATTTCATGGGCAGTCGTTCAGGATCGAAACCAAGCCGCGCCAGCGCATCTCGATCGACGGCGAAGTGCTGGCGAAGACGCCCGTGACCGTGAAGATCGCGCCGGGTGCGGTCGATGTGGCGGTGCCGGCGAACGGATAGCTCCATCTGTACGCGCAACAAAAAAGGGACCGGAAACCGGCCCCTTTCCTGTTTTGATGTTCGAAAAAGCTTAGCGCTTCGAGAACTGGAAGCTACGACGGGCCTTCGCCTTGCCGTATTTCTTACGCTCGACGACGCGGCTGTCGCGGGTCAGGAAGCCTTCGGCCTTGACCGCGCTGCGCAGCGCGGGCTCATACTTCGTCAGCGCCTGGGCGATGCCATGCTTGACCGCGCCGGCCTGGCCCGACAGGCCGCCGCCCTTCACGGTGGCGATCACGTCATACTGACCGTTGCGATCGGTCACGCCGAACGGCTGGTTGATCACCAGACGCAGGGTCGGACGGGCGAAATAGACTTCCTGATCGCGACCATTGACCGTGATCTTGCCGGTGCCGGGCTTCACCCACACGCGGGCGACGGCATCCTTACGACGGCCGGTCGCATAGGCGCGGCCCTGGGCATCGATTTCCTGCTCGCGCAGCGGCATGGTCGAAACCGGGGGCGCGATCGGCGCAGCAACGGCTTCTTCACCTTCGACCGCTACGGCAGGCGCGGCGGCGGCGACCGGAGCGGCGGCGGCTTCGGCGGCGATCGCCGCGAGGTCGGACAGGGACTGGCGGTTATCGGACATTATGCACCCACCTTGTTCTTGCGGTTGCGCGACGCGAAGTCGAGCACTTCGGGGTTCTGGGCTTCGTGGGGATGCTCGGTGCCGGCGAAGACGCGCAGGTTGCGCATCTGCTGGCGGCCCAGCGGGCCACGGGGGATCATGCGCTCGATGGCCTTTTCAAGCACGCGCTCGGGGAAACGGCCTTCCAGGATCTTGGCAGGCGTGGTTTCCTTGATGCCGCCGGCATAGCCGGTGTGCTTGTAATAGACCTTGTCCGTCAGCTTCTTGCCGGTGAACTTGACCTTGCCCGCGTTGATGATGATGACATTGTCACCGCAATCGACATGGGGCGTGAAGCTGGTCTTGTGCTTGCCACGCAGGATATTCGCCACGGTCGAAGCGAGACGGCCCACGACGAGGCCGTCGGCGTCGATCAGGACCCACTTCTTTTCGACCGTCGCCGGGGTCGCCGGCTTGGTGGTCTTCATCAGCGCCTTCATGGTGCCAATACTCCAGAATGAAAAAATGAAACCGGGCGCCGTCGCCGACACCCGGAAGTGGGGCGCTAATGACGGGTGAGGCCCGACAAGTCAAGAGATTCGGTCGCTTTGCTGACGGGTAAAATAATACCGCCCTTCATTTGACTGGGGTCAACATCCGGCTTTCGGTCAGGGCGAGCGATCCCACGGCCAAGCTGCGCTGCTGCGTTTCCACCAGCCCGCTGGTGCGCGACAGGCGATAATGGATGCCGACCTGTACGCCTGCGCCCGCCAGTTTCTCCTCCAGGTCCAGCGCATCGGCCGGCTGCCCCACGACGCGCAACGTGCCTTCGACCGGCACTGGCCGGCCCAGCGGCGATCCCGCCACGGTGCGCAGCCCGCGGCCCTCGCCCCCCGCCACGCTGCTGCCTGCGAACAGGAAGAGCGGCTGGACTTCGCCCGCCAGCAGCGCAAGCCGGCCGTCGGGCGACAGGCTGGCGAACAGCGCCTTTACATTGGCGGCCGCCTTGTGCCGCGGGGTATCGGGCGCGAAATTGGCCAGCATCGCGTCGATCCCCGCCTGCGCCGCGCCCCAGGCGGCGTCGACATTGTCGAGGCCGACGATCCGCCCCTGCCCGTCCAGCCGGAACCGCAGAACCACGCCGATCAGGGGGGTCAGCGCAGCGCGATAGGGCTCCGCCCCGGCGGCCGGCGCATCGCTGTCGATGTCGCGCAGCGTCACCTGCAAGATATAGCCCTCGCCCGCCCGTTCGAACCGCATGTCGCGGGTCGCGCTGAACATGCGGGTCGCGCCTTCCACCGGCCGATGCTGCTCGATCCGATAGATTAGCGCCCGGTCGGTGGGCGGTGCGAAAGGGATGGCTATGCCCTGCGCCGCTGCAGGCTGGCCGAGGGCGACAAACGCGGCGACCAGCAGCCGCCTCAACGGCGCGCGCCCACGGCATGGGCGCCCCAGGCGGCGGCGGCGACCAGCAGCGCGCCGACCGCCTGGTGCAGCACGGCGAGCGGCAGCGCGATGCCGCTGATGACGGTGGCGATGCCCAGCAGGATTTGCGTGCCGACCGCCGCGTTGATCGCGATCGACGCGCCCCGCCGCCCGGCCTGTTTCGCCCGCCGCGCCAGCAGAATCAGCGCCACGGCGGCGACCCAGGCCCACCAGCGATGCAGGAAATGGACGAGATAGGGATCGCTCGACACCGTGGCCCAGAGCGACCCCAGCCACTGGATGCCTTCGGGCACGACATGGTCGTTCATCAGCGGCCAGGTGTTCGACACATAGCCCGCATCCAGGCCGGCGGTGAAGGCCCCCAGCATCAACTGGACCAGCAGCACCAGCAGCACCAGCAGCGCGAAAGGACGCAGCGCAGCAGGACGCGCCCGCGGCGATCGCGCCAGCGCGCGCAGGTCGAGCGCGGTCCACACCAGGCCGCCGATGATGAACAGCGCCGTCAGCAGATGCACCGCCAGCCGGTAATGGCTGACGTCGGTGCGCACCGACAGGCCCGACTTCACCATCCACCAGCCGATCGCCCCCTGCAACCCGCCCAGCGCCAGCAAGGCGACCAGCCGAGCGCCATAGCCCGCGGGGATCGCCCGCCGCGCCGCGAACCAGAGCAGCGGCAAGGCGAAGGCGACGCCGATCAGGCGGCCGAGTAGCCGATGCGCCCATTCCCAGAAGAATATGAACTGGAAATCGCCCAGAGTCATGCCGCGGTTGATCTGCTGATATTCGGGGATCTGCTGATAGAGGCGAAACGCCTCCATCCACTGGTCATGGGTCAGCGGCGGAATGGCGCCGGTGATCGGCTTCCACTGCGTAATCGACAGGCCGGATTCGGTCAGCCGGGTGATGCCGCCCACGACCACCATGCAGAAGACCAGCAGGGCGACGACCAGCAACCAGCGGGCGATGGCGGCGGGACGCGAAACGGGCGGAGCGGCGCGGGTGAAGGGAGACACTGTCATGCCGGGTCCATGCGCTCATGCCCTGCCCTTTTCAAGCCGTCCCGCCCGACATTGCCCATGGACAAATCAGCCCAGCCGCTGGCAGGGGTGGGGAAACAAAAGCCCCGGCGGGCGTATCATCCTAACTTGGTTTAATGCAGGGACTTTTCATGATCGCCGCATCGACGGGAACAGCCGCGATGATCGCCGCACAGGGACCGATCGGCGCTCTGACCGCCCGGCTGGACACAGCCTCCCCCCTCGGCCCGGTCGATGGCTGGTCGCCCATCCTCGTCTCTACCGTGCGCCTCATGCTGTCTTCTAAAGCGGAGATCGTGCTGTTCTGGGGGCCTGATTTCTGCGCGCTTTATAATGAATCCTACGCGCCAACGATCGGCGACAAGCATCCCCTGGCGCTGGGCCGCCCGGCGCGTGAAGGCTGGCGTGAATTGTGGGACGATCTTGGTCCGCTGCTCCGGTCCGTCCTCGACACCGGAGAAACCATCCACGCAAAGGACCGCGCCTTCTATATCGAGCGTGACGGCGGGCGCGGCGAGGACGTCTATTTCGACATCAGCTATTCCCCCGTGTTCGAAGCCGACGGGTCGATCGGCGGCGTGTTGTGCATCGTCAGCGAGACGACCAAGCGCGTGCTGGCGGAACGGGCCATGCTGGCCGATCGCAACCGGCTCTGGGCGCTGGCGCGCGACCCGTTCCTGATCGCCGACACGACCGGCGTCTGGCTCGCGGCCAGCCCGGCCTGGACCGAGATATTGGGCTGGACCGAGGCGGAACTGATCGGCCGCAACGCCGAATGGATGGAGCATCCCGACGACATCCAGCCAACCCGCGATCAGATTGACGGGCTGGCGCACGGCCAGCCGGTGCTGCGCTTCGACAATCGGTTTCGCACCCGCGACGGCGATTATCGCACCTTCAGTTGGACCGCAGTCTCCCAAGACGACATCGTCTATGCCGTCGCCCGCGACGTCACTGAGCAGCGCGCCCATGCCCGCGCGCTGGCCGATGCCGAAGCCGCGCTACGCCAGGCGCAGAAGATGGAGACGCTGGGCCAGTTGACCGGCGGGGTCGCGCACGACTTCAACAATCTGCTCCAGATCGTGACCGGTAATCTGGAGCTGCTGCAACGCGCCTTGCCCGCCGACGACACAAGGCTCCAGCGTATGATCGGGCGCGCCGCGGCCGGGGCGGACCGCGCGGCGGTGCTGACGCAGCGGTTGCTCGCCTTCTCCCGCCGCCAGCCGCTCGACCCGCGACCGACCGATCCCAACCGACTGGTCGCCGGCATGTCCGACATGCTACACCGGACGCTCGGCGAGACCGTCAGCGTGACGACGATGGACGCGCCCGAACCCTGGCCCATCGCCGTCGACGTCAACCAGATGGAAAATGCGCTGCTCAATCTGGCGGTCAACGCCCGCGACGCAATGCCGGACGGAGGCAAGCTGACGATCGAAGTGTCCAACAGCTATATCGATGCGCAGCAGGCCGCGCGCGAAACCGACCTGGCGCCCGGCCCCTATGTGATGATCGGCGTGTCGGACACCGGCGAAGGCATGGACGACGCGACGCTGGCGCAAGCGATCGAGCCTTTCTTCACCACCAAGGATGTCGGGCGCGGCACCGGCCTTGGCCTGTCGATGGTCTACGGCTTTATCAAACAGTCCGGCGGCCATATGCGGGTCTATTCGGAGCCGGGTCAGGGCACCAGCGTCATGCTCTATCTGCCGCGCCATCATGGCTGCACGACCATGGAGGACGCGCAGGAAACGCCTGCGTTCGCGGCGACGGGCGGACAGGAAACCATCTTGCTATGCGAGGATGACGATAATGTCCGCGCCTATTCGCATGAAGCGCTGCGCGACCTTGGCTATCATGTCATCCCTGCGGCCGACGGCGCGGCCGCGCTGGCGGCGCTGGAGGCGGCCGAGGGACCGGTCGACCTGCTTTTCACCGATGTCGTGCTGCCCGGCGGCATGACCGGCGCCGATCTGGCCGCCACGGCCAAGCTGCGCTGGCCTGGCCTCAAGATCCTGTTCACCACCGGCTATGCCCGCAACGCCATCGTCCATCACGGCCGGCTGGACGAAGGCGTCGACCTGCTGACCAAGCCCTTCAGCTATGCCGATCTGGCCGCCAAGGTCCGGGATGTGCTGGACAGGCCTGCGGACGTGCCGGAAACGGTCGCCTGACTGTCAGCGCAGCGTCGCCTGCCACGCCGCGACCAGATCGCGGCCGCGCTGGCCGACCGTCGCCGCGTCGTCACCCGGCTTGTAGAGCGCGCCGCCCACGCCGATGCCTTCGCAGCCGCCCGCCAGCCATTCGCCGATCGTGTCCGCGCCGGTGCCGCCCACGGCCCACACGCCCACCTCGCGCGGCAGCACGTCCTTGACCGCCTTCACATAGGCCGCGCCCAGACGGGCCGCCGGGAACAGCTTGATCCGCTTCGCCCCTGCCGCGATGGCGGCGAAGGCTTCGCTGGGCGTCATGAAGCCGGGCAGCAGGTCCAGCCCCAATGCCGCGCCGCGCGCGATCACCGCCGGATTGGTGTTGGGGGTGACCATGATGCGCCCGCCCGCATCATGTAGCGCCTCGACCGCCTCGACGCTCAGCACCGTGCCGGCGCCGATCAGCCCGCGGTCGCCAAATTCGGCCTGCATCGCCGCGATGCTGGCCAGCGGATCGGGCGAATTGAACGGCACTTCCAAAATGCGGATGCCCGCATCGACCAAAGCGGCGCTCACGTCGATCGCCTCGTCGGGCCTTATGCCGCGCAGGATCGCGCAGATGGGCGGCGCGCCATCGGCCAGCAGGTCGTCCAGGGTCATGCTATCAAATCTCCCTCAGGCCAAGGCCGGCGAGCGCACAGGCGTCGCCGTCCAGCATGTGCGTGGCCACGCCCTGCCTGTCCAGCGCCTGCGCATAGCGGGCGGACAGGCGCGCGTCGCCGATCAGGATGATGCTGTCCGTTACCCCCAGCGTGTCGCGCATCTCCGCGACCTCGCATCCGATCAGCAGGCCCGACAGATAGCCCAGCGCCCAGTCGGGCGAGCGGCCCTGGCGCAGCCGCATGGCGCGCGCTGCGAACAGCGACTGCAACAGCTTCCCGTCGCGCGCGCGGTCCAGCCCCTCGGCGAAGCCGGCCGCTTCTTCGACCGGGTTGGCGGCACCGACCTTCGGCCCCAGGGTCGAATGGTCGCGCAGCAGCGCGAAGATTTCGCCGGTGGGCATGGTGCGAAAGGCGGTGATGCGGCCATCTTCAACCAGCGACCATTTATTGTGGGTGCCGGGCAGGACGATCATGTGCCGTCCCGCACCCAGCGCCGGGTCACGGGCAATCGCCCCGAATATCTGGGTTTCCTCGCCCCGCATGACATCGGCGATGCCGTCAGCGCCCTGGCAGGCCAGGCCCGCCATGATGGCGACCGGCGCGCCGCTCCAGTCGAAGCGCATCGCCGCCTGCCGCCATAGCGCCGCATCGGCGGGGCAATCCGCGTAGGGCGCCTCGACCCAACCGTCGCGCGCGCCGGCCATGCCGCACAGGGTGATCGATTCGGGCGGGCCGTCGGCCAGCCAGGGGGCGATCGTGTCGGCGAAGGCCGCCTCCGCCGCGCCGCCCACCGCGCCGATCCCCGGCCCGTCGCGCCGCGCCGCCAGCACGGCCTTTTCGACCCGGAACAGCCGCAGACGGCTCGTCCCCCAGTCCCCGACGACGGAATAACCACTCACCAGCACGCTCTCCGGCCTTTATTTATGGTAGCGCTCACATTTCCCCGCTTGGGGTGCTTGAATTTCTATTTGTCTGAGTATATCAGGAGGCGGAGCGCGTCAACGCGCCATGCCCAATTTTTGCGTCAGCCATTTCTTGAATCAGGATGCCCCGATGAGCGATTCGCCCAAGACCTTCCCCAAGCTGCGCAGCCGCGCCTGGTTCGACAACCCGGACAATATCGACATGACCTCGCTCTATCTGGAGCGCTATCTGAACTTCGGCCTGAGCCTGGACGAACTGCGCAGCGGCAAGCCGATCATCGGCATCGCCCAGACCGGCAGCGACCTGTCGCCCTGCAACCGCCACCATATCGTGCTGGCCGAGCGGATGCGCGAGGGCATTCGCGAAATGGGCGGCATCGCGCTCGAATTTCCCGTCCATCCGATCCAGGAAACCGGCAAGCGGCCCACGGCCGGCCTCGACCGCAACCTCGCCTATCTGGGCCTGGTCGAAGCGATGTACGGCTATCCGCTCGACGGCGTGATCCTGACCACCGGCTGCGACAAGACCACGCCTGCGCTGCTGATGGCCGCCGCCACCGTCAACATCCCCGCCATCGCTCTGTCGGTCGGCCCGATGCTGAACGGCTGGTTCAAGGGCGAGCGCACCGGGTCGGGCACGATCGTCTGGAAGGGGCGCGAGTTGCTGGCCGCCGGCAAGATCGATGACGAAGGCTTCATCAAGCTCGTCGCCTCCTCCGCGCCGTCGACCGGCTATTGCAACACGATGGGCACGGCATCGACCATGAACAGCCTGGCCGAAGCATTGGGCATGATGCTGCCGGGTTCCGCCGCCATCCCCGCCCCCTATCGCGATCGCCAGGAAGTCGCTTACCTGACCGGCAAGCGCATCGTCGACATGGTCGCCGAAGACCTCAAGCCGTCGGACATCATGACGCTGGACGCCTTCCACAACGCCATCGTCGTCAATTCGGCGATCGGCGGATCGACCAATGCGCCGATCCACCTGTCCGCCATCGCCCGCCATATGGGCGTCGACCTGCCGCTCAAGGATTGGGAGACGGTCGGGCATAAGGTGCCGCTGCTGGTCAACCTCCAGCCCGCCGGCGAGTATCTGGGCGAGGATTATTATCGCGCCGGCGGCGTTCCCGCCGTGGTCAGCCAGTTGATCGACCAGGGCCTGATCCGGACAAGCGCGATGACCGTCAATGGCAAGACCATGGGCGAAAATTGCAAGGGCGTGGAGATCGAGGATGAGAAGGTCATCCGTCCGTTCGACCAGCCGCTGGTCACGGACGCCGGCTTCCTCGTCCTGTCGGGCAATCTGTTCGACGCCGCCGTCATGAAGACCAGCGTCATCAGCGTCGAGTTCCGCGATCGTTACCTGTCCAACCCCGACGATCCCGAAGCCTTCGAAGGCCCGGCGGTCGTGTTCGACGGGCCGGAGGATTATCATCACCGGATCGACGATCCGGCCACCGGCATCACCGCCAACTCGCTGATGTTCATGCGCGGCGCCGGGCCGATCGGCTATCCGGGCGCGGCAGAAGTCGTGAACATGCGTCCGCCCGCCTATCTCATCACCGAAGGCGTCAGCGCTCTGCCCTGCATCGGCGATGGTCGCCAGTCGGGCACGTCGGGCAGCCCGTCCATCCTCAACGCCTCGCCCGAAGCGGCGGCAATGGGGGGCCTGGCCCTGCTGGAAACCGGCGACCGGGTCCGCATGGACCTGAAAGCCGGTACGGTGAACGTCCTGATTTCGGACGAGGAACTGGCCGAGCGCCGGGCGAAGCTGGAGGCCGCGGGCGGCTTCCAATATCCCGCCTCGCAAACCCCCTGGCAGGAAATCCAGCGGTCGGTCGTCGGCCAGTTGAACACCGGCGCCATATTGGAAGGCGCGGAAAAATATCAGCGCATCGCCCAGACCATGGGCCTGCCGCGCGACAACCACTGATCCGTTGAAGGCGGGGGCGTCCATCGCCATCTGCGGCGCCCCCGCCTTAACCACCTTTGCATCACCTGCGCCGGAAATCGATCAGCGCTTCCCGGCGCGAGCATCTAACCAAATTCCATTGCCCCCTATTCAGGAGAACATCATGTTCAACGGAGCCATCCTCATCGGCGCGAGCGAGCGCACCGGCGGCGCGCCTTTCTACGCCATCGACCCATCGAGCGGCGCGAAGGGCGAGGTCGCCTTTTCCAACGCATCGATCGCCGATGTCGCGGATGCGACCGCGCTGGCGGACGCTGCGTTCGAAAGCTTCTCCACCCTGACCCCCGACGCGCGCGCCACCTTCCTGGAAAGCGTCGCCGACCAGATCGTCGCCATCGGCGACCTGCTCATCACCACCGCGATGAGCGAATCCGGCCTGCCGCGCGGTCGTCTGGAGGGCGAACGCGGCCGCACCGTCGGCCAGTTGCGCCTGTTCGCCAGCTATGTCCGCCAGGGCGACTGGCTGGACGCCACCATCGACAAGGCGCTGCCCGACCGCACGCCGCTGCCCCGCAGCGACCTGCGCCGCGTCAACCAGGCGCTTGGTCCCGTCGCCGTGTTCGGCGCATCCAACTTCCCGCTCGCCTTCTCGGTCGCGGGCGGTGACACCGCGTCCGCCTTCGCCGCCGGTTGCCCGGTCGTGGTGAAGGGCCATCCCGCCCATCCCGGCACCGGCGAACTGGTCGCCCGCGCGATCATCGCGGCGGTCGCGGCCTGCGGCCTGCCCGAAGGCGTCTTCTCCTACCTGCCCGGCACCACCAATGATCTGGGTGGCGCGCTGGTCGCCGATCCGCAGATCAAGGCGGTGGGCTTCACCGGATCGCGCGGCGGCGGCATTGCGCTGATGCAGATTGCGGCCAAGCGCGAAGAGCCGATCCCGGTCTATTCGGAAATGTCGTCGATCAACCCGGTCGTCCTGCTGCCCGGTGCGCTCGCTGCGCGCGCCGAAGCACTGGGCACCGCATTCGTCGGTTCCATGTCGCTGTTCGCCGGCCAGTTCTGCACCAATCCCGGCATGGTGATTGCGCTCGACAGCCCCGATCTCGACACGTTCGTCGCCTCAGCGGCCAAGGCGCTGTCGGCCAATGCGGCGCAGGTCATGCTGACGCCCGGCATCCACGCCGCCTATGAAAAGGGCGTCGAGGCACTGGCCAGCGCGGACGGCGTCACTACCGTCGCGCGCGGCACCGAAGCGGACGGCGCCAATCGCGGCCAGTCCGCCTTCTTCGCCACCGCGTCCGACCAGTTCCGCGCCAACCCGGCGCTGGCGCATGAAGTGTTCGGCGCGTCCTCGATCCTGGTGAAGTGCGCCACGATCGAGGACGTGATCGCCACCATCGCCGATCTGGAAGGCCAGTTGACCGCGACGCTCCAGATGGAAGCCAGCGATGCGGACAATGCCGCCAAGCTGTTGCCCACGCTGTCGCGCAAGGTCGGCCGCGTCCTCGCCAATGGCTGGCCCACCGGCGTCGAAGTGACCCATGCCATGGTGCATGGCGGCCCCTTCCCCTCGACCTCGGACGGCCGTTCGACCTCGGTCGGCACCTTGGCGATGATGCGCTTCCTGCGTCCCGTCTGCTATCAGGACCTGCCCGACGCGCTGTTGCCGCCCGCATTGCAGGCCGCCAACCCCTGGGGCCTGACGCGCCGTAACGAAGGCAAGCTGGAACTGGCCGCATGACGATCAGGGCAGGTCTGGTAGGGCTCGGCAAGATCGCGCGCGATCAGCACCTGCCCGCCATCGAAAAGATCGACGGCATCGACCTGGTCGCCGTCGCCAGCCGCAACGCGCAGGGGGAAGGGGTGAATAATTACCCCGACCTCGGCGCGATGCTGGCGGGCGAACCCGACCTCGACGCCGTCATCCTGTGCCAGCCGCCGCAGGTCCGCTATCATGCGGCCCGGCAGGCGTTGCTGGCGGGCAAGCATGTATTTCTGGAAAAACCGCCGGGCGCGACCGTGTCCGAAGTGGAGGCATTGACGGCGCTGGCCAAGTCGCAGGGCGTGACGCTCTATGCCAGCTGGCACAGCCGCTATGCCGCCGCCGTCGCGCAGGCGAAAGCCTGGATCGCGGAGCGCAAGGTCGAGCGGATCGACATTCAGTGGCGCGAGGATGTCCGTCACTGGCATCCGGGCCAGCCCTGGATCTGGGAAGCGGGCGGCTTTGGCGTGTTCGATCCGGGCATCAACGCCCTGTCGATCCTGACCGAAATCGTCGGCGAACCGATCACCGTGCTATCGGCCGAACTGGAAGTGCCGTCCAACAAGCAGGCGCCGATCGGCGCGACGCTGGCCATGGCGACGGCATCCGGTGCCGCGATCGACACCCTGTTCGACTGGCGCCAGACCGGGCCGCAGACCTGGGACATTGCGGTCGAGACGGACAAGGGCAGCCTGCTCCTGTCCGAAGGCGGCAATACGCTGCGTCTGGACGGCGAAGTGCAGATGAAGGCGCAGGACGAGGAATATCCGATCATGTACCGCCGTTTCGTGCGCCTGGTGGCGGACAGGGCGATCGACGCCGATACCGCGCCGCTGCGTCTGGTGGCGGACGCCTTTCTTTGCGGACGGCATTGCCCTACGGCAGCATTTGAGGACTAGACTATAGGAGCGGGGATTTGGGTAGCGGGCGCAAGATCGGATCGGAGGAAGGCGTGCTGCGCATCCATCAGACGATCGCCCGCGACCTGGGCACCGCGATCCTTACGGGCAAGCATCGCCCAGGCGAATTGTTCGAGGGTGAGATCGAGGCGTCGGAGCGCCTCGGCGTCTCCCGCACCGCCTATCGCGAGGCGGTGCGCATCCTGATCGCCAAGGGGATGCTGGAAAGCCGCCCCAAGGCCGGCACCCGCGTCCTGCCGCGCAGTCGCTGGAACGTGCTCGACCCCGAAATGCTGGCCTGGATGTTCGCAGGGGAACCGGACGCCAATTTCATCCACGACCTGTTCGAACTGCGCGGCGTGATCGAACCGGCCGCCGCCGAATTCGCCGCCCGCCGCCGCACCGACGAGCAACTGGCGACGATGGAGGCCGCGCTGGCGGAAATGGGCCGCTTCGGCCTGTCGACGCCCGACGGCCGCGCCGCAGACCAGCGTTTCCACCATGCCATCCTGGCCGCCACCCATAATGACGCGCTGGAGGCGCTGGCCAGTTCGGTTGGCGCGGCGGTCAGTTGGACCACGACCTTCAAGCATCGCAAGAAGCTGTTGCCCCGTGATCCCCTGCCCGACCATCGCGCCGTGTTCCAGGCGATCGCCGCCCGCGACACCGCCGCCGCGCGCACAGCCATGGCCGAACTGCTGCGCCTGGCGCTGGCGGACATGGATATCGCGCTGGCGGAGCCGGGCCGATAAATACATCACGATTTCCTCGCGCAGGCGGGAACCCAGCACCGCCCTCGCGATCATCGGCCGGCTTGGGACTGGGCTCCCGCCTGCGCGGGATGGCGCTCACCCCAATATGAATTCCACCCCCGCCTTGGCGTGGATGCTGGTGCAATCATAGATGGGCAGGACATTGGCCTTCACGTCCACGATCAGCTCCAATTCGGTGCAGGCCAGCACCACCGCCTGCACATCCTCCTTCGCGATGTCGGTCAGTTCCGACTTCATATAGCGTTCGGATTCCTTGCTCACCTTCCCCACGGTCAGTTCGTCATAGACGATCCTGTCGATCCGTTCGGCCAGTTCCATGTCGGCGGGCAGCAGCGAAATGCCATGCGCGACCAGCCGCTGGCGATAGAATTTCTCGGTCATCACGTTGCGCGTGCCGATCAGCGCCGCCTTTTCGATGCCGTCCGCCTTCATCTTCTTGCCGACGATATCGGCGATATGCAGGATCGGGATGCCGACCGCCACCTGCACCCGGTCATAGACGCGATGCATCGAATTGGCGCAGATCAACAGCGCGCCTGCGCCGCCCTGCTCCAGCCTCTGGGCCGCGCCGATCAGCTGCCCTGCCGCGCAGTCCCAGTCATTTTCCGTGGCGCAGCGCGCGACTTCGGCGAAATCCAGGCTCTCGATCAGCAACGGCGCACTATGCTGCCCGCCCAGCGCGCGGTGGACCGCCTGGTTGATGATGGCATAATAGCGCGCGGTGGAGGTCCAGCTAAGGCCGCCGATCAGGCCGAGTTTGTGCATATACGTCTCCGCTGCGGGAATGATTTGCCCATAGCGTTAGGGTAAGCCCGCCCCGCTGGGCAAGGCTCTTGATGCGATCCGCCGCGCGCGCCATGCCAGACGCAGCCCGGCGACGCCCGCCATGCCGCCCGCCACGACCATTGCACTATTGCCGATAGCAAAGCCCAGCGCCGCCGCCGCCCAACCCGCGCCGCTGCCAAGCAGGGCAAGTCCGCCCGGCCTGCGACCGACCGCCAAGGTCAGCGCGCCCGCCAGCGTCGCCACGCCCAAAGCAAAGCCGAGCGTCAGCAATAGGCCATCGTCGGCGGCCAAGCCGAAGGCGCCGGGATTGCGCCACAGGGTCGCGGCCATGGCCATCGCCGCCACGCCCAGCAGGCCGTGGCCCGCGAGCATCAGCCGGGGCAAGGCCGCCACCGCGCTGCGCCGCGCCAGCAACAGGCCGATGCCGCCGCCGATCACGACCACGCTCACCATTTCCGGCAGGTTGACGACATCATGGCTATAGACCGCCGCCGCCGCGCCGGTCGCGATCCCCGCCATCGCCCAGCGATTGCCGTGGCCGCCGTCTCGCATCCACAATCCCACGAACATCAGCGCGACGGACAGGAGATAGGCGCCCGCCACCACGGGCGACGGATCGATGCCGTCCAGTTGCGCGCCCAGCCATGCAGGGCCGACAGGGGGGATCATCCGTCCACCCCGTCATCACCGTCACCATCCGGCGTCAGGCCGCGTTCTGGCACGCCCAGCAACAGGACGCTCGCGGCGCTGGCGCATAGCAGGGCGATCAGGGCGATGTAGCGCGCCGTCGCGCTGCCCGCTTCGGCGGCGGCGATCAGCGCGCCGACGAACAGGATGGCGGCCACGCCGCCCGTTCCCGATCGCCAAGCCGGACGATCGGAGTCCGTCCCCGGCCGGGCAGCGATATAGCCGCCCGCACAGGCGGCCAGGAACAGGGGCAGCAACGCCAGCGCGCCCGTCATGCGCGCGCGCCTGTCATTACGCCCTGCGGCAAGCGGGTCAGGCGATCAGCAGCACCACCAGCGCGGCGAGCGCGACGCTGACGATCGTGCCCCATTTGACGAAGCCGACGAAGCTTCCATAAGTCTGGTTCGCGGCCTTCATATTGCTGTCCGACGCCATATCCTGTCCCCTTGTCCTGTCGATGCTGGCCCACCTCTTATCGTCTGGGGGCCGCGCCCTCAACCCGCCGCCTGCAAGAAAATTCGTCGCAGTTAAGCCCGCCTTTACCCCCTGCGCTTACCATCGCCTGCGGGTTGCATATGAGGGATTTGATGGCGCGCGACGGCGTACCGATGCTGATGCTGATCGACGATGAACCGGCGCAGCGACGTCTGGTGTCGGCGCTGGGAGCGCGTGCGGGATGGCGCACCATCTTCGCCGCCGACGGCGAAACCGCCATTGCGACGCTAGGCACGCAGGACGGGATGCAGCTTGACGCCATCATCCTGGACCAATGGAGCCCGGACTATGAGCCATCGGGCCTGATCCGCGAAATTCGTAGTCGGCGCCCGGCGCTGCCGATCCTGATCCTGACCGCGCATAACAATGTCGCCATCGCCGTAGAGGCGATGCGCGCGGGCGCTACCGATTATCTGTCCAAGCCGATCGCGCCCGAAAGGTTGCTCGCCGCCTTGAACGCGACGCTGGCCGAAGGCGCCGCGGCGGGCGAATTGCGTCCGCTCACCGAAAAGATCACCGCCCCCCTCTCCTTCGAGGATGTGGTCGGTTCCGCCCCGCAATTCCGCGCCGCCCTGGCCATCGCGGCCAAGGCCGCCCGCGCCCGCGTGCCCGTGCTGATCGAGGGCGAAAGCGGCGTCGGCAAGGATGTCATCGCCCGCGCCATCCATGCCGCTTCCCCCCGCCACAAACAGGCGATGGTGACCGTCAATTGCGGCGCGATTCCGGCCAACCTCGTCGAATCGGAACTGTTCGGCCATGAGCGTGGCGCCTTCACCGGCGCGTTCGACCGCCATGTCGGCAAGTTCGCCAGCGCCGACATGGGCACGCTCTTCCTCGATGAAGTCAGCGAAATGCCGCTGGACGCGCAGGTCAAGCTGCTGCGGGTGTTGCAGGATGGCGAAGTCCAGCCGATCGGCGCGCGCCGCCCAGTCCATGTCGATGTCCGCGTCATCGCCGCGACCAACAAGCGGCTGATCGAGGAGGTCGAGGCCGGCAATTTCCGCGAGGATCTTTATTACCGCCTCAACGTCGTCCAGCTCACCGTCCCGCCCTTGCGCGAACGCATGGGCGACATTCCCGCGCTTTGCCGCCATCTGCTCGCCCGCATCGCCACCCAGCCGGGGCTGCGCGGGCTGGGCGTCACCGATGATGCGCTGGCGCTGTTGATGCAACATGGCTGGCCGGGCAATGTCCGCCAGCTCCAGAACGCCCTCTTCCGCGCCGCCGTCCTGTGCGAGGGCGATGCGCTGACGCCGCAGGATTTCCCGCAGATCGCGTCGCAGATCCAGGCCGGGGCCAGCATATTGTCGTTGCGCCCGCGCGCCGCCAGCCAGCCGCATCGCGACGGCGCGGGCATCACTTTGTTCGAAGGCGACGGCCATGTCCGCCAACTAGCCGAGATCGAGGCCGACGTCATCCGTCTCGCCATCGGCCATTATCGCGGCCGTATGACGGAAGTCGCCCGGCGGCTGGGTATCGGCCGCTCAACCCTCTATCGCAAGCTGGCCGAACTGGGCATCGACAGCGCCGCCTGAACGGCAGATAAGAACGGATAAGCGAAGCGGCCGGCTTACGCCGTTGAATTATCCGCGTGGCTATGCTTTGGATTGCGCCATGAAAAACGCCGCCCGTTCCGCCTCTTTGGCCGCCTGCCTCCCCCTCCTCCTGCTATTCGCCTGTGGCCGGTCCGAACCGGTCGCAGACATGCCGACCCAGGAGGAACTGGCCGCGGCCGCCAACGCCGCAGCGGCCAATGCGATCGCCAACGCCACGGCCGAGGACGCCGACAATCGCAATTATGTGAACCAGACACGCGGCTTTTCCATCACCTTCCCCGAAGGCTGGACCGTAGACAAGGCCGCCAGCACCGCCGACGGCGCGGTCTATCAAGACCCCGGCGCCGGCGCGGACGTGCGGGTATTCTGGCAGAAGAACGACAATGACCAGACGCTCCAGCAGATTGTGGAAGCGGTCAACGACAGCGCCGAAGGCGTGGATGGCGATTTCGTCGGCGAGAATGAATATCGCGGCACCGCCAATGACGGCGAAGGTAATAATGTCGCGATCCGCCTGCTCAAGCAGCCCGACGGCGCGATCGTGACCGCCACTTTCGTCTATCCCGAAATGCTGAGCGAACAATATCAGGGTATCGCCGAGCAGACGCTGGCCAGTCTGCGCAGCTTCGCGCGGAAGGACGGGACGACGCCTGCGCCAGCGGCCGTCCCCGCCCCGGCGGCCAACGCCAACTGACCCCGCGCCGCGCATGATCGGCCCGTTCGCTCCCGCCGACCAGCAGGGCGTGCTGGACCTGATCCTGTCGATCCAGCGCGACGAATATGGCATCGCCATTACCGCGGCCGACCAGCCGGACCTGAGCGACATTCCCGCCTATTACGGGCCGGGCGCGGGCGGCTTCTGGGTCGCGCGGGCAAACGGTCGCTTGGTCGGCACGGTCGCGCTGAAGGATATCGGATCGGGCGCTGTCGCCCTGCGCAAGATGTTCGTCGCCGCCAGCCATCGCGGCCGCGCGGCGGGCGTGGCGCAGGCGCTACTCGACACGGCTCTGGCGGCCGCCCGCGACCGGGGCGTGACCCAAATCTGGCTTGGCACCACCGACCGCTTCGTTGCCGCGCACCGCTTCTACGAGAAGAACGGCTTTGCGCGGGTGGAGGCGGAAGCGCTGCCGCCCGACTTCCCCAAAATGGCCGTCGATAACCGATTCTATGCGCGCTTGGTAGTTTGAAGTCGGGCCGGCCAAACCCGCCTAAACCGCGCTCAATCCCGCATCCGCCAGCCCGCGCCACAAGTGAAGCGCCTGCACGCTTTCGCGGACATCGTGCACCCGCACCATCTGCGCGCCCAGTTGCGCCGCGCGGAAGCCCAGCGCGACCGATCCGCCCAGCCGATCCGCCGCCGGCGCTTCGTTCGACAGCGCCCCGATCAACCGCTTGCGGCTCCCTGCGAACAGCAGCGGCACGCCCAGCGCCTGGAAAGTCGCCAGGCCGTTCACCAGCGCCAGATTGTCGGCCAGGCTCTTGCCGAAGCCCAGCCCCGGATCGACCATGATCCGGTCGCGCGCAATCCCCGCCCCCTCGCACGCGGCGATCCGCGCCTCCAGATGGTCGAACACGTCGGCGACGACATCGCCATAACCGCCCGGATTGTCATGCGGATCGTCGCCAGCGGATGGGGCGTGCATCAGGATCACCGGGCATCGCGCGCGCGCCACCACCTCCAGACTGCGCGGATCATGCGCAAGCGCGCTGACATCGTTGACGACAGCGGCGCCCGCCGCCAGCGCCGCCTCCATCACGCCCGCCTTGCGCGTATCGACCGACACCGGCACGCCCGCCGCCGCCAGCCGCTCGATCACCGGGGCGATGCGCGCGATCTCGTCGCCCTCCCAGACCTTAGGCGCGCGCGGCCGGGTCGATTCGCCGCCCACGTCGATCAGCGCCGCCCCCGCCGCCGCCATCGCGAAGCCGGCATCCGCCGCCGCCTGGGGATCGCCGACATGCTTGCCGCCGTCGGAGAAGCTGTCGGGCGTGACGTTCAATATCGCCATCACCTGCGGCGCGTCGAAGCGGATCGTGCGGTCGCCCAGCACCAGCGGAGCGCGGAGCGCGGAGATATGCGCCGCCAGCCGCTGCGCCCGCGCCGCCAGCGCATCGGGCAGTCCCGCAATGGCCGCATCGAAATCCGCCACCGGCACCACGATCCGCGCGATCCGTCGCGCGCCGTCGAAGGCGCTCAGTTCATAGCCCTGGAACCAGATCAGCCCATTGCCCATCCGCGCCACCGACCCGTCGGGCAAGCCGATCGGCGTCGGCACGAACCATGTGGGCTTCAGGTAGAGGCGGGCGTGGGGCGGGATGGCAGGAAGGGTCATCATTTCTCCCGTTCGCCCTGAGCGAAGTCGAAGGGCCACACTGAGCGGAGCGAAGTCGCTTCCCTTCGGTCAGCGGAAGGCTTCGACTTCGCCCAGCCCAAGCGGAATTGCAAGGATGAGGCTAAGGCTCGTTCGCCAGCAAATAGGTCTGCCGCAGCGTGTCGATCGGCTGCAACTTGCCCTCGACCTCCACATGCCAGAAGGTCCAGCCGTTGCAGCTTGGCGCATTTTGCAGCGTCGCGCCCATCTTGTGGATCGACCCGGTATCGGCCCCCACCAGCAGCGAACCGTCGGCGCGGACCTCCGCTTGCCAGCGACGCTTGGCATCGCGCAATATAGCGCCCGGCGTCAGATAGCCCGTCTCGACCAGCGTGCCGAACGCCACCTTGGGCTGCTGGCGCGCGGTCTGCATGATGGTCAGTGCGCTTTCGTCCAGCGGCAGCGCCGCCTCGATCCGCTCCAGCGCGACCTCGATATAGTCATCCTCGCGCTCGATGCCGATCCATTTGCGGCCCAACCGCTTGGCGACTGCGCCCGTAGTGCCGGTGCCGAAAAAGGGATCAAGCACCACGTCGCCCGGCTTGGTGCAGGCCAGCATCACGCGATAGAGCAGCGCTTCGGGCTTCTGCGTCGGGTGCGCCTTGGCGCCGTTGCGCTTCAGCCGTTCCTGCCCGCCGCAAATCGGCAGCACCCAGTCGGAGCGCATCTGCAATTCATCGTTCAGCGTCTTCATCGCCTTGTAGTTGAACGTATATTTAGCGTCCTCGCCCTGGCTCGCCCAGATCAGCGTCTCATGCGCATTGGTGAAGCGCGTGCCCTTGAAATTGGGCATCGGGTTGGACTTGCGCCAGATGATGTCGTTGAGGATCCAGAAGCCTTCGTCCTGGAGCGCGGTGCCGACGCGGAAGATATTATGATAGCTGCCGATCACCCAGATCGAACCGTTGGGCTTCAAGATACGGCGCGCCTCGCGCAGCCACGCCTTGGTGAAGCGGTCATAGCTGCCCAGCGTGTCGAACTTGTCCCAGTCATTGTCGACCGCGTCGACGCGGCCGCCTTCGGGCCGGAACAGGTCGCCGCCCAGTTGCAGATTATAGGGCGGATCGGCGAAGATCATGTCGATGCAATTGTCGGGCAGCTTGGCCATTTCCGAGATGCAATCGCCGCGCAGCAGGGTGTCGGTCGCGATCTGGGCCGCGTCGACCACGACCGGCCGTGCCGTCTTCTTCCGCCGCGGCGCCGCGACGCGCTCCATTACACCCATATGCAAAAGCCCCCGAATTCGTTCTAAGGACCAGCGATGAGTCCTTGGGAGTCCGCCGTCAAGATCAGCGGCTTATCACAGGCACTTCAGGAAATGGTTAACGTGCAGGAGAACGAAGGGTGGACCCACAAGATATAGAGTCGCGCGACTCGCCGCAGACTCCATATCGGGCGGTGTGACTCAAAAGACTCTATCCCCCGCTCCGCCGAACTTTTTTTGGTTAACGCCGGTGCGAGACGGTTAAGCGCTCAGAAACTTGACCAATCCATAACCCAATGATTATGGGTTAACCATGATGACTGATTCACGCAGCGCCGATCGCGACGCCGCCACCGATGCCCTGTTCAAGGCGCTGTCCGACGGCACCCGCCGCGCCCTGCTGGAAACGCTGGTGCGCGAAGGCGAACAGAATGTGCAGGCGCTGACCCAGCAATCGGGCGTATCGCAGCCGATGGTGTCGCGCCATATGGCCAAGCTGAAACGTGCCGGCCTCGTGACCGCCCGCCGCACCGGCCGCGAAACCTGGTACGCCGCGCGGGTGAAGGGACTGGCGCCGGTAATCGGATGGATGGCCGTCCATGGCGCGCTATGGTCGCAGCGCTTTTCGGCGCTGGAGGGATTGGGCAAGTGATGGCGGGGACGGCGGACCAGAATTTGCCATGATCCCCCTCCCGTTGGCCGGAGGGGGACGTCTTCTACCCGCCCATGTCGGTCTTCTTCTACCCGCCCATGTCGGGCGTCGCGCCAAGACTGGATAGGAACGGCGCCTCCACCCTATCGGCAATAGCCCTCCTGCCCCGCGATCACGATCAGGCAGTCCTGCTTGCCCGCCAGATATTTGAACCCCGTCTCATCGCCATCGCCCGGCCGGATCGCCATATCCTTGCCGTCGCGCACGAAGCGGATCGTCGCGCCTTCGGCGATGCCGCTATAATCGCCCTGCCGATCGAGATTGTCCTTGTTGGTCAGCGCATAATGGCCCGGCTTGCCGTCGGGCGAAGGCTGGATGTCGAGGAACAATCCCTCCGGCCCGATCCAGCGCCCGACCCAATCGTCTGTCGGCAGACGTGCGTCTGCCGCCTGCGCGTTCGCCGGCACCGCGTCCATGTCCTCGATCGTCTCTACTGCGGCGGCGGCGTTACTGTTCGCGACCGCGACATTGTCGTCGCTCTTGGCGCAGCCTGCCAACAACAGGGGCAACGCAAGCAAGGGGGAAAGGGCGCGCATCATCCGTCAATCTCCTTCATGTCCCAGGAAGAACCAACCGGGCCGCTGGTTCGATCCCTCGCTTGAGACGCCATCTTGCCAGCCGCACCGTCAGCGCGCAAAGGATGAAACGGGGGGATTGGACGTGAACGACAAGAGGGACGGTGGCATGGGCAGGGCGCGACCCAGGGCGCGATTTGTCCGGGAGACGGCGGATGTGCGGCGCCAGGCGCTGATCGAGGCGACGGCCCGCTGCCTGGCCGAAAAGGGCGTGGGCGGCACGTCGGTCCGCGCGATCTGCGGCCATGCGGGGGTGTCATCTGGGCTGCTGACCCATTATTTCGACGGCGTCGATGCGCTGATCCTGGCCACTTATGCCGAAGTCGGCGCGAAAGTCTCCGCCGCGCTCGACGCCGCGATGGAGGCGGCAGGCGACGATCCGCGCGACCGGCTGCGCGCCTGCCTTCAAGCCAATTTCCTGCCGCCGGTGCTCGATCCCGATTTGCTCGCCACCTGGATCGCCTTCTGGAGCCTGGTGAAGTCCGACCCGAAGATCGCCGCGGTCCATGCCGAAGTCTATGGCGGCGCGCGGGCGCAACTCGAAACGCTGCTGCGCGCCGCCGCCCCGGCGATGAGCGACGCGCGGATAAGGGTCGCCGCGATCAGCCTGACGGCGCTGGTGGACGGGCTGTGGCTCGAACTCTGCCTCGACCGATCGACCTTTTCGCCAGAAGAGGCCCAGGCCATGGTCGAAGACGCTATGTTACAGGTGCTGGCGGACGCTTGAGGACAGGCGAAGCGATCGATCAGTCCGATGGGCTGTGATCGCTTTTCTCACTCAGGCCATCCGAGAAAACCAATTTCCCCCGAATCGACCGCATCCCTACATGGGTGTTCGCAACTGCAACATCATTATGAGGATTTGGACAGCCAATGGCTCTCATCAACACCACCATCAAGCCGTTCTCCGCGACCGCCTATAAGGAAGGCAAGTTCGTCGACGTGACCGACGCTGACGTGAAGGGCAAGTGGGCGGTCTTCTTCTTCTATCCGGCCGATTTCACCTTCGTCTGCCCGACAGAGTTGGAAGATCTGGCGGACATCTACCCCACCCTGCAGAAGATGGGCGTGGAAGTCTATTCGGTGTCGACTGACACCCATTTCAGCCACAAGGCCTGGCACGACACCTCGCCGGCGATCGGCAAGATCAACTATTATATGCTGGGCGACCAGTCGGGCCAGATCACGAACAATTTCGACGTGATGCGTCCGGGCGTTGGCCTGGCCGACCGCGCGACCTTCCTGGTCGATCCCGAAGGCGTGATCCAGTTCATGGAAATCACCTCGGAAGGCGTCGGCCGCAACGCGACCGAACTGCTGCGCAAGGTCAAGGCTGCGCAATATGTCGCCGCCAACCCCGGTGAAGTCTGCCCCGCCAAGTGGGAAGAAGGCGAAGCCACCCTGGCGCCGTCGCTCGACCTGGTCGGCAAGATCTAAAAATACGCCTGGCCGCTTACAGCTCGCCGGGTTCCGCCAACAGGTGCGGAACCCGGCGGATCAGGCCCCCCTAGACAGACAAACCCTATTTCATCCGGGGCCTTAGGGTCGCACCATCCCCGGCGGCGGGCCGTCTTGCGCCTATCCGTTCCTCTCCCTTCGGACAGGGCAAGGCGGCCCGCTCTCTTCACGCAACGGAGTGAGAACGATGTTGGACGCAAATCTCAAAGGACAGCTCAAGGGCTATCTGGCGAACATCACCCAGCCGATCGAGTTGGTGGCGTCGCTGGATGATGGCGCAAAGTCGCGCGAACTGGACGAACTGTTAAATGACATTGCCACCCTGTCCGACAAGGTGACCGTAGTCAGCGGCGTAGATCAGCGCACCCCTAGCTTCATGATCCGCCGGGTCGGCACCGACATCGGCGTGCGCTTCGCCGGCCTGCCGATGGGCCATGAATTCAGTTCGCTGGTGCTCGCCCTGCTCCAGGTCGGCGGCCATCCGTCGAAGGCGGCGCAGGATCTGATCCAACAGATCAAGGATATTGAGGGCGACTTCGCCTTCGAAACCTATTTCTCGCTTTCGTGCCAGAATTGCCCCGACGTGGTGCAGGCGCTGAACCTGATGAGCGTCCTCAATCCCCGCATCAGCCACGTCGCCATCGACGGCGCGCTGTTCAAGGAAGAGGTGGACAGCCGCAAGGTGATGGCCGTCCCCACCATCTTCCTGAATGGCGAACCCTTCGCCAGTGGCCGCATGGAGTTGGAACAGATCGTCGCGAAGATCGACAGCGGCGCGGCGGTCCGCGCCGCGGAGAAGATCAAAAGCCAGGACCCGTTCGAAGTGCTGATCGTCGGCGGCGGGCCGGCGGGCGCGGCGGCCGCCATCTATGCGGCGCGAAAGGGCATCCGCACCGGCGTCGCAGCCGAACGCTTTGGCGGCCAAGTGCTCGACACGATGGATATCGAGAATTTCATCTCGGTATCGCACACCGAGGGGCCGAAGCTGGCGAGCGCGCTCGAAGCGCATGTGAAGGATTATGACGTCGAGATCATGAACCTGCAAAAGGCGGCGAAGCTGATCCCGGCCCAGACCGAGGGCGGCTATCATGAAGTCGTGCTGGAGAACGGCGCGTCCTTGAAAGGCCGCACGCTCATCCTGTCCACCGGCGCGCGCTGGCGGCAGATGGGCGTCCCCGGTGAGGACGAGTATCGCAACAAGGGCGTCGCCTATTGCCCGCATTGCGATGGTCCGCTGTTCAAGGGCAAGCGCGTGGCGGTGATCGGCGGCGGCAATAGCGGCGTCGAAGCGGCGATCGACCTGGCCGGCATCGTCGCCCATGTGACGCTGATCGAATATGACAGCCAGTTGCGCGCTGATGCGGTGTTGCAGCGCAAGCTCGCCAGCCTGCCTAATGTCAAGATCATCACCTCGGCCCTGACGACCAAGGTGGACGGCAATGGCGAACGGGTGACGGGCCTGTCCTACAAGGATCGCAACCATGGCGCCGAACATGATGTCGAACTGGAAGGGATTTTCGTCCAGATCGGCCTGGTGCCCAACACCGAATGGCTCAAGGACGCGATCGCCCTGTCTCCCCGTGGCGAGATAGAGATCGACGCGCGCGGCGAAACCAGCCAGCCGGGCATCTTCGCGGCGGGCGACTGCACAACGGTTCCGTACAAGCAGATCGTGATCGCGATGGGCGCGGGATCGACGGCGGGTCTGTCCGCCTTCGACTATTTGATCCGCCTGCCCACCAGCGAAGAAGCGGCCCAGGCGGCATAAGAACAACCCTGAGCGGGGTTTTACGAGAAAGGCCGGTCCGGCGACGGGTCGGCCTTTTTGCGTATCCGCGGCGCGGTTTCGGGCAGCGTCAGCAGTACGGGCAGCACGCACAGCGCCACCAGCGCGATCATCGCGCCGGGCGCCGGGGCCCAGCCGCTGCGTTCGATCAGCCAGTGCGCCAGCCATGGCGTCAATCCGCCGAACAGGGCCGTCGCGCTGGTCGCGCCGAACGCCAGGCCGCTCAAACGCCCCTCGCCGGGAAACTGCTCGGCCGTGGCGACCGCCCCGACGGCACTCACCGCCCCGCCCAGGCAGGCGAGCACCACGGCCCCCGCCAGCGCCACGCCGAAGCCGCCCTGCATCAGCAGGAACATCGCCGTCGGCAGCAGCGCGCCCGCCAGCGCCAACGCGATCAGGACCGGCCGCCGCCCGACCCGATCGGTCAGCCATCCAACCAGCGGTGTCACCAGTATCACAGCCAGCGCGGCCAGGGTCGACAGCCACAGGGCGTCCCTTTCCCCCGTCGTCCCCATGGCGGATAGGAAGCTCGGCACATAGGTAATGCCGACATAATAGGTGATCGACCCCAGCGCCGAAATCGCAAAACCCCGGCCGATCGCCGCCCTGTGGTGGCGCAGGCTGTGGGTCAACGGATTGGTGGGCGTCGCCGCCTGGGCTTGCTGCCGCAGGAAATCGGGTGATTCCTCCATCGTCGATCGCGCCAGCAGGATCACGCCCGCCAACACCGCGCCGACCAGAAAGGGTATCCGCCAGCCCCAGTCGGTCAGGCTCCGGGTGTCCAGCGAAGCAACGGTGATCGCCGACACCCCCGCCGCCAGCAGCGCGCCGACCTCGCTCGCCGCCGACGCCAGCGACGTCACGAACCCGCGCCGCCCGGCCCGCGCGCCCTCCAGCAGATAGGCGACGACGCCGGTATATTCGCCACCGACGGAGAAGGCCATGACACAGCGCAACCCGATCATCAGCCATCCCGCCAGCGGCCCGACCTGCGCATGGGTCGGCAACATCGCGGTGGCCAGCATCGCGGCGGTCATCATCCCCATCGACAGCAGCATCGTCACCCGCCGCCCGTAGCGGTCGCCGATATGGCCGAACACGATCGCGCCGACCGGCCGCATCAGATAGGCCAGCGCAAAGCCCGCCAGCGCATCGCCCAGCCCTACCGCACCCCCGCCGAAGAAGGTCCGCGACAATACCGTGGCGAAATAGAGATAGAGGGTGAAATCATACCATTCGACGATGGTGGACAGCGCAGCGACCGCCAGGGAGCGGGTTGGCAGGGATCGGGCAGATAAGGGGCTGGCCTGCATCGACACTCCTTCTCGCGTCACGCCAGATGGGCGTGGATGGCGCATCGGGGACGATGACCAGAGACAATAAACCCTGCAACCCCCTAACGGTTCAGCCGCCCCAATTGCCGAAAATCGCCGGATCGACCTCCAGCCTCGGCGCCCCATTCCCGCCAGCAGGCACCGGCGGCAATGTCATCCGCTCGCTCCGCGCCGGCCCGAACGTCACCACTTGGCTCGCCGGATCGCCCAGCACCAGCGGATCATATTGCAGCGCCGCAGTCAGGCGCGCCTGCGTCACTTCCACCAGCGTCCCCATCTTCGTCAGCGCGAACAGGTCGCGGGCGAAGGCATAGGGCAGGCGGATGCAGCCGTGGCTCGCCGGATAGCCCGGATTATGCCCGGCATGGAGGGCGATCCCGTCCCAGGTCAGCCGCTGCATATAGGGCATGGGCGCATTGCTGTAGAGGTTGGAGCGATGCCATTGCCGTTTCTGCAATATGGGGAAATCGCCGGTCGGGGTGCGATGCCCCTTCATGCCCGTCGACACGCTCGCCAGCCCGATCAACTGGTCGCCGCTATAGACATGGATCATCTGCTTTTCGATGCTGATGACCATATAGATGGGGCCGTCCCATGGCCCCTGCCCCAGCCAGCGATAGCCGCCCGGCGCCAGTTGTTGCGCGCCGTTCAAGGATTGCGCCGGCGCCGTAGCAGGCATGACCAGCGCCCATGCGCCAGCCAGGATCAAAGGGCGCAGCATGGACAGGCGTAGGCGAAAGGCAGGCATAAGTGTTTATTAACCATGATATTCGCCAGCGCCAGCCTGCTGTTGCGCGGCCGTGCGCCGCGATCCCATGATGGGACAGGAACCGCATCAAACATCGCGCTGTCCGTTCCGGCGCATCGCTCGCAACAAAATGACCCAGCGGCTGCACCATGGCGCGCCAAAAGCGCGACAAGGGCGCATAAGAGGAATAATATGTTTCACACCGTCGCCCGCCCCTGTAGAGGGACCGCGACGATCTTCTGAAGGACTCTGTGCAATGCCCGCCTACCGCTCCCGCACCACCACCCACGGCCGCAACATGGCGGGCGCGCGCGGGCTTTGGCGCGCGACGGGCATGAAGGACGAGGATTTCGGCAAGCCGATCATCGCCATTGCCAATTCATTCACCCAGTTCGTGCCGGGCCATGTCCATCTGAAGGATCTGGGCCAGCTTGTCGCGCGGGAGATCGAGGCGGCCGGCGGCGTCGCCAAGGAATTCAACACCATCGCTGTCGATGACGGCATCGCCATGGGCCATGGCGGGATGCTCTATTCGCTGCCCAGTCGCGACCTCATCGCCGACAGCGTCGAATATATGGTCAACGCCCATTGCGCCGACGCGATCGTCTGCATCTCCAACTGCGACAAGATCACGCCCGGCATGTTGATGGCCGCGATGCGCCTCAACATCCCCGTCGTCTTCGTGTCGGGCGGGCCGATGGAAGCGGGCAAGGCCACGGTGCGCGGCAAGAAGGTCGCGCTCGACCTGGTCGACGCGATGGTCGTCGCCGCCGACGAAAATTACACTGACGAAGAAGTGCAGACGATCGAGCGCTCCGCCTGCCCGACCTGCGGCAGTTGTTCGGGCATGTTCACCGCCAATTCGATGAACTGCCTGACCGAAGCCCTGGGCCTCTCGCTGCCGGGCAATGGTTCCACGCTGGCGACCCATTCGGACCGCGAGCGGCTGTTCCGCGAAGCCGGTCATGTCATCGTCGACATCACCAAGCGCTATTATGAACTGGACGACGAGAGCGTCCTGCCGCGCAGCATCGCCAATTTCGCCGCGTTCGAAAATGCGATGAGCCTGGACATCGCCATGGGCGGGTCGTCCAACACGGTGCTGCATCTGCTCGCCGCCGCCTATGAAGGCGGGATCAACTTCACCATGGCCGACATCGATCGCCTGTCGCGCCGCGTGCCGTGCCTGTGCAAGGTCGCGCCCGCCAAGAGCGACGTCCATATGGAGGATGTCCATCGCGCCGGCGGCATCATGGCGATATTGGGCGAACTGGAGCGCGCCGGCCTGATCGACGCCAGCCTGCCGACCGTCCATGCGCCGACCATGGCCGCCGCGCTCGCGCGCTGGGACATCGGCCGCACCAATAGCGAGGACGTGCGCAACTTCTATCGCGCCGCGCCCGGCGGCGTGCCCACCCAGACCGCATTCAGCCAGTCGGAACGCTGGGAGGAGCTGGACACCGACCGCGAAAAGGGCGTGATCCGTTCGGCCGACCATGCCTTTTCCAAGGATGGCGGCCTGGCCGTGCTGTTCGGCAATCTGGCGCCCGAAGGCTGCATCGTCAAGACGGCGGGCGTGGACGAAAGCATCCTCGTCTTCCACGGCACCGCGCGTGTCTATGAAAGCCAGGACGCGGCGGTCGCGGGCATCCTGGGCAACGAAGTCAAGGAAAAGGACGTCGTCGTCATCCGCTATGAAGGGCCGAAGGGTGGCCCCGGTATGCAGGAAATGCTCTATCCCACCAGCTATCTGAAGTCGAAGGGGCTTGGCAAGGCCTGCGCGCTCATCACCGACGGGCGCTTTTCCGGCGGCACATCGGGCCTGTCGATCGGCCATGTCTCGCCCGAAGCGGCCGAAGGCGGCCTGATCGCGCTGGTGCAGACCGGCGATCCGATCGTGATCGACATCCCGGCCCGCGTCATCAAGGTCGATCTGGACGACGCGCTGCTGGCCGAGCGCCGCGCGGAAATGGAATCGCGGGGGGCGAAGGCCTGGAAGCCCTTCGGCCGCAAGCGCGAAGTCTCACCCGCCCTGCGCGCCTATGCCGCCATGACCACCAACGCCGCCAAGGGCGCGGTCCGCGACGTCAGCCAGATCGAGCGCTGATCCGGTCGCCAGGTCCGTCGCTGCCGACAGGCGCGACGGATCGGGCGGCGTCAATGCCCGCCAAGCACAATGACGGGGAAAATGGCGCCGCGTAGAGGCAAAAGATGGATGGACGGCAACCATTTGTTGGCGGCCGATTGATGGCGGACTTCGACCATCTTATGTATCGCTCCTGATCGCCTTCGCTACCAGTTTGTCGATATGGCGAATCGCCTATATTCTTAGGAGCGCGCCGATCGAAGCGTTGATAAATGCGCGCAAATCGGTCGAGGCTACTATCGCGATCCGGGCGACGGTCTTCGGGACATATATAGGGCCGATATAAGCAGGGCTTCCGCATATTTATTGTCTGCAACCTATTGCATTACTCTAAATCATGTATCGCTGTGGGGGTTTCATATCCCCAACCCGCATAATTTCTGACGACGACTTCCGTCAGAACGGCCATTTCTGGTGAGTGATCGCCAAAGCGATGGCTCATGATTATGGGCGATGTGACGGGTTCGACCAATTCTCGATAGGCGACATCGTGGCTGCGCGCGCGGCGGACGGACTCCGGCACCATCGCCATTCCTTCGTCAACCATCTCGATAAGATACGCGACGTGGGTTTGAGAAACAATCCTAGAGCGCCTCCGGCCTTGTCCCGTGGTCGATTGTCGCCTGGTTGTGACTTGCACCAACGCCGTTATAGTTTTCGGCGCACGAGGGGAACAAGGCTGACAGGTCCCAGCAGGCCAGCAGGAAGCAACGGCGTATCGACTGCTATTTTCGGCGGTGAGATAAGGCCCAGCCGGTTGTCGAGGATCCAGCTTTCACGGTCGGCTTCGGCTTTGCCCGCGTCGCCGACCAACCGGTTGCGCCAGGTGTTCGCTACCATGATTGCGATGCTGTTACGGCCTTTGCGCAGCGCTTTTGTGGCGTTCAACCCGGTGCCGGGCACCCAGACCACGCCCAGGTCATGGCCATTGATCTGCACTTGCAGGACATTAGCAAAAGTTGAGGGTTCGATGCTCCAGTCGCAACCGCCCGGTGAAAAGTCGAATTCGCTCTTATAAAGCGCGCGGCCGGAATAATGGCGGATATCCAGATCGTCGAACTGGCTCCAGTCTGTCGGGGTGTCCATGCGGACATGGACCGGCTTACCCCGGATGGTGAAGGTTACGGTCCAAGGCGCCGTGACAACCATCGCGGGAGGGAGCCGAGGGACGGATATGGCATGCACGCGGCCCTTGCCCGTGTCGATGCTCCAAGTCCCAGCGGTGCGGGTTTCGAGCATAAGCGACCGGCCGTCGGTGACCAGTGCCGCACCGTTTACCTCGCCAGTGATGCGGGGAAACGAAGACGCATCCTCAAAAATTACGAACAGCGCCTCCGCCGGCGTCATGTCGAGCACGACGCTGGTGGCGCCCGCTTCCAACGCGGTAGTGGCAGGCAAGCTTGTACGATCGGCCACGGGATCGTAAATGCTGGCGCGTCGTCCCTGGATTCGGAAGATCGCGTCGAAAGCCACGCGATCCGGGCCACGGTTGACCAGAAAATATATGTCTTTCCCCTCCGTTCGCCGATGCGTCCAAAGGATGTCGACGCCCGCCGGCAGCCTAATATCTGGCGCTATTCCTGCCGCTGAAAGAGTTGCGGGCAGTTCGGACAAGGCGATCGCCGGCGCGGAACCGCCCCACAGTTTTTCGACGATAGTCTTTGCCGCCGCTATGTCCGCGTCATTATCTTCCAAGGTCGGAGAGACATCCGGCCGTCCGCCGATGACGCGCGCGCCTGAAGCGACAAGCCGGGCCAGCGCCTGCAAACTCTTGAGGCTCATGGCGTGCCGCACGGGCAGAACCATCACGGCATAGGATGCGCCGCCGGGAAATGTGATGCGGTCGCCCCGTGCCTGAGCCAGCGTCAGCAGCGCATCGCGGTTTACCGAGTCATAGGCGTAGCCGGCGGGCAGCGGCGGTTCGAGCCGGGCCGGCACGAAGGCGCGCGATGGAATGTCTTCGCCGGTATAATAGCATATGTCGACGATAGCCGTGCCTTGCTGAAGCAGGGTCTGGCAACGGGTGAGATAATCGATCCACGCGCCCGCCATCGGCCACCAGGGCTGGTTTTCACTAAAAAAAGAACCGAGGCCAAAAAGGGTGACGCCCGGCTTGTGCTTTTCGGGAAAGGCCTGAAGCGGCCATACGTGCAGGATCAGTCTGTTGGCGCCATAAGCGAATGTCTCGTCCCCGCGCGCCTTGAAGCTAAAGGGATGCTCGGTCCAGTCAAGGCCGCCGGTCCACGCTTCCGAAGAGGCAAGCCGCTTCCCGTAGATACGCGAAGCGGAAATCGCTTCGCGCAAGTCGCTGGGCTTGTCGCTTTCGGGTCGGTTCATCCAGAATTCGCCGCAGGGCAGGTCGACATGGCGAAAATGCTGCATCCCGTCGCTGGGGAAACTGGCGTTCATGGCCTGCGCGCTGAACAGGCAGTCCTTTTGATGCGCCAATCGTTCGAGCGTAGCGAAAAAATTGTCGCGGATAAGGTCGGCGATCGTGCGGCGGACATCGAACAGGAAGCGTTCGCTATAGTCGGCGCTGTTCACCGGAACCCCGGTCAAAGCAAGTAGGCCCTGCCGAATGTCATAGCCGCGCCGCGCCCTGAATTCCGCCGCGAATACCGGCGACCAGTTCTGGGTGCGCGCCTCCCAACTGTCGATGTGGAAGACCTTGAGGACTTTGCCGGCAAGGTCCGGCCCCATTTGCCGCAACGCCTCACCGAACCAGCCGTCAAACTGCATTGCGACGGTGGCGGGATCGAACTTGTCGCATTCAAGTCCGCCCGCAAGGCCGGACGGCTCGGTCGATTTGCCCGTGCTGGTCGCGCCAATCCGCATGATCGACCACCTGCCCTTGGGCGGTCGCCAGTCCAATGCGCCATCGGCAGTCACCTTGTCCGTCAGATCAACCACCCTGTCCCAGGCGATACAGTCGCGATCAGGGAGCAAGTCCGCCGTCATGGGACGTCCGATGCCCCATGCGCCGGCCGCCTTTACAGGCAATTGATCGACGACGGGACGGCTGGACAGGGTCATGGACGCAAGGTTCAGGCGCGGGGTCACCCCAAATTCGCCATCGGTGGTATGCAATGCGACATCTTCCGGGCGATAGCGAAAACGGAAATAGCGCGCTGTCGTCGGCGGTATCGCATGTGTCAATGTGGTGACATTGGATTGCCAGCCGAGTTTGGGCGGCGTCATCCGATGGACGGGTCGGAAATTCCTGCCGTCGTCGCTCGCTTCGATCGCAAAGCTGTTTGCCGCGCCATTATAGCCAACCGACAAAAAGGGCAGGATGGAGATTGACGGGGTTCGCACGGTAACGGATCGGAGGGTGAACGGCGCGTCGAAGCGAAATTGTAGCCAGCCTTCATGATCGGTATCGATCACATTCTTGGCTTGGGCGGGATTTGCGATCTGCGCGATCGCATCAATGTCCCAACTGCTGGTGACATGCGCATCGACGTCGCTGGTAGTCGCCCAGTCATCGGGCACGGGAAAAGCGAAAGTTGCGATATCGCGATAATGGTCCAGACGCGTAAGCGGCCGGGCGAGGATGGGAACGGGCCTGTCGGGGTCGAGCGGCGTTTCGGTCCATACCACTTCCTGTGCCGATGTCGCGGGGGTGATCCATGATCCGCCGGCGGTTCCCCAGCCGTCGCAGATGTTCATCGCGACCGTCATCCCATGGGCGCCCGCGCGCGCGACCGCGAAACGCGCCATATCCCACCAATCGGTCGTCAAGCTCTCGACGGGCGCATCGACAAGGGTCGCAGCACTTTTGCCGCCGATGTTGAACAGGAAGACGCCGACAATGCCCGCATCGTGCATGGCGTCGAGATCGGCAATAATGCCCTCGCGGGTGATATTGGCGTCCAGCCAATACCAGTAGACCCAGGGACCTTCGCCGCCCGATCCTTGCACCGCATCGCCTGTGGGAGATGCGGCCATGGACATTGTCGCCCCACTTGGCAGCGTGGCCAATGCCGCCGCGCCGACCAGACCTTTGAGCAATTCTCTCCGGTCTGGCCCATGATTTGCGCTCATCGGTTGCACTCTTTCTGTTTGGCAGGACGATCAGCGCCGCGCATCGTCAAAAGCCCATGATGATCAGAATTTATAGCCCGCCGTCAGGAAGAAGGAACGCGGCGGGTTTTGCAGAATGCTGAAAAGCTGGTTCGGATCTGCCGCGATCTGCGCTTTGGTCAGCGCTTGACGATCGAGCGCGGCAAGAACCGAACCAGAGGGGGAGAAAGAGAGTACACCGCGCGAATTGAAAATGTTGTTCACATTGGCGCCCACAGTCAATTGGTCGGTGACATCGAAGTTCACGGCCATGTCGACCTCATGATAGCCCGGCAGGTTAAAGGCATTATACCGGTTGGCCGGCCGCTTGCCCATGTACCGCCACGTCAACATGCCGCTCAGCCGTTCCGTCGGTTTATAGGTGAGCGCCGAGGTCGACATGATCTTGGGCGTGTTGTCCTGATCGCCGTCCGGTACGCTGGTTATGGTGTCGTCGGCCTCGCCTGGGCCGTTGAAGACGTAGAGCGAGAAATCCGTCGATCGCGACTTTTGCAGGGTCAGCGCGGTCCGTAGGTTGAGCGTGTCAAGCAGATCGACATCGCCTTCAAATTCGATGCCATAGGTGGTTGTGGAAGAAAATAGAGTTGGTGGCGTATAGGCCGTGCCGTCGGCCCGCGTGCCGAGCTGGGCGGACCCCACATTGCTCAGCTTGGAATAGAAGGGCGTCAGAACGACGTTAAAGCCCGTGCCGCTATGGCGAAGACCGGCTTCGATCTGCTGGATTTTTTGAGGGATCGGCGTGAGATTGTTGAGTTCATCAAGCGTGTCATAGGCTTGGAAAAAAGTCAGATCTGGCGCTTTCTTGCCTTGCGAATAGCGGGCGTAGATCGCGGTGTCGCGGCTGAACGTATAGGTCAGCGCGCCGGAGAAGGAGACATAGTCCAGGCTGAAACGATAGTTGAACGGCCTGACATAAGTGGCCGCAAAATTATCGTACAGCGTGTTCACATCGCCATCGATGCCGCCATAGGTGGGGCTGGCTGACAAGGGATTGCCCACCTGTACGCTATTGGAACCCTTGGCCCGGATATAGTCGTAGCGGATGCCGCCATCGATCTTGAGCGCCTCAGTGATTTCGAAGTCGCCACCGCCAAAGACCGATGCCTGCAACTGCTTGGTATCGAAGGGATTGCCCAGGAACCGCTGGCCTATACCTGCAAACCCCTCCGGGCTGGTGACTTGTTGCACCAGGCCATCGGGCGCGGTCCGGGTGATGTCCAGCAAATGCGGCTGGTCTTCCAACGTCGCCAGCGCAAAACCTGCGCCGCCGCCGCGTTGTTTCACGTGCGAGTTGGCAAAGAAGCCGCCCAGCGTCACGCTGCCGCGATCGAAGCGCTTGGACAGGGCGAACTGGTCCATCACTTCCCTGACCCTGGGATTGAAATTGAACGCCGTCTGCGTGAGGACGCCGTCGGCCAGGACCTGCTGATTGGGGAGGTTGTTCAGCGTCACGGTCGGAACGCCTGCGGTCTGCTGGACCTGCGCGAGCAATTGTCCAGTCGCGTGATCCCGATAGGAATAGAGGCCGTCGGCCGGCTTGTTCAACAGGATGTTGGCCAGGAAATCGGTGATCGGCACGGCAAAGGTGACGGCCGAGGAATTCCATTGCGCCTTGTTCTGCGACAGTTTCAAATTGTTGCGAATGGTCCAGCCGTCGCCGAAATCATGCTCATTCTTTATCCCAAAGACGATCGCCGTCGAATGGACGAGATTTCGGCCATCCCAGCTCTTCTTGGGTCCGCCTAGCGTTTCGACGAAGTCATGCCTGGAGCGAGGGATCAGGAAGGAATCATAGCGCGAAATGCCAGGTGCAAGGTCAGGCTTATCGAAGTTGCGGGCCGGTAGAAACTCATTGAACCCGTTGTGATCGTCCAGATATTTGCCGTAGAATTGCACGTCCCCATCGCCATAGTCCCAGACCAGATTGCCCTTGATCTGGCCGCCGCGATTGAGCGGATAGCCTGGATCGCGCGAACCGATGCTGTAGCGATAGAATCCGCCGACGCTGTAATAGAGGTCTTGCGATCCGATCTTTCCGCCGAAGATCAAATCGCCGCGATAATAAGGATTGCGACCGTCGCCTTCCAGGCCGACGCGCGCCCGCACTTCGGCCCCCGGGCTATTCTTTCCCGTCTTGGAAATATAGTTGAATATGCCGCCAGGCGCGTTGGGACCGGTGATCGTCGCCGTGCCACCGCGCAGCGCTTCGAGGCGTTGCAGGCCGAGATCCTGACGGTAGAAGAAGTCGGGGCCGTAATTGTTGAAGGTTACATTGGTGACCGGCAGCCCGTCTTCCTGAAGCGAGACATAATAATAGCCCGATGCGGCCTCGTTGGAATTGGCCGATATGCCGCGCGAATAGACGACGTTGCGGATTTCACCCAGGGCCGAGTTCACATAGATGCCCGGCACATTGCGCAACAGGTCTGCGGCACTCTGCGGCGTCAACTGGGCGACGGCATCGCCGGTCAGGGTGGAAACGGCCACGGATGCGGGCGCGCGTGCCGAAAGCGTGCCGGTAACGATGATGTCTTCGGAACTGGGTGCCGACGCATCGTTGAGCGCCGCCGCGGTAGCGGGCATTCGCATCGCATCTGTCGTCTGCGCTGCAGCGGGCGCAGCAAGCGCGACAGCCAGCGCACCGAATGCGCTTCCATGGATAATCGTCACCAGTAAATCTTGAGCTTTCATGATCCCACTCCCATTTTTTTATGAAAAAACGCAAGAATCTACAGTTCTGACGATGCAAATATCGTCAAAAAACCAGAAATCTCGATAATCTTCCAATATATCTCTCTAAGGAGATTTAATTCACTTAATCCCGATTCCAAACGTCTCCGTCAATATATTTCTCATTATTTAATTTATCGTCTCATTATATGAGATAATATCAACGACATCATCGCATGAGCCGTTCAACTGTCGGCCTTACTGACCTTAGGTCCAGGTTCTTTTTTGCTGAGACGGTCGGCGAATCGCCTGCATCGCGACAATCGCGATGGTGGACGATGCGTCCACGATAGTGGCGAATGGGCCGCGTGCGGGAACCATGGTGGCAACCAGGATGGCCAGCAGGAGAGCGACGATAAATGGGTCGGGCGAGAAACGGCGTATTATGGGAAACATGTCTGAGCTGCCTCTATGGTTCGCGTTGCGCATCTCACTCGACCAGATAAGTAGGCGAGAGCAGCTTAGTTTACGGACCTGGCGATGATTTTCTTGCCCGGTCACGCCAGCAGATAGAAAAACCGCGCCATCCCGCCGCCCGCTACGGTTCACCCCCGGCATACCGGCTACTGCGGGACAGCGACCTTCTGATCCCGGCGCACTGCTGTCGCTGGTTCTGTCAAAGCAAAAATCGGCGCGGCATCAGCCCGTTCCGCTATTTCAATTCGTCCCCCGAAGTGATCCGCCTGGTGAAGGTCGAGATATTGTCCTCGACTCCGATCCTCAAACAGGCCGGTCCATGCCGCAACTTGGATCGATAGGACCTCCGGGCGCTTCGCGCTGATCGAGCGCGCACGCGACTTTATCCTGGCGCCGTGGCGCGACGATCTGGAACGCCATGTCGGCAAACCGTTGTCCAGATCATGCGCGAGGGGCGGTCGATCAACTGGACGATAGACAGTGGACGGCGCGGTCCCAGCATCGGCGGTATGCGAGCCAACATGACCCAGGTCCAATGAGCCAAGGCGGACGACACCGGAAAGCCGATGCCTCAATATACCAGTATTTCCGGGGTTTCGAGGATTTTCAGCCCCGCAGACGGGGGGATCCTGGTGCCGCTTACAGGACTCGAACCTGTGACCCCCGCATTACGAAGGCCTTGGAAGCAATCCCCGAAAAGCGAGGTTTTTAGCCAGTTCTGGGGCAAAGCGGAAAGGTATGTCCGCCCTCACCCACGCCAGACCCAAACGCAGCGGAAGCCCGGTATGGATCGTTTCCTACTGAAAGCACTTTGCTAGGAAGCGACCTCGAAATCCGACCTGCGCTATACCTGTAAGCACCCCATCATCGCGTCCCCCGAACCTATAACCTTTCGTATCCGGAACAGAACTCAGTTCCCACCGTTTCTGCATTCTCAAAGTAGAGGAGGATAGGATGGTCGATAACCGATTTGATAACCGCGTAATCGTGGAAAAGAGAGGGCCAGGCCGAACGCTCATCATATTGCTCTTGGCGGTTGTGGCGATTGTCGGCGTCCTCTTTGCAACAGGCTTCTGGTCCGCCGACGTGAAGGAAGGCGACCTTCCTGAGGTTAGTGTCAAGGGCGGCGAATTGCCAAAGGTCGATGTTGATTCAAAGGCGGTGGTCGTTGGAACGAAGAAGGAAGAAATTGACGTTCCAACGGTCGGCGTCAAGGACAATGGCGAAGAGTAAAACTGCGAGGACCAGCGTCCGCTTTGCGCGATCTTATCTGTGACGGAACTAATAGGCAGGAAGCAAGTTTATGCAGCGGATGAGCATATTGGCCCCCAGCTATCATCCGTGAACAATGGCCCTGTCAGAAATGGCGGGGTCTTTTTTCGTGGCACCGCATCTGATGGCACAGACGCTCTTATCGTCCTAAAACCATTCTACTGCCTGAATTAAATACGCGCCAGGATGATAATCTAGATATACACTAGATAATCCATTATCTATTCTTTAGAGTCTTTGGATCAAGTCGTGATTTATCCGCGTATAAGTCACTACTATCTTGAGAGAGGTAGTTTGGCACAAAGGCTTTGAACGCGGCTTTTGGTTTGGCGAGTAATATTTCTTCAAGATCGATGGGATGCATGAATTTCAAGCCAGCACGTCCATCTTTAATCCAGCGCACATCGGCATCGAGAGTGTTTAGAAGACCAATTTCCAGCGAGACCACTTCGCCGATATGTAAGGGGAGGCTGGTTTCAATCATGGCACCCGTGCAAGAAATGTTACGAAGCCTGACCGCTTCACTTGAGGCGCGCGCCGTTATTTGACCCGTTCTGATAAGTCGGCGGCGCTCGGCGCGATCATTACGGTATCCGCTGGCCACCGGGCCATTGCCTCGAGCGCGTTCCATCGCCGATGCACAGTCCATTGGCCGACCATATATGTAGCCTTGGATTAGCGTGCATCCAAGCTCGCGAACGAGGGCCAGTTGGTCCTCTGTTTCTACCCCTTCTGCCGTCGTAATCATGCCAAGGTCGGTAGCAAGGCTGACTATCGCCTTTATGATAGGGATATTGTTGCTACCCGGAAGGGTCGCACCCTTAATGAAAGACTGGTCGATCTTGATTTTGTCAAAGGGGATTGTCTTGAGATACCCAAGACTGGAATACCCGGTGCCAAAATCATCTAGCGAAATTTTGACACCTAGCCCTTTCAAGGTCGCAATAGCGGCACGCGTCTTTGCGGTGTCATTGAGTAGTGCACCTTCTGTAATTTCAAGTTCCAGCCTGTCCGCAGGGAGGCCTGCAAAAGCTAGTGCGCTGGTCACCAATGTCGGGAGTGCCTGGCTTGAGAACTGAACGGGAGAGATGTTGACAGCAACGCTCACCGAATCGGGCCATTTCGCAGCCTCCAGGCAAGCGGTCCGCAACACCCACTCGCCTAACTCGTTAATAAGGCCGGATTCTTCGGCAATTGGAATGAATATGGCAGGAGACATCACGCCGCGTATACCATGGGTCCAACGGAGCAACGCCTCAAATCCCGCCAGCGCACCGGACTGTGTGTTGACCACGGGTTGATAAGCGAGATGAAATTCCCCCCGTTCCAACGCTCTTTGCATGTCTTCTTCGATCTGCTGGCGCAACCGAGCCTGCTCGTGCATCTCCGACGCGAAAAACCGATAGGTTCCTTTGCCTGCCGCCTTTGCAGCATATAAAGCAAGGTCCGCATCTCGCACCAGGTCAATAGCGGACCGATGATCGTAGTCTGAGGTAGCAATCCCGATCGAGGTGCCGATAGTGATTAATTGGGTTTTTATGACATAGGGTTGGGACAGGCTGTGAATTATATCAGCTGCAATACTTGAAAGAATATTTTCTTCGCATATGTCGGCGAATACTAGCTGAAACTCATCACCGCCAAGGCGGCCGACTTGCCCTCTCCCATCGACAGTCTTTACCAATCGCTCTGAAACGGCCTTCAGCAGTTGATCGCCGACAAGGTGGCCGAATGTGTCGTTGACGAGTTTGAACCTATCGAGATCCAATATCATCGTGGCACATCGTTGTTTGCGATGCGCGCAAGAGAGAATGCTATTTTCCAGCGCCTGCCGCATCGTGTCCCGGTTCGCAAGGCTAGTGAGCGAATCGAAGCGCGCCAGTTGCAGTAGTTTGATTTCAGAATTTTTCTGATCGGTAAGATCGACCGCGAAACCGACAAACCCACAATATCGACCAGCTTCGTCATGATAGGGTCCGCCGGTGAGCGACCACCAAAGATCGTCGTGCCCCTTGGCCTTTAGAACCAGGCCGTCGAACGGTATGCGCGATGCGATATAGAAACTCAGGCTTCGCTCCGACGCTTCTTCTGCGAGACTGGTGTCGCTATCGACCAGATCGGACAAGCTGGCCGGGTAGACGCCAAAATTTGCCATGGCGCTGCCTATCTTCGCGCTGAGATAGGATAGAGAGCCATCTCTATGCGTTTCCCAGAACCACCCTTTGCCGCTTTCTTCATATTTGGCGAGCAGACGCGCCGCTTGGCTCTCCGCCAGTGGGACATTCCCGGCGTCGATGAAACGGCTCAAGCGCACGGGCATGCTCCCGATCTCTGAGAAGGGTTGCGCCTACGGCCAACAAAAAGCGCCAGCTTAGCCATCCGGCTGAAACCGATCGTCGATTATTTTACCGCCCAGGGCATCCGCGCGCGGGATCGGATTTACTGGTTGGAATGCGGAAAGTGTATCGGGAGGAGCAGTCTCGGTGTAAGATAATGAGCTGGCCTCTCCGATGGCTGAGGAAGCAGACTGAGCCGTATCAGTAACGGCAACGACGGTCGGCGACGTCGCTTGCCCTGCGTTGTTCGACTGGTCGACCGCGGCGATGAGGAGCACGCCTACTCCCAACGCCACGTAGATAAACTTATCCATGGTTTTGCCTATCCTTCAGCATGTCGATGGGACGACGTTTTCGTTGTTGTAGATGCCGTTTGAGCCGCCGCCATAATCTCTCTGATCACGCACGGTCATGGCGGCGACTGCTGTAATTTGATCCTGAGGAATGAAGAGGCGCGCGATAAGAGGCTGATAGTCATAGACTATCTCAACGAACATAAGTGCGCCGTCATCAGGTGCAGTTGCGGTTTGCCCGCCCACGGTTATCCCGCTCAGGTTGCTGTCGCCGGACCGCCCATAGGAGGATGGCCAACTTTTGCTGCCGCGGCATCGCTGCCATCTGATACGGTATCGGTTGGTCGGATTCGGATTGGCCACCGGCTCGATACTGCTTAGGATCACACGCCCCTTGCCGTAAAGATCAAGACGGCCACCCTGAAGGTTCGCGCCAGTCAGAAGATCGTTGATCTGCGCCTCAGTGATCTGCTTGTTTGCAAGCACAGTTCCGGTGCCGATACGGGCCGCATTGTCCGCAACGTGCAAAGCAAGCTGGCTGATCCGCATCTTTGTGGTCACGAAGTTCGTCAGTTCCGCTCCAGTAAATGCAATGGCCGTCATCAGCGGCAAGGCGAGGCCGAACTCCACGACGGCAACAGCTCTGGATTCACGAATGAGGCGCCTGAAAAATGCAGCGATTTTCATGTGCAATGCCCCACAATCGGGCTGCCATAATCGCCCTGCTCGCCGAACGGCTGGTTTTCCAGCACTGTCCGGGCTTCGACCGTCACATTCTCGGATAGTCCTACCAGCTTCGCGATCGGCAAAAGGCGCGGGTAGGTCATCTTAACCGTGTAAACCACATCATCTTTTGCCCCGCCCTGCCCGTTGTCGCCACCATCCCGATCCCAAACCGTGTTGCGGTTGTTATCCTGGAAGGGTTCATCATTGTCGCAGAGACCGTTAGCGTTGATGTCCTGAAACGCTTCCGCCGTCGCCTGCGCTGCTTTGGTAAAATCCCGGAAATAACGACGAGAGAAGGTGACAGTTGAATTAGTGGCCAGAAGCTGGACACGTTCGCGCACGGCCGCGTCCAGAAGCTGCTGCTGAACGTCCACTTTTCCGCTTTCCAGCGTGGCGTCGCGGGCGCTTTTCTGCACGGTACCCTGCAACACGGACTGCACGTACAAGCTATGTCCAAGATCCATGAAGCCCAGTAGGGTCGTCACGAGCACGATCGAAATCAGGCCAAATTCGACAATCGTCGCGCCTGCCTGGTCTTTGATCAATCTGCAATCAGAAAGTCGAAGAGCGATCACTTGGTCAGCCTCAACTGCGATATTTCGTCCGCAATCTGCTGGAAGTTGGATATCAATGTCGCGCTGTTTGCGGCGACATAGTACCGGTTTGGCGACGCGCAGGACTCCAGCAACGCCTGCGCCCCGGAACTGACACCCGATCCGAAAGAGATGACCCAGAGGGTGATATTCTTCGATTTGATGGCGGAGCATAGCGCCTTGGTGCGTTCGTTGACGACAGATGTGAGGAGATTAGAGCTCGGACCCGCGTTGCTGCGCGTCTGCCGTCTGTCCCACCAGCCAATTCCATGGGCGGTATAACCCTGATTGCTCGTAACCGTGTCGCCGTCGGTCATAAAGACCAGATGGCGTTCGATCTCGCCGCCGGTGGACGTGAACGCATTTTCCGGTCCGAACAGGCCGGTCGGCGACATAAGCCGTGCACCCCAAAGCAGGCCGATATCGTGATAAGTGTTACCGTTCGGGTATAACGTGTTCACATAGGATTCGAACGTGTTCGCAGACGAATAGGCCTTGAGCTTTGATGCCGCCGTAGGACAGGCGTAGGTGTAGTTTCGACTAAGGTCCGAACTGGTCTTCACCTTTGCGGTGGTCCAGTTGCCGACACTATCATAGCGCCCCCACACAAGGTCCGGCAGAAGCGGACGCCATTTACTGGCATCCGACCCAGTAGGGACCATATCAATGTTCATGTCGAGAGCGCTGGCGGGGATTGGGCTGAACTCGCCCGTCGGATCGTCATCGCTGTTCTGATATGTCTGTCTTTCCTCAATGCAGCCGTCCCAGCCGATCGTCGCAGTCTGGCCGAATGCGCCAACGGGCGCAGTGATGCCGGTGCTCCAACTGCTTCCTCCAGCCTTTAGGCCCGACACGTTGAAGGTCAGCTGATCATATTCATATTCCTTGAAGCCGGTTGTATCGGTCCGTTGATAATTCCGCTTCAGATAGCCATTGATATAGCGCCGCTGAATCTGGCATTTCCCGCTGACCATCACGCCTCGATAATTGTAATAGCGGCCATCCTGATTGGTAGACCAGCTAACCACTCGGCTAGCGCCGCCGCCGCTTACAGTCTCATTGTAGGGGGCGCTTTCGCTGCCGGTCATTTCAGTCGCATCCGCCGGAATTTTTCCCGTGCAACTCGCGCCGCTGGCGCTGCCGAAATTTTCCCAAGCGCTCCAGTTCATGCTGTAAGGCACTTGTTCTGTAGAGACGACGTCGGCCTTGCCTTCCTTGTAGCCATCAACATCGGTGTTGCCGGTCGTCTTAGCCTTGCGAGACTGATAAAGCGCGCTATCCACCATCCAATCGTTGCGCAGCAGGCGTCCGACATTCACGTTGGAGGAATAAGGCACGAAACCGAAGCGCAGTTGCACATCATTGTTCCGGGTGCCAGTCGGATTGCTCCCACAGTCAGCGGAGGTATCGACCTTCGCCAAGGCCTCATAGAAACATTTGACCGCCTTTTTCAGCCCATTGATTTTAGTGTCGCTGTCGCCACTATTGATCGATGCCATCGACCCTGTTGTGTCGAGAACGAACATGACGTCCGTGTTGGGTATGCGCATTTCCGCGTCGCATGTGACCGCAATCGTTTTGGAGGATTGACCAAATATCACCATGATCGTCATGGGGATGGTGACCGAAGCTGTTCCCGTCACCTTGCCCTGATTTTCGATGAAGTTTTTAGATAGGGTGTTCGACCCGTAAGAGCCGGGCACGTAGTTGATATTGAAGATGCCTTCGGCGGTGGTGCGCGCCTTATCGCTGTTGGCATTCCAGGCACCGCCAGCCATCTGTTTGCGACCCGCCAGCGCCCCTGCGTCGCAAGCATGCTGAAGACGCGTTTTGACCAAATAGATGCGCGCCATATCGACGCCCCCGCCGATGAAGCCCAGCAAGGGGATGAAACCAGCAGCGACCATCACGAGAACATTGCCCGCTTCGTTGTCGCGCAAGCGATTAAGGAAACCCATGAACGCCCTCCACAAGATGCATCCATGGCGGATCAAGGTTTAGATCCCGTTAAGTCTATGGTTTTTTTAGTTAATGCAAGTTAGAGCATGCCACTGAAAAGCATCGGTGTTATAAAACCGATACCGTAACGAAATGCTCGTTGTTGCGGTACCGAAACCAATAGTAACGATTACCAATTGGTTTGATACATTGTCGCCATTTGGCGCATTTGGGACGAGCGCGATCGGAACAATATGCTTTCGCAGCCTCGACCGCGTCCTAGGCGATTTGAGGGGCACAGTTGATGCAGAAAGCAGGCAACACAGCCCATCGGACCGAACGCGCTTCCTGCCTTAGCCAAAACGGCGTTTTCGGGCATGGTGGCGATCCCTTCCGAAAAAATATAGCCGCACTACCCCCACCCATGAATGTCCATGAGCGGGGGAAGCGGTCATCTTAGGGCAGGAGCGTCACCTCCTCATAATCTTTTCGGCTTTTTCCTCGTATGATAATCGAACTACATTTCAGACATTCCAGCTCGACCTCATCTCGCACCGTTCGCAGATACCATTTGGCTCGATGCTTGGCAGAGCAGAATGGGCAGACCAATTCCTCTGACCCTTCTTCAAATGCCATTGCCAACGCCCTTCATCTTACGTGCCCCAGCCTCGACAGCGGCCATCAAAGTATCGTTCGCTAGATGACTATACCTCATCGTACTTTTATGATCTGCATGGCCCAGCACCCGCCCAACAGCGAACAGGTCAACTCCAGCGTTGATCATGAACGATGCGGCGGAATGTCGCAGGTCATGGATGCGTAGGTCAGGCAGCTTCGCTTCATCCCGCGCCGTCTGCCATCCGTGTTTGATCGACACGAAGGGTTTCAGGGTTTCCGGGTTCGGCAGGACATAGTCGCATTTATCGAACCTCGGCACGGCACTGAGGATGTCGATCGCGGGTTTGGACAGAGGCACATGCCGGGGCTTGCCGGTCTTGGATGTCGGGATCAGCCAGACACGCCGATCCAGGTTGATATGCTTCCATTTGGCATTCAGCAGTTCCGACACCCGCGCGCCGGTCAGGAGGAGCAGGCCAACGATGAACTTGAGCTGCGGATTGCGGGAGGCCTCCACAGCCGTCATCAGCCGCTTTGCTTCGGCGGCATTCAAGTAGCGGTCCCGCGCATTGTTGATCGGCTTGCGGGGAATGCCCCTTGTCGGATTCTTGTCGCTACCCGCCATGCCCCACTGCTTTGCCAGTTCGAACGATCGGCCAAGGATGACGCGCATCTTCTCGACCGTGGCAGGAGCAAGCCCCTCCCCTGCCTTGTCTGCCAGCCATTGGGCAACACCCTGCTGGGTAATATCGGTCAGCCGGTGCTTGCCCCATTTGGGGACGATGTGCCGGTTCACATACATCGCCGTCGTGTCGTAGGATCGCTGGTAGGTCTTGGCATGGGCAAGATGCTGGTCGGCAAGGGTCGAATAAAGCGGGATGGCCTTCTTCTGCTCCTTGGTTGCAGCCGGATCACCGCCAAGGACCACCTGAGAGCGGAGCCGCTGGGCCTCCTTTTTGGCCTTGTCGAAGCTGATATCCGCATAGGCCGCGATCTTGTGCTGCTTCTGGCGACCATGATCGTCCTGATAACGCAGATAGTAGGTCTTGCCCCCGTTCGGGCGGACTTCCAGCACGAAGCCGGTGATAGACGTGTCATAGTAATCGATCTTGCGCTTCCCCGTTTCGCACGCGGCGAGCAGGCAGAATGACGCATCAAGCTTTTGCTTGGGCATGAGTGGTTCCTTTTTGAGAGTTGGGATGTTGGGTATCGCCAGCGCGCGATTGGCGGCGCGGATGGGTCAGGCCCGGAAAGGGGGGCAATCGGCGCTGTGGGATTACGCAAATCGCCGAGAACTGTGCCTCGCCCCCGAAAGGGGCGACATCTCCGCCTTGGGTAGCGAGACAGCAGCCCAGTTTGGTGGGGGAGGGGCAGCAGCGCGAGCCGCCTTTCCCCTATATTATGCTGATCTTCTTTCAGCCATTTCTAGGGTTTTTCCCTACCCCTCCCCCCACCTTGGGGTCAGTATTCGTCTTGTTTCAGGATGATGCTATTGAAGAGTCTCAGCGCCTCCGCGTGTAGATCAATCAGCGGCACTGCCCATTTCTCCCGGCCATTGATCCTTTTGGGCGGCCCAAAGAGTTCTCGCAGCAGCGATCCACATTCCCGGCATTGCGGGTTGGTAGGTGTCTTGATCCCCGCCAGCCGGAGCAGCTCGGATGCCGTCATGTTCTGGGTTGCCTTATACCCCGTCCGCTCAAGGTCGATCCAGGCCATCACCATGTCTTCGACGGCACTGGCCACCTTATGGCGACTGTTCCAGCCTTCGAGCTGATCTTCCTCGGCCTTCGACAGCCACCACTGCCAGCCGTTTCGAAGTTCGACGGCCAGTTGGGCGTAGAGTTGCTGCATGTCGATGCCGTGGTCCTTGCGCAATCCGCGAGCAGCAATCGTCCACCATCGGGAGTTGCCGGTCGGATCGACCAGGAATTTGGCATCATTCACTGTCGCCACGAAAACGGTGCGGCGGGGATATTCCGATTCCGCCCTTGCGTAGGGGCGACGGACCCGATCGGCGTCTGAGGTGAGAAACCCCTTCAACCGGGCGATGTCCTTGCGGAATGAGCTGTCCAGTTCGCCTATCTCCACGATCCAGTTTGTGACTGCCCCAAGGATCGAATCCTTGTTGCCGCCGTCCAGATGGTGGTCGAGTTTGATGACCGACTCTCGTAGCTCAGGGTCATCGATCAGCGAGCGAACCCAACTGGTCTTGTTGATGCCCTGCGGCCCTTGAAGGGTCAGCACCCCCCGACAGTGGAAGCCCTTAGGCACCATGACCGCCGCAACGGCGCTGAGCAGCCATTTGTGCATCAGCGTTTCCTTGAGGTCGGCCGGATACCCTTCTTCTTCCCACACTGTCGCGTAAATGTCCGGGAGCCGGTCCACCCCGTCCCATGGCTTGCTGTTGATCCAGTCGACCACGGGGTTGTAAGCATTCTGGTCGGAGATGGCCTGCACGAAGTCGGGCACCAGACTGGTGGCCAGCCCATATTGCGATGCAAGGCTCACCACCCGCGTCATCGTGACATTGCTCAGATTGTCTGAGGTGCCAGCGTGACCGGGGATGCTGATCTCGTCGCGCTTCTTTATGACATTGTACCGGGGCACGATGCCTTCGGCTTGCAGTATGTGCGCGATGTTCGCAATCGTCGTCGGTGGTTGATTTCGAGTGGATCGTGGTCGGTCGGGCAATCCTGCAAGCACGTTGTCTTTTTGGTCGGTCATGTTCACCCTCGCGACCAGAGGGTGAGACGGTTGAACCCGTTATGTCGCCATAGGGACCGGCTGGGATCATCGCCGCACATGATCCTCATCATGCGCCATGCGACCAATTCCTCAACCTGCGGTACCTTGCAGGCGGCTTCAATTAGCTGATCTTTGTCGCTTACGCCTTCATGCATGAGAGCGAAGAGGACGGACACTGCTGCGTCCGCCTGGGACCAGACGACCATGCTGCCATCATCTTGCAGCAAGGCTTGACCCAGAGCCAACATCTGGCTGGGGTCGAAAAGTTGGGTAATCATTATATTCCTTGGGGTTGTGCAGTTGTTGTTATGGCACTTGCCGAAGAAACGGAGGCCCGGAGGCCCAAGTTTGTGCATCCTCTCTGGTTGTCAGCCAGCGACGACGCGGTAATTGTTCCACGATGTCAAAGACCCTTCGCGCGAAGCGAAGAGCAGACTGGAACACGACACAAATGTGAGATTTCTCGGCGCAAGTGTGGCGTGTTCTTAAGTCTGAACAACGCCCTCAATGCACTTGCGGAGGACTTTTCGGCGGGTCATCTCGCTGCCCATTGCCGAACCCGCCCTACATAGAATTGGGTATCGATTCGTCAAGATGGTTTTGACGCTGTTGCGCAAATTGCCGTAGCGATCAGCCCGGCCCCGGCCGCCCATGGATGCGCCTCCACAAGCGACACCGTGGTCATCATCAACATGAACCCGATCGCTGCCCCTGGATGTTTGACCGTGGCAATGAGCAACCCGATGCCGAACACGATCAGCAGCGCCATGATCGCCACCTTGATGACAGCCAGAGCGACGGACAGGATGAGCAGGATATAGATTAGCTGCATGGGCTGAACTCCCGCAGCAGCGCCAGCAGTAGCGGATCGATACCCTCTACGTCCGGCACGAGGATGATGAAGGCGAACCCATCATTGCCGATGGTGTGGATCGCTTCCCAGCCCCAGGCGTCCAGGCGATCAAGCCAGCACCATGGCGGTTCGAAGTAAGGATCGCCGTAGCGGGTTTCAGAAAGCGAATTGTGGAACGGCGAGAAAGCGGCCTCCCTGATGAAGTCGGTTTCCGTGTCGCCCGGTTCCACGACGATGATGTGGGTGAGGTCAGCAAGGCCGGAAGCTATTGCGTCCTGGATGCGGTCAGTCAGCAAGCGATGAAGGGTTGGGTCCAGCCGTTCGGGAAGATCGGCGTGCAGGTCGGTGATGGAAAGCATGGTGCGATTCCTTTGGACATAAAAAAAGCGCCCCGGAGGACGCTGCGATGGTTTTGATGGGATTGTGCCGCGAGAGATGTCGCGAGGACGATGCGTTAAACGGCTTCTGTTCCGTCTTCTGGATCGCCCTTCAACTGATCGGCATAGGTGCGGCAGAGATTGAGCAAGTCGGTGTCGACACCTTCTGCATCAGGCACGATAAGGACATGTCCGGCTCCTGAATCGGACAGCACAATGGGCATCTCGAATATGCTGCCATGCCGCTGCACCCATTCGAAGGTCGGCAAGCCGTCAATGACGAGGGGCCAGTCGATCGTGTCGCCCGGCTGGATGATGATGAAGTCGCCCAGTTCGGACAGCTCGCCATATTCGATCAGCTGCTCACGGCGGTTTTGCAAAAGGGCTTTGAGGTCAGGGCGGATTGGGCCGGTCAAATAGGTGTCCAGCTCCGCCCATGTGCGAATGATGTCCATGTACGTTCTCCAGAAACGAAAAACCCCGGCGGGTTAGGCCGGGGCTGATGTGTGTTCAGGTTGTTGAGGGAGGATCATCGGGCGGCTTTGCCATCACCCGGTAAATGCCGATCAGCACTACAATGCCTATCGGAATGCCAGCCGCGATCGGATATCGGCCCGCAAGCGTGATGACCAGCATCGCACCTAGAACCGCGATCGTTTCCTTCGGCCATCGCATGAGACAGACGATGATAGCCACGAAGATCGCGACCTTGATAGCAACCACCATCAGTCCGATCAGCATGAGAGCGCCGATGATCCTCGCCACGGTCAGTTGGAAGTTTCGTCTTGCACGGCATCGGCAAAAACATTGCGGCAGGATTCTTGGGAAACGTCCGCGAACCCTATTGTCAGCCACCCCTTGTCGCCCGGCTCAACGTAAGCCTGCTGATCACCTGTGTAGCCACCCATCGAGTTTCTGGCATTGACAGTCAGGCATCCCTTCTTGGTCTTCTCGTTATAATAGAAGTCACCAAATTTAGCGGAATCGGGGTCTTTCAGGCTTCCCCGCACGGCATCTTCGGCTGCACTCCTGTTGCGATCGCAAGCGGCCAATGTCAGGGTCGCCACGACCATGGCGATGATGCGATAGTTGCGCATCGGCTTACCCCTCCTTCCAGACGGCTTCGACAAAGGCGCGGCAGGAGGTGCGACCATTGAGGATGTTCCGGCCGGTCGAGACGCGAAGGGTCTGTTCATTGATGGGCTGAATTTCCTTCCCCCGACGCTTGGCCTCCTCATAGGCGCGGGTGGTGGCAATCGATCGGCAGGCTACCAGCAGGGCGTCAGCTTCCGGCACGAACTGGTAACGGGAATAGCTCACGTCGATGGTGAACCCGTTTGCTGTGTCCTTGATGTCGAACTTGGCATTCTTGTCGCCGTCAGCCGTCAAAGGCTGCGAGACATCGGCAGGTGTGGTGCAGGCAGCAAGGAGCGCCAGACACAGTAAGGGTATAGTTTTCTTCATGGTATTTTCCCCTTTCGTGGGATGACCGCCAAAGTGACGGCGCGTTGAGGCACCCACATCCCGATCTGATTTATCGGAACATGCTGCCAAGGCCAGTAAAAATGAGATTCATAGTCCGTGGTTCAATCAACCACATTCCAGTTCAGTCTGGACGATGGACGTTAGGCAAAGATTGGCTGTGAATATGAAGCGGCTGCGCAAGGAGCGTGGTTGGTCCCAGGAGGCGCTGGCCGACGAGGCGCAATTGGATCGTACGTACGTAAGCGGGATCGAGCGAGTGGTGAAGAACCCGACTGTCACCGTAGTCGAACGGGTCGCGTGTGCGCTTGGATGCAGGTTGGGCGATCTGCTCGATTGATAGTTTTTGGATTTTACAATACGGTATATCATATCTCATATAAGATGCCGGATTTTCCGCGTTGGTCTTATCCAGAAGAATATGATGATATGAGAAACACGCTGGTTGTATACGGTAGAGATGGGATGCAGTTGTTAGTCAGGCTGTTGGTCGCGGCAGCTTTGCTCGCTTCTGCTCCGGCGTCGGCGGACAGCTGGATGCCAGCGATGCAAAAGACTTACCTCTCCTCCAATAAGACTGTTCGGCTTACTGTGATCCCCCGTGATCTTGAGGATCAGCTTTCCTACTTCAGCGACAAAGTGGATGGCAAGGAACCTGCTGGTCAACGCAAAGGCGGCGAACCACAGGCGCGCGCGATTTTGGAAAGACGCAACGGACGAGCCTGGACCAAAATCTGGCAAGCCCCACTTGCTAATGAGGTCGCACCTGTGAGCGCTCTGGTGACAAACAGCGCGAGCTATGTCGTCACCTTCGACAACTGGCACTCAGCAGGTTTTGGCGACAACGTCGTGGTAATCTATCGTGCGGACGGATCACAGGTGCGGTCAATGCGGCTCGTCGATATCTTGCCTGAAGATTACATACGGGCATTGCCGACGAGCGTAAGCTCGATCTGGTGGAGCGGCGAGCACGCACTTTCGAACGATGGCCGACAAGTAGAGTTGAAGGTCGTAATCCCGAACAGTCGTGGTGCGATTGACACGCCGCGCGGCTATCTCAACGTGCTGATCGATCTGGCGACCGGCGCTGTATCTCTCCCGTCAGGAGCCGAATGGGACGCGGCGATGGCAGCCGCAGCGCCGCTGACTGCCAGATCAAAGGCATCGGAAGCCACATGGCGCGCATTCGCCATCGCCGCGCTTACCGCACCGAAAGATGACAAGGTGGCTGATTGGCGGCGCTATTTATATCAGGCAGCAAAGCGCCTCGCTCCCAAAAATCAGAATGCAATGGGGTTCGGTCCCGAATGGATTCTGCCATCAGAGAATGAGCCTGATTTTGTGGAGCGAGCGAGAGATATTCGTTCGATATTTACGAATTGGGATAAGCCGGACGATCTCATGTTTGCAAGCCCATCGGCCCCTGAAGCTATGGCGCGCACATTGAAAGAGGGAGCAGAATCCGGCGTCCCAGGTCGCTTGGCCGGATCACGCTTGTTCGTTGCTCTGCCCGAAGCACTTGCAGGAGACGTTCGCTCGGCACTCAAGTCCACCGGAGCAACAGTGATTGTCTTCGATCCTTCAAATCCAATCCCACAGCGCTCGGAAACGCTGCGCGAAATGGGCGTTGCGCCAGATCAGGCTGAAGCGGAAGCGACGAAGGCAGCGGCAGCAGCAAAACAGTTTGAAGCCGATGCTGTCCGCTTAGAAGCCTTGGCGTCGCCTGCGCCTGCGATGTCGAAGAGTGATGACGCAGACACGGAAGAAGTCATGGCAGACGTGCTGGATGCGGCGGCAGACCATGCCACTGAGGACATTCAAAGGTCGGATAACCCACACGATTGACAACGATGGATAGTGGAAGCCACCCACACCCGACCCACTGGGAACCCATGGGGATCAGCCCAAAGGTACATAAACCTGCTCCCCTCCCAGCCATAAGCTGAAAGGCACTTTCGCTAGGTTTTCCGAGGGTTGCCTATCAAGGCGACGGTGCCGCTTACAGGACTCGAACCTGTGACCCCCGCATTACGAATGCGATGCTCTACCAACTGAGCTAAAGCGGCGTTCGGGCGGGCAGATAACAGCGGACGGGGCGAAGGACAAGCGGGCATTTCCCGCCCCCGCCCCTTTTTTCGACCCACGCCGCAACCGCCTCGCCCCGCCCGATCGCACTCGCCCTGTTTACACGAAATTTACCATCCCGTGCCACTGTCGAATCCCGGAATAGTATTTTTGACCTGAGGTTAGGACGATTGGATGGACACGCTGCGGGGGCGCGACGCCGCCAATGACGAGGACGATTTCGACTATGCCGGCGACGCGCTGATCGAAACGCCCCCTGCCGTCATTTCCGATGAGCGGCGGATGCAGGTGCGCGCCTATAATTATTGGGCCTCGCTGCTGGGTGATCGCGCCCTACCCTCGATCGAGGATCTCAATCCCGACCAGTTGGAGGATTTCGGCCCGCATTCGGTGTTGCTCGACTTCAGCGTCGGCCTCGACAATCCCGCCATCGTCTATCTCGGCACCGCGCTGCGCCAGGAGTGCGAGATTGAGGGGACGATCGACTATATCGATGACGTCCCCGCCCGCTCGCTGCTATCGCGCCTGACCGACCATTATCTGCAGATCATCGCCAATGCCGCGCCTATCGGTTTCGAGGCCGAGTTCGTCAATCAGCGCGGCGCGGAGATCATGTATCGCGGCATATTGATGCCTTTCTCATCCGATGACGAGACGATCGACTTCGTATTCGGCGTCATCAACTGGAAAGAACTGGCCAGCCGCAGCCTGTCCGACGCGCTGGCGCTGGAAGTCGACGAAGCGATGCGCAGCGCGCCCGCCGCGCGCGACGCCGCGCCCATCTGGGCCGATGGCCCGGCCGCCGATCAGCAGAGCAACAGCCTGGCGTTCGACATCGAAGAGGAAGAGGACGACACGCTCGACCTCACCGGCATGGAATGTCCGAGGCAGGACGCGCCGCTCGCCGACTGGCTGGCGATCGCCCGCGACGGCGCCGCGCGCGTGCGCATCAGCGAAGCGCGCAGCCACGCCGCCCTCTATCGCGCCGTCAGCCTGTCCTACGACTTCGCGCAGGTCGCGCAGGTCCGTCCCGACGATTATGCCGAACTGCTGCACGATTATGGCATCAAGGCGCAGGCGCGCAGCCCCATGACCGCGGTCATCAAACTGGTCTTCGGCGCGACCTATGACAAGACGCGCATCACCGAATATGCCACCGCGCTGGATCATGCGCTGACGGCCCGGCTCAGCGTCGGATCGCTCGCCGCCTATCTGTCCGCTTATGCCGGCGGCCTCAAGGCGCTGGTGCGCGACGAGCGCGCGTTGCGCCGATCGCAGAAGCCAGCCAAGCCCGATCGCCGTCAGGTGGCGCGCGACAGGGTCAAGGCCGCCGCCGCGCTCGATCCGGTCGCAGTCGCCACCGATGCGGATGGCCTGGCCGTCGTCATCGCCCGGCGCGAAGCCGACGGCACGCTGGCGATCGTCGCCGCGCTGCCGGGGGATAGCGACCTCAACCAGCGGGTGATCAGCGCCGCGGCGCGCTGACACGGCATCTCCCGCCGCCATAACGCCAGCATTCATGGTGAAATGCTGCACATAGCGCCGCATCGAGCCTCGACATGCGGCGCAGGCTGGTTGATAGTCGCCCCCAGTGACAGGCCCCGCGCCCTCCGCGCGGGCCGCGATGCGTTTCGTCATTTAATTTCAAGGATCAGAAATTTTATTTCCCGCTAGGGTTGAGCCGACTCCTGGCCGGGCGCATATAGGCGCTCCTAAAGCCGAGGAGTCGCATGGCGGCGATCCAGCACCTCCTCCGTTAAGATCGAAGCGGTTAGAACCGCGTTGAGAGGTGAGCGAATGACGGCGCTGGCGGAAGCGAAGAACAAGGAAGTCGACAAGACCATCCATGAGGCGCTGGAAGGCGCTCTCAGCCGGGGCGCCCTGCCCGGCGAAAGCGAGGGGTTTGACGCGGCAGCGCTGGCCGCCGCCGCCGCTTTCCTCGGACGCGCCGCCAATGGGCGCAAGGCGGGCCAGGCCGCGATCATGGTCGAAACGCTGGGCGAAGGCGCCAATGGCCGCTTCATGCGCCTGGCCATCGTCAATGACGACATGCCGTTTCTGGTCGATTCCATCGCCAATACGCTGGCTGCGGCCGACATCACCATTCACCGCCTGTTCCATCCCGTTCTGTCGGTGACGCGCGACGGCGACGGCGCGCTGTCCGCCATATTGGACGACGACACGCCCGGCGCGCGGCGCGAATCCATGATCTATGTCGAAACCGACAGGGCCGACGCGAAGGCGCGCCGCGCGCTGGAAAAATCGTTGCAGGAGACGCTGGCAGACGTACGCGCCGCCGTGGCGGACTGGCCCAAGATGCAGGCGGCCATGGCCGCCGATGCGGACGCCGTGCCGGACGAGGAAGGCGCGGCCCTGCTGCGCTGGTTCCTGGCGCGGCATTTCACCCAGACCGGGCATGAGATCATCCAGCGGGACGGCGGCAGCAGCGCGCCGCTCGGCATCTGCACCCGGCATGACAGGCCGCTGATCGCCCCCGCCTCGCTGGAGGCAGCCTTCTCCTGGTTCGAGGAAGGCAAGCGCACGCCCCTTATCATCAAATCCAGCCGCATCTCGCGCGTGCATCGCCTGGTGCTGCTCGACCTGGTCATCATTCCGGTGCGGGACGGAAAGGAGGTCAAGGCGCTGTCGATCCACGCCGGCATGTGGACCAGCACCGGCCTGTCGGCGACCCCGGACAAGGTGCCGCTGCTCCGCTCGGCGCTCTCGACCCTGATGGACAAGTTCGGCTTCGATCCGCTCGGCCATGCCGGCAAGACGCTGGCCCATGCGCTGACCGCCCTGCCGCACGACATCACCATCGGCTTCGACCGCGAAACGCTGGAGCGGCTGGCGCTGACCTTCATGTCGCTGACCGACCGGCCACGCCCGAAGCTGGCGCTCGCCACCAGCGCACTGGCCCGCCATCTCTATGCCTTCGTGTGGCTGCCGCGCGACGAATTGTCGACCGCCCGTCGCGTAGCGGTGCAGGATATGCTCGCGCAGGCGGCGAACGGCCCGGTGCTCAGCTGGTCGATCGCGCTGGAGGAAGGCGGCCTGGCGCTGCTGCGCATCACGCTCGACCTGCGCGAAGGCGGGGTAGTGCCCGATGACGCCGCGCTCGACCGTCAGCTCAAGCAAATGGTGCGCGGCTGGGTGCCGGCCGTCGAGGAAGCGCTCGCCGAAACCGAGGAAGCTGGCCGCGCCGCAGCGCTCGCGCAGCGTTTCGCTCCCGGCTTCCCGCTCGCCTATCGCAATGGCGCTGGCCCGCTTGAGGCCGCGATCGACATTCGCCTGCTTCACGGCCTGTCGGGTGAAGGTGACAAGTCGATCCGAATCTATCGCAACGCGGAAGACTGCAACGAACGCCTGCGGCTCAAACTCTACAGCAGCCATACGGTCGCCCTGTCCGAAGTGGTGCCGGTGTTCGAGAATTTCGGTTTCCGCGTGATCGAGGAAATGACCACCGCGGTCGACAATGGCGCGCTCGGCCATGTCCAGCGTTTCGTGCTGGAACTGCCCGCCGGCGGCGACGCGCAGGCAGTCGTGGCGCGCGCCGGCGTCGTGACAGAGGCGATCGCGCAGGTACTCGAAGGACGCGCCGAAAACGACCGGTTCAACGAACTGATCGTCACCGCCAGCCTGTCGCCGCGCTCGGTCGTGCTGTTCCGCGCGCTCTACCGCTATCTGCGGCAGACCGGCGTCGCCTATGGCATGGCTACCTTCGCCGAAACGCTGCGCAAGGCGCAAGGCGTCACAGCCAACCTCATCAACCTGTTCGAAGCGCTGCATGATCCCGCCGCGCAGGACGGCGCGGCCGACCGGATCGCCCAGGCTCAGGCGGCAATCGAGGCGGGTCTGGAGCAGGTCACCGCAATCGACGAGGACCGCGTGCTGCGCCTGCTGCGCGCCGTCATCACCGCCACGCTGCGCACCAATTTCTACGCCCCTGCGGCGCAGGAAGCGCTGGCGTTCAAGCTCGACAGCGCACAGGTGCCCGGCCTGCCCGCGCCCCTCCCCTGGCGCGAAATCTGGGTCTATTCGCCCCGCGTGGAGGGCATCCACCTGCGCGCCGGTCCGGTGGCCCGCGGCGGGCTGCGCTGGTCAGACCGGCGCGACGATTTCCGCACCGAAATCCTGGGCCTGATGAAGGCGCAGCGGGTCAAGAACGCCGTCATCGTGCCGACCGGCGCGAAGGGCGGCTTCTATCCCAAGCAATTGCCCAGCCCCCAGGTCGATCGCGACGCCTGGCTGGCCGAAGGCACGGAAAGCTATCGCATCTTCATTCGGTCCCTGCTGTCGATCACCGACAATATCGTGAAGAACAAGGTGAAGCACCCCGCGCAAGTCGTCATCAACGACGGCGATGATCCCTATTTCGTCGTCGCGGCGGACAAGGGCACCGCCACCTTCTCCGACGTCGCCAACGCGATCGCGCTGGACCGCGATTTCTGGCTGGGCGACGCCTTCGCCAGCGGCGGCTCCAACGGTTACGATCACAAGGCGATGGGCATCACCGCGCGCGGCGCCTGGATCAGCGTACAGCGTCACTTCGCCGAAATGGGCATCGATGTGCAGAGCGAACCGGTCAGCGTCGTGGGCTGCGGCGACATGTCGGGCGACGTGTTCGGCAACGGCATGTTGCTCAGCAAGGCGATCAAACTGGTCGCCGCCTTCGACCATCGCCACATCTTCTTCGATCCCACGCCCGATCCGGCGAAGAGTTGGGAAGAGCGCCACCGGATGTTCGCCCTGCCCCGCTCCAGCTGGGAGGATTATGACAAGGCGCTCATCTCCAAGGGCGGCGGCGTCTTCTCGCGCAGCCTCAAGCGTATCGCGCTGACGCCCGAAATGCAGACTGTGCTCGACGTCACCGACAAGGAAATGGAGCCGGCCGCGCTGATCTCCGCCATCTTGAAGGCGCCGGCCGACCTGCTCTGGTTCGGCGGCATTGGCACTTATGTAAAGGCCGCGGGGCAAAGCCATGGCGATGTCGGCGATCCCGCCAACGACCGCCTGCGCATCAACGCCGAACAACTGCGCGTCAAGGTGGTGGGCGAAGGCGCAAATCTGGGCGTCACCCAGGCTGGCCGCATCGCCTTCTCGCTCCATGGCGGCCGGATCAACACCGACTTCATCGACAATAGCGCTGGCGTTGACTGTTCGGACAACGAAGTGAACATCAAGATCGCGCTGAACAAGGAGATGATCGAGGGTCGCCTACCCTTCGACAAGCGCAACGCACTGCTCGAAAGCATGACCGACGCGGTCGGCGACATCGTGCTGGAGGATAACCGCCTCCAGGCGCTCGGCCTTTCCATCGCCGAAGCGGGCGGCGCGGCCGACCTTGCCTCCTATGTCCGCCTGATCGAGACGTTCGAGGAAACCGGCCGGCTCGACCGTCAGGTTGAAGGGCTGGCCGCTAACGACCAGTTGCTGCGTCGCGGCCAAGACGGCCAGGGGCTGACCCGCCCTGAACTGGCCGTCCTGCTCTCGACCGCCAAGCTGGCGTTGCAGGATGCGATCGAACATGGCGATCTGGCGACCGACGACAGCATGACCGGCGAGCTCATGGCCGCCTTCCCCGCCGCAATGCAGAAGAAGGAAGCGGACGCCATCGCCGCCCATGCGCTGCGCAAGGAAATCATCGCCACCAAGGTCGCCAACCGTATCGTCAATCGCCTGGGCCTCATCCATCCGTTCGAACTGGCGGAAGAAGAAGGCTGTTCGATGGCCGACCTTGCCAGCGCCTTCCTGATCGCCGAACGGCTTTACGACATCGGCGCGCTCTGGGCGGATATCGACGCGGCGGACATGTCGGAAGGCGCCCGCCTCGCCCTGTTCAGCGATATCGCGGGCGGCATGCGCGCGCAGATTGCAGACATATTGCGCGCCCTGCCCGCCGGGACGCTGCCCAGCGAAGGGCATGATCGCCTGTCCAAGGGCGTCGGCACCTTGGCCGCCCAGGTCGACGATCTGCTGACCAGCGAGGCGCAGCGTCGCACCAATGCCGTCACCGACCGGCTGCTCGGCCTTGGCGCGCCCGAAACCCTGGCGCTGCGCACGGCGGGGCTGTTCAAGCTAGACGGCGCGGTCGGCATCGCCGCTCTCGCCGCGCGCATGGGCGTGGAGGAAGTCGCGCTCACCCGCGCCTTCACCCATCTGGGCGAAGCGGTCGGCATCGACTGGGTCCAGTCCGCGGCCGCGCGGATGGAGCCGACCGATCCGTGGGAACGGCTGCTCATTTCCGGCGTCGCCCGCGACATGCAGCAGGTCCGGCTCGATTTCCTGGCCCAGGGGAAGGGGAAGGATATCGCCACCCATGTCGAGAACTGGTTGCAGGCCAAGGGCGCCCGCGTCCGCCAGTTCCGCACCCTGGTCCAGCGCGCCAAGGCGGCCGCGACGCCCAACGTCGCAATGCTCGCCGAGATAGCAGGCCAGGCGCGCGGCCTGCTGGGGCGGTAAGAGACGGGCGTTCCGGCGAAGGCCTGAACCCAGTCCTGCCGTCTGATCTGGGAACACGCCATGCCTTAGCCGCCAACAGAAAGAGCGTCATTCTCTTCGCGAGAATGACGCTCTTTCCGTGTCGCGCGAATACAAGCTTTATTGCGGCGCGTCCGGCGCCGGTTCGGCGGCATCATCGTCCGCATAGGGATCGGGTAACACGACCTTGGGCGCATCTTTCTTGCCCGGCGTGCGCAGGCCGTCGCCATAGATGGGCACAACCGGCTCCGCCGACACGCGCCCGTGCAGCGCTTCGATCTCCGCCTTACGCTGTTTCAGGTACAGCGTCTTGTAGACGGTATAGGGATCGTCTTCCTTGCGGATCGCCGTGATCGTCTCGTCGAATGCGGCGCGCTCGCCCAACTGGTTCAGGATCGTCGCGGGAATGACATAGGCCGGCTTGAAGAATTTGCCGCCCAGGGCGAAAGGCAGGATCATCTTGTCCGCCGTATCGCCGATGATGTCGCGCAACGTGGTCGGCCCGACGACCGGCAAATACATATACGGCCCCGGCCCTACGCCGTAGAAACCCAAAGTATTGGCAATGCCATTGTCGCGATGGGGCAGGTTGAACGGCTTGCGCTTGGCCACATCGAACATCCCGACGAAACCCAGCGTCGTATTGACGCCAAAGCGCCCGGCCGTCTCGAACGCCTTGCCCGGTTTGAACTGCAACAGATAGGCGGCCGCCACGATCGGTTCGCCCAGGTTCGAAAAGAAGTTACGCAACCCCTTGCGCACCGGGCGCGGCAGGCCCTTGTTATAGGCCTTCGCCACCGGCTCCACGACCGCCCTGTCGACCGACTGCACCGCCTCGAAACTCTTGGCGTTGAGCTGCTCCAGCGGGTCGCCCTTGGGCGCGCCCTTGTCGCCGGTGACCACGATGTCCTGCGCCGCGTCGCCCTGTGGGGCGAGCGGCGGGGCAGCGACAGGTTGCGTGGGTGCCTGCGCCGGGGCGGCGGGAGTGACGGACGGCGCTGCATCCTGCACCCCACCCGCGACTTCTGCGGCCACGGCCAGTTGCGGCGCGGCGGCTTCCGCCTGCGTCCCGATCATCATCATTCCCGCAGCTACGGCCGGCAATAGCATAGTCATGTCCTAGCAGCAGCCACGCGCTCTCCCCCCGCGCGGCTATCAAAATCCGTGACATACCGGACATATAATCCGTGTTACATCAGGCATACAGTGCGGCTAGAGGTGGTGGCCATGGTCGTCAATAGCAAGGCCACGCCATAGATCGGCCGGAAGGGGCCTCTTGTCGCATCCCGATCCGGCTCTCCTTACATTTTGATACAATTTCCTGCTGCGACTCGTTTGCAACTGCGAGTCGTTCGCGTTATGCGAGGATCATCATAGCGCAGGACATATCCCACCCCATGCACGGAACCGCCCGCATCCAGACGACCAGGAAGAAGAGCGCCAAGGCCTTCTGGATGAAGCAGCTCCATACCTGGCATTGGGTGAGTTCGGCCGTCAGCCTGATCGGCCTGCTGCTTTTCGCCTTTACCGGCATCACCCTCAATCACGCCGCCGATGTCGAAGCATCGCCCCGGACCATCGAAAAGAGCGCCACCCTGCCCGCCGACCTGCTGCAACAGGTCGCCGCCAATGACGCGCCCGACGCGAAGAAGCCCCTGCCCGCGCCCGTCGCGACATGGGTCGAAAAATCGGTGGGCCTGCCGGGCGTCGGCAATGCCGAATGGTCCGCCGATGAAATCTATCTGGCCCTGCCCCGCCCCGGTGGCGATGGCTGGGTATCGATCGACCGGCACAGCGGCGCCGTCACCAGCGAAAGCACCAGCCGCGGCTGGATCAGCTATCTCAACGATCTGCACAAGGGTCGCAATGCCGGCGGCGTGTGGAAATGGTTCATCGATATTTTCTCGATCGCCTGCTTCGTCTTCGCGCTGACCGGCCTGGTACTGCTCCAGCTTCACGCCAAGAAACGGCCCAGCACCTGGCCGCTGGTCGCGATCGGCCTCGCCCTTCCGGCGCTTCTCGCCATCATCTTCATCCACTAAAGGGGAATTTTCCGCTCATGCAGATCCGCCACACGCTTATCCTGACGGGCAGCGCGACGCTGGGCGCGGCCGGAGCGCTTGCCGGCCCCGCGACCGCGCAGACGCTCGACGTCACCCTCACCCTGCCGCGCCTGTCGGTCGCCGAATATCACCGTCCCTATGTCGCGATCTGGATCGAGAAGGAGGGCGCGCCCGCCCGCACCCTGTCGATCCTGTACGACGTCGACAAGCGCAACAATGCCGGCGTCAAATGGCTGCGCGACGTGCGTAGCTGGTGGCGGGCATCGGGCCGTGCGCTCAGCCTGCCTGCCGACGGCGTCAGCGGCGCGACCCGCGCGCCGGGCACGCACAAGCTCAGCTTCACCGCCGGCAAGGGCGGAATGCCGAACCTTGCGCCCGGCAAATATACGCTGGTGGTCGAAGCCGCGCGCGAAGTGGGTGGTCGCGAAGTTGTGCGCGTCCCGCTGACCATCGGCGCATCGGGCGCGAAGGGCAGCGCCACCGGCTCGGCCGAGCTGGGCGCCGTCAATGTCGTCGTTTCACGCTAAGGGGATGCAGGTCATGATGAAATTCCGCACGCTGCTGCTCGCGGCGGGGGCTGCGCTTGCCCTGCCATCCACGGCCGGCGCCGCGCCGCGTCCCTGGATGCTGCCGTCCGAAACCATGTTCGCCGGCACCGGCAATGAATGGCTGACGGTCGATGCCGCCATCTCCACCGACCTCTTCTATTTCGATCATCCGGGGCAGGATTGGGAACCGGTCGTCACCGCCCCCGACGGATCGATCGTTCCCGCGGAAAACCGCTCCGTCGGCAAGCTGCGCGAAACCTTCGACGTGCCGGTCAAGGCCAAGGGCAGCTACAAGATCGCCATCACCAATGTCGCGGTGATGGGCAGCTTCATGCTGAACGGGGAACGCAAGATGCTGCCGCGCGGCACCACGCCCGCGACGCTCGCCACCGCCGTCCCGCAGGGCGCCACCGACGTCCAGACAGCCCAGGCGATGACGCGGATCGAAACTTTCGTCAGCGCCGGCGAACCGACCCGCGACATTTTCAAGCCGACCGGCAAGGGGTTGGAAATGGTGCCCGTCACCCATCCCAATGATGCGGCCGTGGGCGAGCCGGCCACCTTCCAGTTCCTGCTGAACGGCAAGCCAGCGGCTGGTCTGGACGTCACCGCCATCGCCGGCGGCGTGCGCTATCGCCAGGATCTCAAGCAAATGGACGCCAAGACCGATGCAGAGGGCAAGGTCACGCTGACCTGGCCGGACGCAGGCATGTATTGGGTCAGCGTCAGCACGGGCGGCCGTCGCGGCGGCGAGGGTGGCCCTGGTGGTCCCGGTGGCCCTGGCGGCCCCGGTGCTGGCGGCCCACAGGGTCCGGCGGGCGGCGAAGGCCAAGGCGGCCCCCGCCCACCCATGGGTCCGCCGCAGGACCGCGCCACCTACGCCATGACGATCGAGGTGCAGGGCTGAGCACCCATGGCGTCCGCATCGCGATAGCGCCCGGCCTGTCGCCCGACCAGTTTGTCGGGCGACAGCGCAGGGGCGCTATCGTCACTTATGGCGGCCCCACCATGGGAACTAGCTGGTCGGCGCAGATCGTCGATCCGCCCGCCCGCTCTGAAAGCGCCATCGAAGCGGTGCTGGCCCGCGTCATCGACCAGATGAGCAATTGGGAAGCGGACTCCACGATCAGCCGTTTCAACCGCATGGCCGTGGGCGCTTGGATGCCGCTGCCCGCCGACATGCTGACCGTGCTGCGCGCCGGGCTGGACATGGCGCGGCTGTCGGGCGGCGCCTTCGATCCCGCTATCGGCCAGCTCGTCGACCGATGGGGCTTCGGCCCCGGCCTTGGTCCGACCGCCGCGTCCGTCACCGCCCTCTGGACCCGCATAGAGGTGGAAGGGGATCGCGCCCGCCGCCGCGCCGACGTCGCGCTCGACTTTTCCGGCATCGCCAAGGGTTTCGCCGTCGATGCCGCCGCCGCGCAGTTGCGCGCCATGGGCGTCGCCAATTTCCTGATCGAAATCGGCGGCGAGCTGCGCGGGGAAGGCATCAAGCCCGACATCCAGCCCTGGTGGGTCGATGTCGAATCCCCGCCCGACCTCGCCGTCCCCACGCTCCGCATCGCGCTGTGCGGCCAATGCGTCGCCACCTCCGGCGACTATCGCCGCTTCCGCCTCGAAGACGGCGCGCGTCTGTCCCACAGCATCGACCCCGCGACCGGCGCCCCGATCGCGCCCGGCGTCGCTTCCGTCACCGTCCTGCACGACAGCGCCATGATGGCCGACGCATGGGCCACCGCCATCACCGTCATGGGAGCCGACCGTGGCATGGCGCTGGCCACCCGCCACGATCTCGCCGCCCGCCTCGTGCAGCGCACGGGCGACGGCGCGCAGGAATATATGACCCCCGCGCTGGCGGCGATGCTGGAGTGATGGCGCTAATCCGGTGATCGAGAATAGCGAATTGAGGTGGATTCCCACCATTCTCCGATTTTTAACAACCGTTGGGGATTTGCAGCCGTCGCTGCAAAACCAGTGATCACAAATGTTCCAATGTAGGATTTTCTCTGGTCTGTCCGCGCGATGGCGTCACAGGGGCCTGGGCGGTACGATTGCCCGAAAAAGTCCGACAACGGTGTGAACTTCGGCGCGCCCGATCATGGCGCATCATCGCCCCCCACAGCGCTCGTCAGGCGTCGGCCCAGCGCCGCAGCAAATTATGATAGACGCCAGTCAGCCGGATGACCTGCGCATCGTCATGGCCGAGGGTTTCGGCAAGCTGCTGGATGCTGCTGTCCAGATCGAACAGGGTCTGGCGCGCGCTATCATCCCGCACCATCGACTGGACCCAGAAGAAACTCGCCACACGCCGCCCGCGCGTCACCGGCTCGACCCGGTGCAGCGAGGAAGAGGGATAAAGCACCGCATGACCGGCGGGCAGCTTGATCTGTTGGACACCATAATGGGTTTCCACCGTCAGTTCGCCGCCATCATAAGCCGCCGGGTCTTCCAGAAACACGGTCATGGACAGGTCGGACCGCACCCGGAATGTCGTGCCCTTGCGGATGCGGATCGCATTGTCGACATGGGTGCCGAACGCCTGCCCACCGGCATAGCTGTTAAACAGCGGCGGGAAGATGCGCTGCGGCAGCGCCGCCGCGATGAACAGCGGGTTTTGGCCAACGGCATCGAAGACGATCTGCTGCGCCTCTTGCGCGGCAGGCGAATCTTCGGGCAATTGCAGGTTGCGCTTGGCCAGCGCCGACTGATGGCCTGACGTGATGTTGCCATCCACCCAATCACCAGCGTCGATGATGGCACGGATAGCGGCGACGCCAGCGGGGTCGATCAGGTCGGGGATGGCGATCAACATGAAAAAGCGTGTCCGTTAGGCGGCATCGGTGCGCAGAATGAAAGGGATTTCGACCACGCCCCGAACTCGGACCGGCTGCCCGCCCCGGATGGTCGGCTTCCAGCGCCAGCCCTTGACCGCATCCCTGGCGGCATCGTCGAGCCGGGCGAAACCGCTGCTCTGGCTGACGACGATGCTCTCCACCCCGCCATCCATTGCCAGGGTGATGGTCAGCACCACCGTCCCCTGCTCGCGCTTGCGGCGGCTGTCGATGGGATAGCGGGGCGGCTTGCCCGCGACCATCTGGGCGCCCAGATCGCCGCCCTGCACCATGCTGGGCGGGGCCGGCGGCGCGGCGACCGACGTGCTTGGTCCCGGCGCGATGACGGTGACCGGCGCGGCCGCCTGCACGGGCACGGGTTCGGGCGATGTCTGGACGGTTGGCACCGGCGGCGCCGGCGTCTGCACGATCGGCGGCGGCGCGACCACTTGCGGCGCGGAAGGCGGCGGCGGGGGCGTTTCCGCTGCGGGCGGCGGAGGGGGCGGCGGCGACAGGTTCACCACCGTCAGCTTGGCCGCCTCCGTCCGCTGCACGTGGTTGCGCACCTGAATCAATGCGCCGATCAACAATGCGTGGACGACCAGGATGGCGACGATGGCCGGGACGTTGGGGCGGGACCGGGCGCCATAGCGATCGGCGGAAGACGCCACGGAGGCCGACGGAGGCAGGGCCGCAACAGGCGCGAGGGCGACGACCTGCTCCGGCGCACCATCATAATCCTCAATCGGCTGGCTGGCCGCCTGCAACATGCCAGTGCCTCCCTTTGCGTGACCCTGTGGCGGTTCGCAATAGCGTGAAGCCTAATGCGAATCAATTGCGATGTTTGCGAAGGCTTTCGATCGGGCCATGCAGGGACGCTGGCGCAAACCGGAGCCTGTCGCCGCCCATCCTGCCCCCCCGGCCGGTTGGACCGGGGGATTGGATCAGAATTTATAGCCCAGAGTCAGGATCGCCGCCCGTCCTTCTCCGACCCGCGCCCACTGGGCCGACGTCTGCGCGCCGTTGCGAACCCCAGTATAATAGGTCTTGTCGGTGAAATTCTTCACATTGAGCTGGGCGGACAGACCCGGCGTGAAGTCATAGGCCAGCATCGCATTGTGGATCAGATAATCATCCACCTGATAGATGGCGCCGGTCGTCGCCGAATTGAGATCGAACTTGCCCTGATAGGTGAAGCCATAGCCGATTTTCAGGCCGAAGGGCAGCGCATAGGTGGTGAAGAAGCTGCCCGAATGTGTCGGCACATTGGTCAGTTCCGCACCCGACAGCGGATCGACCTCCCCATCCGCGACGCTCTGGATGATCTTGCTGTCCAGGTAGGTATAATTGGCGGTGACGGTCCAATTGGGCGTGATCTGGCCATTGGCGCCCAGCGCGACGCCATCGACCCGCGACTTGCCGTCCAACTGCATTTCACCCAGCGGATTGTCGTCGCTCACGATGCCGGTCACGCGGAAATTGCTACGCTCGTTGCGAAACAGCGCTGCCGTCAGCAGAACGCCTTCGCCCAATTCCGCCTTGGCGCCGATTTCATAATTGACCGCCGATTCCGGCTTCACGTTGCACGACGCCGCGGTGCAGGATCCATTGACCGAAGTCTTGGACGGGGTCTTGCTGTTGCCATAGGCGGCATAGAGGCTGATCGCTTCGACCGGCTTGTAATTGAGGCCGACGCGGTAGGAAAACAGGTCATCCTCGTTGCGGAAGGTCGTGCCGGGCGTCACCGTCCCCATGCTGGTGGCGGTTGCGCCGACGATCGTGTCGGCGCGATAGCTGCCCTTGTTCTTTTCATAGCGAAGGCCGCCGGTCAGCTCGAACTGGTCGGTCAGCTTCATCGTGTCGAACAGATAGACAGCGTAATTTTCCAGCTCGCCGGTCTGCGCCGCCGTCGGGATGAAGTTGACTGGGCCGGTATAGATGTTGCTGCCATAAGTGAAACCGTCCGGGCCGGTCACGATCGCGTTGGGATTGGCGACGTTCATCAGCGGATAAGCGCTGAAAGCTGCCGTGCCGTCCGCATTGCGCAGGCTGTTGCCCGACCGGAGGTCATATTTCTCCCACGTCACCGCCGTACCCAACACGATCGTATGTTCGATCCCGCCGGTGTTCGCCACAGCCCGCAGGTCGAGCTGGTTGAAGGCGAGCTGGTTGCGCGAATCGCGGGTGGTCCCGCGTGGGCCGCTGGGCAGATAATAACCGGCCGGAACCGTCGCAGGACAGGCATCGCCATTGGGCAGTGCTCCGTTGGCCAGGCAATAGGTGCCCTGTGGCGGATTGACGACGGTGAACTGGGTCACATCTTGCCAGCGGGTCAGGTTGCGGATACTGACCGTATCGCTGAAATCATGTTCGAAAATGGCCGTCAACTGATCGACATTGGTTTCCTGCGTATCGACATTGCGATAACCGAAATAGTCGGTGCTGTCGGCGCCCGGCAGCAAACCGCCCAGCGCGGCCACATAGGGCGCGCCATATTGGGGGGTATTTTCGTCTTCCTGATGCAGATATTGCAGCGTCAGGCGGGTCGGGCTTTCGATGCCGAAGGTGATCGACGGCGCCACGCCCCAGCGTTTATAATCCTCGACATCGCGGCCCGGCACGTCATTCTTGTGCGCCATCGCATTGATGCGAAAAGCGATGAATTCGCTGGCGCGAACATTGGCGTCGATCGCGGCGCGATAATAATTGTCGGTGCCGATGCCGGCATTGGCGACGACCTGCGTGTCGGCTTTGGGCCGCTTGGTCACGATATTGATCGAACCGCCGACAGAGCCGGACCCGGCGGTGACCGAATTGGCGCCGTTGGTGACTTCGATCTGTTCGGTGTTGAAACTGTCGGTGCGGCTGTACTGGGCGCTGTCGCGCACGCCGTCGGTGGTGATGTCGGTATTGGCCGAATAGCCGCGCAATGTGATGCTGTCGCCATAGCCCCCGCCGCCTTCGCCCGCGCCAAAGGTGATGCCGGGCACTGTCGACAACACGTCGCGCAGCGTCAACAGATTCTGCTGCTCGATCACGGTGTTGGTCAGGATGGTAATCGTCTGCGGCGTGTCGCGGACGGGGCGGGTCGCCTTGGGGCTTTCCTGCCGGGCCGGAGCGTCCTCGATTGCGGTGTCCGTGACGGTCATGCCGCCCAGACGGGGCCCCTGCTCCGCCTCTTGCGCGTTCGCAGTCGTCGCAAAAGCCATCACGCCGACGCAACCCATCGCCAGAAACGAGGTCATGCTCACCGATTTCGACATAGTTTCAGATCCCCTTTTAATCGTTGGGGGCCTGCTATTGAGAGTCCTTCTCAGAGTCAACGCTATTGCGAATAATTCTTATCGTTGTCGCAAAATGTCCAGCGAACAGCCAGCACCGGATGGCGCTGGCCAGATTGGGCGGATGCGGCGCGGCCAACCGCGCAGCATCGATACGAGCGACCAGCGCGTTGATCGGAAGATTTTGCCGCAAGGCATGGGTACGCAAGGCGTCCCAGAAGATCGGCTCCAGGCTGATCGCAGTCTGGTGTCCGGCAATGGTCACGCTCCGCTTGACCGGCGGCGCGAAGGGCGACCCCAAAGGATGGTCAGGGTCGCCCGTCATCATCAATACATGTGCTGGCCGCCGTTGATCGACAAGGTGCTGCCGGTCACGAAGCCGCCTTCCTCGCTACAGAAGAAGGCGACGCCACGCGCGATTTCGCTGGCCTGGCCCAGGCGGCCGACCGGGATTTTGGCGACGATCTTCTCCAGCACCGGCGCGGGGACCGCGGCCACCATGTCGGTGTCGATATAGCCGGGCGCGATCGCGTTGACGGTGATGCCGGACTTGGCGCCTTCCTGCGCCAGCGCCTTGGTGAAGCCGTGAATGCCCGACTTGGCGGCGGCATAGTTGACCTGGCCATATTGTCCGGCCTGGCCGTTGATCGAACCGATATTGACGATCCGGCCCCAGCCGCGTTCCCGCATCCCGCCGAAGGTCGCCTTCGACATGTTGAAGCAACCGCCGAGGTTGATGCGCATCACCTCGTTCCAATCGTCAAAGCTCATCTTGGCGAGCACGCCGTCGCGGGTGATGCCGGCATTGTTGACGACGATGTCGATCGGACCCAACGCTTCGGTCACCGCGGCGCAGCCGTCGAGGCAAGCCTGGTGATCGCCGACGTCCCATTTGAAGGTCGCGATGCCGGTCTTGTCGGTAAAGGCCTTCGCCTTCTCCTCATTGCCACCATAGTTGGCGGCGACGGTATAGCCCATCTCCTGCAAAGCCAGGCTGATCGCCTCGCCGATGCCGCGCGTTCCGCCGGTCACGATCGCCACTCTCGACATATGCGTATCCTCTTCCTGCAACCGGGTCAGTTGATCCAACCCGAAAGTTCGCGGCTCACAAGCCTGTCGTACAGAGTGATAGCTTCCGCTGATGCGTTTAGACAGGGCAAAAGGGCAAATTTTTCGCCACCTTGGGCCAAAAAAACATCTTTCGCACGCAGGGCGATTTCCTCTAGGGTTTCAAGGCAATCCGCCGCGAATCCTGGTGTGACCACAGCAACATTGCGGACACCTTCCTTCACCAATTTGGCGAGCGTAGCTTCGGTTTCCGGTTCGAGCCATTTGGCGCGACCGAAGCGCGACTGGAAGCTCATATGGACCGGCAGCGGCGGGTTTTTCAGAGACAGGGCTTCACGCAGCAGGCGGACCGTCTTGACCGATTGGCAATGATAGGGATCGCCCAGATGCAAAGTGCGTTCGGGCATGCCGTGGAAACTGGCGAGCAGCGCGTCGGGAACGAAGTCGAGTGCGGCGACATGCCGGTCGATCGACGCCTTGAGCGCGGCGATATAGGCCGGATCGTCATGATAGGGCGGCAAGGTGCGAATGGCGGGTTGCCAGCGCATTGCGGCCAAGGCGGCGAAGGCCGCGTCATTGGCGGTCGCGGTGGTAGCGGCGCTATATTGCGGATAAAGCGGCGCGAGCAGGATGCGTTCGCAGCCTTGCGCCTTCATCGCCGCAAGCTTCGCCGCAATGGCCGGATTGCCGTAGCGCATCGCCCAGTCGACCACCACGCCCTGCCCCATCGCCTGTTGCAGCGCATGGGCAGTGGCGCGGGTATGGACCGCCAGCGGCGAGCCGTCCGGTGTCCACACCTGTTGATAGGCGTGGGCGGATTTCTTCGGGCGGGTAGTGAGGATCACGCCGCGCAGGATCGGTTGCCAAAGGAGTTGCGGAATCTCCACCACGCGCCGGTCGGAGAGAAATTCCGCCAGATAGCGACGCACCGATTTTGGATCGGGCGCATCGGGCGTGCCGAGATTGATGAGCAACACGCCGACCTTGGGCGTGGCAATGACGGGATGATTGGCGGGCTGGTTCATGCGGCTCCCACTAGCGGCAGGCTGCGCATACGCTGACCTGTCCATGTGTACAGGGCGTTGGCGATGGCGGGGGCGACGAGCGGCGCTGCCAGATCGCTGACCCCGGCCGGATCGGCGGTGCTGCGCATCAGTTCCACCGTGACTTCGCCGATGTCGGCGAGGCGCGGCAGGTTCATGCGGCCAAGGATGGCGCGGGTCGGCAGGCCGCGCTCATAGGGAACGGAGGCGCCCATCGCATAGGCGAGGCCATAGACCAGCCCGCTTTCTATCTGCTGCCGAGCGATGTCGGGATTGACCTGATCGCCCGCATCGACCGCAGCGACGATGCGGCTGACGCTGAGCTTATCGCCGTTCATCGCCGCCTCCACCATGATGGCGGCATAGGCGCCGTCCATCATATGGGCGGATAGCCCCTGCCCGCTGCCCGCTATGCCGCCCTGCCAGCCGCCCATCGACGCCGCGGTCGACAGGCAATGGGCGAGGCGCGGATTGCCGCCCAGCATCTGGATGCGGAAGGACATGGCCTCCATCCCCGACAGATGCGCCAGTTCATCGACGAAACTTTCCGTGAAGAAAGCGCTGTGCAGATGCGCATTACCGCGGGTGAAGCCGAGCGGCAGGCCGACATCGGTCGGGAAATGATCGACCGCCCAATTAGGAATGGCATAGGGCGGGGCCATGCCGGCGACGGCCAGCCGGGTCGCCCTGTCCGCGGCGTCCGCCGCCGCAACGTGCGGTAAGACGCCGTCCGCGATGCGCGCCCATGTCTGCGTCAGGGCGCAGGGCGCGGCGACCTTCGCCAGCCAGCCTTCGATCGCGCCGTTGCGGCCGAGCTTGGCCGCCATGCGGGCGTGGGCGGGGGCGCTCGGCCGATCCTGGACCACATCCTCCAGCCGCGACCAGAGGAGTTGCACCGGCCGCCCCATGGCGCGCGCCAGCAGCGCCGCCTGCACCCCGGCATCCCAATCCATCCTGCGGCCGAACGACCCGCCAGCATGGAGCGGATAGAGCGTCACCGCCCGTTCCGGCAGGCCCAACGCATCGGCGATCGCCGCACGGGCGAGGCCGGGCGCCTGCGTCGCCATCCAGATTTCCGCGCCGTCGTCGGTGACGCGGGCGGTGGCGCACTGGGGTTCGAGCGCCAGATGCAGCCCGGCATCGACCTGATATTCGCTGGCTAGGATGGTCGCCCCCTCGAACACCGGGGCGAGATCGCCCTGGGCATAGAGGCGGCGGCCGTCCGACCCCGCAAAAGCCGCCTCCAGCGCGTCGTCTATGCCACCGCTGCTGACCGGCACGCCGCGGAGCGTGAAGACCGGGTCGGACAGGTCGAGCGCCTTGTTCGCGGCCCACCAGTTGCTGGCGACCGCGGCGACCCAGCGTTCCTGCCGCACGAGCTTGAGGAAGCCGGTGACGCTGCCGGCGGCGCGCTCGTCCAGCCCGGCCAGCAGGGCGTCGCCGATCGGTCCCTGCCGGATCGAGGCATAGACCATGTCGGGCAGACGAATGTCGGCGGTGAAATTATGGCTGCCGTCGATCTTCGACGGGGTATCGAGCCGCGGCAGATCCTGCCCGGACAGGCGGCCATCCTGCCCCTGGCGATAGGGCAGGATATCGGGCAGGTCGAACCGGGCGGCATCCGCGACCACATCACCGATCTTCATGCGGCGCGCGCCGCCGTCGGAAATGATGCCATCCTGAATGTCGCAACTTTCCCAGGGAATGGCCCAGCGCGCCGCCGCCGCCTTGCACAACAGCACGCGGGCAGCCGCGCCGGCATCGCGATAGGCGTCGCGGAACATCGGGACGGAGGTGCCGCCGCCGGTCAGCATCAGCGCGCCGCGCGTCGCATATTGGCCGATCGCCCAGTCGCCAGCGTCACCGAGCAGCCGCGTCCAGTCGCTCGCCAGCCATGCGCGCGCCAGCAGGGTGTTGGCGTAGAGCGGGCTGATCGGCGCGCTCTGCACCGCGACTGTGCGCCAGTCCGCGCCCAGTTCGTCGGCCAATATCTGTGGCAGGACTGTGGTGACGCCCTGCCCCATTTCGGTTTGCGGCACGACGACGATGATCTGGCCGGATGCATCGATCTTCAGGAAGGCGTTGACGATGGTTTCGCCGGGACCGGCGTTGAGATTGGGCTGGTAGCTGCGCGGCCATACGCCCCAGGCGAGCAGCAGCCCCGCCGCTGCGCCACCGCCGATCAGCAGCGTGCGCCGGTTGATGCCCTGATGTTTGCCGGATTGCTTCCGCGGGGTGCGCGCCATGCCAGCCTGATAGAACCGCAGGCGCGCGCTGCCTAGCGTTAATCGGCACCTATCGGCGCAAGGCCGAGGCGGGGGATGTCGATCGCGGGACAACGATCCATCACCACCTTCAACCCGGCCGCTTCGGCGCGCGCCGCCGCCGCTTCGTTGACGACGCCCAGTTGCATCCACACCGCCTTGGCCCCGGCGGCGATGGCGTCGTCCACCGCCTCCCCCGCCGCTTCGCTGCGACGGAAGATATCGACCATGTCGACGGCCACGCCGATGTCGGACAGGCGGCCCCAGACAAATTCGCCATGGACATGCTCACCGGCGATCTGCGGATTGACCGGCAGGACGCGATAGCCATGGTCCTGAAGGAATTTCATCACGCCATAGCTGGGGCGGTCCGGGCGATCGGAAATGCCGACCAGCGCGATGGTGCGGATTTCCGACAACAAGGCGGCGATGTCCTGCGGGGCGGTGAGCGGCATGGCGTATCTCCTTTGCGACCGAGATGGGGAAGACGCGGGCGAACGCAAGACGTTCCTTTCCCGGCGCGACCGGGCGCTATAATCAGGCCGATGCCTTAAGCCAGTCGGCAACCTTGCGCGCGATGGCATGGAAGGCGTCGGCATGGACGCCCTCGCCCGCCGCCGGCGGATCGCCCGCGTCCGAGCGGCGACGGATGTCGATCGCCAGGGGCACACGGCCAAGGAAGGGCATGGACAGGTCGCCAGCCGTGCTTTCCGCGCCGCCATGGCCGAACGGATCGGAGACTTCGCCGCAATGGGGACAGGCATAGCCGGCCATATTTTCGACCAAGCCGACCATCGGCACCCCGGCCTGATGGAACAGGCTGACCGCGCGGGTGGCGTCGATCAGCGCCAGATCCTGTGGCGTGGACACGATCACCGCGCCGGCGGGCTTGTGCTTCTGCACCATGGTCAACTGGATGTCGCCGGTGCCGGGCGGCATGTCGACGACCAGCAATTCCGTCTCGCCCCACTCCGCATCGATCAGCTGCGTCAGCGCATTGCCCACCATCGGCCCGCGCCAGGCCAGCGCCTTGCCCGGCTCCACCAGATGCGCCATCGACAGCATCGGGATGCCCAGCGTGCCGGTGACGGGAATCAGCTTCTTCTCGCGCGCCTGGGGCTTTTGATCCTCGCTCCCCATCAGCCGCGCCTGCGACGGGCCGTAGATATCGGCGTCGACCAGCCCGACCTTCAGTCCGAGCCGGTGCAGCGCGACGGCGAGATTGGCCGACAGGGTGGATTTGCCCACCCCGCCCTTGCCCGACGCGACGGCCAGGATGCGCAGCGGCGCCTTGGCGGGCGGCGTTTCTGCGGGCTTTCGCTCCGCGGTCATGGCGATGCGGACGTCGGTGACGCCGGGCACGGTCAGCGCGCCTTCGCGGATCGCGGCGGCTAACCCATCGCGCCGATCGTGTTCCAGTCCACCCACGTCGAGGGCGATGGTCATCACCCCTTCCTTGAGCCGCGGCGCGCTGGCGCGGCCGTCGGTAAGGGCGGTCAGACGGGCGGTGAAATCGGCAAGATCGGTCATGGCCATGCCCTGTAGGAAATAATCGCAGGCATTTGCACTGTTTTTCGGCGAAGAGCCTTCCTATAGAAGGTGGCATGAGAAGAATGTTCGGGTGGATGCCCGCGATCGCAGCGATGGTCCAAGGCCCCTGGGGCGGCAAGAATGACGGACCCGAAGGGGACGGACAGAGGGGTGGCGGCGACGGCGGCCCGCGCAATCCGTGGACCCAGCCGGGCAGACCGTCCGGCGGCCAGAAGGGGCCATCCGCCATCGAAGAACTACTGCGCCGCGGCCGCGAAAGCTTTGGCCAGGGCGGCGGCGGGAATGGCGGTGGCTTCGGCGGGCTTCCCCCGCGCGCGTCGGGCAAGGCGCTCTGGCCGATCGCCATCGCCCTGGTTGTGATATTGTGGCTGGTCCTGACCAGTTTCCATCGCGTCGGCCCGCAGGAGCGCGGCGTCGTCACCCTGCTCGGCAAATATAGCCGCACCCTGACACCCGGCATCAGCCTGACCATGCCCGCTCCGTTCGAGGCGGTGACGACGGTCGATGTCGAGGAAATCCGCACCATCGATATAGGCTCCGCCAGTGCGGAGAGCGAAAATCTGGTGCTGACCGGGGACCAGAATATCATCGATCTCGCTTATTCGGTGCGCTGGAACATCCGCAACCCGGAACTCTATCTGTTCCAGCTGTCGGACCCGGACGCGAGCGTGCGCGAAGTCGCCGAAAGCGCGATGCGCTCCGTGCTCGCCAGCGTCAGCCTGGACGATGCGCTGGGCGCCGGGCGGACCGCGATCGAACAGCAGGTCGAATTGCGGATGCAGGAGATATTGGACGGCTACAAGTCGGGCATCCGCATCCAGGGCGTCGCGATCAAGCAGGCCGACCCGCCGACCGCCGTCAACGATGCGTTCAAGGCGGTGTCCGCCGCGCAGCAGACGGCGCAGACCTACTTGAACGAAGCGCGCGCCGCCGCCCAACAGGTGACGGCCAAGGCGCAGGGCGAGGCCGCGGCTTTCGACAAGGTCTATGAGCAATATAAGCTGTCGCCCGACGTGACCCGCCGCCGCATGTATTATGAAACCATGGAGGGCGTGCTGTCGAACGTCGACAAGACCATCGTCGAGGGCGGTAATGTGACGCCCTATCTGCCGCTGCCCGAAATCAAGCGCCGGGCGCAGCCCACCCCGACGCCAGACGCCGCCAGCACGGGAGGCCAGTGATGCCCGGCATATTGCGCCATCCCGTCGCCCTCGCGCTGATCCTGCTCGCCCTGCTGATCATGGTCGGCAGCACCGTGGCGATCGTGCCCGAAACCAAACAGGGCGTGGTCGTCCGCTTCGGCGATCCCAAGGCGATCATCAACCGCTATCGCCCCAACGAAAGTTTCGGCAACACCGGCGCCGGCATCATCTGGCGCTGGCCGTTCGTCGATCAGATCGTCTGGATCGACAAGCGTGTGCTGTCGGTCGAGATGGAGCGGCAGCAAGTGCTGTCGACTGACCAGTTGCGGCTTCAGGTCGACGCTTTCGCCCGCTATCGCATCGTCGATCCGCTGCGCATGTATATCGCGGCGGGCAACGAAGAGCGGGTCGGCGAAGCGCTGCGCCCAATCCTGGGATCCGCGCTGCGCAACGAACTGGGCAAGCGGCCCTTCGCCGCGCTGCTCAGCCCCGAACGCGGCCAGGTGATGCAGAATATCGAGGCGGGCCTCGACCGGGTCGCGCGCCAATATGGCGCCGAGATCGTCGACGTGCGGATCAAGCGCGCCGATCTGCCCGACGGCACGCCGCTGGAAAGCGCCTTCACCCGGATGCGCACCGCGCGCGAGCAGGAAGCGCTGACCATCCGCGCCCAAGGCGCCAAGCAGGCGCAGATCATCCGCGCGGAAGCCGACGCCAACGCTGCGCGCATCTATGCCGAGAGCTTCGGGAAGGACCCGTCCTTCTACGATTTCTATCGCGGGATGCAGAGCTATCGCTACACCTTCGCGCCCGATCGGCCGGGCCAGACCAATATCATCCTGTCGCCGGACAATGAATTCCTGCGGCAATTTCAGGGACGACGTTAAACTTTCGTCATGATCCCCCGGAGATCATTACGGAACCAGCGTCATTCAATGAGGGTTAAGGCAAGGCGGAGCATCTGAGGGCTTCCTAAAAGTCCCGCCTTCCTTACCATGAAGCTTTGAAGAGGACCGTCACGAGTGCGTTACGCTTATGCCATCACCGGCGCCCTGCTGCTCGGCGGCACCGCCATTGCGGTCACGACCAGTTCCAATGTCGGGGCGCAGACCGCGCAGAATGAAGGCCTCACGGCTGCGGCGCCCGCGGGTGCGCCGGCCAGCCTGGCCGACATGGTCGAGAAACTGCAACCCGCCGTGGTCAATATCTCCACCAAGCAGCGGGTGAAGGTGCAGAATCCTTTCGCCGGCACGCCATTTGGCGAATTATTCGGTCAGGGTCAGGGTGGACAGCCCCAGACCCGGCAGGCGCAATCGCTGGGATCGGGCTTCCTGATCTCCGCCGACGGTTATATAGTCACCAACAATCATGTGGTGTCTGCCGGCGCTGAAGGCGCAAGCGTCGATTCGATCACGGTCACCATGACCGACAAGCAGGAGTTTTCCGCCAAGCTGGTTGGGCGCGACCCTGCGACGGACCTGGCGGTGCTGAAAATAGAATCGCCAAAGCCCCTGCCCTTCGTCAAGTTCGGCGACAGCAGCAAGGCGCGTGTGGGCGACTGGGTCGTCGCGATCGGCAACCCCTTCGCCCTTTCGGGTACGGTCACGGCGGGCATCATTTCCGCCCTGCATCGTGGCACCGGCGGCACCTATGACAAGTTCATCCAGACAGATGCGTCCATCAACCAGGGCAATAGCGGCGGCCCGATGTTCGACATGCGCGGTAATGTCATCGGCATCAACAGCCAGATTCTGTCGCCGTCGGGCGGCAATGTGGGCATCGGCTTCGCGATTCCCTCGGAACAGGCGGCGCCGATCGTCGATACGTTGCGCAAGGGCCAGGCGATCAAGCGCGGCTATCTGGGCGTGCAGATCAGCCCGCTGGGCGAAGACCTGGCCGACTCGCTCGGCCTCGCCAAGAATCGTGGCGAATTCGTCCAAGGCGTGGAGCCGGGCAAGGGCGCTGAAAAAGCCGGGATCAAGGCGGGCGACGTGATCGTCAGCGTTGCCGGCCAGGAAGTGACCGCAGACCAGAATCTATCCTCGATCGTCGCCAATCAGGACATCGGCGCGCGCGTGCCGATCATCCTGATCCGCAACGGCCAGCGGCAGACCGTCACCGCCATCGTCGGCGAGCGTCCGTCCGAAGACGAATTGAACAATTTCGCCCAACCGCAAGGCGACGAAGATTTCAGCCAGCAGGACCAGAATCCGGGTCAAGCGACACAGCAGGCGCTGGGCATCTCGGCGATCCCGCTGACGCCGGGCATCATCCGCCAGCTCGGCATCGCCGCCGACACGAAGGGCGTCGTCATCACGGCGGTCGATGGGTCGACTGACGCGGGAGCCAAGGGCCTGCGCCGCGGCGATGTCATCATCAGCGCCAACAACCGCCCGGTCGCAAGCCAGGCGGAGCTGGACGCGCAGGCGAAGGCGGTGGCGGCCCAGGGCCGCAACGCTATCCTGCTTCAGGTGCTGCGGCGGGGTCAGCCAGCCATCTTCCTGCCGGTACGTCTGCGCGACAAGTAAGCGGCGCTTGCCGAACCGTCCTAGCCCGGTAGAGTGAGGACGTCCTATCAGACCCGTTCGGGCTTAGCCTGTCGAAGCCTTCTTCTTCCCCTGAAGAACAGAAAGGTCCTTCGACAGGCTAAGGGCGAACGGGTTTTTCTTTTCGGAGTTGCAGCAATGAGCGACGGTATCTTCATCGGCCTGGGCGCACCGGAGAAGGAAGGCGGCGTTCCGCAGATGCTGAACCTGCGCCGCGCCAACCGTCATGGGCTGATCGCAGGCGCGACCGGCACCGGCAAGACCGTGACCTTGCAGGGAATCGCCGAGAGTTTTTCCGCGCTTGGCGTGCCGGTGTTCCTGGCCGACGTGAAGGGCGACCTTGCCGGCATATCCATGGCCGGTTCCCCCACCGCCAAAAATGCCGACAAGCTGGTGGCGCGCGCGGCGGAAATCGGCATCAGCAATTATAGCTATGCCGATAATCCGGCGATCTTCTGGGATCTCTATGGCGAGCAGGGCCATCCGATCCGCACCACCGTCAGCGAGATGGGGCCGCTGCTGCTCGCGCGGCTGATGGGCCTCAACGAAACGCAGGAAGGCGTGCTGTCCATCGCCTTCAAATATGCCGATGAGGAAGGGCTGCTGCTGCTCGATCTGGGCGATTTGCAGGCGATGCTGGCCTATTGCGCGGAAAATGCCGATACGCTGTCGGCCCGCTACGGCAATGTCACCAAGGCCAGCGTCGGCGCGATTCAGCGGCAGTTGCTGCAACTGGAAAGCCAGGGCGGCGACCATTTCTTCGGTGAACCCGCGCTCGACATCCACGACATGCTGCAGGTGGACGAAAAAGGGCGCGGTTACGTGAACGTGCTGGCCGCCGACAAGCTGATGCAGAGCCCCAAACTCTACGCGACCTTCCTGCTATGGCTGTTGTCGGAATTGTTCGAGACGCTGCCGGAAGTCGGCGACCCCGACAAGCCTAAGCTGGTCTTCTTTTTCGACGAGGCGCATCTGCTGTTCGACGACGCGCCCAAGGCGCTGACCGACAAGATCGAACAGGTCGTGCGCCTGATCCGGTCCAAGGGCGTAGGCGTCTATTTCGTGACCCAGAACCCGATCGACATTCCAGAGGATGTCGCCGGGCAGCTGGGCAACCGGGTGCAACATGCGCTGCGCGCCTTCACCCCGCGCGACCAGCGGGCGATCAAGGCGGCGGCCGAAACTTTCCGCATCAATCCCGATCTGAACGTCGAGACGGCGATCACGGAGTTGAAGGTCGGCGAAGCGCTGGTTTCGCTGCTGCAGGAGGACGGGTCGCCCGGCATCGTCCAACGCACGCTGATCGCGCCGCCGCGGTCGCGGCTGGGACCGCTGGATGCCAAGGAGCGGGCGATCATCCAGTCGATCTCGCCGGTCGCCGGCAAATATGACGACGCAGTCGATCGCGAATCGGCTGAAGAGATATTGGCCGCACGCGGGCAGGCCGCCGCTGCGGCAGCGCAGGCGCAAAAGGCGCAGGCAGAGGCCGACAAAACCGCCGCCGCCCAAGCCAAGATCGAGGCGAAGCAGCGCGAGGCAGAATTGAAGGCGCAGGCCCGGCGCGAAACGGTGGAGGCGCGCGAAGCGGCCAAGCCCAGCGCTTTCGACAAAGCGATCCAGTCGGCCACGCGGGCGGCGGGCTCATCGGTCGGAAGGCAAGTCGCCAACGAACTGGGCCGCGCCGTGTTCGGCGGCACGAGCCGCAAATCCTCGTCCGGCGGGATCGCCGGCAAACTGGTCCGCGGCATATTGGGCAGCCTGTTCAAATAGGCTATGCTGGTCTACCGGCAGGGAGGCGGCGCGTCATGCAGAAGACAGCGATTTGGACAGTAGTAGCGCTGGTCGCGGCCAGCCCGCTCCACGCCCAGACGATTGATCCCCATCATGTCATCGGCGCTGCGATCGCCAGCGACATCGCGCGCGACCGGCAGGCCGAGCGCGACGCCCGTCGCACGCCCTATGCCTCGCCAGGCTATGGCGCGATCGCAACGGCCGCCGCCGCACGCGACGCCTGCGCGGCCAAGGCGCTGTACCAGGCCGGCCCCAACGGCAAGCTCATCGGTCGACCCCGCGCCAGCACCATGGCGACCGGATGGGAGGTGGAGGGCGAGATCGGCTTTGCTGAGGGCGGGGCCGTACCCTTCGTCTGCTCCGTGCGCAACGGATCGGTCAGCGGCGTGCTGTTGCAACGCTGATCGGCTATGTGGGGCGGAGCGATGGATCGCCGCCCGCCCCGCTCATAGGTCGCAAAGCAAATCTTGTTGCATGGTGGGCCGCACCCCTGTTGCTTCGGCAATATAAGCGCCGCTAAAGCCGTGGCCATGACGGCTGCCCCCTCCCCTCGCCACCCCCTGCATTTCGGCAATTTCCGGGCCTATCTCGCGGGACGGCTGTGCGCCGTGCTGGCGCAATACAGCATGATGATCGTGCTGGCGTGGCAGGCCTATAATATCGCGCGGGAGACGATGACGACCGCAGGCGCTTCGGCGCAGCTTGGCCTGATCGGGCTGGCGCAGTTCCTGCCGCTTTTCTTCCTGACACCCGTCACCGGATGGGTCGCCGACCATTATGACAGGCGGATCATCACCCGGCTGACGCTCACCTTGCTGACGATCGCGGCCGGGCTGCTTGCCTTTGCCACCTATGAAGGCTGGGTCAGCCTGCCGCTGATCTTCGGGATCGCCGTGATCGTGGGCATCGCCCGCGCCTTCAACGGCCCGGCCTATGGCGCGCTGGCGCCCAATCTGGTGCCACCAGCCGCGCTGCCCACCGCTATCGCCATTTCCAGCGTCTCGTGGCAGGCCGGGATGATCGCGGGACCGGCGGTAGGCGGCTATGCCTATGCCGCCACCCCTTGGGGCGCATATGCGCTGGCGGCCATCCTCTATGGCGTGGCGCTGGGCGCGATGCTGCTGATCGGGCCGGTGCCGCAGCCGCCGCGCGACACCAGCCGCCATCCGGTACGCCAGATGATCGACGGCTTCACCTATGTGAAGGGCAACCGGCTGGTGCTGGCGACGATCACGCTGGACCTGTTCGCGGTGCTGCTGGCGGGCGCGACCGCGCTGCTGCCGGTCTATGCCCGCGACATATTGCATGTGGGGTCGGCCGGGCTGGGCCATCTGGCAGCCGCGCCCGGCATCGGCGCGGCGGCGACCGCGCTCTGGTTCTCCTTCCGTCCGATGAAGACCGAGGTGGGGCTGAAGATGCTGGGGTCGGTCATCCTGTTCGGCTTGGCCACCATCGCGTTCGGCTGCACCGCCTTCCTGCCGCGCGGTATCGCGATCGAGGCGGGGATCGCATCGCTGGTGGTGCTGGGCGGCGCGGACATGGTGTCGGTATTCGTGCGCCAGTCGCTGGTCCAATTGCACACGCCCGATGCGATGCGCGGGCGGGTGTCCAGCCTGTCGCAGCTTACCATCTCTGCCTCCAACGAACTGGGCGAGGCGGAGTCCGGTTTCCTCGCCGCGCTGGTCGGCCCTGTCGCGGCGGTGATCGGCGGCGGCGTCGGTGCTATCATCATCACCCTATTCTGGGCGCGACTCTTTCCCGAATTGCGCCTTGCACGAAGCTTCGATCCACCCGACATCGGGCGAGAAGAGAACAGCCAGGAGAAAAACCCATGAAAGCTGCCACGATTCTCGAAACCATCGGCAATACGCCACATGTCCGCATCAACCGGCTGTTCGGCGATGCGCCCGCCGGCACCGAAGTGTGGATCAAGTCGGAACGGTCCAATCCCGGCGGGTCTATCAAGGACCGTATCGCGCTGGCGATGATCGAGGCGGCCGAGGCCAGCGGCGAATTGCAGCCGGGCGGCACCATCATCGAGCCGACATCGGGCAATACCGGCGTGGGCCTGGCCATGGTCGCGGCGGTCAAGGGCTACAAGCTGGTGCTGGTCATGCCCGAAAGCATGTCGATCGAGCGCCGCCGGCTGATGCTGGCCTATGGCGCCAGCTTCGACCTGACGCCGCGCGAAAAGGGCATGAAGGGCGCGATCGAACGCGCGCTGGAACTGGTGTCGCAGACGCCGGGTAGCTGGATGCCGCAGCAGTTCGAAAATCCCGCCAATATCGACGTGCATGTCCGCACCACGGCGCAGGAAATCCTGGCCGATTTCGCCGACGCGCCGATCGACGCGCTGATTACCGGCGTGGGCACAGGCGGCCACATCACCGGCGTCGCCGAGGTGCTGAAAAAAACATGGCCCGCGATCAAGATCTTCGCGGTCGAACCGACCCTCTCCCCGGTCATCAGCGGCGGCCAGCCCGGCCCGCACCCGATCCAGGGCATCGGCGCGGGCTTCATCCCGGCCAACCTGCACACCCAGTTGCTGGACGGCGTGATCCAGGTCGATCCGGCCGACGCCAAGGACTATGCCCGCCGCGCCGCGACGCAGGAAGGCCTGCTGGTCGGCATCTCGTCGGGCGGCACGCTGGCGGCGATCGCGCAGAAGCTGAAGGAACTGCCCGCGGGCAGCCGGGTTCTGGGCTTCAACTATGATACCGGCGAACGCTATCTGTCGGTGCCCGACTTCCTGCCCGAATAGGCTATTGGCGGCAAGCGAGGCATGACCGACCTACCTCCCCCGGCCCGGCCGCATCCTTTCCTGTGGCTGGTCTGGGCACTCCTGTTTGTCGGCCTGCCCGCACTGGCCGCCGCCTGGGACACGCGGGCGCGGCCGGACGCGGGCGCGCGCCGGATGGCCGTGGTCGAAGCCGAACGGATGAAACGCCCCACCACGCCGCCGCCGCCAGTGGAGCCGGTCGAGGTCTTCGCGCTGGAGCGGAACCAGGCGGTGGCGTTCAACGCGACCATCCCCTTTTCGCGCGATCCCAACCCGGCCGCCCGGCCCTTCCGCTTTTCGGGCTCCGAAACCGATCTGGCGCGTGCGACCGATTGCCTGGCGGCGGCGGAAATCTTCGAAGCGGGCGACGACGCCGTGGGCGAACAGGCGGTGGCGCAGGTGGTGCTGAACCGCGTGCGCCACCCCGCCTTCCCCAAGACGGTCTGCGGTGTCGTGTTTCAGGGACAGGAACGGCGCACCGGATGCCAGTTCACCTTCAGTTGCGACGGGGCGCTGACCCGCACGCCGGGCGAGGCCGCTTGGGGCCGCGCGCGCGAGATCGCCCGCGCCGCGCTGGCGGGCAAGGTCTACAAGCCGGTCGGCCACGCCACCCATTATCATACCGACTGGGTCGTGCCCTATTGGAGCGGCAGCCTGGACAAGATCGCGGCGGTCGGCACGCACCTCTTCTTCCGCTGGCGCGGCTGGTGGGGGACGCCCCCCGCATTTCACCAGAGCGACGACAAGGGCGAGCCGCTGATCGGCCGGATCGCGCGCTTCTCGCCTGCGCATCAGGGTGGGACGGATACCCCCTTGATGCCGCCGCCGACCGTGGCGGCGGCGGAGGCTGCCGCAGCGCTCGCCGCCCGGCCGCAACAGACGATCGGCGCGGATTCGCTGGGGCGTACGGTGGCGGGGGTTCGGCTGATCGCGATCGCGCCGGGGGCGAAGAGCTTCCTGGTCGAACTGCCTGCCGGCAGCGGCGGCGCGGATGGCTGGCCGGCGATGGCGCAGACCTTTTGCGCCGGGCGCGCCGAATGCCGGATCATGGCCTGGCGACCGGGCGCTGCGCCTGCGGGCCTGCCTCTCAGCGACGCGCAGATGGCGACGATGAGCTTCGCCTATATCCATAACGCCGGCAGCGGCTTGCAGCGGGCGCTGTGGAATTGCGGGCAGACGCGGCGGACGGCGAAGGAGGAATGTATGCGCCAGCGCCTCCCGACCATTGTCCCCACCCTGCCCACCGAAGCGCTGGCCGGTGTCCGGCGCAAGGGGCGGTTCGAAACGGTGAAGATCGCGCCGGTCATGCCCGCCGGTGAGACAAGAACAGCGACACCTTGAACGCTTGGCGTTTTGGCGGCTTACCTGCCCCCTTCACAAACCGGGCGCCAGCGCCTATATCGGCGGCAATCCGGTCGTCCTCTGCGCTGTGCGTAACGGGATAGGCCGTCCCCCGGATCGCTCGGGGTCTGGCTTCGAATTGCGCGCGAAGCTGGCGGAATTGGGCGAATTTTGGCGGGTCACAAAGTGCTGACAGTGCGGATCGGACAGTCCCGGCCCGCACTTTTTTGCGTGGATTGGCGGGTGCGAATCACCCCCTATTCCATCGCGCTTGGACTGAGTTTTCGCTGGGATGCGGAAAAACGCGACGAATGAAGGCAAGGACAACGCATGGCGACCAGAGCTCTCCCCCCGATCAGCAACACCGGCGCGAAGAAGCGCATCAGAAAGGTGTTCGGCGACATCCACGAAGTGGTGCAGATGCCCAACCTGATCGAGGTCCAAAGGGAGAGCTATGAACAGTTCCTCCGGTCCGACCCGTCGATCGGCTATGTGTCGGGCCTGGAAAAGACGCTGCGCAGCGTGTTCCCGATCCGCGATTTCGCCGGCACCGCCGAAATGGACTTCGTCCATTATGAGCTGGAAGACCCCAAATACGACGTCGAGGAATGCCGTCAGCGCGGCATCACCTATGCGGCGCCGATGCGCGTTACCCTGCGCCTGATCGTGTTCGAAGTGGATCAGGACACCGAAACCCGTTCGGTCCTGGATATCAAGGAGCAGGACGTCTACATGGGCGACATGCCCCTGATGACGGGCAACGGCACCTTCATCGTCAACGGCACAGAGCGCGTCATCGTGTCGCAGATGCATCGTTCGCCGGGCGTCCTGTTCGACCATGACCGTGGCAAGACCCACTCGTCGGGCAAATATCTGTTCGCCGCGCGCGTCATCCCCTATCGTGGTTCGTGGCTCGACTTCGAATTCGACGCCAAGGACATCGTCAACGTCCGTATCGACCGCAAGCGCAAGCTGCCGGTCACGGCGCTGCTGTTCGCGCTGGGCCTGACGCCGGAAGATATCCTGGGCGAATTCTACAACAAGGTGACCTATGTCCGCGGTGAAGGCGGTTGGGTGATCCCCTATCTCGCCGAAGCCTGGCGCGGCCTGAAGCCCGCCTTCGACATCGTCGATGCGAAGACCGGTGAAGCGATCTTCCCCGCCGGCACCAAGATTTCGCCGCGCGCCGCCAACAAGGCGGAAAAGGACGGCCTGGAAACGCTGCTGATCCCGACCGAGGAAGTCTATGGCCGCTACAGCGCCTATGACCTCATCAACGAGAGCACCGGCGAAATCTACATCGAGGCGGGCGACGAAGTGTCGCCTGAAAATCTCGAAAAGCTGGACAAGGCGGGCATCGACCGCCTGGAACTGCTCGACATCGACCATGTCGGCACCGGCCCCTGGATTCGTAACACGCTGAAAGCCGACAAGGCCGAGGATCGCGACCAGGCGCTGAGCGACATTTATCGCGTCATGCGCCCCGGCGAACCGCCGACGAAGGAAACCGCCGAAGCGCTGTTCGCCGGTCTGTTCTTCGATCCGGAGCGCTACGACCTGTCGGCTGTGGGCCGCGTGAAGCTCAACATGCGCCTCGACCTCGACGCCGAGGACACGGTCACCACCCTGCGCGTCGAGGACATCCTCGCCGTGGTCAAGGAACTGGTGAACCTGAAGGACGGCAAGGGCGAAATCGACGATATCGATAACCTCGGCAACCGTCGCGTCCGTTCCGTCGGCGAACTGCTGGAAAACCAGTATCGCGTCGGGCTGCTGCGCATGGAGCGCGCCGTCAAGGAGCGAATGTCGTCGGTCGACGTGTCGACGGTGATGCCCAACGACCTGATCAACGCCAAGCCCGCCGTGGCCGCCGTGCGTGAATTCTTCGGCTCGTCGCAGCTGTCGCAGTTCATGGACCAGACCAACCCGCTGTCGGAAGTCACCCACAAGCGCCGCGTGTCGGCGCTTGGGCCGGGCGGTCTGACCCGCGAGCGCGCAGGCTTCGAAGTCCGCGACGTTCATCCGACGCATTATGGCCGTATCTGCCCGATCGAAACGCCCGAAGGCCCGAATATCGGTCTCATCAACTCGCTGGCCACATTCAGCCGCGTCAACAAATATGGCTTCATCGAAACGCCGTACCGCAAGGTCGTAGACAATAAGGTCACCGACGACGTCGTCTATCTGTCGGCGATGGAAGAAGCCAAGCACACGATCGCGCAGGCCAACGCCGAAGTCGATGCCGACGGCCATTTCGTCGAGGATCTGATCTCCTCACGCGAAGCCGGCGAATTCCTGATGGCGCCGCGCGACCACATCACCCTGATGGACGTCAGCCCCAAGCAGCTGGTGTCGGTGGCGGCTTCGCTCATTCCGTTCCTGGAAAATGATGACGCCAACCGCGCGCTCATGGGATCGAACATGCAGCGTCAGGCCGTGCCGCTGGTGCGCGCCGAAGCCCCGTTTGTGGGCACCGGCATGGAAGGCACGGTCGCCCGTGACTCCGGCGCGGCGGTCGCGTCCAAGCGGGCGGGCATCGTCGATCAGGTCGACGCGACCCGTATCGTCATCCGCGCGACCGGCGACATCGAAGCCGGCCAGTCGGGCGTCGATATCTATACGCTCCAGAAGTTCCAGCGGTCGAACCAGGACACCTGCATCAACCAGCGTCCGCTGGTCCAGGTCGGCGATCTGGTCGAAGCCGGCGACGTCATCGCCGATGGTCCCTCGACCGAGTTCGGCGAACTGGCGCTGGGCCGGAACACGCTCGTCGCGTTCATGCCCTGGAACGGCTATAACTACGAAGACTCCATCCTGATCTCCGAACGGATCGTGAAGGACGACGTCTTCACCTCGATCCATATCGAGGAGTTCGAGGTCATGGCCCGCGACACCAAGCTGGGGCCGGAGGACATCACCCGCGACATTCCCAATGTCGGTGAAGAAGCGCTGCGCAACCTCGACGAGGCGGGCATCGTCTATATCGGCGCGGAAGTGGAGCCGGGCGACATTCTGGTCGGCAAGATCACCCCGAAGGGTGAATCGCCGATGACCCCGGAAGAAAAGCTGCTCCGCGCCATCTTCGGCGAAAAGGCGAGCGACGTGCGCGACACGTCCCTGCGTCTGCCGCCGGGCGTCGCCGGGACGGTCGTGGAAGTCCGCGTGTTCAACCGTCACGGCATCGACAAGGACGAGCGCGCCATGGCGATCGAGCGGGAGGAAATCGACCGCCTCGCCAAGGATCGCGAGGACGAACGCGCCATCCTCAACCGGGCGACCTTCAACCGCCTGCACGAAATGCTGCTGACCCAGACGGCGTCTGCCGCGCCCAAGGGCGTCAAGAAGGGCGTCGTGATCGACGAAGCCCTGCTGGCCGAAGTCGAGCGTCACGAATGGTGGAAGTTCGCGGTCGAGGACGACAGCCGTCAGGCCCAGATCGAAGCGATCAAGGGCCAGTATGACGAAGCGGTGAAGTCGATCGTCGACAAGTTCGAGGATCGCGTCGACAAGCTGCAGCGTGGCGACGAACTGCCGCCGGGCGTGCTGAAGATGGTCAAGGTGTTCGTCGCGGTGAAGCGCAAGCTGCAGCCAGGCGACAAGATGGCCGGCCGTCACGGGAACAAGGGCGTCATTTCGCGCATCCTGCCCGTGGAGGACATGCCGTTCCTGGAAGATGGCACCCATGTCGACATCGTGCTGAACCCGCTGGGCGTGCCATCGCGCATGAACGTCGGCCAGATCTTCGAAACGCATCTGGGCTGGGCCGCCCGTGGCCTTGGCCAGCAGCTCAAGCACGCGCTGGAAGACTGGCGTGAGGCCAATCCGAACCCATCGGCGGGCGACATGCCCGACGCGGTCAAGGAACGGCTGCTGACCTCCTATGGTCCGCGCTATGCCGAGCAGATCGAAGGCCGCTCGCCGGAACAGATCATCGACCTGGCCGAGCATCTTCAGCGGGGCATCCCGATGGCGACGCCGGTGTTCGATGGCGCCCGTGAAGCGGACGTGTCGGCAATGCTGTCGCTGGCAGGCCTGCACACGTCGGGCCAGTCGGACCTGTATGATGGCCGCACCGGCGATCGGTTCGACCGCAAGGTGACCGTGGGCATCATCTACATGCTCAAGCTGCATCACTTGGTCGACGACAAGATCCATGCCCGTTCCATTGGGCCGTACTCGCTCGTCACGCAGCAGCCGCTGGGTGGCAAGGCGCAGTTCGGTGGCCAGCGCTTCGGTGAAATGGAGGTCTGGGCGCTCCAGGCCTATGGCGCGGCCTATACGCTCCAGGAAATGCTGACGGTGAAGTCGGACGACGTGGTCGGCCGCACCAAGGTCTATGAGGCGATCGTCAAGGGTGACGACACGTTCGAGGCCGGCATTCCCGAAAGCTTCAACGTGCTGGTCAAGGAAATGCGCTCGCTGGGCCTCAACGTCGAACTCGCCACGATGGACCCGGTCCTCGACGAAGACGGCGTCGCGCTGGCTGCGGAATAAGGGAAGCTTCGGGCGCTGTCTCCCGACGACAGTGCCCTGCCCCTTCTTCACCCCAGAACTTTACCCTCTAGAGGGACTGAAAAAATGAACGAACTGACCAACTTCGCGAACCCGGTCCAGAAGGCCGAGACTTTCGACCAGATCCAGATCGGCCTCGCCTCGCCAGAGCGCATCCGGTCCTGGTCTTTTGGCGAGATCAAAAAGCCGGAAACCATCAACTATCGCACGTTCAAGCCGGAACGTGACGGCCTGTTCTGTGCCCGCATCTTCGGTCCGATCAAGGATTATGAATGCCTGTGCGGCAAATATAAGCGCATGAAGTATAAGGGCATCGTCTGCGAAAAATGCGGTGTCGAAGTTACCGTGAGCAAGGTGCGCCGCGAGCGCATGGGCCATATCGAACTGGCCGCCCCGGTTGCGCATATCTGGTTCTTGAAGTCGCTGCCCTCGCGCATCGGCCTCCTGCTCGACATGCAGCTCAAGCAGCTTGAGCGCGTTCTGTATTTCGAAAGCTATATCGTCATCGAGCCGGGCCTGACCTCGCTCGACAAATATCAGCTGCTGAACGAAGACGAACTGCTCGACGCGCAGGACCAATATGGCGAAGACGCCTTCTCCGCCGGGATCGGCGCGGAAGCGGTCAAGCAGATGCTGATGGACCTCGACCTGGAAGGCGAAAAGCAGATCCTGCTGGACGAGCTGGCCGTCACCAAGTCGGAACTCAAGCCCAAGAAGATCATCAAGCGGCTGAAGGTCGTCGAAAGCTTCCTGGAATCGGGCAACCGCCCCGAATGGATGATCCTGGACGTCGTCCCGGTCATTCCGCCAGAACTGCGTCCGCTTGTGCCGCTGGACGGTGGTCGTTTCGCGACGTCGGATCTGAACGATCTCTATCGCCGCGTCATCAACCGGAACAACCGCCTGAAGCGCCTGATGGAACTGCGCGCGCCGGACATCATCGTCCGCAACGAAAAGCGCATGTTGCAGGAAGCCGTCGACGCCCTGTTCGACAATGGCCGTCGCGGCCGCGTCATCACCGGCGCGAACAAGCGTCCTTTGAAGTCGCTGTCCGACATGCTCAAGGGCAAGCAGGGCCGCTTCCGTCAGAACCTGCTCGGCAAGCGCGTCGACTATTCGGGTCGTTCGGTCATCGTGACCGGCCCGGAACTCAAGCTGCACCAGTGTGGCCTGCCCAAGAAGATGGCGCTCGAACTGTTCAAGCCGTTCATCTACGCGCGTCTGGACGCCAAGGGTCTGTCCATGACCCTGAAGCAGGCCAAGAAGTGGGTCGAGAAGGAACGCAAGGAAGTCTGGGACATCCTGGACGAGGTGATCCGCGAGCATCCGGTCATGCTGAACCGCGCGCCCACGCTTCACCGTCTGGGCATCCAGGCGTTCGAACCCGTGCTGATCGAAGGCAAGGCGATCCAGCTGCACCCGCTCGTCTGCTCGGCCTTCAACGCCGACTTCGACGGTGACCAGATGGCCGTCCACGTTCCGCTCTCGCTGGAAGCCCAGCTGGAAGCGCGCGTGCTGATGATGTCCACCAACAACATCCTGTCGCCCGCCAACGGCAAGCCGATCATCGTGCCGTCGCAGGACATGGTGCTGGGCATCTATTATCTGTCGATGGAACGCGAAGGCGAGCCGGGCGAAGGCATGTTGCTGTCGGACATGCAGGAAGTGCATCAGGCCCTCTTCACCAAATCCGTGACGCTGCATTCCAAGGTCATCAGCCGCGTGCCGCAGACCGACGAGGCGGGTAACGCCTATCTCAAGCGCTACGAAACCACGCCGGGCCGTATGTTGCTGGGCGAATGCCTGCCCAAGTCGCACAAGGTGCCCTTCGACGTCGTCAATCGCCTGCTCACCAAGAAGGACGTGGGCGACGTGATCGACGAGGTCTATCGTCATACCGGCCAGAAGGACACGGTCCTGTTCGCCGACGCCATCATGAGCCTGGGCTTCCGTCACGCATTCCAGGCCGGCATCTCGTTCGGCAAGGACGACATGGTGATCCCGGACAGCAAGGAAGGCACCGTCGCCGAAACCAAGGCGCTGGTGGCCGATTACGAGCAGCAATATCAGGACGGCCTGATCACCCAGCAGGAAAAATACAACAAGGTGATCGACGCCTGGAGCCGTTGCGGCGATCAGGTCGCGAACGCCATGATGGACGAGATCAAGGCCCAGCCCAAGGATCCGCAAACCGGTCGCCTCGCGCAGATCAACTCGATCTACATGATGGCGCATTCCGGTGCGCGTGGTTCGCAGGCCCAGATGAAGCAGCTGGCGGGTATGCGCGGCCTGATGGCCAAGCCGTCGGGCGAGATCATCGAAACGCCGATCATCTCGAACTTCAAGGAAGGCCTGACCGTCCTTGAATATTTCAACTCGACCCACGGCGCGCGCAAGGGCCTGGCGGATACGGCGCTCAAGACGGCGAATTCGGGTTACCTGACCCGCCGTCTGGTCGACGTGTCGCAGGACTGCACGATCGTCGAGGAAGATTGCGGCACCGAAAAGGCGCTGGAGATGAAGGCGATCGTGCAGGGCGGCAGCGTCATCGCCTCGCTGGGCGAGCGCATTCTGGGCCGCACCACGGCGCAGGACATCGTCGACAGCAAGGATGGCAGCGTCGTCATCCCGATCGGCACCCTGCTGGACGAACCGATGATCGCGAAGATCGAGGCCATCGGCACCCAGGCGGTCAAGATCCGCAGCCCGCTGATCTGCGAAAGCCGGATGGGCGTTTGCGGCAAATGCTACGGCCGTGACCTGGCCCGCGGTACGCCGGTGAATATCGGCGAAGCGGTCGGCGTCATCGCGGCGCAGTCCATCGGCGAGCCGGGCACGCAGCTCACCATGCGGACCTTCCACATCGGCGGTGCGGCGAATTTCAACGAAACGTCAAACCTGGAATCGATGGCGGACGGCACGATCGAACTGCGCGACATGCCGACCATCACCGACAAGCAGGGCCGTCGCCTGTCGCTCGCCCGCAACGGCGAGATCGCGATCATCGACAGCGAAGGCCGCGAGCGCGAAACCCATCGTCTGCCTTATGGCGCCACCATCCTGTTTGCGGATGGCGACGCGATCAAGAAGGGCGAGCGTTTCGCCGAATGGGACCCGTTCACCATGCCGGTGATCACGGAAAAGCCCGGCATCGTGAAATATGTCGACCTGATCGACAGCAAGACGCTGACCGAGCAGACCGACGAAGCCACCGGCATCGCCCAGCGCGTCGTGACGGAACATCGTGGCGCCGCCCGCACCAAGGAAGACCTTCGCCCGCGCCTCACCCTGCTGGACGACCAGTCCGGCGAAGCCGCCCGCTACATGCTGGCGGTGGGGGCGACCCTGTCGGTCGATGATGGCGCCCAGGTGCAGGCCGGTGACGTGTTGGCCCGTGTCAGCCGTGAAGCGGCCAAGACCCGCGACATCACCGGTGGTCTGCCGCGCGTCGCCGAACTGTTCGAAGCCCGCAAGCCCAAGGACAATGCGATCATTGCCAAGGTGTCGGGCCGCGTCCAGTTCCTGAAGGATTACAAGGCGAAGCGTAAGATCGCCATCAATCCGGAAGATGGCGGCGAGCCGGTCGAATATCTGATCCCCAAGAGCAAGGTGATCGACGTTCAGGAAGGCGATTTCGTCAAGCGCGGCGACAACCTGATCGGCGGTTCGCCCGATCCGCACGACATTCTGGAAGTGCTGGGTATCGAGCCGCTGGCCGAATATCTGGTGGCCGAAATCCAGGAAGTCTATCGCTTGCAGGGTGTGAAGATCAACGACAAGCACATCGAAACGATCGTTCGTCAGATGCTGCAAAAGGTCGAGATCATCGAATCCGGCGACACCACCTTGCTGGTGGGCGAGCAGATCGACCGCGAGGAGATGGACGAGATCAACGCCAAGCTCCAGCCGGGCTTCGCGCCCGCCGCGGGCAAGCCGGTGCTGCTGGGCATCACCAAGGCGTCGCTCCAGACCCGCTCGTTCATCTCGGCGGCGTCCTTCCAGGAAACCACCCGCGTCCTCACGGAAGCGGCGGTACAGGGCAAGAAGGACACGCTGGTCGGTCTCAAGGAAAACGTCATCGTCGGCCGCCTGATCCCGGCGGGCACCGGCGCCGGCATGAACCGCCTGCGCGTAGCCGCCTCGTCGCGTGACGCGGCGCTGCGGGCCGCGCTGCGCGCGTCCAGCCAGGTGGACCTGATCGCACCCAAGTCGGCTGCCGCCGAACGTGCGGCCGAACTGGCGCAGGGTCCAGAAGCGGCGATCGGCAATGATCCGCTGGCCGCTCTTGAAGGCGAAACCCACGGCACCGACGCGGACGCGGGCGATTACCTGCTGAAGAGCGACGGCGAATAAGCCCTTTGAAAGCATGGGAGGCGCTTCCTATATAGGTGGCGGCTCCCATGCCATTCGCTCCCGCAAGGGAGAGAAGCTCATGCCCGCCGGACGCTTCACGCGCTCCGGCGGGCTTTCTTTTTACGGGAAAAAATCGGCAGCCGACTTGCAAAAAAGTGCGTCGATCCGTTTCACAAACCCCTTGACCATCGCCAGAACCGCGCTTATTTGCGGCCTCCCAAGCGCGACGCGCTGGGGATTGATGCCCGATCCTCTAATGGTAAGAGAGCGGACTCTGACTCCGTCAATCAAGGTTCGAGTCCTTGTCGGGCATCCAGAATTTTCCCATCATGATGACCCATTGCCGTCGCAGGCGCGCGCATGGGATCGGCACGCGCCCGTGGCCCCGTGCAGTCCGTGCGCGTTCCATCTGCGGCCGCCCGTTTAGGGAATATCCTTCCTCATCGCGCCGATCATGATGCGCCATACATTGGCGGCGTCGGCCTGATGCGCCGAGAACGGCTCGTCCGGGCTGATATTCTGTATCAGTTCCGCTCCCGCCTCGCTCATCCACGCGCTGGGTTCATGCAGAGCCTCTATCACGGCGAGGGCCTGAGCCATGTAGCCGTGCCACAATAGCCCCCCTTCTACGGCTGTGTCTTCGGTCTTGCCGTCAAGGGCGCACAGGGCGCGGGCGGCGCGTTCGATCGGTGTCATCTTCACAAGGTTGCGGAAGCTTGCGGGTCCGTCAAGCGCCATGCCCGCGCGAATCCTTAATATGCATTTATCCCATGGTGCAGGCGACCGCTTCGGCGACCTTGATGCCATCGATCGCGGCGGACAGGATGCCGCCGGCATAGCCCGCGCCTTCCCCCGCCGGGTAGAGGCCGGTCACGTTGAGGCTCTGGAAATCCTTGCCCCGCGTGATGCGGATGGGCGAGGAGGTCCGCGTTTCCACGCCCGTCATCACCGCATCGGGATGGTCGTAATGGGCGATCTGGCGACCGAAGGCGGGCAGCGCTTCGTGGAAGGCTTCTATCACATAGTCGGGCAGGCAGCGCGCCAGGTCGGTGGGGGTCACGCCCGGCTTGTAGGATGGCACGACATCGCCCAGCTGCGTCGAGGGTCGGCGAGCCAGAAAATCGCCCACGGTCTGCCCCGGCGCCCAGTAGCAAGAGCCGCCCGCAACATAGGCCATCGATTCCCAATGCCGTTGCAGGTCGATCCCGGCCAGCGGCCCGTCGGGATAGTCGCGCGCCGGGTCGATGCCGACGACCAAACCGGAATTGGCGTTGAATTCCGCGCGGCTATATTGGCTCATGCCGTTGGTGACGACGCGCCCTTCTTCCGACGTGGCGGCGACGACGCGGCCGCCCGGACACATGCAGAAGCTGTAGACGGTGCGGCCATTGGCGCAATGATGGGCCAGGCTGTAGGAGGCCGCGCCCAGATCGGGATGCCCGGCGCAATGGCCGTAGCGGGCGCGATCAACCCAGCTTTGTGGATGTTCGATCCGCACGCCGATCGAAAAAGGCTTGGACTCGATATAGACGCCGCGGCCGTGCAGCATCTCGAAGGTCGGCCGGGCGCTGTGTCCGACGGCCAACACGACATGGTCGGTGTCGATCACGCTGCCATCGTGGAGGACGAGGCCGCGCAAGCGCTGTTCGCCCTCGCCGGTGCGTTCCAGCACCAGATCATCCACCCGATGCTGCCAGCGATATTCGCCCCCCAGCGATTCGATCTGCCGCCGCATCGCCTCGACCATGGTGACAAGGCGGAAGGTGCCGATATGGGGATGCGCTTCCCACAGGATGTCGTCGGGCGCACCCGCGGCGACGAATTCCTCCAGCACCTTGCGGCCCAGGAAGCGCGGGTCTTTCACCCGGCAATAGAGTTTGCCGTCAGAGAAGGTGCCTGCCCCGCCTTCGCCGAACTGGACGTTGCTGTCGGAATTCAATTCGGCGCGGCGCCACAGGCCCCAGGTGTCCTTGGTCCGTTCGCGCACCACCTTGCCGCGATCAAGGATGATCGGACGAAAGCCCATTTGCGCCAGGATCAAGCCCGCGAACAGGCCGCATGGCCCCGCGCCGATAACGACCGGGCGCTTACCCTGCCAGCCGTCGGGCGCGTGGGTGACGAATTTATAGCTGGTGTCGGGCGTAGGCCGGACGTCATGGTCGTCGGCGAAGCGGGCCAACACGGCGGCTTCATCCACGACATCGATATCGAGCGTATAGACCAGCAGAATCGCGCTGCGGCGGCGGGCGTCGTTGCCGCGCCGCACCAGGCTGTGGCCGCGCAGTTCGTGCGGATCCAGGCCAAGACGGTCGCAGATGGCGGCGGGCATCGCCTCGGCCGGATGGTCGAGGGGCAGTTTCAGGCCGGACAGGCGGATCATGGCATCGCCCATAGTGCGTCGGGACCGGAAATGAAATGGCGGTCAGGCCATCCGCACCTGCCCGACCAGCCATTCCCCCGCCAGAGCGGCCAGCATCGACAGGCCGGTGAGCGGGAAGAATATGCCCAGTCCCAGCATCAGCGCCGCGACCATGCGCCGGGCGGCGGGCGTGGAGGCGGGCGGCGGGTGCAGGCGGCCATGCTTGCGCCGCTTCCACCACAGGATCGGCGCGGTGATGCACAGCGCCAGCAGGCAGAGGCAGCCCGCCAGCATCAGCAGGCGATTGGCCTCGCCATATTGCTGGCCCTGATGGGCGGCGATGCCCCATTCGACCGCTTTCGCCCCCGGACCGAACATGCGCCAGTCGATATCCTGCACAACCGCGCCGCTGGCCGCGTCGATAGTGAGGGCGCGGGCATCATCAGCGCGTTGCACCAGGCTCGCGACCAGATAGGGCGCGCCGGGATGGGACGGCAGGATGATCTGATAGCCATGACGCAGCCCGCGCATCGCGGCGATCCGGGCGACCGCATCGACGCCAATGTCGCCAGGCGCGCCCGCCGCGCCGCCGCCTTCGCGCAGGGTCCAGGGGAGCGCGTCCCTGGCCGGGGCGGTCAAGGGGATGACCGCCATTTTCGGGCGGCCCCAGTCGTTGGCGGCGACGACGGCGCGCAATCCCCCGCCCCAGATGTCGGTCCAGGGCATCCCGGTCACCGCGAGGAACAGGATGACCCCGGCCGACAGGAAGCCCAGCGTGCCATGCAGGTCGCGCCAGAAGATCCGGCCCCCGACCCGGCCCCGGATCGCCAGCGCCCGCTGACCGCGGCGGGGCCAGCGCAGATAGACGCCGGTGACGCACAAGATGATCGCCCAGCCCGCGACCACCTCCACCAACCGGTTGCCGATCGGGCCGGTCAGCGCCAGGCTGTGCAGATCCTTGATCGTCTTCATGACGCCGCCGCGGTGGATCACGCCCAGAATATGGCCGTCAAATGCGTCAACGAGTTGGACAGTTGAATCGCCGTTTTCGGCTTTGGTCGTCACCCGCCAGCCTTCCGTCCGGGCGGCCGGGATCAGCAATTGGGTGACCGGATCGCCCGATATTCGTTGCGTTATCGTAATGATTTGCGAGGGCGGCAGGGTTCGCGCATCCGGCGGCGCGGCGATCCGCACCGGATAGAGCGCCGCCTCCAGCTCCGGCTTGTAGAGATAGAGCGCGCCGGTCACCGCCATCAGCGCCAATATAGGGAGCACGATCAGTCCGGCATAAAAATGCCAGCGCCACATCGCACGGTAGAAAGCCCCTTCCGCCATGGTCCCGCCCCCGTCAGAAGCGCGCGCGCACGCCGCCATAAATGGCGCGGCGTTCGATGGGATAGAAGGCGGCGCTGCCTTCGTCGGCGGTGGTGGCGGCATTGTCCGGCGTGTAGCGGACGAGCGCGCTGATATCGCCGATCGCGCGGCGGGCGGTCAGGTTGCGGGCGTCGAGGAACAGGGTCACGCCATCGCGTAGCTGCGCCTGCGCGCCCAGGTTCAACATCGCATAGCCGCCCACGCGCTTCGTATTGGCATAATCGACCCACGCGCCCTGCGGCAGCCATTCGACCACGGGCGAGACGGACAGGCGATCCGTGCCTAGCTGGAGTTCCGCACGATAGGCGTGGCGCGGGATCACCGGCAGGCGGTTGTCGCCGAACTGTGCGTCGTCGCGGAATCGGAAGTCGCTATATTGATAGACCTGCCGCAGCGTCGCCCAAGGCGCGAATGCCAGGTCCAGCCCCGCCTCCAACCCCTGGTGCCGGGTGCGATCGGCGTTGAAAGTGGCGGCGGGGATCGTGCCCGGCACCACGCTATATTGCAGCATCTCCCCCCTTATGTCGGCGCGGTAGAGGCTGATATCCCATCGGGCGATGCCCATCGCGCCGCGCGTGCCGACCTCCGCCGTCCACGCTTTTTGCAGGCCGACCGGGGTGAAGCCCGGCACGCCGCCGGCCGGCGTCTGGCTCAATTCGGCATAGCCCGGCATTTCGACCGAGCGGCTGACATTGGCATAGAATTGCAGGGTATCGGCGGGTTGATAGAGCAGGCCCAGTTTCGGCGCGAAGCTGTCGAAACTGGCCTTACCGCTGCGCGCGGGGGCGAAGCGATTGTCGATCTTGCGCTCGCCATGGCTGTGGAGGCCGCCCGCGATCAGCCACAGGCCCGGCAAAGGCGCGACGCGCAACTCGCCATAGCTGTTGATGGTCTGCGCGCTGGGCCGCTGATAGGCGGTGGGCGCGCCGGACTTGCCGCCCAGATTGACGAACTGGCGCGACATGCCGTTGCCGAACCGCGCCTGGCTGCCCAGCGTCAGTTCCACCGGCAGGCGACCCAGATCGCCCGCCAGGTCGAGGCTGACGAAGCCACCCCATACCTGCGACCTCTGGTCGATCACCTGATAGATGGGATGGTCGAGTGATTTGGCATTGAAGAAGCCGCCGAAGGCCAGTTGGCCGTGCGCCAGATCGACCGTGGTGCGGTTCTGCAAGCGAATCGAATCGATGTTGCGCGCCTGATCGAGCACGACATTACCCTTGGCCGGATTGGTCAGTGCGTCCTTCTCGCTTAGCGTGCCGGCGAGTTTCTGGCGGATCGTCTGGGCGCTGGCATAAAAGCGGGTTTCGATATGGTCGCTGAGTTTCAGCCCGATATTGCCGTTAAAACGCAGCGCCTTACGATCGCCATGGATGCGGTCGCTGTCGGAGCGGTCGGCCGTCAGCGCGGCATAGGCGTCGCCATGATCGTCGGCATAGCCATAGGCGATCTTGCCGCGCAGCGTGTCGAAGCTGCCGCCGTCGATGCGGACTTCCGCGCCGGGCGTATTGCGGCCGGTCGGGGTCACCGCATTGATCGCCCCGCCCAGCGTCGACCCGCCGTAACGCAGCGCATTGCCGCCGCGATAGACCTCGATATGCTGGAAGACCTGCGGGTCCAGTTCCTGGAAATCGCCATTATCGTCGGCGCTATTGATCGGCACGCCATCCTGCAACAGCGTCAGCCCGCGCATATGATAGCCGCGCGACAGGCCCGACCCGCGGATCGATATCCGCACCTCCTGCCCGAAACGCGGCTGCGTATAGACGCCGGGCGAAAAGGCGAGCGCATCGCGCAGCGAGACGGCGAATTTGTTTTCGAACGCTTCCGCGGCAACGACATCGACGCCACCGGGGGTGCGCTGCACGCGGGCAGCGGCGGCTTCGACGGCGGGACTGGCGGTGACGATGATGGCGCTTTGGTCGGCGTCTTCGGCGAAGGCGGGAACGGCGGACAGAGCAAGAATGAGGGCGCACAGCGGCAGGCTGCGCATGGCGTGGATGTGACGCATGGAACGACTTTCTGAGAACGGGCAATGCAGGATCGGCGCGCGGGCGCGACGATCAGGTCATGCCACTTCAGGACCGTTGATCAGGCGCTTCGCGAAGAGAGCCGCGCTTTTCGTCAAGAAAAGGACGGGGCTTCGACAGGCTCAGCCCGAACGGTGAGAGGTGGCGATAGCGTTCAGAAAGTCGTGGGCGGCCCTGATGAGGGCGGCGGCGGCGCGGCGAGGCGCGCGATGACGCCCGTCTTGAGCGCGAAGGCGATCGGGCCGAAGGCGATCTGCCAGGTCGGGAGCGGCAGATCTGCGGCGACGAGCGGCGGCACGAGCGGTTGGACCGAGGCGGCGAAGGGGCAATGCTGCTGCCCGGTCATGCCATCGTCCGGCTGGCCTTGCTTGCCCGGCGCTTCCCCGCGCGGGACCACGACATTGACCGCACCCTGCCCGGTGCAGAGCGTCACCACGACGCCCGTTGCGGTGCGCACCGGCATGAAGCCGGCGGGCGCGATCAACTGGATGGCGAGGACGAGGAGCGCCAGTGCGGCCAACAGCCCGCGCGCCCTTTCCGATTGTCTGATCGCCCCCATCATGGCGCTTCCCTAGCGGCGACGGAGCGTTCTGTCATCCGGTCAAAAGGTCCAACCTGTCCATTCACTCACCTTGACGTAAACGTAAAGCTCGATTACATCTTTCGGCATGAACAACCGCAGCAGCATCGCCGGCATCGAACTGCCCGACCATAGCGAACGGCAGAGCTACAGCATCACCGACCTGTCCGAAGAGTTCGGCGTGACCGCGCGCGCGCTGCGCTTCTATGAGGATGAGGGGCTGATCTCGCCGGAACGGCAGGGGCTGGCCCGCATCTACTCGCGGCGCGACCGCGCCCGGCTCGCCTGGATTTTGCGCGGCAAGCGCGTCGGTTTCAGCCTGACCGAAATCCGCGAGATGATCGATCTCTACGACGCCGACGAAGAGCATGAGGCCCAGCGTCGCGTCACCGTGGACAAATGCAAGGCGCGAATCGACCTTTTGACCCGGCAGAAAGAAGATATCGACGCCGCCATCGCCGAACTGGACGCCTTCGTCGCGACCATCGAACAGCGCTAATTCCCTCCCCTACCCTTCAATAAAAATATCGCAGGAGAAGATCATGCCCAGCTATGCCGCCCCCGTTCGCGACACCCGTTTCGTGCTGGACCATGTGGTCGGGCTGGACCGCTACGCCAATCTGCCCGGCTTCGAGAACGCCACCCCAGACCTGGTCGAGGCGATCCTGACCGAAGGCGGCAAGATGGCGGCCGAAGTGCTGTTCCCGCTGAACGCGGTGGGCGACAAGGAAGGCTGCACCCGGCATCCGGACGGCAGCGTGACGACGCCGACCGGCTTCAAGGCGGCGTTCGACCAATTCGTCGCGGGCGGATGGACGACGATCCACGGCCCGGCGGAATTTGGCGGCCAGGGCCTGCCCAGCGTGCTGGCGACGGCGGTGGACGAATATGTGCTGTCCGCCAACCAGGCGTTCGAAATGTATCATGGCCTGACCGCCGGAGCGGTCGCGGCGCTGATCGCCAAGGGCAGCGCCGAATTGCAGCAGCGCTATATTCCCAAGATGGTGTCGGGCGAATGGACCGGCACGATGAACCTGACCGAACCGCATTGCGGCACGGACCTGGGCCTCATCAAGACCAAGGCGGTACCACAGGCCGATGGCAGCTACGCCATCACCGGCACAAAGATCTTCATTTCGGCGGGCGAACATGACCTGTCGGAAAATATCATCCACCTGGTCCTGGCCAAGACGCCCGACGCGCCCGAAGGCAGCAAGGGTATTTCGCTGTTCGTCGTGCCCAAGCTGTTCGTCGATGATGACGGGACAGTGGGCGACCGCAACGCCGTGTCCTGCGGGTCGATCGAGCATAAGATGGGCATTCACGGCAACGCCACCTGCGTCATGAATTATGACGGCGCGACCGGCTGGATCGTGGGCGAGGAGAATAAGGGCCTGGCCGCGATGTTCATCATGATGAACGCCGCGCGGCTGGGCGTGGGCCTGCAGGGGCTGGGCCAGGCGGAGATCGCGTTCCAGAATGCGGTCCATTATGCGAAGGATCGCCGTCAGGGCCGGGCGCTGACCGGGCCGAAGGAGCCGAACGAGAAGGCCGACACGCTGTTCGTCCATCCCGACGTGCGCCGGATGCTGATGGAGGCCAAGGCGATCACCGAAGGATTGCGCGCCTTCATCCTGTGGGGCGCATTGCAGGTCGACCTGTCGCACCATGCCGCCACGGAAGAAGAGCGCCAGACCGCCGACGACCTGATCAGCCTGCTGACCCCGGTCATCAAGGGCTATGGCACCGACAAGGGCTTCGACGTGGCGGTCGCCTGCCAGCAGGTGTTCGGCGGCCATGGCTATATCTGGGAAAATGGCGTGGAACAGTATGTCCGCGACGCCCGCATCGCCCAGATTTACGAAGGCACCAATGGCGTGCAGGCGATGGACCTAGTCGGCCGCAAGCTGCCGATGAATGGCGGGCGGGCGCTCCAGGCATTCCTGAAGATCGTCGCCGACGAGGTGGCCGACGCCAAGGGGCATGAGAAGCTGAGCAGCTTTGCCGAGGCGCTGGAAAAGGCGAGCGGCCAGTTGGGCGCGGCGACCATGTGGCTGATGCAGAATGCGATGAAGAACCCCGACCATGCCGGGGCGGGCGCGCATCATTATATGCACATCATGGGCATCGTCGCGACCGGCCTGATGTGGCTGCGCATGAGCAAGGCGGCGGTGACGCTGCTGGAAGCGGGCGAAGGGGACGCGCAGTATCTGGAAGCCAAGCTGGTGACGGCGCGCTTCTATGCGGAACGGATCATGCCCGATGCAGGGTCGCTGCGTCGCAAGATTGAGGGCGGCGCCGATGCGCTTATGGCGCTCGATCCAGACATGTTCCTGGCCGCCTGACCCGGTGCGACCAGTATCAGACGAAAAAAGGGCGGCCCATCGGTCGCCCTTTTTGCGTCAGGCTGCGAGCGGGATCGGGGTCACATCGTCCTCGACCGGCGTCTGCGCCTTGGCGAGGCCGGCCATATAGCGTTCGCCGATGACGACGTCACGGCGATAGGCGAAATAAAGCGACAGCAGGGAAAACATCGTGGAGCCTCGATTGATAGATTTTGCTGCGTTGCAACATCAAGGTTCATCTGGGCTTCCGGTCGCGCTTTCGCAAATGCAATGCGGGTCGAGGCGATTGCAGTTAATGTAAGTCGGCGTAGCGGGTTGGTCTGGTAGCGACCGAGGACGTGTCCCACTCCCGCTGGCGGGGGCATGGCCGTAAACCACCCATCCTCCCCTCCCCGTGCAACAACCGACCCTAGCCATCGTCCCCCGCCCCCGTTAGCATCCGCCCATGCCAGCCCCCGACATCGCCGCGCCTTCAGCGCCCTCCTCCGCCCGCACCCTGGGCCTGGCCGCCTGCATCGCGCTGGTCATGGGCAATATGATCGGGTCGGGCGTGTTCCTGCTGCCCGCGGCCCTCGCGCCGTTCGGCTGGGATGCGGTGGCGGGATGGGTGTTCACCATCGCTGGGTCGCTGGTGCTGGCCTTCGTCATCGCCCGGATGACCGTCGCCATGCCCGACGCCAATGCATCGCAGATGATCGCGCGTGCCTATGGACCGCTGGCGGGCTTTGCGATCGGCTGGATCTACTGGCTGTCGATCATCATCACCAACGTCACCATTGCGGTGGCGGCCACCGCGAACCTGAGCAGCGTGCTGCCCGCGCTCGCCGCGCCGGGTATGGGCGCAATCTGCTCGATCGCCTTCCTCTGGGCGATGACCGGCATCAACCTGATCGGCGCGCGGGCGGCGGGCATGACGCAGATCGCCACCACCTGCGTCAAGCTGATCCCCATCATCGTCGTCATGGTGTTGCTGGTGCTGATCCTCTCCAGCGGCGAGGCGCAGGTCGCGCCCTTTCCCGCGCAAGGCCTGACCGGCGCGAGGATCACCGCGTCGGCGGCGTTGACGCTGTGGGCGTTGCTGGGGTTCGAATCCGCCAGCGTCGCGGCCGACAAGGTGCGCGATCCTGCGCGCACCATCCCGCGCGCGACATTGATCGGCACGGCGGCGACGGGGCTGATCTACCTGCTGGTCTGTTCGGGGATAGCGCTGACCCTGCCAGCGGCGGAAACGCAGACCGGGTCGCCCTTCGCCGCGTTCGTCAGCCATTATTGGTCGGCGGGACCAGCGCGCTATATCGCGATCTTCGTGGTCGTCAGTTGCCTGGGCGCGCTCAATGGCTGGACATTGTTGCAGGGGGAGGTGCCGCTGGCGATGGCGCGGGCGGGGGAACTGCCGCGCTGGCTGGCTGGCACCGACGCCAAAGGAACGCCGGTGCGCGGGTTGATCCTGTCCACGACATTGGCCAGCCTGTTGCTGGTCGCCAATAGTTTGCAGGGGCTGGTGGCGCTGTTCACGGCGATGGCGCTGCTGGCGACATCGGCGACCTTGTGGCTCTATGTCGGGTGCGCGTTGGCGAGCCTGCGTTTCCGGCTGGTGGCGCCGGCGGCGGTCATCGGGCTTGGCTATGCGCTCTGGACGCTGTGGGGCGCGGGACTGGCGGCCAGCGGGTCGAGCGTCTTGCTGATGGCGGCCGGCCTGCCCTTCTACTGGTGGGCGCGGCGGGAGCGACGGTCCTTGTAAGACATCCGTTCGGTTCGCGCTTGTCGAGACCTATTCTCGATACGCCTTCTCGACAGGCTCGAAGGCTACTCGAATCGAACGGCATCCTTTTTAAAGATCAATCCGCCCACAAATCCTTGAGTTTGGAGAAGAAGCCGCTGACCTGCGGACATTCCTCGCCGGTTTCGGTCTCGCGGAAGGCTTCAAGCAGTTCCTTCTGCTTCGCGGTCAGGCGGGTCGGCGTCTCGACGTCGATCTGGACGACCAGATCGCCCTGACCCCGGCCGTTCAGCACCGGCATACCGCCGCCACGCTGGCGAATCTGCTTGCCCGACTGAATGCCGCTGGGAATCTTGATCTCATGTCGCAGGCCGTCCAGGCCCGGCACTTCAATCGATCCCCCCAGCGCCGCCGTCGTGAAGCTGACCGGCGCGCGACAGAACAACGTCGTGCCGTCGCGTTCGAACAGGCCGTGCCGCTTCACATGCAGGAAGATATAGAGGTCACCCGCCGGTGCGCCGCGCGCGCCAGCCTCGCCCTCGCCCGACAGGCGAATGCGCGTGCCTTCGTCAACACCGGCCGGGATATTGACCGACAGACTCTTGGGCTTGTCCACCCGGCCTTCGCCCCGGCAGGAGCGGCACGGGCTTTCGATCACCTGACCTGCGCCATGGCAGGACGGACAGGTGCGTTCGACCACGAAAAAGCCCTGCTGCGCGCGGACCTGGCCATGGCCCTTGCACGTGCCGCAGCTCTTGACCCCGGTGCCGGGCTGCGCGCCCGATCCCTCGCAACTATCGCAGGCCGTGGACACCTCGATCTCGATCTCGGTCTTCTTGCCATGATAGGCTTCGTCCAGCGTGATCTCCATGTCGTAGCGCAGGTCCGCGCCGCGACGATTGGCCTGACGCCCGCCACCCTGCCCGCCAAAGCCGGACTGGCCGAAAATGGTTTCGAAAATATCGCCCAAGTCGGAAAAGCCGCCTGCGCCGCCGCCGTGAAAACCGCCGCCGCCGCCCTGCTGTTGCTGGGTGTAGGCCGCATGGCCGAACCGGTCATAGGCCGCGCGCTTTTGCGGATCTTTCAGGCAGTCGTAAGCCGCCGACACGGCCTTGAACTTCGCTTCGCTGTCGGTGCATCCCCCGGTCTTGTCCGGGTGATATTTCATCGCCATTTTGCGATAGGCGCTTTTGATGGCGCCTCCGTCAGCCGTGCGCTCGATTTCGAGCAACTCGTAATAATCAACTTCGGTCGTCATAGAGGCTCCCGCCCGCTTCGCCCGTCACCCCGGTTCGTACCGGCATGACGGGCGATGGGCATAGATTATGCCTTGTTGTTTTCGTCGACTTCCGAGAATTCGGCGTCAACGACATCATCGTCAGCCTTAGGCGCATCCGCACCCGGAGCAGCGGCCGAAGCCTGCTCCTTCTCGTAGATCGCCTGGCCCAGCTTCATCGCGACGGTCGCGAGTTCCTGCGCCTTGGCTTTCATCGCTTCGGGCTCGCCGCCCTCGATCGCCGCCTTGGTGTCGGCGATCGCGGTTTCGATCTCGCCCTTCAGGCTGGCGTCGACCTTGTCGCCATGTTCGGCCAGCTGCGCTTCGGTCGTGTGGACCAGGCTCTCGGCGTTGTTCTTCGCCTCGGCCGCCTCGCGACGCTTCTTGTCGTCCTCGGCGAAACGCTCGGCATCCTTGACCATCTGGTCGATGTCGGAATCGCTGAGGCCACCCGACGCCTGGATGCGGATCTGCTGTTCCTTGCCGGTGCCCTTGTCCTTGGCCGACACATTGACCAGGCCGTTGGCGTCGATGTCGAACGTGACTTCGATCTGCGGCACGCCCCGCGGCGCCGGCGGGATGCCGAGCAGGTCGAACTGGCCCAGGATCTTGTTGTCCGCCGCCATTTCCCGCTCACCCTGAAACACGCGGATCGTCACCGCCTGCTGATTGTCGTCGGCGGTCGAATAGACCTGCGACTTTTTGGCGGGGATCGTTGTGTTGCGGTCGATCATACGGGTGAACACGCCACCGAGCGTCTCGATGCCCAGCGACAGCGGCGTCACGTCGAGCAGCAGCACGTCCTTGACGTCGCCCTGCAACACGCCCGCCTGGATCGCCGCGCCCATGGCGACGACTTCGTCGGGGTTCACGCCGGTATGCGGTTCCTTGCCGAAGAACTCCTTCACGGCTTCGCGCACCTTGGGCATCCGGGTCATGCCGCCCACCAGCACCACTTCGCTGATCTCGCTCGCCGAAACGCCCGCGTCGGCCATCGCCTTCTTGCACGGTTCCATGGTCCGCTTGATGAGGTCGGCGACCATACGCTCCAGATCGGCGCGGGTGATCGTCTTGACCAGATGCTTGGGACCATTTTGGTCGGCGGTGATGAAAGGCAGGTTGACTTCGGTCGACTGGGCCGACGATAGTTCGATCTTCGCCTTTTCCGCGGCTTCCTTCAGACGCTGGAGGGCCAGCTTGTCCTTTGTCAGATCGATGCTCTCGGTCTTCTTGAAGTCGTCGGCCAGGAACTGCACCACCTTCGCGTCGAAATCCTCGCCGCCAAGGAAAGTGTCGCCATTGGTCGACTTCACTTCGAACACGCCGTCGCCGATCTCCAGGATCGAGATGTCGAACGTGCCGCCGCCAAGGTCATAGACCGCGATCGTCTTGCCGTCCTGCTTGTCCAGCCCGTATGCAAGGGCGGCCGCGGTCGGCTCATTAATGATGCGCAGGACTTCGAGGCCCGCAATCTGGCCGGCGTCCTTGGTCGCCTGACGCTGGGCGTCGTTGAAATAGGCGGGAACGGTGATGACCGCCTGCGTGACCGTTTCGCCCAGATAGGACTCCGCGGTTTCCTTCATCTTCTGCAGGATGAACGCGCTGATCTGCGACGGGCTGTAATCCTCGCCACCGGCCTTGACCCAGGCGTCGCCGTTCGGGCCCTTGGCGATGTCATAGGGGACGAGTTCCATGTCCTTCTTGGTCATGGGATCGTCGAAGCGGCGGCCGATCAGGCGCTTCACCGCGAAAATCGTGTTGTCGCCATTGGTGACAGCCTGGCGCTTGGCCGGCTGACCGATCAGGCGCTCGCCATCCTTGGCGAAGGCGACGATCGAGGGCGTGGTGCGCGCACCTTCTGCATTTTCGATGACCTTGGGCTTGCCGCCGTCCATGACGGCGATGCAGCTGTTGGTGGTGCCAAGGTCGATACCGATTACTTTTGCCATTGTGTCCTCTTTGAACCCCAAATTCTATTCAGCGGTTGACGGCCCAATACCTCACATAAGCGCCAAGGCAAGGCCGGTTTGCAGGTGGGATATAGGCGCGCTTTCGCTTGGCACAAGAAGTTGTGACGATTACCTATGCGGGCGACCGGAAACGAGACAGTCATGGAGCATCCAATGCGCGCGCCCCTTATCCTCTTCGCCCTTGCCGCACCGATGCTGCTCAGCGCCTGCGGCGATCCTGCCCCCAGCTATATCGACCAGGCCTGGGTGCGGCTGTCGCCCAATAAGGACACGCCCTCGGCCGGCTATTTCGTCATCCATGGCGGCGACGCGGGCACGCAGCTGCGCGGCGTGCTGACCGACTATGCGCTCAAGGTCGAAATGCATGAGAGTATCGACAAGGACGGGATGATGACGATGCAGGCGGTCGACAAGGTCGATGTGCCGCCCAAGGCAACGGTCGCCTTCGCGCCTGGGGCTAAACATCTGATGCTGTGGGGCGTCAACGATACGGCGATCAGCCGGGGTAAGATGCAGCTCACCTTCCTGATGGGCAATGGCGACCGGCTGCTGGTGGACGCGGTGGTCCGCAAGCCCGAAGCGGCGGGTGCGACCGCCGCCGCCAAGTCGGAGGGGCACGAGGGCCATTGACCAGCCGCGCGCTGACAACGCAGGAGGTTGCGCTGGCGCGCGGCATGTTCGGCGGGGCGATCGATTATAGTCGGGTGCGAGCGCATGAGCGCAAATGGTGGCCGCTCCAGCCCAAAGGGGTGACGATGGCGCCGGATGGCGACCTGTGGTTTCATCCTGACGGCGGGTTGTTCTGCGCGGATTTTTGCGACGGGCCGCTGCATTTGCAGGGGCATTTCATCCACGAAATGACCCATGTTTGGCAGGCGCAGCGTTCGGGAAAGTGGTGGCTGCCGCTGATGCGGCATCCCTTCTGCCGCTATGGTTATGATGTCGTGCCGGGGCGACCGTTCGACCGCTATGGCATAGAGCAGCAGGCGGAGATCGTGCGGCACGCCTTTCTGTTGCGGCGGGGTGTCGCGGTGGTGGGGAAACCGGGGCTAGAGGTTTATGAGGGGCTGCTGCCCTTTGGTTAAGACGGTTACCAATATTTGGTAGCATCGCGTCATGAGCAGCAAGACCACCTCCATCGCGCCGGGCGATCGCTTCCGCGAATTTGCCGCGCGCAAGGTCAGCGAAGGCCGTTACGGAAGATTTCGTTTCCGACGTCTTTTTGGCGGCTAAAAGACATGCCCGATGATGGGTCGGATCATCCGCATGGCCATGATAGCGTGGACATTGTGTGCGTATTCCATCAGCGGATGGATGCTGCCGCAAAGTTCTGATGCCTGATGCGATACAGAAAGGGCGGACCTTCCGGCCCGCCCTATTCCGCATTCACACCAGATCGCGGCCTTTAATATACGCGCGCCTTGGGCTTCACATATTCCGCTTCGTCGGTCATCGTATAGTCGTGGACCGGGCGATAATCGAGCGTCACCTTGCCGCCCGAACCGCCCCAGCCTTCGAACCAGCTGATGGTGTGCTTCATCCAGTTTTCGTCGTCGCGGTTGGGGAAATCCTCATGCGCGTGAGCGCCGCGCGATTCCTTGCGCGCTTCGGCGCCTTCCATCGTGCAGATCGCCTGGCACATCAGATTGTCCAGCTCCAGCGTCTCGATGAGGTCGGTGTTCCAGATCAGCGAGCGATCCGAAACCTTGACGTCCTGCAACCGCTTGTTGACGGCCTGCATCTGGATAACGCCTTCGGACAGAAGCGCGCTGTCGCGGAACACGGCGGCGTGCTTCTGCATGGTGCGCTGCATGTCCAGGCGGATGTCCGCCGTCGGCGTGCTGCCCTTGGCGTTTCGATAATGGTCGAGACGCGAGAGCGCCAGGTCCGCGGCATCGGCCGGCAGCGCCTTGTGCGGCGCGTTGGGCTTGAGATTGTCCTTGAGGAACAAGCCCGTAGCACGGCCGAACACGACTAGGTCGATGAGGCTGTTGGAGCCAAGGCGGTTGGCGCCATGGACCGACACGCAGGCCGCTTCGCCGACCGCGAACAGGCCTTTCACGATCACTTCGGGATCGTCGCCCACCTTGGTCACGACCTGACCATGATAATTGCAGGGGATGCCGCCCATATTATAATGGACGGTCGGCGTCACGGGCAGCGGCTGGCGGGTCAGGTCGACGCCGGCAAAGATCTTGCCGCTTTCGGTGATGCCCGGCAGGCGCTCGGCCAGCACCTTGGGATCGATATGGTCGAGGTGCAGGAAGATATGATCCTTATGCTCGCCCACGCCGCGCCCTTCGCGCATTTCCATCGCCATCGAGCGGGACACGACGTCGCGCGACGCCAGATCCTTGGCCGAGGGGGCATAGCGTTCCATGAAACGCTCGCCTTCGGAGTTGGTGAGGTAGCCACCCTCGCCGCGCGCGCCTTCGGTGATGAGCACGCCCGCGCCGTAGATGCCGGTCGGGTGGAACTGCACGAACTCCAGATCCTGGAGCGGCAGGCCCGCGCGCAGCACCATGCCGCCGCCGTCGCCGGTGCAGCTATGCGCCGAGGTGGCGGAGAAATAGGCGCGGCCATAGCCGCCCGTCGCCAGCACGACCGCATGGCTGCGGAAGCGATGGATTGAGCCATCCTCCATGCAGATGGCGATGACGCCGCGACATTCGCCATTTTCCATGATGAGGTCGATGGCGAAATATTCGATGTAAAAGTCCGCGTCATATTTCAGCGACTGCTGATAGAGCGCGTGCAGCATGGCGTGGCCGGTACGGTCGGCAGCGGCGCAGGTGCGCTGCACCGGCGGGCCGGCGCCCATATTCTGCATATGGCCGCCGAAGGGCCGCTGGTAGATGGTCCCGTCCTCGTTGCGGCTGAACGGCACGCCGGCATGTTCCAGTTCGATCACGGCCGCCGGCGCTTCGCGCACCATATATTCGATCGCGTCCTGGTCGCCCAGCCAGTCGGACCCCTTGACGGTGTCGTACATGTGCCAGGTCCAGTGGTCGGGACTGTTATTGCCCAGCGACGCGGCGATGCCGCCCTGCGCCGCGACGGTGTGGCTGCGTGTCGGGAACAGCTTGGTGATGCAGGCGGTCTTGAGGCCCGCCTCGGCGCTGCCCATGGTCGCGCGCAGGCCGGAGCCGCCCGCGCCCACGACAACCGTGTCGTAGGTGTGGTCGATGATCTTATAGGCTTCGGTCATGGCTTGACGACCCCAATGAAGGCGATCTTGGCGATCGCGAAGACGCCCGCGGCCGCGCCGCCAAAGGCATAGAAATTCAGGACGAGCATGGAGAAGAAGGCCAGACCCTTGTCATGGACATAATCCTCCAGCATCACCTGCATCCCCAGGCGCAGGTGCATGAAAATGCTGACGACCATCAGCATCAACGGCACCGCAACCACCGGGTTGGCGATCCAGCCGACGACGCTTTCATAATCCAGGCCGGGCAGGCTGAGCAGGCTGAACAGCAGCCACAGCGTCAGCAGCAGGTTGCCGACGGCGGTGTAGCGCTGCGCCAGCCAATGATGCGCGCCGTGACGGGCCGAGCCCAGGCCGCGGACGCGACCGATACCAGTACCGTTGCCCATCAGAGCGCCTTTCCGAAGATGGTGAGCCAGACGAGGCCGGTCACGAGCAGCGATGCGATGAAGGTCGCGATCGACCACAACTTGTTGTTCTTCAGTTCGTAACCCGCGCCCATGTCGAGCACGAAGTGCCGCAGGCCAGAGAAGAGATGCTGGAAGAAGAACCAGCTAAGGCCGATCATCACCAGATAGCCGATCGGCGAAGTGGCGCACTTCACGAAGGTCGCATAAGCCTCCGGCCCGGTAGCGGCGGCCATCAGCCACCAGATGAGGCCGAGTGCGCCGGCGGTGGCCAAGCCATTGCCCGTTACGCGGTGCATGATGGAGACGGCCATGGCCGGTCCCCATTTCCAGATCGTCAAATGCGGCGAGAGCGGCCGGCTGTTGGATCGCGCCATGTCTACCCTAGTCCCTGATACGTGTCCCTGAGTCCGCCCCCCTTAGGTGCGATACGCCAAGAGGGCAAGAAGCGGAAAGCGGGAGATTGCCGCTACCCCTTTGGCCAGGTCGGCCAGCCGGGCATATGGTCAGGCATAAGAAGTGATTAACCAACGCGCGCTAAAAGGACGAACACGCACCGATCACGTCATCAGCAGGGACCGTCCTTCATGCCGTCCAATCTTCCTTCCGCCGCCGCCACATCGGATTTTCTGGCGGAGGTCGATCCCACCGGCGACATCGCCCGCGCCGCGCGCGAAGTGGGCGAATTGATCGGCGACGATCTGGGCAGCGTCGGCGCCGCCTTCTTCACCAGTTATATGCGTGAAACGGGGCTTCAGGACCGGCTGGGCAGCGCCGTCATCGCGCGAATCGAGCGCGAAGCCGACACCTATGTCCGCGAAAAGCTGATGCATTTCGCCGAAGGGCGCTGGGCGCGGTCGGCTTCCGATTGCGTGCGCCACGCCCGCAAGCACGACGTGTCAGTGCGCGCGGTTCTGAGCGCCGTCGCCGCCGCCAACGAGCGCATCACCGACATCATCTGGGAACGCTGCCATGATGACGGGCCGCGTTGCCGCCGACTGCTGCGCATGATGTTGCAGATCGCGATGATCGATTCGGGTTTCATGAGCAATGTGCTGGCCACCGACCAGGCCGAAGCGCAGCGCGCCGAGCGCCAGCGTTACGGCACCCTGTTCGAACAGCGCATCGTGGGCGAGATCGACGGCGCGTCCAAACTGGGCGAATCGCTGCGCGAACAGGCCAAGGACGCCTCCGCCGCCACGCGGGGCATGTTGGGCAAGGCGTCCGAAGTCGCCGCCGCCGCCGAACAATCGGCGCTGGCCATGCGCGAGGCCGCCCGCACGTCGGCCGGCCTGATCCGCGCGATCGAGGACGCCCGCACCGAAGTCGAGAGCGCGGCCGAGGTCGCCCAGCGCGCATCCGCCCAGTCGGGTGACGCGGTGTCCATGTCCTCCACCCTGTCCGACCATGCCAAGTCGATCGAATCGATCCTGGGCCTGATCCGCGACATTGCAGGGCAAACCAACCTGCTCGCCCTGAACGCCACGATCGAGGCCGCCCGCGCCGGGGACGCCGGGCGCGGCTTCGCCGTCGTCGCGCAGGAAGTGAAAAGCCTGGCCAACCAGACCGCCCGCGCCACCGACGAGATCGCTGGCAAGATCGCCGACATCCAGGCGTCGACCCGCCAGTCGGTCGAAACCAACGAGCGTATCCGCGATACGGTGGGCGAGGTGCAAGCCAGCGCCGAACGCATCCGCCACGCCATGGATGCGCAGGCGCAGACCGTCACTATGATCACCGCCGCAGTCGATGAAACCGCGCTGGCCGCCGATTCGATGTCGACCACCATTTCGGCGATCCGCCAGGACACCGAAGTCGTGGCGTCGGAAATCGACCAGCTGGAACGCGGCTTCGTCAGCGTCGAGGGCAAGCTCGCCAGCCTGCGCCATGCCTCGTCCGATTTCGGCCGCCAGGTGGCCTGAGCGGCTCTCTCAAGCGCCTATCTCCGTTCGAAACGAACGGATGGCTTGTGCCACCCTGTAGCCCGTCTTCCCCTGCCCCGCCCGCTGGTCTAAAGGCGGCGGGATGAACGATGTCGCCAAGCCAGTCCAAAGCTGGAAAGTCACCCTGCCCTGCACCCGCGCCGAAGCGGAGGCGCTGGACGGGGACATCGCCGCCTTCACCATGATGGAGCAGCCGCCGGTGCTGATGACCAGCGAGGCGACGCCCGATGACGAGGATGCCTGGCGCCTAGACGCCTATTTCGAGGGCAAGCCCAGCGTGGCAGCGATCAAGCTGCTCAAGACGCTGGTGCCCAGCGCCAGCCGCGCCAAGCCCATTGTAGAGGCGCTGCCTGACGAGGATTGGGTGACGCTGAGCCAGCAGGGGCTGGAACCGGTGACCGCCGGCCGCTTCCATGTCCGCAACATCGCCACCGATCCCGAACTGCCCGACCATATCAATCTGCTGATCGAGGCAGGTCGCGCCTTCGGCACCGGACAGCATGAAACGACCGCGGGCTGCCTCGCCATGCTCGACCGGATGCGCCGGGTGGGGATGCGTTTTGCCCATGTCGCCGATATCGGCACTGGCACCGGCCTGCTCGCCTTCGCGGCGCTCAACCTGTGGCCCCGCGCCCATGCGATCGCGTCGGACATCGATGCCGTCGCGGTGGAGATCAGCGCCGACAATGCGCGCGCCAATGGCGTGGCGCTGGGCGACGGACCGGGTCGGCTGGCGCTGGTGACGGCGGCGGGCGGCAACCATCCCGCGCTGATCGGCCGGGCGCCCTATGACCTGCTGATCGCCAATATCCTGGCCGGGCCGCTGATCGAACTGGCGCCAACGCTGTGCGCCCTCGTCGAGGATGGCGGCACGATCGTCCTGGCGGGCCTGCTGAACGAACAGGCGGATGCGGTAATCGCGGCCTATCGCACGCAAGGGATGCGGCTCGCCGAACGCAGCGACCGGGGCGAATGGCCTACGCTGCGCCTGCGCAAGCGGCCCAGTATCGGCTGGAAGCGGCCCCGTCGCATCAATGCCGCCGCGCGCGGCGAAGCCCCCGGCTTCGGCAGCATCTGACCTTTAACGGAGGTATCGTCCATGAGCATCACCCGCACCGTCATCGTTCAGGACATGGCCGGCGACCCCTTCGAGCATGTCGCCGTCGCAGACGATGCCGTCGGCCCGCGTCCCGGCATCCTGCTCTTCCCCAACATACTGGGCACGAAGGAGGCCGACTTCGCCTATGCCGAGAAGGTCGCGGCGCTCGGTTACGCCGTACTGGTCGCCGACGTCTTTGGCCAGGGCAAGCGCACCACCCGTGCCGACCCCGATGCCGGGCGATACATGGCGCCGCTGAACGCCGACCGCGCCTTGCTGCGCGACCGGGTGAACGGCGCGCATGATGTGCTCAAGGGGCTGGCGGACGTCGATGCCGAGAGGACGGCGGCGATCGGCTTCTGCTTTGGCGGCAAATGCGTGCTCGATCTTGCTCGCTCCGGCGCGGACATTAGCGGCGGCGTCAGCTTCCATGGGGTCTATGACCCGGTGCCCTTCCCCAACGCGCCGATCACCGCCAAATTGCTGGTCTGCCACGGCTGGGACGACCCGATCGCGCCGCCAGAGGCGACCGCGGGTCTGGCCCGCGAACTGACCGACGCAGGCTGCGACTGGCAGATTCACGCCTATGGCGGCACCGGCCACGCCTTCACCGACGAGGGCGTCAATATGCCGGAAAAGGGGCTGGCCTATAGCCCAAGCGCCGACCGGCGCAGCTTCCGCGCGATGACGGATTTCCTGGGCGACCTGTTCGGATAAAAGCCGAAAACAGGACTGTCTCAACGGGTCGGAATGCGCCGGGCGCTGGCGAGATGATGGGCGTGGGTGATCGCCACCGCCAGCGCATCGGATGCGTCCGGCCCCACGATCTTCGCGCCGGGCAGCAGGCGCGACACCATCGCATGGACCTGCTCCTTCGACGCATTGCCGACGCCAACCACCGATTTCTTGACGAGGCGCGCGGCATATTCGCCGACCTCCATGCCCGATCGCGCGGCATTGAGCAGAATTACGCCCCGCGCCTGCCCCAGCTTCAGCGTCGATTGCGGGTTCACATTGACGAACACTTCCTCGACCGCCGCGCCATCGGGCCGATGTTCGAGGATCAGGTCGGTCAGCGCCAGGTCGAGCGCCAGCAGTCGCGTGGACAGCGCCATGCTGCTGTCGGTCTTGATCTGGCCATTGCCGATATGGGTCAGCCGATTGCCATCCGCGGCGATCAGGCCCCAGCCGGTGGTGCCAAGGCCGGGGTCCAGGCCAAGCAGGATCATAAACTCTCTGAACTTAGCCCCTCCCCTTCAGGGGAGGGGTTGGGGTGGGGCCAGCGATCCGGCAGCGTTTCAAGCTGCGTCATGATCTGCACCAGAACGCCTTCGACATTCTCGGCAACATCCCGATTCGAGACGTGCAAAACAGCAACGCCCATACCGGTCAGTTCGGCGTCTCTGACAGCCATTTCGTCCACATCATGCGTGTCACCATCGACTTCGATCGCGAAGGCTCTGGCAGGGCAGAAGAAATCGACAATCCGATTGCCGATCACATGCTGACGGCGGAATTTATAGCCAAGCTGAGACCGGGACAGGTGACGCCAGAGGATCACCTCAAAGGGTGTGGCGTCATGGCGCATATGCGCTGCATTTTTCAGCAATCGCGGGTCTTGCGCCATTCCCCACCCCAACCCCTCCCCTCAAGGGGAGGGGCTATGTACGAGCATCTTAGCCCAGCTTCTCCATCACGTCGTCGGACACTTCATAATTGCCCCAGACGGTCTGGACGTCGTCGTCATCCTCCAGCGTGTCGACCAGCTTCATCAGCGTGGCCGCATTGGCCTCATCGACATCGACGGTGATCTGCGGCTTCCAGGCGAGCTTCGCGCTGTCGGCGGCGCCCAGCTTGGCTTCCAGCGCCTTGGCGACCTCGTGAAGGGCGTCCATGGCGGTCCAGATTTCATGCTCGTCCTCGTTGGACGACACATCCTCCGCGCCCGCTTCAAGCGCCGCTTCGAAAATCGCGTCGGCGTCCCCCGCGCTTGCCGGGTAGCTGATGAGGCCGACACGGTCGAAGCCATGGCTGACCGCGCCCGACGCGCCCAGATTACCGCCATTCTTGGAAAAGGCCGTGCGGACATTGGTCGCGGTGCGGTTGCGATTGTCGGTCAGCGCCTCGACGATGATGGCGATACCGGCCGGGCCATAGCCCTCGTAGCGCACTTCCTCGTAATTCTCGCCGCCCGCCGCGTTCGCCTTGTCAATGGCGCGCTGGATATTGTCCTTGGGCATCGACTGGGCCTTGGCGGCGTTGACCGCCAGGCGCAGGCGCGGGTTCATGTCCGGGTCGGGCATGCCCATCTTGGCCGCGACGGTGATTTCGCGGCTGAGCTTGGAGAACATCGACGAGCGCTTCTTGTCCTGCGCGCCCTTGCGATGCATGATGTTCTTGAATTTGGAATGGCCTGCCATGGTCCTGAATTCTTATCTGCCGGTTGACTGTGATGGGCGCCCTTACACCAGCGCCCGCCCAAAGGGCAACCGCCAGCGCATCCTTCAGTCTCTGCCGGATGGGCGAGGGATCAGTAGAGGATCGCGGTGCCCGATGCCGACACCATCAGCATCGACCCGTTGGAGCCGATGACTTCATAGTCCAGATCGACGCCGACCACGGCATTGGCGCCCAGCGTCGCCGCGCGCGTGCGCATTTCGCCCAGCGCCTGATCGCGGGCGCGTTGCAGCACATCCTCATAAGCGCCCGATCGCCCGCCCACGATATCGCGGACGCTGGCGAACAGGTCGCGAAACAGGTTCGCGCCCACGATCACCTCGCCGGTGACGATGCCGAGATAGTCCTTCGCCGGCCGCCCTTCCAGACGGCTGGTGGTGCTGACGATGATCTCGGACATGGGCGTTTCTCCTTGATGATAAAAACTTATTCCATGCCCAGCGCGGACAGATAGGTCTGGAGGATCGCTTCCATCTCCTGCCGGTCATGCGGCTGCATCTTACGCAGACGGACGATCTGGCGCATGATTTTGGGGTCGTAACCGGTCGCCTTGGCTTCCAGATAGACGTCCTTGATATCGTCGCCGATGCCCTTCTTTTCCTCTTCCAGGCGCTCGATGCGCTCGATCAGAAGGCGGAGTTGGTCGGCGGCGACATTGGGTTCTGTCATGGGGGAGTATCTCCGGTAGATGTGAATCGGTTGGAGGGCGTCCTAGTGATTGTCGGCGTTCTTCGCCACACTCTCTTTCATCCGCGCCACCTGCTCTGGCGTCGCTTCGCCCTGATGCCGTTCTTTCCATTCCGGAAAAGGCATGCCGTGGATGATTTCGCGCGCCTGGTCGCGCGTCAGATCGCCGTCCGCCTCCGCGATCCAGTCGGCCAGGCAATTGCGGCAGAAGCCCGCCAGCCCCATCAGATCGATATTCTGGACGTCGGTGCGGTGCTGCAAATGCGCGACCAGGCGGCGGAAGGCGGTTGCGGCCACGGCATCTGTGACTATGGTGTCGGTCATCGGCGTGAGGAACCTTTCGCTGATCTACATCATCCTGTCGTGCAGCACGGATAACCCATAACGACGCACTGGCAAGGCCTACAAGGCCAAGCCGGGGACGATCATGACGGTCAGGAGAAACCATGACGAAGTTACCGCCCCGCTCGCGCAAGGTTCGCATCCTGGCGACCCTTGGTCCTGCGAGCGATACGTCCGAAATGATCCGGGCGCTGTTCATCGCCGGGGCTGACGCCTTCCGCATCAATATGAGCCATGGCGCGCATGAGGATCATGCCGCGCGCATCGCCATCATCCGCGCGCTGGAAAAGGAATTTCAGCGGCCAACGACGATCCTGGGCGACCTGCAGGGGCCAAAGCTGCGCGTCGGCGCCTTCGAAAAGGGGCTGGCCATATTGGAGACGGGCGCCGCCTTCACCCTCGACCGGGACGAAACGCCCGGCAATGCCCGCCGCGTCAACCTGCCCCATCCCGAAATCTACGCCGCTCTGGTGCCCGAAACCCGGCTGCTGCTGGACGATGGCAAGCTGGTGCTGCGGGTGAAGGCGATTGGGGAAGACCGGATCGACACGATCGTCGAAGTCGGCGGCGCCCTGTCCAACCGCAAGGGCGTGAACGTGCCCGACGTGGTCGTGCCGGTGCCGGCGCTGACCGACAAAGATCGGCGCGACCTGAGCTTCGCCATGAGCCAAGGCTGCGACTGGATCGCGCTCAGCTTCGTCCAGCGGCCCGAAGATCTGGCCGAAGCGCGCAAGTTGATGGGCGGCTATGGCGCGCTGATGGCGAAGATCGAGAAGCCGTCGGCCGTGCAGCGACTGGAGGAGATCATCGAACTGGCCGACGGCGTGATGGTGGCGCGCGGCGACCTGGGCGTCGAACTGCCGCCCCAGTCGGTGCCGCCGCTGCAGAAGCAGATCGTCGCCACCGCGCGGCGCATGGGGCGGCCTGTGGTGGTTGCGACCCAGATGCTCGAATCGATGATCAAGTCCCCCTCCCCCACCCGCGCCGAAGTGTCGGACGTGGCGACCGCGGTCTATGACGGGGCGGATGCGATCATGCTGTCGGCGGAGACGGCGGCGGGCGACTGGCCGGTGGAGGCGGTGACGATGATGGACAGCATCGCCCACAGCGTCGAGCGCGATCCGGGCTATTTCGGCCGGCTCCATTATACCGAGACGAAGCCCGATCCGACCACCGCCGACGCGCTGGCCGAAGCGGCGGGGAACATCGTCGCGGTCGTGGGGGCCAGCGCCATCACCTGCTTCACTTCATCGGGCAGCACTGTGCGCCGCGTGGCGCGCGAACGGCCCGATGCGCCGATCCTGGCGCTGACGCCGCGCACCGACACTGCGCGCAAGCTGGGCCTGACCTGGGGCGTCCACGCCATCCGCACCAAGGATATCGGCACGTTCGAGGAAATGATCGGCAAGGCGCGGCGCATGGCGCTGCGCCATGGCATGACCGAAAAGGGCGGCAAGATCGTGGTGCTGGCCGGCGTCCCGTTCGGCACGCCGGGATCGACCAATGTGCTCCACGTCACGGCGATTCGCGGTGACGAGTTGAAGGGCCGCGACGAGGGTTGAGCGCAGCGCGCCCCGACAACACCCTCCGTTCGCTTCGAACGAAGTCGGGAAGCGGGTAACGCTATCCCTGCGTGTCTCGACTTCGCTCGAAACGAACGGCGATGGGTAACAGGAGTCCGATTCGGGCGAATCACCCACCCCATGCCAACGCGGAAAGGCGCCCGATCATCGACCGGGCGCCTGCCACATTGCATGAAGACCCACCGCCCCGAAGGGGGGCGACAAGCGCCTGCCTATTAGCCCTGGCGGGCCTTGAAGCGGCGGTTGGTCTTGTTGATAACATAGGTGCGGCCGCGACGACGGATCACGCGGTTGTCCCGGTGGCGGCCCTTGAGCGACTTGAGCGAGTTGCGGATCTTCATGGCAGACGGCCCTTGATGAATCTGGTGTGGTCGAATTTCGAAGCGCAGCCCCTATGGGTCGGGCCGGCCAAAGTCAAGGGCGGCAGGCGCTCTTTTCCCGCTGTTCATCCCCCGTGCAGCAAGGTCGTGGCTTCACGCGTTGGAGGGGATTATGCTCTCCGCGCCGTTACTACGGCATATGCCCGTTGGAGTTTACCCATGTCGAAGCGCCTGATTCTCGCCGCTTGCCTTGCCCTGCCGCTTTCTGCCTGCGCGACCGCCGTTCCGCCGGTGGAAGTGACCCGCTTCCATGTCGACAATCCCGCCCGCGCCGGCACGATCGCGGTGGAGGAAATGCCCGGCAACCCGGACATCAGTCTGGAATTTCGCACTTATGCTGCTGCGGTATCGCAGGAATTCCAGCGTGTCGGCTTCACGCCGGCGCCGGCCGGCGGCCCAAGCGACTATGTCGCATCGGTCAGCTTTCGTCGCGCCTTCCGCCCGTCCGGCGTCGATCGCAGCAGCGACAAGCCGGTCAGCGTAGGCGTGGGCGGCGGCATCGGCGGCGGCGGCGGCACCTTCGGCGGGCTTGGCCTGGGCGTCGGCATCAACCTGTCGGGCAAGCCCAAGGATATCGTGACGACCGAACTCCATGTGCAGTTGCGCCGCCGGGCCGATTCGACCGCCATCTGGGAAGGCCGCGCGTCGACGCAAGGACGGCAGGGTACGCCGGCCGCGCAGCCGGGGATCGCCGCACAGAAACTCGCCGCGGCCCTGATCGGGGGCTATCCGGGTGAATCGGGGCGCACTATAACGGTCAAATGACCATCAACATTTCCAGCGGCTTTGACAGCGGCAATATTCGCGTCCTCTCCATCACCCACACCCCGGCCGGCGTCCGCGCCGATCTGGAGATCGTGACGGATCATCAGAGCGACTTTTACCAATGGTTCCATTTCCGGCTGTCCAACGCGGCGGGCCGCGCGGTGGAAGTGCGAATCCTCAACGCGGGCGGATCGGCCTATCCCGACGGATGGGCCGGCTATAGCGCGCGAATGAGCGAAGATCGGGACAATTGGGTCCAGGCCGACACCAGCTATGCCGATGGCATACTGACGATCCGGCTGGAGCCGGACAGCAATGCGCTATGGATCGCCTATTTCGCGCCCTATTCGATGGAGCGCCATCACGACCTGATCGCCTGGGCCGCGACCCAGCCGGGCGTCGACCATCGCGAACTGGGGCTGACCCTGGACGGCCAGCCGCTCGACATGCTGACGATCGGCGACGGGCCGAAACAGGTCTGGCTCTATGCGCGCCAACATCCCGGCGAAACGATGGCGGAGTGGTGGATGGAAGGCGCGCTGGAGCGGCTGTGCGACGAGGAGGATGCGGTCGCCCGCCTGCTGCGGCAGAAGGCGACAATCCACATCATCCCCAACATGAACCCGGACGGCAGCCGCCGCGGCCATCTGCGCACCAATGCGGTCGGCGTGAACCTCAACCGCGAATGGCATGAGCCGACGGCCGAGCGTAGCCCCGAAGTGCTGATGGCGCGCAATGCGATGGACGACACCGGCGTCGATTTCGCCATGGACGTGCATGGCGACGAAGCGATTCCCGCCGTATTCATCGCAGGATTTGAGGGTATCCCGTCGATCACCGATCGGCAGGTCGCGCTCTATCATCGCTATCGCGACACGCTGGCCACGCGCACCCCGGATTTCCAGACGCGGCTGGGCTATCCGGTGGCGGGCGCGGGCAAGGCGAACCTGTCCATGTCCACCAACCAGCTGGCCGAACGCTTCGGCGCGGTGGCGATGACGCTGGAGATGCCGTTCAAGGATAATGACGACCTGCCGGACGCCGATTTCGGCTGGTCTCCGGCGCGGTCGATCCAGCTCGCCAAGGATTGCCTGGCGGTGCTGGCGGAGATGATCGAGGATATTTGAGGATCGACATGTTCCCGCGAAAGCGGGAACATGCAACCTAACGCCAATCGAACGGCAGCGGCGCTTCGCGGAAGGCGAAGCGGTCGAGATGATCGGCGACCACCTGTTTGAACCGCTCCACGTCGGCGTCCGCATTGGGCTCCAGCGTCACCACCAGCGCCTCGGGCTGCGCCGCCATGCGGATCGGCCCCATCGGGAAGGCAATGACGCCCTGTTCGGGGCTGAAATCCGTCTCGAACTTGTGGCTCCAATGTTTGCACAACTGCTGGAGATAGCGGCTGGCATGGGTGGTCGGCACGTTTGCGGTCACGGTCATGTCAGAGCCTTTCGATCTTGCTCGCAGCCTCGTCGATCAACGACGCGACATCGAACATGGTCTGGTTATCGGCGCCCTCCTTTTCAAGGCGATGCTGGATGGCGATGCGCAGATTGTGCAGCGCGCGGCGCACCGGCGCGCCATCGACCCGCTCCGCCTTCTGCGCCAGCGCGGCCAGCCGGGCCAGCGCCAGGTCGAGCGCGGCCTTGCGCTCCTCGATCTGGACCTTCCCGGCATCGGTGATGGCGAAGCGTTTGCGGCTGCCTGAGCCTGATCCCAAGGGCGGTTCCTCGACGATCAGATCCATTTCCGCCAACATAGTCAGCGTAGGATAGACGACGCCGGGGCTGGGCGCATAGGCTTCGCCCGACAGCGCCTCGATCGCGCGGATCAGTTCATAGCCATGGCGCGGCTCGTCGGCGATCAGCTTCAGCAGGATCAGGCGCAGCGTTTCATTGTCGAACAGCCGTCGGCGACCACCGCCGCGGCCGCCGCGGCCGCCGCCGCGCAAACCGTTTTCGCCAAAGGGATCGCCGCCGAGCGGGCCGCCCCGCCCGCCGCCACGACCAAAGCCGTCAGGTGAACCGAATCGGCCAGCGCCGGGGCAATGACCGCCATGGCGGCCGCGATGAGAGTGAGGAAAATGCATCATTGGGTCTTTCATATATGTCATGATGCATTGCGATATATCTTACAAATGTTCGCCGTCAAGAGTTACGATAGATCTTAATTGTATTTTTGTGGTCGCGGCGTTGAGACGCCCGCATGTTGGCCTAGAGCGCGGCGAAATCGATCGGTGCGTGGCGATCCAGCGTGCGGCTTTGGTCTTCCAACGGATATTTCAGACCGCTGGCGCAATTGAACAATACCGCCCGCTCGTCCCGTCCGATTAGCTTCTCGTCTAGCGCCCGTTGATAGGCAGCCAGCGTCGCACCGCCCTCCGGGCAGAGCAGCAACCCGTCGTCGCGCGCCACGTCGCGCACCGCCGCCATGATCGCCGCGTCAGACACGGCCAGCGCCGCGCCGCCGCTTTCCCGCACCGCGCGCAGGATCAGGAAGTCGCCCACCGCGCGCGGCACGCGGATACCCATGGCGATGGTGTAGGCATCCTCCCAGCGCTCGGCGAACTCCACGCCCTGTTCGAACGCGCGCACCATCGGCGCGCAGCCCTCGGCCTGCACCGCGAACATCTTGGGACGTTTGGAACCGATGAAGCCGATCTTCTCCAGCTCGTCGAACGCCTTCCACATGCCGATCAGGCCGGTGCCGCCGCCAGTGGGGTAGAAGATCGCGTCGGGCAGTTCCCAGTCCAACTGTTCGGCCAGTTCCAGCCCCATCGTCTTCTTGCCCTCGATCCGGTAGGGCTCCTTGAGCGTCGAGAAATCGAACCAGCCGCGCGCCTTCGCCCCCTGCCCCACGATCGCCCCGCAATCGTCGATCAGGCCGTTGACGCGATAGACGCGCGCGCCCTGCGCCGCGATTTCGCGCACGTTGATCTCCGGCGTGTCGTCGGGGCAAAAGATGATCGCCTCCATCCCCGCTACGGCGGCATAAGCGGCCAGCGCCGCGCCGGCATTGCCGTTGGTCGGCATCGCCACCTGGGTCACGCCCAGTTCCTTGGCCATGGACACCGCCATGACCAGGCCGCGCGCCTTGAAGGAGGCGGTGGGCAAGCGCCCCTCATCCTTGGCCAGCAGATGTGCCCCGCCCAGCCGGGCTGCGGTGCGCGGCAGCGGGATCAGCGGCGTCGCATTTTCGCCCAGGCTGACGATATTGGAAGTCTGCCGCACCGGCAGCAATTCGCGCCAGCGCCACAGGTCCATCGGCCGCGCAGCAAGCGCTTCCTTGGTCAGTGTCGCCCGCACGCCGTCAAGGTCATAGCGCACCAGCAACGGCTTCCCCGCCGCCGACAACCCATGCAGTTCATCCGCCGCATAACGCTCGCCGGTCAGCGAACATTCCAAATGGGTGACGAAAGTGGGACGATCGGTGGTCAGGTTGAAGTTGTGCAACACAATAATCTCCGTTCGGGCTGAGCCTGTCGAAGCCCCGCCCTTCTCTTCAGAAAGTGGGGCCCTTCGACAGGCTCAGGGCGAACGGGATAAACAACCCGGTGTGATTATTCCGGCGTCTTCGCCACGCTGACCATGGCGGGCCGCAGCAGGCGGTCCTTTATCATATAGCCGGCCTGCATCTCGATCAGGATCGTGCCCGGCGCGGCGTCGGCCGACGGGACTTCCATCATCGCCTGATGCTTGTTGGGATCGAGCGGCTGGCCGACCGATTCGATCTTCGTGATGCCGTTGCGGCCGAACACGCTGTCCAGTTCGCGGCCGGTGGCTTCCAGGCCCACGACCAGCCCCTTGAACTTCTCATCCTCGCGCAGGTCGGCGGGAATGGCGGCCAGCGCGCGGCTCAGATTGTCGGCGACCGACAATATGTCGCGGGCGAAGGCGGTCGCCGCATAGGCGCGCGTATCGGCCAGTTCCTTTTCCAGCCGGCGGCGCACATTCTGCGTATCGGCATGGGCGTAGAGAATATCCTGCTTGGCGGTGGCCAGTTCCGCCTCCAGCGCTGCGATCTTCTCGGCGGCGGCATCGCCCGCGGGCGCGGCGTCTTCCGGCAGCGCGTCCACGACTTCGGTGTTTTCGATAGTGTCTTTTTGTTCGCTCATCTCATCAATCTCGATAGCGTCTGTGCTGTGAAGTCCACCATGGGGATCACCCGCGCATAGTTCAAGCGCGTGGGGCCGATCACGCCGACCACGCCGACGACCCGGCCGTCCGCGCCACGGTAGGGCGCGGCTATGACCGAAGAACCCGACAGGGAAAAGAGCTTGTTTTCCGACCCGATGAAGATTTTGGTCGCGCTGCCGGCCAGCGCGCTTTCCAGCAGGCGGGAAATCTCCTGCTTGCCTTCCAGCTGCTCCAGCAATTGCCGCACCCGTTCCAGGTCCGCGGCGGTGCCGTCATCGATCAGATGCGCCTGCCCGCGCACGATCAGCACCGGCCGGTCGTCGGCATCGTGCGACCAGATGGCGATGCCCCGTTCCACCAGTTCGCGCGCCGCGCCGTCGAGCAAGCTGCGCTCCGTCTCCATCTCGCGGCTCAACTGGTCGCCCGCCTGACGCAACGTCATACCGGCAAAGCGCGCCGACATGAAATTCGCCGCTTCGTTCAGCATCGACGGGGTGACGCCGGGCGGCAAATCCAGCACGCGATTTTCCACCGATCCGTCCTGCCCCACCAGCACCGCCAGCGCCTGACGATCATTCAAGGGTACGAAGCCAAATTGCCGCAGCACCGGCTCGCGCCGTGGCACCATGACGATGCCGGCGCAGGCCGATAGGCCCGACAGCGCAGCCGTGGCGGCGGACAGCGCTTCCTCGATCGGGCCGCTTTCGACCAGCCCGGCCTCGATCGCGCGCCGTTCTTCCGCCGATGGCGCGGCCGCCTGCATCATCCCATCCACAAACAGGCGCAGCCCTGTCTCGGTCGGCATCCGCCCGGCCGACGTATGTGGCGCGGCGAGCAGGCCCAGTTCCTCCAGGTCTTGCATGACGTTGCGAATCGACGCCGGCGACAGGCTGAGCGATGCGATCTTGCTGATGGTGCGCGATCCGACCGGCAGGCCGGTGCCCAGATAGCTTTCCACCACCACGCGAAAGACATCGCGCGCGCGATCGTTCAATTCGGAGATGGGGGTTATCGACATGCGCCTTATCTAGGCAGGCCGGGGCGCAGGCTCAAGGCGTGACCGCCTTGGGATTGAGCATGGGCTGGACATCCAATATCTTCGGCACCGCCGCCAGCGCGACCCGCAATCGGCCGTAGCGCGCATCCATGCAACCCGACTGGAATTCCAGCCGCGTCGCGTCCTGCCCCGGCCGGGTCCATTCCACGACATAGCCGGGCATGTCGGTGGCGAACCGATCGCAATTCTGGCCATGGGCGATCTTTCGCACCGTGCCCGCCGCCGGGCGATGCGGCGCCAGCGTCGTCACGAGCCGGCGATATTGCGCCGCCGTGAGGGTAAAGCGCGTCGGACCGGGAACGGATGTGAAGCGTTCCGGCTCCAGCAGGCCCGACCCGTCCGGCGACACCTGCACCCTATAGGCCGGGCAAGCGCCAAAGCAGCGCCCGGCGGTGAAGCGGATGATGTCGCCCGGCGCCTTGGGCGGTTCCAGCCCCGGTTCGGCGGCCGTGCAACCGGCCAGCAGCAGCATGGCGGTGAGTGTCGATATGCGTTCCATGCCCCCTCCTTATCGCCTAATTGTCGCCGTGACACTGGCAAGAAGCGTCGTCGGGCGCTAAGCGGCCTGTTAAGTGCGCTTTTGGGCGCATTGGCGGCATCCGTCAGGGATGGCCGCCATCTGAACGCTTCGGAGTAGAAATTATGCGTCCTTCCGGCCGCGCGCCCGACCAGATGCGCGACATCACCATGGAGCCTGGCTTCACCATCCATGCCGAGGGAAGCTGCCTCATCAGCTTCGGCGATACTCGCGTGCTGTGCACCGCATCGGTCGAGGAGAAGGTGCCGCCTTTCCTGCGCGGCAAGGGGTCGGGCTGGGTCACGGCCGAATATGGCATGTTGCCCCGCGCCACCCATACCCGCGGCAGCCGTGAAGCGGCCAAGGGCAAGCAATCGGGCCGCACGCAGGAAATCCAGCGCCTGATCGGCCGGTCGCTGCGCACGGTCGTGGACCTCAAGAAGCTCGGCGAGCGCCAGATCGTGGTCGATTGCGACGTGATCCAGGCCGATGGCGGCACGCGCACGGCGGCCATTTCGGGCAGCTGGGTCGCGCTGCGAATCGCGGTCGACAAGCTGCTGGCGTCGGGCGCGCTCAAGGAAGACCCGATCATCCAGAAGGTCGCGGCGATCAGCTGCGGCATTTTCGAAGGCACGCCGGTGCTCGACCTCGACTATGCCGAGGACAGCAATGCCGAAACGGACGCCAACCTGATCCTGACCGGCGACGGCAAGTTCGCCGAAGTGCAGGCGACGGCCGAAGGCGCCGCGTATGACGAGGAAGAGCTGCTCCGCCTGCTCCGCCTCGCCCGCATCGGCTGCGCCAAGATCTTCGCCGCGCAGGATGTCGCGACGGGCCGGTAACAACATCTGCCTCCGTTCGTTTCGAGCGAAGTCGAGTTCAGCGAAGCTAAACGCTATGGATGCGCTATCCGCTTCTCGACCAGGCTCGAAGCGAACGGAACGAATGGGAAATTTATGACCGACCAATTCGGACAGGAACAGGCGATCCGCAAGCTCGCCCCCGGCAAGCTGGTGATCGCCAGCCACAATCCTGGCAAGGTGCGCGAAATCGCAGCATTGCTTGGCCCGTTCGGGATTGAACCGATTTCGGCCGCGAGCCTGGACCTGCCCGAACCGGAGGAAACGGGCACCACCTTCATCGCCAATGCGGAATTGAAGGCGATGCAGGCGGCCGACCTATCGGGCCTGCCCGCGCTGGCTGACGACAGCGGCTTGTGCGTCGAGGCGCTGGGCGGCGACCCCGGCCTCTTTTCCGCGCGCTGGGCTGGCCCGACCAAGGATTTCGACCTCGCCATGCGCAAGGTGTGGGACGGGATCGAGGCCAAGGGCCCGGACGCCGGCCATGACGCCCATTTCGTCTGCGCCCTTGCCCTCGCCTGGCCCGATGGTCATGTCGAAGCGTTCGAGGGGCGGATCGACGGCGCGCTGGTCTGGCCGCCGCGTGGCGACAAGGGCTTCGGTTATGACCCCATGTTCATGCCGCACGGTCATGACGTCAGCTTCGGCGAGATGGACCCGGACGCCAAGCACGCCATGAGCCACCGCGCCAAGGCCTTCGAAAAACTGGTGGCCGCGGTTTTCTGATCAAGAGTGGCGCCATTTCATCGCGTCGGCGCCGCCTTCAGCTTCGCCTGCCCGATATGCCAGCGCAATTGGGCAGGCGACGCGCCGTCCACATCATTAACCCGCCGCACGACATAGTCGCCGACGAAACGCTGGCGCGTGCCGTCCTGCAATTGCGAATCGACCGTCACCGGCACCGTCTGGTAGATTGATCCCGCGCCGCCATCGCCCGGCTCCAGCTGGCCGATCGTCACCCGCGTCGATCGGGTGCCAGCGAACCCCGCCTGAAACTTGTCCAGCGTCTGGTTGGGCGGGCCATTTTCGCCCCATTGCGCCCAGGCCACGCCATAGTCGCGGGCGTTGAGCGCGGAATAATAACGCTGCACGACCGCCACGGCCGCCGCCATGCTCTTGGGCGCGGGATCGCATTCCGGCATCGGATCGCCCTGACCGTCGAACAGGGCGCAGCTGCGCGCAATCTCATCCTCGATCATGGCGCAGCTATTGGCGGCATTGCAGGGCGGGTGGGTGGCGGGCGACACGTTGCGGCAGATGGCGACTCGCTTGGCCGCCGCGGCCGACCCGATATCCGCCGCGCAGGATAGCGGCGCAGCGGGCGCCGCTGCGTCAGCCGCCGACGCCGCATCGGGAATGGGCGTCTGCGCCCCATTGTCCGGCGCAACCCTGGTCACGGCGGGGGCGGAGATAGCGGCGTTGTCGGACCCGCCCTCCGCCTTGGGCGGCGTCGGCGCGCCACACCCGGCCAGCCCGATCAGCGCACAACCCGACAGGGTCCATGACAGCAGAGCGATGCGCATCCTCTTCTCCTTTTGGCGACATGCCCTGTCCAATGCGCGCCCCCGGGAGAAATATCCATAGCCGCCTATGGCGCTGCGCTCGCCACCTGGGTCTGCGCGCCCGGCGTGTCTGCCGTCGGCGGAGCGGGTTCATCGTCCGCATCCATCGGCCCGCGCCCGAACGCATTGCCGGCCGGGAAATAGCGGCACACCAGATAATCGGCATTGGTCCCTTCGCCCAGCGCGCAGCCGACCTTCCGCGTGCCGCGCCAGATCATCTGGGTATAATGGCCGACATCCTGCCAGCGCCCGGTGCTGCTGAGGTCGGGCAACTTGCCTGCAATTCGCGTGAAGCGCTTCTCTTCCAGAAACGATCCCACCATGACCTGATAATCGTAGAGACGGCGCGGCCCCATCCACAGATTTTCGCCGCTGGGGATGGCTCGGCCGGCCCGCGGCGAATGGCGGAAAACGCCGCTGCGCGCCATCTCCCCGGCGTAACGCGCCGCATCGGTCGCCAGCGCCTGGTCCCAGTCCAGCAGCGGCAGACCCAACGAGGCCCGCTCGCCATTATGCGCGTCCAGCATCGCCGCGCGCAGCAGCCTATCGCTCCGCGCGGCCTCCGCCATGCCATAATAGGCGGCTGACATCACCGCGATCGCGGCGCCCGCCTTGGGCGCGCGCCCGTCGCTATCGCTCGCCGCCTGCGCGCCGCTCGCCGTCGCCAGAAGAACCGGCAGCATCGCTGCCCATAGCGAAGCGCGCAAAAACGCTTTAGGGCTGCCCCCAGCCATGTCGTCTCATTCCCCCCAAAATCCGCCGGCCCCTGCTTGCGTGCCGGCAGACGCCCAAGCCTTATATATCCACTGGCCATTTTGCGTATCCAAATGTCCCTATTGCGATTTTAACAGTCATGTCCGCGATGGCGTGGACATCGATGCGTGGCGCGCTGCGCTTTTGGCCGACATGGCGCATGAGACGGCGCTGACCGCGGGGCGGCGGCTTTCCTCCATCTTCTTCGGCGGCGGCACGCCCTCGCTGATGCCCCCTGCTTTGGTCGAAACGCTGATCGACGCGGCGCAGGACCATTGGGGCTTCACCCCCGACATAGAAATCACGCTGGAGGCCAATCCCAATTCGGTCGAGGCGGCGCGTTTCGCCGATCTGGCCGCCGCCGGGGTCAACCGCACCTCGCTTGGCCTGCAGGCGCTCGACAATGAGGCGTTGCATTTCCTCGGCCGCGCCCATGACGTGACGGAGGGACTGGCTGCGCTCGACACCGCGCAGGCCGTGTTCGACCGGGTGAGCTTCGACATCATCTATGCCCGCCCCGGCCAGAGCGAGGCGGACTGGCAGGCCGAACTGGCCCGCGCCTTGTCCTTCGGCACTGGCCATCTCTCGCTCTATCAACTGACGATCGAACCGGGCACGCGCTTCGCCACGCTGGTCGCGCAGGGCAAGCTGACGCCCGCCGACCCGGACCATGGCGCGACCCTGTATGAACTGACGCAGGCGATGACCGGCGCGGCCGGCATCCCGGCCTATGAGATCAGCAACCACGCCCGACCGGGCCAGGAAAGCCGCCATAACCTGACCTATTGGCGCTATGGCGACTATGCCGGGATCGGGCCGGGCGCGCATGGCCGCCGCGGCGGCATGGCGACGATGCGCCACAAGAAGCCCGAAAACTGGATGGGCGCGGTCGGCCGCAACGGTCACGGCCTCCAGAGCGAAGAGCCGCTGTCGGGCGAGGACCGGGCGCGCGAGGCGCTGCTGATGGGATTGCGGCTGGGCGAAGGCGTCGATCTGGCCCGCATCGCCGCCGCGTCGGGGGTCAAGGCCGACCGGCTTGTCGACGAACGAGCGATCGACCAACTCGCCGACCTCGCCCTCATCCGCCTGACCGGCAGCCGGTTGCAGGTGGCCCCGGCCGGCATGTTGCTGCTCGACGCCATCCTGCCCGAAGTGGTGGCGGTCTAGGGCCGCTCGGTAATATCAGGGCTGGTCGTTACGCAGTTCCGCGATCGACTGGTCGATTTCACGCAGCGCCTGCGCGCGGGCATAGGCAGGCATGGACGTGTTGCGGGCGATCTGGCCCCGCGCGGTGCGCAGGCCATTCAGCGCCGCAACATGGTCGGAACGCGCGGCGCGTTCGGCGCGGGCTTCGGCGATGTCGGCCTGCCGCTCCGCCCGATCCGCCTGAAGGTCGGCCGCCTGCTCGGAACGGCGGGCCGCCCGCTCGGCGCGGGCCTCGGCAATATCCGCCTGCCGCGCGGCGCGATCGGCTTGCATCCCGGCCATGTCGGCGGAGCGTTGGGCCGCCCGCTCGATCGCCGCGTTGCAGATACGCACCCGGATATGGCGACGGCCATTGGCGTCCACGCTTTCGCGACGGGTGGTGGCGTCCCTGCCGCCATCGCAACCTTCGCGCACATCGACCACCGGCACCATCCGGGCGATGTCCGCCTCCGTCGGGATACGGTGCGTTTCGACACGACCGTCGGCATGGGTGACGGTCATCCGACCCTTTTCATTGCGCACGACGGGGGGCACCGGCGGCGCGGGCGGCACCGGGGCGATCATGTCGGCGGCGGGCACGATCGGCGCGGGCGGGGCCATGGGCGCTGGCGAGGGCCATGCATCATCGGCCGCGCTGGCCGCCGGGACGGCTGGCACAGCAGGGATCGCGGCACCTTCGGCCAGTGTCGGTACGGTCGCCGCTACGGGCTGCGACACCAGATTGGACAATTTGGCGAAGTCGGCGCCTTCCACCTTGTCAGTGATCGCCGCCATCTGCTGCGCGGCGCGGCTGCCCGATGCGGTGAGCGCCAACCCTGCGGCGGTGACAACCGCGACGGCGGCCATGCCCCAACTGATACGCTGAAGCGAAACATCATGGTTGGACAGCATTTTCAGCCTCCCTTTCAACGTCGTGATACGGGTGAGATGGCAGGCGCCCGCAAATTGCCGGCCGCCCGCCGCCTTCAAGATGGCGCGGCCATAGGCATGGGCCTGGTCGCGGCCGTAGAGCGAGAGGACGCGCGCGTCGCAGGCGGTTTCCTGGTCGGCGCGATAGGCGCGATAGGCGATCCATGCGACCGGATTGCACCAATGCACCGCCAGCAGCAGCAGCGCGATCATGTTGGCGGCCAGGTCGCCGCGCTCATGATGCGCCCGTTCATGGGCGATCGCCATATCCTGTTCCTGCGCGTCATAGCGCAGCGCGAAATCGGCGGGCAGCACGATATAGGGGCGCAACACCCCGAAGGCGAGCGGCCCGGACGCATGGGGGCTGGTGATGAGGCGGATGCGCCCCTCCTCCCCGATCGGCGTCGCGCCATCCAGCATATGGCGGCGGAACCGCCCATAGCCCACGGCCTGCACTGCCAGAAAAGCGAGCAGCCCGACGAACCACATGCCGATGCCGATCTCCAGCCAGGGGAAAGACGGCGCGGATGAAGCGACCGATGCGGCGGGTGCGACCGTCAGCAGGTCCGGCAGGCCCGCCTGATCGACCGCGACATGCAGCGGCGAGGGATCGACGTCGCGTGGCAGCGCGGGCAACAGCATCCGCGCGAGCGGCAGCGCCCAGAGCCAATAGGCCGCCCCTGCCCCCAGCCAGCGCGCCACCGGCCGGCGCAACATCATGACCAGCGCCATCAGCAAGGTGGTGGCGATCAGCGTTTCGGCCAGCCAGACGCTCATGATTTCAACCCCTTCAGGATGGCCTCAAGCTCGGCGATATCGTCCGCCGTCAATTGATCCTGTTGCGCCAACTGGGCGACCAGCGGCGACACCCGCCCGCCAAACAGCCGGTTCACCAGCCGCCCGGATTCGCCCGCGACATAATCGTCGCGCGCCACCATCGGGCGATAGAGAAAGCGGCGGCCATCCTGGTCGGCGGCGATGATATCCTTGGCCATCAGCCGCGACAGCAAGGTCTTGACCGTTTGCAGGCTCCAGTCGCGGTCGGCGGCGACCCGATCCGACACGTCATTGGCGGTCTGCGGCGCGGTTTCCCACAACGCCTCCATCACCACCAGTTCCGCTTCGCTGATCTTCTCAGTCACCTGGCCTCACCCGACTCGCATATTTAACAACCACAGATGTAATCGCATCGATTACGGATGTAGTCAATGGGCGTTCGCAGCGGTGGAGCGTCACACTTCGCGTTGAAAAGGCGCGATATGTCGGAAAATTTGACAAAGCGGATGAAGGCGGTCGAGGCGTTAACCTTTGGAACCCGCGCTTTCCTGCAAACGCACCATTGTGGCACAGTCATTGCGACATTGGTCGCGTTCCCACCGTTTACCTATCGGGGGATGCAGGCCGTCTCCGCCAGCATCCCCCACCCGGTGGGCTTCTCCCTTATCCTCGACCATGGTCTCGATGTGACTGGGTGCGACCAGAATCGGACATTCCCCCCCCCCGCTGGCGGGAGGGAGTTAGGGGGTGGGCAGGACGTCGCAACGGCCCACCGCGCTGCGACTAACGCGCTCCGCGCGCAAGTCTCGCTGCCCCTCCCGCAAGCGGAAGGGGAATGGCGGACAGCCACTCAAAGCAACAAAAAAGGGCGGCCGAACCCGGACCGCCCTTCGCAAACCGTCAGACCCAGCCCCGCTTAACTGGCGGCGACGCCCTGGTCGGTCATCAACTGCTGCAATTCGCCAGCCTCGTACATTTCCATCATGATGTCGCTGCCGCCGACGAATTCGCCCTTCACATAAAGCTGGGGGATGGTCGGCCAGTCGGAAAAGGCCTTGATGCCCTGCCGCACAGCCTGGTCCTGCAAGACGTCGACCGTGTCATAGGCGACGCCCAGATGTTCCAGGATCGCGATGGCGCGGCTGGAAAAGCCGCATTGCGGGAAGAGCGGCGTGCCCTTCATGAACAGCACCACGTCATGGGCGCCCACAAGTTCGGCAATCCGCTGATGCACGGCGTCGGTCATGTCTAAGGTCCAGTCCTGTCTGGCGCCCCGTCCGCGGAGCGCAAATCTATCGAAGGATTAGTTGGGAACGGCGGTGGTCAGTTGCAAGGCGTGCAGCACGCCGCCCATGCGTCCGCCCAGCGCGGCATAGACGGCGCGCTGCTGCGCGACCCGGCTCATGCCGCGAAAGCTTTCCGCCACGACTTTCGCCGCATAATGGTCGCCATCCCCGGCCAGGTCGGTAATCTCGACCTCAGCATCCGGAATCGCGGTGCGGATCATGTCCGCAATATCGTCGGCGGCCATCGGCATGGGATCGCGGCCTTATTGGGCTTCGATGAACATGCGGCGGGCGATCACCGCCTGCTCGTCCAGCGCGGCGCGCACGCCGGCTTCATCGATGTCGATCCCGGCCGACGTCATGTCGCCCACCAGCTTGCGGATGACATCCTCGTCGCCCGCTTCCTCGAAATCGGCCTGCACGACCGCCTTGGCATAGGCGTCGGTTTCTTCCGGGGTCAGGCCCATCTTCACGGCAGCCCATTCGCCCAGCAGGCGGTTGCGGCGCGCCTGGATGCGGAACTGCAGTTCCTGATCGTTGGCGAACATATTTTCGAACGCCCGTTCGCGATCGTCGAAGGTGGTCATGCGTCAAAGCCCCGTTGAAATGCCGTCTGGTTAGGAAAGATAGGCAGAAGCGCGTCGTTACGCAACGGCCGCGGGCACGATCCAGGGGCGATCCTGCGCCTGTTTCGCCTCATAGCCGCCGATCAGATCCGACTGGTCCAGAGTCAGACCGATCTCGTCCAGCCCGCCCAACAGGCAATGTTTGCGGAAGGGATCGATTTCGAACGTGAAGCGATCCTGAAATTGCGTGGTGACGGTCTGCGATTCCAGATCGATATGGATCGGATCGGGCGTCCCGTTCACGCCTTTGGCGACGTCCATCAGCCGGTCGATGGCCGCCTGCGGCAGCACCACGGTCAAGATGCCGTTTTTGAAGGCGTTTCCAGAGAAAATGTCGGAGAAGCTGGGCGCGATCACCACCTTGATGCCGAGGTCGCCGAGCGCCCAGGCGGCATGTTCGCGGCTGGACCCGCAGCCAAAATTGTCGCCCGCGATCAGGATCGGGCTGCCGACATAGGCGGGATCGTCAAAGACGTTGCCCGGTTCCTTGCGCAGCACTTCGAACGCGCCCTTGCCAAGGCCGCTGCGCGAAATCGTCTTGAGCCAATGCGCCGGGATGACGATGTCGGTATCGACATTCTTCATCCCGAACGGATAGGCCCGGCCGTCGACGGTCGTCAGCTTGTCCATTAGTGAACCTTCTTCGCCTCGGCGGCCGGCGTGTCTTCGGCCCGGCCCAGGGTCGCGGCCATGGCGGCGCTGGCCAGTGCGCCCAGCGTCAGCAGCCAGAAAATCTTCTTCATGCGACCACACCCTCTTTGTTATTCAGCAATTCGCGCACATCGGTCAGCCGCCCGGTGATGGCCGCCGCCGCCGCCATGGCGGGCGACACCAGATGGGTGCGCGATCCCGGCCCCTGGCGGCCCATGAAATTGCGGTTGCTGGTCGAAGCGCAGCGTTCGCCCGCAGGCACCTTGTCCGGGTTCATCCCCAGGCACGCAGAACAACCCGGCTCGCGCCATTCGAAACCGGCGTCGAGGAAGACGCGGTCCAGCCCTTCTTCCTCCGCCTGGCGCTTGACCAGGCCGGAACCGGGCACGACCATGGCGTGCTTGATGCCCGCCGCGATATGGCGGCCTTTGAGCAGCGACGCCGCGGCGCGCAGATCCTCGATCCGGCTGTTGGTGCAGCTGCCGATGAAAATATGTTCGATGGCGACGTCGGCGAGTCTTTGCCCTGCCGTCAGCCCCATATAGTCGAGCGACTTCTGCGCCGCCGCCTGCTTGGACGGATCGGCGAAGCTCGACGGATCGGGCACCACGCCCGTCACGGCGACGACATCCTCCGGGCTGGTGCCCCAGGTGACGTTGGGCACGATGTCGGCGGCGTCGATCACCACGGTCTTGTCGAACACCGCGCCCTCGTCCGTATGCAGCGTGCGCCAATAGGCGACGGCCGCGTCGAAATCCGCGCCCTTGGGCGCCATCGGGCGGCCCTCGATATAGGCGAAGGTTTTCTCGTCCGGCGCGAACAGGCCCGACCGCGCGCCCGCCTCGATCGACATGTTGGCGACGGTCAGGCGACCTTCGATCGACATGTCGCGAAACACGGAACCCCGATATTCCATGACATAGCCGGTGCCGCCCGCCGTGCCGATCGTGCCGCAAATGGCCAGCGCGACATCCTTGGCCGTGACGCCCGGCGCCAGTGCGCCATCGACGACGACGGCCATCGTCTTGGATTGCTTGAGCAGCAGCGTCTGGGTGGCCAGCACATGCTCGACCTCCGACGTGCCGATGCCAAAGGCCAGCGCGCCCAGCGCGCCGTGCGAGGACGTATGGCTGTCGCCGCAGACCAGCGTGGTGCCGGGCAAGGTGAAGCCCTGTTCCGGCCCGATGACGTGGACGATGCCCTGTTCCGCATCGGCGTCGCCGATCAGGCGCACGCCGAACTCCGGCGCATTGCGCTCCAGCGCGGCCAGTTGCTGGGCGCTTTCGGGATCGGCGATCGGGATGCGCTTGCCATCCGCGTCGCGGCGCGGCGTGGTGGGCAGATTATGGTCCGGCACGGCCAGCGTCAGATCGGGCCGGCGCACTTTTCGGCCGGCGAGGCGTAGCCCTTCGAACGCCTGCGGGCTCGTCACTTCATGGACGAGGTGGCGGTCGATATAGATGAGGCAGGTGCCATCGGGACGCCGTTCGACGACGTGCGCGTCCCAGATCTTTTCGTAGAGGGTGCGAGCTTTGACCATAGTCCTCACCCCCTAGACCCGTCGGGGCGATCGGGAAAGGGGGTGAGCGACCGATTTGTCCTGTTTTCGCCATCAGGCGGGCAAGAATGTTACACCGCCCGATAGTCCGCGATGATCCTGCCCGCCGCGCCCATCTCCGCCTCATGGCTGTCCTCACGCCAGCTTTCCGCCAGCGCCGCTTCCTCCCACCGGAGCATGGCGGGATGGGCCAGCATATGATCGACCCAGGCTTGTGCTTGCGGGCCGACATCCAGCCCATAGGTGCGCACGCGGAACGCCACCGGCGCATAGAAGGCATCGACTGCGGTGAAGCTGCTGCCGGCGAGGAAGGGACCACCGAACCGGTCCAACCCCTGCTCCCACAATTCCCGCAGGCGGGCGATGTCCCGGCCCAGCGCGGGCGAGTGGACATGCGGCTCGACGCGCACGCCCACATTCATGGTGCAGTCGTTGCGCAAGGTCGAAAAGCCGCTGTGCATTTCCGCCGCAGCGCATTGGGCAAAAGCGCGCGCAGCCTCGTCCGCCGGCCAGACGCCAGGATGGCGGTCCGCCAGATAGAGGATGATGCCGAGCGAATCCCAGATGGTGCGCTCTTCCCCATTGGCCCTGTCGATCAGCGCCGGCACCTGTCCGGTCGGCGAGAAACTGCGGAACGCCGCATAGTTGGTGGCGGACGCGAACGGCTCGATCCGGTCTTCGAACGCGATGCCCAGCGCCGTCATCAGCACCCAGGGGCGCAGCGACCAACTGCTGTAATTACGATTGGCTGTGATGAGCGTGTAGGCCATGCGGTTCCTCCCTGTGCAAGGTGCGCGCGTTTTAGCGTATCGGGTGGCGGCGAAACAGCTGCAACGATCCGTGCAGCTTACAAGCTGGGCTTATGCAAACTCCGTGCTCCCGCCTGCGCGGGATCACATGACGTTGAACCCTAGCCAAGCCCTTCTCATCGCGGCACAAGGCCTCATCGCGGGCGGCGCCCCCTTGCCGCCCTCCCTTGATCCATGGAGCATTTTGTCGTGAACCGACGCCAATTCCTCGCCACCAGCGGCGCCACCGCCATCGCCGCCGCCACCCCCAGCGCCTTTGCGCAGGCAGGCGGAGCCGACACCCGTTTCCGCGCGATGCTGGACGATTTCTTCTACGCCCGGCTCGCCGAATCGCCCGAACAGGCGACGCGCCTCGGCCTCGACACCGGCGCGCGCGCGGCGCTGCGCGGCAAGCTGTCCGACACCAGCGCCGCCGGCGCGGCCCGCGACCTCGCCCGCACCAAGGCGCAGGCGAAGCGGCTGGCCAGCGTCGATCGCGCCAAGCTGAGCCAGGCCAGCCAGCTCGACTATGACGTCGTCGCCTATCAACTCGACCGCGCCGTTAGCGGCGAACGCTTCGGCTATGGCGAAACGGCGGGCCGCTATGCGCCCTATATCCTCAGCCAGTTGACCGGCAGCTATCGCGAAATTCCCGACTTCCTCGATTCGCAGCATCGGGTGAAGGACGCGGCCGACGCCGACGCCTATCTCGCCCGTCTGGAAGCCTTCCCCGCCGCGATGGACGGCGAACTGGCCCGGCAAAAGACGGACGCGGCCAAGGGCGTGTTCGCGCCGGACTATATCCTCGACACGACGATGAAGATGCAGGCGGCGCTGCGCGATCAGCCCGCCGCGCAGACGGTCCTCGTCGCCAGTTTCGTCAAGAAGCTCGCCGCCGCCGGCCTGCCGCCCGAACGCGCCGCCCAGGCGGAAAAGATCGTCGCCGAGAAAATCTTCCCCGCCGTCGATCGCCAGCGCGCGCTGGTGCAGCAGCTACGCGCCAAGGCCAGCCATGACGCCGGCTGCTGGCGTCTGCCCGCTGGCGAGGCCTTCTACGCCGCCGCCGCTGAGGCCGCGACCACGACCAAGCTGACGGGCGATGACATTCACCAACTGGGCCTGGATCAGGTCGCGCAGATCAGCGGCCGGATCGACGCGATCCTGAAAGGCCAGGGGATGAGCCAGGGCACAGTCGGCGACCGGCTGGTCGCGCTCAACAAACGCCCCGATCAGCTCTTCCCCAACACCGATCCGGGTCGCGAGGCGCTGCTGGCGCAGCTCAACACCCAGATCAAGGCGATGCAGGCGCGTCTTGGCGAATCGTTCAACACCGTGCCCAAGGCGCCGGTCGAGGTGCGCCGCGTGCCGGTGACGATCCAGGCGGGCGCGCCGGGCGGCTATTATCAGAACGCCTCGCTCGACGGATCGCGGCCGGCCATCTATTATATCAACCTGCGCGACACGTTCGACCGGCCCAAATTCGGGCTGGCGACGCTGACCCATCATGAAGCGGTGCCGGGCCATCATCTGCAAGTATCGGTGGCGCTGGAATCCGATGCCATTCCCATGATCCGGCGGCGCGGCGGCTATAGCGGCTATTCCGAAGGCTGGGCGCTCTATTCGGAGCAACTGGCCGACGAAATGGGCATGTATGAAGGCGATCCGCTGGGCCAGGTCGGCTATCTCCAGTCGCTCCTGTTCCGCGCCACCCGTCTGGTGGTGGACAGCGGGATGCACGCCAAGCGCTGGAGCCGGGAAAAGGCGACCGATTACCTGATCGCCACCACCGGCATCGCGCGCGGCCGCAGCCAGGGGGAGATCGACCGCTATACCGTCTGGCCGGGCCAGGCGTGCAGCTACAAGATCGGCCATACCGTGTGGACGCAGTTGCGCGACGAGGTGAAGAAGGCGCAGGGCGACAGGTTCGACCTCAAGGCCTTCCATGATGTGCTGACGCTGGGCGCGATGCCGCTCGACATCTTGAAGCAGACGGTGCGGCAGCGGATGGGGGTCGCTTAACATATACACAGGTGTTCCCGCCAAGTGGGAACACGCATTCCTTGGAAAACACAAAAAAACGACCCGGCGGTGCGCCGCCGGGTCGTCCAGTTTCTTCCACCCAAATCGCGAGGCGGTGTCGAAGCCCCCGCGCTTTGGCTTTTCTTGCGGCCGGCACGCCGCAAATTGCACTTCCTATGCTCCTCAATATCCGTTCAGGCTGAGCGAAGTCGAAGCCCTTGCCGGAGCGAAGCAAAGGCGCCTCGCTCCGCTCGGTTGAACCCTTCGACTTCGTTCAGGGCGAACGGAGTATATGATTGCTAGGCCGCAAACTGGTTCATCGTGTTGTGTGCGCCACCGGCCTTGAGCGCTGCTTCCCCAGCGAAATAATCCTTATGATCGTCGCCAATATCGCTGCCGCTCATATTTTGATGCTTCACGCAGGCGATGCCCTGGCGGATTTCCTTGCGCTGGACGCCCTCGACATAGCCGAGCATCCCGGCTTCGCCGAAATAGTCCTTGGCCAGGTTATCGGTGCTGAGCGCCGCCGTATGATAGGTCGGCAAGGTGATGAGGTGGTGGAAAATCCCCGCCCGCGCCGCCGCATCCTTCTGGAAGGTGCGGATCTTCTCGTCTGCTTCGCGGCCCAATTCCGTCGCGTCATAGTCCGCGCTCATCAGCTTCGCCCGGTCATAGGCGCTGACATCCTCGCCGGCTTCGACCAAGGCGTCATAGACCTGCTGGCGGAAGTTCAGCGTCCAGTTGAAGCTGGGCGAATTGTTGTAGACCAGCTTGGCGTTGGGGATGACTTCCCGGATGCGGTCGACCATCGACGCGATCTGTTCGATATGCGGCTTTTCCGTCTCGATCCACAGCAGGTCCGCGCCGTTCTGGAGCGAGGTGATGCAATCGAGGACGCAGCGATCCGCGCCGGTGCCTTCGCGGAACTGGAACAGGTTGCTGGGCAGGCGCTTGGGGCGCAACAGCTTGCCGTCGCGGTTCAGGATGACGTCGCCATTCTTCGCCGTCGCCGGGTCGATCTCCTCGCAATCGAGGAAACTGTTATACTGGTCGCCAATGTCGCCTGCTTCCTTGCTGACCGCGATCTGCTTGGTCAGGCCCGCGCCCAGCGAGTCGGTGCGTGTGACGATGATGCCATCATCGACGCCCAGTTCCAGGAAGGCGTAGCGGCACGCACGGACCTTCGCGAGAAAGTCTTCATGCGGCACCGTGACCTTGCCGTCCTGATGACCGCACTGTTTTTCGTCCGAAACCTGATTCTCGATCTGGAGCGCGCAGGCGCCCGCCTCGATCATCTTCTTGGCGAGCAGATAGGTCGCCTCGGCATTGCCGAAGCCTGCGTCGATATCCGCGATGATCGGAACGACATGGGTTTCATAATTGTCGATGGCGTGGGTCAGGCGTTGCGCCTCGACCGCGTTGCCCGCCTCGCGCGCCTTGTCGAGATCGCGGAACATCATGCCCAGTTCGCGGGCGTCGGCCTGCTTCAGGAAGGTGTAGAGTTCCTCGATCAGCGCGGCGACGCTGGTCTTTTCATGCATCGACTGGTCGGGCAGCGGCCCGAAATCGCTGCGCAGCGCGGCGACCATCCAGCCGGACAGATACAGATATTTCTGCTTCGTCGTGCCGAAATGCTTCTTGATCGCGATCAGCTTCTGCTGACCGATGAAGCCGTGCCAGCAGCCCAGCGACTGGGTGTAGTTGGCCGGGTCCAGATCATAGGCGGCCATGTCGCGGCGCATGATGCCAGCGGTATATTTGGCGATGTCGAGGCCGGTGTTGAAGCGGTTCTGGAGCTTCATGCGGGCGACGGATTCGGCGTTGATGCCGTCCCACGTGCCGGGGTGGCTGCCGATGAGGCTCTGCGCCTTTGCGATATTGTCCTGATAGGTCATGGGCCGTTGTCCTTGCGGTCGGTGAGCTGTTGCCCCTCGCCTACGCCCCCCTGGCGCAGCGCGGCAGTCCTCCTGAAGTTCAGTTGTCGATCTTTACAAAAATCTGCTGTAAAGTTGTAAAGCCTGCACAGGAGCATGAGTCATGGCCAAGGATCGTCCCGTCTATATGGGGCCGCGACTGCGGCGGCTGCGGCGTGAACTGGGCCTGACCCAGGCCGACATGGCCGCCGATCTCGACATTTCCGCCTCCTATGTGGCCCTACTGGAACGCAACCAGCGCCCTCTGACCGCCGACATGCTGTTGCGGCTGGCGCGCACCTACAAGCTGGACATGGCGGAGGTGGCGGGCGACGGCGGCGCGGAACAGACCGCGCGGCTCCAGGCCGTGCTCAAAGACCCGATGTTTGCGGACATCGACCTGCCGCAACTGGCGACCGGGGATGTGGCGGTCAATTATCCCGGCATCACCGAAGCGCTGCTGCGCCTCTACACCAGCTATCGCGAGGAGCATCTGGCGCTGGCGGATCGGGGGGCGGACACGGAACCGCAGGAGGATGTCGCCGATCCCGTCGCCGAATCGCGCCGCTTCCTCGCCGTCCGCCGCAACAGCTTCCCCCTGTTGGACGACGCGGCGGAGAAACTGGCGACGGAGGCAGAGGCCGAAGGCGGCCTCATCGCCTGGCTCAAGGCGAAACATAATCTTCGGGTGCGCCGCTTGCCCTCCGACGTCATGGCCGGGTCGATGCGCCGGCTCGACCGCCATCGCGACGCGGTGCTGCTGGACGATGCGCTGGACGGCGCGAGTTCCGCCTTCCAGCTGGCGCTCCAGATCGCCTATCTGGACATGCGCAAGAGCTTCGACGCGATCCTGAAGGACGGCCAGTTCGCCAGCGAAAGCGGCCGCCGCCTCGCCCGCCGTGCGCTCGCCAGCTATGGCGCCGCCGCGATCCTGATGCCCTATACCGCCTTCGCCAAGGCGGTCGAGGCGCGGCGCTACGATGTGGAGGCGCTGGCCCGGCAGTTCGGCGCCAGTTTCGAACAGACCGCCCATCGCCTGACCACATTGCAGAAACCGGGGCAGGAGCGTGTTCCTTTCTTCTTCCTGCGCGTCGATCCGGCCGGCAACGTCTCCAAGCGGCTGGACGGCGCGGGCTTTCCCTTCGCCCGCCATGGCGGCTCCTGCCCGCTCTGGTCGGTGCATCGCGTGTTCGAAACCCCGCGCGAGGTGGTGACGCAATGGCTGGAACTGCCCGACGGCCAGCGCTTCTTCTCGATCGCGCGCACGGTGACGGCGGGCGGGGGGGGCTGGGGGGCGCCACGGGTCGAACGCGCCATCGCGCTCTGCTGCGCGGCCGACCATGCCCATCGCCTGATCTATACGCAGGACGCCCCGCCGCCGGAGCCAACCCCAATCGGCGTCACCTGCCGCCTGTGCCACCGCAGCCAGTGCATGGCCCGATCCGCCCCGCCGATCGGCCGTGACATGCTGCCCGACGATTATCGCCGCACCCGCACGCCATTCGGCTTTGCGGATGGTTAGCTTTCGATCAGGTCCAGATAGGCGACGACATCATTGTCGGTGGCGAGGAACAGGCCGTCCTGCACCTCTACCGACTGCTGTTCCGCGACATGCAGCGCCTGACTCAAAGGGCCATACATGATGGTCCGGGCCGCGCCGTCATCGCCCAGATGATAGAGGCGGACGGTGGCATTGTCATAGGTGCTGCGCATCGCCGCCTTCTACCACGACGCCGCGCCCAAGTCAGCGCCGATCCTTGACCTTCATGCTGGGCGCCAGCTGGTTCGCGCCGATCCGCACCGCATCGTCGGTGAAATTGGCGACGAAGGTCGAGTTGCGATCCACGCCCGGCACGAAGCCCACCTTGTTCCCCTCGATCACCAGCCCCGCGCTGCTATGTTCGCGGCCTTCGGGGGCCACGGTGATGAAGGCGGACCAGTTATCCTTGTCCTTGCCCTGCACCATTTCATTGCCCGTGATGCTGCCGGTCGCGCCGTTGGACAGGTCGATCATATAGTTGGTCAGATGCCCGGCGCTGTCGTCGAAACTGTTGCCGCTGATGGTGACGCGGGCGGTGCGGGTTTTCAGATAATGGCCGCCATCGCCCTGGTCGAAGCGGCTGTTGGTGACGGTCAGGCTGGCGAGGCGGCCGATATAGATGCCATGCGCGCAATCCAGATCGCGGTCGCAGCGCCCCAGATGGCGGAAGGTGGATTTGTCGATGACCACCTGCCCGCCGTCATAGTCGCCGGTCAATATGCCTTCCTCGCTGTTGCGGAACAGGCTGTTGCGCACGGTCAGGCTGCCGCTTTCCAGCCGGATGCCCGCACCGTTGCCGTCAGGCACACGCATATTCTGGAAGATGACGCCATCGACCGTGCTGGACCGGCCGCGCAGGACGAACCCGCCCTTGCCCTCGCATACCACGCCGTCGAAAATAGCCGTGCCCGGCGTCGCCGCGCGGATGGTGACGTCGCCGCCCTGCTGCACCGCGCATTGGCGATAGGCGCCGGGCGCCACCACCACGGTCCCGCGTCCGTCGCCGATCGCAGCCAGCGCATCGCCCAGCCGGGCGTAGGCGCGGCCGCTTTCCGCCACGGTGAAGGGCGCGCCGCCGCCCTGGGCGAAGGCGGTGGCGGTGATCGCTGCGGACAGCAGCAGAGTCGTGGACAGGATGCGCATGGCGACAGGCCTACAACGCCCGACCCCATGCGCCAACGCACGGATAGGGTTAACGAAAAACCGCCCCATCGCGGGACGGAAGCGGCGTCCCGCGTTAACGCCGCGTCATTCCCACTTGGCGGTCGCCTTCTGCGTCTTTTGGTTCCAGAAAATCTGGATCTTGCTGATCGTGCAGAGGTCGAAATTGGTCCAATAGGCTTCGTCGCCGTCGGTGAAGATGACCTTCAGGTCGTAATTGCAGATGGCGTTCTTGGCCTTGAAGGTGATCGGCACGGAATGCGCGTCCTCCAGCACCTCGTCCTCCATCACGTCATCGCCCCAATTTTTCGACTTGGCGGGCGACACATAGACTTCGGCAATATCATAGCCGGTCTTGTTGAACAGCGTGAAGTCCTGGTCGCCAGCGACAGCAGGCGCGGCAAGCATCAGGGCGCAGGCGCCCAGGGCAATAGACATGATCTTCATAGGAGTCCCCCCGATGTCGACCGGAAGGATCGACATCGGACGGCATAATTTATTCTCGATACGGCAACAAGCGGTTGTTTTTCGTATCTTAATCCAGATTGGGACGCAGATAGCGCTCGGCCGTTTCCAGGTCGATCCCGCGCCGCTGGGCATAATCTTCCAACTGGTCCCGACCCACGCGGGCGACGCCGAAATATTCGGCTTGCGGGTGGCCGAAGTAAAAGCCGCTCACCGCCGCAGTCGGCAGCATCGCGAAACTCTCCGTCAGCGTCGCGCCGGTCGCATGATGGGCGTCCAGCATGTCGAACAGGATCGGCTTCAAACTATGTTCCGGGCAGGCCGGATAGCCCGGCGCCGGGCGGATGCCGCGATATTGCTCCTTGATCAGCGCTTCGTTGGTCAACTGTTCGCCCTCGGCATAACCCCACAGCGCCGTGCGGACATAATGGTGCAGCCGCTCGGCAAAGGCTTCGGCCAGACGATCGGCCAGCGCCTTCAAAAGAATGTCGGAATAGTCATCGATCGCGTTCTTGAAGCGCGCCAGATGCGGTTCGATGCCGTGGATCGACACGGCGAACCCGCCCATCCAGTCGCCGTCAGGACTGATGAAGTCAGCGAGGCACATATTGGCCCGCCCTTCCCGCTTCTGGATCTGCTGGCGCAGCATCGGCAGGCGGACATGCTTTTCATCCTCGACATGGACGATGATGTCGTCGCCCCCCATGTCATTGGCGCGGCGGCAGGGCCACAGGCCCGCCACACCGCGCGCGGTCAGCCATTTATCTTTGACGATCTTGTCCAGCATCGCCTGCGCGTCGGCGAACAGGCTGGACGCGCTTTCGCCCACCACTTCGTCGGTCAGGATCGCGGGATAATTGCCCGCCAGTTCCCACGCGCGGAAGAAGGGCGTCCAGTCGATATAGGGGACCAGATCGGCCAGATCCCAGTTCGGGAAGCGATGCACGCCGGGCAGGCGCGGTCGCGGTGCCTTGAGGCTCTCGTCGATTTCGAATCCGTTGGCGCGGGCGTCCTCGATCGGCACCAGCGCGCTTTGCCCCTTGTTCGCGCGGGCGACGCGGACATGCTCATAATCATCCTTGGTCTTGGCGACGAAGGCGTCCTTCTGCGTTTCGGACACCAGCGCGGTCGCCACGCCCACGGCGCGGCTGGCGTCCAGCACATGGACGACCGGGCCGGTAAAGGCCGGATCGATGCGCAGCGCGGTGTGGACGCGCGATGTCGTCGCGCCGCCGATCAGCAGCGGCATCACCATGTTCGCGCGCTGCATTTCCTGCGCCACCGTCACCATCTCGTCCAGCGAGGGGGTGATGAGGCCCGACAGGCCGATCATGTCGGCGTCATGATCGTTCGCGGCCTTGAGGATGTCCTGCCACGGCACCATCACGCCCATGTCGACCACGTCGAAGCCGTTGCACTGGAGCACCACGCCGACGATATTCTTGCCGATATCATGGACGTCGCCCTTGACCGTCGCCATGATGATTTTGCCCTTGCCCTTGGCGCCCGGCTCCTTGGCGGCCTCGATAAAGGGCAGCAGATGCGCGACCGCCTTCTTCATGACGCGGGCGGATTTCACCACCTGGGGCAGGAACATCTTGCCCGCACCGAACAGGTCGCCGACCACGTTCATGCCGTCCATCAACGGCCCTTCGATCACCTCGATCGGCTTGGCGGCGACAAGGCGGGCTTCCTCCGTATCCTCGACCACATACATGTCGATGCCCTTGACCAGCGCATGTTCCAGCCGCTTGGCGACCGGCCAGCCGCGCCATTCCTGCGCCGCCTTTTCGGTCGCCGCATCCTTGCCGCGATAGCTTTCGGCCAGCGTGACCAGCCGCTCCCCCGCGTCGGGATCGCTGTTCAGCAGCACGTCCTCGCACGCCTTGCGCAGCACCGGGTCGATCGTGTCATACACATCGAGCTGGCCCGCATTGACGATCGCCATGTCGAGGCCGGCGGGAATGGCGTGGTAGAGGAACACGCTGTGCATCGCCCGACGCACCGGCTCGTTGCCACGGAAGGAGAAGGAGAAGTTGGACAGGCCGCCCGAAATATGGACATGCGGACAGCGCGCCTTGATCTCCCGGCACGCCTCGATGAAATCGACGCCGTAGTTGTTATGCTCCTCGATCCCCGTCGCCACGGCGAAAATATTGGGATCGAAGATGATGTCTTCGGGCGGAAAACCGATCGTCATCAGCAGCTTGTAGGCGCGCTCGCAAATCTCGACCTTGCGCTCTTTCGTGTCGGCCTGGCCCGTCTCGTCGAACGCCATGATGACCGCCGCCGCGCCATAGGCCATGCATTTGCGGGCATGGAACAGAAAGGCTTCCTCGCCCTCCTTCATGCTGATCGAATTGACGATCGGCTTGCCGCTGACGCATTTCAGGCCCGCCTCGATCACATCCCATTTGGAAGAGTCGATCATCACCGGCACGCGGCTGATGTCCGGTTCCGACGTCATGAGCTTGAGGAAGGTCGTCATCGCCTCGACCGCGTCGAGCAGCCCCTCGTCCATGTTGACGTCGACGATCTGCGCGCCATTCTCCACCTGCTCGCGCGCGATGTCGATCGCGGCGGCATAGTCGCCTGCCATGATCAGCTTCTTGAACTTGGCAGAGCCGGTGACGTTGGTGCGTTCACCGATATTGACGAAGGTGGCGGTGGTTTTCTGGGTCATGTTTCAAAGGGTCCGTTCGCTTCGAGCGAAGTCGAGAAGCATTCGCGCCCGTGTCTCGACTACGCTCGACACGAACGGCGGTTGGGTTCAGGCGGCGATATGCATCGGCTCCAGCCCCGCAAGCCGCGTCACGACCTCCAGTTCCGGCACCAAGCGCGGCTTGTGCCCCTCCAGCGCCTTCGCCACCGCGCCGATATGCGCGGGCGTCGTGCCACAGCAGCCACCGACCATATTGACCAGCCCCTCATCCACCCAGTCGCGGATCAGCCGCGCGGTGGTTTCGGGCAGTTCGTCATATTGCCCCAGTTCGTTGGGCAGCCCCGCATTGGGATAGGCCAGGATCAGCGTGTCGGCGTTTTTCGACAGTTCGCTGAGATAAGGCCGCAGCAGGTCCGCGCCGAACGCGCAGTTCACCCCGATGGTCAGCGGCTTCAAATGGCGCAGCGAATACCAGAAGGCGTTGATCGTGTGGCCCGACAGGTTGCGGCCCGACATGTCGGTGATGGTGAAGCTCAGCATCAGCGGCACCGATCGGCCCGCCGCTTCCTCCGCCTCGCGCGCGGCCATGCCCGCCGCCTTGGCGTTCAGCGTATCGAAGCAGGTTTCGACCAGCAGGAAATCCACGCCGCCCGCGATCAGCGCATCGCACTGTTCGCGATAATCGGCCTTGAGCGTATCATAATCGACCTCGCGATAGGCCGGATCGTTCACGTCCGGCGAAATCGACAGCGTCTTGTTGGTCGGGCCGATCGAACCGCATACGAAGCGCGGCTTGCCATCGGTCGCCGTCGCCTTCTCGCACGCGCTGCGGGCCAGCTTGGCCGCCGCGATATTGATGTCCCACACCAGATGTTCGCAGCCATAGTCGGCCATCGCGATCTTGGTCGAGCTGAAGGTATTCGTCTCGATCATGTCCGCGCCGGCCGCCAGATAGGCGGCATGGATGCCCTCCACGATGTCCGGCCGGGTCAGGCACAGCAGGTCGTTATTGCCCTTCTGGTCCTTGGCCAGATCGAGCGACCCGCGATAATCCGCCTCGGTCAGCCCATGTTTCTGGATCGACGTGCCGTATCCGCCATCGAAAATCAGGATCTTGTCGGCAGCCAGTTGGCGCAATTTTTCTTCGGCAGTCATATGCTCCCTCTCCCCGTTCGGTTCGAGCTTGTCGAGAACCCTCGCGCGACCAGTCCTCGACAAGCTCGAACCGAACGGAGGGGGTTAATCCGTATCAGGCGTCCACCGCCGCCTTGGCCCGAAGGCCCAGCAGATGACAGATCGCAAAGCTGAGTTCCGCCCGGTTGAGCGTATAGAAATGAAAGTCGCGCACGCCGCCTGCATAGAGGCTGCGGCACAGTTCCGCTGCAATCGTTGCCGACACCAGTTGGCGCGAGGCGGGATGATCGTCCAGCCCTTCGAACAGACGCGCCATCCAGTTGGGCACCTGCGTGTTGCACATGGCGGCCATGCGCTGGGTCGCGGCGAAATTACTGACCGGCATGATGCCCGGCACGATGTCGGCCGTGATACCGGCCGCCGCCGTCTTGTCCAGGAATCGGAAATAGGCTTCGGGCGAAAAGAAGAATTGCGTGATCGCGCGGGTCGCCCCGGCGTCCAGCTTGCGCTTGAGATTATCGAGATCGCTCTGCGCGCTCGCCGCCTCCGGGTGGACTTCGGGATAGGCCGACACCGAAATCTCGAACGAGTGCCGCTTCATCAGCCCATCGACCAACTCGGCCGCGCTTTTATACCCGTCCGGATGCGGCTCGAACGTCCCGCCCACCTCTGGCGGATCGCCGCGCAGCGCGACGATATGGCGCACGCCCGCGTCCCAATAGGCGTCGGCGATCTCGCCAATCTCATCCTTGCTCGCTGCGACGCAGGTCAAATGCGCCGCGGCCGCCAGCGGCGTTTCGCTGGCGATGCGGGCCACCGTATTATGCGTCCGCTCGCGCGTGGAGCCGCCCGCGCCATAGGTGACGGACACGAATTTGGGGGCCAGCGGCGCCAATGTCTCGATCGCCGACCATAGCTGCGCTTCCATCTTCTCCGTTTTGGGCGGGAAGAATTCAAAGCTGACACGGGCGTCGCCGGCCAGGTCCGCATAGAGCGGTGCTGCAGGATCATTCAGGGTCATGCGGAAATCCGTTCGTCTTGATGCCGGATGCGCGCGCTCCCGCGCCGTCCCAGCCACAGTTGCACCGTCAATTCCTGGCCGGGCAACGTCTCCACCCGCTCCAGCGCCAGGCCCGCCTGCGCGAACCAGCTTTCGATCTGCTCGTCGGAAAAGCCCAGTCGCGCATGTTGGTCGCGCAGCCGCAGCTCTTCGCGTTCATGCGCCGCGAAATCGGCGATCAATACCCGGCCGTTCGACGCCGTCACGCGCGCGGCTTCGGCGATCACCAGTTCGGGCGCCTGCGCATAATGCAGCACCTGATGCAGCACCACCGTATCGGCGCTGCCCGGCTCCAGCGGCAGGGCGGAAAAATCGCCCAGCAACAGCACATATTTGTCGCCCGCATCCTGCGGCAGTTTGGCGCGGGCCAGCCGCAGCATGTCCGGGCTGCGATCGAGCGCCGTCACCTGATCCGCGGCATCGCCCAGCAATTCGATCATCCGGCCAGTGCCGGTGCCGATGTCGAGCAGATGGCCTATGGGTTCGCGGCCCAGCAGCGCAGTCATCGCCGTCTCCACTTCGGCTTCGGCGACATGAAGCGAGCGGATCGCGTCCCATTCCTCGGCATGTTCGGCAAAATAGCTTTCGGCAGCGCGCGCGCGGTCGGCGCGCACCGCGGCCAGCCGCGCCAGGTCCGCCGCCTGCCACAATATCTCGCCCTCCGACGGGTCGAGCCGATCGAACAGGGCCAGGAACGGGACCACCGACATAGCCTTGCCCAGCCGCAAAAACACCCAATTGCCTTCCTTGCGCCGCTCCACCAGCCCCGCTTCCGCCAGGATGCGCACATGGCGGGACACGCGCGGCTGGCTCTGCCCCACGACCTGCGCAATCTCGCCCACCGCCAGCTCCATCGCCCGCAGCAGATGGATGATGCGCAAGCGCGTCGGGTCGCCAAGTGCCCGGAAAATATCGAGTGCCGCGTGCATGGCAGCATCATATAAAGAAATCTTTATATACGTCAATGCGGTCGTTTGATCAGGCATTTTTCTAAGGATTTTTCGGCCAGGGAGCGGCAAAATGGCGCGCATCCGACCTTTCCCCCGCATGAATGGGATTGCCTTGCTGTGCCCAAAGCATTACGAATCGGCGCGCAGGCGCAATGGGGGGTGAGCTTTTCTCCGAGAGTGGTCTGCAATTTGTTTTTCTCAGAGAGGGGTTTGTGCCCATGACCAAGTCGATTGCTCTTTCGCTCGTTCTCGCCGCTTCGCTCGGCCTGGCTGCTTGCTCAGGCGGCACCGAAAACGCCGCCAACAACGCCGCCAATTCGGCCGAGAACGCGTCGAACGCTGCCGACAACGCCATGAACGCTGCGCTGAACGCTGCCGACAACGCCGCGAACGCTGCGTCGAACGCGACCAACAACGTCGCCAACGCGATGTAATCAGGTCCCGTTCGGGTCTTGAAGTTATGAAGGGGGTCGCACCAGCAAAGGCGCGGCCCTTTTCGTTGGAGCGCCGTCTATGATCCGCATCTTCCTGTCCATGGCCGTGGCATTCGCGCTGGCGGCTTGCGATTCCGGGTCGCAGGATGGCGTCGGCGGCGTCAGCGCCGGTGAGGCCAAAGCGCTCAATGAGGCGGCCGCCCGGCTCGATGCGCGCGCCGGCGCTGCGCGGAGCGGCGACCCCGGTCTCAATCCCGCCGCCGTCGCGGCCGCACGCGCCGACCGGAACCGCGTCCCACCGCCGCCACAGCCTGCGCTCTGACACATGAAAAGGACCGCCCTTTGCAGGACGGCCCTTCCCGATTGGTCAATGCAGCGGGGGTCTTAGCAGTTTCGGTCGATCGCGCGGCCGGCCAGCGCACCCACGCCCGCGCCGATGATGGCGCCGGTGGTGCCGTCGCCGCGACGGCCATAGCGACCCGAACTCCGGCCGACTTCATTGCCCAGCAGACCGCCGGCGATCGCACCGATGATGGTGCCGCCCGTGCCATTGTCCCGGCAGCGATAGCCGCCGCGATAGCCGCGATAGCTGTTGCGATAATAGTCGCCGCGATAGCCACGATTATACCCGCGATAATAGCGATCGCCGCGGTAGCCGCGATTATATCCGCGATAATAGTCGCCGCGGTCATAACCACGCGAATAATGATCGCGCGCCATCGCCGGGGTGGCCGTCACGGCCGCGAGGGAGGCAGCGCCCATCGCCAGAGCGGCTCCCATATTCACAAGAAATTGCATCTTCATGGCGTTGCTCCTCAATACCATCCTCTTGGGCGGTCGCATGAAAAACACGGGATTGCCCTTCGATTGACGTCTGTATGCATGAGTCGGCTTGAGCCAAGCCTGAATGGGGGTGACAGCCCCCGTTCAGATGGACACGGCCTGTCACAGCCCTGCTGCGTCCTGCCGGATTATGCCCTATGGCAGGCGCGATGCAGCGAATCCTGATCGTCCTTGCCCTTGCCGTCCTGCTGCTGCCGGCCCCGCACATGGGCAAACCGGAAACAGTGACGGCCGGGGCGCTGCTGGTGACGGCGCGCGCGCTGCCGCTCAGCAGTATCGATCCGACTCTGGATCATGTCGGCGTGCTCGCCTATCTCGGCGGCTGGGAGCTGAAAAGCGCCAATCCCGGCTTCGGCGGCCTGTCCTCCCTGCTGGTGTCACCGGCAGGCGATATGCTGGGCCTCAGCGACTCCGGCATATTGATGGGTTTCCACATCGGCCCCGGCGAAGGCGAAGGCCATCCCTTCATCGCGCCCCTGCCCGTCCGCGCGCAGGACCGCCATCGCCCTTGGTGGGCCTGGGATTCGGAATCCATGACGCGCGACCCCGCGACCGGCCGCTATTGGGTGGGCTTCGAACTGCAACAGGCGATCTGCCGCTACGCGCCCGGCTTTGCGCGGGTGGAGGCGTGCCGGACCTGGCCCGAAATCCTAGCCTGGCCCAAGACCGGATCGATCGAATCGCTCGCCCGCCTGCCCGACGGCCGCTTCCTGGCGATCGGCGAGATGGGAATGACGCCCGACGGACGGCACGACACATTATTGTTCGCGAGCGACCCGGCGGAAAAGGACACGCCCGCCCCCATCCACATGCGCTACACCCCGCCGCGCGGCTATCGCCCGACCGACGCGGTCGCGCTGGACGACCGCCACCTGCTGGTACTCAACCGCCGCCTGACGATGGAGCAACTGTTCACCGCCACGATCGCGATCGTCGAACTACCCGAAAAGCTGGAGCCGGGCACGGACCTCAAGGCCCGCACCCTCGCCCGGCTGGCCCCGCCGCTGCTGGCCGATAATTTCGAAGGGATCGCGGTCAGCCGGGAACGCGGCCGCCCGATCATCTGGATCGTCTCCGACGACAATCACGAATTTTTCCAACGCACTTTGTTGCTGAAGTTTGAGCTGCTGAAATTTGGGCTTCCCGACGATCCGTCACGTTAGACGCGACCTGGATCAAAGCGCTCCGTGCTCCCGCGTCGGGGGGAACCCAGTCCCACCGCCAATCTGGGTTCCCGCCTGCACGGGAACACGCATCATGTAAAACACGACGCAAAAAAGCGGCCTGTCGCCAGGCCGCTCCTTATGCCGAAACGAATCGCGGGAATCAGGCTGCGACGGCAGCCTTTTTCTTGACGATGTCGCGCTTCAGGCGCCGGGCCTTGAGCGACAGCTTGTCGTCGCTGGTCTTGACCAGCCAGTTGTCCAGGCCGCCATTATGTTCGACCGAACGCAGACCATGGGTCGACACGCGCAGCTTGACGCTGGTTTCCAGGGTTTCGGAGATCAGCGACACGTTCTGCAGGTTCGGCAGGAACACGCGCTTGGTCTTGTTATTGGCGTGGGAAACATTGTGACCCACCTGGCGACCCTTGCCGGTCAGCTCGCAAATGCGCGACATAGTCAATCAACCTTTGAATTCGGGTTCGTTCGGAAAGCCGCGCCGATAAACAGATTCGCGGCCAGCGTCAACCACGAGCGCAAATTTGACCCTGCCGATCGTGGCGCTTGCGCAACCATTTCGCCCGCCCCCGCGTTCATTCTTCCAATTGGACAGAGGAGGAATATATGCGTTTCATCGGCGGACTGTTGCTGATCGCGCTTATCGTGGTCGGCGTAGGGATAGCAACCGGATTCGTCGACCTTCAGAAAACCAGCGAGGGTCGCCTGCCCGAAATCGCGATCAAGGAAGGCGCGCTACCCAAATATGAAGCGAACGTCGCCAAGGTCGAAGTCGGCACCCGCAACGAAACGGTCGAAGTGCCCACCGTCGCGGTCAAAAAGCCCTGATACTTTCGCCAAGCGCCGTGATCCTGTAACGGCAGGGGCCTATGGCCCCGCCCTTCCCCCTCCCCGCGCCTATGCGCCGCGCGCTGGACCTCGCCGCCCAAGCGCAGGCGGCGGGCGAAGTGCCGATCGGCGCGGTGGTGACGAAGGATGGCGCGATCATCGGCGAAGGGCAAAATCGCAATCGTCGCGACAATGATCCCACGGCCCATGCCGAAATCGTCGCCATGCGCGCGGCGGCGACACATCTGAACGATTTCCGCCTGACCGGCTGCGACCTGTGGGTCACGTTGGAACCCTGTCCGATGTGCGCGGGAGCCATCTCCCACGCCCGCATCGCCCGGCTCTATTACGCCGTCGGGGACCCCAAGGGCGGCGCCATCGAGCAAGGCCCGCGCCTTTTCGGCCAGCCCCAATGCCTGCACCGGCCAGACGTCTATGGCGGTCTGGCCGAGGTCGAAGCCTCAACGCTGCTGCGCGCCTTCTTCGCCGCCCGGCGCTGAACGCTTCGCATAGTCGATGCGATAGAGTTGATAAGGCAATGTCATGCCGGTCTTGAGCGCCACCGGCGCCAGCCAGCGCGGGATCGTTCCCCGCATCAGCCCGGCATAGAAGCCGCGCGGGCTGCGCGACTGGTAGATCGTGCCTTCGGGGAAATTAGGGCAGACCAGCAGATAGGTGGCATGATGCTTGGCCGCGATCGGGCGGAAGGAGTCTGCCGGCCCGTCATAGGCGTGATGGATGTCCAATATCGTCGCCCCGTTGCGATGATAAGGGCCAGCCAGCGCACTATGATGGGTGGTCGCGATCAGCCGAGGCCCCAGATCGACCATGGTGAAGATCGTCGCCGGCGGCAACTGGTTCAGCACTGCCAGCGCCGGCAAGGTGCGGCAGCGCCCGTTCGCCTTCTTGATGGCATCGGTCCGAGCAACCGCCGACGGCCGCCAGGGCTTGGGCTTCCTTCCCGTCGCCTCCTGATACAGCTTCACCACCTGCGGGTAGAGCGGATAGGCGAAGGCGATCGCCGCCAGCAACACAACGCCCGCCCCCGCCGCGATCTTCACTCGGCGCGATCCCATCACGATCATCGCGATCAGCCGGTGCGCGGCCCAGGCGGCAGGCGGGATCGCCAGCAATTGCGCCGCCGGCCCGGCGCGTAGCTGCCAAAAGAGCAGCGCAGTGGAAAACACCATCATCAGCCCGACCGTCGCCCAGGCCCAGAGCCGCTCGCCGTCGCGGCGGGCGTCCCACAGCGCCCAGACCAGCCCGATCAACCCCGCCAGCGGGAGCGCCAGCAACGGCACCACCATGCTCTGCGCCTGCGCCGTGATCGGCTTGGCCTCGCGGATGTTGGCGAGCCACAGCCGCTCCAACTCCGGCGAAATCTGATAGGGGGACAGGCATTGTGGCCAGTTCAGGTAAAAGAATAGGCCAGCCGCCCCGCCCACGACCGCGCCCGCCGCCAGCCGCGCCGCCCACCCCCGTAACGGCAGGCGCGACAGCAGCACCATGCCCGCCGATGCCACCCCGAACACGGCGACCCAGATCGGCGACAGCGCATCGCACACTTGTCCCCGATTGGCGTAGCTGGCGAACAGCAGATAACAGAGCGACGTCGCGCCCCCCAGGCTCAGCGCATAAGGCAGCATCCGCCGCTCCGCTCCCGGCCGGAACACCCAGCGCAGCGCGATCAACCCGCCGCCCGCCGCCAGATAGACGATCATCTCCATGCCGATGGCGATCGAAAGCGCGCTGCTGACCCCCGCCATCACGCCGCCGCGCAGCCGGTTGGCGTCGATCACCCCCGCCAGCATCGTCACCGCCAGCGCCAGTTGCCAGCCATGATGGTCGATCCGCATCGGCGCATACATGCCCAGCCCCATCTGCGCGGCCAACGGCGCCAGCACCGCCAGCAGCCAGCCGTTAGGCCCCGCCAGCCGCCGCCCGATAAAACCCAGGCTCAGCATCAGAAGCAGCAGCGGCAGCAGCGGCGCGATCCCGCAGGCCAGCCGATCGGCCAGCCCCTGATCGACGAAGGCGCGAAAGAAGAGGATCAGGCCCGCGATCGGCAAGTCGACCAGCCGCGACCAGTGGATGTTCGCCCCGCCCGGCGGATCGAGCCGATATTGGCGCAGATCATACCAGCCTTGGCCCGCCAGCCAGTCCTTCACCTGCGCATAGCGGATATTGTCGTCTGTATCGCCCAGCACCAGCCAGTGGATGGCGGACCAGCGGGTCGCGACCATAGTCACCGCGATCACGATCCAGATCAGCAGGGTCAGCCATTTCCAGTGCCGCTGGGCGTAAGCGGTCAGGATCGCCGTCCAGTGAAGGGCGCGGGCGCGCAGGGTGTCGCGACTATGCAAGGTCATGGCTGTGGATTAGAGGCTGCGAACCAAAGCGCAACGGGGAGCTGCATGAAAATCCTGCAACGATATTATGCGGAGCATGGCGCGCTGTTCTGGCAGATCGTCCGCTATGGCGTGACCGGCCTGTTCGTCACCGCCTGCCAGGCGGCGATCTACTGGTGCCTCGCCGCGCTGGCCGGCTTCCATCCGCAAGTCGCCAACCTGATCGGCTATGCCGCCGCGGTCGCCATCGGCTATGTCAGCCACAGCCTCTTCACCTTCCGCGGCCATGGCGGGGAAGCGAACCATGCCGCGCGCGGCGCGAAGTTCGTGGCGGTGTCGCTCATCAGCTACGCGCTGAACGCGCTTTGGGTCTATCTATGCGTCACCCATATGCACTGGCCCGAATGGTCGCCCATCCCCGCCATGGTCTTCGTCACGCCCGCCGTCATGTTCGGGTTGAACCGACAATGGGTGTTTAAGTAACACCGCCCGATATCCGCGCAGGCGGGAACCCAGTTCATACGGTAGGACTGGGTTCCCGCCTGCGCGGGAACACGGCAGCCCTAATTCAATGCACGAACCGCGCCACCACATCGCGGTACGACCGGCTGACCTTCACCTGCGCGCCGCTTTCCAGCACCAGGAAACATTCGCCATTGGTGTGCGGCTTGACCTGCCGCACCTGTGACAAATTCACGATGGTCGAACGATGGACGCGCTGGAAATTGCGCGGGTCGAGCCGCTTTTCCAGATCCTTCATCGTCTCACGCAGGATCAGGCTATTGTCGGCGGTGTAAATGCACATATAGTCGCCCGCCGCATCGATCCGCTCGATCGAATCGACATCGACGCGGAAAATCTGGCCGCGATCCTTGATGTTGATGAGCTTTTCGAAGCGGTTGGACGCAGGCGCATCGTCATCGGCGGCGAAATCGGTCATCGCCTGCGGCGCGACCTCGGCCAGCACCTCGCGCAGCTTCTCGATCTCCTGCACCTGCCGCTTTTCGTTCAGCCGCTGGCGCACCCGGTCGAGCGCATCGGCCAGGCGGCCTTCGTCCACCGGCTTCATCAGATAATCGACCGCCTGCGCCTCGAACGCGCGGATCGCATGATCGCTATAGGCGGTGCAGAAGATGACGAGCGGCGGCTCCACCTCCATCAAACCCTGGACGACGGAAAAGCCGTCAAAACCGGGCATCTGGATATCAAGGAACACAAGGTCGGGTTTATGCGTCTTGATGGCGCGGATCGCTTCACGGCCGTTATTGCAGGTTTCGATAATGTCGACATCCTCATGCGCTTGCAGACGCAGCGCAAGCCCTTGAATGGCCAGGCTTTCGTCATCGACGAGGATTGTTCTGATGGTCATGCGGCCACTTTCGATGTTTCATCCATATTCAGCGGAATTTCGATGATGACCGAAAATCCGCCCGGCGTGGAACGCGTTTCGAAGCGCTGTCGTTCCCCGAAGGCCTGAATTAACCGGTCCCGGATGTTCGGCAGGCCAATCCCCGTCCCCTCGCTCATCGGGATGTGCGGCCTGATTCCGCTTTCGTTCAATCCCGGCCCGCTGTCCGATACGACGATCCGGACATTATCCCCGGCAGGCTGCGCGCTGACCGCGATTTCGGCGCCCTCTTCCTTGGGCGTGACCGCATATTTGATCGCATTTTCGACCAGCGGTTGCAGCAGCAGCGAAGGCAGGCGCGCCTGCGCCACCGCCGGATCGATAATGAAGGATGGGCGCAACCGCTCCTCGAACCGCATCTTCTCAATCTCCAGATAGAGTTTGAGCGTTTCGATCTCCTGCTCGATCGTCACTTGCGCCGTCGGCTCGTTGATCAGCGTATAGCGCAGGAAGGAGGACAGCCGCGACAGCATCGCATTCGCCCGGTCCGTCTGTTTCAGCAGCACCAGCGTCGATATGCTGTTGAGCGTATTGAACAGGAAATGCGGGTTAAGCTGATAGCGAAGCATCGCCAGTTGCGCATTGGCCGCCTGATTTTCCAGCAGCAGCAACTGGTCCGCCTGCTCCTCGACCGTCAGATAGAAATTGATCGCATAATAAAGCGCCGACCAGGCGCCCAGCAGCGTCATCGACAGATAGAAAGCGCCCAGGAACAGTTGCAGCCCCGCCGTCTCGCTCCCCCGGTTTTGCGTCGAAAAGACCCAGGCGTCGATGAACGCGACCAGCCCCGCCGCCGCGACCACGGTGACGATCGACACGCCCCAGGTCACGATCGGCCGTTTCTTGACCAGAAACCGAAACATCACCGCGATCAGCAGCGTCACCGAATAGCCGGTGACGGTCGAAATCAGCACCGGCACCAGGCTGGAGAGCGGCTGGCCATTGGCGATGGTGGAGGAGCCGCGCAGCAGGAAAGCCCCGGCCCATCCGACCGACTGCAAATTCCAGAAGGCGCGGTTCTTGTCAGCGAAAAAGGGCTGAGGCTTGATGCGGGGCACGGTCACGGACATTGCGTGCAGGCTTAGGCGATTTGGGCCTGCGGTCAAAGCGGGTTTGAGAGCGCCCGTGTCGCTGGCGCGACTCAGGCCGCCGCGGCCGGCTCTTCGGTCATCGGCGTCACCTCGTCGGTGCACAGCCAGACCAGGTCGGACAGGTCCAGCGTGCGGCCGTCATGCGCCAATATGCCGATCGGGCGGATCGGCTGGCCATCGCGCTTGTCCGCCAGCACCTGGCACGCGGGCGTGCCGCAGCCCCATCGCTCGCCCCACTGGCGCAGCGCGATCATGGCGGGGGCCAGCCCCTGCCCTTTCTCGGTCAGCCGATATTCGACCTTTCGCCGGTCGCACTGCATCGGCTCGCGCACCAAAATCCCGTTCTCGACCAGCCGGGCGAGCCGATTGGCCAGGATGTTGCGCGCAATCCCCAGCGTCGACTGGAATTCCTCGAAATGGCGGATGCCTGACAATGCGCCGCGCAGGATCAGGAACGACCAGCGTTCACCCATCATTTCCAGCGCGCTCGGCAGCGCGCATTGTTCCAGATCCTGGGCCAGATTATGTTTCATATGTCGCCCCGCATAGCGCAAAGCTTTCAGCGTTGCAAAATCGCCGCCTAATTCGTGGAAGATGGGATTTTTTTGTTGCACGACAAGGGTCTTCCAACACAATCGGGAAACGATGCTACGCCAATATGAACTTGTCGAACGGGTAAAGCGCTACGATCCCGATGCGGACGAAGCGATGATCAACCGCGCCTATGTCTTTTCGGTCCAGAAGCACGGCTCCCAGAAGCGCGCCAGCGGCGATCCCTATTTCAGTCACCCGATCGAGGTGGCGGGCATCCTGACCGACTTCAACCTGGACGACCAGACGATCGTCACCGCGCTGCTGCACGACACGATCGAAGATACGCTGGTCACCTATGAGGAGATCGAAAGCGCGTTCGGCAAGGATGTCGCCCGCATGGTCGATGGCGTCACCAAGCTGTCGAAGATCGAGGCCATGTCCGAAAATGAGCGGGCCGCGGAAAATCTCCGCAAATTCCTCCTCGCCATGTCGGACGATATCCGCGTGCTGCTGGTCAAGCTCGCCGACCGGCTGCACAATATGCGCACGCTGCACTTCATCAAAAATCCTGACAAGCGCCGCCGCATCGCGCGCGAGACGATGGATATCTACGCGCCCTTGGCCGAACGCATCGGCATGTACGACTTCATGCGCGAGATGCAGCTGCTCGCCTTCCGCGAGATCGAGCCGGAAGCCTATGCCAGCATCACCAGGCGGCTGGAACAGCTCAAGGAAGGCGGCCATGACAAGGTCGACCGGATCGGCGCGGAACTGCAATTGCTGCTGGCGGGCAAGGGCATGTCGGTCAGCGTGTCGGGCCGCGAAAAACACCCCTTCTCCATCTGGAAGAAGATGCAGGAACGCCATATCAGCTTCGAACAACTGACCGACGTCATGGCCTTCCGCGTCATCACCGACAGCCATGAGGCCTGCTACCACGCGCTCGGCATCATCCACCAGACCTTCAAGATGGTCCCCGGCCGCTTCAAGGATTATATCTCCACGCCCAAGCGCAACGGCTACCAGTCGCTGCACACCACCGTCATCCATCAGGACAATGCCCGGATCGAGGTGCAGATTCGCAGCCGCGACATGCATAATGACGCCGAACTGGGCCTCGCCGCGCACTGGGCCTATAAGCAGAAGGGCGACGCCACCGACCATCATGCCGCCTGGCTGCGCGACCTCGTCGAAATACTGGAACAGAGCCAGGACGCCGACGAACTGCTCGAACATACCCGCATGGCCATGTATCAGGACCGCATCTTCGCCTTCTCGCCCAAGGGGGAGCTGCACCAGATGCCCAAGGGGTCGACCCCGGTCGATTTCGCCTATGCCGTCCACACCTCACTCGGCAACCAGACCGTAGGGGCCAAGGTCAACGGCCGCGTCGTGCCGCTGCGCACCTCCCTTGAAAATGGCGACCAGGTCGAAATCCTGAAATCCGAAGGGCAGGAGCCGCAACCGGGCTGGCTCACCTTCGCCATCACCGGCAAGGCCCGCGCCGCCATCCGCCGCTACATCCGCCAGAAGCAGCGCGGCGAGGAGATCAAGCTTGGCGAAAAACTCTATGAGGAAATCATCGGTCGCTTCTCCCCCGACCTCGCCAGGGAACTGGGCGACAAGGCGCTGACCGCTGCGCTGAAGCGGCTGAAGCTGGACGACCGGGCCTCGCTGATGGTCGCGATCGCCACGCATCGCCTGCTCGATTCCGAAGTCATGGAGGCGCTGATGCCCGGCTCCACCAGCGCGCAGGGCATGGAGGAGGCGCATCCCCGCCAGCATGAACCCGTCTCGATCCGCGGCCTGACGCCCGGCATCGCCTATCATCTGGGCGATTGCTGCCATCCCGTCCCCGGCGACCGCATCGTCGGCGTGCGCCGCACCGGCGAACCGATCGAGGTCCACACCATCGACTGCCGGTCGCTGGAGGTGGAGCAGGACGACGACTGGATCGACCTGGCCTGGGACGGCAAGTCGAAGGGCGGCACCGCCCGCCTCTCCGTCATCGTCAAGAACCAGCCCGGCGCGCTGGCCGCCGTCGCCAACCTCTTCGGCGCGACCAAGGCGAATATTCTGAACCTGCAACTGGTGAACCGCGAAGGCCCGTTCCACACCGACGTCATCGACCTGGAAGTCGCCGACGCCCAGCATCTGAACCGGATCCTGTCGGCGCTAAGGGCGATCGATGTCGTGGTGCAGGCGGATCGAGTTTAGGGGGCGACGAAAAACTTCCTTAGAAGGGTTGTCGCGCATATATACAACCCGACGGTGATTTCCGCACAATCTCTGATTCAGAATCGGGATTTATCCTGCCATTCGTTAGGAATTTCAGGAAATCGCGTGCGCCTCTGACGGCTACATGTGATTGTCGTCATCATGTGATACCTATGGCGCTAAACAGAAGGCCGCCACCAAAGATGGCCATCAGCGCGCCTGCGACAGCATCGAGCCAGTAGGTGAGATGCCGTGCGCCATCGGACTGCGCCATGAAAGCCATGAACTGCGCGAGCAGTTGATGATAGATCAGGTCAACGGCGATAATCCCCAGCAACACCATGAGGCGTATCTCTGTGGGGACGGCTTGTCCCGCTACCGGAGCGAACAGACCGAAGAAGAATACGGCCATTTTTGGGTTCCCGATTGTCACGGCGAAGCCTTTTGAAAGAGCGTCCTTCAATCTCGCGGTGTCAATGTTCGACCGGCTATGCTGCGATGGTTCCAAGGTGTTATCTGCCGCCCTAAAATGCGATCGAAGAAGGGCTGCGCCGAGAGTAATGAGGTAAATGCCGCCACCGATCTGGATCATGGTGATAACCCAAGGAAATGCCGTCAGCAGGGCGCTTATGCCGAGTAATGCTGATACGGCATATATTGCGGCGGCGAGTGTCACGCCCAGTGCGGCACACGCACCGACCATCCTTCCGTTGGCGATAGTGGCGCGCGATACCGCAACGAAGCTTGGCCCCGGCAGAGGGACCGCGACGGCATAGATCAGAATGACGGCGAGGGCTGAAAACGTCATGGGGCTTTCCCTTTAAGGGCCGCCGCAACAGGTGACGTTCAGAGATTAAACCATTCGCCCCGGCACGGCGGCGATGGTCGCAGATAAATGACGACAAGCCGCTCCCTACAGGAAGCGGCACCAAACTGCGCTAAAGTTCGAAATTGGAAGCGTCATGGTCACAACAGATGCCATGTGAAAGGCGTCCTGCCAAGCGGCTAGGGAGTTTCGGTAGCCAGTTGCCCGACAAACAGGTGTTGTCGTCATTCGGCAACATCCAACATACACTCAATTCAGTTGCAAAGCGGCGTCGTGATCCTGTTCCGGACCGATGATCCGGTGAATGAAGATGCGGTCCGGTTCGACGGAGTAGAGGATTCCATATCCCTTGTAAGACCGGCGCCTGATTCCATGCTGTTCGTAGCGCGGGACCAGCGGGAAGGCGCGGGGCATATCACCTAGCCGCTCCCCGCCCGGCCCGTCGCCGCACCCGGACCAAGGCGCATCATCGGCGCGCCACTATGACCCGATCGTGACCCAACACACGCGCAACAGGCGCGTCATCGATACCCACCTGTGCCCCAACAGCGGCTTTCCCGTTACCCCGCCGCCTTATTTTTCCACATTTTGCGTCGCCACACCCCGACAACGGTGTGAACTTCGCCGCCAGCGCCCCGCTGTGATCCGCGGCCAACGCCCCACACCCCCGCCCCACGCCACTTTCCGCGTGACATCCCGCCCCTTTTCCCATAAAGGCGCCCGCAGCGAACCCTTCGGGGTTCACCGTCCGAGACAGTTGGTGAAGGGATCTGCCCTTCTTAATCTCCAGCCTAGACGGGGAAAAGTTCTTTGCCGAACGGGTCATGCACCCGATTCGGGTCTGCCTGTTCCTTGATGGATGCGGGCCAGTCGATCTCTCCCCTCGGACTTAGTGCCCCATGCCTTCGGCGTGGGTTTAGTCGTTCGCTCGTGCAAGCGGCGCGGACATGAAGTGGAGTAATGGCATGGATCGTAATCAGAAAGCTGAGGTCGTTTCCGCGCTCAACGCAGAGCTGGCAGAAGTTGGCGTGGTCGTCGTGACCCGCAACCTCGGCATGACCGTCGCACAATCGACTGTCCTGCGCCAGAAGATGCGCGACGCGGGCGCCACCTACAAGGTTACGAAGAACCGCCTCGCCCGTATCGCCCTTGATGGCACGGCCTATGGCCCGCTCAGCGACCTGCTGACCGGTCCCGTTGGCCTCGCCACCTCGGCCGACCCGGTCGCAGCCGCCAAGGTTGCGGTCGATTTCGCGAAGACCAACGACAAGCTTGAGATCGTTGGCGGCGCGATGGGGCAAATGCTGCTCGATGCGGAGGGCGTCAAGTCCCTGGCATCGATGCCGTCGCTGGATGAACTGCGTGCAAAGCTGGTCGGCCTTATCGTCGCTCCGGCTACCAAGCTCGCAACCGTCACCCAGGCACCGGCAGCGCAGCTGGCGCGCGTCTTCAACGCCTATGCGGAGAAGGAAGCGGCGTAAGCCGACCTTCACCCGGAACATCTTTGAACCCAATCTGACGGGGCGCTTGGCCCCAATCAAGGAACTAGAAAAATGGCAGACATCAACGCTCTGGTCGAACAGCTTTCGGCCCTCACCGTTCTCGAAGCTTCCGAGCTGTCGAAGGCTCTGGAAGAAAAGTGGGGCGTTAGCGCCGCTGCCGCCGTCGCCGTCGCTGGCCCGGCCGCTGGCGCCGCTGCTCCGGCTGCTGAAGAGCAGACCGAATTCGACGTGATCCTGACCGGCGACGGTGGCAAGAAGATCAACGTCATCAAGGAAGTCCGCGCCATCACCGGCCTGGGCCTGACCGAAGCCAAGTCGCTGGTCGAATCGGCTCCCAAGGCCGTCAAGGAAGGCGTGAACAAGGAAGAAGCCGAGAAGGTCAAGAAGCAGCTTGAAGAAGCTGGCGCGACCGTCGAGCTGAAGTAATCGAAAACGCCCCGCAGTCACAAGCTGCGGGGCGGCCGATCCGGCTCCGGCCGGACGAAAAAGGGCGACACCTTGTTATGGGTGTCGCCCTTTTTATGTGCTGGGGTTGGGGCGATGCCTCGCCGGTCAGTAATTCCATTGCACCTGGGTACGAATCAGGTCGCCTTCGGCGCGGCCGGTGCGCCGTTCGTCGGCTTCGGCGCGCTTCATCCGGGCATAAGCGACCGTGAATTCCAGCGCCTTCCACGGCTGCCATTCCAGGCCCAGTTCGAACTCGTCGGTTTCCAGGCGCGGCGCGTTGGTGCTGGCCTTCCACCCGCCGCGATAATGTTGCCAACGGCCATAGGGCATCAGCGCGCCGACCGAGTCCGTCGGCAGGCGATACATCATCTGGACATAGCCGCCGCGCAGCTTCTTCGTTTCAATGGACAGGCTGTCGCGGTCATATTCCGGTCCCTTGCCCCAATTCCATTCGGCCTGGATGCCGAAAGGCTGCGGATAGAGCATGGCGTGGAGGCCGACGCGATTATCCTCATAGGCGATCGTGCTGACCGCCCCGCTGCGCAATTCGGGCTGCACCTTGTTCAGCATCGCCGACCCGCCGATTTCGAACACCTGCCCTTCAAACGCATCGCCCAGCCCGTCCAGCGCGAACGGCCAGGTCGCAAAGGCGACCTTCATCAGCCCGCGATTCTGCTCGGTCCGGTTGGTGCCCTGCCCGTTGAACACGCCGACGCCAAAGGCGCCATAATTGCCGAACAGCTTCTGACCGTCATGCCCCAGCCGGTCCCAGATCTTCTGCACCGACGGCGGCGTATAATAGCCCACCACGCCCAGATCGCGCTCGCTGGGCACTGCGCTGTTGATCGCATCGCTGCGGTCCAGCGTCAGCCGGTTGGACGATGACTGCATATTCTCCCAGCCATAGGGCACTTTGGACTGGCCAAAGCGCAGGCGCAGGCTCTTTTCTTTGTCGAGGAACACATCGGCATAGGCGTCGCGCAACTGGGCGAAACCCTCGCGCCGCTCCGTGCCCGCCTGATTGTTGACGGCGGTCGCGAAGTCGGACTGGAGGTAGAGCGAGACGCGATCGGAGACATCGCCTTGGAGCACCAGCCGCGCCCGACGGAGCGAAAAGCCGCCGCGATCCGAAATCGAACTGTCATGCACCGACCGCAGGCGCGATACGCCCGCCGCCGCCGTATCGTCACCGGACAGGAAGCCATTATAGCGCATCTGGGTATAGCCGCGCAGCGACAGCTTTTCATACCAGGCCTTGGCCTTTGGCGCGGCGGACGATGCCGGGATGGCCGGCGGCGGCGCGATCGACGCGGCAAGCGCGACCGGCGTGGCGGACGATGCCGGCGCGGACGCCGGCGCAACAGCGACAGGTTGCGCGCTCTGGCCCGCAGCCAGCGCCGCGGTCAGCGCCTCCACCTGGGCCCTGAGCGCGTCGATCTGGCGCTGCAAATCGGCGCTGCTTTGCGCCTGCGCCGCCACCGGCATATGTATCATCAGCAGCGCCAGCGCGGTGCCGCCAGCCAGTCGCAGTCGGAGCGTCATACCTATACCTTTCCTGTTCCGCGACGCCCGTATGAAACTTTAGTTACATCTTGGCGTCTATCTCATGTCTCTTTTGTGACAGTCGCTTTTTGATCCGATCGCCGGTTGGCGGCGCGGGTTCGCCGGGCTAAGTCCCTGAACATCATGTTCGCTGTTCCGCCCTTCCCTATCGCCTGCCGCCGCGCCGCCCTGATCGCGGTGGCGGGACTGGCCCTGCTGGTGGGCGGCTGTTCCGATGAGGGCCGCGATCCTGTCGTCGTCAGCGTAATGGGCGATCGCGACGATTTTGCGAAACCGCTGGCGCACCTGCCCGATCCGGGCGCCAAGCTCATTCTGGAGGCGACGGCGCAAGGGCTGGTCGCCTTCGATGCGGGTGGCGAGATATTGCCGGCGCTGGCCCAGCGCTGGATCGTCGAGGATGGCGGTCGCAGCTATATTTTTCGCCTGCGTCGCGCATTCTGGGCCAATGGCGCGCGGGTCACCGCCCCCGACGTCGCCAGGATGCTGATGGCGCGGATCGAATCGCTGCGCCGCCTTGATCCCGACGGCCCGCTGGACGCGGTGCAGGCGGTGGTGCCGATGACCGGCGAGGTGATCGAAATTCGCCTGGCCGCGCCACGCCCCTATGTGCTGCAAATGCTGGCCCAGCCGCAAATGGCGGTGCTGTCGCGTGATGGCGGCACCGGCCCTTACCGCCGCCGAACGCAGGGCAATGCCCAGTTCCTGACGCCGATCGACCGCAACAGCGGCGACGACGTGGCGGCGGATGAGCCGGTTCCGCCCTGGCAGACGCGCGTCCTGCGCGCCGAACGGGCGGCGCTGGCGATCATCCGGTTTCGCGAAGGCGACGCCGCGCTGGTGCTGGGCGGCCGCTTCACCGATCTGCCGTTGCTGGTGCCGGCGGGGATCGACCGCGACAATGTGCGGATCGATCCTGTGCGTGGTTTGCTGGGCCTGGCCGTGACCAGCCGCGGCAAGCTGCTGGACGACGCCGCGATCCGCGCCGCCATCAACATGAGTATCGATCGCAGCCAATTGCCCGCGCTGTTCCCCCTGGGCGGCTGGGCGACCAGCGAACGCATCCTGCCCGATCCGATGGATCTGGGACGGGCGCCCAGCGATCCGGCCTGGGCGGGGCTGTCGGTGGAACAGCGCCGCGCGCAAGCAGGGGCGAGCGTCACCCGCTGGCGCGCCGACAATGGCGACCCTCCGCCGCTCCGCATCGCCCTGCCGAACGGTCCGGGCGCCACGCTGCTGTTTGGCCTGCTGCAGCGCGATCTTGCCGCCATCGGGCTGCCTGCTCGGCGCGTCGCCACCACCGCGGATGCGGACCTGCGCTTGATCGACGAAGTGGCCGCCTATGACAGCGCCCTCTGGTATCTCGGCCGCATCGGCTGCGCCCGCAAGATCCATTGCAGCGACGTGGCCGACGCCCAGCTTCAGGCCGCCAGCCTCGCCAGCTCAGCCGAGGAGCGCGCCGCCCGCTTCGCGCAAGCCGAAGCCCAGATGGTCGCGCATGACGGCTATATCGCGCTCGGCGCGCCGGTGCGCTGGTCGCTGGTCGCCAAGCGGCTGACCGGATTCCAGCCCTCCGCCCGCGCGCGTCACCCATTGAACCATCTCTTCCGCACTACCAATTAGGCGTTTGACCGTGCGCGTAATGAACCCCCTGGGGGTCGGGCGCGTATGTCAATCAGGCGCCCATCCAATATCGGGCAAGGAGGCACGCAGATGGCGATTTCGCAGGACCAGTTCGACCGTATCGCGCGGGAGTTGCCGGGTTTCGGCCGCGACCCTGCCTCCATCCGCCGCCGGATCGAAGCGATGGAGGCGATGTTGGAGGGGCTGTTCGTCATTCCCGGCACCAATCGCCGCGTCGGCCTGGACAGCCTCGTCGGACTAATCCCCGTGGTCGGCGATCTCGCCACCGCCGCCATGGGCGCCTGGATCGTGTGGGAAGCCCGGAACCTGGGCATGTCGAAATGGCAGATCACCCGCATGGCCGCCAATGTCGGGGTCGATACGCTGGTGGGCGCCATTCCCTTCGCGGGCGACCTGTTCGATTTTCTCTATAAATCGAACACCAAAAATCTGCGGATCATCCGCAAGCATCTCGACCGCCACCATCCCGCGACCGTGACGATCGACGCCTGATCAACCGGCGCTGTTGCCCAGCGGCTGGACCTTAGGGTCCAAATCCAGGATCAGCCCCGGTTTGCGGGCCGGGCTGGTTCGCCGTCTGGGCGTGCTTACCGGTCGCCGGGGGTTCGCGATCACCGGCCCCGGTTCGATCCGCAGATAGCTGGTTGTGGACGCGCCGCCTTGATGGCTGGGGCAGCGGGTGAATTCCAACGCCCTGTCCATGCATAGCCAGATTTCGCTCAGCCAATTGCCACGCACCGTGGTTACGCGCAGCATGTCGGCGCGCAGCCCCTTGTTAGCGCGCGCAAAAGCCTCCGCAAACTGGCCGACGGTCAGCGTCGGTCGCCGTGCCAGCGCCGCCATATCAGGATAGCGCAGCGACTGATAGAAAGCGCGCGACAGGTTGAAATACAGCTCCGGCTTCGTCGTCATGCAGGTGCCATGCTTGGCCCATTCATGCTGGAGCAGCTGGACCGATGGCGTCGTACAGAGATTGGCGCGCAGCACCTGCCGTGGCAACAAGTCGGCCGGACGGCAATATTGCGGCCATTCCCTGCCCATTCCGTCGGGCCACAGGCCGTGCAGGGTGAAGCCGAACCGTCCGTTGCGCCCCCCGCACTGGAGTCGGCTGGCGGCTCCTCGCGCGGTCGAGCAATATTGCGGCGACCAGCTAAGCGCCAGCGTATAGCTGCCGATCGGCAGAACGCGCTTAGGCTCCTTGGCGCTGGGCGCCTCGATTTGCGGCCGGGGCAACGAGCCGGCCATGCTGCACTGGGCCGACTGCGCCAGGGCAACGCCGGGAATGGCCAAAGCGGCGATGGCGATCGCAGCCCTAAGCATAAGCGAAATCCAGTCCGATGTCCGCGGCCGGGGCCGACTGGGTCAACCGCCCGACGCTGATATAGGTGACGCCGGTCTGCGCCTTCGCGCGGATCGTCTCAAGCGTGACTCCGCCCGACGCCTCGGTCGGCACGCGCCCGGCCACCAAGGCCACCGCCCCGCGCAGCGTCGCCGCGTCCATATTGTCGAGCAGCAAATGGGTCGCGCCTGCGCTTAGCGCCGGTTCGATCTGGTCCACCCGATCGACCTCCACGATGATGCTGGCGACCCCGGCGGCCACGGCGCGGCGCACCGCTTCCTCGACCGATCCGGCGACCGCGACATGATTGTCCTTGATCATCGCCGCATCCCACAACCCCATGCGATGATTGGTCGCCCCGCCCATGCGGGTCGCATATTTCTCCAGCACGCGCAGGCCGGGGATCGTCTTGCGCGTGTCGAGCAGGGTCGCGCCGGTCCCGTCGATCGCATCGACATAGGCGCGGCTCATCGTCGCGATGCCGGTCAAATGCTGGACTGTGTTGAGCGCGGACCGCTCCGCCGTGAGCATCGCGCACGCCCGCCCGCGGATACGCATGATGTCGGTCCCGGCCGCCACCCGATCGCCATCCTGATGCAGCAGTTCGATCGCCACATCGGGGTCGAGCGCACGGAAGAAAGCGACCGCGATCGGCAGTCCCGCCAGCGTCACGTCATCGCGACTGTCCATCACCCCTTCGAACACCGCATCGGCCGGAATCACCGCCTCGCTGGTAACGTCCCGGCCATCGGGGCCAAGATCTTCGGCAAGGGTAGACGCGACGAAGGCGGCAAGGTCGAAGCCTGGGAGCGAAAAGATATCAGGATAAAAGCCGTTCATACCCGCCGTCTTTCATGGCTTCAACGAAATCGCAATAGCGCGCGTCCAACTCGTCCAGTGACGGCCCGGCCAGTTCCAGCCGTGCCTGCGCCATAAGCAGCGCCCCTTCTTCGCGCAGCCTCACGCGCCTGCCATGCAGGCGCAACGGCGATGCTGCGCCCAGCAGACAGTCCAGAAACTGCGCCGCGGCGATCGGACTGGTCGCCGCTGCCGCGCGAACGCCACCGAAGCCGCGGCGCACGAAATGATCGAAATCGTCATTCATCGGCACGACTCGATTCCAGTCATAATCGCCCTGGTCCGGTCCGCCGCGCAGGTCGCGCGCGCCGATCTGCGCCGTCGCCGCGCCCAACCAGTGCAGGGCGGTAACGGCGGTGAAGGGATCGTTGATGCCCGGCGACAGCGCCCGCAGCGCGATCTCCACCAGTTCGTCGATCAGAAATTCGATATCCTGCGCGGGCGATCGCATCGCGCCCAGCGAAAAGCAGCCGCGCAGCCTGTCCCGCATCACATCGTCCACCTCGACGCCCACAACGGCCAGCAGTTCCACATCGGGATGAACGAAATCGCCAGGCCGCAGCCGCATTTCGATCCGGCATCCCGTTTCACGCGCGATCCGGTCCAACCCGGCGAAATCGACGATCTGGATATAACCCGTCCCGATTGCCGCGACTGAAGCGCCCAAAGGTGGTTGGTCGCGCTGCTCTTCGACGCAACCTTGCGGGAAGCGGTCACGTATCGCACGTAGTAGCCGCTCCCCTATCCCTTCCAGCACCGCGTTGATGCGGATGGATGCGGGCACATGATTGAGGAAATAGACCAGTACCGCGATCGAGGCCGCCATCAGCCCGGTCGCGACCATCAGGGATAATTGCGGCACGAAACCGGGATCGCCGGCCGTCTCATAGGCGTCGCGAACCACGCGCAGAACCATGACGGCATAAACGAAAGTAGCGATGAAGGTCGCCAGCGACAGCTGGTTGCCGCGATCTTCCATGAAATTGGCAAGCAGGCGCGGGCCATAGCTGCCCGACGCATAGACAACGGCGGCGATGGTGATGGAAAAGACCGTCGATGCGACGCCAATCATCGACCCCGAAATGACGTTCAGGACGTTGCGTGCGCCCTCAGGCCGCGCCTGGTCCACCCATTCATGGCTCGTCAGCCACGCGGTGGCGCCGTGGCGGTCCAACCAGACGGTCAGCATCGCCAGCACCGCCGCGGTCAAGGTGAAGAGCGCGGGGTAGAGCCAATAGCTGGCCCTCGTCCCCTGCCAGAGCGCACGTAATCGGGCGACCATCACCAATCAACTTTCAGGGCCGCGCGCCCGCATCCCTGGCGCCCACGTCTCCCTGGCCCACGGTCCCGCTCGCCATTTCCAGCATCCGGTCCAGGCTCTTCTTCGCCTGCAACCGCAGCGTTTCGTCCATTTCGATCCGCGGCTGCAAATCGCGCAGCGACAAATACAGCTTCTCCATCGTGTTGAGCGCCATATAGGGGCAGATATTGCAGTTGCAGTTGCCGTCCGCGCCGGGCGCGCCGATGAAATTCTTGTGCGGCACCGCCTTTTCCATCTGATGGATGATATGCGGTTCGGTCGCCACGATCAGCGTGTTGCCCGGCATCGTCTTGGCGAAATCCAATATGCCGCTGGTCGATCCGACATAATCGGCATGATCGACGATATAGGGCGGACATTCGGGGTGCGCGGCGATCGGCGCGTCGGGGTGCTGAACCTTGAGTTTGAGCAGTTCGGTCTCGCTGAACGCCTCATGCACGATGCACACGCCCGGCCACAGCAGCATGTCGCGGCCCAGTTTGCGCTTGAGGTAGCCGCCCAGATGCTTGTCGGGACCGAAGATGATCTTTTGGCTCTGGGGTATCTGCGCCAATATCTTTTCCGCCGAAGAGCTAGTGACGATAATGTCGGACAGCGCCTTCACCTCGGCCGAACAATTGATGTAGCTGAGCGCGATATGATCGGGATGCGCCTCGCGAAACGCCTTGAACTGGGCGGGCGGGCAGCTGTCCTCCAATGAACAGCCCGCGTCCATGTCCGGCAGCACGACGATCTTCTGGGGCGACAGGATTTTCGCCGTCTCCGCCATGAAGCGCACGCCGCAGAAAGCGATCACGTCCGCATCCGTCTCCGCCGCCTTGCGCGACAGTTCCAGCGAATCGCCGACAAAGTCCGACAGATCCTGAATTTCGGGCGACTGGTAATAATGGCCGAGGATGACGGCGTTGCGCTCCTTGCGCAATCGGTCGATTTCGGCGCGCAGGTCGGTGCCTTGCGGGATTCCCGTGATCGCGTTCATACCCTGATACTCCTCGGTCCCATGGCTGGCCCTTTGTCCGCGCCCTAGCGCTGTGGCCGCCTGTTGGCCAGTACCTCGTTGATCGGCGTTGTGACGTCCCACTGTTCCTTGCTGCGTCTTTCCGACGGGAAAGTGACGATCACCCGCGCGTCGCCAAAGCCCATCGCAGCCAGCGGCGCGCCCATGATCTTGCCCACCGCCGCGCGCCCATATTCGCGCGCCTGCGCCATGCGTTCGGGCGAGCGCGCCGATGCCGCGGCGCGGGCCTGCGCATGGGCGGACACTTTCCGGCTGAGGGCCTCGCCCGCCGCCCGCGTCACGAACAGGCCGCTGGTCCGCACCAGCGTCCGGCGCGCCTCGTCGACATTGGGCTTGTCCGGCGTCACATCGGGCGCATTGACGATCAGCGTGCGGCTCTTCTCGTTCCACTCCAGATCGCGCGCGCTCAGTCCCGACAGATCGATGAAATAATCGACCGAATAGGGCATCTTCACCACCTGGTCGGATTTCAGCCAGCCAAAGCCCCGCACGTCCTGCGCCGTGCTCTGGACCGTGCCGTTCAGCCGCGACACGCGCAGGTCGCTGGCGCCTGCGATCTTCTCCGCGATGATCTTCGTCACCGCGGACCCGTCATCCTCGACCGCGACCACATAGTCGCGATCATAACGCTGCCACCCGACCAGCATCGCCGCGCCCACGCCCAAAATCAGCAACGCGGCAAGGACGGGACCGACATAGCGCCTCAGCGCGTCTGCCATCGCCCATCCTCCAGCGGCGCGGCCAGACCGCGGCCGTCCAGGTCGATCAGATGCGCCAGCACCGATCGCCCCGCCGCGCCATAGAGGCGCGGATCGACGCCCTTGTACATTTCGGCCACCATGTCGGGGATGGCGCTGTCGCCGTTGCGCTCCAGAAAGCGCAAAATCTGCCCCTCGCGCTGCTTGCGATGGCCCATCATGCCGCGCACCAGCCGCTGCGGCGTCTCGATCGGTTCCCCATGCGCGGGATAATAGATGACATCGTCCCGCTCCAGCAGTCGCTGCATCGAGCGCATATAGGCGCTCATGTCGCCATCGGGCGGCGAGATCACACTGGTCGACCAGCCCATCACATGGTCGCCAGTAAAAAGGGCCTTCTCTTCCAGCAAGGCGAAGCAGAGATGGTTGGACGTATGCCCCGGCGTCGCCACCGCCTCCAGCGTCCAGCCCGGCCCGCTCACCTGCTCGCCATCGACCAGTACTCGGTCAGGCCGGTAATCGGCGTCGAAGGCCGCGTCCGCCCGCGGCCCGTCATCCTCCAGCGTCAGCGGCGCACAGCCGATGACCGGCGCGCCGGTCAGGTCGCTCAGCGGCCTGGCGGCCGGGCTATGGTCGCGATGGGTATGGGTGCATAATATCGCCACCACGGAGCGTCCGGCAATGGCGGCGGTCAGCGCGGCGAGATGATCGGGGTCCGCGGGACCAGGGTCGATCACCGCGACCGCCTCGATTCCCACGACATAGGTCTGCGTGCCGGTATAGGTGAAGGGCGACGGATTGGGCGCCAGCACCCGCGCCACCAGCGGAGACAGCGGCATCAGGACGCCGGTCGGCAGGTCGGCCGGATCGAAAGGTGTTGCCATGCATCCCATGTGCCCATTTATGCGCGGATTTCAAGGGCGTCGAAAAGGCCTTGCCCGGCCCATAGATAGGAAGACGACAAATGAAAGATTGTCGCATCAACGGCTAATCGCCTAGACAAGGCGGATGCGACCTCCCGTCATAGCAATGGCAGCCATCGGCTTTAGGGCGTTGGGCGGTTGCGACACCTATACTGTGCCGGTCGATGCCACCTACAAACGCCCCGCGTTCGACGGGACGTCGGTGGATTATGTCGATTATCGGCTGAACCTGACCGTTCCTGCCCGGTACGCCCCTATCATGGCACGGAATTTGGCCAGCACCACAGCAACCATCGCCGAGTGCGCGTCTGGTGTGGCATTCGCAAAGGTGCCGAATTTGACGCAAAATAGGGAGATGGGCTTCCAAAGCCAGTTTCGCCTCAAATATACCGTGCCGATGAACCATATGTGCGTGACCGTCGCAGGCGGACGCCTGTTCGAACGGTTCGAAACCTTGCCAACGCCACTTAAACCGCTGGTCCTGTTACAGTGACCAACATGACCCCCGCCCTTTCCGAACGCTGGCGCCAGCATCTCGCGCTCGACCGACGGCGCTCTGTCCACACCGTCCGCGCCTATGTCGCCACCGCCGAGCGGCTGATCGCCTTCCTCGAACAGCATCGCGGCGAAGGCGTCAGCCCCGCCACGCTCGCGCACATCGATCAGGCCGAGCTGCGCGCCTTCCTCGCCAGCCGGCGGACGGACGGCATCGGCAATCTCTCTGCCGCCCGCGAACTCTCCGCCGTGCGCGGTTTCCTCAGGTTCGTCGGCGGCGACGACGCCCGCGTGCCGCTGCTCAAGGGGCCGAGGGTCAAGCGCGGCCTCCCCCGCCCCATCTCTCCCGACGAAGCCGTCGCGCTGGCGCAGGACATCGCCGAGACGGCCCGCGAAGGCTGGATCGGCGCGCGCGACTGGGCGGTGCTGCTGCTGCTCTATGGCGCAGGCCTGCGCATCGGCGAGGCGATGGGCCTGCATGGCGACATATTGCCGCTGGGCGACACGCTGCGCGTCACCGGCAAGCGGGGCAAGACCCGCATCGTGCCCCTGCTGCCGCAGGTGCGCGCCGCGATCGACGCCTATGTCGACGCCTGCCCCTATCCGCCCGCCCGCGACCAGCCGCTGTTCCGCGGCGCGCGCGGCGGGCCGCTTTCCCCCGCGCTCATCCGCCGCGCGGTGCAGGGCGCGCGCGGGCGGCTCGGCCTGTCGGACCGCACGACGCCCCACGCGCTGCGCCACAGTTTCGCCACCCACCTGCTCGGCCGCGGCGCGGACCTGCGCTCCTTGCAGGAGCTATTGGGCCATGCCAGCCTGTCCTCGACCCAGGTCTACACCCAGGTCGATGCCGCCCACCTGCTCGACATCTATCGCAACGCCCATCCCAGGGCGTGAATCAGCCCTTGGGTCGCCAGGTCGCGAGCCGCCAGAGATAGAGGATCACCGCGCCCACCACGCAGGCGGTCGCCACCGGGCCGACATAATGGTCTATGTCCCGGAAATTCTGCCCCAGCACATAGCCGGCATAAGCCAGAATGACATTCCAGATCAGCGCCCCGCCCATCGTCCACAGCAGAAAACGGACATGCCCCATGCGGAACAGCCCAGCGGGCAGCGAGACCATGGTGCGGAAGGCGGGCATGAAGCGAAAGACGAAGACGACGATCTGGCCATATTTGCCGAATAGCCGGTCCAGCGCCTCGACATCGCGCCATTCCAGCGTCGCCCAGCGGCCGAAGCGATCGACCAAGGGTTTCAGACGCTCGAAGCCCAGCACATGGCCGACCAGATACCAGAAATAATTGCCGATCGTGGTGCCGATCGTGCCGGCCAGCAGCAGCCAGCTCATGTCCATCCGTCCCTGCCCGACGCGGATGCCACCAATCCCCATGATGAGTTCGGACGGGATCGGCGGAAAGACATTCTCCAATATCATCAGCAGGAAAATGCCCCAATAGCCGCCCGCATCGATCAGGCGCAGAACCCAGTCAGTCATGAAATATCGCTCACTTGGTTCTCAAAGGGCACGAAGATGGACTAACGCGCCACCCTCACTTCCGTTCGCCCTAGGCCTGTCGAAGGGCCTAACTTTCCTTTGGCAATGGACTTCGACGTTGCTTAGCCGGAATGGATTTGAGGAACAGCGACATATCTACGCCGCCGCCCGCGCCGCCAGCCGGGCGTCGATCGCGTCCCAGATCAGGCCGCCGGTGTCGGTCCCGTCGAACGCATCGATCGACACGATGCCCGTCGGCGAAGTCACGTTGATCTCGGTCAGCCATTCGCCCCCAATCACGTCGATCCCCACGAACAGCAGCCCGCGGGCCTTCAACTCCGGCGCCATCGCGGCGCAGATTTCGCGCTCCTTGTCGGTCAGCAGCGTCTTGGCCGCCGATCCGCCCACCGCCAGGTTCGACCGGATTTCGCCCGCGCCCGGAATACGATTGACCGCGCCCGCCACCTCGCCATCGATCAGCACGATGCGCTTGTCGCCCTGCGCGACGCCGGGGATGAAGGCCTGGACCATGAACGGCTCGACCCACGACGCCTTGAACAACTCCACCAGTGACGACAGGTTGGCCCCATTCTTGCCGAGATGGAAAACCGCCACGCCGCCATTGCCGTACAGCGGCTTGACCACGATTTCGCCATGCTCCGCCAGGAAGCTCTTCACCTCGCCCAGGTCGCGGGTGATCATCGTGGGCGGCATGAAGCGCGCATAATCGAGCACGAACAGCTTTTCGGGCGCATTGCGGACGCTGGCGGGATCATTCACCACCAGCGTCTCTTCCTGCACCCGTTCCAGCAAATGGGTGGCGGTGATGTAGCTCAGGTCAAAGGGCGGGTCTTGCCGCATCCACACGACATCGACGTCGCGGCCCAGGTCCAGCACCTCTTCCGGGCCAAAGGCGAAATGGTCGCCCTCCACTTTCTGCACATTGACCGGCCGCGCCTTCGCCAGCACGCGGCCGTCGCGAAAGGTCAGGTCGGGCGCCAGATAATGATAGAGCCGGTGCCCCCGCGCCTGCGCCGCCAGCATGATGTGGAAGGTCGAATCGCCGGCGATCTTGATGTCCTCCATCGGGTCCATCTGCATGGCGACGGTCAGGGGGTTGAGTTCGGTCATGCGCGTCATTCCCTTAAACCGTTCGGTTCGAGCAGCTTCGAGCTTGTCGAGAAGCGCCCGTCGAGAACCCTTTCTCGACTGCGGTTCTCGGCTTCGCTCGAACCTCCGCTCGACACGAACGGGATTGATGGATGGGGCGGGCCTTCACCCCCCATGCCAGACATTGGCCAGATGGCGCGGCGCACGCCCCGGCGCAAGGAGGATGACGTCGATTCGCATGTCGTCCCCCGGTTTCGCCAGTTCGTGCCACAATATTTCCGCCGCCTTCGCGACCCGCGCCAGCCGCCGCTCGTCGATCGCTAGGTCCAGTTCCGCCGCGCTCGCCCGCGCTTTCACCTCGACAAAGGCCAGCATCGCCCCCCGCCGCGCGACCAGATCGACCTCGCCAGCGGGCGTACGCATCCGGCGGCCGACAATCTGCCAGCCCTTCAGCCGCAGCCACCAGGCGGCGATGCGTTCGGCCTGCCGCCCGCGCTTCTCCGCCGCGAGTTTTGCAGCAGGCGGGCTCTTCACCCCTTCAATTCCGTCGCCCGATCATAGAGCGTCCGCCGGTCCAGCCCCAATTTCTTCGCGACCTCGCCCGCCGCCTTCGACACCGACAGCCGGGTCAGCGCCTCCCGCAACGCCGCGTCGGCGTCCTCCGCGCTGGCGGGCGGCGCTTCGCCCGGCGGGCCGACGGTGACGACGATCTCGCCCTTGGGCGGCGCATCGGCATAGCGGGCGGACAGTTCGGACAGCGTACCGCAGGCGGTTTCCTCGAACGTCTTGCTGATCTCGCGACTCACCGCCGCATCGCGATTCCCCAGATGCGCCGCCATGGCCGACAGGCTTTCCGACAATCGCGGCCCGCTTTCGTAGAAAACCAAAGTCGCGCGCAATGCCGCCACCTCGTCCAGCGTATCGCCCCGCGCCTTCGCCTTGCTCGGCAAAAATCCCATGAACAGGAAGCGATCGGTCGGCAGCCCCGACAGCGTCAGCGCTGCGATCGCCGCGCTTGGCCCCGGCAGCGTCGTGATCCTGCGCCCCGCCGCCCGCGCGTCGCGCACCAGCTTGTAGCCCGGATCGGAAATCAGCGGCGTGCCCGCATCCGACAGCAGAGCGATCGATTCGCCCGCCATCCGATCCACCAGCCGCTGGCGCACATTTTCCGCGCTATGATCGTGATAGGGCACCATCGGCCGATCCGAACCGGCATGGCGCAACAGTCGCGCGCTCACCCGTGTATCTTCCACGGCGACCACATCGGCCAGCCGCAGGACTTCAGCCCCGCGCGGCGTAAGGTCACCAAGGTTGCCGATCGGCCCAGCCACGATATAAAGCCCAGGCTCTAGCCCAGAAGTTCGAGTTTCCATAAGGACGCCAGATGACAGAGACGGATGCCCCCCGGCAAGCAAATGTGTTCGCTGCCATGAAGCGCGGCGCGCGCTGCGCCTTCATGGGGGCGGCGCTGTTCCTGGCCGCCTGTCAGTCGATCGTGCCCAAGGGGCCGGCCCCCGCGCCGCCCACCGGCCCGGTCCAGCCGACCGGCCCGGAAGTGGTGCAGGGCCTGCCGACCGACGCCATGCGCCATCGCGTCGCGCTGCTGGTGCCGATGAGCGGTCCCAATGCGGGCGTCGGCCGATCGATCGCCAACGCCACTACGCTGGCGTTGATGGATACCAAAACCGACAGGGTTCGCATCACCACCTATGACACCGCGCTTGGTGCGGCTGCGGCGGTGAACAGGGCGCTGGCCGATGGCAACCGCCTGATCCTGGGACCGTTGCTGGCGGAGGACGCCCGTGTGATCGGGCCTATCGCCGCGCGCGCCAATGTCCCGGTCATCAGCTTCTCCAACGATAACAGCGTCGCGGGCGGCGGCGTCTATATCATGGGTTACAATCCCACCCAGTCGATCGAACGGGTCGTCGGTTTCGCCCGCGAAAGAGGCCTGAGCCATTTCGGCGCGCTGATCCCCCGCGGCACCTATGGCGAACGGGCGGGCAATGCGCTGCTGCGCGCGGTCGAGCAGGCTGGCGGCACCGTCGTGTCCATGCAGACGTTCGACCGCAGCCCCGCCTCGATCACGGCAGCGGTCAAGAAATTGCAGGCGTCATCCAGCTATGATGCGCTGCTGATCGCCGACAGCGGCCGCGTCGCGCTTCAGGTCGCGCCGATCGTGCGCAAAAATGGCGGCGCGACCGCGCGCCTGCTCGGTACGGAACTGTGGAATACGGAAGGCACGCTGGCCGCCAGCCCGGTGCTGCGCGGCGCCTGGTTCGCCAGCGTTTCCGACACGCTCTATCGTCAACTCGCGACCAAATATCGCGCCCGCTATGGCGCATCCCCCTTTCGCCTGTCCTCGCTGGGCTATGATTCGGTGCTGCTGACCGTCCGCATCGCGCAGGACTGGAAGCCCGGATCGCCCTTCCCCGCCGCGCGCCTGCGCGACGCGGGCGGTTTCTCCGGCATCGATGGCGCCTTCCGCTTCAACCGCGCCGGCGTCGCCGAACGCGCGCTGGAAGTCAGCGAAGTCGGCGCTGGTGCCGTGACCGTCGCCGATCCTGCACCAAGGGGGTTTGGGGAGTAATCCAGACCCCGTTCGCTTCGAACGGATATCTTATTCGTTAACCCGCGCCATCGGCACAATCAGCGGCACGTCCCCGTCCCGCTCGATCCGCGCCGTCACGCCATAGACCCGCGCCAGCGCACCCGCCGTCAGCACGTCCATCGGCGCGCCATCGGCCACCAGCGCCCCGCCGTCCATCAGCAGCAGCCGGTCGCAATAACGCGCCGCCATGCCGAGGTCGTGCAGCACCGTCACCACCAGCGCCCCGCCGCGCGCCTCGCCGCGCAGCAGGTCCATGACGTCGATCTGATGCCCCGGATCGAGCGCGGCCAGCGGCTCGTCCGCGATCAGCCCGTGCGCGCCCACCGCCAGCGCCCGCGCCAGCAGCACCCGCGCGCGTTCGCCACCCGACAATTCGGTCGCGGTCCGACCCTTCAGATGCTGCACATCGGCCCGGACCATCGCCGCCTCGATCACCGCTTCATCATCCGCCGACATCCTGGACAATGGCCCCAAATGCGGCAATCGCCCCAGCGCCACCAGCCGCTCGACGCTGAGCGGCCAGTGCAGCGTCTGGCCCTGCGGCAGATAGGCGACGGCGCGCGCCATCGCCCGCCGGTCGAGCCGCGTCACGTTCTGTCCGTCGATCAGCACCCGCCCCGCCTGCGGCTTGACCAGCCCCAGCAGCGCGCGGATCAGCGTGGACTTGCCCGCACCATTGGGACCGATCACGCCCACCAAAGCCCCCGGCTCCAATCTCACGTCCACATCCCGCACCGCTGCGTGGCGGCCCAGCCGCACCGTCAGCCCCTGCGCCGATATCGTCACCATAGCCGCCGCTCCCGTATCAGATGCGCCAGGAAGACGGGCACGCCCAGCAGCGCGGTCACCACCCCCAGCTTCAATTCATTATTGGTCGGGATCAGCCGCACCCCGATGTCCGCCAGAGTCAGCAGCGCTGCGCCGCCCAGCATGGACGGGACCAAAACGGACGATGGCGACCGGTCGGTCAGCGGTCGGACCAGATGCGGCACGATCAGCCCGACGAACCCGATCGCCCCCGACACCGCCACCGCGCCGCCTACGCCGATCGCCACGCCCAGCATCATGCGCAACCGCGCGACCGACAGGTTGACGCCCAGCGCCTGCGCGCCATCCTCGCCCAAGGTCAGCGCATCGAGCGTCCGCCCGTCCGCAATCAGCAGCGCCGCGCCCACGACGACGCAGGGCAGCGCGATCCAGACATGGGCATAGCTGCGATTTTCCAGACTCCCCATCAGCCAGCTCATGATTTCCATCGCAGCGAAGGGATTGGGCGACAGGTTGAGCGCCAGGCTGATCCCCGCCCCCGCCAGCGTCGCCACGGCGATGCCGGCCAGGATCAGCGTCAGTGGGCTTTCCACCGTGCCCGACAGCGCGAACAGGGTCAGGATGGCGACGAGTCCGGTCAATATCGCCAGCAGCGGCAATATCATCGGATGCAACTGCGCCAGCCCGAAATAGAGCGCGCAGACAGCCCCCAGCGCCGCCGCATTGGACGCACCCAGCACCGACGGCTCAGCCAGCGGATTACGCAGATAACCCTGCAACGCTGCCCCCGCCAGCCCCAGCATCGCGCCGACAACCAAGCCCAGCAGCATCCGCGGCAAACGCAGGTCCAGTATGATGGTGCGGGCGACCGCATCGCCGCCGCCGGTCAGCACAGCCCAGACGCGCGCTGGACTGATCGCCACCGCGCCCAGCAGCACGGAGCCGAAGGCGGTGCCGAAGACCAGCAGCAGCAAGCCGGGGATCAGCAACGGATGATGGCGGCGCGCGGTCACTTGCGCGCGCCTTGGCGGTTGGCAATGCCGCGTGTTCCTGCGAAGGCGGAATCAAGTCCCGCTATTGGATTCAACACGCTTCCATGATCCGCCCCCTGATGATCGCGGCAACCGCCCTGCTCGTGCTTGCCGGCACGTCCGCATCGGCCGCCCCGCGCCGCATCGTGTCGCTCAACGTCTGCGCCGACCAATATCTGCTGGCCCTCGCCGATCCGACCCAGATCGCCGCGCTCAGCAGCAACGCCCGCGATCCCGAACTCTCCGCAGCGGCGATCAAAGCGCGCGGTTTCCGCACGCTGCGCCGTCCCGCGGAGGAAGTGCTGGCGATCCGCCCCGACCTGATCCTGGGTTTCCCGATCGGCCCGAATGCGGTAGCGGGCGCGCCGCCGGGCCAGTGGCGCACGCTCGGCCTCGCCAGCGCCGACAGCTATGCCGCGATCCTCGACCAGATCCGCCAGGTGGCGCGCGCCATCGGGCATGTCGATCGCGGTGAAAGACTGATCGCGGCCATGAACCGCGACCTCGCCGCCCTTCCTCGCCCCAAACACAGCGGCGTCGCGGCCTATTATCAGCGGCGCGGCTATATGACCGGCACCGGCACGCTGATCGACGATCTGATGCGCCGCATGGGCCTCACCAACCTGGCGGCAAAGCTCGGCAAGCCCCCGCTGGCGCAGGTGCCGCTGGAGGAAATGGTCGCCGCGCGCCCCGAATGGCTGATCGTGGAAAGCGCCACCGACCGCGTGGTCGATCAGGGCACCGAAATGCTGCACCACCCCGCGCTCGCCGCCGTTCCGCGCATCAGCCTGCCGCAAAGCTGGACCGTGTGCGGCGGCCCCGCCTATGTGCAGGCGGCGCGCACCATCATGGCGCGACTGAACGCGCCGCGCTGAAGGGGCAGGCATCACGCCCGCCCCCTTGCCTGTCGATCAGAAGCGAACACGCACGCCGCCATAGGCAGCGCGGCCATAGGAGCCATAGCCATAGGCCGTCTGGTACGTCTCATCGAACAGATTGTCGATGCGACCATAGACTTCCAGATGCGCGCCCAGCGGCATCGAGGCCCGCACCCCGGCCAGCGCATAGCCGTCCAGCCGCCGCGTATTGGCCGCATTGTCGAAGCTGTCGCCCACCATCGTGACCGTCGCGCCGGTCGACAGGCCGAACGACCAGACATAGTCGGCCGACACGCTCACCGCATTGGCGGCGCGGCGGGCCAGGCGATTGCCATAGTTGGCCGACCCCGCCGACCGATCCCGCGCATCGACATAGCTGTAGCTGCCGGTGACGGTCAGCGCATCGACCGGCTTCAGCGCGATCGACGCTTCCACGCCCTTGGCGCGGGTGCGGTCCAGATTATTATAACCGCCAAAGGGTGGCAGCGAGGAATCATAATTGATCTGGTCGCGCGTGTCGCGGCGGAACGCCGTAACCGACAGCATCGCCCGCCCGCCATCTAGGCTCTGGTCAAACCCGATGTCGTAGCTTTTCGACCGCTCCGGCCGCAGCGCTGTATTGCCGCTATAGATGTCATATAGCTGATAGAGCGAAGGCGCCTTGAATCCTTCGCCATAGCTCAGCCGCACATTGGTCGCGCCGCCATTGGGCGAATAGTTGGCGTTGGCGCCAAAGGTCGTCGCCCCGCCGAACTGGCTATGGTCGTCATGGCGCACGCCGCCGGTGACGGCCAGGCCTGCGAAGGGCTTGACGATCGCCAGCGCATAGACGCTGTCGATATTGATCTTCGCGCTCGCCGTGTCGCCAAAGCCGAAGAAATCATAGTCGGGCCGTTCATGCTCATAGCCAAACAGCAGCTTGGCCTGCTCGACCGGCGCATAGACGCCCTCATATTCGAACCGCAGGTTGGTGCCCGAATAGCCATAGTCTGGGTCGGTGCCGCGCACGAAATAATAGTCGCGGTCGTTGCGCAGATATGTGACGGCGGCGCGATTGGTCAGCTTGCCATCCAGCAGCGCCAGGTTGAGGCCCGCATAGCCGACATATTGGTCAAGCTTGCTCACATCGCTGCTGTCGGCAGGCGCGCCGAAGAAGCTGTCATAGTCGATGTCCGCATGGATATAATAGCCACGAAGGTCCAGGCTCAGCGCCTCGGTGAAATTCAGCGTCAGCCGCGCGTTGGCCGCGATATTCTCGGTCCCGTCGCGCTCCGTGCCCCCGGCTGCCGACGAAATGCCGTCGGTACGGAAATAGGCCGCGCCGATCCCGCCCGCGGCGATGCCGCTGGTGCCCGACACGTCCGCCTTGGCGTTCAGCGTATCGCTATAGCCATAGTCCACCGATGCGTTCGCGCCAAACCCTTCAGCCGGCACGCCGGTCATCACATTGACCACGCCGCCGATCGCCTGGCTGCCATGCACTACCGAGTTGGAGCCGCGCAATATCTCGATCCGCTTGATATTGCCGGTCAGCAAAGGCCCGAAATCATAACCGTCGCCGATGCCGCTGGGATCGTTGACCTTCACCCCGTCGATCAGCACCAAAGTCTGCGTCGTTTCCGCGCCGCGCAGCGACACGCCGGTTACCCCGCCGGTCGATCCGTTGCGGTTGAAGCGCACGCCCGGCGTCGTCGCCAGCAGGTCGACCACATCGATCGCCTGGCGCGTCTTGATCGTCTCCGCGTCGATCACGGTGATCGCCTGGCCGACCTCGTCGCGCGACTGCGCGACGCCCGTGGCGGTGACGACGATCTGGTCATCCTGCGCCAGAACCGGCGTCGCTACGATCAGCGCCACCAGAGAAATACCTGTTTTCAGCATATATACCCCCCGGCGCCTGTGCGACTTGGGCTGGGGCGTCCGCAACGCGGTCAGGCAGAGGCAAGGGATGGCGCCATATCCCGTCCACAACCCGATGCGGCCCCGGCCGCATGGCGTCGCTCGACGGAAAAACCACCGTGCCCTGGCCATCCCCTGGACCAAAGCAAGAGCGACCAAGCGCCGGCAGGTCTCCTGGCTCGCGGGTCGCAGCACGAATGCATAGCCTTCCCGGACATCGGTCCAGTGGCCGGTCTTTCGACCATATGCATCGCACTATCCGCTTACAGTTGCAGGGACAGCCACGGAATTGGGCGCTCGCACGCCCGCACCGCATTCCCGATTAAGCCCCTGACGGGGCACCGGCGCGATCATCTCGCAGGGGAAGCCAAGCCGCCCCTGCGCCGCGCGCTGTAGGGGAAAGCGGATGCAATGCCAAGCCGTCGCCGGTTTAGGGCAACAGCCTGTGGCCGCGCAGCAACAGCGCATCGCCCCGCGCCAGCACGACCAGCGGCAGGCCGGCCGCCTCCGCGCGAGTCGCGGCCAATCGCGTCGGCGCGGAAATGGTGACCAGCATCGGGCACTGGCTCAGCACCGCCTTCTCCACCAGTTCATAGGAACAGCGCGACGACAGCAGCGCGAAACCGCCGTCCCAGTCCGCCCGTGCCCTGTCTCCTTGGCGCGCCATCGCCCCGATCAGCTTGTCGAACGCATTATGCCGCCCGACATCCTCCCGCACCAACAAGATCGCGCCATCCGCGCCGACCCAGGCGGCGGCATGGGCGGCCCCGGTCGCCGCGTTCAACGGCTGATGATCGCACAGCCCCCCCAATGCGCGAAAGATGGCGGCGGGGTCCGCCCGCGATACCGCCGTCACCTTGGGCAGCGGCCTTATCGCCTGCTCCAGATTTTCGATCCCGCACATGCCGCACGACGACTCCGACACACGATGCCGCACTCGCTCCAGCAAGGCCTCGGTGCGGTCCTGCGGCAATGTCGCGCGCGCCACGATCCCCTGGTCGGTACGATGCGTGTCGACATCGAACGCCGCATCGCCCGGCCCGATCAGCCGCTCGGCCAGCGCAAAGCCCAGCACCAGATCGCCAATGTCACTCGGCGTCGCCATCAGCACCGCATAGCCGATGCCGTTAAATTCGATCGCGACCGGCACTTCCTCCGCCAGCGCGCGGGCGATCTCCTGCGTCCCGCCGTCCGGGGTCAGACGATCGAATGTCAGGGGGCTGGCGGCGGCGTCTTCCATCATCAGGGCGTAGCGGTGGACGGCGCGCCGCTCAACCGGCGTCGCAATGGCCCGTCTCGTCCACCGCGTTGAATTGCGTCGCGTCGACATCAGGCGCCGCCCGACCCCGCGCCATCCGCGCGACGGCGGCCGCCACCATCGGCGAAAGCCGGTCGGGCTGGTCCTGCGCGATGGCGACGATCTGCGCCTTCATCCGCGGGTCCCAGAAACGGGTCAGATGCTCGGCCAGCGCTTCCGTCGCCTTCGCGTCTCCCATCATCGCCAGATTGCGCGCAATCTGGTGCGCCATATAGAGCAGGCGGTCCTCGGTGGACATGACATGGGTATCATCGCTCATATCCGCCTCCCTATTCGGCCGCTTCCAACGGCGCGATGCGGCGACTGTTGCGCGCCTGCCGCGCATAATCCTGCTGCCAGTCGCTCGGCCCGTTCGACGCCATCACCTGCACCGCCGTCACCTTATATTCCGGGCAGTTGGTGGCCCAATCGCTATAGTCGGTGGTGATGACGTTCGCCTGCGTCTCCGGGTGATGGAAGGTCGTATAGACCACGCCCGGCGCGACCCGCTCGGTAACAAGCGCGCGCAGCGTCGTCTCCCCAGCCCGGCTGCGCAAAGTCACCCAGTCGCCGTCCTTCAGGCCGCGATTGTCCGCATCGCTCGGATGCATCTCCAGCCGATCCTCCGGGTGCCAGGCGGTATTGGCGGTCCGCCGCGTCTGCGCCCCGACATTATAGTGGGACAATATCCGCCCCGTCGTCAGCAACAACGGGAAGCGCGGTCCGGTCTTCTCGTCGGTCGGCACATAGTCGGTGACGACAAACTTGCCCTTCCCCCGCACAAAGCCGTCTATGTGCATGGTCGGCGTCCCGTCGGGCGCTGCGTCATTGGCCGGCCATTGCAGCGATCCTTCCGCCTCCAGCCGGTCATAATGCACGCCGGCAAAGGTCGGGGTCAGTGCCGCAATCTCATCCATGATTTCGGACGGGTGGCCATAGGTCCAGCCCAAGTCCAGGGCGTTGGCCACCAACTGCACGATCTCCCAGTCGGCATAGCCATTCAGCGGGGCCATCACCTTGCGCACCCGCTGGATGCGCCGTTCCGCGTTGGTGAAGGTGCCGTCCTTCTCCAGAAATGTCGATCCGGGCAGGAAGATATGGGCGTAATTGGCGGTTTCGTTCAGGAACAGATCCTGCACCACCACGCACTCCATCGCCGCCAGCCCGGCTGCGACATGATGGGTATTGGGATCGGATTGCAGGATATCCTCGCCCTGCACGAACAGGCCCTTGAACGTCCCGTCGGTCGCGGCGTCCAGCATGTTGGGGATGCGCAATCCCGGCTCGGCGTCCAGCGCCACGCCCCATGCCCGCTCGAACATGCTGCGCGTCGCGGTGTCGGACACATGGCGATAGCCCGAAAATTCATGCGGGAAACTGCCCATGTCGCAAGCGCCCTGCACATTATTCTGCCCCCGCAGCGGGTTCACGCCCACGCCCTCGCGTCCGACATTGCCGGTCGCCATGGCCAGGTTGGCGATGGCCATGACGGTGGAGGAACCTTGCGAATGTTCGGTGACGCCCAGCCCATAATAGATCGCGCCATTACCCCCGGTGGCATAGAGCCGCGCCGCCGCACGCACCTCGTCCGCCTTCACGCCGGTCAATGGCTCGATCGCCTCTGGCGAGCGCGCTGGCTCCGACACGAACTCCGCCCAATCGGCAAATTCGTCCCAGTCGCAGCGCTCGCGAATGAACGCCTCGTCATAAAGCTTCTCGGTCACCACCACATGGGCGATCGCGGTCAGCATCGCGACATTGGTGCCGGGCCGCAGGGGCAGATGATGCTCCGCCGCAATATGGGGCGATTGCACCATATCGGTACGGCGCGGGTCGATGACGATCAGCTTCGCGCCCTGCCGCAACCGCTTCTTCATGCGGCTGGCGAACACCGGATGCCCGTCGGTCGGGTTTGCGCCGATCACCAATATGACGTCGGCCGCCATCACGCTGTCAAAATCCTGCGTCCCCGCCGATGTGCCGAACGTCTGGCTCAACCCATAGCCGGTCGGCGAATGACAAACGCGCGCGCAAGTATCGACATTATTATTGCCGAACCCCTGTCGGATCAATTTTTGAACCAAAAAGGTTTCTTCATTGGTGCAGCGGCTGGACGTGATCCCGCCGATGCTGCGCGTCCCATATTTCGCCTGAATCCGGCGAAACTCGCTCGCGGTATAGGCGATCGCCTCGTCCCACGACACTTCGCGCCACGGCTCGCTCACCGACGCGCGGATCATGGGGTTCAGGATACGGTCCTGATGCTGGGCATAGCCCCAGGCGAAGCGGCCCTTGACGCAGCTATGGCCCCGATTGGCCTTGCCATCCTTCCACGGCACCATCCGCACCAGTTCCTCGCCCCGCATTTCCGCGCGGAACGTGCAACCCACGCCGCAATAGGCGCAGGTGGTGACGACGGCGCGATCGGGCGTGCCGATCTCCACCACCGCCTTCTCGATCAGCGATGCGGTCGGACAAGCCTGCACGCACGCCCCGCAGGACACGCATTCGGACCCCAGGAAATCCTCGCCCTGCGACGCCGAAACCTTGGAGTCGAACCCCATATTCTCGATCGTCAGCGCAAACGTCCCCTGCACCTCCTCGCAGGCGCGCACGCAGCGCGAACAGACGATGCATTTGCTGGGATCGAAATCGAAATAGGGGTTCGACTGGTCCTTCGCCTGCCCCATATTGGTCGCGCCGTCATAGCCATAGCGCACGTCGCGCAGGCCGACCGCGCCCGCCTGATCCTGCAATTCGCAGTCCCCGTTCGCGCCGCAGGTCAGGCAGTCGAGCGGATGATCGGAAATATAGAGTTCCATCACCCCGCGCCGCAATTGCTTGAGGCGCTCGGTCTGCGTCCGCACCACCATGCCGTCCGCGACCGGCGTGGTGCAGGACGCCGGATAGCCGTTGCGCCCTTCCACCTCGACCAGGCAGAGGCGGCACGACCCGAAACTCTCGACGCTATCGGTCGCGCATAATTTGGGGATCGACCCGCCGGTCAGCGACGCGGCCCGCATGATGCTGGTGCCTTCGGGCAGGGTCACGCTCTGCCCGTCGATGGTCAGGGTGACGGACTTGCCAGTGGCGATCGCCGGCGGCGTGCCATGGTCTGTTTCGCGGTTGAAGCTCATTCCGCGGCCTCCTTGATGGGCGCACTCGCACCAAAATCTTCGGGAAAATAATCGAGCGCGCTCAGCACCGGATAAGGGGTGAAGCCCCCCAGCGCACAGAGCGACCCATATTTCATCGTATCGGCCAGATCGCGCAGCAGGCTGGTCTGCGCCTCGATCGACACATCGATCCGGTTCGGTGCCCGCGAGTAAAGCGCCCTATCCAAATAGCCCTCCCCCGTTCGGGCTGAGCCTGTCGAAGCCTTCCCCTTATCTTCAGGGTGAGACGTGTCCCGCGCCCCGATGATCCGGTCCATAATCTCCACCCCGCGCGTCGATCCGATCCGGCAAGGCGTGCATTTGCCGCAGCTTTCCGCAGCGCAGAACTCCATCGCGAAGCGCGCCATATGCGCCATGTCCACGCTATCGTCGAACAGCGTGATCCCGGCATGGCCGATCAACCCGCCCGCGGCCGCGAACGCCTCATAGTCGAACGGCAGATGGAACATGCTCGGCGGGAAATAGGCGCCCAGCGGCCCGCCCACCTGCACCGCCCGCACCGGCCGCCCGCTCGACGTGCCGCCGCCGATATCGTTCACCAATTCACCCAGCGTGATGCCGAAACCGACCTCATACAGCCCGCCATGCCGCACATTACCCGCCAGTTGCACCGGCATGGTCCCGCGCGACCGGCCGAACCCGACCGCCGCATAGGCATCCGCCCCCTGCGCCAGAATGAACGGCACCGCCGCCAGGCTCAGCACATTGTTGATGACCGTCGGCCGCCCGAATAATCCCTGAAGCGCCGGCAGCGGCGGCTTGGCGCGCACCTGCCCGCGCTTGCCCTCGATCGAATCGAGCAGCGCCGTCTCCTCGCCGCACACATAGGCGCCCGCCCCCTCGCGCACCTCCAGCGTGAAGGGCGCGACGATGTGCGCCGACGCCGCGATCGCCGCGCGCATCGTCGCGATCGCGAACGGATATTCCGACCGGATATAGATATAGCCATGCCGCGCGCCGACCGCATGAGCGGCAATCGCCATCCCCTCGATCAGGCAGAAGGGATCGCCCTCCATCAGCATCCGGTCGGCGAAAGTGCCGCTGTCGCCCTCGTCCGCATTGCAGACGATAAACTTCTCGTCAGCAGGCGCGTCCAGCACCGTCTGCCACTTGATCCCGGTCGGGAACCCCGCACCGCCGCGCCCGCGCAGCCCCGACGCCTTGACCGTATCGACCACCTGTTGCACCGCCTGCGCCCGCGCCGTCCCCAATCCTTGCCAGCCACCATGCGCCGCATAATCCGCCAGGCTCAGCGGATCGATGACCCCGCACCGCGCGAAGGTGAATCGCCGCTGCCCGACAAAGAAAGGCAGGTCCTCCACCTTCCCCAACCGCGCCGCGTGCGCGCCGTCCAGCACCGCCGCGACATCGCCCGGTCCCACAGGACCAAAGCCGATCCGCCCCAGGTCCGTCTCCACCTCGACCAGAGGCTCGATGCTGAACAGCCCGCGCGATCCCGTTCGCACCACCTCGCACCCGGCATCACCAAAGGCCCGCGCCACATCGTCCGCGCCCAGCGCCACCGACGCCATGTCGCGGCTCACAAACACGCGCGTCATGCCGCCACCTCCAGTGCGATCCGCTCCAGCGCGGCCGCATCAATCCGCGCCACCGGCCGTCCGTCGACCAGCGCATTGGGACCGATCGCGCACAGGCCCAGGCAATAGACCGGCTCCAGCGCGACCTGCCCGTCGGCCCGCGTCGCGCCCATCGCCACGCCCAATCGCTCCGCCGCCGCCTTTTCGATCGCCGCGGCGCCCCGCGCCTGGCAACTTTCGGCTCGGCACAGCTTCACCACATGCCGCCCCGGCGCGACCCGGCGAAAATCATGGTAGAAGGTGACGACCCCATGCACATCCGCGCGGCTGAGGTTCAACGCCCTGGCGATCGCCGGCACCCACGCATCGTCGATATGGCCGGCCTCTTCCTGCATCGCGTGCAGCAGCGGCAACAGCCGGTCGCGCGTCGCGCCGTGGCGCGCGGTCCATGCGCCGATAAATTCTTCCATTTCTACCCTGCCTTCTGGCCCGAATTTTGGGTGCGATCCTGCGCCCCGGCCATCAGCGGGTCAAATCGAAGTCGTCCATCTTTGATAGAAAGGTTCTATCAGGAAATTCGAAAGCCCGGCGGCAGGCGCATTTCGCGCGCGACCCCCAGCACCGCCTGCGCCAGCGGCCCCATCGGCGCGCTGTCGGACACGATCACCCCGACCCGGCTGCCTTCGTCCGTCTGGGGCATGGCGTGGGTCCGCGCCCAACTCAGTCCGTCCAGCAAGGTCGCATGACTGTCGGGAATGATGGAGCAAAGCCGACCCTGCTGCACTAGCCCCAGCAGCGCCACATAGCTGTCCGCCGTCGCCAATGGCCGCAGCGCCAGCCCCCGCTCGGCCAGCCGCGCATCCAGAATCCGCCGATTCTGCATCCCCTGATGCAGCAGGCAGAGCGGCAATATGGCCAACCCCGCCCAGTCCAGCGGATCGGGCACCACCACGCCATCGACAGCGCTCACCAACATCGTCCGCTCGACATAGAGCGGCACCGACAGCGCATGGGCGGGCGGCTCGAAATCGAGATAGGTTAACCCCGCATCCAGTTCGAACGCCGCCAGATCGCGCTCGATCTGGCGCGACGTCGACGCCCGGATCGACACGTTCAAACCCGGATGCCGCGCCTGCATCGCCGCGACCAGGCATCCGATGGCGGGCATCGCCGCCGGAATCGCGCCCAATCTGAGTTCTCCCCGCAACGGCCCGCGCGCCGTCTCCGCCGCCTGCCCCAGCGCCTCGGCCGCCGCCACCAATTGCCGCGCCCATGGCAATATCGCCTCTCCCTCCGCGGTCAGCCCGCCATATTTGCGGTCGCGCCGGATCAGCCTCTTGCCCAATTGCGTCTCCAGCGTGACAATCCCGGCGGACAAAGTGGGTTGCGACACATTGCAACGCGCGGCGGCGCGGGCGAAATGACCTTCGCGCTCCAGCGCCAGGAAATATTCGACAAGGCGGGTCTGCATATCGCCACCTTATGCCTTATAGAGCATAGCTATCAAGGGAGCGGCGATGGACGAGACAAGGATATTGGGAGCCGTGCTGGCGGGTGGACGCGCCACGCGCTTTGGCAGCGACAAGGCGCTGGCCCGCATGGCCGACGGCCGCACCCTGATCGACCATGCGGTGGCGGGCCTCGCCCCCCATGTGGCGGCGGTCGTCATCTGCGGGCGGGAAGGCGGCCTGCCCGATCGCCCCGCGTCCGACATGGGACCGCTCGGCGGATTGAACGCCGCGCTCCATCATGCGCTGGACTATGGCTTTGCGGGCGTGCTGACCACCGGCTGCGACATGCCCTTCTATCCCGCAGCCCTGCCCGCCGCCCTGATCGGCGAAAGCGCCGCCATCCTCAAAGGCCAGCAACTGCTCGGCTGGTGGCCCGCCACGCTCGCATCCGAACTGGACGCCCATCTGGCGGAGGAGAATAATCGGTCAATATATGGCTGGATCGACCGCGCAAACGCGCGCGTGGTGGAAATACCGGGCCTGGTCCTCCCCAACATCAACCGGCCGGAGGATCTGGCGGGTCTATAGCCCGTGTTCCCGCAATTTCAGACCGCCAGCACCTCACCCACCGCCATATCCGCAACCACCGGCGTCCCCGCCACCGCCTCGCCGATCAGCAGCAAGGTCGGATCGTCATCGCTGATCGTCTGCACCAGAAACGCCAGCGCCGACAGCTTCCCCCGGATCAGCCGCTCGCTGGGCAGCGACACATTGACCGCCACCATCACCGGCGTCTCCGGGTTGCGCCCCGCCGCGATCAGCGACCGGCCAATCTCGCCCGCCGCCGCACGCCCCATATAGATGCCCAGCGTCCCGCCCGGCCGCGCCAGCGCTTCCCAGTCCAGCTTCAGCGGCTCGCCCGCCTTGAGATGCGCCGTCACCAAAGTCAGCCCCCGCGCCACGCCCCGCAAGGTCAATGACGCACTCCCGCTCGCCGCCGCCGCGCTCGCCGTGGTGATGCCGGGGCAGATATGGAAACGCACCCCCGCCGCGCCCAAATGCGCCATCTCCTCGGCCGACCGGCCGAATACCGACGGATCGCCGCCCTTCAACCGCACCACCCGCCGGCCCGCCTGCGCCGCCACCAGCAACAGGTCGTTGATGCTGCCCTGCTGCTTGCTATGCCGGCCGGACCGCTTGCCCACGCTCACCTGCTCCACGCCTTGCGGGATCAGGTCCAGGACGCCCGGCCCCACCAGCGCATCGTAAAACACGATATCGGCCGCTGCGATCAGCTTCTCCGCCTTGCGGGTCAGCAGGTCCGGGTCGCCCGGCCCCGCGCCGACCAGCCACACCTCACCGGGCGCAATCATCTCATTCGGCTGCATGAAGCGTCTCCTGACGGGTCTCTTTCAATAGATTGGCGAGCGCGGGCCGGCACGACCCGCAATTGGTGCCCGCGCCGATCGCCTTGCCGATGGCCGGCACATCCAACAACTGCTGCTCGCGGATCGCCGCGACGATCTGGTTCAGGCCGATGTCGAAACAGACGCAGATGGTCGCGCCCTTGTCCGGCTGGCTGCCCGGCCCGCGCGCGGCCAACACCGATGCGCCCACACCCTCGACCGACAATTGCCCGATCAGCCAGTCGCGCGACGGCAGCAGGCCGGTGCGGGTGATGAACAGCACGCCCGCCAGCTTGCCTTCACGGATGATGGCCACCCGCCGCGTGCCCCGCGTCTGGTCGATCGCCTCGACCCGCTCACCCTTGGGCAGGCACGCTTCCAACCGCGCGGCATCGCCATTGCCCGCTACTTCGTAGAGCGCGCCGCCCGGCACGCTGATCTTGGTGGACCAAAGGCAGGGTAGCTTCACTGGCTCCTGGCCCCGCAGGATCAGGAAGCCTTTCCATTCGGTCGCGACCCGCTCGACGCTGGCCGGCGTCGATTTGAAACCCGGCTGACCCGAATGGGGATCGACCAGCGGCCGGGGCAAAAGGCCGGTGCGCCCGCCGCTCGACACCTGGTCGGTCCAATGGATCGGCGTGAAAATCTCGCCGACCCGCTGTCCTTGGCTCAACATCACGCGAAACAGGCTGCTCCCCTGCGCCGTCTGCACCTGCGCCAGATCGCGATCGCCTATCCCCAACGCCTGTGCATCGCGCGGATGGATCTCGACCAGCGGCTCCTCGCGATGCCGCGCCAGCTTGGGCGCCAGGCCGGTGCGCGTCATCGTATGCCACTGGTCGCGATAGCGGCCGGTGTTCAGCGTCATCGGCCAGTCTTTGAGCGGCGCTTGCACCTCCATCTGCTTTGTCAGCACCAGCCGCGCCTTGCCGTCGGGGGTCGGAAAACGCCCGTCGGCAAAGGGCGTGTCGCCCCAGCGGAACGGCTCCATCGCGTCATAGGCGTCATTGCCGATCGTCGCCCACGCCCGCAGGTTCAACAGCCGTGCCCCGTCATTCTGATAGGCGGTCAACCGCGCATGTTCGCGCCAGATATCGGCGGGCCGGTCATAGGCGAAGGCATTGCGCCACCCCATGCGCCGCGCAACCTGCGTCACAATCCACCAGTCCGGCTGCGCCTCGCCCGGCAATGTCAGGAAGGGCCGCTGGCGGCTGATCGTGCGGTCACTGTTGGTGACGGTGCCGTCCTTCTCCCCCCATCCGGCGGCGGGCAGGCGGACGTCGGCATGAACGCTGGTGTCGGTATCGGCGATGATGTCCGACACCACGACGAAGGGGCATGTTTCCAGCGCCTCACGCACGCGCCCCGCATCGGGCAGCGACACGGCGGGGTTGGTCGCCATCACCCACAGCGCCTTGATCCGCCCTTCGCCGATAGCGCGGAACAGGTCCACCGCCTTCAACCCCGGCTTGGTCGCCATCGTCGGCGCGGCCCAAAAACGGCCGACGCGCGCGACATTGTCGGCCGCGAAATCCATATGCGCCGCCAATGTGGACGCCAGCCCGCCGACCTCGCGCCCACCCATGGCGTTGGGCTGGCCGGTGATGGAGAAGGGCGCTGCGCCCGGCTTGCCGATGCGGCCAGTGGCCAGATGGACGTTGATGATCGCATTGACCTGGTCGGTGCCACGGATCGACTGGTTGATGCCCTGGCTGAACAGGGTGACCGTGCGGGGCGTCGCGGCGAACAGCCGGAAAAACTGCTCCAGCAGCGCGGGCGCAATGTCGCAGGTTTTCGCCGTCGTCCACAGGTCGTGGCCGGTGCCGATATGATCCCAGAAGCCGTCGGGCGCGGTCACGCTATCGCCCAGAAACGCCGGATCGGTCATCCCCTCGGCCACGCACCAGGCGAGCAGGCCGTTCATCAGCGCGACGTCGGCGCCCGGCTTCACCGCCAGATGCAGGTCCGCGTCCTCGCAGGTTTCGGTGCGTCGCGGATCGATCACGACCAGCTTCGCGCCACGCGCCGCGCGCGCCGCCTGGATGCGCTGATACACGATCGGATGGCACCAGGCGGTGTTGGACCCGACCAGCACGATCAGATCGGCTTCGTCCAGATCGTCATAGCTGGCGGGCACGATGTCTTCGCCAAATGCCCGGTTATGCCCCGCCACCGCGCTCGACATGCAAAGGCGGCTGTTGGTGTCGATGTTGGCCGAACCGATGAAGCCTTTCATCAGCTTGTTGGCGACATAATAATCCTCGGTCAGCAATTGGCCGGAGACATAGAAGGCGACGCTGTCCGGCCCATGCCGCGCGATCGTCTCGCGAAACTTCTTCGCGACCAGGTCCAGCGCCTTGTCCCAACTCGCCCGCCTGCTGCCCACCATTGGATGCAGCAGGCGCCCGGTCAGCCCCACCGTCTCGCCCAGATGCGTGCCCTTGGAGCAGAGCCGCCCGGCATTGGCCGGATGCGCCGCATCCCCGTTGATGACGACCGATCGCGGCCCGGTCGGCATGGCCGATATGCCGCAGCCGACACCGCAATAGGCGCAGGTGGTGCGGATCGGCTCCGCCATCAGGCCGCCGCCTGCATCGCGACAGGCCGCGCGATCCATATCCGCCCGCCTTCTTCCTTGACCGCGATGGTCGGCGTGCAGCCCTCGTCCGCGCCCTGCGCCTCGCCGGTCTGGAGCGCGATATTCCAGTTATGCAGCGGGCAGGCGACGCTATGGCCATGGACGATGCCCTGGCTCAGTGGCCCCTTTTTGTGCGGACATTCATTGACCAGCGCGAACACCTGGTCGTCGCCGGTGCGAAACACCGCGATCTCCTTTTCGCCGCCGATCTGCACCGTCCGCGCGCCGCGCTGGGGAATGTCGGCCAGGGTGCCGATGTCGATCCAATCCGTCATATGATTCACTCCGCCGCGATGGAGATGGGGTCGAGATGCTGGTGCAGGTCGCTATTGGCGCCCGCGGCGCGCTGCGCCCAGGGATCATCCTGCATGAACTGCTGCGAAAACAGGAACCGCGCGCGCAGCGCCTCGCGACCGGCTTCATCCTCCACGATCCGCTGCTTGACATACTCCACGCCGACCCGCTCGATCCACGGCGCGGTCCGCTCCAGATAGCGGGCCTCTTCGCGGTAAAGCTGGGTGAAGGCGGCGCAATAATCGAGCGCCTCCTGCTCGGTCGGCACCTTGCACAGCAGGTCGGTGACGCGGACATGGATGCCGCCATTGCCGCCGACATGCAGCTCATAGCCGCTGTCCACGCACACGATGCCGAAATCCTTGATCGTGGCTTCCGCGCAATTGCGGGGGCAGCCCGACACCGCGATCTTGAACTTGTGCGGCATCCACGACCCCCAGGTCATCCGCTCGGTCTTGACGCCAAGGCCGGTCGAATCCTGCGTGCCGAAACGACACCATTCGCTCCCCACGCAGGTCTTCACCGTGCGCAGCGACTTGCCATAGGCATGGCCCGACACCATCCCCGCCGCGTTCAGGTCCGCCCAGACGGCGGGCAAATCCTCCTTCTTGATCCCGAATATGTCGAGCCGCTGCCCGCCAGTGACCTTGACCATCGGCGCGTCATATTTCTCGACCACATCGGCGATCGCGCGCAATTCGCGTGGGTTGGTCAGGCCGCCCCACATGCGCGGCACGACCGAATAGGTGCCGTCCTTCTGGATATTGGCGTGCATCCGCTCATTGACGAAGCGGCTCTGCTGGTCGTCGACATAGACGCCCGGCAACGCGCAAAGCAGATAGTAATTCAGCGCCGGGCGACAGGACGAACAGCCGTCGGGCGTGGACCAATGCAGTTTCTGCATCACTTCGGGGATCGACCGCATATCCTGCGCCACGATCTCCCGCCGCACATCATCATGACCAAAGCTGGTGCATTTGCACATCGTCTTGGGGCCGGACTGGACGTCATCGCCCAGCACCACCGCCAGCAGATTTTCGACCAAGCCGGTGCAACTGCCGCAGCTCGCCGACGCCTTGCACCCCGTCCGCACCGCGTCCAGGCTGCATGCGCCCTGTTCGATGCAGGCGACGACCTGGCCCTTGGAAACGCCGTTGCAGCCGCAAATCTCGGCATCGTCCGAGAGCGCCGCAACGGCCGACTTAGGGTCCAGCGCGCCCCCTCCCTGGGCGAAAGCCTGACCGAAGATCAGCAGGTCGCGCATCTCGGCGACATTTTCGCCGCGCTTCAGCAGGTCGAAATACCAGCCGCCATCGGCCGTATCGCCATAGAGGACCGCGCCGATGACCTTGTCATCCTTCACCACGACCCGCTTATACACCCCGCGCGATGCATCGCGCAGGACGATATCCTCGCACCCCTCGCCGCCCGCAAAATCACCGGCGGAAAAGACATCCAGCCCCGCGACCTTCAGCTTGGTCGATGTGACCGAACCCTTATAGCCTGTATGCTGGTCGGTCAGCCCGTCGGCCAGGCTGCGGCACATGTCCCACAGCGGCGCGACCAGGCCATAGACATTGCCGTCATGCTCGACGCACTCGCCAACCGCCAGCACGTCCGCATCGCTGGTGACCATATGGTCATCGACCTTGATGCCGCGATTGACCTCCAGCCCCGCTTCGCGCGCCAGCGCGGTCGCGGGACGGATGCCCACCGCCATGACGACCAGACTGGCGGGAATTTCGCGGCCATCCTTCAACCGGACGCCCTCGACCTTGCCTTCACCATAAATTTCGGCGGTATTGGCCCCGGTCAGGATGGTCTGGCCCCGCCCTTCCAGCGCGCTCTTGAGCAGCCAGCCGGCCGCTTCATCCAACTGTCGCTCCATCAGCGTGTCCATCAGGTGGATGACCGTCACCTTCATCCCGCGCAGCGTCAGGCCATGCGCCGCCTCCAGCCCCAGCAACCCGCCGCCGATCACCACCGCGTTCCCGCCCTTCCCGGCGGCTGCGACCATGGTGTCGACGTCCTTCATGTCGCGGAAGCTGATGACGCCTGGCAGATCCTTGCCCGGCACCGGGATGATGAACGGATCGGAACCGGTCGCGATCAACAGCTTGTCATAATGCACCGTCCGGCCGCTTTGCGCGGTCACGCTCTTGGTCGCCCGGTCGATCGCCGTCACCGGATCGCCCGCGATCAGCGCGATGCCGTTATCGTCATACCAGGCGCGATCGTTGATGACGATGTCGTCAAACGTCTTCTCGCCCGCCAGCACGGGCGACAGCATGATGCGATTATAATTCACATAAGGCTCTGCGCCGAAGATGGTGACGCGATAGCGCGCGCCGTCCCGCGCCAGCAGTTCTTCGACCGCGCGGCACCCGGCCATGCCGTTGCCGACCACGACCAGATGTTCGCGCACATCGTCCATCGGCACCAGCATCTGGTCATCGCCGCCCGCCACCGGCGCCATTGCGGCCTGCGTCTCGATCTGAAATTCCATCCCCGTCGCTCCAGAAAAAACAAAAAGCCGCCATCCTGACCCCCGGTAAGAACCGAAAGTCAGGATGGCGGCTTTGCCATCATATGGGCCTTGTCGATCCGTCTCTGGACCGCCGCAGCTATGTGAGAAGGACATCCTTGTCCCTTGCAGTGCAGCATATGGGGAATCGCTCGATCACTCAAGCGATTCCTCTCATGGATTTTCAATCAGATGGCCCAATCGGCCTGCAACCACAGCTTGTCGGTGTCCGTCGCCATCGCCTTCGCGTCATAATGGGCATAGCGGACCGACAAAGCGGTCTTCTTCACCTTCGCGGATGCGATGAGGTTCCACTCATTGCCATAATGCAGGTCCAGCCGGTCGCTGTCGAACCGGTGCCATGTCGCCGCCAGCGCCACGCCCGTCATCGGCCCCACCTGTTTCCAGCCATAGCCGCCACCGACATACAGGTCGCGCACGCCATTGGCGGGCGTGACCAGGAACTTGTCGGCCCAGCCCTGGAATTTGAAATTGGTGCCCAGCGGCGTCTGGAAACTGGTCAAAGCCGCCCCGCTGCTGGCGCCCAGCACTTCATAACCAGCGTTCAGCTTCCATCCCCTGACGTCGAGCGTGGCGTCCGCCAGCCAGTAATCCGCGCTATAATTGTTGGGATTGCGATGATGGTCGGACTGGCGCGCATAACTGAACTGATAGCTCAGCTTGGCGACCTTGGAGAGCGGCCGCGATCCCGCCAGCCGCACGCCATAGGTCTGACTGGACATGCGAAACCCCTGCATCGCGGCTTCATCCTGATCCACCATATAGCCAAAGCCGGTCAGCGTGCCGACGGGCGTTACATAGGACAGGTTGGCCAGGATATTGTCCCCGCGCACCGCCTGCTGCCGCGCGCCCTTGCCCTGGAAACCCCATATCGTGCGCACGCTCCACGCATAGGCGACGTCCAGCTTCAACCCCTTGGCCGGCGCCCATTCGGCGCGCACCGCGTCGAACGTCTGCGCATTGTCGCGAAAGGCGACATTGCCCACGAACCGTTCGTCATCCAATGCGATCTTCTGTCGTCCGCCAGTCAGCGTCACCGCCTTGGTCTTGTACTGCAACTGCGCGATATAGAGCGCGATATTCTCCGGATCGGCCACTATCGGCCGGGTCGCCGCGCCATTCACCCCGTCATAATAGCGGTCGATGAGCGCCAGCGTCCCCTGCCCCACAACGCTCGCGGACAGCGCGCCGCTAGTGGCGATCAACCCGGCGCGGGCGCGCATGGTCAGGGCGTCGGCGTCTTGTGGCAGGCCATCCTGATCGACATGCTCATAGCGCAACCGCGCTTCGGCGACGGGTTTCAAACTAATCTCTTGGGCGTAAGTTGGCCCTGCGACGGCCAGCACGGCCGCCGATGCGATGATCTTTTTCATGGGAAATCGTCCCCCCTCGGACGAAGATACGGATCTAATCCCGTTCGCCCGAGCGATGTCGAAGGGCTCTGCTGAGCGGAGGCGAAGCTGCTTCGCTGCGCTCAGTGAGAGACTTCGACTTCGCTCGGCCCGAACGATGTTAACTTTGGGGCGGCAGCCTTTCATCGTCGCATCGCTGGTGCGGAAAACCGGGTCCCACTTTTCCGCGCGATGCTTGACGATGGGCCGCCGCCTCTCCTACTCTTTTAGATGCGGGCGCCCGTGGTCCAGGTCGCGCGCCACTTGGCCTTGACCAGCATCAGGCCCAGCAAGGCCACCACCGCCAGCCCGGCGAAGATCAGAAAGCCCGATGCGAAGCTGCCGGTGAACTGCTTGGCGATCCCCAGCGAACTGGCGAGGTAGAAGCCGCCGATACCGCCGGCCATGCCGACCAGGCCGGTCATCACGCCGATTTCCGCCTGGAACCGCTGCGGCACTAGCTGGAAGACCGATCCGTTGCCGGTGCCCAGCGCCAGCATGGCGAGGACGAACAGGCCCAGCGCGCCAACCAATGTGGTGGCAAAGGCCACCCCGGCCAGCGCCAGCGCCGCGACGATCAACACCATGGTCAGCGTCTTCACGCCGCCGATCTTGTCGGCCAGCGCGCCGCCCATCGGCCGCACCAGCGATCCGGCGAACACGCATCCCGCGGTGCAATAGCCCGCGATGATCGGGGTCAGGCCGAACTGGTCGGTGAAGTAGATCGGCAGGCTCGCGGCCAGGCCGACGAAACCGCCGAACGTCACCGAATAAAAGCCCATCAGCCACCAGGCGTCAGCCTGCTTCAATGGCTCGAAATAGTCGACCAGCTTCTTGGCCGGGGGCGCGTTGGGCGCGTCCTTCGCCATCAGCATATAGGCCACGAACACGATCGTCAGCGGAATGCAGGCCAGGCCCAGCACCGCGTTCCAGCCGAAAATCTTGGCCAGCATCGGCGCGAACAGCGACGCCAGCACCGTGCCCGAATTGCCCATGCCAGCCAGGCCCATGGCCTTGCCCTGATGCTCCGGCGGATACCAGCGGCTCGCCAGCGGCAGCGCGATCGCGAAACTCGCGCCCGCAAAGCCCAGGATGACGCCCAGCGCCAATGTGCCGCCAAAGCTGTTCACGCCCATCATCCAGGCGGTGAACAAGCCAAGGATCACAATGATCTGGCTGATCGCGCCCGACAGTTTCGGGCCTATCCGATCGACCAGCAGGCCGTTGACCACGCGCAGCAGCGCGCCGGCCAGCGTCGGCACCGCGACCATCAGGCCCTTTTCGGCCGGGGTCAGCATCAGCGTCTTGGAAATCATGGGCGCAAGCGGCCCCAACAACACCCACACCATGAAGGCGAGGTCGAAATACAGGAATGCGGCGATCAAGGTCGGCGTGTGGCCGGCCTTCCAGAAACTTGTCGCGGGTGCGGCCGGTGCGGCCTCTCCATCACGATCCCAATAAGCGGTTGCCATGCTACGTCCCCCAATAAACGGAAATGGACACGAAAAAAGCCGCAGGCCGGACGTTACCTTGGCGGTAAATCCGGTCAGCGGCTTTGCTGCGAATATGGATGAGGATGGCGATCCCACCCTTGGGACGGCGCATCCTTGTCAGCGCACTTCGTCGTGCGACCCTTATGGTATCTCGCGATTCGCATCATGTTGCAAGGCACAAAATGGGAGGACGAACCGCCCCCCTATTGCCGTTCGCCCTGAGCCTGTGGAAGGGTCGCTCTTTCTTCTTGTCTTATAAAGAGAAAGTGTAGGATTCGACAGGGGCAGCCCGACCGGATTATTTTTTGCCGGATCGATTTTGCGCGATCCGCCCGCCTCATCGCCCCGGCGCAAATCCCGCCAGATAATCCTCGATCTTCTCCGGGTCGAACACCCGCCCGTCGAAGAATCGGTCCGGCCCCAGCGTCAATTCGCCCCGGCGCGATCCCACCGCAAGCGGCAGGTCGACCGCGCCTTCCAGTTTCATGCTGGCGCCCGGCATGGCAACGTCGCTGTTGGCCAGCGCCCGGCGATAGACGTCCGGCCGGAACACCGCGCCCGCCTTGGCCGCCGCAGCGGCGTCGTGCTCGACCATGTTCCACCGCACCAGCTGCGAATAGATCCACAACGCCTGGCTGCGCCAGGGAAAGGGCGTGGCTTCCCGGCTGAACAGCATGAAGTCGGAATTGGCCACCGGTGCTTCGCCCGCCCGCGCCACCATCTGCCCGGAAAGCGCCCGCGCGATCAGGTCCGCCGGCTGATCGACATAGCGCGGCCGCGCCAGCAGTTCCGCCAACGTGGCATGATTGCCGCTATCGTCGCACCAGGCCGCCGCCCGCGCCAGTGCGCGCAGCAGCCGGTCGACGATGTCGGGATTCTCCTCCAGCCACGGCTCGCGGAAGGCCAGAACCTTCTCCACGCCGCGCCGCCAGATGCGCTCGCCCACCGCCACCGTCTCGGCCAGCCCCGCCTCCACCGCGGCGCTGCCCCAGGGTTCGCCCGCGATGAAGCCGTCAATCTCGCCCGCGCGCATCGCCTCCACCGTCAGCGACGGCGGCAGCACGCGCAACACCACATCTTTGTCGGGGTCGATCCCCGCGCTCGCCAGCCAGTAACGCAGCATCAGGCTATGGCTGGAAAAGCGATGCACGACACCGATCATCGGCTTGCGCCGCCACAGGCCGATCGCCGCGGCGAAATCATGCGCGGTGCCCAGCGGATCGGCGACCCGCCGCGCCACGTCCGGCTCCAGCGCGGCGGCGAAATCGCGGGCCATCACCAGCATATTGCCGTTGACGTTCAGCTTGTAGGGCGCGGCCAGCGCGGCGGGCTGCTGGCTCAGGCCCAGCGTCACCGCCACGGCCAGCGGCGCGAGCATCTGCGCGGCATGGACCTGGCCATAGACCAGCCGGTCGCGCAGCGTCGCCCAGCTGGTCGATCGCACCAGCTCCAGCGCGATCCCCTCTTCTTCCGCAAAGCCCTGCTCGCACGCGGCCACCAGCACGGCGGCGTCGGTCAACGGCAGAAAGGCGATTTTCAGGTCCGTCGTCATAATCCCCCTCCGCCCAACAGCTCGCTCGCGGTGATCAGCGCCTGCGCCACCTCCACGATCTTCTTGCCCTGGTTCATCGCCGCGGACCGCAACAGCGCATAGGCGTCCTGCTCGCTCAGCGATCGCTGGTTCATCAGGATCGACTTGGCCCGGTCGATGATCTTGCGTTCGGACAGCGCGGTGCGCGCCTCGTCCAGTTCGCCCTGGATCTTGGCGAAGGCGTTGAAGCGCCGCACCGCCAGTTCCAGCACCGGCTTCACCCGCTCCTTGCGTAGTCCATCCACGACATAGGCGGACACGCCCGCATCGATCGCCGCGCCGATCATCGCCTCGTCCGACTGGTCCACGAACATCGCGATCGGCCGGGCGAGCGCGCGGCTGACGGTCAGCATTTCCTCCAGCGTGTCGCGGCTGGGGCTGCCCAGGTCCATCAGCACGACATCGGGCGCCATCCGCTCCAGTCGCGCGACGAACGCGCCGCGCGGGGGGACGATATGGATATCGTCATAACCCGCCTCGCGCAGTCCCTCCTCCAGGACGGTCGCGCGCAGCCCGCTGTCATCGATGATGACGATTCGCATCTACCCTTGCCTCTTTTCGCCCCTTCACTGGCCGCGATGCTGCGCCGCGTCAATCGGGCGGCGGATCGCGCTGCGGCCATCCTGACGCTTAGTGTGCGGCGGACGTATCCACATTGCCCCGCGGCTTGGGCGCGATCCACACGATCACCGCCGCTGCGAACAGGATCATAGCCGACATGAAGAAAACATGATCGACCGCCATGACGATCGCCTCCTGCTCGACCAGGTTGGAAATGGTCTGGCGCGCCTGTTCGGAGGAAAAGCCCAGGCTGGACAGCAGGGATTGCGTCTGTTCGGGTTGCAGGACGTCGGCCATATCGTTGCGCGACACGCGCTGGCTGTCGCCCCAACTGGTCAGAACCAGCGACGTCGCGATCGCCGTCGCCATGGTGCGCACGAAATTCTGCAAACCCGCGGCGGATGCGGTTTCGCTGGGCAGCACCGAACCCAGCGTCAGCGTGGTCAGTGGAATGAAGAAAAAGGGCAGAGCGAAGCCCTGGACGAACTGCGGAATGATCATCGTGCCGAAATCGACGCCGCTGGTCCAATGGGCGCGCACCAGCGACATGATGCCGATCCAGGCGACCGCGCCCGAAATCATCAACCGCACATCGACCCGCGATATCATATATCCCGCAATCGGCGCTGTGAACAACGCCGCCATCGCCGTCATCGCGGTAACGATGCCCGCCAGGGTCGCGGTATAGCCCATCGACATCTGCAACCATTGCGGAATGACGACGATGCTCGCGAAATAGGCGCCAAAGCATAGCGCCATGGTGAACAGGCCGGAACTGAAGCCGACATGCCGGAATACCCGCAGATCGACCACCGGATGCTCCTCGGTCAACTCCCATATGACGAAGGCGACGAAGCCGATGACCGCCAACAGCGCCAGCGCCACGATTATCGGATCGGCGAACCAGTCATGGTCGCGGCCGATGTCCAGCATGATCTGCAAACAGCCGATCCAGAACACCAGCAGGAACAGGCCCATCTTGTCGATCGGCACATTGGCCGTCTCCGTCTCCACCGGCTTCAGCAGCGCCTGCGCCGCGAAAATGCACAATACCGCGATCGGCAGGTTGATGAAGAAGATCCAGTGCCAGCTCCAATTGTCGCTGATATAACCGCCCACGATCGGTCCCAACGCCGGTCCCATCAGCGTGGTCATCGCCCACATGCCCATCGCTCTCCCGCGCATTTCCGGCGGAAAAATGCGCATCAGCAGCGTCTGCGACATCGGCATGATCGGCCCGCCGCAAATGCCCTGTCCAATGCGGCAGGCGACCAACATGCCGAGCGTCGATGACAGGCCGCACAGGACGGAAAACAGGCCAAAGCCGATCATCGCCATGGTGAACATGCGCACCACGCCGAAACGCTGCGCCAGCCATCCGGTCAGAGGTACGCAGATCGCCTCCGCAACCGCATAGGATGTGATGATCCAGGTGCCCTGATCCGGCGAAATGCCCAGATTCCCCGCGATATGCGGCACGGAAACATTGGCGATCGTCAAGTCGAGCACGACCATCAGATTGCTCATCGCCAGCACCAGCCCGGCCAGCGTCCGGCTGCGCGGCGAGAGTCGCGAGAAGATATCGTCGTCGCTGCTCATCGCCCGGACATTCCTTTGGTGTTACTTTTCGGACAGGTCGATCTCGACATCCATGGACAGGCCCACGCGCAACGGATGCGCCGCCAGTTCCTTGGGGTCGAGCGCGATGCGCAGCGGCAGGCGCTGCACCACCTTGATCCAGTTGCCCGTCGCGTTCTGCGCCGGGATCAGCGACATGGACGCGCCCGTGCCGCCGGAAAAGCCGACGACCTTGCCATGATAGACGACGTCGCCGCCATACAGGTCCGACGTCACCCTGGCCGGCATCCCGACGGTCACGCCGCGCAGCTGCCGCTCCTTGAAATTGGCGTCGACATAGACCTGGGCGAGCGGCACGATGCTCATGATCGGGCTGCCCTGCGCCACGCGCTGTCCCACCTGCACCTGCCGCTTGGTGACGACGCCGTCGATCGGCGCGCGGATGATCGCCCGGTCCAGGTTCAGCTTCGCCGAATCCAGCTTGGCCTGCGCCGCCATCACCGCCGGGTCGGTATCGACCGTCGATCCGCGCACCAGCGCATCGTTGGCCGCCAATTGCCCGCTGGCCGCGCTGCGCGTCGCCTGTGCGGTCTGCACTCCCGCGCGGGCCAACTCCAATGCCGCGCGAGCGGCGGCATAAGCCTTGCGCGCGCTCGTCACTTCGTCACCCGACACCGCGCCATCGCTCACCAACGCCTCGCGCCGTCGCAGGTCGATCCGCGCCTTGTCGAAATCGGCCTGCGCGCTCGCCAACTGGGCGCGCGCCTGCACGATATCCGCTCCGCGCGCATCCACTTGCGCCGCCAGCGACGTGCTGGTCGCCGCGGTCTGGCGGAACCGCCGCTTGGCTTCGGCCAGGTCGGCCTCCGCCTGCGCCACCGCGATCTGCGCATCGGTCGGGTCCAGCTTCACCAATATGTCGCCGCGCTTGACCTGCTGGGTATCGCTGACCAGCACGTCGATCGCCTGCGCCGACATAAGCGGCGTCACTTGCGCCATTTCGGCGTTCACATAGGCATTGTCGGTGCTGACATGCGTGCGACCGATCAGCAGGTACCAGGCGCCCCACAACAGCCCGCCGACGATGACGACCAGGGCCAGCCGGATCAGCCAGGTCTTGCGCGCCGATTGGCGGCCTTCCTGCTGCATATCATCGCTGTCGGGCGCGGAAGCTTGCGGATTGGCGTCAGCCATGGGGTTGGTCCTTGGACTGGAAGTCGCTGGCGGCGAAACCGCCGCCCAGCGCACGGATGAGGGCGATATCGGTGGAGAAGGCGCTGGCCTCCAGCCCCGCAAGGGACTGGCGCGCGCCAAGCAGCTGGTCCTCGACATTCAGCACGTCGAGATAGGTGGACAGGCCGCCTTTGTAGCGTTTCTGGGCGATGCCATAGGCGTCCTCCGACGCCGCCACCGCCGCGCGGGCGTCAACCAGCCGCTGGTCCAGCGTCTTGCGCATGGTGACGGCGTCGGCGACCTCTTGATAGGCGGCCAGCACGGTCTTGTCATAGGACGCCACCGCCTCGTCATAGGTGGCGCGCGCGCCGCGATACTGGCCCTGCAACGCCCCGCCATGAAAAATCGGCAGGCTGATCGCCGGGCCGACGGTGCCGAACAGCGATCCCTTGTCGAACAGGCTGTTGATGAACGGCTTGGGCGTGCCCGTGGCCGACGTGCCGCTGAAGACCGTATCATAGCCCAGCGATTGGACACCGATCAGGGCGCTCAGCCGCAGCGCCGGAAAGAAGTCGGCATGGGCCACCTTGATCCGCTTGGCCGCCGCTTGCGCGCGCGCCAGCGCGGCGGCGATGTCGGGACGGCGGGCGACCAGATTGGTGGTGACGTCGGCGGGCAGGCCCAGCGGCGCCAGCGCGCCGATCTTGGGCCGGCCAATCGAAAGCCCCCGGTCCGGTCCGGCGCCGATCAGCGCGGCGATCTGATGCTGGCGCAATTCGATCGCCATGGTCGCGGCGGCCAGCTGCGCGCGGGCGGACGATACGGTGGCGTCCGCCTGCCGCACGCTGCCGCGCGTTTCCAGTCCATTGTCGCGCCGGTCCGCCACCAGCTTCTGGCTCGCCATCCGAATGTCGAGCGTGCGCTGCGCGATATCCGCCTCGTCATGCAGCCGCGCCAGGTCGGCATAGGCGTCGGCGATACCCGTCGTCAGCGCCAGCCGCGCCTGCTGCGCGTCGATCCGCGCCGCGCGCGTTTCGGACGTGGCGGCCGCCAGCGCCGCCTTGTTTCGGCCCCACAGGTCGAGATCGAAGCCCATGTCCAGCGCCACGCGCCCGGTGCCCAGCCAACCTTGCGGCACGAAATTCTGGGGCAGTCCCATATTATAGCTTTGCTTGGTCGCGCCGCCGCTCGCATCCAGGTCGACCGACGGCAGCAACGCCGCGCCCGCCTGCTGCGCCATGCCCGCCGCCTTGCGGAAACGGGCGCTGGCGGCGGCGACGTCGGGCGATGCGCGCAGTCCTTCGGCGATCAGCGCGTCAAGCTGCGGATCGCCATAGGCGCTCCACCAGCCATCACCCGGCCAGGCCAAGGGCGCAGCCGCCAGACTGCGGTCCGCCGCGATGGTGGCGGGCGTGCGCAACTCAGGTTTCGCGCCCAGATCGGGGACTGCGGCGCAGGCGGCCAGCAGCAGGATGGAAGAGGCCATGCCGCCCGTTCTGGCGGCCAGGGCAATGCGACTCACGGACATATCAAACCGTACCACCTAGTATGAAAATTGCCATTGCCGCCCCTGCAAAGCCTTGTCAACCGAAATAGCGTACTCTATGGTACGATTTTATGACAGCGCCTGACACGCCCCCGATTCCCTCGCGAAGGGAGGCCCGCCGCCAGGATCGACGCGATGCGATCCTAACGGTGGCGCAGACCTATTTCCTCGAACATGGCTTCGCAGGCACCACCATGTCGGGCATTGCGGCGGAACTGGGCGGGTCGAAGGGCACTTTGTGGAGTCATTTCCCCTCGAAGGAAGCCTTGTTCGCCGCCGTGGTCGAACGCGCGGCCAAGGCCTATCAGGCCCAGTTATCGCAGATTCTGAACGTCGATGAGGCGTTGGAACTGACTTTGCAGCGCGCCTGCCGCAGCCTGATCGAAAAAGTGACCTCGCCCGACGGTAGCGCCCTGCATCGACTGATCGTCGCCCAGGGACGGCGTTTCCCGGAACTCAGCCAGATTTTCTTCGACCTTGCGCCGCAAAATACCCGCCTTTTGCTGGCCGATTTCCTGCATGGCGCGATGATGCGTGGACAGTTGCGACCGGCCGATCCGGTCGACGCCGCACGCGCGCTGCTGTCGCTATCGCTGTCCGGCTGCCACCAACAAATGCTGATCGGCCGGATCGACCGTCCCGCCCCCAATGAAATCGCCGCCGACGCGACCTTCGCCGTTGATATCTTCCTGCGCGCCTATGCGCCCTAGCCGCCCCCCCCGGCCTGATGCCATCGCATTGATCGCATATCGGCACGTTAACCATTTCTTCGGCGGCGCTTCTTATCCTTCCGTCAGGCCAGAATCGGGAAAAGTGGGACGACATGCCGATCTTCAAGCGCAACCGTATCCGCCATGGCGAACTGGAGGGCGCGCCCGAAACCGCGCGATCCCTGCGCCGCCTGCGTCTGCTGTTGGTCGATGAAAATCCCACCGCGCGCGCCGTCGTCGCCCGCCGCCTGTCGCATCTCAATTATGACGTGGCGCTGGCCGAAAACGGCTTCATCGCGCTTAATCTGCTTGTCACTCGGCCGGTCGACATCATCCTGATCGACATGGGCCTGACGATGCTGCCTGCCGTCGCCACGATGCAAAAGATACGCGCCGCCAATCTGGCCGGCAACGCCTGTTTCGTCATGATCGCCGGGCGGCTCGACAGCCAGTCCACGGTGGAGGCGCTGGCCGCCGGAGCCGACGACCATGTCGTCAAACCCTTCGATTTCGATGTGCTCGACGCCCGCCTGCGCCATCTGTGCCAGCGCGCGGAACAGGTCGGCGCGCTCACCCGCCATAATGCCGACCTCGACGCCCGCATCGCCCGCCGCGCGGTGGAACTGGGCGAAACCCGCGAAGCGCTGCGCGAAATGCAGATCGACCGCGCCCGCCTCGTCTCGTCGATCCAGGCGCTGCATGACGAGGTCGAGCGCCTCCACGCCGCTCAGGGCTGATCCATCTCCAGCCACAATGACAGGCCATCCCCAGGATCGGCCGGCGGCGCATCGGCCATGATCCGCGCCGCATCCGCCCGCGCCCGGTCCAATATCGCCGCCGCCACCGCCGGTTGATGATAGACCCGGTCGGCTTCCCCCAACAGCCGCGCCGACCGCAATGTCAGCTCGTCGGGATCGCCCGACAGCAGCCGGATCACCTCCAGCCGCGATGGCGTTTCGGCACCCTCCGCCGCCAGCCAGCCCGGCACGCCATCGGCCGCCCCGTCGCGCAGCGGATCGATCGGCCCGTCAGGGACCAGCCCCGCATCGATCGCCCGCCGCCGCGCACCCGCGTCCGGCCAGCGCGCCCGGATCGCCGCCCGCCCAGCAAACAGCGCCGTCGCCAGGTCGCCCAGCCGCGCCGGCAGCATCGCCTCCAGCCGTTGCCGCAACGCCTTGGCCAGCCCCGCCGACGCCCCGCCCGTGCCGATCGCGATCAACACCGGATCGCGATCCACGATCGCGGGCAGGGTGAAATCGCACAGCTCCGGCATGTCGGTCGCATTGACCAGCACGCCCCGCGCCCGCAGCCGCGCCACGGTCGCCCCGTCGCCATCCGCCACGATCGCGATCCGCGCCGCTACATTATCCTCGCCGACGACGATCGCGCCCGCCCGCTCCAGCAGCCGGCGCTTGGCGTCCGCCGCTTCGCCCTCGCCCGTCAGGATCACTGGCCCGCCCGTCAGCCGCAGAAAGACGGGCAGGCTCTGCATCAGTTGCCGACCCAGTTCGGGATGATATCCGCTTCGATCAGCGCCTCGATCGGCGGCCGCGCGCGCACCACCGCCCATTGGTCGCCCGACACCAGCACTTCGGGCGTTAGCGGACGGCTGTTATAGGTGCCCGCCATCGTCGCGCCATAGGCGCCCGCGGTCATGAACGCGACCAGGTCGCCCGCCTGCACCACATCCATGTCCCGATGCATGGCGAAGGTATCGCCCGTCTCGCACACCGGCCCCACCACATTGGCGGTTTCGCGCGCACCCACCGGCTTCACCGCGCGGATATCATGCCAGGCGTCATACAGGCTCGGCCGCATCAGGTCGTTCATCGCCGCATCGACGATCACGAACGGCGCCTGCGCGCCCTGCTTCACCCGCACCACGCGCGACAGCAACGCTCCCGCATTGCCCACGATCACCCGGCCCGGCTCGAACATCAGCCGCACCGGCCAGCCCTGCGTCACCCGGCACACCATCGCGCCATAGGCGGCGGGGCTGGGCGGCAAAGGCTGGGACGGATCATAGGGTACGCCCAGTCCCCCGCCCAGATCGGCGGTGCGAATGTCATGTCCCGCCGCCCGCAGCTTCTCGATCAGCGCGCCAACCTTGGTGAAGGCCGCCTCCAGCGGGGCCAGGTCGGTCAACTGGCTACCGATATGCACGGCCACGCCCTGCACATCCAGGCCGGGCAGATCACGCGCCGCCGCATAGGATTCAATCGCCCGGTCATAGGGAATACCGAACTTGTTTTCGGATTTTCCGGTCGAAATCTTGGCATGGGTGCCCGCGTCCACATCGGGATTGATGCGATAGGCTACGGCCGCGCGCGTCCCCATCGACAGCGCGACCTCCGACAGCATCTCGGCTTCCGGTTCGCTTTCCAGATTGAACTGGTAGATGCCCTTTTCCAGCGCCAGCCGCATTTCCTGCGCGGTCTTGCCGACGCCGGAAAAGACGATGCGGTCGGCCGGGATGCCCGCCGCGATCGCGCGCAGCAACTCGCCGCCCGACACCACATCCGCGCCCAGCCCCAGCGTCGCCAGCGTCGCCAGCACGGCCGCATTGGGATTGGCCTTCACCGCAAAGGCGATCAGCGGGTTGTCGAGCGCGTTCAGCCCTTCGCGGAACACGCTGACATGGCGCTCCAGCGTCGCGGTGGAATAGACATAGACGGGCGTGCCGACCGCATCGGCGATCACGTCCAGCGGCACCTGCTCCACCTGCATGGCGCCGTTCACATAGTCAAAATGGTCCAACTTTGCGTCCTTAAAAGCTTATTGCGGCCGCTTTTCGGGCGGCAGGTCGAACGGATCGTCGGCCCGCTGCCGCGATTGCGTCAGCAATTCCACATTGCGCTGCGGCCGCGCCTGGATGGATGGCGTCATCAACTCCGTCGATGTCGGCGCCGTCGCCGCTCCCACCGGCACGGCGGCCACATTCTGCCCGGTGACGGGTTTCAACGGCTGCCGCCCTCCGCACCCGGCCAGCACCAGCGCGATCATGGACAGGCCAGCCAGCGTCCGTGTCTTCATCATCCCAGCACCTCTTTGGCTTCGGCGATCCGCGCCCTTACCTGCGACGGCGCGGTGCCGCCATGGCTCTGGCGGCTGGCGACCGACGCATCGACCGTCAACACCGCATAGACCCGCTCGTCGATCCGCGCATCAATGTCTTTGAGCGTCGCGATCGGCAACTGATCCATCGGCACGCCCGCGCTTTCCGCCGCCGCGACCGCGCGCCCGGTGATATGATGCGCCTCGCGGAACGGGATGCCCCCTTCACGCACCAGCCAGTCGGCCAGGTCCGTCGCGGTCGCAAAGCCGCTTTCGGCCAGCCCGCGCATCCGGTCGGTGCGGAACGTCACCGTCCCGACCATGCCGGTCATCGCCGCGATCGACAGCGCCAGCAGGTCATGCGCCTCGAACACCGGCGGCTTGTCGTCCTGCATATCCTTCGAATAGGCGAGCGGCAGCCCCTTCATCGTCACGCACAAAGCGGTCATGCATCCCATGATTCGCCCGGCATGACCGCGCACCAGTTCGGCCGCGTCGGGGTTGCGCTTCTGCGGCATGATCGAACTGCCGGTCGAATAGGCGTCGGGCAATTTCACGAAGCCGAAGGGCTGGCTTGCCCAGATGATGAACTCCTCGGCCAGCCGCGACAGGTGCAGCGACGCCTGCGTCGCCGCCATCAGATAGTCGAGCGCGAAGTCGCGGTCGGATACGCTGTCCAGGCTGTTGTCGGTCGGCTTGGCGAAACCCAGCGCCGTCGCCGTCGCATAACGATCGGTCGGAAAGCCGGTGCCCGCCAGCGCCGCCGCGCCCAGCGGACATTCGTTCAGCCGCGCGCGCGCGTCGGCGAAGCGGCTGCGGTCGCGCCGCACCATCTCATAATAGGCCATCAGATGATGCCCCAGCGTCACCGGCTGCGCCGATTGCAAATGGGTGAAGCCCGGCATCACCGCGTCGGCCTGCTCCTCCGCCCGCGCCACCAGCGCGCGCTGGAGGCCGAGCAAGCCCGCCTCGACCTCGTCGATCGCGTCGCGCACCCACAGGCGGAAATCGGTCGCCACCTGGTCGTTGCGGCTGCGCGCCGTATGCAGCCGCCCCGCGACCGGACCGATCAGGTCGGCCAGCCGCGACTCGGTGACCATATGGATGTCTTCCAGGTCCAGATTGACCGGCACGCCGTTCGCTTCATATTCGGCGGCGATGGTGTCGAGTCCCGCTGCAATCGCGTCCGCATCGGCCTGCGCAACGATGCCCTGTGTGGCGAGCATCGCGACATGCGCCTTGGACCCGGCGATATCCTGTTTCCACAATCGCTTGTCGAAGGGGATGGAGGCATTTATCTCACGCATGATCGATGCCGGGCCGGCGGCGAACCGGCCGCCCCACATGCTGTTGGAGCCTGCTTCCGTGATATCGTCATTCCGCGCGCTAATGATACTGCTCCTGCCTGCCGCTCTGGCGGCTTGCGATAGGCAATCGCCGCCGAAGGAGCAAGCCAATGCCGCCCTCCCCGGTGAGGTTCCCGCCACGTCGGGAGAGGCGACAGGCGGCGCGACGAAGAAGGAGGGCGCCTTCGACTATCGGCTCGACCGCAGCAAGGCGGGCGCCCCCGCCCCCGACTTCGCCTTCCAGAATCCGGACGGCGGCGAAAGGACGCTACAGGATTTCGCCGGCAAGCCGATCCTCGTCAATCTCTGGGCGACCTGGTGCGCGCCCTGCATCGCGGAAATGCCCACGCTCGACCGGATCGCGGCGACATACGGTCCCAAGGGCCTCGCCGTCCTTACCATCTCGCAGGACAATCAGGGACTGAAGGCGGCCAAGCCCTTTTTCGCCAAACATGACCTTCCGCATTTAAAGGGCTGGGCAGACCCGGAAAACCAGCTGGGCTTCCACTATGCCACCGGCCTGCTGCCCACCACCGTCATCTACGATCGACAGGGGAAGGAAATGGTGCGGGTGATCGGCGCGATGGACTGGGAAGGACCGGAGGCGAAGGCCCTGATCGACGCGGCCATGGCGTCCTGACCGGCTGAATGAAACCATAACGAAGCAGAGTCAAAAATCCGCCATGCCAATTGATTGCAAAATGGCGTGGCGGCGATGCACAGTTGTCACTTGCCGATTCGCTGATCCCGGCAATATCCTCGATCGCTTTTGCCATGGAAACAATTGAGAAATATTACGTTTTAGTGCATTTTTTTGCACCGCAATAGAGGATTGCCACAGCCCGTCCGTCATCCCCCTTGTCATCATAATGCAAAAACAGGGGGCATGAATGACGCGACTGTCCGCGCTCAAACTTTCACTTATTCTGGCTTCGTCCTGGTCCGTCTGCGCCATCGCGCAGGACGCGCCGCAGGAACCGCAGACCGATGACGGCGCCGCCATCATCGTCACCGGCACCCGCGCCGTCGGCATGCAGGCGGCCGACAGCGCCGCGCCGGTGCAGGTTTTCAGCCAAGAGGCGCTGAGCCATGTCGGCCAGCCGAACCTCAATCAGGCGCTGACCCAGATGGTCCCGTCCTTCACCGCCCAGACGCAGGGCACCGACATGTCGAATTTTTCGCTGTCGGCTCGCCTGCGCGGCCTCAGCCCCAACCACACGCTGGTCATGGTCAATGGCAAGCGTCGCCACGGTTCGGCCATCCTTCAGGTGATCGCAGGCCCGTTCCAGGGTTCGGCCGCGCCCTCCATCGACCTCATTCCGCCCGACGCCGTGTCGCGCATCGAAGTGCTGCAGGACGGCGCGGCCGCCGTGTACGGCACGGACGCGATTGCGGGCGCCATCAACCTGATCCTGAAAGACCAGTCCGAAGGCGGCACTTTCAAGGTCACCGGCGGCCAATATTATAACAGCGAAGGCGAACTCTTCTCCGCTTCGGGCAATGTCGGCTTCAAACTGGGCGAGGACGGCTATTTCAACCTTACCGCCTTCCATCGCCGCCAAAGCTACACCTCGACCGGCACCGGTCAGGTCACCATGGCCGACATTGACGGCAATCCTTATGTCAATATGGCGGGCACCTATCCCGGACAGTTCGGGTCGACCAACAACTATTATGATCCGGCCTGGGCTGGCCTCGACCTCAACGGCATCAACGGCGGCCAGGCCAAGTCGCAGTTGAACTTGCTCTTCTACAATATGGGCTATGATTTCGGCGGGGTCGAACTCTACAGCTTCGGCGACGTGTCCCGTCGCGTTGGCTATGCCAAACAGGGCTATCGCCCACCCAACCGCATCTGCGCCAGCGCAACGGACCTGTCGACCTGCTTTGGCGACACCGGCACGTTCGGCATGGTGCCGCAGCAGAAGGTGGAACAGAAGGAATATAGTTTCACCGTTGGCGCCAAGGGCGAATTTGGCGAAGGCTGGAACTATGATCTCAGCACCACATACGGCTATGATCAGAACAAGATCTGGACGATCGAATCGGCGCATCGCGCCCTCTGGATCGAATCCTATCAATCCTCTCTGCTGCCGGGTTCGACCGTCACCCCCAACACGGTGACCGACGCCTATGACGGCGGATTCAAGCTGAGCCAGCTGACCAACACGCTCGACATCCGCAAGGAATTCGACGTCGGCATGGCCGCGCCGCTGACCCTCGCCTTTGGCGGCGAATATCGGCGCGACACCTATGAAATCGTGGCCGGCGACTTCGCCGCGACTTACAAGGAAGGCGTCCAGTCCTTCCCCGGCTACAAGGATGTCGATGCGGGCAAGCATAGCCGCAGTTCGAAGGCCGGCTATATCAATCTGATCGCCACCCCAGTCGATGGCTGGACCGTCGATCTGGCGGGCCGCTACGAAGATTATAGCGACTTTGGCGATACCAAGATCGGCAAGATCACGACGCGCTACGACTTCTCGGACGCATTCGCGATTCGCGGCACGGCCAGCACTGGCTTCCGTGCGCCCACGCTCGCCGAATCCTTCTACTCGACCGTCAATGTTGGCCCGACCAGCGCGGTTCTTCAGCTTCCGGCCGGTTCGCCCGCCGCGATGCTGCTGGGCTTCAACGCGCTCAAGCCCGAAAAATCGACCAACTTCTCGGCCGGTATCGTACTGCGGCCGATCCCTCGTCTGGCGATCACCATCGACGGCTATTATATCAAGATCAAGAACCGCATTTCGGCCACCGCGTCGCTGCCGGCCATTCAGGGCGGCCTGCCAGTGGCGGGTGCGGAAGATATATTGGCGGCGATCGCCTCGACCGGCCTTGTGCTGGATACTGGACTGCAAACGCTGGGCGTAGCCAGCTTCACCAACCTGATCGACACCGAAACCTATGGCATCGATTTCGCGGCCCGTTACCCGATCGCACTCGATTTCGGCAAGCTCGACCTGTCGCTGACCGCCAACTACAACAAGACGAAGATCACCGACAACAAGAACCCGACCTTGTTCAGCACCGTTTCGGAAAGCTATATCGAGGATGCGTCGCCTGAATATAAGGTCGTCGCTGGCGTTAACTTCTCCAGCGGTCCCTTCTCTGCCAACCTACGTCAAACCTTCTACGGCAAGACCAGCGTGCTTGTCCGCTCCGCCCTGTCGGCGGCCGCGCTCAATGGCCAGTCGCAGGAACGGGATGGCGTGGTCAAGGCGACCGGGATCACCGATCTGGAAATGGGCTATGATTTCACCGACAATGTGACCTTCTCGATCGGCGCTAACAACCTGTTCGACAAGCGACCTGAAAAGCCCAAACTGCTGACCGGCGTGACCGTACTTCCTGGCCAGTCGCCCTATGAAAATGGGACAACGACCTGGAACTCCTATTACGGCCACGGGGCCTATGGATCGGCGGGCGGCTATTATTACGCGCGCATCGACTTCAAATTCTGATCGAAGTCACGAAGACAAGGGCCGGTTCGCCAAGGACCGGCCCTTTTCCTTGCCATCTTCATATGGGGGATTGTCCATGACAGCGCGTTTCGCCTTCCTGCTGGCCGCCATGGCCGTACCTTCCGCTCATGCCGCTACCGTCGAACATAAGCAGGCGCCCGGCGCCATGATCGCAAGCGCCGCGATCATCCCGCCCGGCAGCACCCTCTATTATCTCTCCGGCGCCACCGGCGCGCCGATCGATCCCAAGGACATGGAAAGCCCGGACGCCTTCGGCGATACCGAAGCGCAGACCCTCTCCATCTTCACCAGGATGAAGGCGCAACTGGCCGACATGGGCCTCACCATGGGCGACGTCGTCAAACTCACCGTCTTTCTGGTCGGCGACCCCAGGCTGGGCGGCAAGATGGACCGCGACGGCATGACCCGCGCGTACAAGAAATTCTTCGGCACGGCCGACCAGCCGAACCTGCCGACGCGCTCCGCCTTCCAGATCGCCGGCCTCGCCCGGCCGCAACAACTGGTCGAGATCGAGGCGATCGCCGCCAAGGCGCCCTGAGCGCGTTCCAATAGGGGGATATCATGACCGACAGCACCGCGCCCAGCCGCCGCGACCTCCTGACCATGATCGGCAAGGTCGGCGGCGCCGCCGCCATGTATCAGGCGATGACCGCGCTCGGCCACGCCGCCGAAACCCAGTTCACCGGCCCCCCGGTCCTGTCGGGCGCGAAACCCGGCGCATCGGTCGTCATCCTGGGCGCGGGCCTTGCCGGCATGGCCGCCGCCTATGAGCTGCAAAAGGCCGGCTATGCGGTCAAAATCCTGGAATTTCAGGATCGCCCCGGCGGCCGCAACTATTCGCTGCGCGGCGGCGACAGCTTCACCGAAAGCGACGGCACGGTGCAGAAGGTGCAGTTCGCGGCGGGCAATTACCTCAATCCCGGCCCCTGGCGCATCCCGCACCATCACAAGGCGCTGCTCCATTATTGCCGCCAGTTCGGCGTCGCGCTGGAGCCCTTCATCCAGCTCAACCACAACGGCTTCATCCATTCGACCGAAGCCTTTGGCGGCAAGCCGATGCGCTACAAGGAAGTCGCGACCGACTTCAAGGGCCACACCTCCGAACTGCTGGCCAAGGCGATCAGCGCCAAGGCGCTGGACGACAAGCTGTCCGCCGAGGATCAGGAAAAGCTGATGGAGGCGCTGCGCGGCTGGGGCGTGCTCGACAAGAATCTGGCCTATACCAGCAGCCTCAAGGTCTCCGCCCAGCGCGGCTACGCCCAGGCGCCCGGCGGCGGTCGCAACGGCGCCCCCACCCCCTCGCAGATCGCCAAGCTCCAGGACGTACTCGACCCGCAGGTCTGGACCGCCATGTCCTTCTATTTCAGCTATGTGATGCAGACGACGATGTTCCAACCTGTCGGCGGCATGGACATGATCGGCAAGGCGTTCGCGAAGCAGATCGGCAAGATCGTCACCTACAACGCCAAGGCGGTGAAGGTCGCCCAATCCGACAAGGGCGTGACCGTCAGCTACAAGGATGTCGCCACCGGCCAGATGCACGATGTCAGCGCCGATTATTGCGTCTGCACCATCCCGCTCTCGATCATCAGCCAGGTCGACATGCAGGTGTCCCCGGCGCTCAAGGCCGCGATGAAGGCGGTGCCCTATGGCGGCCACGTCAAGATCGGCCTCGAATTCAAGCGCCGCTTCTGGGAGGAGGACGACAATATCTATGGCGGCCACAGCTTCACCGACCAGTCGATCACCCAGCTCTCCTATCCCAATGACAGGATGTTCGGGTCCGGCCCTGCCGTGCTGCTCGGCGCTTTCGCCCGCGATCTCGCAGGCTTCCAGCTCGCCGGCATGACGCCGCAGCAGCGGATCGAAACCGCGCTGAAACAGGGCGAAGTGTTCCACCCGCAATATCGCAAGGAATATATGAACGGCGTATCCGTGCCTTGGAGCCGGGTGCCGTGGATATTGGGCTGCACCTCCACCTGGAGCGAGGACAACCGCAAGGCGCATTACAAGGCTCTCGTCACGCTCGACAATCGCGTGGTGATGGCGGGCGAACATGCCAGCTACTATGGCGGCTGGATGGAAGGCTCCATCCTGTCGGGCATGGACGCGATCACCCAGATCCACGACCATGCGCAGGCGGCCTGAGATGCGGCGCGCGCTCCTGCGCCTCGGCGTTCTCGCGGCGCTGGCCGCCACGCCCGCGCTCGCGGATTCCCCCGGCGGCCGCCCGGTCAAGCTGGCGCTGCCCGATGGCGAGCAGGTCTATAAGCAGGTCTGCGCCGCCTGCCATCTCGACCATGCGCAGGGGTCGCCCGACGGCACCGTCCCGGCGCTGGCCCATAATGCCAAGCTGGCCTCGGCGGACTATCCGATCACCGTCGTGATGAAGGGCCAGGGCGGGATGCCCTGGTTCTCCGAAATGCTCACCCCCGGCCAGGTCGCCGCCGTGGTCGGCTATGTCCGCACCCATTTCGACAACAGCTATGCCGATCCGGTCAGCGAAGCCGATGTGAAGCGCATCGCCGCCGCCATCCGGGCAAGCGAAGAATGACCGACGCCGCCCCCCTATCCCGCCGAATGCTGATGCGCGGCGCGATCGGCGCCGCTACCGTCGCGAGCGCAGCCACCGCCCCGGTCCCCGCGCTCGCCCAGCGCGGGCGCAAGGTCGACCTGCCCGACGATCCAGCCGGCATGGCTGCGAGCCTGACCGACGCTGTCTATATCAACAGCAACGAACATCCGGTCGGCCCCTGCCCCGCGGCGCTCGCCGCGCTGGCGAAGCTGCCGCCGCTGTCGGGCCGCTACGGCATGGCCTTTGCCGGGAAGCTCGAAAGCCTCTTCGCGCGCCAGAACGGCCTGTCGCCGACACAGGTGCAGGTCCATCCCGGCTCCTTCATGCCGCTGCGCTCGGTGGCGCTCAGCTACTCCAGCGTCGACCGGCCGATCGCCTATTTCGAACCGACTTTCGACCAGGGTTTTCTCGGCCTCGACAATGCCAGCATCACCCGCTCGGTCGCGGTCCCGCTGTCGGGCGATTTCGCCGCCGACCCGCGCAAGCTGCTGGCCGCTGCGCCCGACGCCGGCGTCTATTATCTGTGCAATCCCAACAACCCGACCGGCCTCACCACCACCCGCGCCGATATCGACTGGCTGCTGACCAATAAGCCCAGGGGCAGCATCCTGCTGGTGGACGAAGCCTATATCCATTTCAGCGACGCCCAAAGCTGCCTCGACCTCGTCGCGAGGCAAGCTGACCTGCTGGTGACCCGCACCTTTTCGAAAATCTACGGCCTGGCCGGCCTGCGCTGCGGCCTGATCGCCGGGCGCAAGGATCTGCTCGACGGCATGGCGCGCTACGGCACCAACATCACGCCGATGCCGGCCGTGCTTGCGGCGGAGGCCAGCCTGCTTGACCCGACCCTGCTCCCGACCCGCAAGGCGGAAAACAAGGCGGTGCGCGACGATCTGTTCGCCTGGCTCGACGCCAGGGGGCTGCGCTACCTGCCCAGCCAGGCCAGTTTCGCCATGATCCATGTCGGCCGCCCCGGCGCCGCCGTCACCGCCGCGCTGGCGCAGGCGGGCATATTCATCGGCGGCCCGCGCAAACATATGGACGACTGGGTCCGCGTCTCCTTTGGCAGCCCGGCCGAAATGCAGGCGTTCAAGGCGGCCTTCCTCAAGGTCATGGCATGACGATCAGCCGCCGTCAGGCCTTGGGCGCGGCGATCGCCGTCCCACTGGCGGCGCAAGCGGCGCAGGCGGGCCGCGCCAGCAAGCCCAGCCTGCCGGACAGATCCAGCTTCGCCGCCACCCCCATCGCCTATCTCGACAGCGCCTCTACCCACCCGATCAGCCTGGGCGCGCGCGCAGCGATGGACGCCTATGTCGCCGCCCGCACGCTCGATCCCGCCGCCGCGGCGCTGAGGCCTGTGGACCGCGCCGCCACCATCGCCAAATTCGCGCGACTGGTGAACGCCGACCCGGACGAACTTTGCTGGGTCCAGTCCACCACCATGGGCGAACAGGCCGTGCTCCGCGCGCTCGGCTTCCCGCACAAGGGCGGCCGGGTCGTCACCGACACGCTGCATTTCTACGCCGGCTTCCCCATGTATCGGGAACTGGCGAAACAGGGCGTCGATGTCGCCTGGGTGCAGGCGCGCGACGGCCGCATCGCGATGGACGACATGGCCAAAGCCATCACCCCCGGCACGACGCTGGTCAGCCTCTCGCTCGTTTCCACCTATAATGGCTTCCAGCACGACCTGAAGGCCGTCTGCGACCTCGTCCATGCCGCCGGCGCACTGGTCTATGCCGACATCATCCATGCCGCCGGCGCGATTCCCGTCGATCTCCACGCCAGCAGCGTCGATTTCGCTGCCTGCGCGACCTATAAATGGCTGATGGGCGATTTCGGCCTCGGCTTCCTCTATGCCCGGCGGGGCGTGCTGGACGCCCTGCCGCTGGCCGATTTCGGCTATTATGGCTTCGCCGCGCCTGGCGCCCCGCCCGGCATCGGCCTGTCCCCGCCGCAAACCCATGTCTATCCAATGGACGCTCCGGGCAATGAACCCGTCAGCTACGCCATCCGTCCCGGCGCGCTCGGCCATTTCGGCACCGGCACCTATGCCCAGGCGGTGGTCGCCGCGATCGACCATGGCCTCGACCATATCGCGACCCTCACCGTCCCCGCGATCCAGGCTCATGCCCAAAGCCTGATCGCCCCGCTCCGCGACGGCCTGACCGCCAAGGGCTACCGCCTCATCACCCCGCCCGGCACGCGAACGCCGCTGCTGACCGCCCTGCTGCCCGACGCGAAGACCCGCCTCGCCGACCCGCTGGCCAAGGCGCAGGTGCGTATTTCGCTGCACGACCATCATTTCCGCATCGCGCCATCGATCTTCAACGATATGCATGATGTGGACCGCCTGCTCGCCGCGCTACCGCGCGCCTGACATTTTAGGGAGAGACTTATGAAGCGCCTTCTCGCCACCGCCCTGCTGCTCGCCGCCACACCCGCCCTCATGCAAACCGCTTTGGCCCAGCCCGCCGTCGCGCCGCAAGCCCTGCCCGCCAAGCTCCCCTTTTCGCCGTCGATCCGGGTCGGCGACCTCCTCTTCATGTCCGGCCAGATCGGTCAGGCGCCCGAAGGCATGGACAAGCATAAGGAAGGCTTCGACGCCGCGGTGAAGGGGGCGATGGATTCGATCGGCAAGATATTGGCGAGCAATGGCCTGGATTTCGGCCATGTCGTCAAATGCACGGTCATGCTGGACGACATGGCCGACTGGCCCCGCTTCAACGCCGCCTATCTCCCCTATTTCGAAGGCAAACGCCTTCCCACCCGCAGCGCCTTCGGCGCCGACGGCCTGGCGCTGGGCGCGCCGCTAGAGGTGGAATGCATCGCCGCGTTCAAATCTTAAATCCCTCCCCTTCAGGGGAGGGGTTGGGGTGGGGGCTTTCGATAACACCCGACCTTGAGACAGGTGGTCTCTACCTCTCCAAGAGGTCTGGCGGGAAAAGGGTGAGACGGTCAAAGTGCCACAGCCTCCCGCACCACCAGCACCGGCACGCCATCGCGCACCGGAAAGGCCAGTCCCGCCGCGTCCGACACCAGCGCGCTGCGCGCCGCATCCCACCGCAACGGCGTCCGCGTCACCGGGCAGACCAGCTTCTCCAGCAACCAGGGATTAATCGGCGCAATTTCGCTCACAGCCCGCTCACTGCATCGTCGCCCCGCCATCGCGCTCGATCCGGCCGACGATCTGCATCAGCTGGATGATCCGCTCCGACCGTTCGGACAGCGTATCCGCCTCCAGCAATGTCTGCTTGGCCGCCGGGTCGAACGGCACGATCTGCGCGATGCCATTGACCAGCGCGGTATCGTCCAGTTGCGACACCGCGGTCCAGTCCACCACATAGCCCAGCGCATCGGCGAAGCGCCGCGATTCCTGCTCCAGCGCCGCCCGCTCCGCCATGTGCAGCACCTCATCTTCCTGCGGCGCCTGCTCGACATCGGCCTCGATCTGTCGAAATTGCGTCGGCACCTGCAATTCGCGCACCAGCCGGAACCGCGCCAGGCCGGTCAGCACGATATTGAACCGCCCATCCTCCAAAGCTTCGATCTGACTGACATGACCCAAACAGCCCATATCGAACAAGGGCGGTACGGTGCCGGTTCCGCGCGGCTGGATCATGCCGATCCGCCGGTCGCGCGCCATCGCGTCATGGATCAGCGCGCGGTATCGCGGCTCGAAAATATGCAGCGGCAGGTCCATCCCCGGCAACAGCAGCGCGCCGGACAATGGGAAGATTGAGACGCGCGCCAGTGGCATGGCGGTTACGAAAACAGGATCTGGGAGAGTTTGCGCCGCTGCGCCGACACCCACGGATCTTCCAGCCCCACCGCGTCGAATATGGTCAGCAACTGCGCCCGCGCCGCACCGTCGTTCCAGGCCCGGTCGCGCCGCACGATCTCCAGCAGCGCGTCGGCCGCACCATCGCGGTCGCCATTGGCCATCAGCCCGCCGGCCAGTTCGAACCGCGCCTCATGATCGTCGGGATCGGCCTCCACCTTCGCCTGCACGCTCGACAGGTCGGCGACCGGCTTCACGTCCCGCGCCAGCGCGATCGCCGCGCGCGCCTGATCGATCGCGACATTTCTGGCGACATCGGCCGGCAGCGCATCCAGCACCGCTTCCGCCTCGTCCAGCCGCCCCAGCGCCACCAGCGCCCGCGCCAGACCGGACGCCACCTCGACATTGTCGGGCGCCATCTCGGCGATCTGACCGAACACCGACAAAGCGCGCTCGGCATCGCCCGCCGCCAGCACCTCTTCGCCCATGGCGATCAGCGGCGCGATTTCCTGCAACTGCGCCTTCTCGTCCGATTCGATCGGCAATTGCGCCAGCAACTGGTCGAGATATTGCTTGAGCTGCCCTTCGGTCCGCGCCTGCGTCAGGTCAGCGACCGGCTGGCCCTGGAACACGGCATAGACGGTCGGGATCGACTGCACGCGAAACTGGCTCGCGATGAAGCCATTCTCATCGACATTGACCTTGACCAGCTTGACGCCCTTGGCCGCATAGTCGGCGCAGACCTTCTCGATCACCGGGGCCAGTTGCTTGCACGGGCCGCACCATTCGGCCCAGAAATCGACGATCACCAACTGCGTGCGCGAAGGCTCCACCACATCCTGGCGAAACGCCTCCACGGCCGCCTTGTCGGCCTCGCTCAATCCCAGGGTCGCCACGCTTCATTTCTCCTGTCCATGCGGTCATGCGCCGCCGTCATACCGCGCCTTATGTGGGGCGTCACCCCTTTGGGACAAGACGGATGCGGGAAAGGATCAGAAGGTGTAGCCCACGCCGATCGCGCCGACCCACTGGTTGCGCGACCCCACGTCCGCCACGATGGGCGAATCCGCATATTTGCCTAGCACCCGCGCATAGCCCGCGACACCGAACACGGCCCAGCCCTTGCGCAGGTCGCCCGACAACGACTTGCCGGCCGAAAGGTTGACGTTCAACCGCTTGAAGCCCGATCCGCGCCCGGCCCGGTCATAGACCGCCAGCCCGCTCGCCAGGCTCTCCTGCGGCGTGATGTCGAAATAAGTGCGGCCATATTTTTTGTCGACATAATCCGCCGACACCGACGCGCCGACAAAACTCGTCATCGACAGCGGCGTGTAATATTCGATCGTGGGCGTGATGACGGCGCCGCCATGCGCGCCCGCGACATCCTTGGTCACCGCGACCCGCGCGGCGAGATTGTCATAATCGCTGGTGATGACCCCGGTCTTGCCGATGCCGACGAAGCCGCCGACCTCCACCGCTATGTCGCGCTTGCCCAGCAACCGCACGGCGTCGTCCTTGATCCCCTTGCGGCTGGTGCGGTCCAACCGGACATTGACCACCGGGCCAAGTTCGAAGTCAAAGCCTGTGCCGGTCGGATCGGGGATAGCATCGACATAGAGCGCCGTGCCACGGGTCCAGAAAGCGAAGTCACGCACCTTGCCGCGCGCCTGCACGATCGGCATCACGCGATATTCATCGGCCCCTTCATAGCTGGGGATGACCGCCGCCCCCGCGCCGATGGTCAACATGCTGTGCTGCTCCTCCTCCTGCGCCATGGCGGGACCGCAAAGGGGCAGGGCCGCGACGATCGTCGCGGCCAGTCGGCTGCGGAAAAAATGCATGATGGCCCTATTCGTAAAACTGCGTTTGGACCTAAGAATGTTTTGAGGGGGTTACAGGTTCCCGCCCTCTGTTTCAGAGGAAATATTTGAGCCTGATCGCCTGCTCCACCGGCGCGCCCGCGACCGGAAAACTGGCCGAACCAAAGCTCGGCGCGCCGAAACGCAGCACCGGATTGCGCGAAAAGCCCACACCCTCGCGCGGGATGCCCATGAATGTGTCCAGCTTGCCATTGCCATTTTCGTCATGGACGATGGCGATCGCATAATCGCCCGGCGCGACCGTGCCCAGCGGGATCGGCCCGCTCTTCACCGGCACCGCGAAATGCCGCTTGTCAGGGTCTTTGGCGCAATCTGGGAAATACGCGGCCGATCGGGTGACGCACACCAATATCTGCCCTCTGGTCGATCGCAGCCCCTCCAACGTCATGCTGAGCGCCTGGGGCTGCCCCGCCGCCCCTGCACCCGATCCTGCAATGGCCATGAACAATAGCGCTCCCAACCGCCTCACGCACCCACCTTCTTGAAATCGCCCAGCCCCTTATCGGTGCCGCACAGGCGGTCCCAAACGCGGAAATATAGCCCGTAATTACAATTATACTGGTCATGATGCCGCTGATGATGGGTGGCGGTTATCAACCACCCGCCCATCGGCCCGCGCACCATCCACCGGGGGAACATCTCCCATCCCATATGGTTGCTCACCCCCATGATCGTCATGATTGTCAGCACGCATCCCAGCGCGCCGACATGGATGGGAATCAGGAACACCAGAGCCGGGATCACCACCGCCCCGGTCAGCGCCTCCCAGGGATGGAAACTCATCGCCGCCCAGGCGGTCGGCGGTCGGCTGGCATGATGCACCGCATGGGCGATGCGGAATAGCTTGGGCCGGTGCATCCAGCGATGCGTCCAGTAAAACCATGTGTCGTGCGCGGCCAGATATAGCAGCACCGACAGCGGCAGCCACCACAGCGGAAAATCCCGCACGTCGCTATAGATGCGCGTCCAGCCTCGCTCCTGCCAGCCCCAGGCCACCACGCCGGCGGGCGCGCCATAGATCAGCGCGGACGCCAGCGACCAGCCGATCTCCCGCCCCATCTGCTTTTCCAGCCCGCGATACAGCCCCGGCTGGCGAATCCGCGTCGCCAGCGCAAACCCGCCGCTCGCCAGCAGATAGCGGACGCCAACAATGACGCTCATCGCCAGGGCGGACAGAAGGATGGCTGCGACCATGGGGAGCGCTATACAGACTTCTTGATAGGTGACGAATAGGGTTGGTCGAGATTTCGTCCAGATGGAGCCGAAAAGCGTGATTTTCGAGTAGCTCGGAACGAGTCACGCGCCTCGTTCCGACGCAGCATACTTAAAGTACGTGAGCGCCGGAGCGCAGAAGAGCGCGCCTTGCAGGCCCATATGGGCGGAATATCGGCCAACCCTAAGTCCGCGGCCGCGCCTGCCGATAGCTGCCCAACTGCCGCACCCACTTGGTGTGGAACTCCAGCTCCGCCAAAGCCCGGTCCACCGCCGGATCGCCCGGCATCCCCTCGATATCGCAGAAAAACTCCGTCGCGGCGAAACTCGCGCCCCGCTGATAGCTTTCCAGCTTGGTCATATTGACCCCGTTGGTCGCAAAGCCGCCCATCGCCTTGTAGAGTGCGGCGGGCACATTCTTCACCTCGAACAGGAATGTCGTCATCACCGGCCCGACATGGGCGACCGGCATCCTGCCCTCCTGCGCCAGCACCAGGAAGCGGGTCATATTGTCGTCGCTATCCTCGATATTCTCGGCAATCAGGCGCAGCCCATAGAGTTCCGCCGCCAGATAGGGCGCAATCGCCCCTTCGCCCGGCGTGCGCGTCTCCGCCACCAGCGCCGCCGCGCCCGCCGTATCGGCATAGGCGACCGGCTGGATACCGCGCTCGCGCAGATAATGGCGGCACTGGCCCAGCGCCTGCGGATGGCTGATCGCGCTCTTTACCGGGCTGTCGTCGGGCGCCATCAGGCAATGCCGGATACGCAGGAAATATTCGTCGACGATGCTCAGCCCCGATTCGGGCAGCAGGAAATGCATGTCCGCCACTCGCCCGTGCAGGCTGTTTTCAATCGGAATAATCGCCCGCGCCGCCAGCCCGTTCCGCACCGCGTCGATCGCATCCTCGAACGCGAAGCAGGGCAGCGGCACGCAATCGGGCGCATAGCCCAATGCGGCCAGATGCGAATTGGCGCCGGGCGCGCCCTGATAGGCGACGGCGCGCGCCGGGTCGGCGGCGGCCTTTTGCGCGAGTTGGGCGACGATCGCGCGGGCGGGGGCGGGATAATTTTCCATGACTGGCTGCGCGCTTAGGGTTTCACCTGCCCCCACGCAAGCATCGCCGCGGCGTCCGCGCACGCAAAGGGCGATTTACCGTGCCAACCCGGCTTGCATGGTGGCGTGTCCGCCATTATGGCAGCGCACAAGAGGGGGCGCGGAAGACAGCCGCCAGAACAGAAGCGCAAGGGAAATCGAGCGAAATGGGCGATCGTTTCAACACCGTGGCGGGCTGGGCTTTGTTTGCGGGGATCATCGCGCTGGGTGGCGCGATCGTCAGTTCCAAATATTTCCATGACGAACGCCCCGAAAAGATGGGCTACGCGATCGAAGGCGTCGAAGCCGAGGGCGAGGGCGGCGACACCGGCCCCGGCCTCAACACCCTGCTGGCCAGCGCGGACGTCGCGGCCGGTGAGAAGGTGTTCGCCAAATGCGCCGCCTGCCACACCGTGAACCAGGGCGGCGCCAACGGCATCGGTCCCAATCTCTACGCCACGGTCGGCGAATCGATCGGCCAGGGCAAGGGCGGCTTCGCCTTCTCCGACGCGCTCAAGAGCAAAGGCGGCGAATGGAGCTTCGACAATCTCGATCACTGGCTGAAAAGCCCGCGTGAATTCGCGCCCGGCACCAAGATGACCTTTGCAGGGCTCGGCAATCCGGCCGATCGCGCCAACCTGATCGCCTGGCTCAACACGCAGGGGTCCAACCTGCCGCTGCCCGCAGCCGACGCCGCGCCTGCCGCAGCGGAAGGCGCCAACGCCGCCGAAGCCGGCAATGCCGCCAATGCGACGGAAGCCCCCGCAGCGAACGCGGCCAACGCCAGCGAATAAGCGGCGTCACAGAGCAACGAGAAAGGGCGCGGCGCTGATTGCCGCGCCCTTTGTCGTTTGGGGCTGGTTGCGTCCGCAGCGAAGCGACCCTGCCGCATAATGTGATGGCCGATGTGCGTAGGTTGCAGACACCCCACTCCTATGCCGTCATCTCCGCGCAAGCGGGGTGGCGGAGAGGAGCGCGACTCTTCACCGACATCCCGCCTTTGCACCGTGTCAAAGGTTGGGAGACAGGCTCCCGCCTGCGCGGGAATGACAAAAAGAGTGGGTAGCAGACGTTGCCGCAACTGAATGACTGACCGGCTGACGCCGGCAGGATCATGGCGCGGGGCGGAAGCTGTTTTGTGGCCAGTGGCTTGCGCGGCCTGTCGCGAAGTTCCGTTGGTCATCACGCAGGAAAAAGCGCTGGCGGCCATTCCGGAAGCGCTTTGCAGAATATGTTGGTTGCGGGAGTAGGATTTGAACCTACGACCTTCAGGTTATGAGCCTGACGAGCTACCGGGCTGCTCCATCCCGCGTCACCAACATGGGCTGCGTTTTGCAGCCTGCGAAGCATTTTTGCTTGTCATCCCGCTTTTGCGGTCTGACGGCGGGCTGCTTCATCCCGCGTCACCAACGGTAAAAGGGCGACCTTTTGGGTCGCCCTTTTATGAGACGTTATGAATGGGTTTTTGTTTCCGATATATGCGCGAGCTTCAATGCCTGGCGACGCCCTACTCTTCCAGTGCTTGAGCAATAGTACCATCGGCGCAGACTGGTTTCACGGCCGAGTTCGGGATGGGATCGGGTGGGTCACAGACGCTATGGTCACCAAGCAATGAAGCTGGCGCATATATGGGTTTTTGATCGATGCCGTGCACATGAGTATTTGCTTGCCAAACACGGCAACAGCCGCGTTTGGTGTATGTTTTGTAAGCGTATATCCGGGCTGGCTTAACAACCGACCGATCGCTGACATGCGCTGGAGACCAGCATTGTCGTTGATGGTGGGACTCTGCGGTTCACAAGTGAACCGTTTAAGCGCGAATAGGACAATTAGTATCGGTTAGCTTCATGCGTTACCGCACTTCCACATCCGATCTATCAAGGTCGTGGTCTTCGACCGTCCTGAGAAATCTTATCTTGAGGGAGGCTTCCCGCTTAGATGCTTTCAGCGGTTATCCCGTCCATACATAGCTACCCAGCTGCGCTCCTGGCGGAACGACTGGTACACCAGAGGTATGTTCAACCCGGTCCTCTCGTACTAGGGTCAACTCCTCTCAAATTTCGACGCCCACGGCAGATAGGGACCAAACTGTCTCGCGACGTTCTGAACCCAGCTCACGTACCACTTTAATTGGCGAACAGCCAAACCCTTGGGACCTGCTCCAGCCCCAGGATGTGATGAGCCGACATCGAGGTGCCAAACGATTCCGTCGATATGAGCTCTTGGGAATCATCAGCCTGTTATCCCCGGCGTACCTTTTATCCGTTGAGCGATGGCCCTTCCACGAGGGACCACCGGATCACTATGACCGACTTTCGTCTCTGCTCGACTTGTCAGTCTCGCAGTCAGGCGGGCTTATGCCATTGCACTCTAACAGACGGTTTCCAACCGTCCTGAGCCCACCATCGCGCGCCTCCGTTACTCTTTAGGAGGCGACCGCCCCAGTCAAACTACCCACCACAGAGGGTCCCTGTACCGGATAACGGTACGAGGTTAGACATCAGAAAACAGCAGGGTGGTATTTCACCTATGGCTCCACATCAACTGGCGTCGATGCTTCAAAGCCTCCCACCTATGCTACACAGCTCTTTCCTAATGCCACTCTGAAGTTGCAGTAAAGGTGCACGGGGTCTTTCCGTCTAACCGCGGGTACTCCGCATCTTCACGGAGAATTCAATTTCGCTGAGCATATCCTGGAGACAGTGGGGAAGTCGTTACGCCATTCGTGCAGGTCGGAACTTACCCGACAAGGAATTTCGCTACCTTAGGACCGTTATAGTTACGGCCGCCGTTTACCTGGGCTTCAATTCAGAGCTTGCACTCCTCCTCTTAACCTTCAGGCACCGGGCAGGCGTCAGGCCCTATACGTCGTCTTGAAGCCGACTTAGCAGAGCCCTGTGTTTTTGCTAAACAGTCGCTACCCCCTGGCCTGTGCCCCCCACAAGAGCTTGCGCTTATGTGGGGCCTCCTTCTTCCGAAGGTACGGAGGCAATTTGCCGAGTTCCTTCAGGATACTTCTCTCAAACGCCTTGGTATACTCTACCATTCCACCTGTGTCGGTTTAGGGTACGGTCTATACGGAGGGGCTATTTCCTGGGACAACTTCACAGCCTGGAGCAATCCAATAAGCCCAGACCATTTACGCCATCCGTCACACACCTCCAGGCCCACGAATATTAACGTGGTTCCCATCGACTACCCCCTTCGGGCTCGTCTTAGGGGCCGGCTTACCCTGCTCAGATTAGCTTTAAGCAGGAACCCTTGGAATTTCGGCGACAGTGCATCTCAC
>NZ_KQ130435.1:0-2500 GCF_001046645.1 Sphingobium cupriresistens LL01
TATGTTGGTTGCGGGAGTAGGATTTGAACCTACGACCTTCAGGTTATGAGCCTGACGAGCTACCGGGCTGCTCCATCCCGCGTCACCAACATGGGCTGCGTTTTGCAGCCTGCGAAGCATTTTTGCTTGTCATCCCGCTTTTGCGGTCTGACGGCGGGCTGCTTCATCCCGCGTCACCAACGGTAAAAGGGCGACCTTTTGGGTCGCCCTTTTATGAGACGTTATGAATGGGTTTTTGTTTCCGATATATGCGCGAGCTTCAATGCCTGGCGACGCCCTACTCTTCCAGTGCTTGAGCAATAGTACCATCGGCGCAGACTGGTTTCACGGCCGAGTTCGGGATGGGATCGGGTGGGTCACAGACGCTATGGTCACCAAGCAATGAAGCTGGCGCATATATGGGTTTTTGATCGATGCCGTGCACATGAGTATTTGCTTGCCAAACACGGCAACAGCCGCGTTTGGTGTATGTTTTGTAAGCGTATATCCGGGCTGGCTTAACAACCGACCGATCGCTGACATGCGCTGGAGACCAGCATTGTCGTTGATGGTGGGACTCTGCGGTTCACAAGTGAACCGTTTAAGCGCGAATAGGACAATTAGTATCGGTTAGCTTCATGCGTTACCGCACTTCCACATCCGATCTATCAAGGTCGTGGTCTTCGACCGTCCTGAGAAATCTTATCTTGAGGGAGGCTTCCCGCTTAGATGCTTTCAGCGGTTATCCCGTCCATACATAGCTACCCAGCTGCGCTCCTGGCGGAACGACTGGTACACCAGAGGTATGTTCAACCCGGTCCTCTCGTACTAGGGTCAACTCCTCTCAAATTTCGACGCCCACGGCAGATAGGGACCAAACTGTCTCGCGACGTTCTGAACCCAGCTCACGTACCACTTTAATTGGCGAACAGCCAAACCCTTGGGACCTGCTCCAGCCCCAGGATGTGATGAGCCGACATCGAGGTGCCAAACGATTCCGTCGATATGAGCTCTTGGGAATCATCAGCCTGTTATCCCCGGCGTACCTTTTATCCGTTGAGCGATGGCCCTTCCACGAGGGACCACCGGATCACTATGACCGACTTTCGTCTCTGCTCGACTTGTCAGTCTCGCAGTCAGGCGGGCTTATGCCATTGCACTCTAACAGACGGTTTCCAACCGTCCTGAGCCCACCATCGCGCGCCTCCGTTACTCTTTAGGAGGCGACCGCCCCAGTCAAACTACCCACCACAGAGGGTCCCTGTACCGGATAACGGTACGAGGTTAGACATCAGAAAACAGCAGGGTGGTATTTCACCTATGGCTCCACATCAACTGGCGTCGATGCTTCAAAGCCTCCCACCTATGCTACACAGCTCTTTCCTAATGCCACTCTGAAGTTGCAGTAAAGGTGCACGGGGTCTTTCCGTCTAACCGCGGGTACTCCGCATCTTCACGGAGAATTCAATTTCGCTGAGCATATCCTGGAGACAGTGGGGAAGTCGTTACGCCATTCGTGCAGGTCGGAACTTACCCGACAAGGAATTTCGCTACCTTAGGACCGTTATAGTTACGGCCGCCGTTTACCTGGGCTTCAATTCAGAGCTTGCACTCCTCCTCTTAACCTTCAGGCACCGGGCAGGCGTCAGGCCCTATACGTCGTCTTGAAGCCGACTTAGCAGAGCCCTGTGTTTTTGCTAAACAGTCGCTACCCCCTGGCCTGTGCCCCCCACAAGAGCTTGCGCTTATGTGGGGCCTCCTTCTTCCGAAGGTACGGAGGCAATTTGCCGAGTTCCTTCAGGATACTTCTCTCAAACGCCTTGGTATACTCTACCATTCCACCTGTGTCGGTTTAGGGTACGGTCTATACGGAGGGGCTATTTCCTGGGACAACTTCACAGCCTGGAGCAATCCAATAAGCCCAGACCATTTACGCCATCCGTCACACACCTCCAGGCCCACGAATATTAACGTGGTTCCCATCGACTACCCCCTTCGGGCTCGTCTTAGGGGCCGGCTTACCCTGCTCAGATTAGCTTTAAGCAGGAACCCTTGGAATTTCGGCGACAGTGCATCTCACACTGTTAATCGCTACTCATGTCTGCATTCGCACTTCCGATACCTCCACGGTCGGTTACCCTCCCGCTTCAACGGCCTACGGAACGCTCCGCTACCGCTCAGTCAAAGACTGAACCCTAAGCTTCGGTGCATCACTTTAGCCCCGTTACATCTTCGCCGCAGGATCTCTTGTTTAGACCAGTGAGCTGTTACGCTTTCTTTAAAGGATGGCTGCTTCTAAGCCAACCTCCTGGTTGTTTTGGAAATCCCACATGCTTTCCCACTTAGTGATGACTTGGGGACCTTAGCTGTAGGTTAGGGCTGTTTCCCTTTTGACGACGGACCTTAGCACCCGCCGTCTGTCTGCCGGACTAGACTCGTTGGTATTCGGAGTTTGGTTAGTGTTGGTAGATCTCGCGACCCCCGCAACCATCCAGTGCTCTACCCCCAACGGCAATCATCC
>NZ_KQ130435.1:7500-267685 GCF_001046645.1 Sphingobium cupriresistens LL01
CGCCATCCCTGGTCGTCGATAAAATCGCCCACTTCCGGCAACCGTTTGAGCAGCCACAGCGCATGGCCCGCCACCGTCGCATAGTCGCGGTCTTCGGACAGGTCGATGCCGATCCGCTCGGCCAGTTGGTCAATCGGCATCTGCCCCGACACCAACAGGCTGCCATCGTCCCGCTCGACCATGTCCGGGTCGTCATAGGCGTCGCGGTCCGACGCGAAATGGCCCGCAATCGCCGACAGCAGGTCGGCCGGGGTCACGATCCCCTCGAAATGGCCATATTCGTCATGGACCATCACCATCGGCACGTCGGACCGGCGCAGCACTTCCAGCGCGTCCATCGCATCGACCTGGTCCGGCACCACTTCCGCCCGGCGCATCAGCGCCCCGACATTCAAGGATTCGCCCCGGAACAGCGCGGTCATGATGTCGCGCGCCTGGACGATGCCGATAATGTCCTCCACCGACCCGCGCCCCACCGGCAGGCGGGTGTGCGGCGTTTCCAGCAACCGGGCGCGGATGGTCGCGTCGTCGGCGGCGATGTCGATCCAGTCGACGTCCATCCGCTGGGTCATCACTTCGCGCACCGGCCGGTCGGCCAGCCGCACGACGCCCGATATGATCGCCCGCTCGCTTTCCTCGATGATGCCCGACTTGCTGGCCTCCGCGACGATCAGGTGCAGCTCCTCGGCGGTCACATGATGTTCCGATTCGCGGTCCAGCCGCAGTAATTTGAAGATCAGGCTGCTCGACCCGTCCAGCACCCAAACGATCGGCGCGGTGATCTTCGACAGCCACAGCATCGGCGTCGCGACCAGCACCGCGATCGGTTCGGGCGCGCGCAGCGCGAATTGCTTGGGCACCAGCTCGCCCACGATCAGCGACGCATAGGTGGTCAGGCCGATGACCAGCGCGAACCCGGCATTTTCCGCCAGATTGGGCGACAGGCCCAGCATCTGCAAACGCTCGCCCGTCGGCCCGCCCAGGCTTGCGCCCGAATAGGCGCCCGCGACGATGCCGATCAGGGTGATGCCGATCTGCACCGTGGACAGGAACTTGCCCGGATCGCTGGCCAGCGCCAGCGCGGTGGTCGCGCCCTTGCGCCCTGCCTTCTCCATCCCCTGCAACCGCGGCTTGCGCGCGGAGACGATGGCCAGTTCGGACATGGCGAAGACACCATTCAAGGCGACGAGCGCCAGGATGATGACAAGATCGGCCCAGGGAAAGGGCGTCGGATTATGGAGGGGGATCGTGGCCATGGTGGTCAACTACCTCCTATAACCGCTAATCTTTCAATTTCACAACATCCCCCTCATCATCGGTTCAGTTCGCATGTGGAACAAACGCCATGTTCGACCATTATGAGGGGCAGTCGCTCCTACAGGCGCGAAAAAGACAAGGGAACAGGATCATGAGGATTTCTCACCGCATCATCGGCGCCGCAGGGCTGGCCGCCATGCTTGCCACCACGGCCTGCACGACGGACCCGACCACGGGCCAGCGCAGCATTTCAAAGGCGGCGATCGGCGGCATCGGCGGCGCGCTGGGCGGCTATCTGCTCGGCGATCTGGTCGGCGGCCGCAACGACCGGACCGAAAAGATCCTGGGCGCGGGCATCGGCGCCGTCGCGGGCGCGGGCATCGGCGCCTATATGGACGCCCAGGAACGCAAGCTGCGCGAAGAAACCGCCGGCAGCGGCGTGGACGTGATTCGCGACGGCGACAATCTGCTGCTGCGTATGCCGTCGGGCATCACTTTCGCCTATAATCAGGCGGATGTTCAGCCCCAGTTCCAGCCGACGCTGAACGACGTCGCATCGGTGCTGGCGCAATATCCCAAAACCTATATCGACGTGTACGGCCATACCGACAGTGACGGCGCCGACGCCTATAACCAGACCCTGTCCGAACGCCGCGCCCAGTCGGTCGCCAGCTATCTGGCTGGCAAGGGCGTCCAGTCGGCCCGCATCGGCACGCGCGGCTTTGGCGAGACCCAGCCGATCGCGTCCAACGCGACCGAAGAAGGCAAGGCCGCCAACCGCCGCGTCGAAATCAAGATCGCCCCGGTCACCGAAGCCGACGTGAAGGGCTAAACCATAATATCCGTTCGTTTCGAGCGAAGTCGAGAAACGCCAAGCGCATTGCTAACCGCTTCTCGACACGCTCGAAGCGAACGGAATTGTTCCGTTAAAAACTCGCCTTCAGCCCGTCGATCACGAACTGCGCCGCCAGCGCGGCCAGCAGCACGCCCAGCAGGCGGGTGATCACCGCCTCGATCTTGCGCCCCAGCAGCGCCATCAGCGGTCCCGCCGCGATCAGCGCCCCCAGCATCAGCGCCAGCGTCAACACCACCGCGCCCAGCACCACGCCGCGCTCGGCCATGCCATTGGCGCGCGACATCAAGAGCATCACCGTCGCGATCGATCCCGGCCCGGCGATCATCGGCATCGCCATCGGGAATACTGACACATCCTCGACATGCGGCTCTTCGGTGCTGATCTTGTTCGCCCGATCCTCACGCCGCTGCGTGCGTTTCTCGAACACCATGTCCATCGCGATCATGAACAGCATGATGCCGCCTGCAATGCGGAAACTGTCGAGCGCGATGCCCAGCACGCCCAGCAACTGCTTGCCCCACAGCGCGAAGACCAGCAGGATCGCCGCCGCGATGCCGACCGCGCGGATCGCCATCGCCCGCCGCTGCGCCGGGCTCGCCCCGTTGGTCAGGCTGGCATAGATCGGCGCGCAGCCCGGCGGATCGATGACGACAAACAACGTCACGAAGGCGGAAATGAACAGCTCGATCATGATTCCGCCCTCACCTTGTCGTCGATCACCGTCTCATAGGCCGCGCCGGTCCACATGCGCACCGTCACCTGCCGGCCGCCGTCGGTCGCAACGTCCGCGGTCCAGATCAGGCTCTCGTCGGGCGGTGGCGGCGCATCCCCTTGCTTGACCGACGAAGGCGGCGGCGCATCCCCCTGCGGGCCGCGCTTGCAGGTTGCGACTTTGCCGCTCAAAAACTCCGGCGTCGCGCGCGCGGTGGCCAGCCTGTCGCCATGATCCATGATCCATTGCCAGCGCCCCTTCTTGTCGCGCCGCCAGATGGTCGTAAAATAACCGACCGCTCCGTCCGGCCGGGTCCAGTTGCCGGTGCTGGCGGCCAGATTGCCGTCGCACGACACATAGGCCACCGATGGCGACCAACGCACAGACGCGGCCGGATTGGCCTGTTTCTTCAGCCATTCCTTCGCCACCACCTTCTGCGGCACGAACATCACGGCGTCGTCCGCGGCCGTCTGCGCAAAGGCGGTCCATTGCCCCTTCTCCTGCGCCAGCCGGTTGAACGCGATCTCCGCCGCGATCACGCTGCTGGGATCGGGCTGAAAACGCAGCGGCGGTTTGGCGGCGACCAAAGCCGCCGCACCCAAAAGCAACAGCCCCAGCCGCGCCGTCACAACCCCTCCGGCTTGCCCAGCCCCGCCCGCGCATGGGCCGCGACCAGCGTATTGCGCAACAGCACGGCGATCGTCATCGGCCCGACGCCGCCGGGCACCGGCGTAATCGCGCGGACATGGGCCAGCGCCTCGGCCGTGGCGACATCGCCCACAATCCGGGCCTTGCCATCCTCGGTATCGGTCACGCGGTTGATGCCGACGTCGATCACGGTCGCGCCCGGCTTGATCCACTCGCCCTTCACCATTTCGGCGCGGCCCACGGCGGCCACGACGATGTCGGCGCGATGCACCACGCTCGCCAGATCGCGGGTGCGGCTATGCGCGATCGTCACGGTGCAGCTTTCCGCCAGCAGCAACGCCGCCATCGGCTTGCCCACGATGTTGGACCGGCCCACGACCACGGCCTCCAGCCCGGACAGGTCGCCCAGTTCGTCCTTCAGCAGCATGATGCAGCCCAGCGGCGTGCAGGGCACCAGCGCCTCCTGCCCGGTCGCCAGCTTGCCCGAATTGACGACATGGAAACCGTCCACATCCTTGGCCGGATCGATCGCGCCGATCACGACCGCTTCGTCGATATGCCCCGGCAACGGCAATTGGACCAGGATGCCGTCGATCCGCTCGTCATGATTCAGTTCTTCGATCAGGTCGAGCAGATCCTCCGCGCCGATGCTGTCGGGCCGCTTGAATTCGAAGCTTTCCATGCCCGCCGCGACCGTCATCTTGCCCTTGGACCGGACATAGACGCTGCTGGCCGGGTCTTCGCCCACCAGAACCACCGCAAGCCCCGGCTTGCGCCCGGTCGCCTCGACGAAGCCCGCCACGCCTTCGCCCACCGTGTCGCGCAGGGTGGCGGCGAACGCCTTGCCGTCGATGATCTTGCCGATGGTCATGTCTGTCCTACCCATGTTTCGATAAGCGCGGTCAGGCGCGCCGACGCGCGGCCGCCACCGATGATGCGCAGCCGCTTTAGCCGGTTGGTGTCGCCCGATTCCAGCAAAATCGCGCTGCGCGGCCAATCCAGCCCTTTCGCCAGCAGCGCGATCAGCGCGCCATTGGCCCGGCCCTTTTCCGGCACGGCGCGGACCCGCGCGGACAGCCAGCGCGCATTGCGCTCATCGATCCAGCCACCGCCTATATCCTCTTTCGCCGCACCCGGCGTCAGCCGGACGGCGATCAACAGGTCGTCGCCCGCTATGGTCCAGACGTGGGTCGGACAGACAGGATTCAGGCCGCGGCCCGCATCAGCGCCGCGAACAGATTCTCGCGCACCGGCCCCTGCAATATGATGACCGCCAGCAACACCACCATCGGCGACAGGTCCAGCGCGCCCAGATCGGGCAGCACCTTGCGCACCGGACGATAGAGCGGCTCGGTCATCCGGTCGAGCGCATAGAGGCCGTTGCGGACATATTCGTTCGACGTATTGATGACGTTGAACGCGATCAGCCAGCTCAACACCGCCTGCACGATGATGATCCACCAGATCGCCTCCAGCACGATATAGACGATGCCGTTCAGGGCGTTGAGAAGTTCGAACAAGCTACCGGCCTTCCATGCTGCGCTGCCGCGAATGTAATGTCGTATCTAGCTATCTGCCCCCTGCGCCACAAGCGCCCGACGCGGCTTATTCGATCAACGACAGGTCAGCCCGTGGGCATCGTCCCCGGCCGGATATGGCCGAACATATGCGCGACATAATCCGCTTTGCCCAGAGCAACCCCTTGCGCCCGCAGGATCGCATAGGCGGTCATGACGTGGAAATAAAATTGGGACAGCGTCCAGTCGCGCGCATATTGCTCCGCCGTCAGGTCCAGGATGATGCCGTTGGGCAGCGCGTGGGCGATTTGCGTACCCGCAGCCCCGTCCAGCGCATCGTCCGACAGGCTTTGCAACAGGGCAAGCGCCTCGCCGATCCGCGCCTTCGCCTCCAGAATCGAACCGGGCCGCTCGCCCGCCTCGCGCCCTTCGTTCAGCAATCCGTCCAGCGCGGCGGGGAACGCCTCGCCCTGCAACCGATAGACCGCCTCATGCGCCTGCACGCAGGCGAAGCGGATCTGCGTCGCCAACGGAAACATGTCGGGCGCCAGTCGCGCCGATAGCAACACCTCCGCCTGCGCGGCGGGCAACTGCGCCTGCGCCTTGTCCAGCCAGCCCGACAAAGTGCCCAGCATCTGGCTAAAGGTCGGGACGATCAGCGAAGTCAGCGTCATCAGCCGTTCCTTATTTCCGCACCAGCGTACCGGCGCCCTGGTCGGTGAAGATTTCCAGCAGCATCGCGTGCGGCACCCGCCCGTCCAGGATGACCGCGGCGTCCACCCCGCCCTCGACCGCGCGGACGCAGGTTTCCAGCTTCGGGATCATGCCCCCGCTGATCGTGCCGTCCTGCTGCAACACGGCGATCGCCGCCGGGTCGAGGTCGCTCAGCAACTGCCCCTGCTTGTCCAGCACGCCCGCGACATCGGTCAGCAGGAAGAAGCGCGACGCCTTCAGTTCCGCCGCGATCGCACCCGCCATGGTGTCGGCATTGACATTATAGGTATGGCCATCGGTGCCGATACCCACCGGCGCCACGACCGGAATGATGCCCGCCTGCGCCAGCGTGTCCAGGATGCGCCGGTCGACCGACACCGGATCGCCGACGAAGCCCAGGTCGACATTGCGCTCGATCCCCGAATTGGGGTCCGCCTCGCGCCGGCCGCCGACCTTCTCGCACAGGACCAGCCCGCCATCCTTGCCCGAAATGCCCACCGCACGACCGCCCGCCCCGGCGATCCAGCCGACGATTTCCTTGTTGATCGATCCGGCCAGCACCATCTCGGCGATCTTGGCCGTCTCCGCGTCGGTCACGCGCAACCCGCCGATAAACTGCGATTCGACGCCCAGCTTCTTCAGCATCGCGCCGATCTGCGGCCCGCCGCCATGGACGACGACGACATTGATGCCCACCGCCTTCATCAGCACGACATCCTCGGCGAAATCGCGCGCGGCTTCGGGATCGCCCATGGCATGGCCGCCATATTTCACGACGAAGGTCTTTCCCGCATAACGCTGCATATAGGGCAGCGCCTCGACCAGGGTTTCGGCCTTCGCCAGGAGCGCGGGATCGGGGGCGTGCTTGCTGTTCATGCGCGGGCGCATAAGGCTAAAGGACGCCCGCTGCAAGGTTTGCGCATCGCCCGCCGGCGTACTTTGGAGCGGGAACCTTCAACCTAACTCGCCCCGTTCGTGCTGAGTAGGGGCTGAGCGAAGTCGAAGACCCGTATCGAAGCATCAAGCGCTACGTATAATCCTCCGATACGCCATTTCGACTTCGCTCAATGGCTACTCAGGACGAACGGATTTAGCGCATGTCGTGCGAGCGAAGCGGAAGAAAGTCAAATAATTAGTTCGCCAACTAACGAGAATCATGAACCCGCCACAACTGTCGCACTCCCTGTCTCAGTTGCGATCCAGCCGCCGCCCCAGCGCCACCAGCAGATAGATGACAGGCGGCACCAGCAGCGCCGACAGCAGCACCTTGGCCATCATCTGGCCCAGCAGCAATTCGCCGATCGGAAACACCCCGTAAAAGGCGATCGTCACGAACAGCAATGTGTCGACGATCTGCGACAGGATGCTGGCGATCGCCGCCCGCAACCACAATAGCCGCGCGCCCTCCCTCCCTTTCAGCATCGCGAACAGGGTGACGTTCAGCGTCTGCGAAATGCCATAGGCGATGATCCCGCCTGCCCAAATGCGCGGCGTCCCGCCCATCATCATCGCGAAGGCTTCGGCCCTTTTCGGGTCCATGTCGCCCGCCGCAGGCGCGGCCAGCACGAGGATCGACAGCAGGATCGACGCGATCAGCGGCAGGAAACCGATCTGCACCAGCCGGTTCGCGACCGCGCGGCCATGCAATTCGGCCACCGCGCTGGAAATCGTCACCAGCAGCAGGAAGGCGAAAATCCCCGCCTCCACCGCCAGCGGACCCAGCCCCACCATCGGCCCGACCCCCGCCAGCGGCCCCAACGCGACCTGCTTGTTGCCCAGCACGCCGGCGATGCAGACCATGCCGCCATAAAAGATCGAGAAGGCGAAGAGCGAACGGCTGATGGGCGCGGGGGAAGCAGTCATCGGCCGCCCTTACCGGCAATTACCGCGTAGGGGAAGACAGGTGACGACGGGCCGGAGGGGCGACGGCGCTGACCTCCGTTCGCCCTGAGCCTGTCGAAGGACGCAGCCTCACCTTGCCTAACAAAGCAAAGCCTCCACCCTCACCGCAACAACCGATATTTAACCCCCATCGCCTGCGCCAGATTGCGCAACCGCCGCTCGACCGTCTCGCCATAGAGGTCAGCATCCGAATCCCGCAGTTGCAACTCTATATGCCCCTCCGTCCGGCTCAACCGCGACACCGCCAGCGGCCCTTCGACCCCGCCCGACAGGCGCTGGGCCAGGCGGATCGCCAGCCCCCACAGCGCCGCCCGGCGCAATAATTCGGGCTTCGCCAACAACTCCACGCCCGGCGGACAGCTCATGCCCCCGCCGAAATGGCTATGCAGCGCCTGCGCCAGCATCGCCCGTTCCGGCGCGGTGATCCCCACCCAATTGCTGTGCAGCGCGATCTCCACGCCGCGCTCGGCGCGGAAATCGGGATTGGCGCGCCATCCGACATCGGCCAGCAGGCAGGCGGCCCGGCGGATGCGTCGCGCAGCCGCATCGTCGTCGGCGAACAGCGGCGCAATCCACTTGTCGATCCGGTCGCCATGGCCGCGAAAACGCGCCTGCGCCTCCCCTTCCGCCTCGGCCGCGACCAGCAGCGGGTCATCCGCCCTTATATCCTCCGGCAAAGCTTCATACAGCAGCCCTTCGCGCAGGCCATAGGCCGACACGACCAGCCGACTCGCCTTTAACTGCCGCACCACGACCGACAGCAGGGCGGCCGCGTCGGGCAGCGTCGGCACGCGCGATCCGGTCATCGCCGGGATCTGCTTCAACCGGGTGCGATCGACATGGCTGACGATCCGGGTCAACTGCTCCGCCCGCGCGGCGGTCATCTCATATTGGTGAACGACGGGCAGCGGAAAGCTGGTCAATTGCATGTCGAACCGCGCCAGCGCGCGCCACGACCCGCCGACCAGATAAAAGGGCAGGTCCGGTTCCGGCGTCCATCCCGCCTTCTCCAGCATCTTGACCACGATCCGCTCCAGCATCCGCGGCCCCTTGGCCCGGATTTGCGGCAGGCGCAGCACGCCCAGCGGCAGCGAAATCGTCTGCTCCACCGCTCCGTCCCGGATGCGCGCCAGCTCCAGGCTGCCGCCCCCCAGATCGCCGACGATGCCGTCCGCGTTCGGGATGCCTGACAACACCCCCATCGCCGCGCCGATCGCCTCCTGCGCCCCGGTCAGCAATTCGACCGTCAGCCCCATATCCTTGGCGCGGGCAATGAACTCGCCTCCGTTGGTCGCGTCCCGCACCGCGGCGGTGGCGACGCAGCGTATCTCGGTCACCTTCATCGCCCGGCACAGATGGGCGAAGCGGCCAATGGCGCGCAGCCCCCGGTCCATCGCCTCCGGCTCGATCGCGCCTGTCTTCGCCAGCGACGCGCCCAGCCCCGCCATCACCTTCTCGTTGAACAGGGTGAAAGGAATGCGGCGCGGCCCGTCATAGACGACCAGGCGCACGCTGTTCGATCCGATGTCGATGATCGCGGTGCGCGCATGGGCCGGCTGCGGCGACGTCGCCATGCTCTCGGCGACGGCGCGAACCCGGCTCAGCATCGAATTCATCAGGCGCGTCCACGCAGGCGCAACGTCGGCACCGCTTCATTATCCAGCGCCGCGCCGCGCCCCGACAGCGACGGGTTGGTCATGAAATACCGGTGCAGGTTGAACGGTTTGTCGCCCGCCGCCAGTCGGGTATAATGGCCCTCGCTGTCCAGCGACCAGCTTTGTTCGGTGTCGATCAGGTTGGCGACCATCACCTGGTCCAATATCTGGTCATGCACCGTGGGGTTCTCGATCGGCGCCATGAACTCGACCCGCCGGTCGAAATTGCGCTGCATCCAGTCGGCCGAACTGATGAAGACCTTCGCGCCATTATTGGGCAGCGCCTTGCCGTTGCCGAACACCGCGATGCGGCTATGCTCCAGGAAACGGCCGACGATCGACTTCACCCGGATATTCTCCGACATGCCCGGCACCCCCGGCCGCAGGCAGCATATGCCGCGCACGATCAAATCGATCTGGACCCCCGCATTGCTCGCGGCATACAGCTTCTCGATGATCGCGGGATCGACCACGCTGTTCATCTTCGCCCATATATTGCCCGGCCGCCCGGCGCGGGCATGGTCGATCTCCGCGTCGATCAGGCGGCACAGCGTATCGCGCAGGTCGCGCGGCGACATGACCAGCTTTTCCAGCCGCTCCGGCTCGACATAGCCGGTGATATAGTTGAACAGCGCGGCGGCGTCCCGGCTATAGGCCGGATCGGCGGTGAAGAAGCTGAGGTCCGTATAGATGCGCGCCGTGATCGGGTGATAATTGCCCGTGCCGAAATGGCAGTAGCTGCGGAACTGCTCGCCCTCGCGCCGGATCACCATCGAAATCTTGGCGTGCGTCTTCCAGTCGATGAAGCCATAGACCACCTGCACGCCCGCCCGCTCCAGCGCGTCGGCCCACATCAGATTCTGCTCTTCGTCGAACCGCGCCTTCAACTCGACCACCGCGGTCACGGACTTGCCCGCCTCGGCCGCATCGATCAGCGCCCGGATGATCGCGGACTGCTTGCCCGCACGATACAGCGTCTGCTTGATCGCCACCACATCCGGGTCGACCGCCGCCTGTTTGAGGAAGGATACGACGACGTCGAACGCCTCATAGGGATGGTGGACGACGATGTCCTTGGCCCGGATCGCGGCGAAACAGTCGCCGCCATATTCGCGGATGCGTTCGGGAAAGCGCGGGGCATAGGGTTCGAACTTCAAATCCGGCCGGTCGGCGTCGACGATGCCGGACAGGTCGCCAATGCCGACGAACCCCTCGACCTCGACCACCACCGCTTCATGGCCCTGGAGCATATCCTGCAACATCTCCTCGACCGGTTCGGGGATGCGCTCCTCTATCTCCATGCGGATCACCCGGCCGCGCCGACGCCGCTTGATGGCGCTGCGGAAATGGCGGACCAGATCTTCCGCCTCTTCCTCAATCTCTATGTCGCTGTCGCGGATGATGCGGAACACGCCGCTGTTGCGCACGCGATAGCCGGGGAACAGGTCGGCCGAAAAGCGCCGGATCACCGCCTCCAAAGCCATGTAGCGCGCTGCATCGCCCGGAATCCGCACGAACCGCGCCAGCGTCGGCGGGATCATGACCAGCTCGCGAATCGGCTGCTTGTCCGACAAGCGCTGCAGGTCGAAGATGATCGACAGCCCCTGATTGGGGATGAAGGGGAAGGGATGCGCCGGGTCGAGCGCCTGAGGCGTCAGGATCGGGAAGATCTGCGTCAGGAAATGCTCGCGCAACCATTGGCCGCAGGCCTCGTCCATCTCGCTCGCTGGCCCGATCACCTCGATGCCAACTTGGGCCAATTCGTCGTGAACGGCGCCCCACACCTTCTGCTGCGCCAGCATCAGCCGCGTGCTTTCCTCGGTCAGCGCGGCCAGTTGCTGCGCCGGGGTCAGCCCGTCGGCGGAACGCAGGTCGACATCCTGCAACTGCTGCCCCTTCAGCCCCGCGACCCGGACGGAGAAGAACTCGTCCATGTTCGCGCCGGATATGGACAGGAAACGCAGCCGCTCCAGCAACGGATGGGCGCGGTTCATCGCCTCCTCCAGCACCCGCTGGTTGAACGCCAGCCAGGACAGCTCGCGGTTGAAATAACGGTCGCTGGGCAGCGCCAGGCTGGCGGAGGGATCGGCTTCGGCCACGGATTACTCGCGTTGCGGAGGAGGGGGATCGGGCGGGACTATAGGCAGAAAGCCTGCGGCTTGCAGAGCCTCTTTCGCCAGTGCGACAGAAATCTTGCGTCCAGATGACAATGCGGCGCGGTCCAGCAAATGCGTGACCGCCGCGATTGCGCCATAGCTGCGCTCGACCCGGCGCACCAGCCAGTCGGGCAAGTCGGCGGCATAGCCCGCCCCGGCGGTATCGAACGCCCGCTCGATCAGCGCGCGGGCCAGCGCCTCGTCCGGCTCATGGATCGCGACATGGGTCACGGCCGCCAGCCGCGACCGCAAATCGGGCAGCGCAACGGTCCAGCTCGCCGGCGGCGCCAGCCCCACCATCAGCAACGGCCGCCGTTCGGTCTGCGCCGCGTTCCAGGCATGGAACAGCCGATGCTCGTCCTGCCCTTGGGCATCGTCGATGATCTCGCCGCCGCTGATCCGCGCGAAATGGCGCGCCAGCGTGGATCGGCCCGATCGTGGCGGCCCGGTCAGCACGCTCACCGACAGCGGCCAGTCGCGCCACCGTTCCAGATGCGCGACCGCCTGGGCGTTGGCGTCGCTGACCAGAAAGTCGCCATCACCCGCGCCACCATGCCATTCGAAGGGCAGGCTGATCTGGCTCATTGCGGGGGCGGGGACGCCTGTCGCCGCGTAATCCGCAGCGTCGTGCCGGACACCGCGACGCTATAGCCGCGCGCCTGCAACCCCGCGCGCAGCATGTCGGCCGTGCCGTCGAAGCTGACCTGCATCACCGACGTGCCGCCCAGCGCCAGGCTGCTGGTATTGGCGGCCCGCACGCCGGGGATCGACCGCACCGTCGATTCGCCCGCGCCGATCGACCCGACATCGGGCGTGTCGAACTGGATGGAGAAGCTCGTGCCGGTCGTGACCACGCTCGGCAGTTCGACCGCCTCGACCGGCGCCTCGACCGCATTTTCGATCTCCAGCGCGGCCGGATCGACCGGCTCCTCGATGATGAGCGAGGGGTCGGGCCGCAAGCGGCCATCGTTCAGCGCCCGGATATACAGCTCGTCGATCCGCCGCGCGCCCTCGTCCATCATCTTGGGCAAACCGCTGTCGTTCGACGCGCGCAGCGTCACGCTGCCGATCAGGCTGTTGTCGGGACCATAGCGGGCGGTGAAAGTGCCCGTCACCGGCCCGCCGGGATAGGCCCGGTCGAGCCGCGCGATCGGGATCACCACGTCGGCGGCGCCATATTGGTCGAGCAGCACCCGCCACCACAAGCGCCCGCGCCGCCCGGTCTGGCCGGCGTTCAGCAGGATGGGATCGGCGATCGATCCCGCCACCCGGACATAGTCGATCGCGCTGTCGCCGGTGCGGTATCGCGCCCAGGCCTTCTGCCATTCATTGGTGCGCTCATAGGATACGGCCGATCCGCCGTCCCACAGCACCGGGATCACCAGCAGGGGCGGCGACCGCATCACATTGCCCGACACGCCCAGCAGCGCGCCCGTGCGCGCCCGGTCGAACAAGATGCCCAGCGTCGCGACATAGCGGGTCGGCCCGGCCTGCTCATAATCAATCTCGATGCCCGAAACCATCGCCTCGATCTGCGAATCGGACAGCGCGGGCGCGCCGCCGCCGCCATGGGTCCGCGTCCACAGCATCCGCCACGCCTGCCGCTGCGCCATGCGCCACCCGGTGTAGCGGGCCGTATCGGCATCCTTGGCGAACACATCGACCTTGACCCCGCGCACCTCGAAATCGCCGCCGCTGGCGATCGGCGGCACGCCGCGCTCCCCCTCCATCTGCGCGAACAGGGCGGCGGCCGCGAGGCCGAGCGCAATGGCGAACAGGATCTGGACGGGCCGCGAGAGCAGGCGCACAAGGGCTGCGGGGCGGGTTAGGGACTGGCTCAGGCTCACGCGCGCCCTTTTGGCGACAATTGCCCGCCATGCCAAGCGGCAACGCAAGACTTATCCCCACCTCCGTTCGCCCTGAGCCTGTCGAAGGGCGTTGCGTGCGCCCTTCGACAGGCTCAGGGCGAACGGAGCAAAGTGCTGGACCGCGCGAAACTCGACATATTGCTGTTTCGACCGTAGAGCGCTGCCTCATGAGCGACAACGAATCCTACAGCTACGCCAAGGCTGGCGTCGACATCGCCGCGGGCAACGCCCTTGTCCGCGCCATCGCCCCCTTGGCCAAGGCGACCCGCCGCCCCGGCGCCGACGCCGAACTGGGCGGCTTCGGCGGCTTTTTCGACCTCAAGGCCGCGGGCTATGACGACCCGTTGCTGGTCGCCGCCAACGACGGGGTCGGCACCAAACTGAAACTGGCGATCGACCATGACCGCCATGATGGCGTCGGCGTCGACCTGGTCGCCATGTGCGCCAACGACCTGATCGTCCAGGGCGCCGAGCCCCTCTTCTTCCTCGACTATTACGCCACCGGCAAGCTGCAGAGCGGCGTCGCCGAGCGCGTCATCGCCGGCATCGCGCAGGGCTGCCGTATCGCGGGCTGTGCGCTGATCGGCGGCGAAACCGCCGAAATGCCCGGCATGTACGCCGATGGCGATTATGACCTGGCCGGTTTCTGCGTCGGCGCGGTCGAACGGACCAAAGTTCTGACCGGCAACCGGGTCAAGGCGGGCGACGTCCTGCTCGGCCTCGCTTCTTCGGGCGTTCATAGCAACGGCTTCTCGCTGGTCCGCCGCCTCGCCGCCGACAAGGGCTGGAAGCTCGATCGCCCGGCGATCTTCGATCAGGACGTGCTGCTGATCGACGCGCTGATGGCGCCCACGAAAATCTATGTGAAGAGCCTGCTGCCGCTGGTGCGCGCCGGCATGATCCACGCCCTCGCCCACATCACCGGCGGCGGCCTGCTGGAAAATATCCCGCGCGTCCTGCCCGACGGCTGCCACGCCACCGTCGACGCCGACAGGTGGGAACAGCCGCGCCTGATGGCCTTTCTTCAGGCGCAGGGCCATATCGAGCCGGCAGAAATGGCGCGCACCTTCAATTGCGGCGTCGGCATGGTGCTGGCCGTGGACGAAGCCCATGTCGCCGCCGTCACCAAGGCGCTGGAGGATGCGGGCGAAACCGTCTTTCGCATTGGCGCCGTCAGCGAAGGCGACAAGGGCTGCACCGTCAAGGGCTGCACCGAAACCTGGAGCGCCAAAGCCGACTGGTCGGCGACCCATCTGGGCTGATCTAACAATCCCCCTCCCTTCAGGGAGGGGTCAGGAGAGGGCATGTCGGATATGCACAAAGCAAAAGTCGGCGTCCTGATTTCCGGTCGCGGCTCCAACATGGCCGCCCTGCTCTATGCGGCCAAGGCGCAGGATTGCCCCTATGAGATCGTCCTGGTCGCCGCCAACGATCCGCAAGCCCCCGGCCTGTCCCTGGCCGCTGCGGAGGGCATCGCAACCTTCGGCCAGAGCCACAAGAGCCTAAAGCGCGCCGAATTCGACCAGATCATCGACGCGCAACTCCGCGCGGCCGGCGCCCAATATGTTGCGCTCGCGGGCTATATGCGCCTGCTCTCCCCCGCATTCGTATCGGCATGGGAAAACCGGATGCTCAACATCCACCCCAGCCTGCTGCCCAAATATAAGGGGCTGGATACGCACCAGCGCGCCATCGACGCGGGCGACAGCCATGCCGGCTGCTCGGTCCATATCGTCACGGCCGAACTGGACGACGGCCCGGTGCTGGGCCAGACCCCGGTGGCGATCCTGCCCGGCGATACGCAAGACAGCCTCGCCGCCCGCATCCTGATCGCCGAGCATCAGCTCTACTCCCGCACCCTCGCCGACTTCGTCACCCGCGAACGCCAGCCCGACTGGCTGCTGGGCAAGGTGCGCGAAGCCGCTCTGGCCCTGCCGCAGGCGGACGAGATCGTCTCTCACGGAATGCCCTGCTTCGGCATCGTGAAAGGCAAGAAATTCGCTTACTTCACCCGCGACCATCATGGCGACGGCATCATCGCCGTGCTGGTGAAGACCACCGCGCCAGAGGAACAGGCGACGCTGATGGAAGCCGACCCGGACCGCTATTATCGCCCCGCCTATTTCGGCGCCGAATGGGTCGGCATCCGCCTCGACCTGGGCGACACCGACTGGGATCATGTGGCGGAACGGCTGCGATCAAGCTGGCGGCAGGTCGCACCGAAGAAGCTGATGGGCCTGATGGATATCGCCGACGAGTTTTGATCCTCTTCCTTTTGCCGGCTTCGATCCCCATAGAGTTGAGCCATGACCGACAGCCCTGCCCCCGCCGCCATCCAGATCCGCAACCTCACCAAAGTCTATAAGGGCGGCAAGCGCGCGCTCGACGGCATCAACCTCTCCATCCCGCGCGGTCAGATTTACGGCCTGCTCGGTCCCAATGGCGCGGGCAAGTCGACCACGATCAACATCCTGGCCGGCATGGTGAACAAGAGCGCGGGCGACGTCAGCATCTGGGGCTTCGATATCGACGCCAGCCCGCGCAACGCGAAGAACAGCATCGGCATCGTGCCGCAGGAAATCGTCTTCGACCCCTTCTTCACCCCGTTCGAGACGCTGGAAAATACGGCTGGCTTCTATGGCGTGCCCAAGGACCGCCGCCGCACGATGGAATTGCTGCGCGCGGTGCATCTGGACGACAAGGCCCATGCCTATGCCCGTACCCTGTCGGGCGGCATGAAGCGCCGGCTGCTGGTGGCCAAGGCGATGGTGCACAGCCCCCCGATCCTGGTGCTTGACGAGCCGACCGCGGGCGTCGACGTGCAATTGCGCCAGCAACTGTGGGCCTATGTCCGCGAACTCAATGCGCTGGGCGTGACGATCGTGCTGACCACCCACTATCTCGAAGAAGCCGAGCAATTGTGCGACCGCATCGGCATCATCAACCATGGCAAGGTCATCACCGACAAGCCGACCCGCGAGCTGATCGCCATGGCGCAGGAGAAGGTCGTGCAGGTCACGGTCGATCGCGACGTGACGGTGATCCCCGACGCACCCTGTTTCGAGAAAATAGACCTGTCGGACGACCGCACCCTGACCATCACCTATATGAAGGACCGCGCCAATGCCGGCCAGGTGCTGAGCGCGGTGCAGGCCAGCGGCCTCGCCATCGTCGACGTGGTCACGCGCGACCCGGACCTGGAGGATGTCTTCCTCAACCTGACGGCGGCGGCTTAGGACAGGCGCCATTGCACCGTTCGCCCTGAGCTTGTCGAAGGGTCGTACTTGCCTTCAAAGAAGGGCTGGGCTTCGACAGGCTCGGCCCGAACGGAAATAGAAAAGCGCTAGGACGAAGATGACCACCACCACCCACGACGTCATCATCATCGGTTCCGGCGCGGCCGGGCTGACGGCCGCCATCAACCTCGCGCAGGACCGCAAGGTGCTGGTGCTGGCCAAGGGCGCGCTCGATGGCGGGTCCACCAACTGGGCGCAGGGCGGTATCGCCGCCGTACTCGACGCGGGTGACAGTTTCGAGGCGCATGTCGAAGATACGATGGTCGCGGGCGCTGGCCTCAACGATCGGGCCACGGTCGAATTCGTCGTCTCCGAAGCCCCCGCCGCCATCGACCGGCTGGCGCAATTGGGCGTCCCCTTCAACGAAGGAGAGGCGTTTGGCGAACGCTGGCACCTGACGCGCGAGGGCGGCCACAGTCATCGCCGCATCGTCCATGTCGACGACGCCACCGGCCATGCCGTACAGATCGCGCTCTTGAAGGCCGCCCGCGCCAATCCCAACATCACCCTGGTCGAAGATCTGATCGCGATCGACCTCATCACCTCCCGCCATGGCGAACGCTATTCGGGCGACGGTCATGTCTGGGGCGTCTACGCCTTCAACAAGAAGACCAAGCGGGTGGATGCGCTGCTCGGCAAGGCGACGATCCTGTGCACCGGCGGCGCGGGCCGCACCTATCTCTTCTCCACCGCCCCGCGCGGCGCGACCGGCGACGGCATCGCCATGGCCTGGCGCGCGGGCTGCCGCGTGTCGAACATGGAAATGAACCAGTTCCACCCGACCTGCCTCTATAATCTGGAGATCAAGAATTTCCTCATTACCGAGGCCGTGCGCGGCGAAGGCGGCCACCTGAAACTCCCCCCCGGCGTGCCTGGCGGCGGCGAGCGTTTCATGCCCCGCTTCGATCCGCGCGAGGAGCTGGCCCCGCGCGACGTCGTGGCCCGCGCCATCGACCATGAGATCAAACGCCTTGGCCTCGACTATGTCCATCTCGACATCAGCCACAAAGACCCGGAATTCGTGAAGCACCACTTCCCGACCATCTATGCCCGGCTGCTGGACCTCGATATCGACATCACCAAGGAGCCGATCCCGGTCGTGCCCGCGCAGCATTATACCTGCGGCGGGGTGGTGATCGACCTCGACGGCCGCACCGACCTGCCCGGCCTCTATGCCGCGGGAGAGGTCAGCGAGAGCGGCCTGCACGGCGCCAACCGCCTCGCCTCCAACTCGCTGCTCGAATGTTTCGTCTTCGGCGAGGCGGCGGCCAGGCATATCCGCGCCCATTGGGACGATCTGCCCGCCCCGCCGTCGATCCGCCCTTGGGACGAAAGCCGCGTGACCAACAGCGACGAGGAAGTCATCGTCCAGCATAACTGGAAAGAAATCCGCCGCTTCATGTGGGACTATGTCGGCATTGTCCGCACCACCAAGCGGCTGGAACGCGCCCAGCACCGCGTCGCCCTGCTGGCGCAGGAGGTGGACGATTATTACGGCAATTTCCGCGTCACCCCCGACCTCATCGAACTGCGCAACCTGCTCGAAGTCGCCCGACTGATCGTCCGCTCCGCCCTCCACCGCAAGGAAAGCCGCGGCCTCCACTATACGCTCGACTATCCCGAAACGCTGCCCGACGCCATCGACACGGTCCTGGCGCCATAAACGCCGTCAGACCGCCAGAAAATCCTTCAATGCCGCGTTGAAGCGCGTCGGCTGGTCACCCATCACCATATGGCCGCTCGGCCCGATCGCTTTCAAAAGCGTGGCCTTGCGGGGCGCATAAGCGGTACGGAAGCGGCTGGTGATGGCGGCGGCCTGATCGGCGTCGCTGCCCACGGCATAAACCACCTCCAGCGGCGCGGCGAGCTGCGGCAATTGGGGCGTCAGGTCGATATTGGCCAGGTCGCGCAGCGCATTGGCGATGACATCGGGGTCGCTGCCCCTGGCGCCGGGCGTCTGCGCGACCATCTGCCCCAGATAGCGCCGCCCCGCCTGCGTGCCCGTCAGATAACCGCTCAACTGGTCGGCCAGAAAGCCCATGCCGCTGGCCGTTCCACCCACCATCGCCGCGCCGGCGGGCAGCATATCCACCACCATCACCCGACGCGCCAGGCCTTTGAGGCCCAGCAGCATCGCCAGCGTACCGCCCATGCTATGCCCGACGATCGCCGGGCGTTTCAGCCCGGCCGCGGCGATATAGCGGGCGATCTCGTCTGCGACCGACTGGATCAGCGCCCCGCTGGCGTTGGCTTCCGGGGCCAGCCCGGCAAAGCCGCGCACATGGACCAGATGATAGCGATAGCCCGGCACCCCGCCCAGCACGCCGTTCCAGATGCCTGGGCCACTGGCCAGGCCGGGAATCAGGATGACGTCGGCGCCAGAGCCACGCACCGTCATCGCGATCCGGCGCGACGCGAACGGCGCAGCCTGCGCCACCCCGCTCCACATTGCGCCACCTGTCGCCAGCGCGCCCAACATCAGCGCGCGCCTGTCCATCTTCGCATCGTTCATGCCGCCCTCTTGCCCACCCGGCCCTGAACCGCAAATGAGCGATGGCGCATCCTGTCAATCGGTTGCATCATTCATCCTCCTTACATCGCGTTTGTGGAATCATTCGTCGCATCGGTCTTGCCGGACAAGCGGTAGACCGCCCCTATGTCGCCAAGAGATTGCGGGGACGCTAATGAAATTGCAAAAAAACCGGGGCGGTTCCGCGCGCCTGGTCCTGTTGATCGCGGCGCTGTCGGCCTGTGTGAGCGCGCCGGAACCACCAGCGGCACGGGCCGCTGCCGCGCCACCGCAAAAACCGCAACCCACCACCAACACCTGGCCGATCCGCCAGGTCGCGAATCCGCCTTTGCCCTATCGCGACATCGACCAGAATGAAACGCCGCCGCCGGCGCTGGTCAGCGTCGTGCGCAATCTGGGCCAGAGCTTTCATGGCAAGGTCGGCATCGCCGTCCGCCGCATCGGCGCGGACTGGACCGTCGCCTGGAATGGCAATGCCCTCTTCCCGCAACAGAGCGTGTCGAAACTGTGGGTGTCGATGACCTTCCTCGACGCGGTGGATCGCGGCAAGCTGCGCATCACCGACACGACCACCATCACCCGCAACGACCTGACTCTGTTCCATCAGCCCAGCGCGGCGCTGGTGGCCAGGGAGGGCGGCTGGACCACCAGCTACTCCGACCTGATGCGCCGGGCGATGACGCAGAGCGACAATACCGCCAACGACACGCTGCTGCGCGCCGTTGGCGGGCCGGAGGCGGTGCGCAGCTTTCTGGCCCGGCGGATGATCAAGGATATCCGCTTCGGCCCCGGCGAACGGCTGCTGCAATCGGCCACGGCTGGGCTGGACTGGCGGCAGGATTATTCCGTCGGCCGCAATTTCTACGCCGCCCGCTCGAAACTGCCCATGTCGGTGCGGCAAAAGGCGCTGGACAATTATCTCGCCAGCCCGCCCGATGGCGCGGCCCCGTCCTCGATCGTCCAGGCGCTGGCGAAGCTTAAGGAGGGCCAGATGCTCTCCCCCGCCTCCTCGCGCTTGCTGCTGTCGATCATGGCGGAGGCCAAGACCGGGCCGCAGCGGATCAAGGGCGGCGTGCCGCCGGGCTGGCACTATCTGCACAAGACCGGCACCGGCCAGGATCTTCCCCCGCGATCGACCGGCTATAACGATATCGGCATCATGAGCGCGCCTGATGGCGCAAACTATGCCGTAGCGGTGATGATCGGATCGACCACCGTGTCGATCCCGGAACGCTGGGCGCTGATGCAGGCGGTGGCGAAGGCCGTCGTGGCGAATCACGAACCGCGATAGCCGGGCTGGAGGGGCGGCGCGTAACCCGCTATCCCCCTCCCCATGACCCAGAATCACCTCTATCTCGTCGATGGCAGCGGCTATATCTTCCGCGCCTATCACCAGCTTCCCCCGCTCACCAATCAGCATGGCCAGCCGGTCGGCGCCGTCTATGGCTACACCACCATGCTCTGGAAGCTGGCCGAGGAACTGGGCAAGGCGGAAGGCCCGACCCATATGGCGGTCGTGCTGGACAAGGGATCGCACACTTTCCGCAACGACATGTACGACCAGTATAAGGCGAACCGACCGCCCGCGCCCGAAGACCTCGTCCCCCAGTTCCCCATGATCCGAGACGCCACCCGCGCCTTCTCCCTCCCCTGTATCGAAGAAGCCGGGTTCGAGGCGGACGACATCATCGCCACCTATACCAGGGCGGCGGTCGCGGCCGGCTGGCACGTCACCATCGTCAGTTCCGACAAGGATCTGATGCAGTTGATCCAGCCTGGCGTCGACATGTACGACACGATGAAGAATGAACGGCGTGGGCCGGACTATGTCATGGGCAAGTTCGGCGTGCAGCCCGAACAATTGGGCGACGTGCTGGCGCTGATGGGCGACAGCGTCGACAATGTGCCGGGCGTGCCGGGCATCGGCCCCAAGACCGCGTCGAAGCTCATCACCGAATATGGCGACCTGGAAAGCGTGCTGACCGCCGCGCCGGCCATGAAGAAGTCGAAGATGCAGGAAAACCTCATCGCCCATGCCGACATGGCGCGGCTGTCGCGGCGGCTGGTGGCGCTGCACGACAGCATGGACCTGCCCGAACCGCTGGACGACCTGACGCTCAAGGGCATTCCCAAGGAACCGCTCCAGCAATTTCTGTCCCACCACGGCTTCAAGACTCTGCTGGGTCGCCTCGGCGCGCCTGCCGCCGCCGTCGCAGTAGCCAGCGTCGCCGCCACGACCGCAGCCCCCGCCGCCCCAGCCGCTGTCGAACATCCCCCGATCGACTGCGCCCTGTACGAAACCGTCACCACGGTCGCGCAACTGGAAGCCTGGATCGCCGAAGCGCAGGCGCTGGGCGTCGTTGCGGTCGACACCGAAACCGACAGCCTCGACAGCATGGAATCGGGCCTGGTCGGCATCAGCCTGTCCACCGGGCCGGGCCGGGCCTGCTACATCCCGCTCGCCCACCGCTCCGCCGACGACATGTTCGGCGAGGTGCCGCCGCAAATCCCGCTCGACGCCGCGATCCGCCTGCTCCGCCCGCTGCTCGCCGACGACGCCGTGCTCAAGGTTGGTCATAATATCAAATATGATCTCAACGTCCTCGCCCGCGTCGGGCTGGAGGTGACGCCGATCGACGATTCGATGGTGATGAGCTTCGACCTCGACGCCGGCAAGTCGCTGGGCGGCCACGGCATGGACGAAGCGGCCAGCGTCCATCTCCAGCACACATGCATCAGCTTCAAGGAGGTGACCGGCACCGGCAAGAAGGCGATCAGTTTCGCCCATGTCCCGCTGGACAAGGCGACCGCCTACGCCGCCGAGGACGCCGAAGTCACCTGGCGGCTGTGGCATAAATTGTCGCAGCGCCTGGCGGCCGAGCGCGTCACCCGCGTCTATCAACTGGTCGACCGGCCGCTGATCCCCGTCGTCGCAGGCATGGAGCGGCACGGCATCAAGGTCGATCGCGAGCAGCTCTCCCGCCTGTCCGGCACCTTCTCCCAATCGATGGCGGGGCTGGAAGCCGAAATCTACGAACTGGCCGGCCACCCCTTCACCATAGGATCGCCCCAGCAGCTTGGCGTCGTCCTGTTCGACGAAATGGGGCTGAAGGGCGGCAAGAAGGGCAAGAGCGGCACCTATTCCACCGACGTCACCGTGCTGGAAAAATTGAAGGCCGAAGGCTCGGCGATTTGCGGGCTGGTGCTGGAATGGCGCCAGCTCTCCAAGCTCAAATCCACCTATACCGACGCCCTGCAACAGCAGATCAATGCCGATACGGGCCGCGTCCATACCAGTTACTCGCTGACCGGCGCGCAGACCGGCCGCCTCTCCTCGACCGACCCCAACCTCCAGAATATCCCGATCCGCACCGAAATCGGCCGCCAGATCCGCCACGCTTTCGTCGCCGAACCCGGCAATGTCATCCTCGCCGCCGACTATAGCCAGATCGAGCTGCGCCTCGCCGCGCACATGGCCGACGTGCCCGCGCTCAAGGAGGCGTTCGAACAGGGCGAGGACATCCACAACCGCACCGCCCAGGAATTGTTCGGAGAGGTCAATCGCGACACCCGCGGCCGCGCCAAGACGATCAACTTCGCCATTCTCTACGGCATCTCGCGCTGGGGGCTGGCGGGCCGGCTGGAAATCAGCGCGGACGAAGCGCAGGACATGATCTCCAAATATTATGAGCGTTTCCCCGGCATCAGCGTCTATATCAACGAAACGCTGGAAAAAGCGCGCGCCAACGGCTTCACCGAAACGCTGTTCGGCCGCAAGACCTGGTTCCCGCGCATCACCGCGCCGATCCAGCACGAACGCCAGGGCGCCGAACGCGCCGCGATCAACGCCCCGATCCAGGGCACCAGCGCCGACATCATCAAACGCGCCATGGCGCGCATGGGACCGGCGCTGGAGGCGGCAGGGCTGCACCGCGTGCGGATGCTGCTTCAGGTCCATGACGAACTGGTGTTCGAACTGCCGCAAGGCGACGTCGAAGCCGCCAGCGCGGTCATCCGCAGCGTCATGGAAAGCGCCGCCGAGCCGATCGTGACACTGAGCGTGCCGCTAGGCGTGGAAATCGGTGCCGGGCCGAGTTGGGGTGCTGCGCATTGACGACGGAACGGGAAGAGAGATTCGCTCAATGCGCGGAATAAGCGCAGAAAATTAGGAGCCGGTTTTGCCCTTTTCGCACGAGTACGCCATGCATCCGCGCATTCCCGACCGTCCGGAAATGCCCTACCCCGCCTCCGCCAGCACCAGCGCGAATAGCCCTTCGTCGTCGGTCCACTCGGCCGTCGGTTCCCATCCACCTGCGCGCAGCAGCAGGCGTTGATCGCGCGCGCCATATTTATGGCTGCTTTCGGTATGGATCGTCTCGCCCGAATCCATGTGGAAACATTGACCCGCAACATGGAAATGCAGCGGCCGCCGCGCTTCCAGATGCATTTCGATCCGCGCCTTTTCGTCGTTCCAGATGGCGCGATGGGCAAAGCCGTCGATCGGCAGGTCGCCCTCCAGTTCGCGGTTGATCCGCTCGATAAGGTTGAGGTTGAAGGCGGCGGTCACGCCCTGCGCATCGTCATAGGCCGCAATCAGTCGATTACGATCCTTGATCCGGTCCATCCCGATCAGCAGCTTGGCCTCATCGCCCAGCAGTCGGCGCATCGCCCGTAGCAGATCGACCGCGGCGTCCGGCTCCATATTGCCGATCGTCGATCCAGGGAAGAAGCCCAGTCGCGACATTCCAGCTATCGCGGCGGGCAAGGCCAGCGGCCGGTTGAAGTCACCCACCACCGGCAGGACCGGCAGACCGGGAAAGGCCGCCGCCAGCGCCGCGCTGCTCGCGTGCAGGAAGTCGCCGCTGATGTCGATCGGCACATAGGCGGCAGGCGCGATCGCACGCAAAAGATGCGGCGTCTTGCGCGAACTGCCCGCACCGAATTCCACAACCGCGCGCCCTGCGCCCACCGCTGCGGCGAAATCCGCGCCATGCCGCTCCAGCAGGGCGGTTTCGGTGCGGGTGGGATAATATTCGGGCAGATCGGTGATCGCTTCGAACAATTCCGACCCGCGCCGGTCATAAAACCATGTCGGCGGCGTAGCCTTGGGACTGCGCGACAGACCCGTTACAATGTCATGGTAGAACGCCGGATCGATCGAGCGGGCGTTTTTGGGGGCGTCCTGCGTCAGCAACATGGCGCTTACAGATCCTTGGCCAGCCGCAGTCCGGTGAACTGCCAGCGGTGATGGGGGTAAAAGAAATTGCGATAGCTGCCCCGCGCATGGCCGCGCGGAGTGGCGCAACTGCCGCCCTTCAGCACGAACTGGCCGGACATGAACTTGCCGTTATATTCGCCGACCGCGCCCGGCGCAGCGCGAAAGCCGGGATGGGGGCGATAGGCGCTCCCCGTCCACTCCCACACATCGCCGAACATCTGCGTCAGCGCGGAACCGTCTTCTGCCGGCTTTGGCCTGGGGCAGGCGGGGCCGTCCAGTTGGTTGCCGCTGACCGCCGCGACATTTTGCGCCGCGCTTTCCCATTCGGCTTCGGTCGGCAGTCTCGCCTCGGCCCAGCTGGCATAGGCGTCGGCTTCATACAGGCTGATATGTGTGACCGGCGCGGCCGGATTGACCGGCTGCCGCCCGTCGAGGCCAAAGCGGGTCCAGCCCTGTTCGCCGTGCTTCCAGTACAGCGGCGCATCCACGCCCCCGCCCTGGACCCAGGCCCAGCCGTCCGACAGCCAATGCGCCGGGTCACGATAGCCGCCATCCTCTATGAAGGCGATCCATTCGCCATTGCTGATGGGCCGGTGCGCGAGCGCGTGCGGACGCAACACCGCTTTGTGCCGCGGTCCCTCGCAATCGAAGGCGAAGCCGCCGCGTCCGTCCTCGCCAATCTCGACCAGGCCTTCGCGCCCCTCAATCCAGTGGAGCGGGCCGGGCAGGGCTACTGGCGCGGCGCTGGGTGCGCCAAACAGCGCCGGCTCCAGCGGATTGAGCGAAAAGAGGTGCAGCAGGTCGGTCAGCAGCAATTCCTGATGTTGCTGCTCATGCTGCAGCCCCAGCATGACCAATGCCCGCGCAGATTGCGGCAGCATACCCAGCGCACCGATCAGCGCCGCGTCGACATGCGCGCGATAGGCGCGAATGTCGGTCAGCGAGGGGCGGGTCAGCATCCCCCGCATCGGCCGGGCGTGGCGCGCGCCCTCCGCCTCATAATAGCTGTTGAACAGAAAGGCGTAGCGCGGATCGAACGGCCGGTATCCCGCCACATGGTCGCGCAGCACAAACGTCTCGAAAAACCAGGTCACATGCGCCAGATGCCATTTGGCTGGCGATGCGTCGGGCATCGACTGGACCGTGGCGTCGGCGTCCGACAGCGGGGCGGCCAGAGCTTCGCTTAGGGCGCGGACGACGCGATAGCGCTCTTCCAGGTCGTCCTGATGCGCGTCCGTCCAGCTTTTCGCCATGCCTGTCCTTTCCGATACGGTTGCGCCGTTCTCTACCAGGGACAAGCGCATAAGGCGGCGGGCGGTTCCAGACAGTGATCTTTAGGGCAGGATCACAACTCCTGCAAAATCGGCGCGGCGCGGCAGACCCGATCGCGGCCCGACTGCTTGGCTTCGTACAGCGCATCATCGGCGCGGCGCAGCGCCGCATCGAGTTCGCCGCCGGTCCAGCGGCACACGCCGGCGGAAAAGCTGATCGGCCGGTCCTGCACGCGGCCGATCGGTTCGCTGCGCATCCGGCTGGCGATCCGCGCCAGCGACCAGCTTGCCTCGTCCTCGATACAATCCTGGAAGAAGATGGCGAATTCCTCCCCGCCCCAGCGGGCGACCATGTCGACGCGGCGAACCAGTGCGGACAGGCGGGTGGCGAAGCTGGCCAGCACCCGGTCGCCCTCCTCATGGCCCAGCAGATCGTTGACCCGCTTGAAATAGTCGATGTCGATGATCGCGATACAGCCCCTGCGCCGGTCATCCGGCAGCGCGTCCATATGGGCCAGGAAGCCGCGACGGTTGGCGATGCCGGTCAGCGGGTCTTCATGCGCGGCCTGATGCAGGTCGTCCAGCCGCTCGCGCGTGGCGCTGGCGACGCGCTGCACTCCCGCGTAGAGGGTATGGATGACGTCGCCGACGTCAGGCAGCGCAGGCGCTTCGCCTTCGCCGCGATGCAGCGTCTGCGCCAGCGCATGGATCGGATTGAGCAGCGCGCCGATGCCCAGCAGGGCTATGCCGGTGCCGATGACCGTGGCCATCGTCAGCAGGATGAATTCGGCGAGCGCGATGCGGCCGCTGGCGAAGCCCCAGCCTAGATAGGCCAGCAACGGCATATGGGTGGCGACGAAACAGAGGGTGAAAAGGCGCAAGCGGAGCGAACGCGGAAAGATGAAGGATGTGGCTAGGTAGAAATGCATGACGGTCCCCCGGACGGTGCGTTTGGAGCGCAACGTCCGGGGACGGTCTAAATGCCGCCTGAAGAAACAGGGTTAAGCCGATGTTACCGGATGGCCCGTGCGGCGGGCGAGTCGAGCGGAGTCAGCGCGATGCGCCCGGCACCCATTTGACGTCCGCCGCACCATTGTCGTTCAGGCGGCGCGCCAGCACGAACAGCAGGTCCGACAATCGGTTGAGATAGGCCAGCGCTTGGGCATTGAGCGCGACCTCCACGGCCGCGGCGGTCGCGCTGCGTTCAGCCCGGCGCGTGATCGCGCGGGCGAGGTGGACGGCGGCGGCAGCCGGCGAACCGCCGGGCAGGATGAAGCTGTCAAGCGGGGCGAGATCACCGTTCATAGCGTCGATCTGCTGCTCCAGCCGGGTTACCTGGCTGGCGATGATGCGCAGCGCCCAGGGTTCGTCGGCGCCGTCGGGAATCGGCGTCGCCAGGTCGGCGCCCAGGTCGAACAGGTCGTTCTGGATGACGGTCAGCCAGGCGGCTTCGGGCCGCTCGCCCAAGGCGACGATGGCCAGGCCGATCGCGCTGTTGGCTTCATCGACATCGCCCACGGCCTGCATCCGCGGCGCATATTTGGGCAGGCGCGATCCATCGACCAGGCCCGTCGTGCCATTGTCCCCGGTCCGGGTGTAGATTTTGTTCAGCTTGACCATCTTTGTAGGCACGCCCTTTAGCAACCGAATGAATTTGAAGCACCCGTTCGTCCTGAGTAGCCATTGAGCTTGTCGAAATGGCATATCGAAGGACATGGCGCGGTATCCATGCTTCGATATGGGCCTTCGACAAGCTCAGTCCCTACTCAGCACGAACGGCGTGACAACAGGGCAAGTTGCTGGCCTCAGCCATGCCCCTTGGCCATCAGCAAGATCGCCACGATGATGATCGCCGCGGCCTGGAACAGGATGCGGTTCATCATCATCTTATTCTGTTTCAGGCTGGACGGCCGCACCGCGCCTTCGGGCAGGTTCAGCTCTTCCTTCGTGGTCTGGAGAAAGGCGACGATGCCCCGGATCAGCGCGACCAGCGTGGCGATCATGGCAAGGATCAGGGCGATGACGAGGATCGTGTTCATGGGACCAGTCTAGGCGCTCGCCAGCGCGATTCCAACCGGAAAGCGTCCTGCGCGCAGGTCGGCGGCCAGCGCGTCGGGCGCAACGCCCTGCGCGCGCAATTGAGCGATCGCGATCGACCCACTGCGCTTGGCCAGGCGCTTGCCGTCCGACCCGACCAGCAGCGGATGGTGGACATAAGCGGGGCTGGGCAGGCCCAGCAGCGCCTGCAGCAGCCGGTGAATGTCGGTCGCGCCGCGCAGGTCGTCGCCGCGCAGCACATGGGTCACGCCCATCGCCGCATCGTCCAGCGTGCAGGACAGGTGATAGCTGGCCGGCGCGTCCTTGCGCGCCAGAACGACGTCGCCATGGGCGATGGGATTGGCATTTATGCTGCGGTTGGTATCGAGGCCGGGCGGAAAAGGGAGCGCTGCCCATGTCAACGCCCCAACCCGCGCCACCGCCTGGGCCATGTCGATGCGCCAGGCACGGGCCTCCCCGGCATCAATCCGCCGCGCCCGCCCGGCATCGCTCAAGCCCCGGCATGTCCCCGGATAGACCGGCCCCTCCGGCCCGTGCGGCGCGGTCAGGCTGGCTTGGATGTCGGCGCGCGTGCAGAAGCAGGGATAGAGCAGCCCTTGCGCGCGGAGCAATTCCAACGCCGCTTCATAGGCGTCCAGCCGCTGCGACTGGAAGACGATATCGCCGTCCCACGCCACGCCCAGCCATGTCAGGTCGGCGATGATGCCCGCGACATGATCGGGCCGACTCCGGGCGCCATCGATATCCTCGATCCGCAGGCGAAAGGCGCCGCTGGCCGCGCGGGTCAAGTCATGTGCCATCAGTGCCGACCAGCCATGGCCGACATGCAGCAACCCAGTGGGGCTGGGGGCGAAGCGGGTCACCATATGCGGTAGTGCGGCGGATAGAGTCATACAGGCTCTTGACGAGCGATATTCGTTAATGCTGTCATGCTCATGTCACGTTGTTGGTGGATCAGCGGCGTCGGCAAGGGGGTAGAAGCGTTTCTATGTACCATCCCGATCTTATACGGCACCCGGAAAACTGCCCGGCGCTTGTGCTCAATGCAGATTACACGCCGCTCAGCTATTATCCCCTGAGCCTCTGGCCCTGGCAGACCGCTATCAAGGCGGTGTTTCTGGACCGGGTGGACATCATCGCCAGCTATGAGCGGCAGGTCCACAGCCCCAGCCTGGACATGAAGATCCCGTCGGTGATCGCGCTCAAACAATATGTGCGTCCGTCCGAACATCCCGCCTTCACCCGATTCAACCTGTTCCTGCGCGACAAATTCTCCTGCCAATATTGCGGCACGACGAGCGACCTGACCTTCGACCATGTCGTGCCCCGCCGCGCGGGCGGGCGCACCACCTGGGAAAATGTCGCGACCGCCTGTTCGCCCTGCAACCTCAAAAAGGGCGGGCGCACGCCCAAGCAGGCGGGGATGCGCCTGCATGTCGAACCGATCCGCCCGACCAGTTGGCATTTGCAGGAACATGGCCGCGCCTTTCCGCCCGGCTATCTGCACGAAAGCTGGCACGACTGGCTCTATTGGGATGTCGAGTTGATGGCGTGAGGCGGCGGCCAGCGGCGCTGGCGGCGCTCTTGCTCCTGCCTCCGGGCGCGGCCTTCGCACAGGAGGATCATTCGGCGCTCACCCGCGCCAAATATGTCCGCAACTGCCTGATGTGCCACAATCGCGCCGCGCCCGAAGGCGTGTCGCCCGCGATCCTGGCGGGCCTCTATCCCGAACGCGGGCTGACCCCGGCGATGGCAATGCCGGGCGTCACTTGCTGGCGTCGTTGCGATCGTTGCTTCGCACCCGATCGCAGGGCCAGCAAATAGCTTAGCTGACCGGCAACCAGTCCAGATCCATGTCTTTCAGGCGGTTGGTATAATGGCCAATCTCCTCCAGCCGGGCCATGTCGTTGAGGGTGATGCGCCCGTTGGATCGGCTGATCAGGCCTTCCAGCTCCATCTGCCGGATCATCCGGTTGACATGGACCGACGTCAACCCGATCGAATCGCCGATTTCCTCCTGCGTCAGCTTCAGGTCGAAACTGTCGACGATGCTGTCGTCGGTGACGCGCAGCCGGTCGAACATGTCGAGCAGGAAGGCGGCGACGCGCGCCTTGGCCGATGTCCGCCCCAGCGCGGCCAGCCGGTCGGTCATCGCCACCCGCTCCGCATTGGACAGCAGGAACAGCAGCGCCGCGACCCGCGGCGATTCCTCCAGCAGCCGGCGCAGCGCATGTTTGTCGAACGGGCACACGATCACATCGGACAGCGCAACCAGCGATTCGGGCGCCTTGCTATAGATGGTGCTGGCGGACCCGATGAAATCGCCGGGGAAATAGACGCGCAGAATCTGGCGACTGCCGTCGGGCAGGATGACGAAGCTCATCACACGGCCTTCGCGCAGCACGAACAATTCCGTCACCGTGTCGTTGACCCGCTGGATCATTCCGCCGCGCTTCACCTTGCGCGGATTTTCCTCAAGCCGAATCAACGCCCTTTTTTCCGCGTCGGACAGGGGCACCTGTTTTGCCAGCCTTTCCGCGAAACAGCTCGTCGCCACCCAAAACACCTTTTTCCAATTGTCGTTACGATGGCAGAACGCCCCATGCGCCTTTTGGCTGCATTTTCAGGATGCGCACTAAACTCGATCAAGGTTGCCGCCCGCTTTGCAATTATGTTGCATATGTTTGCCGCCGCGCCAGATTAACCATGTCGAATGGCGGTCGAGCTGCCTTGCAAGGGACGCAATAGACGCTATGAACCCTGTCCAATGGACCGCATTCACATCCGCGGCGGCAACGCGCTCAATGGCCGCCTCCCCATCTCCGGCGCGAAGAACGCCGCTCTGACGCTGCTGCCCTGCGCGTTGCTGACCGACGAGCCGGTGACGCTGCGCAACCTGCCGCGGCTGGCCGACGTCGACAGTTTCGGCCATCTGCTGAACCAGTTGGGCGTATCGACCATGATAGAGGGCGCCCGGCCGGAGGATTTCGGCCGCGTCCTGACCATGCGCGCGGGCCGCGTCACCTCGACCGAAGCGCCCTATGACATCGTGCGCAAGATGCGCGCGTCGATCCTGGTGCTCGGCCCGCTGCTCGCCCGTGTCGGCGAAGCGCGCGTGTCGCTGCCCGGCGGCTGCGCCATCGGCAACCGCCCGATCGACCTGCATCTCAAAGCGCTCGAAGCCTTCGGCGCGACGCTCGAAACGACCGCGGGTTATGTGCGCGCCAGCGTGCCGGACGGTGGCCTTCCGGGCGGCATCTACACCTTTCCGGTGGTGTCGGTCGGCGCCACCGAAAATGCGGTGATGGCCGCGTCGCTCGCCAAGGGCGCCTGCATCCTGGAAAACGCCGCGCGCGAGCCGGAAATCGTTGACCTTTGCAACCTGCTCGTCGCCATGGGCGCGGATATTGAGGGCATCGGCACCGACAAGCTGGTCATCCACGGTCGCGAGCGGCTGCATGGCGCGACCTACAGCGTCATGCCCGACCGGATCGAAGCGGGCAGCTACGCCTGCGCCGCCGCCATCACCGGCGGATCGGTCGACCTGATCGGCGCCAATGCCGACGACATGCACGCCATCCTCGCCGCGCTGCGCGACGCGGGGGTTCAGGTCGATCCGCACAAGAACGGCATCCGCATATCGTCCGATGGCAAACTGAAGCCCCTGACCCTGTCGACCGCGCCCTTCCCGGCCTTCCCGACGGATATGCAGGCGCAGTTCATGGCGATGCTGACGAAGGCGAACGGCGCGTCGGTCCTGACCGAAACCATCTTCGAAAATCGTTACATGCATGTGCCCGAACTGGCGCGCATGGGCGCGGACATCGCCGTCAACGGCCGCACCGCCGTCGTGCGCGGCGTCGACAGGCTGGTCGGCGCGCCGGTGATGGCGACCGACCTGCGCGCCTCGATGAGCCTCATCCTCGCCGGTCTGGCCGCCGAAGGGGAAACCCAGGTGCAGCGCGTCTATCATCTCGATCGCGGCTATGAGCGGCTGGAGGAAAAGCTATCGGCCGTCGGCGCCGATATCGAGCGGGTCAGCGATGGCTGAGGAACGCGGACTGGCGACCGATCGGGCGACGTTGCTGTCGCTCTACGACCTGGATGCCGGCGGCTTCCGTAACCTGGACGAGATCACCGGCTTCGCCGCGCAATTGTGCGGCGTGCCGATCGCCCTGGTCAGCATTGTGGAGGATGTGCGGCAACGCTTCCTGTCCCGCGTCGGCATCGATGCCGAAGAAACGCCGCGCGACGTCTCCTTCTGCGCGCTGGCGATGCTGGGCGCGGATATCTTCCTCGTCCCCGACGCGACCCGCGACCCCCGCTTCGCCGACAATGGGCTGGTCACCGGCCCGCCCTATGTCCGCTTCTACGCCGGCGCGCCGCTGGTGGGGGCGGATGGCGAAGCGCTGGGCGCGCTCTGCGTCATCGACACCGTCCCGCGCGCAGACCTGACCCCGTTGCAGCGACAGGGCCTGACCCTGCTCGCCCGCCAGGTGATGGTGGAACTGGAAGGGCGCCGCCGCGACCGCGACATGATCCTGCGCCAGCGCATGGACGCCGCCGCCGTCGCCGAAAGCGACCGGATGTTTCGGACCCTGTCGGATGCGATGCCGCAGATGGTCTGGTCGACCTTGCCCGACGGCTATCATGATTATTATAACGCGCGCTGGTACGACTATACTGGCGTGCCGACCGGATCGACCGATGGCGCGGCGTGGAACGGCATGTTCCATCCCGACGATCAGGATCGCGCCTGGGCGCGCTGGCGCCACAGCCTGGCCACCGGCGAGCCTTACGAAATCGAATATCGGCTGCGGCACCATAGCGGCGACTATCGCTGGACGCTGGGCCGGGCGCTGCCGATCCGCGATGGCGACGGCATGATCATACGTTGGATCGGCACCTGCACCGAAATCCACGAACAAAAGCTGATGATGGAAGAGCGCGAGATGATCGCGCATGAACTATCGCACCGGATCAAGAATATCTTCTCGGTGATCGCGGGCCTGATCGGCCTGTCGGCGCGGCAGCACCCTGAAATCGCCAATGTGGCCGACGATCTGCGCGACCGCATCCTGGCGCTGGGCCGCGCCCATGATTTCGTGCGGCCGCACAGCGCCGAATCCGCGCCGCAGGCGGGCGGCGGGCGGGGCAGCCTGTGGGGCATACTCGACCAGATTTTCGCACCCTATCGCGGTGCGGCGGGACCGCGCATTGCGTTGTCAGGCGATGACCCGGCGATCGATGATCGCTCGGCGACGCCGCTGGCGCTGCTGTTCCATGAACTGGCGACCAACACGGCCAAATATGGCGCGTTGTCGGTGGCCAACGGCATGGTGCATCTGCATGTGTCGGTGGAACGGGGCGACGTGCGCATCGACTGGCGCGAAGAAGGTGGCCCGCCGGTGGTGCCCGGTCGCCTCGATGGGTTCGGCAGCCGATTGATGACGCTCAGCGTCGAACGGCAACTGGGTGGCCGGATCGAACGCGACTGGCGGCCGGACGGCCTGCGTCTTAGCCTCTGGATTCCATCGCGTTCCATGAGCCGGGCAGCGGAAACGGCGTGAAGCCGGCAATTTCGGCAGCGGTCAGGTCGGGCTGCTCGGCAGCGGCCAGTTGTAGCGTCGCGCTGATGCTATGGGCACGGAACGGCTTGGTGATGACGCCCAGCGCCGCGACCGACGCCGCGCCGATCTGCGACGGATTGGCGGTCACATAGATCACGCGGATGCCGTGACGCGCCGCCAGTTCCATGCCGATCTGCGGCCCGGTCGGGCCATCGCGCAGGTTGAGGTCGACCAGCGCTATATCGCAATCTTGCGCGCAGGCGAGCGCGCCTTCGCGGTCGGCGGCGATCGCCCCGACCTGGAATCCAGCGTCTTCGACAATCTGCTCGATCTCCAATGCGACGAAAATTTCGTCTTCGACTATCAGAACCTTCTTGCTCATCACCTGATCCGTTGAACTTGGAGCCAATAAAGTCCCTGGCCGCCGCTTGGTTCCGCTGCGCTCCAAAACCTGCCCTAAAGGACAGGTCAGTCCGCAACGCTGGTCCACAGCGTTTCGAACTGCGCCCCCTGCATCAGCAGCACCGACGCGGGATAGCCCGCCTCGCTCGCCTGCCGCGCCGTGCCGGTGGCGCTGTCCACGGCCAACGCCTGCGTCGGGAACGGGCCGTAATATCTGTTGTCCAGATTGATCTTCCAGACGCCCTCATGTTGAAGGACGATGTAGCGGGCGTGCGGGAGAGTCATGTCAAAATACCTCGGTGTTATAATGGTGCCAGGCCATGATCGCGGCGGCGCCGCGATGCGGGCGCCAGGCTTGGGCGACTTCGCGGGTCAGTTTCTCGCTCGGCCGTTCGGGCAGGCCCAGGATGCGGCCGATCTCGATCTGCACCGCCAGGTCGCCGGCGGGCCAGATGTCGGGTCGCCCCTCCGCGAACAGCAGGTAGATTTCCGCCGACCAGCGGCCGATGCCTTTGATGCGGACGAGTTGGGCGATCGCCTCCTCGTCATCGGCGGGCAAGGCGTGCAGATCCAGCGCGCCCGACAGGATCAGGTCGGCCAGGCTGCGGGCATAGCCCTGTTTCTGACGGGACAGGCCGCAGGCGCGCAAAGTGTCGAAGTCGCGCGCGATCAGTGCGTCGGGCGCGCAGCCTTCGCCCAGTTCCGCTTCCAGCTTGCGCCACACCGCCGCCGCGGCCGCCACGCTGACCTGCTGGCCAACGATGGTCCGGAGCAGCGTTTCGTAACCGGGCGCCCGCGCGCGCGGCGCGGGATAGCCCACCCGGCCGATCGCCGCGCCAAAGCCAGGCTCCAACAATGCGATGGCGTCCAGGCTGGCGCGCAACTCTTCTGCACTTGTAACCATGTCTCTGCTGTCCAGCCCTTGATTTCCCGGCGTCTGTGGGTCAGATCGGCGGAGAAAATTCGAGGGGATTGGATAGATGCCGAAATTGATCGTGGTCAACCGTGCAGGTGAAGAACAGGCTGTCGATGGCGACAATGGCCTGTCGGTGATGGAAATCATTCGCGACAACGGTTTTGACGAATTGCTGGCGCTGTGCGGCGGTTGCTGCTCCTGCGCGACTTGCCATGTCTATGTCGATCCGGCCTTCGCCGACGCGCTGCCGGCCATGAGTGAGGACGAAAACGACCTGCTCGACAGTTCCGACCATCGCAACGAAACCAGCCGCCTGTCCTGCCAGGTGATGCTGAGCGATTCGCTCGACGGCCTGCGCGTCACCATCGCGCCGGAAGACTGAAGCGTCTTTGAACATGGCGGGTGCGATATGTCTTGTCGCACCAAAGCATGACCTGTGATGCGAATATATGTGTCCCCGCGGAGGCGGGAACCCAGTCGAAACGTCCGAACTGGGTTCCCGCCTCCGCGGAAACACGCCATTATGCCATTATGGCTTCACCCGCAGCGTGGCCGCTGGGGCATCGCTGGTCAGCGGCGATATCGTCCAGATGATCCGCTTGCCTTGCGGCGTGGTTTGCGCGCCCTCTTCCTGATTCTGGCTGACGATGTCCGCGTCGGTTGTCAGCGTGAAGCGGCCGTTCAGCGCCTTGGCCGCCTCGTCCCCTGCCCCATTTCCCATGCCGGCCGGTCCCTGGCTCTTGTCGAACCCGTTGGCGAAGCCGGGCGCCTTGACCCGCACCCGGTCGTCGCCGCGCAGTTCCACCGCGACGAAGGGCAGTATGATCTGGGCGTCGATGTTGAAGGGGAAGAGGAAGGCGTGGGTCAGTTTGCCCGTCATCGCATAATCGATCTCGAACTTGCGGTTGCCCATGTAGCGGGCCGAGCGAAACCCCTTTTCCTTGGTCAGCACGGCGGCGATCGCCAGCATCTGCGCCTCGTCGCCCTTGTCCGCGCCATCGGCGACCGCGTCGCTGAAATCCTCGTCGCGCGCGGCGATCTGCAACAGGGTCGGCGCGGCCTCGTCTTGCGTGTCGTCGGTGGAGGGCCCGCCGCCGGCCAGGCCGCTCTTGCCCATGTCCGACGCCAATATCTCGCCCTTATAGGCGAAGGCGAAGCTGCGGTCGGCACGGATGTCCAGGCTCGATTCGAACGCGCCCGGCGTCACCAGGCAGGCGGAGAGCGCCAGCAGCCCCGCCAGCGCCCCCAGGGTGCGATACAGGCGGTCCATGGCGCTTCCTTTCTATAGGCCGGTTAGCGAACCGTTGCGGCGTACAACGCGATCGCTGCGGCGTTCGACACGTTCAGGCTCTCCATCCGCGGGCTGATCGGCAGCTTGGCGATGATGTCGCAATGGGCGATCGTATTGTGGCGCAGCCCTTCGCCCTCGGCCCCCAGCACCAGGGCGACACGCGATTCGCCGATCGCCTCGCCCAATATGGTGTCGGCGTCGCCGTCCAGCCCGATGCGCCAATAGCCCGCTTCGGCAATCTCTTCGAGCGCGCGGGCCAGGTTCACCACCCGCACCCAGGGCACATTTTCCAGCGCGCCCGACGCCGCGCGCGCCAGCACGCCCGATTCGGGCGGGGCGTGCCGGTCCTGCGTGACGATGCACAGCGCGTCGAAAGCGGCGGCGGAGCGCAGGATCGCGCCGACATTATGCGGATCGGTCACCTGGTCCAGCACCAGGATCGGCCGCCTGTCGTCCTGGCCTTCCTCCAATATCTCGCCCAGCCAGACATCGTCCAGCGGCTCGACTTCGGCGACGATGCCCTGGTGCGGCGCGTCGGACGGGACCATGCGGCCCATGTCGGCGACGTCGGAATAGATGATCGGCAGCACCGGCGGCAGATCGAGGGCGCCCAGCGCTTCGCGCGTGCCCCATATCTTGCGCACGATGCGGTTAGGGTTGGCGAGCGCCGCTATGACGGCGTGACGACCATAGAAGCGCGGAAAGGCGCCCTTGGACTTGGTGGAGCGATTGGGCTTTTTCATGATTGCGCTCTTTTCACATCACCCCATTGACAGGCAAGTCTCCTTTCGCCATTGAGCCGCCTCCAGCGAGGCGGGAACGCAAATTTCTTGTCGCGCAGGGCACTGGACAGGTGGCCGAGTGGTTAAAGGCAGCAGACTGTAAATCTGCCCGGGTTTCCCGTACGCTGGTTCGAATCCAGCCCTGTCCACCACTGCATCGGGCCGATGCAGGCGGTCCTTTAACGGACCGGAACAGGCCGGTGTGGACGCATAGCTCAGTTGGTAGAGCAGCTGACTCTTAATCAGCGGGTCCTTGGTTCGAGCCCAAGTGCGTCCACCATAGCCTTCCCCAGACATTCCCCGCATCGCTGGCCCCCACCGCGGACGAACGCCGCCGCGCCGCAGGGTCGTTGCCGCGGTGCAACAAAATCCGCGCGCTCGCGTTGGCTGGACAAGTTTCATTCATCCTTGTCCGGTTACGCCCTCCCCACATGACCTTCGATCGCCGCGACCTTCTCATCCGCACGCTGGGCGGCGTCCTCGCCCTCGGCCTCCCCCGCCGCGCCCTGGCGCAGACCGACGTGGCGCGCGTCGACGCCCTGATCGCGAAGATGACGCTGGAGGAAAAGGCCGGGCAAATGACCTGCCTCGCCGACAGCTTCCGCCCCTTCAATCCCCCCAACCCGCAGGTCGGCATCCAGGACGAAAAGCGCCTCGCGCAGGAAATCCGCAAGGGCCGGGTCGGCTGCCTCTTCAACGGCATCGGCGTCGCAGGCGGCCGCCGGGCGCAGGAGATCGCGGTCAAGGACAGCCGCCTCGGCATCCCCTTGCTCTTCGCCGGAGACGTCATCCACGGCCTCAAGACCATCTTCCCGGTCCCGCTGGCCGAAGCCTCCAGCTTCGACCCCGCTTTGTGTGAGCGCACCGCCCGCGCCCAGGCGATCGAAGCCACCGCGGCGGGCCTCCACCTCACCTTTGCCCCCATGGTCGATGTCGCCCGCGATCAGCGCTGGGGCCGGGTGGTCGAGGGGGCAGGGGAGGACGTCACCCTCACCGGCCTGCTGTCCGCCGCCCGCATCCGGGGGTTCCAGGGCCGCGACCTGCGCCGCGACGACAGCCTGCTCGCCTGCCCCAAACATTTCGCCGCCTATGGCGCGGTCGCCGCGGGCCTGGAATATGGCAATGTCGACATCAGCGAGGAAACGCTGCGCGAAACCCATCTGCCGCCCTTCGGCAAGGCGTTCGCGGCCGGCGCGCTCACCACCATGGCCGCCTTCAACGAGATCAACGGCGTCCCCGCCACCGCCGACAGCGAACTCCTCACCGACATATTGCGCGGCGAGATGCAGTTTCGCGGCTTCGTCTTTTCCGATTACACCGCCGACGAAGAACTGGTCGCCCACGGCTTTGCGGAGGATGACCGCGACGCCGCCCGCCTCGCCGTCCTCGCAGGCGTCGACATGTCGATGCAGAGCGGCCTCTATATCCGCTACCTCCCCGATCTGGTGAAGAGCGGCGCGGTGCCGATGGGCACGATCGACGTCGCCGTGCGCCGCATCCTCTATGTGAAGGCCGCCATCGGCCTGTTCGACAACCCCTGGCGGTCGCTGAACGAGGAAGCGGAAAAGACCCGCATCTTCACCCCAGCCCACCGCGCCCTGTCCCGCGAAGCCGCCACCCGATCGGTCGTGCTGCTCAAAAATGAAGGCGTCCTGCCGATCGACCCGGCCAGGAGGCAGGCCATCGCCCTCATCGGCCCCTTCGCGCAGGACACCGCCAATCTCTACGGCCCCTGGGCCTTCTATGGCGATCCGGACAAGGGCGTCGACATCGCCACGGGCCTGCGCGCCGCGCTCCCCGACCCGACGAAACTCACCATCACGCGCGGCAGCGACATCAGCGGGCCGATCGACGGCGGCATCGCCAAAGCGGTGGCGGCGGCCAAGGCGGCGGATATCGTCCTGCTCGCCATCGGCGAATCGCAGGCCATGTCCGGCGAAGCCCAGTCCCGCACCGTCATCGAAATCCCGCCCGCGCAACAGGCGCTGGCCGACGCGGTCGCGGCCACCGGCAAGCCCGTCGTCATCCTGCTGCGCCACGGCCGCGCGCTCGCCCTGCACGACGGCGTCGCCAATGCGCAGGCGATCCTCGCCACCTGGTTCCTGGGGAGCGAGGCGGGCCACGCCATCGCCGACATCCTGTTGGGGAAGGTCGATCCATCGGGCAAACTCCCCGTCAGCTTCCCCTGGGAAAGCGGGCAGGAGCCTTTCTATTATGACCGCAAATCGACCGGCCGCCCGGTGCTGGGCAATGGCAGTAGCGAATATAAGGCCCGCTACGCCACCACCGACAACAGCGCCCGTTTCCCCTTCGGCCACGGCCTGACCTATACCGACTTCGTGCTGGACCAGCTCAAACTGTCCGACAGCGCGCTACGCTGGGACGCCGCGATCGAAGTGACCGCCCGCATCACTAACAAGGGCGACCGCAAGGGCAGCGAAGTGGTCCAGCTCTACACCCGCGACCGCGTCGCCAGCCGCACCCGCCCGATCCGCGAGCTGAAACGCATGGCCCGCGTGACGCTGGCGCCGGGCGAAAGCAAGACCGTCCGCTTCTCGCTGTCGCGCGTCGACCTGGAGTTCGTCGGCGCCCGAAGCCAGCGCATCGCCGAACCCGGCGCGTTCGACCTGTGGGTCGGGCAATCGAGCGTGGGCGGATTGAAGGGCGAGTTTACGCTTTATGCTAAATCGTAGTGACCTATAAACGTAATGTTTAAGCCCTTACTAGTTCCAAAAGAGGATTAAATGCTAACAAAGCGGCGCGCCGTCCGGCGGCTGGTTCGACTACTGTTAATAGGTCGCTGTCGATCAACACGCGACTAAGTCGATGGGCCGTTTGGCTTGGAATGCCGCTACTCGCTGTAAATGAACTATTCCAAAAAACTGGTCGTGCAAAAATATAATCAAGCACAACTGGCGACCATTGCGATTGAAGTTTCTCTCGAAATGTCTCTTTCATATTGTCATATAGGTTTATGATTTTATCAGTAATGGCTATGTTCGTATCCGCTTGCTGAGCGATTATTTCAAGAAAAAATATTGCCCATTCCGTCCATTCGCCGTTATGTGATGTCGCTCTCAAACGATCTATATATTCATCACGGCGTTCTTCGATCGCACCGCTAACATAAAAATGAGGTGCATGAATCTTGCCCTTTTGCCAGAGATTTAGTGGAATAAGCATTCGGCCTAGGCGGCCATTTCCATCCTTGAATGGATGGAGTGCTTCAAACTCCACGTGCGCAAAAGCAGTCTGAATAAGCGGGTCTAGTTTTTCATCATTTATGTATCGTTCCAAATTTGAAATGCCATCTTCAAGTTTGTCAGCGCTAATTGGAACGAAAAGAACTTTTTTACGCCGCTTATCAACCACATAATTTTGATCATTCTTATAGACGCCGGGCGTTTTGTCCGCGCCTCGACCGAAAAAAAGAAGTCTAGAATGTGCTTCTTTGATAACACGAGAGCAAATTGGCAGACCATTTGTAATTAAACTCTGCGCATGTTTCATGGCGCGGGTATATGAATATACCTCAATTGCCTCCTCACGATAACGAGAGCCACGTTCCGCGCCGTCATTTCCTTCTTCGTCGGCGTCGGCTTGAATTTTTAGAACCTCATCAAGAGTCGCAACCGTACCTTCGATCCGGGACGACACCACAGCTTCGGTATTGCGAAGTGGTGCTAAGAGTAGTTCCTTATTATGAAGTCCTTCCAACCGCGTATCATAACGCGCTAGCGCACCGGCAGCTTTGCTTAGCGGATTTATAATTTGTTCATAGCGCAGACTGGCAGGAGGGAACTGATCCGTATGATAGGCTATCGCATCGGAAAAGTCGTAATCGCTGAGAGGTCCGGCCATTTGCATCTCGAATTGTTGTTGTTGTGATACACAAAGGGTGTAGCGTTTATTGAATGAGAGGCAAGAGAGATTGTGACTCACCTCGACGATTCGCAAGATAGACAAACTTTTTTGGTTGTGGCGCGTGAGAAGCAAATTGAGGCTATAGGCGGGCATGGAAGAAGGAATAGGTGATGGAAGTCCAGACGTTCGACAGCGTCTTTGACGCGCTGGCCGATACCCCGGCGGAAGCGGCGAACATGAAGGCACGCTCGGAACTTCTGTCCGCGCTGCAAAGCCGTATTCGTGGCTGGGATATGCCGCAGGAAGCGGCAGCGATGCGGCTTGGCATCACCCGGCCCCGGCTCAACGATCTGCTGCGGGGCAAACTCGGCAAATTCTCGCTCGACGCGCTGGTGAATCTCGCCACCGCTTCGGGGCTGGCGCTGGAAATCCGGCTGTCGGAAGCAGCGTAAGGCGGCGTCCGATATTTTAGAACTGCGTGTTCCCGCCTGCGCGGGCACACGCATCCCCCTTCATCAACGCCCTGTCCTACACCCCGCCACCCATGCCATAATTCCCTCGGCTCTTTCCCACCGTCCGCCTCCCGCCCACCGCGCCACACCCCCGCGCGGCCCACCCCCATTTCGCAAAAATTCTCCTATTGCGAAATCGACGCCACCCGTCCGCCTCCACGTTTTTGCGTCAGCCACGACGGTGTGAACTTCGCAACGCCACGCCGCCTTGCAAAACGCCGCGACCACGGCTTTTCGACCCCGCGCACCCATGCTAAGGGCGCGCCCATGCTGAATCTCAACGCCATCACCGTGCGCCTTGGCGGCCGCGTCATTCTCGATCGTGCCGCCGCCGCCCTGCCGCCGCGCAGCCGCGTCGGCCTCATCGGCCGCAACGGCGCGGGCAAGTCCACGCTGATGAAGGTGATGATCGGCCAGCTCGATCCCGACGAAGGGTCGTGCGACATGCCCCGCGACACGCGCCTCGGCTATATCGCGCAGGAAGCCCCGTCCGGCACCGCGACCCCCTTCGACACCGTGCTCGAAGCCGACAAGGAACGCGCCGAACTGATGGCGGAGGCGGAGCATACGCAAGACCCCGATCGCCTGGGCCATATTTACGAGCGGCTGACGGCGATCGACGCCTATACCGCCCCCGCCCGCGCCGCCCGCATCCTGGTGGGCCTCGGCTTTGACGAGGAAATGCAGGGCCGCCCGCTCGACAGCTATTCGGGCGGCTGGAAGATGCGCGTGGCGCTCGCCTCGCTGCTCTTCTCCAACCCCGACCTGTTGCTGCTTGACGAACCGTCGAACCATCTCGACCTCGAAGCGACGCTCTGGCTGGAGAATTTCCTGAAAGCCTATCGCGGCACCGTGGTCGTCATCAGCCACGAACGCGACCTGCTCAACAATGTGGTCGACTATATCCTGCATCTGGAAGGGGGGAAGGTCACCCTCTATCCCGGTGGTTACGACGCCTTCGAACGGCAGCGCGCCGAACGGCTCGCCCAGCTCGAATCCGCCCGCGCCAAGCAGCAGGCGGAGCGCGAAAAGTTGCAGGACTATGTCGCCCGCAACTCGGCCCGCGCCTCGACCGCGAAACAGGCCCAGTCCCGCGCCAAGGCGCTGGCCCGGATGCAGCCCATCGCCGCGGCCAGCGAAGATCCGACGCTGCATTTCGGCTTTCCCAGCCCCGCCGAACTGCGGCCGCCGCTCATCACCATGGACATGGCCTCGGTCGGCTACACCGAAACGCCGATCCTCAAGCGTATCAACCTGCGCATCGATCCTGACGACCGCCTGGCGCTGCTCGGCCGCAACGGTAACGGCAAGACGACGCTGGCCCGCCTGATCGCCGCGCAACTCGCCCCGATGGAAGGGACGATGCAAAGCTCGCCCAAGATGAATGTCGGCTATTTCACCCAATATCAGGTGGAGGAACTGGACGTCACCGACACGCCGCTGGAACATATGACCCGCGTCATGAAGGGCGCGACGCCCGGCGCGGTCCGCGCCCAACTCGGCCGCTTCGGCTTTTCCGGCGAGCGCGCGGTGCAGAAGGTCGGCTCCATGTCCGGCGGCGAGCGCGCCCGTCTGGCCCTTGCGCTCATTACCCGCGATGCACCGCACATGCTGATCCTCGACGAACCGACCAACCATCTGGACGTCGACAGCCGCGAGGCGCTGGTGCAGGCTTTGAACGACTACAGCGGCGCGGTGGTGATCGTGTCGCACGACCGCCACATGATCGAACTGGTCGCCGATCGTCTGGTGCTGGTCGACAACGGCACCGCCCAGCCGTTCGACGGATCGCTCGATGACTATACCGACATCATCCTGCGCAAGGCGGACGGCAACAGCAGCAGCGGCGACGCCCCGAAGGTCGATCGCAAGGCGGACAAGAAGGCCGCCGCCGAATGGCGCGAAAAGCAGAAGGTGCTGAAAAACGCGGTCAACAAGGCGGAGCGCGAAATGACCACCCTGATCGCCGAGCGCAAGCGTATCGATACGGTCCTGTCCGACCCCAAGGCGGCGACCGGCGCGGAAGCGAAGATGACCACCAGCCAGCTGATGATGAAGCGGGCCGAGGTTGAAAAGAAGCTGGAGAGCGCCGAGGAAATCTGGATGGAGGCCGGCGCGGCGCTGGAAGCGGGTTAACGCCCCATCAGAATGAACGGCGCCCAGATATAGGGCTGGGCGGCGGCGGGCCGCTTCGATCCGATCAGCTTGAGCATCGCCCGCTGCAGCGCCACGGCGCGGGGCAGGCCACGCGCCGCGCCCTTCACCGTCTCCAATGTGACGAAGGCGCTGGCGTCGTCCCGCACCGGCCAGTGCGACACCAGCAGCGATCCCGCCCCGGCATAGCGAAACGCCTGCGCCAGCCCCGAATAGGCCGGGGCCTGCGCGTCGTTCCCCGCCGCGGTGTTGCACGCCGACAGGATGACCCAGTCCGCGCCGATCCGCATCGCCGCCACTTCCGACGCCGTCAGCAGCCCGTCGTCGCCGACCGCATCGGCGGCCGGGGGGGACAGTAGCAGCGCGGGCTCGGTCACGCCTTCCATCTCGCCGCTGACCAGCCCATGGGTCGCGAACAGGATCACGGCATAGCCGGACAGGTCACGGTCCCGCAGCGCAGCTTCGCTGGCGTCCCGTCCGATCAGCAAGGTGGTGCGATCCATGCCGAAGCGATGCGCTACGGCTTGCAATTCAGCCTGCGATCCGGGCAGCGGCGGCAATTGCGACAGCGCCCGCGCATCCGCGCCGCCAGTGCGGAAATAGGCGTTGGCGGCCAGCATCGCCCCGGCGCCGCGCGGCGCATCGGTCGTCTGGACGGCGCCAAAGGTCAGCGGCGCGCCAATGCCCAGAAAACGCTGGTTCCGCGCCGCCATCTGCTGTCGCCGATCTCTGGTCGCGGTAAATCCGGGCTGCACCTCGATTGCGAAGCGGCGGATCAGCCAGGGCGCATGGCGCGTCACCGCGGCCATCGGCCGCTGCGGCAGCATCCCGAAGGGTAGCGAGGCGAAGGCGCCGGTCGGCACGATGCGCAGCATCCGCGCCTTGCCCAGCGTGGCGAGGATGCCGGGGGTGAAGATCTGGCGATATAGCGTGTGTGCGCTGCCTTGGTCGAAACCGGCTGGACTAAGCGAACCGCGCAGCCGCCCCACCAACGCCACCAGCGCGGCGCGATCCATCTGCGCCCGCTCGATCCGCGTGCCCCCGGCGCTGACCGCGAGCAGATAGACTCCGTCGAAAGCGGGCATCACCGCCAGCAGCGCTTCGTCCTCACCCAGCCCGGCGCGCACAGTCTCCAGATCGGGCCGCTTGCCACCCTTCGCCTCCACCCAGCGTGGATAGTCGCGGGCGATGGCGGCGCGCTCGGCATCGACCGTTGCCGCCACGGCGGCGCGTTCGGTGCGGGCCGCCGCGACGCCGTGGTCGGTCGCCAAGGCCTTGAGCAGGCGGCTGTCGGCGGCCTGAAGCGTCTTGGTACGGTCTTGCAGGCGGCGCACCCGCGCAGCCAGCGCCGGATCGGCGACCAGCCGCTGGGCGACCAGCCGGTTGGCCTGGGCGATGCGCGATCCGGCCAGGATCGCCATCGCGTCCAGCGCCAGCGCGGCGTCCTGCGCCTGCGTCGCCACCGCCAGGATCGTGTCGAGCGCGGCCCGCTGCTCCTCTGTCAGTTCGGCGTCGTCATGGACACTGGCATCGTCGCGCAGCAGGCCGGCAAGGCGTCGCGCCGTCTCGCCGAGCGCCGCCTGGTCAGATCCGGTCCAGGCGGACAGCATCGCCGCCTGCGCCAAGGGAATTGCAGGCGCATTGTCGAGCTGGCGCGTTTCAGCCGCAAAGGCGGCAGCAGCGGCGCGGGCCTCTTCGCCATGTCCGGCGGCGATCAAAGCCGGGATGAGATAGGGATAGACCCGCTGGCCGATATCCCGGTCCTTGTCCGATCCGGCGCGCACCCGCGCCAATGCAGCGTTGAACCGCTCGACACTCTGGTCGCGCCGCCCCTCTGCCAGCGTTGCGGATGCGGCGAAGGCGAGGGCGCGAGCCGATTGCGGGCTATTTTCCCCTTCGATCCCACGAAAGCCGCGTTCCGCCTCCATGAACAGGGTTTCAGCGTCGGCATAGCGTTCCAGCGGCAACAGCACGGTGCCGAGATTTTGCAGGCCGAACTGGAAATAGAGGCTGCCGGCGCCGACCGTGTCGCGCTTGATGGCGATGGCGCGCTGCAGATAATCGAGGCTCTCGTTGCGCCGTCCGGTGCGCGACAGCAGCAGACCCAGCGCTTCGAGTGCGCGAGCGTAGCTGGGATGTTTGCGGTCGACATGATCGGTGGCGATGTCGACCGCCATGCGCGCATATTTTTCCGCCTCCACATCGCGGTCGGCGCGCTGAAGCATCTGCGCATAGCTGTAATAAGAACCGATCGTGTCGGGGCTGTTGGGGCCGGCCGCCGCGATCCGCGCCTCCATGCTGGCTTTTTGCGCGTCCACCGCCTCGTCATTGCGGCCAAGCCGGGTCAGCGCCTGGGCGTGGGAGAAGGCGATGTTCGATCGCAGCATATGCGTCGACGGGTCGAGTTTGTCGGACGGCGTGCGAGCAATATAGCCGTCCATATAGCGGCTGGCCTGCGCCAATATCTCCGCTGCGCCGGTCACGTCGCCCAGCGCCGCCTGGACATAGCCCTTGATCGACAGGCCCTGCATCCAGGCCACGGAATAGGCGTCGGCGAAGGGCGCGAGCAGCGCCAGGCCTGCATTGGCATGGGCCAGCGCGTCGGGATTCTTGCCGTCGATCTGGTCCATGGAGGATAGGTTGATCAAGGCGACCCCGGCGAGCGGGTGGGGCTTGCCCGCGACCTTTGTCTTCATTGCGGCGCTATGCAGTCGGGTCCAGGCGTCGCGGGTCTTTTGCGACATGGACAGCGCATAATCGTCGCTGTCGAACAGAGCAGTCGCCTGCCGTTCAAGCAAATAGAGCCGGGCATGGCGCAGGTCGGTGGGCGAAAAAGCCCCCGTCGGGGCGGCCGCGGACGCCGCATGGGTCGGCAGGGCCAGCGCCAGAATCATGGCCGCACACCGCGTGGAAAGCTGCACGACACCACCCCGCTTTTGACTCGATCCGCCTGTCTCTTGGGTCGGCGGAAAGCAGCCGTCAAGGCCGATGCCGGTGCTTGACCGTCAGCCCAGCGTCAGCCGCCAGTCCCAACGCAGCGGATCGCCGTCCATCACCTCGACCCCGCGGGCGATCAGGGCGTCGCGAATCTCGTCCGACAGGGCGAAGTCCTTTTCGGCGCGGGCGACGGTGCGGCGCTCCAGTTCGGCCTCGATCGCCTCCGGCGCGATCTGCGCATCCTTGGGCTGGAGGCGCAGGTCCGCACGGCTGAGCGTCAGCAGGTTCAGGCCCAGCGCCTGATCGAAGGCGGCGATCAGGCAGAGCTTTTCGTCCACCGGCACCTTCTTGATGCCGATCGCCTCTTCCAGCAGCGGAAGGGCGCGCGGCGTCATCAGGTCGTCGGTTATCGCCGCGTCGAACTGTTCGAGCAGCGGCGTCAGCTTGGGATGGAGGTTGGCGCGCAGATAGTCGAGACGCGGGGATTGCCAGGTCACGCCCTCGGCGCGGGCCTTCAGGCCCTCGACCCCCATGATCAGTCGCTTGAGCCGGGTCAGCGCGGCGGCCAGATTGTCGGCGCTGAATTCCAGTTCGGACCGGTAATGGGCACCCAGGCACAACAGGCGGTAGGCGATGGGATGCACGCCCGCGTCGATGAGGCTGAAGAGGGTAGTGAAGCCGCCCTTCGACTTTGACATTTTGCCTTGGCGGTCGACCAGGAAGTTGTTGTGCATCCACCAGCGCGCGCCGGTGAAGCCGGCCGCCGCCACACCGGGATCGCCGCAGCAGACATGGAAAGCCTGGTTCTGGGCGATTTCATTGGGATGGTGGATTTCGCGATGGTCGATGCCGCCGGTGTGGATGTCGAACGGCTGACCCAGCCGGGTCTGCGACATGACGGAACATTCCAGATGCCAACCCGGCGCGCCCTTGCCCCAGGGGCTGTCCCATTCCATCTGGCGCTGCTCGCCGGGCGGAGACTTGCGCCAGATCGCGAAGTCGGATGGGTTGCGCTTGCCCGCGACGGGATCGATCCGGGCGTGCGCCGCATCGTCGCGGCCGCCGGCCAGCGCGCCATAATCGGGCACGCTGCTGCTGTCGAAATAAAGGCCGCTGTCCAGTTCATAGCAATGTGTCGGCGCGATCTTTTCGGCAAAGGCGATCATCTGCGGCACATAGTCGGTCGCGACCGTCCATTCGCTGGGCGACAGGATGTTAAGGTCGGCGATGTTCTGCTTGAAGGCCTGCGTATAATGGGCGGCGATATCCCAGATGCTCTTGGCCGATGCGCGCGCGGCCGCCTCCATCTTGTCGTCGCCTGCATCGGCGTCACTGGTCAAATGGCCGACATCGGTGATGTTGATGATGTGGGTGACGGCCAGCCCTTTCCACAACAGCGTCCGGCGCAGCGTGTCGGTGAAGACATAGGCGCGCAGATTGCCGATATGGGCGTAATTATAGACCGTCGGGCCGCAGCTATAGACGCGTGCATGATGATCCTCGATCGGCGCGAATGGCTCGATCGTGCGGATCAGACTGTTGAACAGGCGTAGCGGCGCGGGGATATGCTGGTCGTCGGACATGGGGATACGCCATGTCGCGAAGCGTCGTGAGGGTCAATCCTTCCTTGCCATCCCCATGAGGTCATTATGTTACTTAGCTAAGTAACGACAATGGGTGAAGCAATACAAATGTCCAACTTGCTGTCTCTTTCGCGCAGGGCCGCCCCCGTCCATGACCTGCTGTCCATGACGTGCGCGACATCGTCAGATTGTAATAAAATGTTGCAGGCGGGCTCATCCCTTGCGGCCGGGCATTGAGCATCCGATATTGTCGATGCGGGCCGGGCCCCTCTGGCGACATGGATTTCCCCCTTATCCCTGTCGCGATGTCGGACCGCATCGGGTGTGCCCGGTGCTGGTTTTGCGGTAATTTGCCCCCTCTCGTTGCCGCAGGAGACTGCACCGGGCCACTCGAACCACATTGGATGATGGAGTGAGTGTTTCCCATGAATAATCCCGTTCGCATGTCGGGCTATGGCGCCAGCCAGACGGCGCAGACCGACGCCGGCCTGCGCGCACACATGCTGGGCGTCTTCCGCAATATGGGTCTTGGCCTGGTCATCACCGGCCTGGTCGCGGCGCTGGTCGGCAATATGCCGACGCTGGCCGCCGCCATTTACGGCACGCCGCTCAAATGGGTGGCGATTTTCGCGCCGCTGGCCTTCGTGTTCTTCTTCAGCTTTCGCATCGACAGGATGACGACCGCGACCGCGCGCATGACTTTCTGGGCGTTCGCGGCGGTGATGGGCGTGTCGCTGGGCAGCGTGTTCCTGGTCTTCACCGGCGGCAGCATCGCCCAGGCCTTCTTCTCGGCCGCGGTCATGTTCCTCGCCATGTCCCTGTGGGGCTATACAACCCAGCGCGACCTGACGAAGATGGGCAGCTTCCTCATGATGGGCCTGATCGGCATCATCGTCGCCAGCCTGATCAACATCTTCCTGGGGTCTTCGGCGATGCAGATGGTCATCTCGATCATCGGCGTGGTGGTCTTCACCGGCCTGACCGCCTGGGACGTGCAGCGCATCAAGTCGGACTATTTCGTCTATGCCGGGCATGAAGTGGCGCAGAAGATGCAGGTCATGGGCGCGCTGTCGCTGTACCTGAACTTCGTCAACCTGTTCCAGATGCTGCTCAGCCTGACCGGCGAGCGGGAATAAGCGGATGCGGGATCAGGCTGCCGTATCGGCCATGCTCTGCCCGGTCTGTCATGTCGGATTGGCGATGACGGATCGGCAGGGGGTGGAGATCGATTATTGCTCGCAATGCCGGGGCGTCTGGCTGGACCGGGGCGAGTTGGACAAGATCATCGAGCGGTCGGGGCAGGCAAGCGCCCCGTCGCCGCCGTCCGCGCCCTTTGGGCAGGCCAGCTATCGTCCCGATCGCGATTATCGGGATGATGATCGGGGCTACCCGAAAAAGCGAAAGAAAAGCTTTTTGGAAGAGTTGTTCGATTAAAAGAAGGCCGGTCCGTTGAGGGCCGGCCTTTTCTGCAATGGGCGTGCAAAAGAAGAGAGACCTCTTAAATTCACGGAACAAGCGCAACATCTGCGAGAGAATGTTTCGTTAAATATAATGGAAGTCGCGCGCTCTATTTTTTCATATCCTTTTAGGCGAAGGCGCGGGCCTTATTTTTCTGCGCGATGCGCTATCTGCTCGGATTGCATCGACCACGCAACGTGCACCTAGCGCCCTAAAAAAAGGGGCCGCCCTTGCAGGCGACCCCTTCCCTATCCTCTCCCCTGTAACAGGGATGATCCGTCAGCGCCTTAGTCGGCCTTAGACTGGAGATTCACCGCGGCGTATTTGCCGCGACGATCGACTTCCAGTTCGAAGTCGAGCCGGTCGCCCTCATTCAGGGCAGCCATGCCGGCGCGTTCGACGGCGCTGATGTGCACGAAGGCGTCGGGCTGGCCGTCATCACGCTGAATGAAGCCGAAGCCCTTCATCGCGTTGAAGAACTTCACGGTGCCGCTGGAGCGCTCGCCGGTCAACTGACGCTGCGGGCCGCCACGGTCCGGCGCGCCACCGAAACCACCGGCGCGGGGTTCACGCGCTTCACGCGGCGGACCGCGATCGGTGACGGGGAGCGGTTCGCCGTCGATCACCAGATCGGTCGCCGACACCTTGCCGCCACGATCGACCAGGGTGAAGCCGAGCGGCTGTCCTTCGGCCAGACCGGTCAGGCCGGCCTGCTCGACGGCGCTGATGTGCACGAACACGTCTTCGCCGCCATCGTCACGAACGATGAAGCCGAAGCCCTTTTGTCCGTTGAAGAATTTTACAACGCCCTTGCCTTCGCCGACGACCTGGGCGGGCATGCCGCGACCACCGCCGCCGCCGCCGCCGAAACCACCGCCGCCGCCGAAGCCGCCGCCACTGCGACCACCGCCAAAGCCGCCGCCGCGATCACCGCCGCCGAAACCTCCACGATCGCCACCGAAGCCGCCGCCACCGCCGCCGAAGCGATCACCACCGCCGAAACCGCCGCCGAAGCCACCGCCGCCGCGGCCGCCCTGATCGTAGAAATTGTCGTCGCCGAAACCGTCGCGCTTGTCCTTGCCGCGCCCGCCGCGGCGACCTCTATCAAAACTCATGCCCTGTTAGTCACTTTCGCTTCGCCCCAAGACCAATCGGACAAACACATGTCGGGCGAATGACATGCAGAATCCACCGCAGACGCGGGTTTGGGAATCACTATATCAACTTTTCAGACCAGCGCGAATGATTTTCACTGTTGCGGTCCTGTTCCGTTCCAATTGGCCAAAATGACCTCCAACGACCACCATTCGCCGAGCGAATACGGCCTTTTGTCGCGAAGATCCGGCCCGGCAAAGCCTTGATTGCGGTCGGCTCTGTTTCGCCATAAGGGAAGAGCATGACCGTCCATTTCCATGAAGAAGATCTGCCCGCTGGCGTGCTCGCCCCCGGCCCGATCGCCATCGACACCGAAACCATGGGGCTGATCACCCCGCGCGACCGCCTGTGCGTGGTCCAGATCAGCGATGGCAAGGGCGACGAGCATCTCGTCCGCTTCAAGCCCGGCAGCAATTACGCCGCGCCCAACCTGCGCGCCGTGCTGGCCGATCCTGAGCGGCTGAAACTCTATCATTTCGGCCGGTTCGATCTGGCAGCGATCAAATATTATATGGGCGTGGTCGCCGCGCCCGTCTATTGCACCAAGATCGCTTCGCGCCTGATCCGCACCTATACCGACCGCCATGGCCTGAAGGAACTGGTCCGCGAACTGCTGGGCCAGGACATCAGCAAGCAGCAGCAGTCGAGCGACTGGGGCGGCCCCGTCCTGTCCGACGCGCAGAAGGATTATGCCGCCTCGGACGTGCGCTACCTCCATGCGCTGAAAGCCGAACTGGACAAGCGCCTGATCCGCGAAGGACGGATGGAACTGGCCCAGGCCTGTTTCGACTTCCTGCCCCATCGCGCCGAACTCGACCTGGCCGGATGGCCGGAAATCGACATCTTCTCACATATGTGACGCAGGCTGAAAGGTCCAACCATGTCCGTCCAGGCCGATCAGCAACGCGATGTCCGCCGCCTATGGGCGCAGCCGGGCGGTAGTCACGACCGGCTGGTCGCGCTGCTCAAAAACTGGCTGCCGGTCGCGGTCGGCGTGCTGGCCGCGCTGCTGGCGACCGCGCCCTTCACCGGCGGCGACAAGGTCAGCTTCGTGCTCGACAAGAACAAGGTCGAGGTGGCTAAGGACCGGATGCGGCTGACCGAGGCGCTCTATCGCGGCGAGGACAGCAAGGGCCAGCCCTTCTCGCTGCGCGCTGGCTCTGCGGTGCAAAAAAGCTCGCGCGAACCGATCGTGGACCTCAACAGCATGTCGGCGCGCATCCTGCTGTCGGACGGCCCCGCCGTCCTGACCGCGCAGAAGGGGCGATATGACATGGATACCGAGCGGGTCGGCATCGAAGGGCCGGTGCAGTTCGAGGCTGCAGGCGGATATCGCCTGACCACCCGCGACGTCGGCATCGACCTCAAGACCCGGCGGATGCGCAGCGCGGGCCGCGTGGACGGGCGCATCCCGATCGGCACCTTCAGTGGCGACCATCTGGAAGCGGACATGGGCGCGCGCACGGTGACATTGAATGGCCGGGCAAGCTTGCGTATCGAACAAAATGGCCTCAAAGGGCGAAACTGATGACACGCACCCTGATCCTGCTCTCGACCGGCTTGGTGGGCGCCGCCGCGATGATGTTCGCCGGCGCGAGCGCCCCTTCCTTCGCGCAGGTGTTCAGAAATCATGACAGCAATGCGCCCGTCAATTTCAACGCCGATCGGATCGAGGTGCAGGACCGCGCCGATCGCGTCGTGGTATCGGGTAATGTCGTGGTGACGCAGGCCGGCATGACGCTGAACGCCGCGCGCATGACGGTCGCCTATAGCAAGCAGCCGAGCGGCGGATCCAATGGCGTGGACATCGACCGGATCGACGCATCGGGCAACGTCGTGGTGACCAAGGCGGATCAGACTGCGCGCGGCAACGTGGCCATTTACGACCTCAACAGCAAACTCATCACCATGTTGGGCAATGTCACGCTGACGCAGGGGTCGAACCGCCTGAGCGGCGGGCGTCTGGTCATGGACCTCAACAGCGGCCGATCGACTGTCGACGGTCGATCGTCGGGCGGCGTGCCCGGCGCCGCGACCAGCCCCAGCGGGCGCGTGTCGGGCACATTCACGGTGCCCCAACGCAAGAATTGACGGGCTAGAGGGGCTTGTCGCCCCATCATCCTATTGCGTCGCCAGCAACAGGTCGCGCAGGTCGGTGAGGCTGGGCAATATCTGCGCGCAGGCGAGGACCAGTTCCTCGGTCGGGGGCAGCAGGTCGGGCACCATCACCGTCGCGATGCCCGCCGCCATGGCGGAGCGGACGCCAACATGGCTGTCCTCGACCGCAACGCAGTCCGCCGGATCGATCCGCAGCAGACGCGCCGCCAGCAGATAGGGTTCCGCGTGCGGCTTAGGCTGGTCGACATCGCTGCGCGTCACCACCACGTCAAAATAATGGAGCAGGCCGCTCTTCTCCAGCCGTTGCTGCGCATAGGGTGCGGCGGTCGACGTGGCGAGCGCCATCGGGACGCCCGCCTGCGCCGGATGATCGAGCAGCAGGCGCGCGCCGGGGCGCAGCAGGATGCCGGCGTCAACAGCGGCCTCGAACAGCGCGTCGCTGTCGGCGTAGAAGCGAGCGAGCGGAAAGTCCGGCCCCAGATGCGCCGCCAACATCCGCTGATTTTCGTCGCGGTGGATGCCGACCATCGACAGCAACAGGTCATCCGCCATCGGCCAGCCGATCGCTTCGCCCGTTTCGGCAAAGGCGCGCCGATGCGCCGCCTCGGTATCGAGCAGGGTGCCGTCCATATCGAAGATCACCGCGCGGACCGGGTTCGGCAGGGTGGATGCGGCAGTCGCGGCGGTGGATTGGAGTAACGCTTGGATCATGGCGCCAATATGGCCGCCTATCGTTCCAATTCCATTGCAAAGCGCGGCGCGGCGGTTGCGTGGGATGGCCGCCGCAAGCTGCGCTTTGCCGTGAAACTATTCCGTCACCTGCGCCGACCATGTCCTGATCCAGTGCCAGGCGCCGCGGCATTCGCCCATGCTGGTGGCTTCGATCAGGCGGAAGCGGGCGCCGTCCCAGACATAGGCTTCGCTGCCGCCGCAATCGCCGATGCCGCGCCCCTTGGCGAAGCTGTCGAGCCGCAGCTTGTCGGCGGTCCAGCCGACATTGACCAGCATTGGCCGGGCCTCCTCCTCGCTCCAGCCTGGTTTATAGTCGAAGCTGGCGAGGCGGAAAGCGCGCCGGCCGGCGATGCCGGTGGCGATGACCGGGACCGAGGTGAAATTATAGGCGCCGCTGCCGCAGGGGACGAGGATCAGCGTTTCGGTGCGCGACAGGCGATAGAGTTGCGGCGGCTCCGCGCCCTTCATCTCGTCGGTGCAGCGGGTGAATTTGCCGAGCGCGGTCAGTTCCTCCCGCCACAGCGCGGCGGGTGCGGTCGCACCGGGCAAGGGTGCGCGCTTGATGATCGGTGCGGCAGGCGCAGCGCGCACGGCGAGCGGGCCGAGCGGGCCGGTGACGACCAGTGCGGTGCTGGTCCCGGCCCTCCCCTGCCGCGCATCCATATAGCGCAGGGCCGCGCCGGACCCGGCCAGCGACGGCTTGCCGATCGCGCGATTGCCCATGCGCAGTTCCAGCACGTTGCCGCGCGCCATGGCGATGGCCAGCGCGGCGGCCTGCGGCCCTCTTATGGTAGCGTCGCCGTCGCGACTCATGGCGCTGGCGATCCGGCGCCCATCGACATGAAAGCTGATCTCGCCGCCGCTATTGGTGTCGCGGCTGACCCAGACTTCGGTGGCGGCATCAGGCCCGGCGTCGCGGACCACCCCGACCATCACCGGACTGTCCGGCCAATCCGCACCCTCGGCTAGCAGGGACACGGTTTCGCATCGGTTGCGATTGTCGCAGCCGATGGTCCAGTCCTTGTAGGTTTCCAACACGCCGGGCTTGGGCGCCAGCATCCTGGCCTGCGTTGCAGGCCCCTGCGCGGACCCGACGCCCGACCAGCCTAGGGCCGCCAGAGCGACCATGAAAAAATCTTTTGCCCCCATGGGTTAACCATAACCGATTTGCAGGGACGATGGTAGCGTTTCCGTTACGGAGCCGACCTGATCGACATTACAGGCTAAGCATCAGGCCCGCCAGCGCCGCGCTCATCAGATTGGCGAGGCTGCCGGCGACCAGCGCCTTCAACCCCAGCTTCGCGATCATCGGCCGCTGGTTGGGGGCGAGGTTGCCGGTCACCGCCATCTGGATCGCGATCGAACTGAAATTGGCGAAACCGCACAGCGCGAAGGTGATGATGGCGATGGTCGCGGGCGACAGCGCGCCCTGCACCTGGCCCAGATTGATATAGGCGACAAATTCGTTGAGCACGACTTTGGTCCCGAACAGGCCGCCCGCCACCTGCGCTTCGGCCCAGGGGATGTTGAGCAGATACATGACCGGCTGGAACACATAGCCCAGCAGCATCTGGAAGCTGAGGGTCGGATAGCCGAACCACGCCCCGATGCCGCCCAATATGCCGTTGGCCAGCGCCACCAGCGCGACAAAGGCCAGCACCATGGCGCCGACCGCGACGGCGAGTTTGACACCTGTCTGCGCACCCTGCGCCGCGGCCATAATCAGGTTGGCGGGCTTTTCCTCATCATGGCTGGCCTGCGGCATGGGTTCGCCCGGCGTGCCTTCTGGCAGCAAGGCGGCGGGGCCGGCGCCGCTGATCCGGGTTTCGGGCAGCAGCAGGTCGGGATGGTCGCCCAGCGGCAATTCGCCCTGCACCGGCGCGCGCGGGTCGGGCATCATGATCTTGGCCATCAACAGGCCGCCGGGAGCCGCCATGAAGCTGGCCGCGAGCAGATAGTCGATCTTGATCCCCATCGAGGCATAGGCGGCCAATATGGTGCCCGCCACGCCCGCCATGCCGCTGGTCATCACCGCGAACAGTTGCGGCGGGGTGAGGCCGGCCAGATAGGGACGGATGACGAGCGGGCTTTCGCTCTGCCCGACGAAGATGTTGGCGGCCGCGCACAGGCTTTCCACCTTCGACACGCCCGTCACCCATTCGATCGCGCCGCCGACCCAGCGGACGATGAACTGCATGATCCCCAGATAATAGAGGATCGACACCAGGCTGGCGAAGAAGATGATGACCGGCAGCGCGGCGATGGCGAAGCTGGCCCCGCCGATTTCAGGCTTGGCCAGCGGGCCGAAGATGAAGTCCGTCCCCGCCTGCGCATAGCTGAGCAAATTGGCCACGCCCCTGGACATGCCGCCAATGATGGCGCGCCCCGCCGGGACATAGAGGACCAGAATGGCGATCCCCGCCTGCAGCAGGAACGCTGCGCCGACGACGCGCGGACGGATGGCGCGACGATCCGACGAAAGAGCGAAAGCGATGGCGAGGATCAGGAGAATGCCGGCTAGGCCGATGAGAAGATGCATGAAGCGCTTTCGCGTGGGAAGGACAAACCTGCGCGACTATATGGGCCATGTCGCGGGGTGGCCAGAGCGTTTGATGGCTACAAAGCCGCTACATTGGGCAATCGGCCGGAGACATGCCGCCATTAGGGACGATTCCGAGGGTCTTTGAGCAACAAGACAAGAGGGATAGGGTAGATGGCTGGACATGACGACGCGCACGACCATGGGTTGATGCACGACCTGGAACAGATGCGCGCGCTGGCGCGAGAGAGCATCGGGCGGCGGCGCACCTTGCGGCTGCTGTTTTCCGCGAGCGGCGCGGCGCTGATCGGCGCCTGTGGCGGCGGATCGGGATCGTCGAGCGGATCGACCTCGACGCCCACCCCCACGCCTACGCCCACACCAACCCCGACGCCGACACCCACCCCGACACCCACCGGCACCTGCATCGCCGATCCGACCGAAACCAACGGTCCCTATCCGGCCGACGGGTCCAACAGCAGCAACGGCAGCGTGGTCAATGTGCTGGACGACACGGGCATCGTGCGCACCGACATCCGGTCGAGCTTCGGATCGTCGAGCGGCACCGCGGCGGGTATCACCATGACACTGACCATCACGGTCGTGAACGTCAACAGCAGCTGCGCCGCGCTGGAAGGCTATGCCGTCTATATCTGGCACTGCACCCGCGACGGGCTCTATTCGCTCTACACCGTGCCGGGCGAAAATTATCTGCGCGGCGTGGGCGTGACCGACGCCAACGGGCAGGTAACCTTCACCAGCATCTTCCCCGGCTGCTATTCCGGCCGCTACCCGCATATCCATTTCGAGGTCTATCCGAGCCTGGCGCGCGCCACCAGCTACGCCAATCGCGTGCTGACGTCGCAATTCGCCATGCCGGCCGACGCCTGCACCACGGTCTACGCCACCAGCGGCTATACCAGCAGCACGAGCAATTTCGCCAGCATATCGACCAGCAGCGACAATGTGTTCGGCGACAATACGTCGGCGCAGGTGACGGCGATGACGCCGACGATGACCGGCGACATCACCAACGGCTATACCGGCGCGGTGACGGTCGGCCTGGCGATTTGATCGGATCAGCGTGCAGATGACTTTGCAGGAGGCGCATTCCGCCGATATGCTGGCGCCCATGGATGGTTCGCGCATATTGGTGGTAGACGACGATGCGGACATCCGCACGCTGCTGTCGGATTTTCTGAAGCAGCATGGCTTTGCCGTGACCGCGGTGGCCGACGGTGCCGCCATGGATCATGTGCTGGCGGCGCAGGATTTCGATATCGCGGTGCTCGACGTGATGATGCCGGGCGAGGACGGGCTGTCGATCCTGCGGCGGCTGTCCGCGCGCGGCGGCCTGCCGGTCATCATGTTGTCGGCGATCGGCAGCGACATCGACCGGATCGTCGGGTTGGAAATGGGGGCGGAGGATTATCTCCCCAAGCCGTGCAACCCACGCGAGTTGCTCGCCCGCGTCCGGACCGTGCTGCGCCGCCATCGGCGACAGGTGGCGGAGACGGCCGAACCGAGCGGCCGGAAGCTGCGCTTCGCCGGCTGGCATGTGGATATGACCGGGCGGCTGCTGACCGATCCCGACAATGTCGTCGTCACCCTGACCGATGGCGAGTTCCGGCTACTGCGCGCCTTCATCGACCATCCCCGCCGGGTGCTGAGCCGCGACCAGTTGCTCGATTATTCGGCGGGCAATGACAGCGAGAGCTATGACCGGGCGATCGACGTGCAGGTCAGCCGGCTGCGGCGCAAGCTGGAGCGTAGCGCGCGGACCGAGGGTGCGGACGAACTGGTCCGCACCATCCGCAACGAAGGCTATATGTTCACCGCCGAGGTCCGTCCGGCGTGAACCCGCGCCTGGGCCGCCTGAACCCGTCGATCCTGACCCGCATCGTCGCGCTGGTCGCCGCGACCCTGCTGCTGGCGCTGGGGGCGATGATGCTGGTCGCCTTTCGCGGGCCGCCGCCGCACAGCCGCCCGATGATGCTGGGCGAGGCCGCCGCCTTGTTGCAGGGCGCCGCCGCCCCGGCGGGCAGTTGGACGGTGGCGCGCTATCGGTCCGATCCCGCCCCACTGGCCGAACCGGGACAGATGGAGGACCGGCGCGCTGCGGCGCAAGTCGCTACGCTGCTGGGCGCGCGCCCGGCTGACGTCCGCCTGGTGCGTGAATTACCGCCGATGCGGATGGCCGATCCCGATCGGAAGGCTTGGCCCGTGCCCGGTTCCGGGCCAAGCTTCGGCCCGGACGGGACGATGCTGCACCGCGCCTTCCTGTTGGCGCGGCGCACGGCCGACGGCTGGCAGGTGGTTCAGGCGCGGCAGGGGGCCAATGGGCGCTGGTACGCCATCACCCTGTCGCTGATGGCGGGCATTTTCATCCTGCTTCTGCTGCCGGCCTATTGGGTGGCGCGGCGCATTACCCAACCGATCCGGCGACTGGCCGACGGCGCGGCGACCGAACGGCCCGAACGCGCCGACCCCCTGCCGCTGACCGGCCCGCCGGAGGTGCGCGCGGTGGGCGCGGCCTATAATCATATGCGCGCGCGGATCGCCGATTATCTGAACGAGCGCACGGCGATGCTGGTCGCGATCGCGCACGATCTGCGCACGCCCATGACCCGCCTGTCCTTCCGGCTGGAGGCGCTGCCCGACGGGCCGCGCGCCAAAGCGCAGGCGGATGTGCAGGAAATGCGCGCGATGGTTACCGACCTGCTGGATTTCATGCGTGGTCAGGGCGAGGGCGCGGCGCAGGTGCGGGTCGACCTGTCGGCCATAGTCGAGACGCTGGCCGACGATCTGGCCGATATGGGGCAGGATGTGGCGGTGACGCACAGCAGCCGCGCGGTGGTGCGCGGCGACGCGGTGGCGCTGCGGCGCTGCATCGCCAATCTGGTCGAAAATGCGGTGCGCTATGGCGGATCGGCGCGGATCGCGATGACCGTGACGAACGGGCGCGTCACGGTGGCGGTCGAGGATGACGGGCCGGGCGTGCCGGACGCGGCGATCGAGCGGCTGTGCGAGCCCTTTTATCGCGGCGAGGCGTCCCGCAACCGGGAAACGGGCGGCGTAGGCCTGGGCCTGTCCATCGCCCGGCGGATCGCGGACGGCCATGGCGGCACCCTGGCCTTCGCCAACCGCGCCGGGGCCAGCAACCCCAGCGGTTTGCGGGCCAGCATCACTCTGCCGCTGGACCGCTGAAACCCCGGAGAGATCGCCGATCAGTCGCCGCTTTCGAAGGCGAGCGAGACCCAGGACGCCATGGCGTCCACCGCCAATGGCGACAGGCGGATCGCGCGGCGACGCCGGCTGCTGGGCGAACTGCGATGTTCAGCCAGCAGGCCGCGCCGTTCCATCACACCGACCTGACCGACGACGACGCTGAGCGACAGGCGCAGCGTTTCGCTCATCTGCTCCAGCGTCAGCCCGCCGCCTTCCAGTTCCGCCTGATAAAGCAGCAGCAATATGTCCCAGGCCGGATCGGCGAACAGGTCATGCCCAAACAGCATCGACCGCATCCGCCGCGCTTCGACATAGCGAGCCAGCGCGGGGCGTTGGTCGCTCCCCTCGCCGTCCAGTATCGCGGGCTCTTCCTGCCGCGCGTGAAAATTGGTCAGGCATCGTTGCAGCGCGACCACCAGGTCGACCGCTTCCTGGCTGGGCATGTGGCGGTCAGGCGGGATATGCACGGTCATGCGACGCCTTCCGGTCGAGTTCGATGCCGATGATGGCGAACAGCATCAGCGGGATCACCCAGACCGTGCTGAGGCCCGCATAGATCATGTCCGGGAAATCGGGGCGCAACAGGGTGACAACATGGGTCAGCACCGTCATCAATTGGCAGGCAGCGACCCAGATCGGCCAATAGCGGTTGCTGCCCAGCATCAGCCATAGCAGCGCCGCAAAGGTCGCCACATCCACGATCAGAAGCCAATATTGAGTGGCGTGCCATGACCCGGCGAGTTGCGCAGGGATGCTGAGCAGCGCGGCCGTGACCGAAATCACGACCAGCAGTCGCCCTTCGCGCCCGCCGAAACAGACGGCGAAGGCGCAGGTCATCAGCATCAAGAGCCAGAAGAAAGCCGCCAGCATCTGCATTTCCGATTGAGAGGGAGGGCAATGGTCATGCGGATGCCGACGGCTTTCGCCCCGATCAGGCGACCAGGGTCAGGTGACGCGCGGTTTCGCGCTGTTCGAGCTCCAGGCCGATGGGGCAGCCAAAGGCCGTCACTTCGTGCTGGCTGCGTTCGATGCAGCGGGTCAGCAGCGCGGTGGCGCGGACCATGTCGCTGCGGCCTTCGATGATCTTGGTCGCGCTGTCGTGGATCTGCTTGAGGATGCGCTGGCTCTCGCTGGCGGTCAGCCCCGATCCCTGCGACGCGGTGAGGAAGGCGGTGGTCAACTGCGCGGCATCGACCAGCGCATTATCCAGCGCGGCAAAAGCCTGGCGGGTCTGATCGGCGACGGCCTGGGTCTTGATGGAATCGAGGTTGAGCACAAGTCATCTCCTTCGCACGACACCCTTTTCACAGAGCGGTACGTCTTTCAGCATGGCGATTTGGGACAGATCAGCCCAGGACCGTAAAGGCCCCGCGAATGAGCAGCAGCAAAGCGACGACACCGACTCCGGTCAGCACAGCGGCCCGGATCATCGCCAATATGCGGCCATCGATACTCAGTTCATTGGTCGATCCCCCTAGCGGCGGGCCGAAGGCGAGGATGCGGCGCAGAAGCGTTTTGTGCTTCGTCTGCTCATCCAGCCTGTCCGGCTGAGCAAGGGATGACCCAGGTTCGGGATCGGAGGCAAGCCGCTCCGATTGATATATCAGGGGCTGATATGTGTCACTTTGGGGCGATAGTTGCTCAACCGAAATAAACAGGCGAGCGGCTTCCTTGCGCGAAGGCACGCCGAACTTGCGCAGGCTGGTGCGCACGCGCTGATCAACCGTATGCTCCGACACATGCAGTTGGCGCGCGATTTCCTTGGAATTGAAGCCCTGCGCCACCAGACGCAGACACTGCTTTTCCCCCTCGCTCAAGGCCGGAAGGGTTTCCGCCACTTCATCATTCCTCCTGCGTGAGCCGCCTGCCGGTTCAACGAACGACCGGACGGGAAGGCTCAGCCACCCACATCATCATTCACCATTTAAGGTTGCGATTCGGTTTGCACCGACCCCAAAGTGACACGATAGGACGCGAAGACGCAATGCGGATGGACGGTGACGGTCCGTCGCCGACTCAGGCGCCCGGTTTCGCGCCGCCCTGCTTGGCCTTATGCGCCGCGAGCAGCGCGTCGATTTCGACGATGCGCTGGCGCTGTGCCGTGTCCTTGGCCAGTCCTTTCAGGCGACATTCGGCCCAGAGAGCCCGGCGCTCTGATGTCAGCGCCTTGAGATAGAGGTCGGCCATATGCAGACTCCTGTAAATTGATTGGGGGGCGGTGCGTTGCCGCCCGCCCCCTCCGCCGGGCCTTCGGCCCGCCACCTCCCCGTGCCGGGAAGGAACTGGATGACTTACGCCGCCTTCGAACGGCTCATGCGCTTGCGCTCGTTCGGATCGAGGTAGCGCTTGCGCAGACGGATGGTCTTGGGCGTCACTTCGACCAGTTCATCATCGTCGATATAGGCGATCGCCTGCTCCAGCGTCAGCTTCCAGGGCGGGGTCAGGCGGACGGCGTCGTCCTTGCCCGATGCGCGGAAGTTGGTGAGCGCCTTGCTCTTCATCGGGTTGACTTCCAGATCGTCCGGCTTGGCGTTCTGGCCGATGATCATGCCTTCATAGAGCGCTTCGCCCACGCCGACCATCAGGATGCCGCGTTCTTCGAGCGGACCCAGCGCATAGGCATTGGCTTCGCCCGCGCCGTTGGAGATGAGGACGCCATTCTTGCGGCCTTCGATATTGCCCTTGTGCGGGCCGTACTTCTCGAACAGGCGGTTCATGATGCCGGTGCCGCGCGTGTCGGACAGGAATTCGCCATGATAGCCGATCAGGCCGCGCGAGGGCGCGGAGAAGGTGATGCGGGTCTTGCCGCCGCCCGAAGGACGCATGTCGGTCATCTCCGCCTTGCGGATGTTCATCTTCTCGACGACCGTGCCGGAAAATTCATCGTCCACGTCGATCATGACGGTTTCATACGGCTCGGTCTTGCCGCCATTCTCGTCCTCGCCGAACAGCACGCGCGGGCGGCTGATGGAGAGTTCAAAGCCTTCGCGGCGCATGGTTTCGATCAGCACGCCCAACTGGAGTTCACCGCGGCCGGCGACTTCGAAACTGTCCTTGTCGGCGCTTTCGGTCACCTTCACGGCGACGTTCGATTCAGCTTCGCGGGCCAGACGATCGCGGATCATGCGGCTCGTCACCTTCGTGCCTTCGCGGCCGGCCATGGGCGAATCGTTCACGGCAAAGCGCATCGACAGCGTCGGCGGATCGATCGGCTGGGCCTGGATCGGTTCGGTCACCGACGTGTCGGCGATCGTGTTGGCGACGGTCGCGACGGCCAGGCCCGCGAGCGAGATGATGTCGCCCGCCTTGGCTTCTTCGACAGGCACGCGGTCCAGGCCATGAAAGGCCATGATCTTGGATGCACGGCCGGTTTCGATCACCTTGCCGTCCATGTCGAGCGCATGGATCGCCTGGTTCACCTTCACCGAACCGCTGGTCACGCGGCCGGTCAGGATGCGACCCAGGAAATTGTCACGGTCAAGCAACGTCACCAGGAAGGTGAAGGGCACGCCTTCGACTTCCACGGCGGGCGCGGGAACGTGATCGACGATCTTCTGGAACAGCGGCTTGAGCGTGCCCGCGCGCAGCGTGGGATCTTCATTCGCATAGCCGTTGCGGCCCGATGCGTAGAGGACGGGGAAGTCGAGTTGCTCGTCGGTCGCGTCGAGCGACACGAACAGGTCGAACACTTCGTCCAGCACTTCCTGGATACGCTCGTCGGGACGGTCGACTTTATTGACGACTACGATGGGCTTGAGGCCCAGCGCCAGCGCCTTGCCGGTCACGAACTTCGTCTGCGGCATCGCGCCTTCCGACGAATCGACCAGCAGGACGACGCCGTCGACCATCGAGAGGATACGCTCGACTTCACCGCCGAAGTCGGCGTGGCCGGGCGTATCGACGATGTTGATGCGGGTGCCCTCCCACTCGACCGAGGTGGGCTTCGCCAGGATGGTGATGCCGCGCTCTTTTTCAAGGTCGTTGCTGTCCATCGCGCGCTCTTCGACGCGCTGATTGTCGCGAAAGGTGCCGGACTGGCGGAAAAGCTGATCGACGAGGGTGGTTTTGCCGTGATCGACGTGCGCGATGATCGCGATATTACGCAGGGACATGTCTTGCCTTCGGGATATGGGTTCGTCCACGCCGACACAAGGTCACGCAGAGGCTTCGGGCGCGCCCCTACAGGAAATGACGCGATGCGGCAAGGGCGGCCGGAACATCGGTCGGTAGACAAGGATAGCACGCGACCGAAGCGGCGGTGAACGCCGCTTGCCCTGCTTTACATCAGTGCAATATCCCCTTGCCCCTCGCGCCGACATTCCTATGGTGCCGCGCGTCGCCAATAATATAGCCTGTCGCCAAGGAGCTTACCCCTCATGCGGTCTGCCGCCACCGTCGCTTTCGCTTCGCTCATTGCTCTCGCCTCTCCCGCCTTCGCGCAGAAGGATGCGCCCGACGCCGCGAAGCAACATGCCGACAAGGTCGCCGAAGATGTCGCAGCCAACTGGGCCAGCGCCCCGGTCGAAGAAGTGACGCAGAGCAGCAAGGGTACGGCGCGCGTCGATGGGAAGGCCATCCCCTATACCCAGACCGCCGGCACGCTCACCATCCGCGATGACAAGGGCAAGCCGGTCGCGAGCATGTTCTACACCGCCTATACGGCGACGGGTAAGAACCGCCCCGTCACCTTCCTCTATAATGGCGGCCCCGGCTCCTCCTCGCTGTGGCTGCGCATGGGCAGCTTCGCACCCGAACATGTGCGCACCGGCAATCCCGAAGCGGTGAAACCCGCGCCGTTCGACGTCGGCCCGAACAATGACAGTCTGATCGGCAGCACCGACATGGTGTTTTTGGACACGATCGGTTCGGGCTATTCGCGCATCCTGGGCGACGCCAAGCCGTCCGACTTCTACAGCGTCGATGGCGATGTGGACGCCTTCGCCAAGGCGATCATCCGCTACACGACCAAGAATGGCCGCTGGGCGTCGCCCAAATATATTTTCGGCGAAAGCTATGGCACGACCCGGTCCGGGGCGCTCGCCTATCAACTGGAGGATCGTGGCCTGGCGCTGAACGGCGTCGTGCTGCTGTCGTCGATCATGAATTATGGCGTGCGCCAGTCGGGCTTCGACACGATCCATATCGGCTATATCCCCAGCTATGCCGCGACCGCCTGGTATCATAACCGCGTGCCGGGCGGCCGTCCCGAAAGCCTGGAGGCGTTCGTCGAGGAATCGCGCGTCTTCGCCAACGGCCCCTATGCTACCGCGCTGCTCAAAGGGTCCGACATCACCCCTCAGGAAACCGACGCGATCGCCCAGCAACTCAGCCGCTTCACCGGCCTGTCGGTCGATTATCTCAAGCGCGCCAATCTGCGCGTCAGCCTCAGCCGCTTCCGCAAGGAATTGCTGCGCGACGGGCATGAGACGATCGGCCGCTTCGACAGCCGCTACAAGGGGATCGACGCCGACGCGGCGGGCGAGGAACCGGAATTTGATCCGTCCAGCACCGGCATTACCGGCCTTTATGTCGGCAGTTTCCTGGATCAGGTGACGCGCCAGATCGGCTATAAGACCGACCTCAACTATCGCCTGAGCGCGCGCGAAGGCGGCGACTTCAAATGGGACTGGAGCCATACGCCCCCCGAAGGCGGCAAGCAGAATGTCGCGGACGTGACCGCCGACCTTTCCGCCGCGATGCGCACCAACCCGCATCTGCGCGTGCTGTCCCTGAACGGCTGGTACGATATGGCGACGCCCTTCTTCTCGACCGAGCGCGATTTGAAGCACATGATGCTGGAGCCGGCGCTGCGCCAGAACCTCCAGTTCAAATATTATCCGGCTGGCCATATGGTCTATCTGAACCCGGAGGCGCTGCACCAGATGCGGCTCGACATGGAGCGCTATTACGCGCAAGGCGCGCGCTGATTGCATCGGGCGCGGGACCGGGCCATATTCGCCATTGAACCGCCACTGTTATAGTCACATATGACAGCTGGTTCGCAATGCCGTTGGGAGACGATATGGCCACGACCGCGCCCACCACGACCGTTACCGCTGACGCGCTCAACCTGACCCCGCCCGATCCGGTGCCGGTGGTCGCGCCCGAAAAGGCGTCCGGCCTCGTACCTATCGAGGATGAGAAAAAGTCGAAGCTGGACGAGAAGGTCGACGCCTTCGTTGCGGACCTCGTTGCGCAGGACGCCAATTCGCCCGAATTCGGCGCGCGGGTCGACCAGTTGACCAATATGGGCCGCAAGGAAATCGCCGAGGCCGCGGGCCATTCCAACCGCTTCCTCGATCGCCCCGTGCGCGCCATGGACAGCGATACGAAGGTCGGCGCGGACCTGGCCGAACTGCGCCGCACGGTAGAGGATCTCGATCCGGGCAAGCGCGGCAATCTGCTGGCGCCCAAGAAGCTGTTCGGGATCATTCCGTTCGGCAACAAGATGCGCGACTATTTCGACGGCTACAAGAGCGCGCAGGGCCATATCAATTCGATCCTGGGGTCGCTGGCCAGCGGTAAGGATGTCCTCATCAAGGACAATGCCGCGATCGACGTGGAACGCCAGAATATGTGGCAGACCATGGGCCGGTTGGAGCAGATGATCCATATCAGCAAGACGATGGATGCGCGGCTGGAAGCCAAGGCGCTGGAACTGGATTCGACCGACCCGACCAAGGCCAAGGCGATCCGCGAAAGTGCGCTCTTCTATATCCGCCAGCGCACGCAGGATCTGCTGACGCAGATGGCGGTGACGGTGCAGGGCTATCTGGCGCTGGATCTGGTCAAGAAGAATAATGTCGAACTGGTCAAGGGCGTCGATCGCGCCAGCACCACGACCGTCGCGGCGCTGCGCACGGCGGTGACGGTGGCGCAGGCGCTGGCCGGGCAAAGGCTGGTGCTGGAACAGATCAGCGCGCTCAACACCACGACCGCCAACATGATCGATCGCACCGGCGAATTGCTGAAAAGCCAGACCGCGCAGATCCACGAACAGGCCGCCAGCAGCACGATCCCGATCGAGACGCTCCAGCGCGCCTTCCAGAATATCTACGACACGATGGACAATATCGACGCTTTCAAGCTGAAGGCGCTGGAAAATATGAAGACGACGGTGAACACCCTGTCGGGCGAAGTGGAAAAGTCCAAGGGCTATATCGCCCGCGCCGAAGGACAGGCGCAGGCCGCCAAGGAAGTGCGCGCCGACAATCCGTTGCTGAGCGCGATCGAGGGGTGAAAGACATGCTCCCCCTCTTCCCGGAGAGAAGCTTGTGAGCCGATCCGACCGCGTACTGGCCGATGCCGAGGCCGTGCTCCGCCGCCATAGCGATCGCGGGCAGAGCCTGTCCAGGCGCGCGCGGCAGCGGCGCAATGCCGGGCTGATGCGCAAGGTCAAATATGCCTTCTGGGCGGTGCTGGCGATCCTGCTGGCCAGCGCGGTGGCCGGGTTCATGCTGCCGCTGGGCACCACCGGCGTCATGATCGCGCTGGGCGTGATGATTGCTGCGCTGCTGCTGATCGCGCTTATGCCGACGAAAAGCCGGGTGAAGACGGAGGCGCTGGCCGCGACCGAACTGACCGCCCTGCCGCTCAAGACCGAAATCTGGCTGGAAAACCAGCGCAAGGCCCTGCCCTCCCCCGCCATCACCCTGGTCGACAGCATCGGCGTGAAGCTGGAGATATTGGCGCCGCAACTGGAGCGGTTGAACGATCAGGAACCGGCCGCGCAGGAGATTCGCCGCCTGCTGGCCGATCATCTGCCCGAACTGGTCACTGGCTATCAATCTATCCCCCAGCCGCTGCGGCGTGAAGAGCGGAACGGTCGCGTGCCGGAAAAGCAACTGGTCGACGGGCTATCCGTGATCGACGCCGAAATCGGCCGGATGAGCGAGACATTGGCCAGCGGCGATCTCGACAAGTTGGCGACGCAGAACCGTTTTCTTGAACTCAAATATCAGGAAGCCAAGGAATTGGGGCAATAGCTCCCTCTTGTCCCTGACATGATCCATCTCACGCTCATCATCGTCGATTTCCTGACGGGCCTGCTGGCGGCCGGCGCCTGGGCGCTGGCGTCGGCGGGCGGCGCGATCGCGGCGGTGGTGGGCGGCGGCGTACTGGGCGTGTCGCTGTTCCGGCGTTGGCGGCGGAAATAGCCGTCCATTTCTACGCTATTTCTACGCCGCCCGGCTTTTCCCGCTCTCGAAACCCTCTACGTCGACCGATAGATAAAGCGCCTTCCCGATGACGGAGGCGCATGGCTCATGGTCAATTGGCATCCCCGCCCCGCCGCGCAGATCGGCCTGCGGTTGCTGGGCCTCGCGCTGATCGCCAGCCTCGCGCCGCAGGGCGCGGAACTGCGCGCGCTCGTCCGTCAGTCCAGTGCGATCACGCCGACGCAGTTGCTGCTGGCTGCCGCTTGTTTCCTTAGCGCCAGCTTGGGCGTGGCGCTATCGCTGCTGGGTCCGGACCTATGGAAGCCGATCGGCGTCGCGTCCCGATGGCATGGCCATTGACCGATATGCGAACGATGGGAAGCAGAGGGGGAAATCGCCCCGGACGGCCAATGATGCGTGCAGTTCATCAAGAGGCCGTCCGGGATCGCAGCGTCGCCCGACGTTGGAGAGGCCATGACAACGCTGTCCTGGCGCTCTAGAGGATAAGCGCGCGCGACGCAACCGACTTTGATCGGTAAAAACGGAAAAGGCGCGGCCATCATCTGACGGGCACGCCCCACTCAGCGCCAATGGGCCATAATCAACCTGCGTACAGGTTGGTCGGCAGGCCGCGCGCACCGCTCTCCACCTCGAAGAACCCGCCATCATATTCGGTCGGATCGTCCAGCCCCACGGTCGCCGAGCTGACGAACATGCGGTCGAGATTTGGCCCGGCGAAAGTGATGTTGGTCACCTGCCGCGCCGGCAGGGCGATGGCGCGGTCCAGCCTGCCTTCGGGCGTGAAACGGCTGATTCGGCTACCGCCCCAATGGGCGACCCAGATATGGCCGTCCGCATCCACGGTCATGCCGTCGGGATAGCCATCCGCATCGCCGAACCGGATGAAAGGTTCCCGCCCGGTCGCGCCATGCTCGGTCCGGCGAAAGCGGTACATCTGCTGCTTGGCCGTATCGCTATGATAGAGCCATGTCCCGCAGGGCGAGAAAGCGGGGCCATTGGGCACGCGATAGTCGCTGTCCACCACAGTCCAGCTACGATCCGGCGCGAGCCGGTAGAGCGCGCCACGGTCATGCGCCTCCGCCATCTCCATCGTGCCGCACCAGATATGGCCCTGCGCATCCGCTTTGCCGTCATTCATCCGGTTGCCGGGGAAATGCGGTTCCGGGTCGCCGAACGGCGTGACGGCCAGCGGATCGAGGCTGATTTCGGCAAAGCCGCTTTGGAAGCCGCCGATGAAGCCGCCAGCCTCCCGCTCCGCCACCCAGCCCAGCGGTTCGGGCATGGCGAACCGATCGACCGCGCCGCTCTCCAGCGACAAGCGGTTGAGCGCTGGCGCGAGGATATCGACCCAGTAGACGGCGTTATCGCGCGCCGACCAGAGCGTCCCCTCCCCCAAACTGTCCGCGACGGCGCGGTCGATCAGCCGCCACTCCGGCATCAGCGCACCACCGACAGGCGATAGACCATCTCATGATGATAGGGCTTGCCGGGATCGACGCGCGCCGACACGAAACCGGGCTGGTTAGGCGCATCGGGGAATTTCTGCGGCTCCAGCGCGATGCCGTCACCCATGCGATAGACATGGCTGCCCTTGCCGATGAGGGTGCCATCCAGGAAATTGCCGGCATAGAATTGCACGCCCGGTTCGGTCGTCAGCACGTCCAGCACGCGACCCGACACCGGGTCTTCCAGCCGCGCGGCCAGTTCGGGCTTCTTCGTCAGCCCCTTGTCCAGCGCGAAATTATGGTCGTAGCCGCGACCGGCGATGATCTGCGCATCGCGACCGTCGCGCAGGCCGTCGGCGACGCGGCGGGGCGCACGGAAATCGAACACACCGCCTTCGACCGGCTTCAATGCGCCGGTGGGGATCAGGTTGGCGTCGACCGGCGTATAGGCCTTCGCCGGGATCGTCAGCATATGGCCCATCGCGCCGTCGGGCGACCCTTCGCCCTGAAGATTGAAGATGGCGTGGTTGGTCATGTTGACGATGGTGGGCTTGTCGGTCTTCGCGTCGAAGGCGATGCCGAGGTTGCCGCTTTCATCCAGCGTATAGGTGACGGTCACGTCCAGTTTGCCGGGATAGCCCGAATCGCCGTCCGGGCTGGTCAGGCCCAGCACCAGGCTGGCCTTGGGGCCGCTCTTGAGCGACACGACCTTCCACACCTGCTTGTCGAAGCCCTTGCCGCCGCCGTGCAGCGTGTTGACCTTGTCGTTGAGCGGCAACTGATAGGCCTTGCCGTCGAGGCTGAATTTGCCGCCCGCGATACGGTTCGCATAGCGGCCGACGGTCACGCCGAAATAATTGGGGAAATCGACATAGCCCTTAAGGTCGTCATAGCCGAGCAGCACGTCGGCGATCTGACCATCCTTGCCGGGACCGGACAGCGACTGAAGCGTCGCGCCGTAGGTCAGGATCGTCGCGGAGACACCCGCGCCATTCTTCAGCGTGATCGCCTCGACCGCCGCGCCATTGGCGGTGCCAGCCGGCGCGCGGCTGGCGTCGGCGGCGAGCGCCGTGCCGCTTGCGAGCGTGAGCGCCAGCGCATACAGACCGACAGCGGGTGACAACGCTGTTTTCAAATCGACGACCTTTCGCATGGACTTCCTCCCAGTAGCTGCGCCCATTGACGGGCGGTTGAGGGAGATATACTCCGACAAAATAAGCGGGCGCAACCCTTGATCGGGCGGCCCGCTGCTGGAACTGCAGTGGAGAAGGATGAATGGCAGGACCGATCTCATCAGGCGCGGGCGTAACCGCGACGCACAATCCCGGCACGCGCTACGGCCCCGCGCTGGCGTTGCTGGCCAGCCTCTTCTTCATGTGGGGCTTCATCACCGTCATCAACAACACGCTGCTGCCGCATCTGCGCAGCGTGTTCGAGCTGAGCTACACCCAGACGACCCTGATCGAATCGGTCTGGTTCATCGCCTATTTCGTGGCGTCGATTCCCTCAGCCAAGCTGATCGAACGGGTCGGTTACCAGAAGTCGCTGGTCATCGGCCTGCTCATCATGGCGGCCGGCGCGCTGGGCATGACGGTCGCAGCGTCGATCCCCTCCTATGGCGTAACCCTGGTCATGCTGTTCGTCATCGCCAGCGGCATCACCCTGCTGCAGGTCGCGGCCAACCCCTATGTCGCGATCGTCGGCAAGCCCGAAACCGCCTCGTCGCGGCTCAATCTGGTGCAGGCGATGAACTCGGCCGGCACGATGCTGGCGCCGCTGTTCGGCGCCTATCTGATTCTGGGCCGGTCCAAGGGCGGCACGGCGCAGGGCGACGTCGTCCTGACCCAGGCGGAACGGCTGGCCGACGCCCAGTCGGTGATCCTGCCCTATGTGATCGTGGCGGTCGTGCTGGCGGTGCTGGCCATCGTCATCGCCCGCTTTCCCTTGCCCGCCATGGGCAATGCGACGCAGCGCCACAACAAGGAAGAGCGCAAGAAACATTCGCTCTGGAACCACCGCAACCTGGTGTTCGGCATCCCGGCGATCTTCATCTACCTGATCGCCGAAATCGGCGTCGCCAACCTGTTCGTCAACTTCGTCAGCCAGCCCGACATCGCCAACCTGACCCATGAGCAGGCGGGCCGCTACCTCACCTTCCTGTGGGGCGGCATGATGATCGGCCGGTTCGCGGGGTCTGCGATCATGCAGAAGTTCGACGCGGGCCATGTCCTCGCCGCCTTCTCGATCGGCGCGTTCATCGTGATGCTGGTCACGGTCTTCACCACCGGCCCGGTCGCCATGTGGTCGCTGATCCTGGTCGGCCTGTTCCATTCGATCATGTTCCCGACCATCTTCACGCTCGGCATTAAAGGGCTTGGCCCGCTGACCGAAGAAGGTTCGGGCCTGCTCATCATGGCGATCGCCGGCGGCGCGCTGGTCGTGGTGCAGGGCTGGCTGGCGGACCATTACGGCCTGCAGACCAGCTTCCTGCTGACCGCGATCTGCGAACTCTACATCCTCTTCTATGCGCTCTGGGGGTCGAAGACGACCAATGCGCTGCCGGACCAGCAGGTCGAAGCATAACGGGCCGAGGGTCGCACTTCGGATGGCAAAAAGGGCCGGAGCGGCATATCCGCTCCGGCCTTTTTATTTTGGCAAACCTCTTTTTTTCATCGCTCCATCGCGCTCGCCGTATCCTCCAGCGCCAGATCGACCAGCACGCCCATCGCCTCCGCCGCGGCCGCGGGATCGCCCGCGGCGATCGCGTCATAGACGCGGACATGGTCGGGAATCGGGTTGCGCGGCAAAGCGCGGGCGCGCTGTTTATATTGCGTCGTCCAGTTCACCGCCGCGCCGATGCTGGCGGTCAGCACCAGCAGCGCGTCGTTGCGCGTCGCGTGCAGGATCGCATTGTGGAAATCGCGGTCAGCCGCCCGCCCCGCCTCGGTCGCCAGCGTGTGGCGGCGCATCGCGGCAAGCGCGTCCTTCATGATCCGCAGATCCTCCTTGTCACGGCGCTGCGCCGCCAGCCGCGCGGCGGCCGGCTCGACGATGGCGCGCAGTTCGAACAGGTCGCGCACGAACTGGATGTCCGGCTCGCCGGCAAAGGCCCAGGCCAGCACTTCGGGGTCGAGCAGGTTCCAGCGGTTGCGCGGCAGGACACGGGTGCCCGCCTTGGGCCTGCTTTCGACCAGCCCCTTGGCTGTCAGCACCTGGATCGCTTCGCGATAGGCGCTGCGCGACACTTCCAATTCTTCGGCGAAAGCAACTTCGCCCGACAGCACGTCGCCCGGCTGATATTGGCCGGACAAGATCGCCATGCCCAGCTTGTGCGCGATCGCGCCGTGCAACCGCCGTCCCGGACCCCGAACCGCCTTAGCTCCGCCGCCGTTTTCCGTCTCATCACTGTGCAAAGACGGATTTTCCTTCACCATTTCCGCTCCTCTCGCCTTTCCCCAATCAGGCACATCCGTCCCTATAATACAAGCATTGCCATTACCATCATCCTGTAATATGTCGGAGTAATTAGCAGATTCACCGCCGCCGCCTCGTTCGACCGGACGATGTTCAGGCGCGCGGCAAGAGGCTTGTGATTTGGATTGAGCGCCGTTTCCAGGCGCGCGGGAGGAGAGTTTTCATGACATTGCGCCTGTTGCAGCATCGTTCGGACAGTGGCGAGCGGACGGTCATCGCCGCGCAGGGCGACGCTGCTTATGTCGTGCCGGGCTTTGCCACGATCCGCGCGCTGGCGCTCCATGCGATCGCGCAGAAGATCAGCCTCGCCGCCGCGGTCGAGGCTGCCGGCCGGGGTGCCGCCGTCGATATCGCCGCCGAATTCGAAGCGAACCGCCTGCTCGCCCCCATCGATCATGACGATGGTGCGCATGTGCAACTGACCGGCACCGGCCTTACCCATCTCGGTTCCGCCGAAGGCCGCGACAAGATGCACCGCGAAGCCGCCGCCGCCGAAAAGCAGACCGATTCGATGCGCATGTTCCTGGAAGGCCTGGAAGGCGGCAAGCCCGCCCCCGGCGTCGCGGGCCAGCAGCCCGAATGGTTCTACAAGGGCGACGGGTCGCAGCTCGTTGGTCCCACCGATCCGCTGGTCATGCCCGCCTTCGCCCAGGATGGCGGCGAGGAGCCGGAAATCGCCGGCGTCTACATCATCGGCGAAGACGGCACCCCCTATCGCCTCGGCCTCGCGCTCGCCAACGAGTTCAGCGACCATGTGACCGAGCGTCATAACTATCTGTGGCTCGCCCACTCCAAGCTGCGCCAGGCCGCGCTCGGCCCGGAACTGCTGGTCGGCACCCCGCCGGACCATATCGAAGGGTCGAGCCGCATCCTGCGCGATGGCGAAGTGATCTGGGAAAAGCCGTTCCTGTCGGGCGAAGGCAATATGTCGCACAGTTTCGCCAATCTGGAACATCATCATTTCAAATATGACCTGTTCCGCCGCGCGGGCGACGTGCATGTCCATTTCTTCGGCACGGCGACCCTGTCCTTCAGCGACGGCATCGTACCGCAGGAAGGCGATGTGTTCGAAATCCTCGCTGCCCCCTTCACCCTGCCGGTGCGCAACCCGCTGAAGCGCGCCGCGCCCGTTCAGGTCGCCGTCCAGCAGCTCTGAACCCGTCGACATGGACCCGATCCGTATCGCGATCGTGGGCATAGGCAAGATCGCGCGCGATCAGCATGTGCCCGCGATCCGGGGCAACAGCGCCTTCAGCCTGGCCGCCACCGTCAGCCCGCACGACGCGGGCCTCGATGGCGTGCCGCATCATGCCAGCCTGGACGATCTGCTGGCGCAGGGGCCGGCGGTGGACGCGATCGCGCTCTGTACACCGCCCCAGGTCCGCTACGATCTGGCGACGCAGGCGCTGACGAAGGGCGTCCACCTCTTCCTGGAAAAGCCGCCCGGCGCGACTCTGGCAGAGGTGGAGGCGCTCAAGGTCCAGGCCGACAAGGTCGGGGTCAGCCTGTTCGCCGCCTGGCACAGCCGCTTCGCCGCCGGGGTCGCCCCGGCGCGCGCCTGGCTAGCCGAGCGCAAGATCGAGAAGGTATCGATCGTCTGGCGCGAGGATGTCCGCGTCTGGCATCCGGGCCAGGCCTGGATCTGGCAGCCCGGCGGCCTCGGCGTCTTCGATCCCGGCATCAACGCGCTGTCGATCGTCACCCATATCTTGCCGCGTCCCTTCTTCCTGAAGGACGCGACGCTGGTGCTGCCGGAAAATCGCGCCGCGCCGATCGCCGCGGACCTCAGCTTTCGCGATACCGCGGGCGCGGCGATCCATATGGATCTCGACTGGCGTCAGACCGGCCCGCAAAGCTGGGACATCGTCGTAGACACCGACGCGGGTGCGCTCAAACTCGCCCATGGCGGTGCGGTACTGACCCTGCCCAGCGGCACCGAACATGGCGAGGATGTCGAATATGCCGGCCTCTACGCCCGTTTCGCCACGCTGATCCGGGGCGGCCGGTCGGATGTCGACACCAGCCCGCTGCGGCTGGTCGCCGACGCCTTCCTGCGCGGCACCCGCCAGACCACGCAAGCATTTCACGACTGATATCAACAGGAGAGGACGGACATGACAAAAACCCTGCGCCGCACCGCCAGCGCGCTGCTGTTCTGCGCCAGCGCCTTGGTTTGGCAGCCCGCCAGCGCCGACACCGGCGGCAAGCCCACGACCGCTACGATCGACGCCGCCAAGCCCGGCCCGGTCTATGACAGGCGCATCTTCACCCAGTTCGCCGAACATCTGGGCAACGGCATCTATGGTGGCCTGTGGGTCGGCAACGACAAGTCGATCCCCAACACCAACGGTTTCCGCAACGACGTGATTGCGGCGCTTAAGAATCTATCGGTTCCCGTCGTGCGCTGGCCCGGCGGCTGCTTCGCCGACGAATATCATTGGCGTGAAGGCATTGGCGGCAAAGCCAAGCGCCCGGTCAAGATCAACACCCATTGGGGCGGCGTGACCGAACCCAACACCGTGGGCACCCATGAATTTTTCGAACTGATCCGTCAGATCGGCGCGGAAGCCTATGTCGCGGGCAATGTCGGCAACGGCACGCCGCAGGAAATGGCCGAATGGGTCGAATATATGACCTCGCCCGCCGGCACGCTGGCCGACGAACGCGCCAGGAACGGCCATAAGGAACCCTGGGCCGTGCCCTATTTCGGCGTGGGCAACGAACTGTGGGGCTGCGGCGGCAACATGCGCGCCGAATATGCCGCCGACGTCACGCGTCGCTACGCCACCTTCATCAAGGCGCCGAGCGGCACCAAGATATTGAAGATCGCGGCGGGCGCCAATGTCGACGATTACAACTGGACCGAAGTGATGATGCGGGAAGCCGGCGCGCAGCTCGATGGCGTTTCGCTCCATTATTACACCCTGCCCCAGGGCGGCTGGCCACCCAAGGCCGATCCGGTTAATTTCGACGAGACGCTCTGGGCCGACACCCTGTCCAAGGCCGTGCACATGGATGAACTGATCACCAAGCACACCGCCATCATGGACAAGTATGACCCGGCCAAGCGCATCTTCCTGGCGGTGGACGAATGGGGCACCTGGTATGCCCAGGATCCTGGCACCCATCCCGGTTTCCTGCGCCAGCAGAACACGATGCGCGACGCGCTGGTGGCGTCGATCCATCTCGACATCTTCGCGCGTCATGCCGATCGGGTGAAGATGAGCGCGATCGCGCAGATGGTGAACGTCCTCCAGGCGATGATCCTGACCGACGGCAAGAAGATGGTGCTGACCCCCACCTATCATGTCTTCGAAATGTACAAGCCGTGGCAGGACGCGACGGTGCTGCCGATCAGCATCGACACGCCCTGGTATAATAAGGACCAGTTCGTGATGCCGGCCGTCAGCGGCTCTGCGGTGCGTGGCAAGGATGGCAAGCTCCATGTCGGCCTGTCCAACCTCGATCCCAATCAGGCCAATACGGTCACGGTCAAGCTCGGCGGCCTGAATGCCGCCAGCGTCACCGGCCGTATCCTGACCGCCGGCGCAATGAACGCCCACAACACGTTCGATGCGCCCGAAACCGTCAAGCCCGTCGCCTTCACCGGCGCGCAAGTCAGCGGCGGCACGCTGACCGTGACGCTGCCGGCCAAATCGGTGGTGGTGCTGGAACTGCAATAACCTGTTTGGAGCGGGCGGCGGGTGGAATCATCGCCCGCTCCAATCCCCTGGATGCGATGATGAATGGAGAGGCCCGCATGAAGCGGCAGACGCTTGTGACATTGCTGGGCCTCGCCCTCCTGACCGGTCCCATCTGCGCGCAAGCGGCGGCGCAGCCCGCCGCGCCCACGCTGGGCAGCCGCCTGACCGGCGACCTCGTGCCCACCCATGATCCGGTCATCGCCCGCGAAGGCGATATCTATCATGTGTTCAGCACCGGCCATGGCAAACGGCTGATCGAGACGCGCACCTCGCCGGACCTGATCCACTGGACCGCGGGCGATCCGATCTTCACCGCGCTGCCTGCCTGGGCGAAGGAAGCGATCCCCGGCAGCGACGGCATGTGGGCGCCCGACATTTCCTATGTCAACGGCCGCTATCGGCTCTATTACTCCGTCTCGACCTTCGGATCGAACCGCTCCGCCATCGGCCTCGCCACCAGCCCGACGCTGGACCCGAAGGCGAAAAATTACGGCTGGCGCGACGAAGGGCTGGTCGTCCTGTCCACCAAGGACGACGACTATAACGCCATCGACCCCAATTTCATCATCGACCGGGAAGGCCGCCACTGGCTGTCGCTGGGCAGTTTCTGGACCGGCATCAAGCTGTTCGCACTGGACCCGAAGACCGGCAAGCCCAAGGATGCGAAGGCCAAGCCGGTCAGTATCGCCCGCCGCCCCGCCCCCGCAGGCGGCCCTGCTCCGGTCGAAGCGCCGTTCATCATCGACCATGGCGGCTATTATTGGCTGATGGTCAGCTACGACTATTGCTGCAAGGGCGTGAACAGCACTTATTATACCGTCATGGGGCGATCGAAGGCGATCACCGGCCCCTATCTGGGCAAGGATGGCAGCCCCCTGATGGAAGGCGGCGGCACCATCTTCCTGCGTGCCGATCTGCAGGAACAGCAGCGATTCCGCGGTCCCGGCCATGCGGGCTGGCTCCACGACAAGGACGGCGAAGACTATGTCGTCTACCACGCCTATGACAAACAGGCGAACGGTGCCCCCACCCTGCGCATCGCCCCCGTCACCTGGGGTGCCGATGGCTGGCCGCAAGTCCACTATTAATCCATTAGTCCGACTAACACCTTCGGAGAGACACTGATGTCCCTAGCCCTATCCCGCCGCGGTTTCATCGGCACCGCCGCCGCCCTCTCCGCCGCGTCCGGCGTCGCCCGCGCCGCATCGCCCCCGGCGACCGCGCCCGGCCCGATCAACCCGCTCGTCAAGCAGCGCGCCGACGCCCAGGTGTTCCGGCACGACGACGGCTATTATTATCTGACCGGCTCCGTGCCCGAATATGACCGGCTGGTGCTACGCCGGTCAAAGACGATCGCTGGCCTGACCACCGCGACCGAAGCCGTGCTGTGGCGGCACGAGGCGAACGGACCGCGTTCCGGCTTCATCTGGGCGCCCGAACTGCACCAGATCGACGGCCGGTGGATCATGTATTTCGCCGCCGGCCCCAGCGGTGGTGGCGACGATGTGTTCCGCATCCGCACCTATGCCGTCATCTGCGACGGCGCCGATCCGATGACCGGCAAGTGGAGCCTGCTGGGCGAACTGGAAACGCCCTGGGACAGCTTCAACCTCGATTCGACCAGCTTCGTCCACAAGGGCGTGCGCTATTTCGCCTGGGCGCAGCGCGAGCCGGGAATCGAAACGAACAGCAACCTTTATATCGCCAAGCTGGAATCCCCGCTGAAGCTGGGCAGTCAGGTCACCCGCCTGACCGTGCCGACACTCGACTGGGAAATTCGCGGCTACAAGGTGGCCGAGGCCCCGGCCATCCTGCACCGCAACGGCCGCCTGTTCATGACCTATTCGGCCAGCGCCACCGATGCGCGCTATTGCCTGGGGATGCTGACGGCCGACGAAAATGCGGACCTGCTGGATGCCAAAAGCTGGGCCAAGTCGCCCCAGCCAGTATTCGTCACCAACACGGCCACCAGCGTCTATGGCCCCGGCCACAACAGCTTCACCGTGGATGAACAGGGCCGCGACATCCTGGTCTATCATGGCCGCGATTATGAAGCGATCCAGGGCGATCCGCTGTTCAACCCGGACCGCCACACCCGTGTCCAGCGCCTTTACTACACCGCTGACGGCGCGCCCGATTTCGGCGTGCCGGTGGGCAATGGACCCCTGCCCGAACGCTTCATTTCGTCCACCGACCCGACGCGGCTGATGGCGCATGACGGCACGAAACTGATCGCGGGCAACCCGTCGCTGGCGCAAACCCAATTCCGCCAACTGCCCGGCCGCGCCGGCGCCCGCAGCATCATGCTATCCCCCATATTGATGCCCGATCATTATCTGGTCGCGGGCCAGGATGGATCGCTGACCCTGCAACCCGACAGCAAGAGCGCTGATTTCAATCTGCGCAGCCAGTTCGTCCGCTTCGACGAGAAGGCTCTCCACGCCGCTCGCTTCGTATCCATCGCGGTGCCGGGCAAGGCCATAGGCCTGTCCGAAGCCGGGTTGACGCTGGTCGCCAGCCGGGATTCGAGCGCTTGGTGGCATATCGACTGACAGCATAAGTCTGACTATTCAATGGCCCAAGGGCGCCCCGCGACAAGCGAGGCGCCCTTTTTCAATTCATACCCTTACGGAAACATACCGGAAAACCGCGCAACCCTGCTGTGCGGCAATAATATCACATCCCTGAAATTTCCCTGCAATGAACTGCAAAATTCCGCTTGCGATTCATTTGTCGGAGCAATAATTAGTCAGAGTAATTCATGCATGGCCGATGGCCAGCGCCAGGGGAGGATTTTGAAATGGCTATCAAGCCGATTGCACTGGGTTCCGCGTCCATGTTCGCGCTGATGCTGGCGGGCGCCGCCCACGCCCAGACCGCCCCAGCTTCCGTCGCGCCGCCGGCGGCCGATGACGAAGCCGCCGACATCGTCGTCACTGGCGTCCGCGCCTCGATCGTCGGCGCATTGAACGTCCGCAAAAATTCGACCCAGATCGTCGATTCGATCGTATCGGAAGACGTCGGCAAGCTGCCCGACAACAATGTCGTCGAAGCGCTCCAGCGCGTCACCGGCATTCAGGTCACCGATCGGGCGGGTGGCGAAGCCGCCACCATCTCTATCCGCGGCCTGACTGATCCGCTGACCACGCTCAACGGCCGCAACATCTTCACCGCCGCGGGCACGTCTTTCGCGTTGCAGGATATTTCCGCGAACCTCGTGAAGCAGGTCGACGTCTACAAGACCCGCTCGGCCGACCAACTGGAAAGCGGTCTCGCTGGTCAGATCGACGTCCAGACCCGTCGTCCGCTCGATTTCGAAGGCTTCACCATTTCGGGCCTGGCGCGCGGCATCTATTCGGAACTGGCGGACAAGGCGAATCCCAACGTGGCGCTGCTCGTCAGCAACCGCTGGGAAACCGGCATCGGCGACATCGGCTTCCTGGTCAACGCCAGCTATACCAAGGCCCAGTTCCGCAATCAGAATCTCCAGGCCGGCGCCATGGTGCCGTTCGCGACGGAAAATCCGACCGCCGGTTCGGGTCTTACGCCGCTGCAGCGCATCTTCCCCGGCGCCACGAACGAAAACTGGACGCCCGGCCTCGACGCGGGCCTACCGACCGCGCCGGGTTCGACATTGAACATCAATGGCGTCGACACGCCCTATTATCTGTCTCGTGACGCGATCATCGCGTCCGACGTCTATGGCAAGCGCGAGCGGCCCTCGATCAACGCCGCGCTCCAGTGGGCGCCCAATGACAGCTCGGTCTACACCGCCGAAGTCTTCTACACCGGCTTCCGCGGAGAAAGCTTCAACAGCCTGCACTTCAGCTTCGCCGACTGGTGGGGCGACCTGCCTGCGGACGTCGCCAACAGCTTCGAACTGTATGAAGGCACGAACATCATCAAGTCGCGCCAGATGGGTTCGGTCGCGGGCTTCAACAGTGGCGACATGGCGACCAACCGCACCGACAGCTATGTCTATGCTCTGAACGCCAAGTGGGACGTGGGCAGCAACGGCAAGATCGTGGCGGACGTCGCCTATCAGGACAGCAAGAACGAAACCTCTTTCTTCGCCATCCGCACCGATCGCGGCCCGCTCGACCTGAATGTCGATTTCAACGCCGGCGGCGGCCTGCCCGCCTACAGCTTCGGCAATCAGGAAGTGTTGACCGACGCCAGCAAGTGGACCGTGGGCAACCTGTTCGACAGCGGCACTAAAACGGCCGGAAGCGCGCTGACCATGATGCTGGACGGCGAATATAAGTGGGACGAAGGCTTCCTGCGCCGCATCAAGGCGGGCTTCCGCTACGACAACCGCGATGCCGACAGCTATGTCCGCGATCAGGGCGCCGGTGGCCTGGGCAGTACGCTAGACGCCTTCGGCGAAGGCAGCCCCTTCACCAATACCGGCTTCTTCGACGGCCGCGCCGATATCCCGACCAGTTGGGTGCTGGCGGACCCGCGCAGCATGAATAAGGACGCCGTGCGTCAGCTCTACCGTGCTGTCGCACCCGGCCTGCTGCTGTCGGACCAGTTGACCTTCGGCCGCGTGTTCAGCATCAACGAAAGCAATCTGGCCGCCTATATACTGGCCGATGGCGAGCTGGAAATCTTCGGCCGGCCGCTCCAGTTGCAGGGCGGCGTGCGCTTCGTGGCGATCGACACCCTCTACGACTATTTCGACCGCGGTAACAATTTCGCGCAGACCACCGTGTCGACCGGCTCGGAGAAATTCCTGCCGTCGTTTACCGCGCGCTACAATATCACCGACAATCTGCGCATCCGCTTCAACTATGGCGAAGTCCTGCGCCGTCCGGCCTTTGGCGACCTCAACCCGAACCTGTCGCTGACGGGCGATCTGTCGCGCATCGGATTCGGCACCGGCTCCGCGGGCAATGCCAACCTGCGGGCCACCCATTCGAAAAATATGGACCTGGCGATCGAATGGTATTTCGAACGCAACAGCGCCATCTACGCCACCGCCTTCCAGCGTAAGATCAACGGCTTGGTCGTACCGCTGACTGTGCGGGAGTTCGTCCCGAACAACTATCTGCCGCGCAATGAAACCTATACCGAATTTTTCAACATCACCCGTCCGGCCAACGCTTCCAACGGCACGCTGAAGGGCCTGGAACTGGGGCTGACCTACTTCCCGTCCTACCTGCCCCGTTTCTTGGATGGTCTGGGCTTTACCGGCAGCGCGACGATCCTGGATTCCGAACAGACCATTCCGGTCGTCAACAATGAAGGCGAAATTACGGGCACGACAAAGTCCGCCTTCTTCGGCGTGTCGAAACTGTCCTACAATGCCACGCTTGCTTACGACAAAGGCCCGGTCGGTGCTCGTCTGTCCTATATATGGCGCAAGGGTTTCCTTCAGGGCAACGCAGCCCGCGCTTTTGCGAACCCGATCGGCGTGTGGCGCGCCCCAGAAAAGAGCCTGGACTTCCAGCTTACCTTGAACCTGACCGAAGATATCGGCATCACTTTCGACGCCGTAAACATCACCAAGGCGAAGCAGCAGGATTATTACAAGTTCGGCGATGTCGGCAACCCGACCGAGTTCAACTCCAGCACGCTGCTGATCGACCGCACCTTCGCTCTGGGTGTCCGTTTCAAGTTCGACTAAGCGCCCCATGGGATGCGGCGTCTCCTCGCCGCGTCCCATGATTGGCGGCCGTATCGGGACTCTCTCCAGTCCCGATACGGCCGCCATATTTGTTTGTGGATGATAGGGAGGATGCGATGCGCGCCATGAAGATGCTGCTGCTGGCCGGGGCCGCGATCATCGGGAACGGCGCAGTGCCGCCGCAACCCGCGATGGACGTGGCCGCCATCACCGCCCAGCGCTTCGGCAATGACGCGCCCTGGTATCGGGACCGCATCCCCTTCTTCGAATCGGCTGACCCGGCGATCGACGCGGTCTATTATTATCGCTGGCAGGTCTTTCGCGCGCATCAGCGCGATCTGGGCGCAGACGGCTATATCACCACCGAATTTGCCGACGATGTCGATTGGCAACGCCATCCCTATGCCAGCCTGAACGACGCCAGCGGCTTCCATATCGGCGAAGGCCGCTGGCTGAACGACCGGCGCTTCGCCGACGATTATATCAATTTCATGTATCGCAGCGGCGGCAATGATCGCCACTTCACCGATCATATGGCCGACAGCGTCTGGGGCCGCTTCCTCGTAGACGGCGACCGCGCGGATGCGATCGAACATCTGCCCGTCATGAACCACATCTATCGCCTCTGGGACGACAAATACGACTTCGACAAGGGACTCTATTTCGTCGAACCGCTGCTCGATGCGACCGAATATACCGTCTCCTCGATCGACGCATCGGGCGGCAAGGACGGGTTCAGGGGCGGCGACGCCTTCCGCCCTTCCGTGAACAGCTATATGTTCGCGAATGCCCGCGCGCTGACCAAAATGGCGACGATGGCGGGCCACACGGCCATGGCCGCCGACTACGCCGCCCGCGCCGACGCCCTGCAAAAACGCGTGCTGGCCGACCTGTGGAGCGAGAAACTCACCCATTTCATCGACCGCCACCAGTCGCGCAAGAATGAGCATGTCAACTACTGGCAACCGATCCGCAACCGCGAGCTGGTCGGCTACCTCCCCTGGATGTTCGACCTGGTGCCCGACGACGCGCACTATGCCGCCGCCTGGGCGCATCTGCTCGACCCCGCCTCGCTCGCCGGCAAGGCGGGGATGCGCACGGTAGAGGCCAGCTACGAATATTATATGCAGCAATATCGCTACCTGGGCGCCGCCCCGGAATGCCAATGGAACGGCCCGGTCTGGCCCTATCAGACCACGCAGATACTGCACGGCATGGCCAACCTGCTGGACCATGCCAGGGCGACTGGCCCCATCACCCGCAGCGCCTATATGCGCCTGCTGCGCCAATATGCCGCGCTTCACTATCAGGGAAGCCGCCTCGACATCGAGGAGGATTACCACCCCGAAACCGGCAAGCCGATCGTCGGCCTCGACCGCAGCCACCATTATTTCCATTCCGGCTTCAATGACCTGATCCTGACTGGCCTGGTCGGCATCCGCCCCCGCGCCGACGATATGCTGGAGGTGAACCCGCTGCTGCCCGATGCGGCCGACAGTCAGGCCCTCGCCTGGTTCCGGGTGCAGGACGTGCCCTATCATGGCCACAAGATCGCGGTGACATGGGACGACAACGGCAGCCATTACAAACGTGGCAAGGGCCTGTCGATCGAAGTGGATGGCAAGGAAGTCGCCCGCCGCGACAGGCTGGGCCGCGTCGAAATCCCGGTCGCGCGCGCCGCCACCCCGGCCATCGCCCGCCCGATCAACCGCGCGGTGCAACTGGTGCGCGGCCAGTTCCCGATCGGGTCGGCCTCCAGCAACAGCGACGCCGAAAATATCCACGACGCGATCGACGGGCGGACATGGTTCTTCCCAGAACTGCCGAACGGCTGGTCGTCGGCGTCGTCCCCGGCCGCTCAATGGTATGCCATCGACCTGGGCAATCCGGTCGCCCTCGTCCGCGCCGAACTCGCTTTCTTCGCCGACGGGAAGGGTTTCGCGGTTCCCCAAAGCTACCGGCTCCAGGCCTGGGTCGATGGCGACTGGCGCGATATAGCAACGCCCAGGGGCAGCCCGGTCGCCAATGGCGTCACCGACGCCCGCTGGCCGCGGCTGCGCACCAGCAAGATCCGCCTTCTCTTTACACAGCCAAATGGCAAGGCGACCCGTCTGGCGGAATTTAAATTGTTTGAAGAGTAAAGGACGAAGCACCGGGCCAAACCCTCCATGGCCGGTCCATCTTCTCTGGTCAGCACAGGAAAGGGATGATACATCCCGAAATAAGTTAAATGACGCAGTTACGCCCCCCTTCCCGTCCCGGCATTTATGCTCGCGGCACCGAAACGGTCGACGCCATACTCAAGGCGGCGATGGACGTGCTGATCGACGAAGGGGCGGATGCCTTCACCATCCGCCGCATCGCCGCGCGCTGCGACATGAAGGTGGGCAATGTCAGCTATCATTTTCCCCGCAAGGAAATGCTGATCCAGGTGCTTCTGGACGAGCTGGTCGACAGCTATGGCAAGTTGCTCGACGCCGTCGTGCATAAGCCTGGCCTGACCGCGGAAGAGCGGCTGAAGCTGGTCATCATCCTGTGCCTCGACGATATCGGGTCGAAGCGGACCACCCATTTGTTCACCGAATTATGGGCGCTGGCGAATCACAACCCCTTCGTCGCCGAACGGGTCAAGGCTTTCTACGATCGGGTCCATGGCGTGATCGGCGACCATGTCGCCGCGATCAACCCGGCGCTGTCGCCCGACGACGTCCGCACCGTCGCCCTGTTCATCAGCGCGACGATGGAGGGCGCCACGCCCTTCCTGGGCCATGGCAAGCCCTGGGCCGACAAGATGCCCGCCTTCACCGCGCTCGCCGTCCAGTCGCTGGTGGCGCTGGCCCGCAACGCGACATCGGCGGACATCGCCGCTCTCGCTCCGGCCCGCGAACCCGAACTGGCCTGATAACAAAACGCTGCGCCGCAACATTTATTTGTCGCCACGTCATTTCCACCCCTTGACCAAATCTGGACAGCTGTCAAACCTTGTCCCCGGCGCAGCAGGGATCAGGGGGATCAGCCAGCATGTCGAAGACGAGTTTCAGGATATTCGCCGCCGCCCTCTGCGGATCGCTGCTCGCCAGCGCCGCCTTGGCGCAGGCCGCACCGGCCGATACAAAGGCTTCGGTCGAACCCGAAGAATCCGATACGTTGACCATCGATCCGCCCAAGCCGACATGGTTCTTTGTCGACGGCGGATGGGACATGCCGGGCACCAGCATCTTCGACGGCGAAAGCGGCAAGATGAAGGGCATGGTCGAAACCCGGCGACTCGCCGACATGGCGATCGATCCGGCCGGCAAATATTATTATGTCGCCGAAACCATCTGGTCGAAAAACGACCGTGGCACGCGGCAGGACATGGTCACCGTCTATGACAGCAAGACGCTGAACCTGGTCACGGAAATCGCGATGCCGGGTCGCCTGCTGATCGGATCGCGCAAGAATAATTTCATCATCAGCGACGATGGCAAGACCGGTTATGTCTATGATTTCAGCCCGACGTCGGGTGTGAATATCGTCGACCTGGCCAAGCGCAAGCTGATCACCGCGATCGAACTGCCCGGCTGCGCCAGCCTGATGCCCAATCCGGGCGTCGGCTTCTCGGCGCTCTGTTCCGACGGATCGATCGCCACCGTGGCGATCAAGGGGACGAAGGCGGACATCACCCACACGGCCCCCTTCTTCGCCGCGAGCGACGATCCGATCTTCGACAATTTCGCCTATGACCGGATCAAGAAGCAGACCACTTTCCTGACCTATACCGGCCAGATCTACACCGCGAAAATCAGCGCGACGCCGACCGTGTCCGCGCCCTTCTCGATCCAGGCGGCGGCCGGAATCCGCGTCGGCGACGCCAAGCCGCTCGACGTCAACTGGTATCCGGGCGGCCGCCAGCCGATGGCGCTGCACCGCGCGACCGACATGTTGTTCGTGCTGATGCACAAGGGCGAGTATTGGTCGCACAAGGCGTCGGGCGACGAAGTGTGGCAGGTCGATGTCGCCGCGCAGAAGGTGGTCAAGCGCTTCGTGCTCAAAGAGCCGATGAACAATATCGAGGTGTCCCAGACCGACAAGCCGCTGCTCTACATGAACGGCGAAAAGGGCGAGGTGCATGTGATGGACGTCGCCACCGGCGAGGAAAAGCACAAGATCGAAAAGGCTGGCGGCGGCATCATCACCGTGCTGGAGCCGTCCTGACCATGATGTTGGGGGAGCAGTTGCCGGCCCTGTCAGGCCTCGCCGCCTCGATCGGCGTCGGCCTGTTTTTCCTGGTCGCGGGCATCGACCAGTGGCGCCACCGCACGCTGCTGCCCGGCGTAATCGCCAATTATCGCCTGCTGCCCCGACGGCTGATCGTTCTCGCCGCGCGGCTGCTGCCCGTGGTGGAGGTCGCCACCGGCGCGGCGTTGCTGGTCGGCCTGCGTCCATTGCCGCAACTGCTGGGCATAGCGCTGCTGCTGCTGTTCGCCGCCGCGATGGCGATCAACATCGCGCGCGGGCGCGGCCATATCGATTGCGGCTGCGGCCACGGCGCGCTGCGCCACACGATCGGCTGGCCGCTGGTCATCCGCAACGGCGCGCTAGCCGCATTTCTGGCGCTGCGCCTGCCCACACCGCCCGCCTTCGGCGCGATTGATCTGGCCACGGCGGTTGCCGCCGGCATCGCCAGCGCGCTCCTCTGCCTGCTCTTCCAGTCGCTGGCCGCGCTCGCAGCGTCGCCCGCCCATCGGAGATAACCATGCTGACCTCGCTGATCGTCTCCCAGATCCTGTCCTGGATCGTCATTATCGGCCTTGTCGTCGCGCTGCTGGCGCTGGCGCGACAGGTCGGCGTGCTGCACATCCGCGTGGCCCCCGCCGGCGCGCTGGCCACCAGTGGCGGCCCGGCGGTCGGCGGCGCGATCGGCGCGGTCCCGGCCACCACGCTCGATGGCCAGTCGGTCAGCGTCGGCGGCCATGCCCATGGCGTGAAGTTGCGGCTGCTGCTGTTCGTGTCGGCGCAATGCCCGCTCTGCAAGGCGGTGATCCCGATGGCGACCAGCTTCGCCCGCGCCGAGCGCGTGGCGCTGACCTTCGTGGGCGACGACGATGTTGCAGCCCAGCGCGCGATGATCGCGCAGCATGGGCTGGAGGGCCATGCCTTCCTCAATGGACCGGAAGTGGGCCAGGCCTATCAGGTCGCCAAGCTGCCCTTCGCGGTGCTGCTGGACGAGGAAGGAGCGATCCTGTCCAAGGGGCTGGTCAACAGCCGCGAACATCTCGAAAGCTTGGTGGTCGCGCATGAAATGGGCATCGCCACGGTGCAGGATTATATAGGCGGGCTCAAGGCGCAGGCGGCCTGACGGCAGAAATGGGGGCAAGGTCATGAAAAAATTCAACGCCGACAGCATGGGCGAAAAATTGCTGCGCAAATTCGCCGGGGCCAGTTCGCGCCGCTCGATGCTCTCCCGCCTGGGCGCAGCGCTGGTCGCCGCCCCCGTCTTCCCGCTGCTGCCGGTCAGCCGCGCGGAGGCCGCCAAGCCCGATCGCTCGCCCGAAACCAAGACCTTCTTCGCCCGCACCGCGCAGACGAAGGACGATAGCAAATGCGACTATTGGCGCTATTGCGCGATCGACGGCGCGCTCTGCACCTGCTGCGGCGGCGGCATCCATAGCTGCCCGCCGGGCGCGGAGCCTTCGCCCGTCTCCTGGGTCGGCACCTGCATCAACCCGGACGACGGCAAGGCGTACCTCATCGCCTATCGCGACTGTTGCGGCAAGCCGGCCTGCGGCCAGTGCGGGTGCGACAATACCGATCGCGAAACGCAATTGTACGTGCCGCAGCTCAACAATGACGTGATCTGGTGCTTTGGCACCAGCAGCATGGATTATCATTGCTCCACCGCGGTTCTGGTGGGCGCGGCAAGCTAGGCATAATGGCCTTGCGCGACGGACGACTAAAGCCACTGATCCTTGCCGCCCTGCTCCTGCTCGGCGCCACCACCGGCCTGCGCGCCGCGCTCCCCCCCATCGGCCTGCTCCCCGCCGCGATCACGGACCCAGAGATGGCGCGCGCTGACTATGTCGAACATTGCGCCGGCTGCCATGGCGTGTCCGGCAGCGTTGCACCTGCCCGGCTACCCGAATTGCGCGGCCGGGTTGGCTGGTTCCTCTGCACGCCGGCCGCCCGCGCCTATCTCATCCGCCTGCCCAATGTCGCGCACAGCCGGATCAAGGATAATCAGCAACTCGCCGACATGATGAATTTCGTCGTCTTCGGCTTGGGCGGCCCCAGCGCGCCACCGGGCGCCGCGCCCTTCACGGCCGACGAAGTCGCGCGCGAACGGCTGCATCCCCTGTCCACCACCGCGCTCAAGGCCGAACGCGCCCGCCATGTCGATGCCGCGATCCGCCAGTGCAAGGCGCCCGCCTCGCTGCGGCTGCTCTATCCGGGCGAAAAAGGCTAGAGCGATTTCTAATCAGATGGACTCATATGATGACTCGGAAATCGCGTAAAACCAATAATCTGGAGCGGTTGATCCGATGCAGTCGGATCGCAAACCGCTCTAGGCCTCTTACTGCCCGGCAACCGCATCGGCGCTGCCCGCCGCCGCATTGAGGAAGGGCTGCACCCTGAGCCGCGGGAACACGTCTTCCAGCGGCTTGCTGTCGGGCAGGATATAGACATAGCCGCCCTTCTTGCGAAAACGCGGGCTGACGCTCTGGTTATAGAAGATTTTGGGTACGTTGATGCAGCCGAAGGTGATGCGGTTATCGTCGATCGCTGGGGACAGCATCCGTTCCTTGCGCTTGTCCTTCGGATTGCCCGGCGGAATGGTGTGCAGCGCCACCGACGTCGCATAATCCACCCACAACACCCGCTGCTTGCCCGCCGCCACGCCGAATTTCGCCAGGAAACGCCCTGCCGGCGTCGTCTTTTCCGCGGGTCCGATCTCCGACAGGTTCTTGGTTCCGATGCCCGGCGTCGCATCGTCCCCCGGCGCGATGCCGATCAGGACCGGCGCATGGGCCAGCATCTTGCCCTTCGCGTCGAACAGATAGGCGGCAGCGCCCGGCTTATCGATGATGATATAGGGCAGCGCATGATTATCCTGCGCCGTGGCGACCCACTCAGCGACGCGCGTGGCGCCATCCGACAGGATCACCGGCGCGTCAGTCGCAGGCGCTTGGGCAGCGACCTTGCCGGTTCCCGCCGCCTCGACCGCCCCGGCCACCACCAGCCCCTGCGCCGCAACCGTCAGCAATATCGCAAACTTCATGGGATAACCTCGAAGAGGGGTTCGGCAAAAAGGGCCGGCGCCAAGGGAAGCGCCGACCCGATCGCGATCAGGGCGGCAAGGCCGCCCCCGATCTGTGAAGCCTATCAGTTGCGCGCGCGCTTGCGCTGGGCTTCCTGCATCCGCTGTTCGACGCCATCGACGCGGCCGTTCAACTGGTCGAGCCGCTGGCTGTTCTGCTGCGACTGACCCGATGCGGACCGGGCTTCCGCCAGCGCCTGCTGCGCGGTGCCGTCTGTCGTCTGCAATTTCGCATCGAGCGCATCGACGCGCTGGTTCACGGTGGCGACCTGTTCGCGCACAAACCCTTTGGTGGCGCAGCCCGTCAGGCCCATCGAGCCTGCCAGAACCGCGGTCAGGGCCCCTATTTTCGTCAAAGAGGGCGACATATTATTCTCCTGATAGTCAACATGACCCGATCGTTGGAGGCCGCCCCGGACCGTTTCGGCAACGTGATTATGACCGGGCGTGCATCCGGCCGGTTGAATGGAGCCATATGCAAAAGCACGCTATTCCGCCAAAAACTTCGATGAATTGTGGATGAACCCGATGCGGATTTGCGCCTTCTGCTGGCCCGATGCGATACCCGGTTCATCGCCCTCCCCAAATAGCGCCGCCGCCGAATCCTGCGATTCGGCGGCGGCGCATCGTTGGTCGATAAGGTCAGGCCGTCAGTATTTCTGGCCGAAGCGGATACCGAAAAACTGCGGCTTGATCGTGAAGGTGCGCGACGATCCCGAACAGAAGTCGATCGAACAGAAGGTGTTGCGCGTCAACTGCCCGCGCTTATCGAAGGCGTTCTGCAGGAACAGCGTCAGGCTCCAATTGTCCTTCTTGATCCCGCCGGAAAAGTCGAAGCTGACAAAACCCTTGGTATTGCCCAGCAGCGCATTGCTGTCGACGTTCAGATCCTGCGTCGCGCTGGTCTGGTAGAGTGCCGCACCCTGCAGATAGGCGCTGTAATCGCCCATATATGTGTCGAAGCGGATCGACGACGTACCCTTGAACTTGGGCTGGCGCGGCAGGCGGGTGCCATTGGCCGCGGCGACCTGCGGCGTTGGCGGACTGGACTCAGGGACATCCTCACCCAACGTGCAACTGGACAGCTGGGAAATGGACGAGGTCGTCCGGTCCAGCGCAAAATTACAGAAATTCCCCTTCAGCTTGCCATCATTATAAGCGCCGGAGGTCGAGATCGTCACCTTGCCCAGTTTCAGGTCCGCATCATATTCGATGCCCTTGACCTCTGCCTTGCCCGCATTGCCCGTCATGCCCGCGCCCTGCGCCCCGGACACGACAACGCCATATTGGATATTATTCCACTTTTCATAATAGATGGCGGCATTGAAACGGAAAATATTGTTCCAGGTCGTCTTGACGCCCAGTTCGAAATTGGTGAGCGTTTCCGACTTGAATGGCGCCACATCGACCGGGCCGAAATTGCGGATGCGCAGCGGCCGGTTGAAACCGCCGGGGCGAAAGCCGGTCGAATAGTTGGCATAGACCATCTTGTCGGGCTGGAACTGCCAGTCGAGCGCGACCTTATGCGTTTCGCCATCCTCTTTATACCGTCCGGTCTGGTCCGCCGCCCGGAAGTTAGTGTTGAGGCATTGCAGGCGTTCGGCCGGCAAAGGCGTCGGGCAGCCCATTTCGCCTGTCGGGATATAGATGGACGTAATCGTATTGGCGGCGGAACCGGCCACACCCGCAAAGCCCTTGACCGCATAATCCGTCCAGAAATAGCGGATGCCGCCGGTCAGCTTCAGCGTCGGCGTGATGTTATAATGGCCTTCCGCGAAGATCGCCTTGTCATGATAAAGTTGGTTCTGTTCGGTGATATAGAAGCCGTCGCCCTTCACCGCCTGCGTGCCTAGCAACATCGTGCCCAGCGGATTACCGTTGGGGTTGATCACATCACTCGTGTCGAAAAAGGGATTGCCATCCTCGTCATAGGCGATGCCATACATCGCCGGCACGCCGATCAGGCCGCCCGCCACATCGCCGCCACCGGTCGCAGTATAGCCGGTGATCGTGTCCAGCCCGCGAATGGCGTAATAGGTGTTCGTTTCGTTCTTCTGCCGCTGATAGAATCCGCCAACCGTGACGTCGAACGGCCAGTCTTTGGGCGTGGAGATGCGCAATTCCTGGGTGAATTTGTTGCGGTGGGTGTCGGCGTGATAATATTGGGTCGGATCGATCAGCGAACATTGCTGCGATGCGCCCGATCCGGTGCAATTGTCGAAAAATTGCAGATAGCTTTCATAGCCCGCGCCGAAACCGTCATAGGTGACGGTATAATAGGTATAGTCGTTGAGCGTCTTGGTCCGGCGCTTGAAGAAACCGGTGGCCGACACGACGTCCCAGTCGCCGATATGGCCATGGATGCTCAGCGCCGCCTGATACCATCGGTCGTCATTCTTGGTCTGGTCATAGTCATGGACTTCCAGGTCGCCGACGCGCGGATCATAGCCGAAATAGCCCTTGGACACCTGGCGCTGGCCGGTGAATTGCGGCGTGATCTCCCAACCGTCGGCCGGCTGCCACAATATCTGGATACGGCCGCCAAATTCCTTGATCGTGTTATAATCGTCCTTCGCGATGTCGCTATTGTCGAGCGCGAAATTGGTGTTCGGATTATTGTCGCCCAGCGTATAGATGGCCGGGCTGCCATTGTTGAGCAGGCCGTTGTTGGGCGTGTTGTCGATATAGCCGCCATCGCGACGATAATAGCCCATCACACGCAGCGCCATAGTGTCGCCCTGCGGAATGTTGATGTAGGATTCGATCTGGCCGCCGAAATCGCCCTTGCCATATTTATTGGCTTCGACGTCATAACCGAATTCGAACTTGTCGAGATTGGGCTTGTTGGTGATCAGGCGGATCGTACCCGCCAGCGATCCCGCGCCATAAAGCGTGCCCTGCGGTCCGGCCAGCGCCTCGACCCGCTCCATGTCATAGGCATGGATATCGGGAACTTCGGTGCCGGTGATCGGAATGTCGTCCAGATAATAGCCGACAGAGGCATAGGCGCCGCCCGCCGGCACGATGCCGCGGAAGAAGGCGGTGTTGCGGCCCGGCCCGATCCCTTCGAACGACACGGATGGCAGCAGCGCCGCGAAATCGCTGAGGCCCTTGACCTGCCGCTGCGCCAGCGTCTCGGCGCCCAGCGCCTGCATGGAGATCGGCACCTTCTGGATCGACTGGGCGCTGCGCGTCGCCGTGACGACGATTTCGGTGAGGCCGCCCCCGGCATCATCGGCAGCGGCGACCGCAGCCGGATCGGCGGCGACCTGCTCGGCCGCTTCGGCGGCAAAGGTGACGGCCGGCGCGGACAGCCCGGCCAATATGGTGGTCACCCCCAAAATCTTCATCAACTGCGACCGGCGACGCGACGGGACTTTCATCTTGTTTTGACTCCCCCTTGAATAAACCGCGCCTTCCGCCTCACTCTCCCCGTCCCGCGATTTTGCCCGCGTGTTTATGACGCACTGCATCCTGCCCTGACGGGCATGATTTCATTCTGGCCTTCGCAAAGGCACAGGCCTCCGCGACCGGAAACCGGGTGGTTCCCAGACCAGCCGCGCCTCCGCGCGCCATCCGTAATGCTATGACTACCCCTTGGACTTTCGCCATTCCATGACGATTGTCCAGCTTTGATAATGCGGCAACGAAAGCAGGAGTCAACAGCTTAGTTGCAGTCGCTTTCATAGATTGTTGCGCCGCCGCACAATCCCGTTCATGCTGCAAGGCAGAAAGGAAATAGGACAGACGATGAACCCTGTTTCGACCGCCGCCGCTCGCCCGCCCCTTTCGCCATGGGCCTCGGCGCAAGCCGCCATCGCGGCCGGCGATACCGCCAGAGGCGTCGCCCTGCTGAAAAGCCTGTTGCGGCAGCAGCCCGCCCTGGCCGCCGGCTGGTTTCTGCTCGCCGCGCAGTTGCGCAAGGTTGGCCAGGACCAGGACGCCTGGCGCGCCGACCTGTCCGGCGTCCACGCCTCCTCCCGCGACCGCACCCTGCTCGAAGCCGCCATGGCGATGCACGAAGGCAATCTCGACGCCGCCAACGCCCGACTGGCGGCGCGCGACGATCCGCCCGCCATCCGCATGGCCGGCGAAATCCAGTGGCGGCGCGGCGACATGAGCGCGGCGCTGGCGCTGGTCGACCGCGCCGTCGCCCTCGCCCCCGGTTTCGACCTGGCGCGCGATTTCCTGATCCGCCTGCTGCTCCAGAACAACCGGCTGACTGAGGCGCTGGACCATGCCGACATCCTGACCGCCTCGCCGATGAAGCATCCGGGCTACGACCTCCTCCGCGCCTCCGTGCTGGTGCGACTGGGCGATCAGGATGGCGCGCGGGCGATCTACGAACGCCTGCTCGCGCTCAAACCCGACCAGCCCCAGGTCTGGCAGAATCTGGGCCATGCGCTCAAGACACTGGGACGGCAGGATGACGCCGTCCACGCCTATCGTCAGGCGGTGGCGCATCAACCGACCATGGGCGAAGCCTGGTGGAGCCTCGCCAACCTCAAGACGGTAAAGCTGGATGCGGCCGACATCGCCACGATGACTAACGCGCTCGCTACCCTCGCGCCCGACGCCGCGACCCGGCAGGAGGATGTCTTCCACCTCCATTTCTCGCTGGGCAAGGCGCTGGAGGATGCAGGCGAGGACGAAGCCGCCTTTGGCCATTATGACCAGGGCAATCGCCTGCGCCGCACGATGATCCGCCACGACGCGACCGAATTTTCCGCCGAGGTCGCCGCCGCGCGCGCCTGCTTCACCAGCGTCTTCCTCGCCGACCGGGGCGCAGGCGGCTGCGCGACGTCCGACCCGATCTTCATCGTCGGCCTGCCGCGCGCGGGATCGACGCTGGTCGAACAGATCCTGTCCAGCCACAGCAGGATCGAAGGCACGATGGAGCTGCCGGAGATGATGATGATCGCCAGCCGCCTCCAGTCGCGCGTGGACGATGGCGAATTTCCCGATTTCGCCGCGATGATCGCCTCCCTCACTCCCGCCGACCGGCTCCGACTAGGCGAGGAATATATCGACCGCACCCGCGTCCATCGCCAGACCGACCGGCCGCACTTCATCGATAAGATGCCCAATAATTGGCAGCATGTCGGCCTGATCCGGCTAATCCTGCCCAACGCCCGTATCATCGACGCACGCCGACATCCCATGGCCTGCGGCTTTTCAGGCTGGAAACAGCATTTCGCCCGAGGCCAGGCGTTTAGCTACGACCTGACCGACATTGGCCTCTATTATCGCGACTATGTCGCCCTGATGGCCGCGTTCGACAGCGCCGCGCCCGGCCGGGTCCACCGTGTCCTCTACGAACAGATGGTCGCCGACACCCCCGGCGAGGTCGCGCGCCTGCTCGCCCACCTGAACCTACCGTTCGAAGACGCCTGCCTCGCCTTCTGGAGCAACAAGCGCGCGGTGCGGACCGCCAGCAGCGAACAGGTGCGCCAGCCGATCTTCACCGACGGGATCGACCATTGGAAACGCTTCACCCCCTGGCTGGGGCCGTTGGAACAGGCATTGGGACCGGCCCTGCTCGACTGGGATCGCTGAGGCCGCCTGCCGCCCGATCGGCGCGCACCGGCGCATTTTCCCCTTGCCCCGACGGCAATCCCATGCACAAAGCTTGCCAACTGCCGTATGCGTTCCGAAATTCAAGGGGTGCTTGGTCAAAGGGCTGCAAGGACAAGACGCATGGACGACGTGATGACCCCGGAACGGACGGCGCAACGCCCGCAAATCCCGCAGGAAGTGAGCGACGGCCTGTCAGTCATTTCGATCGCCAAAAGCTATGACAAGCGCGTCGTCCTGTCCGACGTGTCGCTGACCGTGGGCAAGGGGGAGGTCGTCGGCCTGCTCGGCCCCAATGGCGCGGGCAAGACGACCTGCTTCTATTCGGTCATGGGCCTGGTCCGTCCCGATCATGGCCGCATCGTGCTGGACGGGCAGGACATCACCAACCTGCCCATGTATCGCCGCGCCATCCTGGGCCTAGGCTATCTGCCGCAGGAAACGTCGATCTTCCGCGGCATGACCGTGGCGCAGAATATCAGCGCGGTGCTGGAGCAGGCCGAGCCGGACAAGGCCGCCCGCGCCGCCCGGCTGGAACAGTTGCTCAGCGAGTTCGGCCTTGTGCGCCTCCGCGATTCGGCCGCGATGGCGCTGTCGGGCGGCGAACGCCGTCGCTGCGAAATCGCCCGCGCGCTGGCGGCCAACCCGTCGATCGTGCTGCTGGACGAGCCGTTCGCGGGCATCGATCCGCTCTCCATCGCCGACATTCGCGATCTGGTGAAGGATTTGAAGACCCGCGGCATCGGCGTCCTCATCACCGACCATAATGTGCGCGAGACGCTGGAAATCGTCGATCGCGCCTGCATCATCTATGACGGCCAGGTGTTGTTCGCGGGCAATCCCACCGAACTGGTCGCCAATGCCGACGTCCGCCGCCTCTATCTGGGCGAGAATTTCCAGCTTTGATATGATGATCGCGCGCACTCTCCTTTGCGATCGGGGAGCGCGATAATGGCGCTCGGGCCACGCCTCGACATTCGCCAGAGCCAGTCGCTCGTCATGACGCCCCAGCTCCAGCAGGCGATCAAGCTGCTGGCGCTGTCCAATCTGGAGATCGAGGCGTTCGTCGCAGGCGAGCTGGAAAAAAACCCGCTGCTCGAACAATCGAGCGGCGACGACGCTCCGCCCGCGCCCGACGGCATCGACCGGACGATCGACGCCCCCACCCTGTCCGCCGAAACCGGCGCGAGCGACGATTTGATCGCGCAGGGGCTGGGCGGCGCGGACAGCCCGCTCGACGTCGATCATGGCGCTGACAGCTTCATCGACGACGGCCCCGGCGACCGGATGGCCGACGCCCATGGCGCGGGCGGCGGCGGCATGGACGCGCTGTCGGGCAGCTATGCCGAGGACGCGCCCGACTTCGACAGTTTCGCCGCGCCCGACATCGGCTTGCAGGAACATCTGATGGGGCAGGCCCGCGCCGCGTGCACGAACATGGACCTGTTCATCGCCACCCAGTTGATCGGCCAGATCAGCGAGGCGGGCTATCTGGAGGCGAATCTGCTTGCAACAGCCCATGGCCTTGGCGTGCCCCTCTTCGATGTCGAACGGGTGCTGGGCGTCATTCACACATTCGATCCCACCGGCGTCGGCGCGCGCTCGTTGGCCGAATGTCTCGCGCTCCAGGCGAAGGAAGCCGACCGCCACGATCCCTGCATGGCGCGGCTGCTCGCCAATCTCGACCTGCTGGCGAAGGGGGCATTGCCCCAGTTGCGCCGCATCTGCGGCGTGGACGAAGAGGATATGGCCGACATGATCGCCGAACTGCGCGGTTACGATCCCAAACCCGGCCTGCGCTTCGCCAATGACCGCGCCGCCCCGGTCACCCCCGATCTGTTCGTGCGACCGACCAGGGGCGGCTGGGCGATCGAGATCAACAGCGCCACCCTGCCCCGCCTGCTCATCAACCGCAGCTATTATGTCGAATTGGCCGCCGGGCCGCAGGACAAGAGCGCCAAGGCCTGGCTGGCCGACTGCCTCGCCAGCGCCAACTGGCTGGTCAAGGCGCTGGACCAGCGGCAAAAGACAATCATCAAGGTCGCGAGCGAGATCGTGCGCAGCCAGGAGGCCTTTTTCCAGCAGGGCGTCGCGCATCTCAAGCCGTTGACCCTGCGCGCGGTGGCCGACACGATCGGGATGCACGAAAGCACCGTCAGCCGCGTGACCTCCAACAAATATCTCGCCTGCCCGCGCGGGCTGTATGAACTCAAATATTTCTTCACCAGCGGCGTGTCGTCATCGGGCGGCGATGGCGGCTCCGTCTCGGCCGAAGCGGTCAAGAGCCACATCAAGGCGCTGATCGGCGCCGAAGACCCACAGGCGATCCTGTCCGACGACACGCTGGTCGACCTGCTCCGCGCCAAGGGCATGGACATAGCGCGACGCACTGTCGCCAAATATCGCGAGGCGCTGGGCATCGGCTCATCGGTGCAAAGGCGGCGGCAGAAGGCATTGAAGGGGAAAGCGGCCTGAGGGGGCAGGCGCCGTTGGCTGCCGGCAGAGCAACGATAGTGAGAATGGCCGGCTTTGGGTGGGTAGCAACCATTCCCCTCCCGCCAGCGGGAGGGGAACATGTCCGATCATGGTCGTTAGGCGACCTTTAACCCGGCAACACCAAACTCGCTTCCAGTCCACCTTCCGCCCGGTTCGCCAGACGCAATTCGCCCTGATGTTCGGCCATGATCGCGCGGACCAGCGCCAGGCCCAAGCCAGACCCGCCGGTTTCGCGGTTGCGGGAGCCTTCCAGCCGGGTGAAGGGTTCCAGCATCTCTTCCATCCGGTCCTCTCCGATGCCCGGCCCTTCGTCGGCGACTGCGATGCGGATGGCGCCGTTTTCATGCAGCACCGACACATGGGCGCGGTCGCCATAGACGATGGCGTTTTCGATGAGGTTGCGCAGCGCGCGACGAATCTGCTGGGGGTGGACGAAGGCGACGGCGCGATCGCAGTCGGCCAAATCGACCGGCGATCCCAGTTCGATGAAATCCTCCACTACCGCATCGGCCAGCGCGGCGAGATCGACCTTCTGCGCGGCCTGGGTGCTGCGGCCCGCGCGGGCGAGGGAGAGGATATCCTCCAGCATCCGGTTCATTTCTTCGATCGTTTCGGACATGCGCGCGCGCTCTGCGTCGTCCTCGACCGATTCGGTGCGGACGCGCAGCGAGGCGAGCGGTGTGCGCAGGTCATGGCCGATCGCGCCCAGCATTCGGTCCTTTTCGTCTAGCATAGCGATGATCCGCGCGCGCATGGCGTTGAACGCCATGGTAAGGTCGCGGACATCGCCCGGCCCGCGTTCGTCCACCGCGTCGGCCGCGCCGGTGCGGGCGAATTGCTGAGCGGAGCCGGTGAGTTGCTTCAGGGGCCGGGCGAGGCGGCTGCCGACCCAGAGCAGCGGCAGCAGGACGATGACATAGAGGATAAGCGTCTGACCAACCAGCCAGCCGCCAAAACGCTTTGGCCGGTCGGCACCGGAGCGCGCCTGCGCCACCACCCATTTGCCCGGTTCATATTCCGCCGCCAGGGTCAGCAGGCCGATGCTGTGATCGTGCGGCCCATCTCCATTGGCGCGCATACGGATACGTTCCCAGCGCCGGACCGGCATGACTTCGCTCGACTGCACGGCGCGGACGCTCAGGATGCGCAGGCCGACATCTTCGAACATCGCCGTCGCACGCCGTTCGACATCCGGGCGTGCTTGCCCGGTCAGTTCGGGCGCGCCGGTGACGAAGCGCGCGCGCATACGGCCGCGTTGCCGATCCCCTTCCCGTTCCCGCTCCACGCGGCGGTCGGCCCGATTGTCGAGCGCATCGATGACGCGATAGACGGCGGGCGCGGTCTGGCCGGTCAGTTCGAGCCGCTGCCGTTCGCGCAGCAGCAGGCCGAAATTGATCGCCTGCGCCACGAACAATGCGATCGCGACGAGCGCGATGATCTGGCCGACCAGGCTTTGCGGCCACAGGCGAAGCTTTTTCATGCGGGCCGCTTCACAGTTTGCGGACTTCAGCGGACAGGGTGTAGCCGCCGCCCCACACGGTCTTGATGAGCGTGGGGTTTTTGGGGTCCGGTTCGATCTTCTTGCGCAGGCGGCTGATCTGGTTGTCGATCGCCCGGTCGAAGGCATTGGCTTCGCGGCCCTGAGTGATGTCGAGCAACTGGTCGCGGCTCAGCACAGAATTGGGGCGCGTGGCGAAAGCGAGCATCAGATTATATTCGGCGGTCGAGAGCGGCAGCGATACGCCTTCGCTATCGACCAGCGTGCGTTCCTGCGTTTTGAGCAGCCAGCCGGCGAAGCTGTAATTGGCCCCGTCGGGCGCGGTGACGCGCTGGCCGCCGGTTGCGACGCGGCGAAAGATCACCTTGATCCGGGCGACCAGTTCGCGCGGTGAAAAGGGTTTGAGCACATAATCATCCGCGCCCATTTCCAGCCCGACGATGCGGTCCGTTTCCTCGGTCCGGGCTGTCAGCAGAATGACAGGAATTTCGCTCGTCTCACGGATATGGCGACACAGCGACAGGCCGTCCTCGCCCGGCATCATGATGTCGAGGATCACCATGTCGATCGCATTGGCGTTCAAGCGCAGCCGCGCTTCGGACGCGCTTTCGACGGCGGTGACGCGAAAGCCGTTGCGGCCCAGATATTGAGCCAGCGGTTCGCGGATCGAACGCTCGTCATCGACGAGCAGGAGATGGGGTCGGTCGCTCATGCTGCCTGTGTGTCATGGCTGGAGAAAGGTTGGAAGGGCGAAGGCAAAGGGGGGCAAGCCTTCGCCCTTCCACGACGGTGGCGCCTGAGCGGAGCCAGGGGAGGAACCCCGCGTCCTGCGCCACCCGATGGGTCGATCAGCGTATGATCAGTTTTGGGGCGCAGCCGGCGGACCCTTGCGGTCCTTCCATTCCGCCCGCATCATTTGGCGCGCCGCCTTCATTTCGTCGGCGGTGACGAAACCGTCCTTGTTCGCGTCCGCCTTGTCGAACATGGCGATCGGGCGGGCCATGAATTCGGCCTTGGTCATCGCGCCGTCCTTGTTCGCGTCGCCGAAGCCGCCGCCCGGACCGCCATGGCCCATCATACCGCCACGACGATGGCCACCGCGGCCGCCCCAGCCCCGTCCGTCACGCCCACCCGGCTTGCCGGCCTCGGCGCGGCGTTCCTGACGTTTGTCGGCACGGGCTTCATGCGCGGCGGTGAATTCCGCCTTGCTGATTTGGCCGTTCTTGTCGGCGTCGAGCGCGGCGAAGCGGGCGTCCTGCCGCTGCTGACGCATCGCGTCGCGATCCTTCTGGGTGATTTGGCCGTCCTTATCGACGTCCATCTTGGCGAAGCGGGCTTCCAGGCCGGCGGTCAATTCCGCCTTGCTGATCTTGCCGTCCTTGTTGGTGTCGGCCATGGCCATCATGCCGCCACGGTGGCCGCCTTTAGCGCCCGGCTGGGCATAAGCGAGGTGGGTCGCCGCGAGGCCGCCGACGAACAACGAACCGACCGCGACGGTGGTGAAGAATTTGCGAAGCATGTCTGTCTTCCTTTTCGTGTGTCTCACGAACGGCTGATCGCCGTCCTTGAAAACGCTTATGAAAGGAAGTTGTCCCGCAGATATGTCATGCAACGGAGGCAAATGTCGCAATTTGTATCCCGTTATCCGATGACCCCGCCCTCAATCATCCCGCGATGAGCGCGCGGGTGCAGATTGCTAACCCTCTGACTTCCCTTGATTAACAATCGCGGCGTCCCAGCAGGCGCAAGCGAAGCGCATTGAGTTTGATGAAGCCCGCCGCGTCGCGCTGGTCGTAGGCGCCCGCATCGTCTTCGAAGGTCACGACCTTTTCGCTGTAGAGCGAGTAAGGCGACTTGCGGCCGACGACGGACACACTGCCCTTGTACAGCTTCAGGCGGACGGTGCCGGCCACCTTTTCCTGGCTGTAATCGATCGCGGCCTGGAGCATTTCGCGCTCCGGCGAGAACCAGAAGCCGTTATAGATCAGCTCGGCATATTTGGGGGCCAGCTCATCCTTCAGATGCGCGGCGCCCCGGTCGAGCGTCAGTTGCTCGATGCCGCGATGGGCGAGGTGATAGATGGTGCCACCCGGCGTTTCATACATGCCGCGCGACTTCATGCCGACAAAGCGGTTCTCGACCAGATCGAGGCGACCGATGCCATGCTTGCGGCCATATTCGTTCAGCGTTTCGAGCAGGGTCGCGGGCGACATGCCGACGCCATTGATCGCCACGCCATCGCCACGCTCGAAATCGATGGTGATATATTCGGGCGCGTCGGGCGCATCTTCCGGGTTCACCGTGCGCGAATAGACATAGTCCGGGGTTTCTTCCCACGGATCTTCCAGAACCTTACCTTCCGACGAAGTGTGCAGCATGTTTGCGTCGGTCGAGAAGGGGCTTTCGCCACGCTTGTCGCGCGGAATCGGGATCTGATGCTTTTCGGCGAATTCGATCAGCTTGGTGCGGCTGGTCAGATCCCATTCGCGCCAGGGGGCGATCACCTTGATGTCGGGGGCGAGGCCATAATAGCCCAGTTCGAAGCGGACCTGGTCATTGCCCTTGCCGGTCGCGCCATGCGACACGGCGTCGGCGCCCAGCTGCTTGGCGATCTCGATCTGGCGCTTGGCGATCAGCGGACGGGCGATCGAGGTGCCGAGCAGGTAGAGGCCTTCATAGAGCGCGTTGGAGCGCATCATCGGGAAGACATAGTCCTTCACGAACTCCTCGCGCAGGTCGTCGATGAAGATATGCTCTTCCTTGACACCCATCAGGCGGGCCTTGGCGCGGGCGGGTTCCAGCTCCTCGCCCTGCCCCAGATCGGCGGTGAAGGTCACCACTTCGCACTGATAGGTCTGTTGCAGCCATTTCAGGATCACGCTGGTGTCGAGACCACCGGAAAAGGCAAGGACGATACGGTTGATCTTGTCGGACATGTGCGGGCGAGCCTTCTGTAAAATGGCGCGGGAATGACCGGCGCGCCGGTAACAGGCGGGGGCCCAAAGCGCAACCGATGCGGCCCATGAAAAAGGGACGGAAAGCCGGTTGGCCTTCCGTCCCATGGGATGAGCTGTTGCGCGCCGTTAGCTGGTGCGCGGCTTCAGGAAGCCCGAGGGCTTACGATCGTTGCCAAAGCGATAGACGGTCTGGCTACGGTCGAGCGCCGCAGCGGGCCCCGGTTCCGCATGGATCGTCTGCGGCGCGGGCGCAGCGATCGCGGCCGCTTCGCGCTGAGCAATCAGATGCTGGGCGCGGCGCAGGCGCTTCGTCCGGGTGAGGAACGGATTGTCCGCACTGGGCGCGGCAGCGACCATGGCTTCGAGCGTCGCATCCTGCGTGCGCGCCGCAGCCGACGCCGGGCGGGGTGCGATCGGGGCGCTCGCCGCCATGGCAGGGGCCGGTGTGACGGCAATCGGCGCAGGCGCGTAGGTGACCGGCTCGACGCGGGCATCGACGGCATCCTCGTCAGGACGACGACGGCGCATCAGCGCAGCGCCGCCCAGGCCCAGCAGCAGCAGCGCGCCGCCGCCCAGCGCCCAGAGCATCGCCTGGTCGGTGCGTGCGGGCGATTGGGCGACCGGAGCGGGCGCGGCCTCCTGCATCGGCGTAACGGCCGGGGTCGATTGTGCCGGCGCCGCCGTTTCCGCGGGTGCGGCTGCGATCGGCGTCACAGTGGCGGGACGCGGCGCAGGGCGTTGGGCGACGGAATCAGCCGTGCGTGCGGTGGTCCGGGCGATGGGTTTAGCGGGCGTCGAACGCGGCTTGGCGGCCTGGACCGCAGCCTGTTCCGCTTCCGCAGCGGCGGTCGCGGCGGCGATGCGCTCCTCCAGCGGCGGGGTAGCCTGCACCACCGGCTGGCCGGGCGTGAATTCGGGGGTCGGCGTGGCGGCCGGCGCGGTCATCGGGGCGGCCATGGGCGCAGGCGCGGCCGTAACCGGGGCAGGCGTGGCGGGCGCAACGGTCGGGGCGACCGGCGGCGCGGCGGTCTGGGCCAGCAGCGGAGTTGCAGTCAAAGCCAGAACAGCGGCAATCGCGGCCCTGGCGGGGCGGTTTGTGCGAATATTTCCAGTCATAGCAGAGGACCAACGGCCGACCGCGCGATTCAACGCAGCCAGTGGATCAGAATCGCGACGAATTGTGACAGTTCGCAGTCAGGATGAACGAGATGAATAGGCGTTCATCTCAATATGAACGGCTCATTTACAGAATAATCCGCATATCGCACCAATAATAACTATAGATATGGTGCGACGCCCTAGCCTTCTTCGGACTCGCGTCTTGCGCCATCCAGCAGGGCGGCGCGGCGCTGCTCTTCCTGCGTATCCGCCAGGCGCTGTCCCTTGGTCCGGCCGAAGCGTGCGCGGTTCTCCTGCGCGGCTTGCGCCTTGTCCGTGCGCGCCTTCACCTTGCGCGCCTGCCGCAGATTGACGATGTTGGTCATGATCGGTCTTCCCGTCGCTCTTGTGCCGCGACCCGATCATAAACTTGCGACGGCCGACTTGCCAATCGCCATCCGCTGTCGCCATGGTCGACGCTTCCCGTTCCAGTCGTTCCGCTCCAACATTGCGAAGATCCATGACCAGCATCCACGACGTCGCCGCTCTCGCCCAGGTATCGATCAAAACGGTGTCGCGCGTCGTCAACAAGGCGCCCAATGTCAGTCCAGAATTGCAGGCGCGGGTAGACGCCGCGATCAGGCAATTGGGCTATCGCCCCAACCAGTCGGCGCGTCGGCTGGCGGGGGGCAAGTCCTTCATGATCGCCTTCCTCTACAACAACCCCGCGCCCGGCTATGTCAGCCGCATCCAGATCGGCGCGGCCTGGCGATGCCGCGAACTGGGCTATCATCTGGTGGTGGAGCCGATCTCGCCGGGTGGCGAGGAACGGTTCGAGGTGCTCGACCGGCTGGTGGCGGCGCTGCGCCCGGACGGCGTGCTGCTGGTGCCGCCGCTGTCGGACGATGAAGGGCTGCTGGCCCGGCTGGCGGACATGAAGCTGCCCTATGCGCGCATCGCCGGGTCGGTGGTCGCGGCGAGCTTCACCATCCATACGCCGGAACGCGCCGCAGGGCGCATGGTCGCCGATCATCTGATCGCGCTCGGCCATCGCCGCATCGGCGTCATCACTCCGCCCCCGACCCACCGCGCGGCGCTGCGCCGGGTCGAGGGGTTTTGCGACGGGTTGGGGGGGGCGGACATCCCGGTCGACGATGCGCTGTTCGTGCAGGGCCAGTTCGATTTCGCGTCCGGCATCGAGGCGGGTGAGGCGTTGCTGGCGCTGCCCCAGCCGCCCAGCGCCATATTCGCCACCAATGACGAGATGGCGCTGGGCGTGCTGACGCTGGCGCATCGTATCGGGCTGCGCGTGCCGGAGGATCTGTCGGTGACCGGGTTCGACGACACCAGCGCCAGCCTGACATCCTGGCCGCCGCTGACCACCGTGCGCCAACCGCTGGAGGAGATGGGCCGGTCCGTCATCGACGCGCTCGCCAACGGCCCGGTCGATGCACCGGAATTCCTGTTCACGCTGGTCGAAAGGGGCAGTTCGGGACCGCCGTCGCCGGGCCGCTGAAACAGCGTGGAGCGGGTAGCGGGGGACTGACGGGTGGCTTTGGCGTGCTTCGGTGAACCAGCGTCCATACCCATCATTTCCACCCCATCGTCCCCAGCTTCGCCTTCGATATCCATGATGATCCCGGCAACGCTCTCTCCCTGATCATGGGAAGGAGCATGGGCGGCAGACGCTGCCTCCGGCTTCTTCGAGCGTGATTTCATGCTGGTCTCCATGATGTGGATCGACGGTCGCCCAGAGCATGAGCGTCGATAGTCGGTGGATGACGATGCGGCCGCGACGATACCGGGCCGACGATCGGGCGAGATGATCTCGGCGCGATGCTGGTGATGACCGTGGGCGGTGAAGGTGGGGTTCCGATTGGACGCCTATCTGGTCGACGAGATGATCAGGCGGCGAGAAGCCGGTAGACGCTGGCGCGGCCGATTTTGAGCGTGCGGGCGATCTGGGTAGGTCCCAGTCCCTGATCCCGAAGCTCCCGGATACGGTCCGGATCGATGGTAGGGCGGCGGCCGATATAGGCACCGTCATTCTTGAGCTTGCGGGCATCTATTCCGCGCCGAATCCGGGCAGAAATGAAGTGCTTCTCGATGCGACCGACGAGTCCGAAGACGGTCAGGAGGACTTCCCCCATGAGATCGCTGCCGTCGATCGTGATCGCGGGATCGTGGATGCGCAGGATCGCCTTCTTCTCGATGATGCGCTTGGCGACGGCGAGGAGGTCGGAGGTATCTCGTGCGATCCTATCCGGGTGAAGGCAAAGAAGTTGGTCCCCACAATCGAGAAGTCGAAGTGCAGCCTCAAGCTGGTCCCGACCGGTCAGGCTCATGCCGCTCCCGACATCGCAGAACACGACCACGGCACCGAGCGATTCCAGCTTGGCCTTCTGGGAGGCGATGTCCTGCCCCTGATCAGTCGAGATGCGTGCGTAACCGAGAACCTTGCCCATGTTGTCTCCAATCGCCCCATATGGGTCTAGAGGTTGGCATCCGACTGTCTTGTAAGCCGATATTGGCCCCATACAGCACGCCGATCGCGTATCGCCGATCGTATTGCCACCCCTTACCCATGTGGGGCAGATTCTCATGAAGTCGGATCATAGGCAAGCTGTTGAACAACTTCGACAAAATTCCGATCTGGGCATATGATCGACCGGCAACGATGGGAGCCCAACGATGGACCTCTACGATCTCCGCCTCGGCGACTACGTCATTAAAGAGGACCAGCTCGACGGTCGCCTGATCGGCGAGGTCCTGCACATCCGTGCGAGGATCAGCTATTTGAACGCTGGCTTCCAATGCCGTGATTGGGTCGATATCACCACCGGCACCGCATATCCCTATCGCATCGACGCCTCCGACAAGCCGACCATATATAAGGCCAGCCCCGAGGACATCCAGATGTATGGTCTGGAGGATCGTCCCCGGCGAACCTTGCCCGCGATCAATGGTGGTCAGCCATAGTTGGGCGAGATCGTCGGTGGAAATCGTCAGCCCGGAGATCATCGACGGCATCGTGCCGGGAGATCGTCTGGGGATGATCGGGGAAAGCTGGGGATCGTCCAGCCTGATGATCAATGAAGTGACGGGCGCGACCGTCGTGGAATCAGGGCTGTGGGAGCACCGTATATAAGAAGTGTCGGCGGCCGATCGTGATGGCGGGATCGTGTGGTCAAAATCGCGGACAGGAATGTCGGTGATGCTGATCAATGAGGTGGAAGGGACGACCGGTCATCCGATGGCGTGATCTTGTCGGCGAGGACGCCCGGCGGCGTCACTCGGACTGCCTGCCGATCACCCCGCTGCTCCCGCCGGGACCAGCTCCTCGATCGTTGTCAGTTGATCTCAATGCACATCAACGGGAAGCAGGCCGAGTCCGGCTGATACTGGACCGCCCGCGCGCGCCCGCTGCGCTACCCCCCAGCCGTTGGCTCCCCCCCCACTCTCGCGGGGGGGTATTATCGGTATTGGGCTATATTATTAGGAAAACCAGTTAGCCCCCCCCTCTGGGGGGCAATCAGCCATTCAAAGCACTTGATCAGGGACGGATGGACGCGGCGCGTAGCAGAGCGGATGATCCGTCCTTGATCACGAGCGACGCGAAGGCGGCCGAGCCGAGAGCGTCCTCGCAGACATCCATCAGTCGAAATCATCAGCGACGTATCAGCCGGACTGACCTCTTGTCTCGATGATCCACGCGATCGCCCCTGCGCCGGTAACTATATCATAGCACCCGCCACTGGTGTGAATAGCGCGTGGGCGGCTCCTGCTCGAACGTCAGTATTCTGGCCATTTATAGCCTGATCAATCCGAGGCGATACGATTTCCCCTCACCTCGCTTTGAATCTTGAGATCAATCGTTCGACCCTGAAAAACGGTGCATGTAAGACGCTTCTTGTCACGATGCTGGCCAGCGCGAGACCGGTTCGATGTCCACGGGCATCAGCCGTTCCATCCCTTCGGCGTAGGGAGATCAGGGTAGCCACGGCTCCTTGATCGAGCGCCATCTTGGTGCCCTCACGGGGGCTTCCCAAGGTTTTCTAAAAAAATGTCCGCTCCGGCGGGCTGGATCGTCGCGCCCTCAAGCGCCCGGTCCGGGAGGTCGACCTCTTATTACGCACACTGGCAAGCACAAGGAAACGGAACATGAACTTGAAAGAACGAATAGACGCTGGACGAGACAGCGACGTCGCCCAGAGCTTCAGGGCAGCGACAGAAATGATCAACAAGGTCGAGAGTGGCGAAATGCCCGTCAGCCAGATGGACCAAGCGACTCAGATAGATTAATTTATCCTGATGAATAAGCAGCCGCCTAACAGCGCCCTCGGCCGACAGAAAATCCTTCAGGGTCGAAGGGAGCGCGCGGAACGGCATGACCTTCGCATTGCCCTCGAAATTGCGAGAGCGGCTTCCTTAGGAGCGAACAGTCTTCAAAAGCTATGTGACATTCTCAACAACTGGAGCGATGGTTCTCCGCCGGTTCCGACAAGAACGGGTGTAGCATGGACGCGACCGCTGGCATCTGTGGAAATGGTCAAGATGGGCATCTCCATCAAGGCGCTGCATAAGTATGTCCATAGACCGGCTGGCGAACAATCGGACGACATAGCCATTCATCTTGTCGCTCGTCCGAACATAATGACTGGAGAACTTGAACTGTCCGAGCGATCCAAAGAAACTATGGAAAAACTCGATGTATCAATCGCGAGAAAAAAGAGGCGGCGCGATCGGGCTATTGTGATCGATATTCAGCCAAATAATCTTAAAATTGGCTCAATGACGCAATTGTCTGAAGAGGCATTCTGGAAAATCGTTGCCGAACAGAATCTCGTAGCAGAAAAATATGGGGTTTGGGTTCCTATAATAAAACACCGACCGAGATCAGGCGACATCATTCGGCACAGTGATAAAGGGATTGGCGTCTTTGTTGATGATGATGCTGGGCTTCTATGCCGGTTTTGGCATGGCGATGAAAATAAGTTAATTAAAGTCGAGCCCATAAAGACGGATGTCTTCACATGGGGCAATTCGATCAGGAAAGCCCAGCGGGAATTTGCGCGAATAAAAAGGGAAAATGCGACCAACTCATCTTTCGTAGATGTGGGCACCATCACACGGGAACAGAAATTAGCCCGATATCGTGTGATCCGTTGGCGCATATGAATATGGATAAAGCGAATCTGCGATTTCGATCACGTCCAGACGCTAGTTGTGCATCCAGAATGTGTCGCGGATGAGCATATCCATGAAGTGCGCCGCCGCCGATGCTAAATTTGAAAGTAATAGCATCGAGATCGGCGTGCGGTGCGATCACCATGGCGTCGTGGAGATCGGCTTTGGCGGCGAACCAGTCGATGAATGCCACGGCAAATGGCCGTGCTGGTTGATCGACATTCGTCACGAGTTCCAGTCCACGAAGCGCAGCGCCAAACGACGCAGAGCTTCGACTCCCTGATCGCCCCTATTTCGAATTTCGTGCGCCGGGACACCATGCCTTGCCGCAAAAGCATATGCTGCGGCCGACAAATCCGGATGCACGTCCCTGTTCCTGAATCCATACACCCCATCCACGATCCACATCCCATTGGCCCGGTCAAAGCTGATCAGCACCTCTCGGCCATCATGCGAAAATTCGCCAAACGCATGGTTGCCGCACTGAACCGGCATAAGGTAGTTGCGACCACAGTTTCGGTATTGCTTGGCTACGCGCCTCAATTCGATTCCATTGGTAATTGGCCGGAATCCTTGACACGCGGGGATCGGCCCCGGCGGAAACGCCATATTGAGCGACCAGCGCCGAACGACCTTTGCAATTGGCCGGGACGAGCGCAGCAATCCCTCGACGACGGTCGCACGACAAAGGCCACGCCTTTCCATCAAGTCGATGGCCAACACTATATCGGCGGCCTTTTTGCGATCGTCGATGCGTGAAACGATGCGGATGTCACACAAGTCTGCGGGCAACGCCTCGATCACTGCAAACCGCTCCTGATCAAGTTTTTCAGATCGTGCGATCGCAGTGGTGACGTGTCGTGGGGAGTCGGCCAAATGTTTGAACAGTCGGTAATAGAATTTCCGATCATGCGGCTGCGGGCCACTACGCTTGAGGGCTCCGCGCAATCCGTGGGGGACGCGGCCAAACGCTTTGCCCAAAATACTGCGGTGGTCAGCACTGGAGAGAAAAGCAGCTGTATCGGTCGGGGCTTCATATGCGTGGTCGGTTACCGCCAAGAAAGCAGAAACGACCTGCCGCCGCTCTGCGCTTGCACGCAACATCTCGCCTGCAAAGCCCGGCTTAACCTCATCCAGACGCACGATTTGGTCGAGCATCCAGCCCGACAGGGGTGCAATGGACGTCATAACATTCTCCTAGATCAGATTATATTGTCATGGCGGGCCTCCTGCGCGGGATCATGGAATCTCGCTAAATACTTCACTATGAACGACATTTCATCAAATTTCTTCGAGCGACTGCGGGACAAGATGGTCCCGATCATTAGAGAGAAGCGCCGCGCCATGGGCAACACCGAAAGGGAGATCGAGGACTTTATTGACCTCTATTCTTGGGTCGGCCCGGCTGAAGCGGTCGCACGGGTCAACGGTCAGAAACCGTAACCGTCGGGATCGGGCTTAGCTGCCTCCCAGCGGTCAGAGCCGATCGCTTCGCGCATAGACTGATCCATCTCGCGTTCGAATTCTTGAGCAGCCTTGCGGCCTGCCTCTTCGGCTTCTGCCTCTACACGGTCGATTGCCTCCTGTTGTGCTTCATCCGTATCGTAGGCGATCATCAGATCGCGATCCTCGTCGATGTAAGCCCGGTATCGCATTTTGATTTCATCGCCGTCGCGATAGACCGCCACTCCTCGACAGACGACCTCGCGGGATGTGCGGGATACCTCGCGTGCCTTGACGATTTTGATGAGCGCGCCCTCCTCCAGACGTATGACATCCTCTTCGACGGAATCACACGATGGCATCCCGGCTCCGTCGCATCCGGCGAGACCAAGCGACATCACGGTCATCGCAACCGCGCGCCATCGACCGTCAGGCACCACAAATATCGCCTTTCTATTCTTCCAGCTTGCGGCGGGATTGCTACTCTCGGCGCGAAATTGAACGGTCAGATCGGCACTAAACTCGGGCGAGAATTGCGCTCTTTTGGGTGGCAAACTCTTCGTCGGACAGCAGGCCCTTCTCGCGCAACTGGCCGAGCCGTTCGATCTGGGCCATTGCCTCATCCACGCCACCAGCTTTCGACGCAGGGCGGTGCGCGGCAGAGGGGCGATCGGCGCTATCCACGGACATGCCGATGAGTTCGGCAAAGGCGGTCGGGACATGGTTGTCTGGGTCGCCATACTGATTTTCATATTCATCCCCGGCCTTGGTCAACAGATACAGCCCGTATCCGAAACTGCCGAGAATCAGCAGGATAGCGATCAGGCCGATCGGAGACTGGGCCTTTTCGCCATATTCGTTGACCTGTTGAGACATGCCAGCAACCACAGCTCCGATGGCTGCAATGCCGATCGGCCACAGCATAGCCCATCCGCTCTTGCCGATGTCGTGCAGGCGGCGGACCGTGGCGGTCCATTGGGGAATGGTTGTGACCACCACGATGATGCTGGTGATGACCGGGACCTTGTTGTTCGATCCAGTATCCAGAAATGCTGCCAGCGTTTCAGCCATCAGCACGAACGCACAGAACTTCCAGAACTCAGCACGGCCCGAACGCCCGGACAGTTCGAAATAGCGAAAAAGTGGACGCAAGCCTTCCATCAATACCCCCAAGAGCAGCTCATTGAGCTTGTAAACCGATACCGGGTAACGCCCATAACCGGTATCATTTATACACGTCAACCCGTTTACAAGCGGTATCGTTTAACTTATCCGGTATCGCATAAGTTTTTCGACGATCGATGTGTTGGGGACTAGATGAAAGAAAGCGGTATCGCTATTCGTGGCCACGTGACCAAACCCAAACTCTTTGACGAGGCAATCCATTTTCGCGCGAAAGCGGGCACTAGGGCGCGCCTCGACGCCCTTCGCGGCGAGACGAGGCAGGGGGATTTCGTGCGGTTGCTACTGGAAGAGGCGCTGGAAAAGCGGGAGAAGAAGGCACGAAAGTCAGACTGATCTCCAGTTGCGATGGCCGGAGAGGAGCAAGAAGGTGCTGCGTAACCTGAAAGGTGAGTTCTCTTGCTGGTCAGCCTCCCCCCCCCCGTTCTGCGGGCACCAGATCGGTTGAAGATCGTAAAATTGCAATGAAGATGCGTTTCGCTGGCGGCATGATGCGCTCACCTTTATAGTGCTTGTATGAATCCTGTTGAGATCGAAGAAGCCGTTTCGCAGCTTGCGCTTGAACCCTTTGATCGGGGGGAGTTTCCCTTTTCGTTCCTGCGCGCGTTCGGCAACCCTGAGACGACCATCAAGCGGCTGCGCACCGGCTCGACGAACCAGTCCGATGTCGGCGGCGTGCTCCAACGCAGCAATATCCACATCGCGACTTGCGATGCCGGTGAGGTCGAGGCGACGCTCGGCCTGCTTCGCGACAGCCCGAAAACGGCGACGGTCAAAGCGAAGTTCATTCTCGCGACGGACGGCGATTCCTTTCAGGCCGAGGATCGGACCAGCGGTGAGACGGTCGCATGCGACTATGCCGATTTCCCGGATCACTTCGGCTTTTTCTTGCCGTTGGCGGGCATAACCACCGTCGAGCAAATCCGGGAAAGCTCGTTCGACATCCGGGCGACGGGTCGTCTCAACAAGCTCTATGTCGAGCTTTTGAAGGACAACCCGGACTGGGCCAAGGCCGAGCGCCGCCCAGACATGAACCACTTCATGGCGCGGCTGATCTTCTGCTTCTTCGCGGAGGATACCGACATCTTCGTCGGCGAAGGGCTATTCACCAAGACCGTCGAGCAGATGAGCGCGCGGGATTCCTCGGACACGCATGCAGTCATCAGCGAGATTTTTCGTGCGATGGACACGAAGATCGCGGATCGCCAGTCGGCGGGAATCGCGCGCTACGCCAACCAGTTCCCCTATGTGAACGGCCAGCTTTTCAGCGGCAGCACCGAGGTGCCGCGCTTCACCAAGATCGCCCGATCCTACCTCAACCATATAGGCAACCTGAACTGGAAGAAGATCAACCCGGACATCTTCGGGTCGATGATTCAAGCCGTGGCCGACGACGAGGAGCGCGGCGCGCTTGGCATGCACTACACCAGTGTGCCGAACATCCTGAAGGTGCTGAACCCGTTGTTCCTCGACGATCTGCGAGGAAAGCTGGAAGAAGCGGGCAATAATAGCCGCAAGCTGCTCAACCTGCGCAACCGCATGGCGCGGATCAGGGTGTTCGATCCGGCCTGCGGGTCGGGCAATTTTCTCGTCATCGCCTATAAGCAGATGCGAGAGATAGAGGCTGAGATTAATCGGCAACGGGGTGAACCCGATCGGCGCAGCGACATACCGCTAACCAACTTTCGAGGCATCGAACTTCGCGACTTCCCTGCTGAAATTGCGCGCCTCGCCCTCATTATCGCCGAGTTTCAATGCGATGTGCTGTATCGCGGCCAACAGGAGGCGCTGGCCGAATTTCTACCTCTAGATTCAGCGAACTGGATCACCTGCGGCAATGCGCTGCGGCTTGATTGGCCGAGCATTTTCCCGCCAACTGGAACGGGCGTGAGGGTGCGCAGTGACGATCTATTCGAGACTCCGCTTGATCAGTCGGAGATCGACTTCGAGAATGCAGGGGGCGAGACCTACATCTGCGGCAATCCTCCATACATTGGCAGCCGCACACAGTCGAAGGAGCATAAGGACGATCTTGGGCCTGTGCTTGAACCTCTAATCAGGTCGTGGAAGTCTCTGGATTATGTCGCTGGATGGGTTATCAAAGCTGCAGACTATATTCGCAAGACCGAAGCGGCATTTGCATTCGTAGCGACAAACTCGCTGAATCAGGGCCTACAGGTTGGCCTGTTATGGCCGGTCGTGTTGAAAGACGATCTCGAAATCATCTTCGCACACCAATCTTTCAGATGGGGCAATCTCGCCGCTAATGCAGCGGGAGTCACCGTTGCAATCGTTGGAGTTGCAGCGAAGGGAACCAGACCGACACGGTTGATTTTCGAAGGCACGGTTGTAAAGGAGGCGGACGCAATCAGTCCATATTTGACAGCCTCGAATGTGAGTGCTGTTTCTCCGAGTGAGGTCAACATATCCGGCCTTCCTGAAATGCTGTTCGGAAATATGCCTCGTGATGGTGGCCATCTAAGCCTCAACTTCGAAGAGAAATCTGACTTTTTGAGGGTTTACCCTGAGGCCAAGGCTTATGTGGCCCGCTATCTGGGGGCTGAGGAACTCATAAACGGGACGCTGCGCTACTGTCTTTGGATTGAAGATAGCGAAGCGGATGCAGCCTCAAAGATTCTCGGCATTCAAAGTCGCCTTGATCAAGTCGCAAAAATGCGCGCCGCAAGCTCCGCTGCTTCAACCCAAAAGTATGCTCGAACACCCCACCGGTTTGTCCAGTCACCCGGCAAAGGCGAAGCCTCGTCAATTTTGGTTGCCGCACACTCTTCCGAGAACCGCCAATATCTACCCGTTGATTATGCAGATGACAAAGCTGTCGCCAGCAACGCCTTATTCATGGTTCTCGACCCTCCTATTTGGATCTTATCAATTCTGTTGTCGAAGCTACATTTGGCTTGGATTACAACAATCTGCGGCAAAATTAAAACAGACTTACGTTATTCGAGCACTCTCGGCTGGAATACCTTCCCGCTCCTAAAGCTCACCGAACAAAACAAGGCAGACCTTACCCGCTGCGCTAAACACATTCTGCTCGCCCGCGAAGCTCATTTTCCGGCGACCATCGCTGACCTCTACGACCCAAAGGCCATGCCTGCCGACCTGCGTCACGCTCACGAGGAAAACGATGAAGTGCTCGAACGCATCTATATCGGCCGCCGCTTCCGCAATGATACCGAGCGACTCGAAAAGCTGTTCGACCTTTACACCAAGATGGCGACGAAGGGGAAAGCGGCTTGATCGAGGTAGCAACGGGAAAGCCGGAGATCGAGTCGACAGATTTTGAGGCGGTCTTCGTCAACAATAGGAAGTTGGCGCAGATTTCTGCGCATCTCAGTCGCTTCAATCCGATCCGCGTCATGCGGATGGAGCGGATGGAGATACGGCATTCGGCTATCCTTGCTTGGCTGCTCAACCCCCAAGAAAGTCACGGGCTAAGCGACCAGTTCTTGAAGGCTTTCCTCGGTGAAGCACTGCGTGGGCAGGCCACTCTCGGGTTTCCCACCGCACTTGATGTCGTCCGCGCCGACTTGCGAAAAGCGCAGATTCGTCGCGAATGGCAAAACATCGACATCCTCATCCACCTCCCCGAGGAAGGATGGGCATTTGTCGTCGAGAACAAGTTCGACAGCAGGCAGCATAGTGGCCAGCTAACGCGATACATCGAGAAGGTGCAGACGCTCATTCAGCATGAGGAGCGCGAATTGACCGTAAGGGGCATTTTTCTCACGCTTCATGACGAGGAACCTGCCGATCCCCGGTATGCGCCAATCAATTACGACATGATTTGCGAAATCCTGCCGGATGTGCTCACCCGAGAAGCGCAATCGCTCACCGTTGAGGCAAAGACCTTCCTCAACCATTACATTGAAATTCTGGAGGAAGAATTGGGAGTGAGCCAACAGCGCACCGAAATGGAGAAGCTCGCGCGCGAACTCTATCGCGAGCACAAGAAGGTGCTCGATTTTGTGATGGAGCATGGCGCAAATTCGGACTTCGCCATAGCAATGCATTCTATTGCTGGGGACGACCCTGACCGCGAGGTGCCAGTCACTATCGATAGAAAGGCATATCATTTCGGTTGGATCGAGAACGACAAGGCAAGTTTCCTTCCCGCCCAGTGGTATGATGGTCTTGGCGGGGAGCGCTATGACTGGGAGGGGTGTGAGGACTGGTGGATGGGATATCCGCTGGTGGCATGGCTCCAGCTTGTTTCGGATGCCGATGGCAACGGCGGGCAGTTGCGCCTCTATGCAGAGGTAGGGCCGCTATCGTCACACGAGTTCCGACAGGCGTTGATTGAGAAAATCATCGATGCTGCGGCCAAATCGGGCACGGACAAGGTCCGTTTCCATCGCGGTGCGGCTGAGGAGGGCAAACGGTTTTCCAAGTTTCTCAAGCAGAATTCCCTTGGCATCCGGGATGTGCAGGACGCGGATGAGATCGCGGTTGGCGCGAAAAAGCTGCTCAAGAAGTTTGAGGATGAGTTTGAGCTTGTGGGTAAACTGCTGCCGAAATTTCAGAAATACGGAGTGCGTGCGCAGTGACCACTGCTAAGCCCATACCCGCCGTCTCGTTTCAGACCGCCCGCACCGGCAGCTCCGCCAAGCCCAACGCGATGGGCATGCGCGAGATGCAGGAGCGCGCCTATAACAAGCGGGGTGAGCAGTATCTGCTGATCAAGTCGCCTCCCGCCTCGGGGAAGTCGCGCGCGTTGATGTTCATCGCGCTCGACAAGCTCCACAATCAGGGGCTGAAACAGGCGATCATCGTCGTGCCTGAGAAGTCGATCGGCGGCAGCTTCTCTGATGAGCCGCTCTCCAAATTCGGCTTCTGGGCCGATTGGACGGTCAAGCCGCAGTGGAATCTTTGCAACGCGCCGGGGCCGGATGAGGAGCGCGTCGATCCCTCAAAGGTCCGCGCGGTCGGCCAGTTCCTCGCCAGCGACGACCGCGTGCTGGTCTGCACCCATGCGACCTTCCGCTTCGCGGTAGAGCAGCTTGGCGTTGAGGCGTTCGATGACCGGCTGATCGCGGTAGACGAGTTCCACCATGTCTCAGCCAGTGCCGACAACCGCCTTGGGAGCCAGCTTGCCGACTTCATCCGTCGCGACAAGGCGCACATCGTCGCGATGACGGGCAGCTATTTCAGGGGTGACGCGGTGCCGGTCCTCATGCCCGAGGATGAGGCGCGGTTCGAGCCGGTCACCTACACATATTATGAGCAGTTGAACGGCTATGAGCATCTCAAGGCCCTCAACATCGGCTATTTTTTCTACTCCGAGCGCTATCTCGACGCGATTGAGGCTGTTCTCGATCCGGCGAAGAAGACGATCGTCCACATCCCCTCGGTCAATTCGCGCGAGAGCACGAAGGACAAGATCAAGGAAGTCGAGGAGATCATGGAATATCTAGGCGAATGGCAGGGTGCCGATCCCCGGACCGGCTTCCATCATGTGAAGCTGCCGGATGGCCGGATTTTGAAGATCGCCGATCTTGTCGATGACAGCGATCCGGCGAAGCGAGCCAAGGTGCTTGCTGCGCTGAAAGACCCCACCCACAAGAATAACCGCGATCATGTGGACATCATCATCGCCCTCGGGATGGCGAAAGAAGGATTCGACTGGATTTGGTGTGAACATGCATTGACAGTTGGCTATCGGTCGAGCCTGACCGAGATCATCCAAATCATAGGCCGCGCCACACGTGACGCGCCGGGGAAGGAAACCTCCACCTTTACGAACTTGATCGCCGAGCCCGACGCCTCCGAGGCGGCAGTGGTTGGCGCAATCAACGACACCCTCAAGGCCATTGCCGCCAGCCTTCTCATGGAGCAGGTGCTCGCGCCGCGCTTTACCTTCACACCTAAGGATCGCGGCCCGATCGACGACTTCGACTACGGGCCCGGTGGCTATCAGGAGGGGCAGACCAATGTCGGCTTCAATGAGGAGCGCGGTCAATTCCACTTCGAGATCAATGGCCTTGTCGAACCCAAAAGCGACGAGGCGGTGCGCATCTGTCAGGAGGATTTGAACGAGGTCATCACCCAGTTTGTGCAGGACAAGACCGCCCTTGAGCGCGGCATGTTCGACGAGGAAGTGGTGCCGGAGGAACTGACCCAGCTACGCATGGGAAAGATCGTGCGCGATCGCTATCCCGAGTTGAGCGCCGATGATCAGGAGGCTGTTCGCCAGCACGCCATCGCCGCGCTCAACCTCACACAGCGCGCGAAGAAGCTCGCCGGGGGCGGAGATGTCGAGGGTGGAGAGCCCACCCTCAATACCGCGTTGATCGACGGCGTGCGGAAATTTGCGATGGATGTCCGCGATCTGGACATCGATTTAATCGACAGCATCAACCCGTTCGAAGCGGCTTATTCGGTGCTCGCCCGGTCCATGGATGCAAACATCCTCAAGCAGGTGCAGGCCGTGATTTCGGCGCGGAAGGTGAAAATCTCGGCAGAGGAAGCCCGTGATCTTGCCGAGCGCGCCCTGCGGTTCAAAAAGGAGCGCGGACGCCTGCCCGACATCAATGCGCAGGACGCATGGGAGAAACGGCTCGCTGAGGGGGTTGCCGCCTTCGCTCGCTACCGCGCAGAGGCTACTGCGAATGGCTGACCTTTCTGATGATGAACTGCTTGCCGAACTTGGCGTAGCCATCGAACAACCCAAGGCCCGGACCTACACGCCCCGCGAGGAGCGGATCATCGCGGGGTTTGAGGATATCGTGCGCTTCCACGACGAGCATGGGCGCGCCCCCCTGCACGGCGAGGATCGCGACATCTTCGAGCGCCTTTATGCCGTTCGCCTTGACCGGCTGCGCGAACTCGACGAGTGCCGCGAGCTTCTCACACCGCTTGATACCCATGGCCTGTTGAGCATGGCTGATGTGGAAGCAGCGATGCCCGTAGAGAACATCGACGACGACGCCCTGCTCGCCGAGCTTGGGATCGCGGTCGATCCTGCTGCTGACGATATTCGCGTGTTGCGGCATGTGCCATCCGCCGACGAGCGCCGTGCGGCTGAGGAAATTGCAAACCGCGAGAAGTGCGAGAACTTCACCGCATTCAAACCTCTGTTTGAGCAGGTCGAGCGCGACCTCGACAGCGGCGTGCGAGTCACGCGCCCCTTCGTGAAGGATGCCGGATTCCTCAAGGCCGACATCACCAAAGGTCAGTTCTTCATCCTTGGCGGGCAGATCGCCTATGTCGCTGAAGTGGGCGAACCCATCCGTGCGCCAAACGGCGAAACGGACGCCCGCCTGAAGGTCGTCTACTCGAATGCCACGGAGAGCAACCTGCTGCTGCGCTCCTTGCAGCGCGCGCTATACAAGGATGATGCCGGTCGGCGGATCACTGAGCCGGACGCCGGTCCACTTTTCGCAGCAACATCAGAAGATGGCGATCTGGAAAGCGGCACAATCTATGTGTTGCGCAGCAATTCGGACCACGCCACCATCGCCGAGCATCGAGACCTAATCCACAAAATCGGCGTAACCGGCGGTTCGATCGAAGCTCGGATTGCCAACGCTTCGAAGGATGCGACTTATCTTCTTGCAGGAGTGGAGATCGTCGCCAGCTACAATCTTTTCAATATCAACCGTGCGAAGCTGGAGGCACTGATCCACCGGGTCTTCGCCCCTGCTCAGGTCGATCTGACAATCCGCGATCGGTTCGGCAATCCGGTGAGGCCGCGAGAATGGTTCTTAGTGCCGCTAGCCGTGATCGACGCAGCGGTTGAAAAGATCAGGGATGGTTCGATCGTAAATTACCGATACGACCCGGCTCATGCGGCCCTAGTTGAGGCTTAGTCTTGGATTTTGCTGCCTTTCTTCGCATTCGCGCGTTGGGTCGAATCCACATTTGTCCGAAACGCATAGCGCAATTCCTTCATTGCGGCCGGACAGGCATTGAGGATGCGATACAAATTCAGGCTGATCAGCATCACATGGTCCGCTCCCCGATTGCGCGGACCGCGATTTCGCCCACATGACTGGTTGATCTGGTCAATGTGGGCAAGTCGGACCAGATCATCCCGACCTAGCCACGTTCCGATAGCCCGCAGTTGCCCATATTGCGAAGGCGGGAACATCGTGACGACCTGAACGATGTTCTGGTCTGCCAGATCGTTGGCCCCCCGTGCCTCGAAATGGCTGGTGGCGTTGTTAATTTCGCCCAGCTTGTTGCTGATGATGTGGGTGTCGGGCTTGCCCTGATATTCTGCCGTGATGGCCGGGATATTATCCGTGATGATCTTGCGGGACGCGTAGACATCCACGGTATCGCGGCCGAGTCGCAGGTCTGGGGCGTAGTATACCAAATCGGGCATCACCTCGCGCGCTACGGCCGCCGGAACAGCTTCAGTGGTGGTCATGATCACAGTAGCTGCGGTCGGATACTCCCCATCCTGCCACCAATCCCGCGTGCGACGAAAGTAGATATCACCGTCACAAGCATATGGTCGATAGATCGGCCTTCCGTGCGACGCGTCTTCAGCATCGTCGCCGCGCGGCGGGTATTCCTTGCTGTCCCGCACCTCAAATGAGGTGAAATTCTCAAGCCCTGCCGAGAGGGCACGCCGGGCAACGAAGATATCGATACCCGCATTCCCTTTCATCACCCTTTCTTGTCTGTCGAATTGGTCAAGCTGGCGATCCAATGCGCCACCAGTCCATATCTTGGGCGAATGATCCCGAAGCTTGACCAGCCAATCCATTTGGGCAGGACTGAACATGTCGACGAACATGGGAGACGATACCTCGTCAACTATCAACCAGTTGGGGCGACTTCTCTCATGGGCAGCGCTTCGATCGAAATCGGCGTCGAAATAGTCGGGCGAGAATAGCTGTCGCGTCACACCATTGTCGCGCCACCGGAACGCGACTTCGTGATGAGTAAAGAGAACGGGGTTGCGGTCTCCTATTTCGTCCATGGTCGCGCGGTGCCACCGCTGCATCTCCCTGATCACCTCTGGCTGCACCTGCTCCACCATCGACCAGAAATTCTTATGTTTTGCAGCGGCAATGTCGGAAACGGTCAGGCGTGGAAGCTGGAGCCGGTCCGCCGTGTCGCCGTAGAGTTGTGTGGCCGATCGCCAGAAAATGCCGACGAAACCGTCCTGCCGCTTCGCTGCCGGACTATCGCGGTCGGGGAAGTTGAACTCGCGGGCCTTTGAATCGGCATTGGCATAGGAAGAACAGGCGAAAATCGACGGCCGACCGCGCTCACCCTTGATGGTCGACAGGTGGATCAGCCGCATAATCGATGACGATTTCCGTATGCCTTCGGGTGCGTGGAGCATCACCGCGCCGTCCACCAACAGATAGCGTGGCAGGTCTCGATCCAGACGAGCGTAGGCGGCCTTGAGTCCTTCAGGGTCAAAGCCCTTGGTCTGGTCAAGCTCGGAACACCAGATGGTCATCATCTGTCCGAGTGGCAGCGCCAGTGGCGGGATCATGGCGGGATCGATGGAATTCGACCCTACTATCCGGGGCGTGACATAATCCTCATGGATATATGAAGCTGGCGTCCGATCGCCCGGCCCATTCCGGAGCATCGCCCGATATGCCCCACTGACATAGTCCAGATGGGAAAATTGCACCGGGCAATGAGGCGCAGAAAAATGCGCCGTGAGATGCGCCTCAATATGTCGAACTTGCTCCTCGGACAAAGGCGAGCGCCGAAACGAAATTGGGACGCTGCCCGGAGATGTAGGCGGCGTGACGGGATAGCGGGTCGGCGACAAGAACAACGACATCACGTTGGATTTCTTGCGTTTCGATGCCTGCTCCCACACCACCAGCTGACGGACTTGGGAGCCAATCGCGAACCCAAGAGGGTGGCCGGGCTTCTCGATCACGCGGGTTGCATCAGGTGTGCGCCGATATGCCGTTTGCCACCCGACATCGCTATCAGGGCCAGCACCTTCACTGGGCTCAAGGTTGGATTCTACGATCGAGCGAAGCACTTCCCAGTGTGCGCGATATCCGGCGTGCCGGGACGCGACATCAGGTTCGCCATGGCGATCGCGATATGTCGCCACTTCAAAAACGATATGGATGTGGAACGACTTGTTCCCCGACCACACGACCGACAACAGGACGAAATCTGCGAACTCATTTTTGAGCTGTGTATGGATTCTGCCGTATCGCGATTTTTCCGGCTCCTTGATGGGTAGCGCCCAAGAAACCTGCTGCATGAAAAAATGAGGATCGTTTGCGCGGTCATATTCGAAGGTGAAAATCTGATACGGGCCAAAGGAAAGCCGATCTTTTGGCGCTGCCTCTCCCGTTGAATAGGACCCGGAAAACAGGACATAGTCAGACGGCTTGGCTTTGCCCTTCGCAATCTTGTGGGCGTTTACGTCGGCTCGCGCTGGTAGAAAAAGGTCCCATGCATGGCAGATATAGGAGCCATCTTGGGCGACCGCGTTTTCGCGCAGCAATCGTTCCAGCGCCGATTCCTCACGTCGATTGATTGCGTTGACGAACAACGCGCGCGGTCCCTGCGGCCATTTTTCCACCACTTGGGAGATTGCCAGATCGATCTGCTGCCGATCGTGGTCTTTCGAATCCTTACCCATCATTCATCCATCGAAAATACCCGCCGGGCAATTGGCTGCTGGGCGGAAAAGTGCCGGACGGGCATTGGCCAAGTCCGGCAATGTTGACCTCAGCGCTTCATGCCAAAGCGTTGAAATTTCAGACCGTGGTCCAGCGCGACACGCGGGAACTGATGCCAGATGCGACCGTCGAGAAGGACGTCATTATCTCCCGCCTTCCGCTCATGCTTTTTGCCATCCGGTCCATGAGCGCCCCATTGCTTAAAGAAAAACGCCGTGCCCGCACCCACCGCGCGATCTCGGAGGCTTCGTGCCCAGTCGATGTGCATTGGCTCCGCTCCGTTCCCGCTTTCGCCACCGACGATCAACCAAGATATGTCAGTAAGATCAAGCGACGGCATACCATCGACTGCCAGAGGCTCGGCACTTATGAACTTGGTTGCGACCGGTATCTTGCGCAATTCATCAGCGCGCCAAACTTCCTTGTCCTCTTCGATGGTTGCACCGATCCAAATGTTCTCCGGCCAGCGCAGGGTATCGGCCAGAGCAGCGGCCCTTTCCGGACGTTTGGTCAGCCATTGAAAAATGTGCTGGGGGAATGCGGCGCACCCATCAAGCATCTCCTGAATGATTTCGACCGGCAGCGTCTCGTGGAATGGGTCGGAGAGCGAGGTGAAGAAAACGAGACTCGGCTTCTTACCCCACGTTTTCGGCCGTTCCGTCAGGACACGCCGATCATATCGAACCTCGCCCGTCCACAGCGCTTTGCCACGGTCCCAATATGCCAAGCCTTTGTGCAGGTTGTGCATGCCGCGCGCGATAAGTGCGGTTGCATAGCAATGCTTGCATGCCCGGCTGACCTTCGAACAACCGGCAATGCAGTTGAGAGTGTGGCCCGTCCAACCGATCTTGTTTGCCCATTTGAACAGTGGTTCGATCTCGCTGAACTCAACCGAATTCAGCGGTGCGGGCGTATTGTGAACAGTGGGCAATATCGATGCGGCGGGCACGCGGCGGAACGATGTAGCTGTGTTCAGCCTAGACTCCCATGCTAATCCGTTACGCAACGCACGCTTCCGATCAACTGCCTCATCCACGACAGCGGTCCAATTACTCGTGGGCGGCGCTGGCAGCCTACGATGGTTCCCATTGGGAAGAAGCAGGCGGTCAAGCATGGTGCGGGCCGTATCGGGCGAAAATGACGTATGATATTCCGCGATATTGACCAGTGTGCGCGCTGTCAGCAGTTCGATCCGGTTGAACTCGCTGGTGAACCATTCGAGGGTTCGGACTACCGTTTCCCGGCTGATCTGCTGCTTGGCAGGCGTGAACCGCAAAAGGTCCGTGGTCAGCGCAACGGACACCGCATAATCATAATTGGCGCGGCGGTCATAGCTGATGGTCACCGGCGGAACACGATTGAATAGGGCACGGAGATGCTCGCCGCGAACCTTGTCGGTTGCGGCAATTTCATCGAGCGGAGTGTTGGTCGTGACAACCATCGGCACGCGCACATCCATGCCATCATACATGCCGGTTCCGGCACGATCCGTAGCAATCTTGAGCAGGTTGAGGCACTTGTCACTTCGAAAAATGACATCGGCCTCTTCCATCACGACGAGCCGCCGTTCTTTTGGCCTGCCGCTATTGTGCACTTTCGCTTGCTTAAGCGACTGCACCACGTCCCGATAGCTGGAAGGATTGCAATAGATCGGAGGGAGACCGCGATCGGTGAAGGACTTGATCGCCTCCAACGCAGCGTGAGTCTTACCGCAGCCGCCGGGGCCACTTATCCAAGCGACGGGCATTTCGCCACTCTCGACCTTGTTGATCATTTCTGTCGCTGCCCTGAAGCTCTGGGCGACGTCGCTGTCTCGTCCAGCGTCTATTCGTTCTTTCAAGTTCATGTTCCGTTTCCTTGTGCTTGCCAGTGTGCGTAATAAGAGGTCGACCTCCCGGACCGGGCGCTTGAGGGCGCGACGATCCAGCCCGCCGGAGCGGACATTTTTTTAGAAAACCTTGGGAAGCCCCCGTGAGGGCACCAAGATGGCGCTCGATCAAGGAGCCGTGGCTACCCTGATCTCCCTACGCCGAAGGGATGGAACGGCTGATGCCCGTGGACATCGAACCGGTCTCGCGCTGGCCAGCATCGTGACAAGAAGCGTCTTACATGCACCGTTTTTCAGGGTCGAACGATTGATCTCAAGATTCAAAGCGAGGTGAGGGGAAATCGTATCGCCTCGGATTGATCAGGCTATAAATGGCCAGAATACTGACGTTCGAGCAGGAGCCGCCCACGCGCTATTCACACCAGTGGCGGGTGCTATGATATAGTTACCGGCGCAGGGGCGATCGCGTGGATCATCGAGACAAGAGGTCAGTCCGGCTGATACGTCGCTGATGATTTCGACTGATGGATGTCTGCGAGGACGCTCTCGGCTCGGCCGCCTTCGCGTCGCTCGTGATCAAGGACGGATCATCCGCTCTGCTACGCGCCGCGTCCATCCGTCCCTGATCAAGTGCTTTGAATGGCTGATTGCCCCCCAGAGGGGGGGGCTAACTGGTTTTCCTAATAATATAGCCCAATACCGATAATACCCCCCCGCGAGAGTGGGGGGGGAGCCAACGGCTGGGGGGTAGCGCAGCGGGCGCGCGCGGGCGGTCCAGTATCAGCCGGACTCGGCCTGCTTCCCGTTGATGTGCATTGAGATCAACTGACAACGATCGAGGAGCTGGTCCCGGCGGGAGCAGCGGGGTGATCGGCAGGCAGTCCGAGTGACGCCGCCGGGCGTCCTCGCCGACAAGATCACGCCATCGGATGACCGGTCGTCCCTTCCACCTCATTGATCAGCATCACCGACATTCCTGTCCGCGATTTTGACCACACGATCCCGCCATCACGATCGGCCGCCGACACTTCTTATATACGGTGCTCCCACAGCCCTGATTCCACGACGGTCGCGCCCGTCACTTCATTGATCATCAGGCTGGACGATCCCCAGCTTTCCCCGATCATCCCCAGACGATCTCCCGGCACGATGCCGTCGATGATCTCCGGGCTGACGATTTCCACCGACGATCTCGCCCAACTATGGCTGACCACCATTGATCGCGGGCAAGGTTCGCCGGGGACGATCCTCCAGACCATACATCTGGATGTCCTCGGGGCTGGCCTTATATATGGTCGGCTTGTCGGAGGCGTCGATGCGATAGGGATATGCGGTGCCGGTGGTGATATCGACCCAATCACGGCATTGGAAGCCAGCGTTCAAATAGCTGATCCTCGCACGGATGTGCAGGACCTCGCCGATCAGGCGACCGTCGAGCTGGTCCTCTTTAATGACGTAGTCGCCGAGGCGGAGATCGTAGAGGTCCATCGTTGGGCTCCCATCGTTGCCGGTCGATCATATGCCCAGATCGGAATTTTGTCGAAGTTGTTCAACAGCTTGCCTATGATCCGACTTCATGAGAATCTGCCCCACATGGGTAAGGGGTGGCAATACGATCGGCGATACGCGATCGGCGTGCTGTATGGGGCCAATATCGGCTTACAAGACAGTCGGATGCCAACCTCTAGACCCATATGGGGCGATTGGAGACAACATGGGCAAGGTTCTCGGTTACGCACGCATCTCGACTGATCAGGGGCAGGACATCGCCTCCCAGAAGGCCAAGCTGGAATCGCTCGGTGCCGTGGTCGTGTTCTGCGATGTCGGGAGCGGCATGAGCCTGACCGGTCGGGACCAGCTTGAGGCTGCACTTCGACTTCTCGATTGTGGGGACCAACTTCTTTGCCTTCACCCGGATAGGATCGCACGAGATACCTCCGACCTCCTCGCCGTCGCCAAGCGCATCATCGAGAAGAAGGCGATCCTGCGCATCCACGATCCCGCGATCACGATCGACGGCAGCGATCTCATGGGGGAAGTCCTCCTGACCGTCTTCGGACTCGTCGGTCGCATCGAGAAGCACTTCATTTCTGCCCGGATTCGGCGCGGAATAGATGCCCGCAAGCTCAAGAATGACGGTGCCTATATCGGCCGCCGCCCTACCATCGATCCGGACCGTATCCGGGAGCTTCGGGATCAGGGACTGGGACCTACCCAGATCGCCCGCACGCTCAAAATCGGCCGCGCCAGCGTCTACCGGCTTCTCGCCGCCTGATCATCTCGTCGACCAGATAGGCGTCCAATCGGAACCCCACCTTCACCGCCCACGGTCATCACCAGCATCGCGCCGAGATCATCTCGCCCGATCGTCGGCCCGGTATCGTCGCGGCCGCATCGTCATCCACCGACTATCGACGCTCATGCTCTGGGCGACCGTCGATCCACATCATGGAGACCAGCATGAAATCACGCTCGAAGAAGCCGGAGGCAGCGTCTGCCGCCCATGCTCCTTCCCATGATCAGGGAGAGAGCGTTGCCGGGATCATCATGGATATCGAAGGCGAAGCTGGGGACGATGGGGTGGAAATGATGGGTATGGACGCTGGTTCACCGAAGCACGCCAAAGCCACCCGTCAGTCCCCCGCTACCCGCTCCAGCCGCTGCCAAACCCCTGAAAATCAACGAAAACCTGCCAAAAAGTGGGTCACTTCGCGTGTTTGGGACACAGAGGTGGGTCACAATGACCCATCGAAAATCAACCTAACACCATCAAAACAAACAGAATATCCCATTCCAATGTGGGTCACAAAGGTGGGGCACAAACGATGGCCGCGCGGACTGTCGCTACGAGGATCGACCTTTCAATATCGGGTGCGCGTTCCGGTCGATCTGAGGAAGGATTTCGGGTGCAGAGCCCACAGATCGAGATGGTAGTGAATATCCCATTGTAGCCATCAAGAATGTGGGTAGCGTCATCACCGGAAGATGGGACTGGGGTAGGAAATAGAGTCTTGACCCGCGTGTTTGGGAATGAAAATGGGTCTAATTTATCGGTCGCGCATTGACCGGCTCTTGGCTCAAGCTGTAGCACCAACTTATTATAACAGCTGAATTGGTCTTAACTAAAATGAGCGACGATCTTTTTGCGACGGATAGTCTGGAGCTAGACGACGGCATCGACCTTTCAAAATATATCGAACAAGCGGAATATTTGCCCCCAGACGCTTTCGATGCACTCACCATCGACCATCCTTATGAGGCAGAAATTGTTCGTAAACTTGCATCGGGTGGGGCAAAATTGCTCGTCGGCCCTAGAGGCTGCGGCAAAACAACATTGATGTTACGTGCGTATCATAAAATGGCTCGTGAGCGACAATTAAAAACATTACCTGTATATGTTAACTTTAAATTATCTCTCAAACTTGAACCTCTGTATCAAACTACTCCCAATGCAACATTTTGGTTCAGAACTTGGCTTATATTGAAAATATATGAAGCTCTTCACTCTGCTATTTCGTTAGCTGGACATGATTCAGAAGCTAGTCCGCTACCTGCTTTAGACGAAGTGAGCAGTGCATTGCTGATTATTGAAGCAGGTGATCCATCCGCATTCAACCAATCAATTGAATACCACTCTAACGAGCTTTCTGAAATAATCGAGGAAACTCTCTCAATTTTCAAATACAGTCGCTGCGTTCTTTTACTTGACGACGCAGCACACGCTTTCTCGCCGAAGCAGCAGGAAGATTTTTTCGACTTCTTCCGGCGAATCAAGGGTCAAAGGATTGCTCCAAAAGCGGCTATATACCCCGGCATAACAAACTTATCTCCAAGTTTTCACGTTGGACATGACGCTGAGCAAATCGATGTTTGGATCAGACCAGACAGCGACGGCTATATTGACTTCATGCGCGGCGTGGCGGCAAGTCGCTTTGGAGGTTCAATCCCCTCACAGTTGGCCAGCGACCCGGATATAATTCCATTTCTAGCTTATTCAGCGTTTGGGATACCGCGCGCTTTTTTGAATATGATCCGGAACATGGAATCGATTATTAATTCAGGAAAGAGCAGTATAGATAGACGAAAAATAATAGAGGCCGCAAAACAAAGTAGGCAGGATGCCCATGCAGTTTTTGATTCTCTTATATTTAAACTTCCTATGTATAAAAAGTTTATATCTAGGGGAGACGATATATATACGCAAATCATATCTCTTATAAAAGATTTTAATCGCCAAAAATCTTTGGATAACCAAGGTGTCGAGGTAGCAATACGTCGTCCAGTATCTTCAGAACTTGGTAAATTAATCGGATTTTACCAATACGCTGGCTTGATTATGCCGAGCGGTGAAAACAGTCGCGGTGACAAGGGCGTATTTGACATCTATTTCGTGCATTTCGCCGATCTAGTAACCGAGAATGCCATTGTTGGACGGCGGACCAAAAGTCTGAAGCAATTTGTGGGTGTACTCGGAGGAGGGCGTCATCAAGCATGGCCTCGGATCAATCCTGACAAGCTGGAAGCATTCGACGGCCAAAGCTCTCAATTCGTGCTCGCCTTGCCACCCTGCCAACAATGCGGATCGGAGCGACCCAGTGAAGGCGCAAAATTCTGTGTGAACTGCGGAAGCCCTCTTACTACCGCATCGGTCTATCACTCGCTGGTGGGCCAAGATATCGTTGCGTTACCCATTACCCCGCGCCGCGCCGCTAAAATAAAAAAGCACTCTGCGATCCGAACAGTGAAGGACATATTGCTGGATAGCACGAAGCAGGAACTAAGAGGCGTTCCGCAAATCGGGCCGAAGTGGGCTGAACGCATATTTCGTTACGCAGAAGAATATGTTGCATGAATGATATCAGGAACTTTGTTCAAGCCATACCGGGGACGGCAAACTTGCCGAACGCATCAATCTATGTTCAGGCGATCGAAAGAAAGTCACCAATTGAACTTTTTTTGCGCAGCCGAACAGAAATCGTTTTAGCAGGTCAAGATTCTTTGATTACAGCTAATCCAATTATTGGGCGTCTATTGATATTAGGTGCAGTGTCGGCATTTGAGAACTATTGCCGTGGCATTCTATCCGGGGCTTTACTCATGTGCCCTATCTCACAGGGGCGGGCATCTGATAAAAATGTAAATTTGGGCGGCGCTATCTGGCACGGCCAATATGGTAACTTTAGTCTCAGCGCTTTTGAGCATAAATCATTCGCTGATGCGAAAGAGCTTAAAAGCGTATTTAAGGATTATTTGAATTTCGAATTAAATGAATCAACATTTGGAGAATTATTGCGTTATTTTGAAGTTATTACGCATTTACGTCACGCTATAGTTCATTCTGACGGTATCTTGCCCGGAAGAAATGCTGTAAAATTAGATATATCTCGGAGCAATTCCGCATTGCGCGTTTGCATTGATCAATCAAAACTTCAAGAATGTTTATTGATTCTTTCGAACTTGGTGACTTTGATCAACCGTGAATTGTTCAGTCAGATGTGCCGTCGGTGGGCGGTAGAATGGAGGGGGCGTGCGGATTGGAACCCGTCAGACGCAAATGATCTTCTCCGAGCGATACTGGACCTGTTCGTTGATCGGGCATACAACTCCACCGTGGCGATAGATGGAGAGATGGGGACAAGTGCCTTGCGTGCAGCCTTGATAGCTCAATACGCGCTGGATTGATGCAGGTGTCCTTAGTCGCTAGATGACGCCGCACATGTTCGTATGTCCTATCCCAGTCCTCCCCGCAAAAATGCCCTCAAAACATAGAGCCTTCCATCGCCAATCACCTACGGGGATAAAAGGAAGAAATGGTGCTACCGATGGGGATTAAACTCACGACTTCAGCCTTACCAAAGATGCAGTTAGTCTTTGTCACGGCAATGGCAGATTTGGAACGAAAAAGGATTTGAGCGCAACGGTAGCAATTGGCGCGTTGCGGATTTCACTTCCCGCCGTAGGTAGTCGATATTGCACAAGGTGGGTCAAATTCAAACCCGAATACTCAATTTTTGATATCGCTTCGAATAGCACGCGAGGATGATAGCCATTTCCATAGTTATCCGCCGCCTCGCTTTGCCCTCCCCCAGTGGTCCAGCCGCCCAGTCGAAGCACAATATCCCGATCTATGCGGGCATTCCGGGCAGCATCGCGAAACCCGTGACGAAACGAATGGTAGCAAGTTTGCGGCGCGCTTGCAGACGAACGGACGAGGAATCGTGCGAACCACCTCGAAAAAGCCACGGAACGAAACCCTTTTGCACCTGCGGGGAGGTCATCAAAAAGTTTGAATGCGCCGTCTCTCTTCTTTCGATCGACGAAATCCATAAAGCCGAGTTGAAGCAGGACCGGATGCACCGGCACGATGCGGGCGCTTGCCTTATTTTTTAGCGATTTGTCCCGTCCGCCCGTGGCGCTGTCTTCTGAAATCACCAGACACGCCACACCTTCAATCAGCCTGATATCAGCTACATCGAGTTGGCATATTTCATTCAAACGCGCGCCGGATAGCAGGCCCAGCAGCGCTACCCAATATCGTGCGCCGGTCGCGATGGTCGAACCGGGCACGGCATAACCGGCCTGCTCATCCTTGCAGCCGGAATACACCGGGGCGGAGAAAATTCTTTGGAGTTGCTGGACAGCAAATGGTCGTCGCCGATCCTGCGGATGAACTGTCTCTGCAAGTTGCAAACCGCGCGATGGATTACGGACGATGTATTCCTCGGCCACAGCCCAGTTCAAGAGGCTTCCGAAGCGGGCCATATACGCATTTAGATTCGTCGGGTTGATTGTCCTGACTTGCGGGTCAGATTTCCCCATGGCTGCTGCATCCCGTGCGGAAAGATCGCCGTATTTCTTGTTATAGTTGACCGGGAGCCATCGGAGCACCTCGAATAAATCGCGGCACGTCTCGCGCGTGATTTCGGCGATCGGCGTCGCACTACCGATAATGTCCTCGACGACCCGGCGCGTTGTTGCATGGGCCAGCATCGTTCGCGCACACCTCCGGCGGGTCGGATCATCAAGATAGCGCTGATAGATGGCCGAAAGTGTAGGCGCAGCAGGCTGACTTTCGGTCTCTCTCGATGGCGACATTATCCCATCGCTGTCGCCGATCGCGACGGACGAAGGTCTAGACTTCGACACAGTGTCGATATTGTCATTCGACGCAAGAAGCCTCGTTTCATATGCCAGCCCGACCACGCGACGCCTCTCCTCAAAAAGCGCGTCAATCTCTACAGCCATCCTCCTGCCCAATCTCACGGCCAGCGAGGGACTGTCCGTGCCAAGCGATCGCTTCACATGGCTGCACCCGAAATCCTTCCTCAGATCGACCGGAACGCGCACCCGATATTGAAAGGTCGATCCTCGTAGCGACAGTCCGCGCGGCCATCGTTTGTGCCCCACCTTTGTGACCCACATTGGAATGGGATATTCTGTTTGTTTTGATGGTGTTAGGTTGATTTTCGATGGGTCATTGTGACCCACCTCTGTGTCCCAAACACGCGAAGTGACCCACTTTTTGGCAGGTTTTCGTTGATTTTCAGGGGTTTGGCAGCGGCTGGAGCGGGTAGCGGGGATCGAACCCGCATCACAAGCTTGGAAGGCTAGTGCTCTACCATTGAGCTATACCCGCATTTCAACGACTTAGTGCCATCTACGTCAGACGTTTTACAGCGTGATTTACAGAAGCGTCTGCCGATGGCAGGCCTTTGCCATGAATCCGCGACTTACGTCAACCGCGCCAACAGCGAAAAATTGGTCTCTGAAGGAGGTGAGCCGACGTTAACCATTGACCCTAGTTGCCAACGGAAAGAAAGTCTCATAACGCGGGCGATGTAAGGGGTGCATAATGGCAGCGGACGAGATCACGTTTAAAACTCCTCCTGTTACAGAAGTTGGTTTTTCAATTTCGACAGCGTTGCCGGAAATCGTGCAACCCTATGATGTCAAAGGCGCTCACGACGCCTTTCGAGCAGAATTTCCAGAAATTGAACGAGTTGCACCGACTCAAGGCTTGGGCGTAGCCGCGTTGATGGGAGCGCCGCCTGCTCTGCTTGGGACCGATCTTGGAGCGAGTCCACGTTGGTGGTTCAAAACGTCACAAGGTGAGCAGGTGCTCCAAGCGCAAGAGCGTTTTTGGTCTTTCAACTGGCGTCGAAATCCCTTCTTGGAAGAGCATTCCGTCTATCCAGGTTATGCTGAGTTGAGAGACCGCGCCCGGCGACATGCCGAGGCACTGAGGCAATGGCATGCGGATAATGGAATGCCGTCTGCTAGTCCTACCGCATCTGAACTTCTTTACGTGGATACCGTCTGCATTGAGCGTCCAAAAAGATTAGGTGACGTTTTTTCGTTCTGGAATAGCGATCCAAGCGGCGCATTTTCCACAGCTGCTTTTAATCTTTCTTGGCTTGAGCCGGTGGGCGAAGCGCGTGGAACGATGAACGTCACGCTGAACCATATAATGCCGGCGGACGTTGATCCGCATCCAGACCGTGCATACTTCCAAGTCACTTTCATAGCGGGGGCACTAGTCTCTGGATGGGAGGATGCCTTCGAATTTTATGACCTTGCACATTCAGCAATTACACATAGATTCCTCTATATGCTGACTGATGAGGTCAAGAAGGAGTGGATCGGTGAATAGCGCGATGATGATGCCTCTTGTGGCGAATCGCACCATGTCGTTTGGCATCTGTAATGGCGCCTTCCCGGCGGCTATTAATGCGACCTCGCTGATCGGGGACAAAGCAACACGATCCTCTCTCGTCGGAGGCTTCAGCAATACGGCGAGCGACCGCTCGAACACGGATCACAAGGCATGGTTCACAGCTTCGTTGGATGCAGTTTCCAAACTTGATTTCAACTGGGACGGTTATGGTGCGGAGCCTATACCGGCTTCGGTAGTGAACCAGATGAAAAGCCTGCTCACAAAGCTACTACCAGCAAGTAGTGGCCCCGGCTCTATCGCTCCTGCGGCAGACGGCTCGCTTCAAGCCGAGTGGCATTTCAGGGAAGCATCTTTCGGACTGGTCGTTGACGACGATAACGTACCTACGGCTTGGTTGCGCGTCGGAGGCGTTGAACGTGAGCAATCAGGTCTCGATGCATTGACAATGTTTTCTACAGTGGCGCGCTCACTCCTGCATGTGTGAGCCGACTGCACAAGACTACCATTCGGACCAGCGGATCGACGACTCCGGCATACTTGGACCGCATTTGCTTGTCCGTCATCTTGTAACTCCGATGCATGTAGTACCTTGCCCCATAAACGGGGTCCGAATTTCTTCCCAAGCCTTCGTCACTCGGAAGGAGCATGCTGGGGTTTCAATCGATCTTGAGTGCTTGTTAGCGGCAGCTGGGCTAGCTCCTGATGCGAGATTTGGCACGCTGAGGGATACGTTAGCTGTGGGCGTGGTAACTGCTGCTGACGCGCGCGCTGTCGCCAAGGGGGCTGCCTGGACGCCGAAGCCAGCGGAACCTGAGCTGAAGGGAACTGCGGCAGAGGCCAATCCGTATCACGGCGAAATCATTTTGGGCGATTTGGGTAGTTCAGCTCGGAAGAAAGCGAGCCGCGGCTTGAGCGAGAGCTGCAAGGTGATCCGCATCGCTGCGCAATCTTAAGCTCCCAAAAGCCGTCTTCCCAAAGCGACTACAATGGCCGCGTCGTCAACATAGTGTGCGCGAATTTCTGCAACCTGTTCGGGCGACCAACCCATCAGATTGCCAATTTCCTTGTCGGTCAGGTTGAGGCCCGGCGCGGTCATCAGCTTCGTGGCATAGGTGCCGCGAATGTCGTGCAGATGCTTCCACCGCTTTTCGCCGTCGCTGTCGACGTGATGCAGATCTGTTTCGCGAACGGCCTTGCCGAACGATCCCGACAGGCCATTGCCTGACCATGGCGTGCCGTGGCTGGTAACCAGCACGGTTTCGACGCCGGACTTGCGGGGCCGGGTTTTCAGATCGTCCAGCAACAGCTGAAGGGTCGGCAGGATCGGCATCACGACGCGGCGGCGTTTGCCCCGGCTTTTCTTGCGGGCGATGCGGGTGATGGCGACGTCGCCGATCTCCGACCATGTCAGGCCGATCAGGTCGGCGCGGCGCAGGCCGGTCTGGGCCGCCAGCGCCGCCACATCGCGAAGCGACTGCACGACCTTGTCATGGCTGTTCCATGTTGCGAAATCTTCGTCCGTCCAGATGATCTCCGCCCGCTGGGCGTTGCGGTACAGCGTCGGGATGCCGCTGGCGATATTGACAGTGACCTGTCCGCGCAGGCGGGCGAATTCGAGCAGGCGTGTCAGCTGAGCGATGGCGATATCGGCCGCGCGCGGCGTTTCCGCCATACTGTCGCGCCACTTCACAATCTGGGTCACCATGCGCGGGTTGCACCACAGGCGTAGCGGCACCTCTCCCCACTTCGCTTCGATCTTGTCAAGCGCCCTGCCCCATGTATCCCGAGTCGATGCCTCCAGCGCCTTCCATTCGGGGCTGGCACGGTATGACGTAGCGAGGCCGGCGACCGTGTCCTTCGGGACAGGCTTCGCCGCTTCCAGCGCAGCGCCGATCGCGATGATATCGGCCTTGGTGATCGTGGGCTTGGGTCCGCCCTCAACCGTGCGAATGCGCGGGCCGCCGCGCCAGGCGTAGATGTAATGGCGAACCGGCTTCCCCGCCTTGCGCGACGTCACGATGTGGACGCCCTCTACCCCAGTTTTCCGCTCATTAGCCATTCGTCAAATTCATCCTTGGGCGCGGCTGTGGGAATCGCTGCGCGATCGAAAATCCGGATCGTCCCGTCAGGACATATCTCCAGGCCGCCGGGGTCAATCCCCATTTCTACCGCCGCTTCCTTCGCATGGCGGATGGCAACCTTGCCGGGGTATACCGCCTTGTCGCGGCGGCGGGGCGTGTGTGCGTTCATGCTGCCGCCCTTCCCGCGCAGCTACGGCGCGTCTCAGCTTCGACATAATGGGCGATGCCGGGTTGCTCGCTGTCGGGCAGATCGCGGCGGTACCAGGCGAGCAGGTCGGCGAAGCACCAGTAGCGTTCCCATTCGGCGAAGAAGCGCGTGGTGGCTTCGCCATAGCGGGTCGCCATTTCCGCCATCGGCATATCCTGCGCCCATGCGTCCTGCACGCTGCTGTCCGAGGCGGCGAAGGCGCGGCGCATCGCGCGCTCGGCCCGGCGGGTGCTTTCCTCCAGCGCCTCGACCTTTTCGGCCAGCGTCGCCGGCGCGGCCTCGATGCGCTCCAGCGTCACGACCCAGCGCCAGTCCGCTGCGATGGCATGCCAGACGCGGATTTCCTGCGCGGCCTGATCGGCCGGGAGCTTGCCCGCCTCAATCAGCGTAGGATATTGGGCCTCGCGGCGCTGGACGGCGGCGGCGGCTTCGTTGGCGAGCGGGGCGAAGCGATCGAGGAATGTCATGATGCCGCTCCGGCTTTTTTCCGCTCTATCTCCGCATTGAGAATCACTGTCCGATCGAAGCGAGCGGCGAAGAGCGCTGCCAAGTAGTCCCGAACCTTTTCCTCCGACCCCGGCTTAACGAGGATGGCCGCGCTGTCCGCTATCGCGCGTATTGCGCCATCCAAAATGCTGTGTGAGCAGTGACCTGTGCCCATTTGACAAGCGATCGCTTGCATCACTGCTTCGCCTGATGCTGCGCAGGCTGCGCAACCGCATTCAACCGGCACGTTGCGATCTGTCATGCCGCGATCCTTTCCGCGCCGTCGTCGTTGGCGACGTTGGCGCGGGCCAGCGCTTCGGACATGACGGGCGACACGCTGTTGCCGCACATGCGGACCTGCGCCGTCTTCGTCAGCGGGCGGCCGTTGACCATGAGGTCGATGATGTAATCGGGCGGGAAGCCCTGCGCGGCGAACAGTTCGCGCGGCGTCAGCATCCGCATGCCGATGTCTACGATGACATAGTCTTCGCCGCCGATCGTCACCACGACCAGGCCGAAGCGCGCCTTTGACGTCACCGCGTGGAGCGGCTCGCCCATCGTCTGGCCATGCTGGGCCGCGCCGTAATATTTGACCAGGAAGGCGCGGACCTCGCCAAAGTGGCCGCCGCCGCTCGTCAGGGTGCCGATCGGGGCGTCGTTGCCCTGTCCCACGCAGTTGTTGCGCAGCTTGACCAGATGGCTGGCCACGACGCCTTGCTGCGTCCCGCGCGCCGTGATGGTGCTGACCGGCGTTTCCGCACTGTGCCCGGCGTGCAGGCCGCCACGCGGCATCGTGTTGTGCTGGGCCATGAAGGCGGCGACCAGATATTGATGCGCGCCGCCGGCGGTGATGGTGTGGGTCGGCTCGCCTGCATCGGTATGGGGCTTGCCGCTGTTCCGCATCGTCATGATGTGCGGGGCTATGACCGCAAATCGGTTTTCCGTCGTTTGCGTCGGCAGAGGATCCTCGACGCGATGCCCGCGAAATTCACCCCCGGCGCCTTGGCCATAATATGGCGACAGGAACGGCGTGACGACGGCGAACTCTCCGCCCTTGGCCGTGGTGATGGTCCGCAGCGGTTCCTCGCCGCTATAGACCCGCCCCGCCCCCCATGTACCATTGCAGACGGGCACGATGAAGGGGTGCGGCGCATTGATGACATAGCGCATGATGCCGGCGGCGATGCGACGGCAGGTGGCATCCTTCAGCGGCCGAGCGCGGGTGAAGATCGACGGGCATGGTATCGTCCAGTCGATGATCTCGGCCGCCGTGCGCCATGGCAGAAGCTGGCCCGCGTCCACGGCCGGGGTGCCGGGCTTGCCATGGCTCGGCCGGGGCCAGACGATCTTCTGGCCGTCGCAGCGGGCGATCATGAAGAGGCGCTTGCGCGAGGTCGGCGCGCCATAGTCGCAGGCGCGCAGTTCCTTCCATTCGACGCGGTACCCGGCGCGGCGCAGCTTCGCCACCCACTGGTCGAACGTCTTGCCCTTCGCCTTCGGGCAGGGGCGGCCGTCATCGGCCAGCGGACCCCATGTCCGGAATTCCTCGACATTTTCCAGCATGATGATCGCGGGGCGCAGCGCCGGGCCGAGGCGGTCGATCCAGTGATGCACGACCCATGCAAGGTCGCGGATATTCTTTTCGACGGGCTTGCCGCCCTTCGCCTTGCTGAAATGCTTGCAGTCGGGCGAGAACCAGGCGAGCCGCACCGGACGCGGGCGCAGCTCGCCATTGTCGTTGGCGAAGCTGACCGCCTCCAGCGGATCGACGGCCCAGACGCTCTGGCATAGGTGCCGCGTCGTCGGATGATTGGCGGCGTGCATCGCCACCGCTTCGGGATCATGGTTGACGGCGACGTCGACCTGTCGGCGCAGCGCCAGTTCAATGCCGGTCGAAGCACCGCCACCGCCGGCGAAGTTGTCGACGATGACGCCGTCGTTCCAGTCGCGCGCAGGCGCGGCGCGATCGAGGTCGAGCAGGAGGGCGTGCTTCATGGCTGCACCTCCGTATCGGTTGGTCCGTCGAGATATCGCGTGACGGCGGCGTAGAATTGGGCTTCGTCTTCGTCCTCTGGCCCGCCCTGCGCGTCGATCGACAGGCGGATGGCGTCGGCCAGATTTTCGGCGACGGAGATAGCAAAGGCAGTGGTTGCCATCTGGTTGCCTTCACGGGCGAACTTCAACAGTTCGTAGACCGCTTCACTCGCGCGGGTGGCTGCCATGCTCGCCTTGGAACGCGCTTCCACGCCAGGCCCGACGGCCGCTTCGATCAGCATCGCGAGGTCATCCCGCTCGATCTGACGAATGGAGCCGAGACCGACCTTATGGTCGAGTGCATAGCGCGCGCCCTCAACGGCGTCGGCGACCGATTGTTCGAAGCTGTTCATAGTGACAGCCTCCGTTCGATCAGGTCGGCGGGCAGGCCGGTGACGCGCTCCAGTTCGGCGCGGAAGGCGTCGCGGGCGATGGACTGGTTTTCCAGTTCACCCTCATATTGGCCGACGATGGTCGTGTCCGCAGCGGTGCGGGCGGCGAGGCTGGCGACATGGCCCGACACCATTTCGAGGTGCAGGCCGGCGAGGCCGAGCGAGGACAGGTGCGCACTCACGCCCAGATCGCCCAGCAGAAGAGCGCGATCGAGCCGACGAGGGCGGCGATCGAGACGAGCATGTAGAGATAGGCGTTGAACTCAGCTTGCAGCGACCGGTCCATGGCCGCCTGCTGTTCGGGCGAGAAATCGGAATAGGGCATTGGTGCCTCCCGTTTGGTGACGGGAGCGCTTAAACACCATATCGGTGTCACATGTCAACACCGATATGGTGTTATTCGTCGTCGTATGTTTCGTCCGGCCACCAATCGGCGTCGTCTGAACCCGGTGGAGGCCAGTCATAGGCCCGACCATCCTGCGCTTCGGGCAACACCGGTGTGGTGCCGTCGAGATGTACCCGGATGGTCGCTCCCCATCGGGCAGGTTCCTGAAAAATAGCGAGCAGGCCACCGCGACTGAGCGCGGTGCCGATAAATTGCGCACGCTCGGCGCGCACATAGCCGATCTGGATGTGGCGGGCGGAGTAGACGGCTATCGCGCGGGGATCGACCGGGTTCTTAGGCTCAGGCACCAAATAAATTGGCTCCCCGGCCACGCACATGGCGATTTCGAACCGACGCGCTGGCCCGGATTTGTTGGGATGATCGGCACCGACGACGGCGAGGCTCAGCCTGCGCATCTGTCCTTTACCTTGGAAGGTTATGGTTCAACCGGTACCGGTCTACGGCCTTTAGAATTCCGCCGACTTCGCCAGCGCTAATTCCATCCTGCCAATCACCCCCAGCCTTGGACCCGAACTTGAAGCGCCAGCCAGCGACCTGACCGGGAGAGAACTTTAATGCTATCGTCTTTAATAATGCTTCATCTGCGTTGAACGCGACATGTTCGCTCAGAGTGCATCCACTTGAAAACGCACCTCCAGAGCATGATACGACGTTGCGAGCAATTTCCGTAACGAGTTCGCTCTTGGGGCCATCCGGGGTTTCGTAGTTAACCGTTGTGTAGAATCTCCAAGGCGACTGGTATGATATGTATTGGTAAACTTGATATGTGGCCTTGCCAGTCTTCTTATCGACAAAAGCTCGGATGAAATTATCATTCCAAACTATTTTCAATAATCCTTGCGTCTCTTTGAAGCATGACTCAGAACTAAGTTTCGCCGTCACATCAAGGCTGTCGTCAGCGACATTGATGCATCCTTGAAAATCATCTGGCGTCATCGACAGCCATTTTTGCATCGCCTTGGGAATTTTTTGTTCAGCATGGCTTGGCGTTGCGATCCCGACTGTCGCAGCCAAAAAAAGCAATACCCCCCTCACTGATGCTTCCTCCTAGAGTTCTCGACCAAACCAGATAGCGCGCCCATGGATGCGCAAGTCATCGGCGTCCACTTCGAAGTCAGGTCCGCCAGCGACCTTGTTTTCCGATGCAATGAGAATTCTGCCATGCCCTGCCGCACGCAGCCGCTTCAGCCCATGGGCACCGAAATGGTCAATCCAGTAGATGCCATGGATGCGGTTCAGCGTCCGCTCTGCCGTGTCGATCAACACGCGATCACCGGTGCGTAAGGTCGGCTCCATGCTGTCGCCGATCCCGCGAATTTGCCGCAACTGGTGGAATGGTGATCGGGTCAGGATGCGCAGATGACCGATATCCCATTTGACCGGTTCTTCCTCGATCATATCCTCGATCAGCGTCCCCGGTCCCATGGAGACGGACAGGTCGAGCGAAATGATATCGACCGTGCCGTCTTCGGCTGAAGCGTTCCGCGTCGGCAGTCGATCCGGTTCGACATGATGTGCTGGCGCGCCGTTCGCTGCGCCTGGTGTAATGATATCGCCCACAGTGACGCTCAAAGCGCGCGCGGCCTTTTCGATCCATTCTGACGACAGGCCGCGCTGGCCTTTCTCCAGGCGTTCGACCTGCTGCGGCGTCGTGCCCATGCGCTTGGCCAACTCGGGCCGCGCCCAGCCCTTGGCTTCCCGAAACGCCGCAATGTTGTTGGCAATTGTCATGCTTTCTCTTGCACCAAATTGGTGCCGCACGCCCATACTCCAAATTGGTGTTGACAGAATGGTGTTGTTAGCACCATATCGGTGTCGCACGGAGGATTTGCATGTTGCTTCAAGACTGGTTGAGCGAAAACGGCCTGAGCAATGGCCAGTTTGGCGGACGGATTTCCCGGACGGCCGAGGCGGTGCGCCGCTATGCCAGTGGCGAACGCATCCCCGATCGTGAAACGATGGCCGCCATTGTTCGCGAAACTGGCGGCGCGGTCGTGCCCAATGATTTTTATGGCCTCGCTGGTCATGTCGATGGCGATACCGCCGCCGATGACGAGGTGTCGCCCGGTAAATCGGAAGAGCTTACCGCAGCGCAGCAAAGCGAGGCGGCGTGATGGGACGCTCCGTCACCCTTTCCCCCGAACAGCAGTCTGGCTGCGCCAGCTTCAAGGCGTTGGTGCGGGCGTTCGGCGGGCAGGAAGCGGCCGCCGGCGAAACCGGCGTGCGGCAACAGAAAATCAGCGACATGGGCCTGTCCAATGTCGCGGAGTTCCCCACGCTCGACCTGATCGACACGCTGGAGGATCGCACGGTCGGCCTGCCGGGCTGGCCTCACGTCACCAACTGGCTGTGCCATCGGCGCGGCGGCGTGTTCGTGCCGCTGCCGCACGGTGAAGACGATGCCGACGGCATGATGGTGACCGTCGCCGAACTGGCCGGAGAGCTGGGCGATGTGTCGCGGGCCATTTCCGACGCGGTGTGCGCGTCGGGCGATGGCGGGCGCGATGTCACCGCCGCCGAGGCTGCTGCCGCGCTGGCCGAGCTGGATGGCCTCGATCGCACATCGGCGCAGCTGCGCCTGAAACTGATGTCCAAGATGAAGGGAGAGCCGAAATGAACGATCTGAGCGGTTATCGACCGTTCCGTTTGACCGCGTTCAAGGACGCGATCATGGGCGGCGGCCTCTATTCCGGGGCGCAACTGATCATCGCGTGCCAGTTGAAGCATCTGGGCTTTGTCGAGGCGCGGCCGTCGAGCAAGGGCGCGGTGGCGCTGGCCGACTGGCTGATCGCCAAGGCCGACTTCCTCGAAAAGCCGGTGCCGGGCTGTCATCCGCTGAACAGCGGGACGACGATGGAGCGCATCCTTGCGGGCGATATCCTGCCCGAAGAGGAATTCGCGCTGGCGCTGGCCGAGGCTACCGAGGGCGCGGTGCTGCCCGAGATGTTCGGCCTGCCCAGTGATACAGGATCTTCCGCGTCGGGGACTTCCCCCCTGACTGCCGGCGCGGAAGGGAAGGCGTCGGAGCCGGGTTTACTCACCCCTGCCCCGGCTTCGGCGCCTTCGATTATCGGCGATCTTCCTCCGCTGGGCGTGCTGGGCGGCGCGCTGCCAGCGGGGCCACTGTTCCACCCGATTGCGGACGCGCGGATGCCCAACGGCTTCGTGCTGACCGGGTGCGGCATCGCAATCAGTCTGGACGAAAGCACCGCCACCGCGATGCGCGACGCGCTGTCCGTCGGCATTGGTTATCTGCGTGGCGCCGCCCGCGAGCGGAGGGCCGCCGCATGATCGTGCAGGACAAGGTGCTGACGGCCTGGCTGGCCATAGCGAAACAGGGCGAGACATTGGTCTATGCGCGGGCGACGGCGCTGTCGGTGAAGTCGCCCGTCGCCGCACGGGTGCGCGCCCTGGCCGAAACCGGGCATGTCGTATTGTGCCAGCAACGGCGGGCGCATGGGCCGGGGGATGAGAATTTCCGGTTCATCGTGCGGCGGACGGGCAAGGCGCTGCCGGCAGCGGACGGATCGCGCAAGGTCGTTGGGGTTCGTCCGCTGCCCGCGCACAAGCCGCAGGACAAGCGCACCGGCGCGTGCGCATCGGTCGCGCGCGATATTGCGCCGCATGTCCGGTCGATCCTTGCCGAGGGCGGGCGCCGCAGCGCCGAGACGATCGCGCGCGAGCTGGGCCTGTATAGCGCGCAGCCGGTGCGCGTCGTCATGGAAAGGCTGGCGGCGTGAAAGACTTCACCCCCACGGCCGAACAGATCAGCCTGCATGGCCTCGGCTTCATTCAGGTGAAGCTGCCCGCCAGTCGCCGGCTGCATGTGTGGCATCCCGATCTGCCGCGCCGCAGCTGCTACGCCTGGTCGGCGATCCATAATCATCGCTTCGCCTTCCGCTCGACCGTGCTGATCGGGTGTCAGGCCAACCGTCGCTGCATCGTGGCGGCGGCCGAGGATGGCAGCCATGATCGGGTGTCCCATGACGGGCCGCGCAGCGAGACAGGCGGGCGGCAGTCCTATGTCGCCGAGCGCGTCAACGTATGGCCCGGCGCGATCGAGCAGCATGGCCCCGGCGCCAGCTATATCATGCAGCCGCTGGAATATCATGACACGCCCAATGACGGCATCGTCGTGACGCTGATGGAAAAGCTGCGCGAGGGCGCGGTGCATGCGTCGTCGCTGATCGAGCATGGGCGGGCATTCGACCAGGGCTTCGACCGGTTCCAGCTGGATGCGGACGACCTGTGGGCCGTGGTGGTCGACGCGCTGAAGCATAGCGCGGGCGTCGATATGGCGAAGGTGCTGGCGGCGTGAGCGATGGCACCAAGATCGAGTGGACCGATGCCACGGTCAACGCCATCAACGGCTGCACCGTCGTCTCGCCAGGCTGCACCAACTGTTATGCGATGCGTCTGGCGGGTACCCGGCTGCGCAGCCATCCTTCGCGTGAGGGCCTGACGCAGCCTAGCAAGGCCGGGCCGGTGTGGAATGGCGTAGTGCGGCTGCATGAGCCGGCCCTGTCGCTGCCCCGGCGCTGGCGCAAGTCGCGCATGATCTTCTGGAATGCGCATGGCGACATGTTCCATCCTTCGGTGCCGGTGGAATGGATCGACCGCTGTTTCGACGAAATGGAGGCGACCCGGCATCATGTGCATCAGGTGCTGACCAAGCGGCCTGAGCGGATGGCGGCCTATATCCGGGCGCGCTGGGCGCTGCCGTCGAGCGTCAACGCCTTCTATGATCTGCCTGAAACCGTCCAGTTGTATCAACCGCGCCAGAACATCTGGCTTGGAACATCAATCGAGGATCAGGAGCGCGCCGAAGAACGGGTGCCCCACTTACTGAACACCCCTGCCGCTGTCCGATGGCTATCCTGCGAGCCTCTGCTCGCACCGATCGACCTCACGCAAATTGAGGATCGCGTTGTTTATAATGGCTTCACAGTCAGCGCGCTGACTGGTTGGGGTGGCTTCGACTATCCCGTCCCCGGTCCGCAAAGCTCGCTGCCAAAGATCCATTGGGTCGTTGCCGGGGGTGAAAGCGGGCGCGGTGCGCGTCCGATGTCGTTGAAGGCGGCTCGCAGCCTTCGTGATCAGTGTCGTCAAGCTCAAGTGCCCTTCCTCTTTAAACAATGGGGCAATTACCTGCCGGCGGGTCAGGTTCAGACGAGCGGCCGGCGCTGGGCGCCTCTTTGCGGCACGTCTCTCTACGCCACCAAGGGCATCACGGGCCGTCTTCTTGACGGCTGCGAACATAACGACATGCCGAGGATCGCAGCATGATCGAGCGCGACATCGTGATAGGAAATGCGCGCCTGATCCTCGCCGACAGCTACAAGGTGCTGCCAACGCTGGGATGGGTCGATGCGATCGTTACTGATCCACCCTATGAGTTCCGCGCTGAAGGTGGCGGCATGTATCGGGCTGAGCGGAAAAGCATGGATCAGATCCTTGATGAGGGTCTGTCTGACGGTTTCGATCACAGCATCATCAATCCCCTGCTGTGCGGATCGGTCGTGGTTTTCTGCCATAATGACCAGCTGCCCAAGATCCTGCCCTATCTCGATGGCAGTTTTGAGCGGCAGGCCGTTTGCATCTGGCGGAAGAAAAACCCGCAACCGGTGGCGAACAAACATTATCGCCCGGTGATGGAATTCTATGTCCATGCGTGGAATCGGGGCCATCACCCGCATGGGACGCTGGACGAACTCGATCGCATGATCGTTGCCATGTCGCCTCGGGGCGAAGCGAAATTCGGGCACGCCACCGTCAAGCCTGATGCGGTGATGGACAAGATCATCCGCAACGTCGCGCCTGGAACGATCTGCGATCCGTTCATGGGTACAGGATCGACCGGCGTTGCGGCGCTGAAGGCCGGGAGGCGCTTCATCGGGATCGAGAATAATCCGGCGCATTTCGACACGGCTGTCGGTCGGATTCGGGAAGTCACGTCGGCGCTGGCGGTGGCGGCGTGAGCGCGATCGAGCGGCCTGCCCGGTGCGGATGCGGGCGTAATCCGGTCATGCGCAGCCGCGTGGTCGAGGATGACGATGTAGCGACATGGGTGGAGTGCCCCGGATGCCAGCGCGCCGGGGCCGAGACGATCGATAGCGCGCGCAATGAGGCTGCGGCCATCGCGCACTGGAATGGCGGCAAGGGGAGAGTGTGGTGAGCCAGTTCGACCAGTTTACGCGCTGGCAATGCCCGCGATGCTGCGAAGCCGGCATCGATAGCTGGAACAAGGCTATGTTCGACGGCATCGCCAACGATCCGGCCAATCCGCCTAATCCATGGATTTTGGGCGACAATTGTTGCCATTGCGGATGGCCCGTCGTCACCCGTTACACGGTGCCGGAAGAGGCCCCGCGCGCGATCGTCAGTCCGGACGGTCGCTTCGACTATGAGGCGGCCGCTTTCGACAGCATCGCAGCCGATCCAGCATCGGCCATCACGTTAAGCCCGACCCCTGCCCGCGATGCGGACTGGAGCCGTGGCTGCCTTCATGCGAAACATTCAGGGAGCGCCCAATGACCGCCTGCATCAACAAGGTTTCCGTGCTGGGCTTCCTCGGCGAAGACCCGAAAAGTGCGGACATGCAGGGCGGCGGCACCGTCGTGCGCCTGCGCGTCGCGACGACCGAGCATTGGACCGCCGCCGGTGGCGAGCGCAAGCAGGCGACCGAGTGGCATAGCGTCGTGATCTACAACGAGGCGCTGGGCAAGCGGGCGATGTCCTATCTGCGCAAAGGCAGCGCCGTCTATGTCGAAGGGCCGCTGCGATACCGCAAATATACCGGTCGCGACCAGATCGAGCGGACGGCGTCCGAGATCGTCGTGCCGAAATTCGGCGGCGACCTGAAGCTGATGGACAAGCGCCAGGACGATGCGGCGCGGCAGGAAGTCAGCGGTCGCAATCGTGCCGCCGGCGAGCGGTCCGATCTGGACGATGAAGTGCCTTTCTGACGCCCGATCGGGCGCCCGCGCCCGACTCTGACGCCAGCACCGATGACTGATTGACCGGGGCGCCTTGCGCGGCCGCCGGGGGGAATTTCTGACTGTGAGCCAATCCGCGCCGATGTTGTCACCGCTGGGCCAGGCTGCCCTCAGCTATGCCCGGCGGGGCTGGCCTGTGTTTCCGTGCCGCGAGCGCGACGAAACGATCACGCTGCATGGCGGCAAGGAACGAGTCCTGAAGGCCAAGGCCCCCTATGGCGGCAATGGCGTCAAGGATGCGACCCGCGACGAAGAGGTCATCAAGGGGTGGTGGAAGCGCTGGCCCGATGCGATGATCGGGCTGGCGATGGGCCATAACGGCCTGTTCGCGCTCGATTTCGACCCTCGCACCGACGAGGATACGGGCGAGGTCTTCACGCTCGACACGCTGAAGGCCGCGCTGGTCGAGCAGATGGGGTGCGACCTGCCCCGCAGCCTGTCCGCCATGACGCAGAGCGATGGCGTCCATGTCTATCTGCTCCAGCCCAAGGATGGCGGCGAGCCGATCCGCAACCGTGGAAACCTGCCCCGGCATGTCGACGTGCGCGGGCTGGGCGGTTATGTGATCGCGCCGCCGTCGATCCTCTATCGCGAGGATGGAAGCGAGGGGCGCTATAGCTGGCTGTCGAACCGGCATGACGATCCGGTCGAGGCGCCGCCGGCGTTGGTCGAGATTTTGCGGTCGAAGGGCAAGAAGGCGCGTGCCGACGTCGATCGGCCGCGCGCGGCCGTGGCGGCAAGCGATGCGCCGGCGGGACGGCCCGCCGATGCCAACCAGGCCGAATATGATGCGATCCGCAAATATGGGCTTTCCGCGCTGGAGAAGGAATGCCAGCTGATCCGGTCGGCCAAGTCAGGCCTGCGCCAGAACCAGTTGAACGAAAGCGCGTTCAATATTGCCACGCTGGTCGCCAGCACGCCTTATCCGGCGGTGGACGCGCGCTTCGCCCGCCTGGCGATCGAAGCGGCGGCGCGGGACAATCCCGGCGACGACGACGATCGGCAAATCGACGCCACCATCACCAGCGGCTGGACCGCCGGGGAGGCTACTCCCCGCAATCTAACGGACGTCGCGACGCGCGCGCGCCAGCGCGCGGAGCGTCCGCATCGTTCCTCCCGCTCGTCCGCCTCCGCCCCTCCCCCTTCGACTGATTATGGCGAGCCAAGCTCCCAAGAGGGAGGGGAAGGCCGCGAAGCCCATGAAAAGGGGGCGGGGGCGGTCCCAGATGCCGTCCTGACGCTGGAATGCGCGCGTTACCCGATGACGGACCTGGGCAATCTGGAGCGCTTCATGGCGCGTTCGGGCCGCGATTTCCTGTGCGTGGCGGCGTGGGCCGAAAGCAGTTCGTCGCCCGGCTATATCGCATGGGATGGCACTCGCTGGAACAGGAGCATGGCCGACGCGCTGTTCGGCATTGCGGCGCAGCGGATGGTGCGGAGCATTCAGGAAGAGGCCGATTATGTTCGGGCCAGCGGCGTTCCCTTCCCGCCGGAAGAGGGCGATATCGAAATTGAGCATGATGACGATCCCCGTCTTGAAGGTCCGTTCTACAAAGATCAGGAAAAAGACGAAGTAGAGGATGAAGACGATCCGCTGTGGTACAAGAAGGCGAAAGATAAAAAGCGCAAGTTCAAGTCGGCTGTGTGGCATTATCAGCGCACTTTGGCACGTCAGACTCGCCATGACGGGCCGCGTCATGACTATATCGTGCAGGTCAAGAGCAACGGCGATATCGTTCTATATTCCGACAAGCTGGCGGCATGGGGGCGCACGTCGGAGAGCAGCGGGCATATCGAGTGTCTGCGCAAGCTGGCCCCTCCCCGCCTGTCGGCGCGACCGGAAGAGTTTGATGCCGATCCGCTGGCGCTGAACGTCCAGAACGGCACGCTGGTGTTCCATCGGCCCGATGGCGGCCGTACTGCGCGCGTGGAGCTGCGCGAGCATCGGCGCGAGGACAAGATCACGAAGATCGCGCGGGCGGCCTATCAGCCCGATGCGCTCTGCCCGCAATTTGACGGCTTTCTGGCGCAGGTGCAGCCTCCGGCCGACATGCGCGACTGGCTGATGCGCTGGTCGGGCTATAATGCGCTGGGCATCGCCGATGCGCAGGTGATGGCGCTGTTCTACGGCGAGGGATCGAACGGCAAGGGCGTGTGGGTGCAGACCCATGCCCATATCCTCGGCGACTATGCCTGGGCGACCGGCATCGAAACCTTCATGGACTCTGGCTTCAAGCGCAATGGCGGCGGCCCTTCGCCGCACCTGGCAGCGCTGGCCGGTCGGCGCATGGTCTATGCGAACGAGCCGGAGGATAATTCCAAATTCTCAGATGGGCTGGTCAAGTCGCTGACATCCGACGAGCCGATCGGCGGCGTGCGCGAGCTCTATGGCCCCGCGTTCGAATTGCTGATCACCTTCACCAATACGGTGATGGCGAACAACCTGCCCCGCATCGGCACCGACTTTGGCATCCGACGGCGTATGCAGGTGGTCCCCTGGACGATTATCATCGCCAAGGAGGATCAGGACCCGCTGCTAAAGGCCAAGTTGCGGTCGGAGATGTCGGGCATCCTCAATCGGATGATCGAGGGCGCGCTCGCCTATCTGACGGACGGGCTGACCATGCCCGACGCTATGGTCGAGGCGACGCAGGCCTATCATGAGGATAACGATCTGCTCGGCCAGTTCCTGGCCAAGTGCGTCGCCCGGGAGCCGGGCAACACGGTCGGATCGACCGCCCTGCACGAACTGTTCGTCGCCTGGCAGACCTGGTCGGAAAACCTGCCCCAGACGGGCAAGCCATGGTCGGCCAAGAAGCTGCGCGCCGAAATGGAGCGCAAGAGCTTCAAGATCAACAAGTCCAGCACGATGAAGTGGCAGGACATCGTGCTGCGATATGATCCGATCGACTTCATCGACAATGGCAAGCCGGTCGAGCGCGATTTGCCGCCTCCCCGGCACCCGGACATGCCGTCGGCCGGAGCGCCGCTGGGTGCGCCTGCGTCACAGCCGGTGGCTGACACGCCCCCCGTTCCCCCCTCGCCGTTGCCGCCGATGACATTCGACGACGATGATTTGCCGCCTTGATCCTCCCTCACTCCCTCCGCTGGGAGGATGGGTTTGGCCCGTACTTCGCAGATTTCCGGGGCTTTGGGAGCTTCGGGGAGCTTGGGAGGGAAAATGACCAAACCCCACGGATGCGCGGGCACACGCGCGTGACACATGCGCGCAGGCGCGCGCGAACTTCTTAGGATTATCCTCCCATGCTCCCACACGACGACTATCCCATTGATAACTATAACTCTCTTCCTCCCATATCTCCCTCCCAAGAGAGGGAGGAAGGGAGGATGTATAGTTTTGCCGATGTCGAAGAGCGATTGGTCGAGGCGATGCTTGTCATGCGGCGCATGTCGGACCGGGAAGCGGGCTGGTTGCGGGTCAAGGCGTGCTGGCCGGATATCGTGCGCGAGCGCAATGCCGGCGACTATGATGCGCGGGGCGGTGACATGGGGCCGGCGCCATTGCGGCCGCTGCCGGCTTCGCGCCGTGACATCGCCGACATGGAAGAGGCGTTCGGGTGGGTGATGGCGGTCAAGCCGGAAGAGCGGAAGCTGATCGGGCTGGCCATCACCGCCCTGTCGCGAGGCGTGAAGCAGGTGCCATGGATGCAATTGCGCAAGCCGATGGGCGTGAAGCTGGGCGCTGACGGGCTGCGGATGCGCTACGGACGCGCCATGCACAAGGTCACGAAGGCAGCAAATGCAGCGATTTCAAAGGCTTTGCTATGTCAAACGGTATAAGTTTCGGCCTTACAATTATGTTTGTTCGGATTGAGGCCTGTTTCAGCCTATAGATATCTACGCTTGGGAACGGCCTATGGCTGAACGCGGCGATCCTCTCCTAACCTACAGTGCCCGCCTGGTCCTTGCCCGGCGGGCACTGTCGTTTTCGAGGGATGCTGACCGGCGGGCATGGGCGGTGACGGGCAACCGGTGGCCACCCCTCCCCCCGAACGGGTCCTTACCCGGCCCTGCCCCTAGTGCGGTGGGGCGAGGTGCGACGGTCGGCGGTTCATGCCGTCATCGTCATTATGAACTTTGTGAACTGAACCGGAGCCAGGACATGGGACGATTGACAGCCCTCGGCTCTCGGCTTGGTTCGATGCCTGCGAGAGTGCGTGCCGCGCCCAAGGTGGCAGAAGGCTTCTATTCATCGCCGGGCTGGCGCGAGCTGGTTCGGGATCGCAAACGTGATGCCGACTATGCCGCCGCGAAACGGCGGGCCAAGCCGGGCGAACGGCTGATCCTCGATCATAAGGTCGAGCGCAAGGATGGCGGCGCGGACCTCGATCCGGCCAACACCGAATGGCTCACCAACTCGGAGCATCAGGCGAAGACGGCGCGGGCGCGGGCCGCGAGGGCGCGGGGCGAGACGTGGGGGGGTGGGTCAAAAGTCTAGAAGGCTGGCGGCGCCATCACCGCCGCCTCTCTCATTTGGAGATTTTTTTTGTGGCTGAGGAATTTTCGGGGGTCGATCTGTTCGGTGACCCGATCATTCCGCGACAGGAAGGCCGTGGGCGACCGGAACATGGCTGGTCACTCGAAAACTCGAACAAGGTGCTGCTGGCCTTCGCCAAAGGCCTGAGCGTCAAGGAGGCGGCAACGGCAATCGGGATGTCGGTCCCGACGCTGCGCAAACATTATTTTGCCGAGGTCGCGAAGCGATCAGCTGCCCGCCTGCGGATGGAGATGACCCAGCTGGCCCGCCTAAATTCGGCGGCGCAGGGGGGCAACGTCGCGGCCGAGAAAGAATTGATGAAGCGGCTCGACAAAGCCGCGCTGGCTGAGTTGTCCGATCGTGTCGCCCACCGTGACCATGGTCCGGTCAAGTCCACGTCTGAAAAGCTGGGCAAGAAGGCGGCGGCGAAGGATGCGGCAGGGCAAGTTGGCGGCAAGTTCGCGCCGCCCGCCGCTCCCAGGCTGATCAACTAGTCGGGGTGCCGGTCTGGTCGACCGCCTGCCTCGACTGGGAGGCGCGGATAGTTGAACGGCGGTCACTAATCCCGTTCGATCCACTGTTCCCCGATGAGGCGGCGGCAGCGCTGGCGGTGTTCAAGTCGCTGCGTATTGTCGACGTGCCCGGAATGCCAACCTTCGGCGAGGCGTGCGAACCGTTCGTATTTGATTTCGTCGCTGCGATCTTTGGCGCCTATGACCATGGGCAGGCGCGTCGCCTAATTACCGAGTTCTTGCTGCTGATCAGCAAGAAGAATGCCAAGTCGACGATCGCGGCCGGGATCATGGTGACGGCGCTAATCCGCAACTGGCGGCATTCAGCCGAGTTGCTCGTGCTGGCGCCGACGAAAGAGGTGGCGAACAACGTTTTCGTGCCGGCGGCCGGCATGGTGCGCAACGATCCGGAATTGGCCGCGCTGCTCCATGTTGTCGAGCATCAGCGCATCATCAAGCATCGGGTAACCGAAGCAGAACTTAAGGTGGTGGCGGCTGACACGGATATCGTGTCGGGCAAGAAGGCCGCGTTCGTACTGGTCGAAGAGCTATGGCTGTTCGGCAAAAGAGCGAACGCGGACGCGATGTTGATGGAAGCGACGGGCGGCATGGTGTCGCGGCCGGAAGGTTTCGTCGTGTATCTCTCGACGCATAGCGACGAGTCTCCGGCGGGCGTGTTCAAAGAGAAGCTTCAGCTTTTTCGGGATGTCCGAGACGGCGTGATTTCCGATCCCCGCAAGCTGGGAATATTGTACGAATATCCGGCGTCGATGATCGAGGATCAGGCTTATCTCGAACCGGCAAACTTCTATGTCACCAACCCGAATATCGGGCGGTCGGTTGATCCGATCTGGCTGACCGAGAAGCTAGCGGAGGCCCAACGCGGCGATGGCGGTGCGTTGCAAGTGTTCCTGGCGAAGCACCTGAATGTCGAGATCGGTCTTCGCCTTAGCCGGGATCGGTGGCGAGGTGCGGACTATTGGGAGGCGGCGGCAGATAGGACGCTGACGCTCGCTAGTCTGCTGGATCGCTGCGAAGTCGCGGTGGTCGGCGTAGACGGTGGAGGACTGGACGACCTCTACGCGATCTGCGTTGCTGGTCGCGAACGCGGTACCAAGCGCTGGCTTTATTGGGTTCGCGCCTGGGTCGATGAGGGCGTGCTGAAGTTGCGGTCGGAAATTGCGCCGCGCCTGCGCGACTTCGAACGGGATGGTGACCTGGTCATCATGGGCCATAATGGTGGCCCGCCCCTCGACGATATCGAAGAGGATGAAGACGACGTACCACCCGCCGACCTGCTGGATGATGAGCGGGACGTGCGCGAGATCGTCGCCATTGTCGAACAGGTGAAGGATCGTGGTCTGCTGCCCGAAAAGAGCGGCGTCGGCCTAGATCCCGAAGGCGTAGGCGCGCTGGTCGACGCGCTGGCGGAGATTGGGATTGTCTTTCCGCAACTGGTATCCGTGTCACAGGGATATCGACTGGCATCGGCCGTTTGGTCGCTTGAGCGAAAATTGAAGCGCAGCCGCGCCGTGCATTGCGGGTCTGGCCTGATCAACTGGTCGGTGAGCAATGCGAAAATCGAACAGAAGGGTAACGCAGTTGTGATCACGAAACAGATCTCCGGCAAGGCCAAGATCGACCCGGTGATCGCCGCTCTAAATGCGACCAAATTGCTGGAAATGAACCCAGCGGCGAAGCCCGTATCAGTCTATCGCTCGCGCGGCATCGTTCGGGTCTGATCGCATATGCCATCGCCTGACGACTACCGCGCTGCCGCCGGCTACCGGCGGTCGCATGGCGGAGCCGTGCGCGTCGACCGCACAGTACGTCCGACGGTGCAGGCATTCACTGCAATGGATTTCGACAGCCCGGTGCTTCAGGAATTCGTGCGCGGCGGACGAACCAGCTCGGCCGGCGTGCCGGTGACCGAAAAGATGGCGCTGCGTAACAGCACCTTCTTCCGTGCAGTCAACCTCATCGCCGGCAGCATTGGCATGTTGCCGACCCATCTGATGCGCCGGTCGATAGTGAACGGGCGAGAGAAGATCGAGAAGGCGCGTGATCACGCGCTCTTCCGTATCCTGCATAAGCGCCCGAACCAGTATCAGACTGCCTTCGAATTCAAGAGCTATATGCAGACGCTGGCTCTGCTGGACGGCAATGCTTATGCGCTGATCATACGCGGCATCGTGCGCGGCAAGGCCAATCAGGTGATTGCGCTAATCCCGCTTCCGCGCAAGAGCGTGACGCCGAAGCTGTCCGACGACTGGAAGCTGACGTTCGAATATCGTCGTCCCAAGGGTGGCACTGTCACACTGCAACAGTCGGATGTGTTCCATTTCCGTCACCCGGTGACATGCGACGGCCTGCGCGGTCTCGATCTGGTCGATATAGCGGCGAACGCGATCGGCATCGCCAGTCAGGCGGAAAAGGCAGCGGGCAAGCTGCTTAGCGGCGGGGTGATGGCCGGCGGCGCACTGGAGACTGAAAAGCAGCTTGGCACTGAAGCGATTGAACAGTTGCGCGACAGCCTGCGTGAAGACCATTCGGGCGCGGAAAGCGCCGGGGAATGGATGATCCTGGAAGAAGGGCTGAAAGCCAGGCCTTTCATAACGTCCGCCAAAGACGCGCAATATGACGAGATGCGCAAGCGCCAGGCTGAAGAGGTTTCGCGTATTACGGGCGTTCCTCGCCCGCTGCTGATGTTCGATGAAACGAGCTGGGGCAGTGGCATTGAACAACTGGGACTGTTCTTTGTCACTTATTGCCTGATGCTCTGGTTCGTCGCGTGGGAGCAGGCGATCGAACGGTCATGCCTGACAGTTGAAGAGCAGGACGCCGACGAATTGTACGTCAAGTTCAACGAGGGCGCGCTGCTGCGCGGCTCGCTGAAAGATCAGGCGGAGTTCTTCGCAAAAGCCCTAGGGCAGACCAACCCCTATCGGACAGCCAACGAAGTTCGCGGCGCGTTCGATCTCAATCCGATCGATGGCGGCGATGAATTGCCGCAACCCTCAAAATCTACGCCACCATCGAAGGAAAAGGACGATGAGTGATCCCAAGCAGCCGGGCGCAAAGCCTGCCGCCGTAAAGACGGTGGGGGTTCGCCCGGCCCCCGGCGCCAAGCCGGTGCAGCCTGCGCCTGGCCGCCCCGCTTCGATCCTGGGCAAGGTGCAGGGTCGCAATCGGCCCGGCGCGCTCCCGATTCCGGCGAGCCGTGAAGTCAGCGCCTTTTCGCCCGCCACTGTCCTTGATCGCTGGAACGCCGATGCCGCCGGCATCCGCCCGGCAGCGCTGGAGGCCGGGGACAATGTCATCACGATGTTCGATATCATCGGCGAGGATTGGTGGACCGGCGGCGGCGTCACCGCGAAAAAGGTTGCGTCGCAGCTGCGCGCGATCGGCGACCGGCCGGTGGAAGTCCAGATCAATAGCCCCGGCGGCGATATGTTCGAGGGACTCGCCATCTATAACGTGTTGCGCGAGCATCCGCAGGACGTGACCATCAAGGTCATGGGCATGGCGGCATCGGCCGCCTCCGTCATCGCTATGGCGGGCGACACCGTCCAGATCGGGGCGGCATCATTCCTCATGATCCATAATTGCTGGGTTTATGCCGCCGGCAATCGCAACGACATGATGGAGGTTGCTGACTATCTGGCGCCCTTCGATCAGGCGATGGCCGACGTCTATGCCCAGCGCAGCGGCCAAAAGGTTGCCGATTGCGCGAAGTGGATGGACGCCGAAACCTATATGTCAGGGTCGGTCGCCATCGATCGCGGATTTGCGGACGAGTTGCTGGCCGCCGACCAGACCAAGGTCGATGAAAAGGCCAAGGCATCCGATCGCGATGTCAATGACGTCCGCGCCATGGAAATGGCGCTGATTTCCAGCGGGATGACGCGCACCCAGGCGCGCGCCCGCATCAAAAGTCTCAAGGGCACGCCCGGCGCTGCCCCTGACCCCGCCGACACGCCTGGCGCTGAAGGCAACGAAACCGGCTGGATGGCTGCTGCGCAGTCCTTCCTTGCCGAGATCCGCAAGTAACCAGGAGTGTAAGATGAAGTATCATTCCAAGGCCGCCCTATCGGCGGTGGCGACCCTGCTCGCCCATCCCTTCCGCACGATGTTCGCCGCCCGCAAGGGCGAACTGACCCTGACCGCGCCTACGCTCGCCCCTCGCGAACTGCCGGTGCTGCCCCGCGCGCTTATCGGCGCGACGGTGCGCGCAGACGTGACCACCGATCCGAAGGCCATGATCGAGCAGCTTCAGGCGGCGCATAAGGAGTTCCGCGACACGATTGAGGCGAACATCGGCGCGAAGGCCGATGGCGCAGAGGTCACGGAAAAGCTGAACAAGCTCAACGGCACCATGAACGCCCTGGAAACGACCCTCAACGAACATGCGTTGAAGATCGCAGCGGCGTCCATGAACCCCAGCGGCCAGAAGGTGGCGCCTGCCGACCCGGAATATTCGAACGCCTTTGCGTCGTTTATGCGCACGGAGAGCGCCGAAGATCATCGCAAGCTGATGGCTGCGCAGAAGGTCGGTCCCCGCGCCGCTATGTCGGAAGGCGTGCCCGCCGATGGCGGCCTGCTGACGCCGATCGAGTGGGATCGCACCATCTCCGGTCGCCTGAAGCTCATCACGCCGATGCGCCAGGAATCGACGGTTATCTCGATCTCGAAGGCTGGCTTCACCAAGCTGTTCACCGATCGCACGGTCGGCAGCGGCTGGGTGGGCGAAACGGCGTCGCGCCCTGCGACCGCCACGCCGCAGTTCACCGCCCTGCCCTTCGGACTTGGTCAGCTCTATGCGAACGCCGCGGCGTCGCAGGATGTGCTGGACGATGCCGAAATCGATCTGGAAAACTGGCTGACCGGTGAAATCGAAACCGAGTTCTCCCGGCAGGAGGGCATCGCCTTCGTCGGCGGCGACGGGACCAACAAGCCCTATGGCTTCCTGACCTATGCCACCGGCGGCGCGGCTGCGGCCCGCCACCCCTGGGGTGCGATCGAGGTGGTGACCAGTGGCAACGCCACCGCCATCACCGCCGACAAGGTGGTGGACATCGTCTACAAGCTGCCGGCGGTCTATACGCCCAATGCGAAGTTCTTCACCAACCGGTCGTCGCTCGGCGCCGTCCGGAAGCTGAAGGATGGCCAGAACAATTATCTCTGGCAGCCGACCTTTGTCGCCGGGCAGCCGTCGACGCTGGCAGGCTATCCCGTTGTCGACATGCCTGACATGCCGAACATCGCCGCAGACGCGCTCTCGCTGGCGTTCGGCGACATGCGCGAAACGTACCTCGTTATCGACCGTATCGGCTTCCGCGTCCTGCGCGACCCCTACACCAACAAGCCGTACATCTGCTTTTACTGCACGAAGCGTGTCGGCGGGGGCGTGAAGAACCCGGATTCCATGAAGGTCATGAAGATCGGCGCCTGATCCTCGCTAGCCTGACCGGGCCGGTTCACGCCGGCCCGGCTTTTCGAAGCGCCGCGAGCGGGGCGGGGTTTCGACAAGCCAAGGAGACTTTCCATGAACGATGTGACCAAGCTGCTGGACGGCAGCGTTGACGATGTGAAGGGCGGCCTCGCCGACCTGTCCCATGACGATCTGCTGAAGCTTAACCCGGATTATTCGTGACGTTGTTCGCTTCGGCGGTCCGCGTTTTTCGGTGCCAGCCTGTATGTGATCAGGACGAGGGATTTCGCTGCGTCTATTTCACCGCGGATATTTGATAGGCTTGCGAGTTGGAGGGAGCGGTTCTGACGTGCGGCCGGGGCGGCTATGTCGGGGCAGGCCTGAAGGCGGCCGCAATGGCCCGGAAGGTGCTGGCCTCGGGACAGGCTGACGCGAAGGCGATGCGGATGCGGGTTGCGGTTTCGATCACGCGGGCGGCGACCTTGAGGAGCCGCAGGCGCAGCGTGGCGAACTCGGCGGCGGCGAGCGCGCTTGTCTTGGGTATCGCCTGCTGGATGCGCCACATCAGCCAATAGGCGGCGGTATGCAGGATCAGCCGCATCTGGTTTGCGTTGGCCGATCGGCATGAAGTTCGATCGCTGCTGAGCTGGCTCTTGTGCCGCTTGATCAGGTTTTCGGCCTGACCACGGGCGCAGTAAAGGCTGTCGTAGATGTGCTCGGCCGAGCCTTCTGCCAGGGAAGTGACGACGTAGCGGATGTCCATGCCCAAGGTGCTGGCTTCGATCCGGGCGACGACGCGGCGCTGACACTTCCAGCTTTTCGCCCCATAACGGATTTCGGCATAGCTGCGCAGCACCACCCGGTTTTCCTCGGCACGCTGGACGGCACAGGCATCGGCGGCGGCCACGATGTCGGGATTGGCACGCAGGGCGGCGTTGGTGGGAAGGCCGAAGACATAGTCGATGCCATGTGCCTCGCAGAAGGCCATGACCTCGGGCCTGCCATAATGCCCGTCGCCACGGACGGTGATGTGCGTAGCGGGCCAATGCTGGCGGATATGCCGCACGAGGCGCCGGATGTGCCCGGCGGCCTCCGCACCCGAGGGCGTCTTGCCGGTGCGCAGCAGCATGGCGACGGGGCGGCCCGTCGCCGTATCGTACACGTGGATCGGCAGAAAGCATCGCTCGCCATGGTGACCGTTCCAGAACGAAAGTTGCTGGTAGCCGTGCACGACGTCGCAGGTGTCATCGATATCCAGCGTCACCGCTTTGGGCGGTTTGGAATAGCTGGCGCAGTAGATGCCGACCATCGCAATCATCATCCGTGCCAGTTCGCGCGTGGTCGGGGCGTTCTCCCACCGGCTCATCGTCGGCTGGCTCGCCAGACCGACCCCTGCCTCCGGCGACTTACCCAGCGCCAGGCGAAACCCCGGATCGTCACGCAGGGCGTCGAGGTCGTCGGCGTCCTCGTAGCCGCAGGCGATCGCCAGAACCCGCGCCCGCAGGATATCATCCACTCTATGGATCACCCGCGCAGGGTCGCGCGGGTCGGCGATGCAGGCGGCAAGGCGCTTGCAGATACCCATCTCCCGCTCGGCCTGGGCCAGCAGCACTACACCACCGTCCGAGGTCAGTCGCCCTCCGTCGAAGGCGCCCGTCACCTTCTTGCGCAACACCGCTGGAAACGAAATCACCGCCGCGCTATCGTGGCTCTCGGCGGGTGTGGCCTGTGGCATTTTTTGCCTCGCTGCAGGTTGGTCTAGACATCCAATTTCCTACAGCAAGCCAAAGGCTTACGCCACTCCCGCCAACCCTCAAAGCCCCACCGCTGAATAAGACGGGTTAAGGCCGCCGAAGAAGCGGGCAAGAAGCGCAGCGGCGTGCTGGATGCGCTGGCGGCGGCCATTACGGCGGCGGAGGCTGATCGCGCGCAGGGCTTCACTCAGGCGAGCGCAAATCCGCCCGCCATTGCCGCCCAGCTCGACACCTCCGGCCCGGCAAACATTCCGGCGGCCGACGCCTTCGACCCGTCGGGCGCGCCGTTGCAGGTCGTGCCGGACGTCGACCCTAATCATCCGGCCGTCGACAATGATCCGCGCGCCGGCACGACCGAGTTGCAGAACCGGATCGACTTTAACGACCCGACCAAGCCGGGGCATCAAATCGTCGCCGAGCAGCTCGCCGATCAGGCTAAGTAAAAAGCGAAGACGATGGCGGAACCGATCGCTCTCGAACAGGCCAAGGCGCAGTTGCGTGTCGATGGCGATGATGAGGACCAGGTGATCCGTGACGCCATCGTCTCAGCGCGGGGATGGGTGGAGCGTTACACCGGGTTGGTGCTGACGCGCCGGGCTATCCGGGAAGCACTGCCGGCCTTCGGCTATCGCTTGCGCGCATGGCCCGTCGTTTCGATCACCAGCGTCAGCTACTTCGATCCTTGGCGGGCTGCCCACACCCTAGATGCGGATCTATATATGCTGGACGCGAGCTCTCGCCCCGCCCGGCTGCTGGCGTCTAGTTGGCCACGATATCTGCTGAATAGCCGGGTAACTGTCGAAATGCAGGCAGGCTTTGCAGATGCAGCTGCAATCAATGAGTTCGAGCCGGTGCTAATGCAGGCTATGCGCCAGCTGCTTGCTGGGTTCTATCATGACCGCGAGACTGGTGGCCTTGCCGGTGCGGTAGAGGACGCCGCCAGAGATCTTTGCCGCCCACTGAAGACATGGACCGTTTGATGGCCATCGACAGCTTGCGGCCCTCGCGCCGGGATAAGCGGATCGCATTTAAAACGAGACAGTCGAGCGTCGACGGTCGTGGTCATTCGACTGTCGGGGAACAATGGGTGGTTCTCGGCAATAAATACTGGGCATCAGCATATTTTGGAAGTGGCGATGAACAGCGCGCGTCGGCCCAAGACGGCGCGACACAAAAGGCGTCTTTTGACGTCCTCTCCAACAGCGTGACTCGTTTGCTCAGTGTTAAACACCGACTGTACTATCCCGTCAGCGACACTGACCCAGACAAATGGCCGGCTTGGGATATTCGTGGCATTGTTCCGCTTGGAAAAAATGAAGGCTTTCGGGTCACGGTAGAGTCTGCGCCTACATGAAATTTGTGGGCTTGGCTGCGATGGATCGCAAGTTGCTGGCGATCCGTGACGCGGTATCGCCAGCCTCTCGTGAAAGATCGTTGATGGCAGGTGCTGTCATCATTCAAGCGGAAGCGCAGCGGTTAGTGCCGGTGCTGACCGGCAACCTGCGCGAAAGCATCATCATAAGTTTTGATGCTGGTTTGAACTTTGCTGCTGTCAAACAAAGTCGTTTTTTCTCGGCGATCTATGTCGGGCCGTCGAAGGATCAAGGCTTCTACGGCCATATGGTCGAGTTGGGCACGTCGCATTCACCGGCCCATCCATTCATGCGCCCGGCGCTGGACAACACGCGGGAAGAGGTCCGCCGCGCTATGGGCAGTTCGCTCTGGGCAGATGTTAAGAAAGCTGCCTGATCATGGATATCGAAGACGCGCTACGCCTACGGCTGATCGAAGCTGATCCGGTCGCAGAGATGCTGGCAGACTATGAAACGTCAAAGGCGGTATTCTGGGTGCTGCGACCGCAAGGCTCGGCAATGCCGGCGATCGTCCTGACAACCGTGTCCGCGCCAATGGATGAGCATATGAGGGGGCTGCAATCGCTTCAGTTCATGCGCCTTCAACTGGACACCTATGCCCCGTCGGTCATCGTCGCTCAGCAACTGCGTGACAAGGCCATCGCCACCATGGTTCCTCGTTATCGCGACCAAGGCTTCTACTTCCGTCCGGCGTCCGTACTTGGCCGCCGAGATCTTAGCGAACCAGGCGTCAACGGTCCGATCTATCGCACCTCAACGGACATTCGTGTCCGCTATTCACCAGCCTGAAGGAGGCTTTTGTCATGAGCGACGTTGAAACCGGCCATCTGAGTGAGTTCTGGCTCAAAGACCCGACCTCGGGCAGCAGCACGCTTGTAGAGCTGGGCGAACTGACTGAGGTGCCCCTGCCCGAGGGTACGGCCGATCTGGTCGAAACCAGCCACATGAAGACCATTGGCTATAAGAGCTACATCAACGCTCCGCTGAAGGATGGCGAAGAGGCCGACCTAGTGATGAACTACATCCCCGGCTCGGTCACCGACCAGCTTTGCCGGAAGGCGAAGGCCTATGGCCGGCCGCTCGAATACAAGATCGTGTTGGTGAATGGTGATGGCACCTGGGAAATCTCCGGCCAGCTTATTGTCCGCAACTATGTGCGCTCGAACCCGATGCTGGACCGCCGCACCGGCACGCTACGCGTGAAGTGGGCGAGCGAAGAAACGGAGGCTGCCGGTGCCTAATCCGCTTCGTGGCCAGGCGTCCTTCAAGGCGGGCGCCTCCGAGTTCACGCTGGTGTTCGATATCAACACCTTCTGCGAACTGGAGGATGAAACGGGCCTGGGCGTCGCGGATCTGGTAGAGCAGATTCAGGACAAGCCCAGCTTCAAGCTGCTGCGCTCGATCTTCTGCGCGGGCCTTCAGGCTCACCATCCGCAGACGTCGATCGTGGAAGCCGGCGAGATCATGTCCGACGCCGGTCTGGACGTGATGAAGGACGCCCTTGCCCGCGCGCTCAAAGCCGCCATGCCCGCGCCGTCGGACGACACGGCGAGTGCGGAGGGAAAGGTCAAGCCGGCTCGCAAAAGGGGTGGGACTGGATCAAACTCCTGACGCTATGGACGCAGGCTGGGCATGACCCGGATGCGTTCTGGCGACAGACGCCTCGCACTCTAAAGGCGACGCTGGACGGCTACAGAGCCGGCCGCCGGGCGGAGATCGAGGCCCTCACCTATCATGCACGGCTGGCGGCCAACCTCTCGCGCTATCCGAAGAACAAGCCCTTGCCCACGTTGGACACGCTGTTGAAACCGGCCGTGCCGGAAAAGAAGCAGTCGACCGATGCGATGCTGGCGGCGTTTCAGGAGATGAAGGCGGCGGGTGCGCCGATCAATATCCGGAAAGTAGCTTAGCACGGCACCTCTTTTAGAGATCCGTCTTCGCTGTAGCAAATCGGCGGCTTCGGCGGGCACTGAGGGCGAGATACACCAGATTTTGCAAGGTTTTCACATGCGGCTTTTGCTCTGCCATACATTTCTCTGCGCCTAGCATTGCCAGACTGGGCGGCAGGAGCGCGCGCGGCCAAAATCTTGTTGTATTCCTCGTCTTCTCCGGCCGCTCTCTTTCGCTGAAATTCACGCTCTTCAGCAGCGTTGAATTCATTGAAAGTGGGCGTTTCCTGCACCGGACCGCACGCGCAAATCAAGGCGAGCGCCGGCATCAGTTTCAGTCCTTGTGCCATCACCACCGCTCCAGCTAGAATCGGAAACATCGATGGATGACATGAAAATCGGCGGCTTGCACGGCGAATTGGGCCTAGACGTGCGCGGATGGTTCGATGGCTTCGAGGATGCCCGCGAAGCACTCGCGGACTTCGCCAAAGAGGTCATGTCACAGTTTAAGGATCTGGAAGGGTCCATTCGCAATGTCGCATTAGGCATGTCTGCCGCGATCAGCGTTCCATTTGCGGGCATGGCTATCGTGACGAAGCGCGGTGCGGGCGCCTTCGAGAAATCAATGAACAATGTTCATGCTGCCCTGCGCGGGATCAGCGGAGATCAACTGGTAGCGCTGTCCGATGCGGCGCGACGGCTCGGACCAGAAGTCGGCCGCAGCGCTGCCGAGGCGGCTGACGGGATCGAAACGCTAGGACTGGCCGGCATGAATGCGACCGACATATTGAATGGCGGTCTTTCGCAGACATTGCGTTTAGCTGCCGCCAATGCCGCAGATCTAGGCCAGTCCGCCGCCGTAGTGACGGATGTGATGGCGCAATTCAACAAAACGTCTGGCGATCTGGAGCGGGTGGTTAACAATATCACTGGCGCGCTTGACGCATCGAAGTTGGGGTTCAACGACTTCAAAGACGCCATCGCGCAGGGCGGCGGGGTAGCTGGTGCCGCAGGCGTCACCTTCGAAGATTTCAACACTTCACTTGCCGGCACCGCCGCATTGTTCGGGAGCGGTTCGGACGCGGGTACTAGTTTCAAGACATTTATTTCGGCGCTGAATGGCAATTCCAAAGAAGCGAAGGAGATGATCAAACGGCTAGGCTTGGAGTTCTATGACACCGCGACTGGAAAAATGAGGCCGATGGCTGACATCGCAGACCAGTTGAGTGAGAAGCTAGGAAACCTCTCCGATCGCTCTCGCACTGACGTTCTTTCCACGATTTTCGGAAGCGACGCTATGCGCACCGCAATCGGCCTCATGCGTCTGGGCGGCCAATCCTTCGAGGATTTGCAAAGGACAATTGGGCAAACCGATGCCGGTGAAAAGCTGGCGATCCAGTTGCAGGGTGTCGAGGCATCTTCGCAGGATCTAAGCAACTCTTTCGATGAGCTGAAGATCGCGCTCGGCGAAACCGGCATCCTTGCTGCTTTCACAGCTGTGCAGAACGCGCTTTCCTCGATGGTTCGTACTTTGGCTGAGCTGCCGCTCTGGTTCCGCACTGTCGTTGTCGCGATCTGGGGCGTAGCGGCAGCGGCCGGGCCAATGATCCTGGCGTTGATGGGTATCGTTAAGGTGATTGCTCCGATCGTCCTTCTTACCGGAGCGTTCGGGACGTTCGGCGCGATCCTTGGTGTGCTTCTGAACCCGCTTGGCGCCGTCGTCGCTGTGCTCGGGCGGCTGATTTTTGCACTGTCGGGTACGAATGCTGCCTTGATGACGCTCGGCTATACCATGTCGATCTGGGCGGGCGGGATCGGCCTCGCCGTGACAGCTCTCACCTTGTTAGTCCTGTGGGTCAGCCGCACGGCGACCGCCAGTAGTGCTGCGACCCAGGCGGCGCAGGCCGCGAGCGATGCCTACGCGCGACAGCAACAAGAAGCGTTGAAGCTCGTTTCCGCAACCGGTGAAGCGCGCAAGGCCATCATCGAGAAGATGAAGGTTGATCGGGCGGCAGCGCTCCAAGCCATGGAGGCGGCCCGCGCTGACGGCGTTGCTGCTCTAAAAGCGCTCGCCCGCGCGCGCGCCAACTTGGCACTGGCGAAATCAACCATCCCTAATCCGGGTTCGGCGGGGGCGGTCGGTAACACGCAAATTGCTCCGGCTATGCGGGCAGTGCAGGAGCAAGAGGCGACCGTTACGAAACTCGCGGAAGCCCTCAATACCCGTGTTAAATCCGTTGAGGATTACACCCGCAACATCAACAGCCCGGAATTTGGCACCGTCGATCTGAACTTCGACAAGGCTGATGCCGGCAAGACGGCAAAGGGATCCGGCCCATCCGCGCAAGAGCTCGCCAACCGCCGCGAGCAGATGAAGCTTGAACAGCAGATGGCCGTCGCCCGCGCCCGCGATGACAAGGACGAGATGCGCCGAATCCAGGATAAGCTCGACATCCTTCAGCGCCAGCGTGACTATGAAGACGCTGGACTGTCGGTGGCTGCCGCGCGCACCGCCGCGGCGAAGGACATCGCGGAGATCAAGGCCGCTGAAGCCGAGTTCGATGCGCGCGAGATCGCCCAGGCGGAGAATGCGCTTGACCAGCAGCTGGCGGAAATTCGCGGCGATGAGCAGATGGCCCGCTACGCCGCTGACAAGGCCTATCTCGAAGAGCGCACGACCTTCTGGCAGGGCAAGGGCCTGACCATCCTCCAGGCGCAGAAGCGCGCTGCGGAAGATTTGGTGCAGGTTGATATCGCCCGCGCCGATGCCGCCGCCAAGGTCGCCACCCAGCAGGCATTGGAGCGCGAGGCCGAATTGTCCCGCATCCGCGGCGACAGCGCGGCCAAGCAGCGTGCCGCCGCGCGCGAAGCGGAGGCCGCCCGGCGTACCGAGCAATATTATCGCGACGGCGAAGGCAAGGTTACAGAGGAAGATGCTCGCGATCGTGCGAACCGCGAACTGGATGAGGAAGAACGTGCTCGCCAGCAAGGCCAGTGGCGTGACACCTTCAAAGGCGCGATGCGCGCCGCACTCGACGGCGATCTTGGCGGATTCGTGAAAAACTGGTGGAAGGATCAGGTTTCGCGTGGCCTGGAAGAGGCGCTCAACAGCCTGACCGATATGCTGTTCAATATGTTTCGTCAGGCTATGGGTCAGGCTGGAGGTGCCAGCGGCGGGGGTGGTGGCGGCATATTCGGCGCCATCATGAACGGGATCGGCGCGATTGGCGGTGTACGCACCACTTCCAGCGGCGGCCTCGGCGGGGTCAGTACAAGTTCGCAGTCCTACCTTAACGGGCTGTCGGCCAGTCTCGCTGTGCCGAAAAACCTGCCCGGCTTCGCCACAGGCGGCAGCTTTGAGATTGGTGGCGCGCCGGGCATCGACACCAACCTCGTTCAATTCTGGGGCACGGCGGGAGAAACCGTCGACATCAGGCGCGGAAACAACGACAATGATGGTGGTGGCAACATCTACCACATCACCGGCAACGTCTTGACGCCCGAGATGTGGGCGCAAATCCAGGCAATGGATGGGATGGCGTCTGCGCAGGCTGTCGGCACGACCGAAAGGCGCGCAGCGCGCCGCAGCCGCCGCCGGATGGGCCGCTGACCCATGGCCTTCATCGATCTGACCGACGTCGAATGTCAGTTGGCAGAGCCTGGCATGCAGGACTTCGGCGTCCTGCAAAAGCCGGTGTTGGGCGGTTCGATCAACAAAGTGGACCGTCTCGGCGGCGGTCATGTGCTGTCATATACCGTGCCGCCAAAGGCGATGGAGCCGGATGGCCGGCGTCTTGTGGCACGGTGCCAGATGGCGAAGCGCTATGGCGTTATTCTGGAAGTGCCGCAGGTCGATTTCAAGGTGGGTACGCCTGGCCTCGCCATCACCGTTGCCAGCGCTGTCGCCGGTGGGCGCTATGTCCAAATCACTGGCGCGACGCCGCGTTACGCCGTCCGCATGGGCCAGGCGCTCAACATCACCCGCAACGGCCACCGCTATCTCTATTTCACTGCCGCGCAGGTGGTGTTGAACGGATCGGGCGCGGGGCAGGTCGAATTGACGCGGCCCTTGCGCACGAAGCTGTTGGGGACTGAAGCGGTGAACCTGGCCAAGCCGGTCATTGAAGGCTGGATCGAGGGCGACAATTTCAGTTGGCCGATCAGCATGCAGCGCACGACCGGCCTCCAGTTTGACGTGGTGGAGCGCGCATGACTTACGAAAAGCATCAGTTGGTAAAACGTGACTGGTTGATCATGGGCGACCCTGATCGCCCTGACCGCGCTATCGTCTCCCGCCATCACCGGTCGGGATGGCGGGAATATGAGCAAATGAGGCTATCGCCGCTCAAGCCGAACCCTATCCAGCGTCTCAAAGCTGTCTGGACCTCTATAGTTGACCGGCTGACCATTCCCTAACTGCGCACGTTTCATGCCTTTGATGGTGGCGTTCGGATCCTTCCAATGGCCCGCAGGAATGATTTCCTGATAAACATAAACCGTTACGTGACCGCCGTCAGGATCCACGCATTCGATCTGGTCGATCAATTCTTCCATTTGATTCCCTCCTGTTGTCGCAGGCCGGAGGATAGGCGGACGGGCCGCTGAGTCGAGCCTGTCCGCCGCCATATTAGGAACCGAGCATGACCGTCCTGTCCCCCGCTCTCGACGCGGCGCTGGCTGGCGCGCGCGTCACCATGTTCGGCGCGCTCAAGGTCGAATTGCCCACCATCACGGCCCGTCTGCTCGACGGCTCCGCCGAAATCACCCTGGGCGGCGAGGATTATGCCGGTTCGACGGAAGGCTTCGGCACATGGGAATCGATCGAGGAAATCGAAGACGGCTTCGGCGATGAAGCGCCCGGCACCACGATCACGATCTTTCCGCAGGACGACGCGGCGACAGCCCTGATCTCCGACCCGGATAATCAATATTCGCCGATCACCGTCATGGTGGGCGCGCGTGACGATGAGACGGGCTTGTGCATAGGCGATCCCTATGTGGCGATCCGGGGCGTGATTGACGTGCCGATCCATGGCTTTGGCTTGCGCGAAACGACCGTCGAACTGGACGTCGTGAGCGAGATGGAACTGCTCATGTTCAATGATGAGGACCGGGTCATGTCTCCCGCGTTCCATCATCGTGTCTGGCCGGGGGAGCTTGGCATGGATCACTGCACCGGCGTGACGGACAACGGCTATTGGGGGCAGAACCCGCCCAGCGGCGGCATCCAGACGTCGCGCAGTGTCGCGGTTATTCGGCAGGCGATCGAAAATCGCCAGAACGCCCGCCTCTGACATGGACCTGTCAGCGCGGCGCGACGCCACCCGCAAAACCGTGGAGCGGTTCGCAGGCTTCCCTTTCGCATGGGGCGAATATGACTGCGGCAAGATGGTCATTGCGCACCTGCGGCTAATGGGTCGCCGCCCGGTGCTTGGTCCCGGCGGCAGCTGGAAGACGGCGATCGGCCTCCAAAGATTCCTGCGCCGCCATGGCGGCAACGGCGCGGCATGTCTGGACGCATGGATGCCCCATGCTCGCATCATTCCGGCGCAGGCGATCATTGGCGACGTGGTCGAGATGCCCGGCGAAGAGCCGTTCGGCGCGTTTGGCGTCTGCGTGGGAAACGGGCGCGTGCTGGCCTATCATGAAGATGCCGACGGCGCAGCCATCATCCAGCCGGTTGAATACCTGGCGGCCTGGAGGGTCTGATGGCGAAGGTGCTGAAAATCGCCGCCGTCGTGGTTGCCATCGCCGCCGCGATCCCCTCTGGGGGTACATCGCTGCTGGGGGCCGGACTCATGTCGACCGGCATCGCGGCGACCGCAGCGGCTGCGAGCGCCATTGCCGGCGGACTGGCGCTCGGCCTCAACGTCGCTATCGCGATGACGGCCAAGAAGCCCAAGGTGTCGGGCGTCCAGACGAGTTGGTCCGCTGATCCAGACGCGGCGATTCCGATCGTCTTCGGCCGCACGCTGATGAGCGGCGACATTCGCTATCGCAAGCAGCATGGCAACAAGAACAAGTGGGACACGATCGTCAGCGTCCTGTCGGGTTGCGGGCCGATCCACGCCATCAGCCAGACTTACATGGAAAAGGAGCCGATCTCCTTCTCTGGCGGGTTGACCGGCGTCCACCAGATCGACGGGCACGACCGCATCTGGCAGCGCGTGCAGTTGGGCGCCTGTCCTGAAGCGAGCTATCTGGCCCCGTTGGTTGGCACCCCGCCCGCATGGACGACGGCGCACAAGCTGTCGGGCTATGCCGCCGTCCTCAATACCTTCGAGTATGACGCGGCGGGCGATCACACGCTTACCAGCACGCCGCGCTTCAACTGGCTGGGCGAGGGCGTCCTTTGCTATGATCCGCGTCAGGACAGCACGTATCCGGGCGGCTCCGGCGCCTGCCGTTGGAATAACCCGGCAACGTGGGTTTACAGCGAATGCGGCTGGATACAGGCCCTGACCTTCGCCATCGGCTGGTATCAGGGGCCGAACAATATCCGCGTCGGCGGCGTCGGCATGGATATCGGCGCGATCGACGTCCCGGCCTTTGTCGAAGCGGCCAATGTCGCGGACGCCAATGCGTGGAAGTCGGGCGGCCGGGTCACGACCGCAGACGACAAGTGGGAGGTGATGAAGTCGCTCGCCCAGGCGGGCGGCGGCGAGCCGATACGCTACGGCGCGATCCTGTCATGCTTCGTCAATTCGCCCCGCGTGTCGATCGGCACCATCGGGATAGAAGACGTCATCGGGCAGGCGTCGATCGCCACGGCACAGTCCATCCGCGACCGCGTCAACGGCATCACGCCCCGCTACACCAGCGAGGATCATTTCTGGGAGCAAGTGCCTGCTGGCACCGTCATCAATACCGACTATCGGGCGACCGACGGGCGCGAGCGTACCAAGATGGTCGCCTATCCCATGGTCCAGTGCGAGGCCGGCGAAACCCCGGATCAGGTCGCCCAGCTCGCGGGCTATGATATCGCCAATGCGCGCGAGGCTGGACCGATCGTCTTGCCGCTCAAGCTGCGGTTCCTTGGCTACCGGGCCGGCGACTGCCTGACGATCGAGGATCACCCGGCGTTCGGCAATATTGCTGGCAAGGACGTCATTGTCCTCAAGCGCCAGATCGACCCGTCGACATGCACTGTCACGCTGACCCTTAGGACCGAGACGCCGACGAAGCATGAATGGGCGCTCACCCGCGTCGGGACGCCTGCGCCCATGACGGACAGCACTTCGCCCGCGCCTTTCAGCATGGAACAGCCAACGCTGCTGACGCTGGTTGCGACCACGACCACGACTGCGACCATTTCCGCGCGCGCGCCGACCACCGACCTGTTCCAATATATGGTCTTCTTCGCGGCCAATACCGCCAACTTTGCCGACGCCGTGCCGATCACGCCCCAGATCGTGGACGCGCCCGGCGCAGTCCGCCAGGTGCAAGAGATCGACATGGTTGCCGGGCCGCGCTTCTATTGGGCGGTGGCTTATACGGCGGATGGCATAGGCTCCGATCCTACTGGCCCGCTGGCCGTAAATGTCGGCGGCTTCGACTTCGGCTCTGCCAGCCTGCCCAGCGGCGCAACCATCGCCCGCGCGTCGACCAAGAACCGGATCAACTCCAGCGGTTCGCTCCAGAGCGTGGCCGTGGACACGGCGGCCATCGAATATCACCCGACCACTCACGCGGTGCTGGGCGTGTCGGTCGAACCATCGGCTTCTAACGAGGTAACGAATAACGGCACTTCCGGCGCGGTTGTCGGCGTCATCGGATCGGGCGGCGCGCTTCCGACCGGCTGGACGATGCCGGAGGGCGGTGCTGGCGTCACGGTTGAAGTGAAGGCCATCACCACGATCGCAGGCTTCGACGTCATCGACATTCAGTTTTCCGGCACCGCAACAGCCACGTCGGTGCTAACCCTTCGCCCTGATAATGCTGGCTCAGCGGCCAGCGCAGGTCAGACATGGACGAACAGCCTCTACCTTGCCCTGATCGCTGGCTCCTTCTCCAATGTGGCCAACATCCAGCTGCGCGCAGGTAGTGAAGCAGGCGGAACCCTTCTATCCGGTTTGACCTCGACGTTGAGCCGCTACACTAACACCCGCACGCTCACGTCCACCTCGGCGCGGCAGGTTATGCGCTACAACTGGTCGGCGATCGGTGCGGCCATCAACTTCACGCTCCGGATCGCCCTGCTCCAGCGCGAGTTGGGCAGCAAGGCGACCTCGCCTATCAAGACGAGTGGCACCGTCGCCACGCGGGCGGCTGATGCGCTTGTCCTGTCCTGGGCATCGCGCAACGTCCCTGATGGCGCGATCACGGTCCGCTATACCTTTGACGACGGCTCTACCCAGGACGTCGCCACTACCGTCAGCGGCGGCAACGCCACCGTGCCGACCAATCTGAGCCGCGCGATTATCCGCAAGGTGGAAAAGGTCTGAGGGCGCCAGCCTTCGATCATCACAGCAAAGGAAGCCTGATGGACACGCCCACCGTGCCGCTCACCGCGGCGCGCAACCTTGATCTGCGCGAAGACTATGGATTTCTGGACGAGGATGACGGCCCGCTCAACCTGACCGGCTGCACGCTCAAGATGGAGGTGCGGCTATATGGCGCGCAGCCCGGCGCTGCGCTCATCAGCCTGCCCCAGGTGACCAGCGACATTCTTGGCATCCGTGTGACCGACGCCGCGAACGGCCTCATTCGTATCTTCATCCCCAAGGCCGATCTGACGGCGCTGCCCGGCGGACCTGCGAACGGGACAGAGCCGAACCAGCCCGACGTCTTCGTCTACGACCTGCTGATTGACCGCCCTTCCCCGCTCGAACCGCTCGCCATGGCGGGCACCTTTACCGTCTCGCCCGGAGTGACCGTCCTATGAAGTATATCCGGCTCTACCCGTACAGCGCCCAGATCGCCGCCGAGCGCACCCGCGCTTTGGCCGCTGAAGACGCGCTTGCCGCCGCTGTCGGCAGCAAGGCTTCGGCGTCATCGGTCACCGCGCTGGGCGGCAGGGTGGACGACGTCGAAGACGGCCTGTCCGGCGAGGTCACCCGCGCACAGGGCGCAGAGAATGCTCTTGCCGGCGACATCGATGCGGAGGCCGCGACGCGCGCGGGTGCGGTGAGTGCTCTCAGCGCCGATATCTCCGATGAGGTCCAGCGCGCTTCGGACGCGGAGGCCGCGCTTGCTGACAGCGTCGCGGCGGAAGCATCGATCCGCGCCGACGAAACCGCCGCGCTGGCAGAACAGACCGCCGCGCTCGATGGCCGGGCGACCGGTTTGGAGGTTCGCGCATACACGGCAGAGCAGCAGGCCGATCTGGATCGCGATCTGATCGAGGGCGCACGCTACCCGGTCACCTATGGCCGCCTGGCACTGCAAGCGGATGAAAAGGGCCTTGCCGACCTGACCCTGACGGCCGAGGGGATTGACGGCCGGTTCGCCCGCCCTGGATCGCAGCGCACGCCCGTCACGTTCGGCCGCGCGCCGGTGATGATCGATCAGGACAAGGCATCGCCGCTGGCGGTGGACGCAGCCGGCAAGTTCGTGCTGGGCGCGATGACGTCGGAGCCAACGCTGCGCACCCCGATCAGCAACGGCATCCTGCCGACCGAGCAGACGCCGGACGGCGAAGTGCTGCGCGGCCAGTTCGATGGCGTCCCCTATGACCCGGGCGCGGCGGCGCAGGCGGCAGCCGATCCTGCGGGCGAAACCATGTTCAACTGCAAGCAGCTCGCCGTCTTCGACGTCGATCCCGGCACGCTGTGGCCGACTCGCCGGATCGTCACCCTGTCGCAGCAGGGCGACTTCACCCCGCTGGGCGCGCTGTCTCCGGGCCTGATGCGCGTGAAGGGGCCGGACCCCGACTATCCGATCGGCATCATTGGCTGGCGAGAGCAGATGCTCGCTTCAACTATCCTCTACATCATCATCAAGCATGGTCAGTCCAACGCTGGGGGCTATGACGGCGCGTCAGATGGATCTTCGCCCAACACGAAATTCACGTTGGTTCCGTCGATGCCCGGCCAATGCCTAACCTTCAACAATGGGCCGCACCCGCATCAGACGGCAGGCGGCTCAGGCGACGTCGCGACCCCGGCCGATCCGGCAGGTTTCACCAGCTTCATCGACATGAAGGTTGGCGAACGCGAGGGGCAAGGGCTGGGCGCTGCCGAGGTCTTCGCCATGGCGAGCGGTGCCAAGGTTCTGCTCATCAATAACAGCTTTTCGGGTTCGACCTTCAATGCGCTGGTGAGGACATCGGCTGGTGCTGATGCGCAGCCTTGGACTGATATCAAGGCGATGGTCGCCTCCGCAGTGTCTTTGGCTCAGGCTCAGGGGCTTACCCCCATCGTCGCCGGTTTCATCTGGAACCAAGGCGAGTCAAACGACAATGATACCAAGGCGACATATGCTGCCCGGCTTGGCATCCTTCGTAACTCGGTCGATCAGCTTCTGACAATCACTGGTCAGACGGTGCCGATCCCAATCGTCGCAGCCCAGCCGGCCTCCACGGTCGATCAAGACACCGGACTGGTGCACCCGCCTGCACTGGCAATCTCGGAATGGGCGGCGGTCCAATCCAACCAGGCGGTCGCGCTGCCGCTCTACTGGACGTCGATGGATGATGTCGCCACCGTCCATCACCGGGCGCAGGGCCATCGTCATATCGATGAGCTTAGCGGCCATCTGCTCTGGGAGTTTGCGACTTCCAGCCAGTCGCGCACGCCTCGCATGGTATCCGCACGCCGCACCGGCACGCTGGTGACCGTCACCATGTCGGAGGTGGTAACGACCGATACCAAGGGCGTCGCCGATCCGGGCAATTTCGGGATCAGCTATCGCGACAGCACCGCGTCACGCACCGTCAGCGCGGTCAAGGTCGATGGCAACATCATCACCTTTCGCGTGTCGGGTGCGACCGGCGCGGGGGAGGTTGTCTCGATCGCGTGCCACGGCGCTAAGAAATATCCCGCGCTGGCCAACCGCGACGGCATGGGTCGCCTCTACGGCCTGCGCTCCTGCATCCGCTCGCTCCGACGATACTGGTCGCACACGACCGGCCGGCCGCTGTTCCTTTGGGCGCAGCAACAAGAACTCAACGTCTCCGTTTCCGCCTAACCAAAGGACTTCATCATGACACTTACCCCTACCCGCGGCAACAGCCTCATCACCCGTTCCTCAGGTGCAAAAGGAGGTCAGTATCTCGACATCACCCAGGCCGAAATCGACTTGGTCAACTTTCCTGATCTTGATTTGTGGCTGGACGGCAAGGCCCTCGTTTCGGGGTCCACCACCGCACTGCGCGAGCGGGTCAATGGCGTCGCGGGTTCCGTCGACGGCGGCATCACCCGCGGCCCGTCGGGCGGCACGAAGGACAATATCGGTTTCGTCTTTGCCGATGTGGGCAATGGTCAGCGCCTGGCGCTGCCGACCTATGTCCTGCCCCCCACCTATACCGCGTGCTTTGTCATCAACCCAGCGAACGGCGGCGTCACTAGCATCCGCGCGCTGGCCTATGAAAATCCCAATGGCGAATATCTCACGAGCTGGCTGGCGCAGGCGGCGGCCGATACGCCGTTGGATCTGCGTTGGCGCCATGGGGCGGCCGGGGGCTTCAATCTGCTCGGCGCCATACCCCATAGTCAGCGGTCGCTGCTGACCGTCCACTATGATGCCGCCCGGACGCGGCTGGCGGCCTTCCTCGGCAAGACGCTGCTAGGCACCATGGTCGAAAATTTGAAAAACGATGCCAACGCGCCTGGCTTCTATGTCGGCGGCCGGCCGGGCACCGGCACGCCTGAACATCACTTCAGCGGCATGATCGAAGCGGCCACTATCGTCCGCGACGCCGAAATGTATTCGACCGATGCCAACGCAGCGGCGAACACGCGTCGCAACGCGCTGATCGAATCGTTGGCGGCGGTCTACGGCCTTACTGTCTGACGGTTGGCGATGATCCCGTCATGCAGCCAGGAGCGCCTCCAATGAACCATGAAGACCTGCTGGTGCGGTATCTCTACATCCCGCTGGCCGCGCTGGCCGGTGCGGTGTCGTCGCTCGGTGCCCGGCGCTGGCGGACCATGACCAAGGCGAAGATGGCAATGACCGTCCTGATGGGCGCCACCTTCGCCATCTTCGTCACACCCTGGGCCGCTCACCAGTTCATCGGTGTGGATGAGAGCGACGCGCGCGGCACGGTGGCCCTGACCTATCTGTTCGCCATCGGGGCGCACGTCCTGCTCCCTTGGCTCATCCAACGTCTGGAGCGGCTTATCGGCGCAGGAGACGCGCAATGATCGTCTGGGACATCCTCAACTCGCTGGCGAGGGTGGCGATCACGCTTATCCTCGTCTGGAAGCTGGTCCGCTTTCCGGGCCTGTTCAACGGCTGGGAGCGCGCCGGCATGAGTGTCGCGGCAGGCTGCTCCATGCTGACGGTGACCGTCATCTGGAATGGGCAGCGCAGCCCCTTCGACGGCTGGGCGACCACGCTCTTCTCGATTGGGGTGCTGCTTTATTTCATCGGCCGCACGACGCGGCACTGGCGCCATGAGCGCGCCAACCAGTTGCAGTTAAAGCAAGGGAGGCTGCGGTGACTGACAAGGGCCTTTTCGACCTGATCCGCGAGCGCAAGGGCGCTGCACTGACGCAGGCAGACGTTGACGCGATCAATGCTGTAATCGGGCAGCCGCCGCTGGCAAAGGGAGACTGGCAGATCGGCGCGGCCGGCGCAGCGCTGATCCACAGCTTCGAGAGCCTGCGCCTGGTCGCCTATCCCGATCCTGACAGCAAGAACGGACTCCCCGTCACCAACGGCTGGGGGACGACTGTCGATGAGGATGGCAAGCCGATCAAACTGGGCGCCGTCTGGACGCGAGGGAAGGCTGATCGCCTCTGGCTGCGCGATCAGAAGCGTTTCGTCGCGGCGGTGAACAAGCTGGTCGCGGGCTATCCGACCACGCAAGCGCAGTTCGATGCGCTGGTGTCGTTCGCCTATAATGTCGGCGAAGGTGCAGCCGGTTTGGGTGGCAGCACTCTCCTGAAGAAGCATCGCGCGGGCGACTTCGCGGGCGCGCGGGCTGAGTTTGCCCGCTGGAACAAGAATGATGGCAAGGTGTCCAACGGCCTGATACGCCGCCGGGCCGCCGAAGCTGAATTGTATGCGGGGCGGGTATGAAACTGCCCTCCATCCCGAAGCCGTCGGACCATGCCGGCGATAACCTGCTTTTCGCGCTGATCGCGATCGGCGTCATATGGCTGCTCGGCAAGGTGATCGACAAGGGCGTCACCGGCTGGGACGTCGCGGCGTGCCTGCTGGTGCTTCAGGGCATCATCAGCACGATCAAGGAGCGCGGCACCCAGCGCAGCGTCGATCGGATGGGCCAGAGCCTGGCGAACGCGCCTGCCTCTGATCCGCCCGCGCCGGAGCCGAAGTGATGACCCGTCTCCTCCCCATCACCCTCCTCCTGCTCACCGGGTGCGCGCATAATGTCGTGACTTGCGACAATGCCCGCGCCGCTGCCCAGCTCGCGACGGTGGCAATGGCGCGCATCTGTCCGATCGCAGAACCCGGTTGGAAATCGGGCGGCGTGGTTTACAGGCCGGCCGTAAGCTATTGATCAGAAAGGCCAGGAATTTTCGCCGTTTTACACCGGAGTGCCCGGAGACGCTGGATTATGCAGAGCTTGGAAGGCTAGTGCTCTACCATTGAGCTATACCCGCCCGGCAGGCGGTCGCCCTGCCATCATCAGGTGGCGCTCGTCAACAGTCCATTGCATGACGTTGCGAAGATCGTCCTTAACCCCCTGCGATATTTCCTCTATCACCAGGCGATGGACAGCCCTTCCCTGCGCCAATTGGACATATTCGCGCAGATGGTGGCGGCGGGCGGCGTCGCGCGCTGCGCCGATGCGCTGGGCGTCGGGGTGGAGCAGGTGCTGCGCGACCTGGCGTCGCTGGAGATGCGGCTGGGCTATCGCCTGTTCGAGGATCTGAATGGCGAAGCGCGGCTGACGCCGGCGGGGCGCAAAACGGCGCAAGCGATGACGCTGCTGAGCGAAGATCGGCCCGCGCCAGTGGAAAAGCCGGCGGCGGCCCCCGCACCCATCCCGCCATCGCTGCTCCAACCGGCCGCGCCCTTTATCCCGTCACCGGCTGTGCCGGATGGTCCGCCCCGCCAGGTCATCACCTTGGCCGCGCCGCCGCCCGTCTTCGGCCATTTTCAGGATGCGCTGGCCGCGTTCGAAGCGGCGAACGAGGATATCGCGATCACGCTGGACCTGCACGTCCACACCGCGCAGGACGCGGCGGTGGCGCTGGCCGATCGGCGGGCGGACATCGCCTATTTCTACGCGCTGGAGGAGCCGGCCGACCTCAAGTCCCGCTATGGCTGGTCGGAGCCGCTCAACCTCTATGCCGATAGCGGCCATCCCCTGGCACGGGCCGACAGCGTGAGCCGCGCCGACCTGTCCATGACGCCGATGCTGTCGCTGGAAACGCGCAGCGGGATGCGCGACATCATCGATGCGGCGTTGGCCAAGGGCCGGGTGCGCAACGTGATGCCGCTGCTGGAAAGCGACAATATGTTCGAGATCATCGCCGCATTGCGCGATGGCGCGGGCTGTTTCGCAGCGTTCGGGACATTGGCCCGCGACCTGGGCCGGATGAGCGGGATCAAGCGGCTGGCGCTGGACATTCCCCTGCCCGCGGTCGAGATTCGCCAGGCTATAGCGCCGCGCGCGGCGGAAAAGCCCGCGGTCGAGGCGTTGGCGGAATTTCTCTTCCTCTAATCAAGCGTAATAATGTCGCGTCGCAGCAAAAATGCGGCGAGACGATCTTGATATGATGTATCATCCTAGATACAGGATCACATAGACCAGAACCAAAGGGTTGATCCTCATGTCCCGCTTTCCGATGCTGCGCGCAGGCTGCGCCGTTACCGCGCTGTGCCTTGCCATGCCCGCTCTTGCCCAGACCACGCCGACCCCGGACGCAGGCGACGCCAGCGACCAAGGGGCCTATCATGACGCGCAGGCCAATATCGTTGTCACCGCGATCATTCCGCGCAAGCAGGGCGACATTTTGTCGGGCACGTCGGTCATCACCGGGCAGAAGCTGACGCGCGAACTGCGCTCCACCATCGGCGAGACGCTGGCGCGCCAGCCGGGCGTGTCGGCCACCTCCTTCGGCCCCAATGCGTCGCGCCCGGTGCTGCGCGGCTTTCAGGGGGAGCGGGTGCGCATCCTGACCGACGGCATCGGCAGTTTCGACGTGTCCAACACCTCGGTCGACCATGCCGTGGCGATCAACCCGCTGACCGCCGACCGGATCGAAGTGCTGCGCGGCCCCGCGGCGCTGCTCTACGGATCGTCGGCGATCGGCGGCGTGGTCAATGTGATCGACAGCCGCATCCCGCGCCGCGTGCCCGACGAGCCGGTCCATATCGACGCGATCGGCACCTATGGCAGCGCGTCGAACGAGCGCACCGGATCGGGCGAAATCGAAGTCCCTCTAAGCGACAAGTTCGTCGTCCATTTCGACGGCAGCTATACCAAGACCGGCAATCTCGACACAGGCAGCTATATCCTGACCCCGGCGCTGCGCGCGCAGGCCGCGGCGAGCGGCGATCCGGAGATCGAAGGGCTGTCGACCCTGCGCGGCAAGCTGCCTAACAGCGCGGCCGAGACATGGGAGGTTGCGGGCGGCGCGGCGCTGATCACCGATGGCGGCAATCTGGGCTTTTCGGTCGCGCATACCGACAATTTCTATGGCGTGCCGGTGCGTTATGCGACGGAAGCGGGCGACGAGGCGGAGCAGGTACGCCTGCACATGAAGCAGGACCGTGTCGATATGCGCGCGGAATTGCCGGTCAATGGCAGCCTGCTGGAATCGATCCGGTTCCGCGCGGGTTTCGCCGATTACCAGCATCAGGAGATCGAGGATACGGGCGAGGTCGGCACGACCTTCTACAATCAGTCGATGGAATCGCGGCTGGAACTGGTCCAGGCCAAGCGCGGCGGATGGGACGGCGCAGTCGGCGCGCAATTTTTCACCCGCAAATTCTATGTCGTGGGCGAAGAGAAATTCCTGCCGCGCAACCAGACGGACCAGTTGGGCATTTTCACGCTGCAATCGATCGACCTGGGATCGACGCGGGTCGAGGTCGGCGGGCGCTTTGAACATACCGACGTCAGCGCGGACGCCGACGCGACGCTGTTCAACCCCTCCTATGACCGCAGCTTCGACACCGTGTCCGGGTCGATCGGCGCGAGCCATGAACTCGCGCCGGGCTGGCGGCTGGGCCTGAACCTGTCGCGTACCGAGCGCGCGCCGTCGGCCGAAGAGCTGTTCGCGCGCGGTAATCATGCCGGCACGCAGGCGTTCGAAGTGGGCAATCCCAATTTCGGCAAGGAAAAAAGCTGGGGCGTCGAAGGCACGCTGCGCGGACAGGGCGAGGGCTACACCATAGCCCTGTCCGCCTATCACAACTGGTTCAGCGGCTATATCTACGACGCGCTGGTCGACGACAGCGCCTGCATGGCGGTGAATGGCGGCGCGGCACTGGAATTCCCCTGCTATCAATATAATCAGGCGGACGCCCGCTATCTGGGCTTCGAGGCGGAAACCACAGTTAAACTGGCGCAGGTCGGCGGCTATGCGATCAATCTGGACGGCGTGGCCGACTATGTTCGCGCCACGATCAAGGGCAATGGCCCAGCGCCACGTATTCCCCCGCTGCGCCTGCTGGCCGGGCTGGAAGCGCAGGGCGACCGGCTGAGCCTGCGCGGCGAGGTGGAGCATAGTTTCGCCCAGAACCGCACCGCTGTTCGCGAAACCGACACGGACGGTTTCACGCTGGTCAATGCGTCGGTGTCTTGGAAGCCGCTGAAGGGCAATGACCGCACCACGCTGACGCTGTCGGCGAACAATATCTTCGATGTCGAAGCGCGCCGCGCGGCGAGTTTCCTCAAAGATTATGCGCCGCTGCCCGGCCGTGACATCCGCGTGACCGCGCGCCTGTCTATCTGACCCACCAATCGGCCCAATTGCATCGGCCCCTGCGCATGTCGCGCCAGGGCCGATTGCGAAATGTGACAATATCGTTACAAGGCGCGCATGGAACGCGCGGTGGGCAAAAGTATTGAGCAGGGCATGACCCCAAGGAGGGTCGGCTGATGCGCCAGATCGCCGCCTTGCCCTATAGCACCGCCGCCGACGGATCGATGCAAATCCTGCTGATCACATCGCGCGAGACGCGACGCTGGGTGATCCCCAAGGGCAATCGCATCAAGGGGCTGGCCGGGCACCGCGCCGCCGAACTGGAAGCCTATGAAGAAGCCGGCATCCACGGCATCGCCTGCCCCGCGCCGCTGGGCCGCTACAGCTATGACAAGCGCAAGCGCAAGGGCGGGTCGCGCGAGGCCACGGTCGAGGTTTTTCCGCTTGCGGTCACCGGCCACCTGACGCAATGGCCCGAACAGGGCCAAAGGGAGCTGCGCTGGTTCCCCGTCGCCGAAGCCGCAAAAGCGGTCGACGAACCCGACCTGCAATCGATCATCGCGGCCTTCCGCGAACCGCCCGCCGATCCGGGCTGGTTCCTGCGGCTGCTGCTGGCGATCCGCGACAGACAGAATGAAAGGACTGGAATGCTCCGCTGGTTTCACGCGCTGATGCCCAAGCAGGGGCGGTTCTTCGAACAATTCGAGGATCATGCCGCCACCCTGGTGTTTGGCGCCGACGCGCTGGCCAAGCTGTTGAAGGGCGGCCCCGACATGGCGGCGCATATCAAGGAAATTTCCGACCGCGAGCATGAGGCGGACGACATCATCCGCGACGTGCTGCAGGATGTCCGCCGCATCTTCGTCACCCCGTTCGACCGCAGCGCCATCACCGGCCTGATCGGCGTGATGGACGACGCGATCGACCAGATGAACCAGACCGCAAAGGCGATCGCGCTGTATGAGGTCAAGACCTTCGCGCCGCAGATGCAGGATATGAGCGCGCTGATCGTGGAATGCGCGCGCATCACCGCGGAGGCGATGCCGCTGCTGCGCTCGCTCAACCTGAATTCCACGCGGTTGCACGATTTGACCGAGCGGCTGGTGAAGCTGGAGGGTCATGCCGACATATTGCACGAAGCCGGGCTGAAGGCGCTGTTTCAACAAGCCCAGGCGGGCAACACTATGGACTTCATCGTCGGCAACGAGATTTACAGCCATCTGGAAAAAGTGACCGACCGGTTCGAGGATGTCGCCAACGAGATTTCCGGCCTGGTCATAGACCACGCCTGATCACGCAACAGTTTCATGGACCCCATCGCCCTCCCCCTGCTGATCGCGCTGATCGGTGTCGCCCTGCTGTTCGATTTCCTGAACGGCCTGCACGACGCCGCTAACTCGATCGCGACCATCGTATCGACCCGCGTATTGAAGCCGCAATATGCGGTCGCCTGGGCCGCCTTCTTCAACTTCATCGCCTTCCTCTTCTTCGGGCTGCATGTGGCCGAAACGGTGGGCAAGGGGATCGTGGACGCCAGCATCATCGACCCGCAGGTCATTTTCGGCGCGTTGATGGGGGCGATCGCCTGGAACCTCATCACCTGGGGGCTGGGCATCCCGTCCTCGTCCAGCCATGCGCTGATCGGCGGGCTGCTGGGCGCGGGCACCGCCAAGGCGGGGCTGGGCGCAGTGGTGTGGAGCGGGGTGTTCAAGACCAGCGCGGCTATCGTGATCTCGCCCGCCGTCGGCCTGTTCCTGGCGCTGATGCTGGTTTTGATCATTAGCTGGGTTTTCCGCCGTTTCACGCCGCAGGGCGCGGATGGCGTGTTCCGCAAGCTGCAACTCGTCTCCGCCTCGCTCTATTCGCTGGGACATGGCGGCAATGACGCGCAGAAGACGATGGGGATCATCGCCGTCCTGCTCTATTCGCAGGGGATGCTGACCGGCGGTTTCCATGTCCCGCTGTGGGTGGTGCTGAGCTGCCAGGCGGCGATGGGCCTGGGCACTTTGTTGGGCGGGTGGAAGATCGTCCACACCATGGGATCGAAGATCACGCGCCTGACCCCGGCCCAGGGCTTTTGCGCGGAAACCGGCGGCGCGATCACTTTGTTCATGGCAACCCATCTGGGCATTCCGGTGTCGACCACCCACACCATCACCGGCGCGATCGTTGGCGTGGGCGCGTCGCGGCGGTTGTCGGCGGTGCGGTGGAACGTGGCGTCGAGCATCATCGTCGCCTGGGTCGTCACCCTGCCCGCCAGCGCGGCGATCGGGGCGCTATTCTACTGGCTCACCCGGTTTTTTTGACGAGGCGTGTTCAGTAGACAGGCAAAAGGGCGCGGGAATGATCCCGCGCCCTTTGTCGTTTCGCCGGTGCGGCTGGTTACGCGACCCGGCCGAGGCGATGGTATAGATTGGCATATTTGACCGATTCCGGCTGATCCTGAACCTCGCGCAGATAATGGGCGATGGCGGTGCGGATGAGGCCGAAATCCTCCTGGCTGAAAACGGCGCGCGAACGGGTCGGCTCGCGGGTCTGTTCGATCGTGTCGGTGGTCATATCCTGGTCCTTCGCGCTGCGCCCGTTGGGCTGATGAACACCGAGTTAGACAGGTGAATCGCATTTTATAAGGCCGATGAGTGGCCGCAAGTCATAAACTGATTTGGTCATATTGTCATTTTATGACATTATGACCAAATGGCAGAGATGACCGACCGCAAACTCTATCTTGGCCCCAAGCTGCGCGTGCTCCGCCGCGAATTGGGGCTGAACCAGACGCAAATGGCGGAGGAACTGGGCGTATCCCCCAGTTACCTCAACCATCTGGAACGCAACCAGCGCCCGCTGACCGCGCAGATGCTGCTGCGTCTGGCCAATACCTATGACATCGATATTCGCGATTTCACGACCCAGGCGCAGGAGGGCGGCCCCGGCGAACTAAATGAAATCCTGTCCGACGCGCTGGTGCGCGACATTGGCATCGCCCGTGACGAGGTGCTGGAGGTCGCGGAAAATTATCCCGGCGTCAGCGAGGCGATCGCCCGCTTCTATCGCGCGCTGAGTGACCTGCGGCGGATGCCGGGCGAGGCGCTGGCCCGCGGCGACAGAGCGCCCACACCGCTGGTCGCGCCGGTCGACTGGCTGCGCGAGATGATCGCGCGGGCGGGCAATCATTTCGCCGAGATCGATGCGGGAGCGGAGGAGATCGCCATAGCCCTGCCTGACGATCCCAATTTACTGCAGGCGGAATTGCGTGCGCGGTTAAAGGATCGGCACGGCATGGCGTGCCTGGTAGTGCGTGGCGATGTGTTGGACGGGACATTGCGCCATTATGACATGCACCGGCGGCGGGTGATGCTGAACGAGCGACTGCCCATGTCAGGCCGCCTGTTCGCCATCGCCTATCATCTGTGCGCGCAGGAACTGGCGGACGCGATCGCCGCCCAGATAGCCCGCGCCGCGCCGCCGGATGAGGACAGCCGCCGTTTGGCCAGCATGGCGCTCACCAACTATGCCGCCGCGGCGCTCATCATGCCCTATGACCGTTTCCGGCAGGCGGCCGAGCAGAGCCGGCACGACCTGCCCCTGTTGCGCGACAGGTTCGGGGTGTCGACCGAGCAACTGGCGCATCGCCTGACCAGCCTCAATCGCACCGGCGCGCGGGGCATCCCCTTCTTCATGGCGAAGGTCGACCGGGCCGGGATCATATCCAAGCGGTTCGATGGCGAGGCTTGGCCCTTCGCCCGCTATGGCGGCACCTGCCCGCGCTGGGACGCGCATGGCGCGCAGGAGGCGGATCGGGTCGCACCGCAGTTGATCGAGACTCTGGACGGCAAGCGCTTCCTGACGCTGGCGGTCGGCCTGCCGCCCGGCGCAGCGCGTGGCCGGTCGGTGATCGCCCTGGGGTGCGAGGCGAAACATGCGGGCAAGATCGTCCACGCCGACGGCATCGACGTGGAGCGCGACGCGGCGACAGGGGTCGGCCCGACATGTCCATTATGCGAGCGCCGCGCCTGCCCCGACCGCGCGCTGCCGCCGGTCACGCGCGCGCTCGACCTGCACAGCTATGAGCGCACCGTGGCGCCCTTCCCGTTCAGGCGGGTGTAGCCCTGTCGGCGGGCGAGACGGGCCACCCTTTCTTGAGGTGGCGGGACAGGAAGTCGAGGCAGGAGCGGACCTTGGCCGTCTCCCCCTGCCCCGGCACATAGAGCGCGACGATCGAGGCGGCGGGCAGCGCGACATCCGGCAGCAATTGCTGCAACCGGCCCGCATCCAGATCATCCGCCACTTCCCAGAGCGACTTGATGACGATGCCCGCGCCGTCCAGCGCCCAGGCGCGCGCCATGTCGCCATCATTGGTGCTGAGGGTCACCCGTGGCCCATTGCCGCTGCCGACGACGGAGCGCCATAGCTCCTGCTGCGCCTCGCCCACCACGATATTGTCATGGACCGACAGGTCGCCGACGGCGCCAGGATGCCCGCGCCGGTTGAGATAGGCGGGCGCGGCGCACAGCAGTCGCGGATTGTCGGTCAGCCGCTTCATGGTAAGGGCGGAATCGGGCGGCGGATCGAAACAGATGGCGATGTCATGGCCGGTTTCGACGATGTTTGTCGCCTGCGCGGCGGTTTCCAGATGGATCGCGACATCGGGATGCAAGGCCGCATAATGGCGGAACAGCGGCGCGAGACGCATCCGCGCTGCGCCGATCGTCGTCACGACGCGCAGCAGCCCGGTCGCCTCCGTCGCGCGGCGCATGACGTCGGTTTCCACATCGTCGATCGCACTTAGCGCCCGCCCCGCCCGGTCGTAGAGCAGCGACCCTTCCTCGGTCAGCGACAGGTGGCGGCTGTTGCGACGGATCAGCATCACCCCCAGCCGCGCCTCCAGTTGCGACAGGCGACGACTGGTCGCCGCGAGCGAGAGTCCCAGGCGACGCGCCGCTTCGGACAGCGTGCCGGATTCGGCGATCTTCACGAAGGATTCGATTTCGGCAAAGCGATCGGGCATTCCTTGAAGCTAGGGAGGCGATGCTGCGACGCAATAGACCTGATGTTGCAGGACAGTATGCTTTCATTGCTGCATCTCTGGCTGCGCCCGTTTCTGTAACGCTTTCTTGCTGAACTTCAGGTGATGCAACCTTGGCTTGCGTCCGATGCAGACGGTTGACCACGGCTTTTGCAGCGCATCATTTTACAGGCGTTTCCCGCAATTCACCACGGAGTATCCGCCCATGTCGATGCTGAGCCTGCGCCACCCCAAGGCCGATCCGCCAATCGCCTGGAACGACATCGAAGCGCTGCCCATCTATGCCGCCATGCTGCTGGGGTTGATCTGCCTCGGCTTCGCGCTGGTCGACACCACGCCGACCATCCATTCCGCGACGCTGAAAGTGGTGGGCATCGTCGGCAGCCTGGCGCTGCGCCATGCCTGGCTAAAACTGGACGATGAGCGCGGCGACGCCCTGTAGAGACACGTCATGATCGTTGGACGCTCCCCCCGCATCCGCCAGAGTTTCGAGAAAGCCTGGAGCGCGCTGATCGCGCTGTTCTTCTGGGATCTGGCGGTCACCATCTTCTATTATATCTCGCCCTTCCGCGCGCCTGCGCTGCCGCTGACCATATTCGGCACGGCGCTGGCGCTGGTGCTGGGGTTCCGCGTCAACAGCGCCTATCAGCGCTGGTGGGAAGGCCGCATCCTGTGGGGCGCGATGGTCAATGTGTCGCGCAGCTTCGCGCGCGTGGTGCTGGCCTATCTGCCCGACACGGCCGAAGGGCGGGCGATGGCGACGGTGCTGGTGAAGCGCCATGTCGCCTATGTCCATGCCCTGCGCCGCCAGTTGCGGCGGGAAGATCCCGCGCCCGACATGCGGCGGGTACTGGGGGACGATCCGCTGCCCGAACTGGATCGCCGCAATCCGGCCAATGGCATGTTGGACGGGTCCGACCGCCAGGTGATGGATGCGGTGCGGCGCGGCTGGATCGACACCATCCAGCAGAGCCGGATCGAGGCCCTGCTGGTGGACATGTCCAACGCGCAGGGCGGAATGGAGCGGATCAAGAACACCCCGCTGCCCGCGCAATATCGCGCCTTTCCCAAATATTTCACCCGCCTTTTCTGCATATTGTTGCCGGTCGGGCTGGTGGAGACGCTGGGGATGGCGACGCCCATCGGGTCGGCGGCGGCGGGCTTCATGTTCCTGGCGGTGTTGCAGATCGGCGACGATCTGGTCGATCCCTTCGGCAACGACGTGCATGACCTGCCGCTCACCAGCATCACCACCACGATCGAGGCCGACCTCAATCAGGCGATCGGCCTGCCTGCCCCGCCGCCGCTGGAGCCGGTCGACGGCGTACTGTGGTGACGCGCGCGATTATTGCGGCGCCAGGGCGTCCATGATCTGGCGGACGGGAGCGATGTCATAGCCCGCCGCCGCGGCCTGCGCCGCCAGCACGTCGCCATTGTCGCCGACGCGGGCGCGGGTCAGCGCCCAGAGCAGCGTGCTGCGGGTGCCGGAGCGGCAATAGGCCAGCAGCTTGCCGTCTCCCGCCTGTTCCAGCGCCTGCGCCATGCCGTCGAGCTGCCACGGAGCGAAACCGCCATGGGCGACCGGCACGGCGAGATAGGCGATGCCCGCGGCCTTTGCCGCGGCCTCGATCTCAGCGCCGTTGACCTGGCCCGGCTCCTCGTCGTCGGGGCGGTTGTTGATGATGAGTGTGACGCCCTGCGCCTTGGCTTCGCCGACCTGATCGACGCTGATCTGCGGGGATACGAGAATGCGGTCGGTCAGCTTGCGGAACATGATATGCGTCTCCTTTGGGTGAGCCATGAGCGCTCAACTTGTCGCTTTCAAGAAATTTGGTTCAGAGATAGGGTCGGATCGCGCTGAGGAAGGCGTCGCCCCAAGCGTCGAGCTTCTTCTGGCCGATGCCGCTGATGCGACTCATCGCGCGGATGCTGGACGGGCGCTGTTCGGCCATTTCGCGCAGGGTCGAATCGTGGAAGATGACATAGGGCGGCACGCCCGACTCCTGCGCCAGTTCGCGGCGGCAGGCGCGCAGCGCGTCGAACAGCGGATCGCCGACCGGATTGGCCTCCGCCCCATTGCGGGCGTTGCGCTTGCCGCGTTCGCGCTTGGGCGGCATCAGGATGCGCACCTCTTCCTCGCCGCGCAGGATCGGCCGGGCGTTGGGGCCAAGCATCAGCCCGCCATGCTCGGTCGTCTCCAGCGCGTCGCGGACCAGCAACGCGCGCGATACCGGGCGCAGCAGCGCGGTGTCGTCGCCTGCCACGATGCCATGCACCGAAATCCTGTCATGGCCCCGCTCACGCACCTTGTCGTTCGCCGCGCCGGTCAGCACCGCTTCGATATGGCCCGCGCCAAAGCTCTGCCCGGTGCGATAGACGGCGGAGAGATATTTGCGCGCGATTTCGGTCGCGTCGACACTGGCCGGGGGCGTCAGGCAATTGTCGCAATTGCCGCAAGTGGCGGACGGGCTTTCACCGAAATGGCGCAGCAATATCGCGCGCCTACAGGTGGCGGTTTCGACCAAAGCGCCGAGCGCCGCGATGCGCGCGCGCTCGCCCTGCTGGCGGCTTTGTTCCAGTTCAGCGATGCGCATCCGGGCGCGGGCGAAATCCTCCGCCCCCCAGAAAAGATGCGCGACCGCCGGTTCGCCATCGCGGCCCGCGCGGCCCGATTCCTGATAATAGCCCTCGATCGACTTGGGCAGGCCGGCATGAGCGACGAAGCGCACGTCGGGCTTGTCGATGCCCATGCCGAAGGCGACGGTGGCGACCATCACCATGTCCTCGCTGGCGATGAAGGCGGCCTGATTGCGTGCGCGCACCGCCGGATCGAGGCCGGCATGATAGGCGCGGACGGCGCGGCCGCCCTTCCCCAGCGTTTCGGCCAGTTTTTCGGTCGCGGCGCGGGTCTGGGCATAGACGATGCCGGGACCGGGATTGGCGGCGACAAGATCGGCGAGCTGGCGCGTCAGGCCGTCGCGTGGATGGACGGCGTAGCTGATATTGGGCCGATCGAAGCCGGAGATGATGAGGCCGTCGCGCGGGATGCCGAGCTGGACGAGGATGTCTTCGCGCGTGTGCGCATCGGCGGTGGCGGTGAGGGCGAGGCGCGGGACATCGGGAAATTCGTCGAGCAGCGGGCGCAACAGACGATAGTCGGGGCGGAAATCATGGCCCCATTCGGAAACGCAATGGGCTTCGTCGATGGCGAAGAGCGCGACCTTGGCGGCACGGAGCAGGTTGCGGAACGGTTCCTGGCTGGCGCGTTCAGGGGCGACATAGAGCAGGTCGAGATCGCCGCCCCGCAGCCGGTCCTGCGTCTCGCGCCAGTCGGCGTCCACGCTGGTCAGGCTGGCGGCGCGCAGGCCCACGGCATTGGCGGCGCGCAACTGGTCGTGCATCAGCGCGATCAGCGGCGAGACGACGACGCAGCAGCCGTCGAGCGCGGCGGACGGAAGCTGGTAGCAGAGCGACTTGCCCGCGCCGGTCGGCATGATGGCGAGCGTCGGCTGGCCCGTCATGACGCGGCCCACTACCGCTTCTTGCACCCCGCGAAAGGCGGTGAAACCGAATATGTCGTGGAGAAGCGTGGGAATGTCGGGCCGCATGGGAGGGCCTTAGCGGGTGAGGGGTGGCGGGGCTAGGGGTTTGGACGGCGAAGATGGGTGGTTTACGGCCATGCCCCTCCCGCCAGCGGGAGGGGAAACAAGGTCCGCTCCTAGCCGATTTCCAGACCCTCAAAAACCTCCCCCTCACCCCACCGGATCGAGCAGACAGCCCCAGCCCGGCTTGAACCGCGCGGTGCGGCTGGCAAGCAAAGGCACGCTGGCTTCCACGGCGCGGCTGTCGGGCACATCGGTCAGGCGCACCAGTTCCATGCCCGGTTCCTTATCGTCCTCGCAACTGCCCATGGCGCGGCCTTCGACATAGCGGCAGGAACAGCCGATCCGCGCGCCATAGGCCGCGCCCAGGCGCGCGCGCGCGCTGAGCGTCGTCCATTGCCACGCGACGAGCGCGAGCAGCGCCAGAACGAGCAAGCCGCCCGATAACCACCATTTCCGACGAACCACCATGGCCCTTTTCGATTCCGTTGCGTAAGGGCGGCGGCTTATGCCGATCGATAGCCGAATCGTAAAGCGCCTTGGACTGGCGCTGGGCGCCGCGGGCGTCGTGGTCGCCGGGGCGCTGGTCGTCCGCGCGGCTCCCGCCCCTGCGCCCGTCTATGCCGTGGCCAGCGACGCCGTCGTGGGCGCGGACGCGCTGCGCGCCGCGATCGACCCGTTGTTCGAGGATGACGCGATGGGCGAGACGCGCGCCCTGCTGGTCATGCGCGACGGCCAGGTGATCGCGGAACGCTACGCCCCCGGCTTCAGGCCCGACACCAAATTATTATCCTGGTCGATCGCCAAGAGCGTGACCGCGGTGCTGGTCGGGCTGATGGTGTCGGACGGGCGGCTGGCGCTCGATTCGCCGGTGCCGGTCGCGGCCTGGAGCCAGCCGGGCGATCCGCGGGGCAAGATCACCCTGCGCCAGTTGCTGCAAATGCGGTCCGGGCTTGACCATGTCGAGGATGGCGAGCCGATCACCAGCGGCGACACGGTGCGAATGCTGTTCACCCAGGGGGCGCAGGACATGCGCGCCTATGCCGAATCCAAGCCGATCGCCCATGCGCCGGGCGCGGTCTTTTCCTATTCGACCGGCAGCAGCGTCATTCTGTCGGACCTGATGACGCGGATGCTGACCAGCAGCGCCGATCCCGATATCCGGCGGCGGGCCATGCAGACGTTCATCGACGGGCGGCTGAAGGCGCCGGGCAAGCTGCCCAGCCTGACCCCCGAATATGATGCGGCGGGCACGATGATCGGCGGCAGCATCCTGCACATGACCGCGCGCGACTATGGCCGCTTTGGCGAATTGCTGCGCAACCACGGCCGATCGCCCAATGGGCATCAGATTTTACCGGAAAAATGGGTCGACTTCATGCGCACGCCATCGCCGCGCAATCCGGCCTATGGCGCGCATCTGTGGCTCAACCGGGACAGTAGCGAAAGCGCGCTGATGCCGGGCCGCGCGCCTGACAGCCTGTTCGGCTGCGTCGGCCATAATGGGCAATATATATTGATCTCCCCGTCGCAGCGGCTGACGGTGGTGCGGATCGGCATGTCGCCGGACAAAGACCAGCGCGCGGCGGTGCGCGGCGCCCTGGCGCAGTTGATGGGGCTGTTTCCGGGGTAGGAAGATGGTCCTAGCCCTATATCCGTTCGGGCTGAGCCTGTCGAAGCCCCGCCCCTGCTTTCATTTAGATTAGAGGAAAAACCGGCCCTCGATCACGGTGCGGCATCGGCCGGTCAGGATGACGCGATCGTTCGCCAGAGCGCAGCCCAGCCGCCCGCCCCGCGCCGACGCCTGATAGGCGCTGAGCTGCGCCTTCCCCAGCCGCGCCGCCCAGAAAGGGACGAGCAGGCTATGCGCCGATCCGGTGACGGGGTCTTCATCAACGCCGCCGCCCGGCACGAACACGCGACTGACGATATCGCTATCCTCGCCCGGCGCCGTCGCGATCAGCATGACGTCGCCATGGCGCTTGAGCGCGGCGAAATCCGGCGTCAGCGCGCGCACTACGGCGGCATCGGGGAAGAGGAAAAGGCTATAGCCGCCCTCGCGCCAATGCGCTTCGATGGGTTTGCCGCCAAGGCCTGCCGCCAGGTCCGGCAGCGCCTTGGCCGCCATGTCCCAGGCGGGGAGCGACAGCGTATAGCCATCGCCGTCGCGCGTCACGGTCAGGATGCCGGAATGGCGGGTGCGGAAACGGATCATGGCGTCGGCCATCAGCACATGGCCGCTCGCCAGCGTGGCGTGGCCGCACAGCTTCACTTCCACCGTGGGGGTGAACCAGCGCAGTGCGTAATCCGCCTCCGGATCATCCGGCGTCGGCACGGTGAAGGCGGTTTCGGAGAGGTTGTTCTCCGCCGCAATGGCCTGAAGCACAGCGTCGTCAAGCCAGGCGTCGAGCGGCATCACCGCGGCGGGATTGCCGGTGAAGGGCGCGTCGGCAAAGGCGTCGACCTGGGTGAAGGCTAGGCTGGTCATGGGCTGGTCCTTGTCATTTCCACCGTCATGGCGCGACGGAATGGTCAATAACAGGGCCAGTTCAGCCCAGAAGGACCAATGCGCTGCATACCGCCAGCCCGACGACGATGTTGATCGGCACGCCGATCCGCACGAAGTCGGCAAAGCGATAGTCGCCCGCGGCATAGACCAGCGCGTTGGTCTGATAGCCGATCGGCGTCGCGAAACAGGCCGAAGCGCCGATCATCAGCGCGATCACGAGCGGGCGCGCGTCCACGCCCAATTGATGCGCCAGCGCAATGGTGATCGGCGTCAGCAGCGCCGCCACCGCATTGTTGCTGAGCAGTTCGGACAGGATAAGCGACGCGAAATAGACGATGAAGATGAGGGTCCAGGCCGGCGCGACCTGCATCAGCGGCGTGATCCAGCCAACCATCAACGCGACGCTGCCCGCCTGCTCCAGCGCCAGCCCCACGGCCAGCATTGCGAAGATCAGGATCAGCGTGTCGCCGTCGATCGCGCCCCAGGCTTCCTCCGGGTCGATGCAGCGGGTGACCAGGATCAGGCCCACGGCGATCACCGCGGCCATGCCGATGCCGACCACATCGAAGGCGGACAGCAGCACCGCGCCCGCCATCGCGGCGATCGCGATCCACGCCTTGCGCGGGCGGAAGGCGCGGGTGCGGCTGATATCGACGCCGATCAGGTGCGGATTGTCCTTGAGCGAGCGCATCGCGTCGTCGCCGCCGGCCACCAGCAACCGGTCAGCGCCGCGAACCCGCGTTTCGGCCAAGTCCGGCCCCGGCAGGTGGCGCGCGCGATGGATGCCGATGATCCGCACGCGCAGCGCATGGAGGAAGGGGATGTCGCCCAGCCGCTCGCCGATCGACGGGTGACTGGGCGCGACCATCGCCTCGACCACGGTTCCGTCCTGCGCGCTGGTGCGCGAATCGGCGGCGACGCCCAGTTCGAACCGGCCCGATTCGCGCAACGTCATGATCGCCGCGCCATCCGCCCGCACGATCAGATGATCGCCGGACCGCAATTCCTCCGTCTCCAGCCCCTGCCGCCTGATGTCGCCGCTCCGCTTGAGGCCGAGCAATTGCACCGATCGCCCGAACAGGCCCAGCGCGCCGATCTCGCGCCCGATATCGTCGCTATCCTGCGGCACGACCAGTTCGGTCAGATAATCCTGGACCGCCGTGCCGCCATCCTCCCCCGCGATCGACGGGGGATCGCTGGGCAGCAGGAAGGACAGGCAGAGCAGCGCCACGATGCCCGCCGCCGCGCCCGCCGCGCCATACAGCGTAATGTCGAAAATCCCGAACCGGTCCATGCCCTGTTCGGCGGCGATGCCAGCGACGACCAGATTGGTGGAGGTGCCGACCAGGGTCAGACAGCCGCCCAGCACCGCGACGACGTTCATCGGGATCAACAATTTCTTGACCGGATAGCCGGTCGCCTGCGCCAGTTTGAACATGATCGGGATCAGCAGCACGACCACGGGCGTATTGTTGAGGAAGCCTGACAGCAGCAGCGCGCCCAGCCCGACTTCGGCCAGAGCGATGCGCGGATGGCGCTCCGCACGGGTCATGATGAGGTCGGCGACACGACCGATGACGCCGGTGCGGACCAGCGCACCCGACAGGACGAACATGGCCCCCACCGTCAGCGGCGCGCTGTTGGAAAAGACGGAAAACATCGCCTTTTCGTCCAGCATCCCGAATATGCCATAGGCGCAGGCGCCGACCACGGCGATAACCGTCGGCGAATAGCGTTCGCGCACGAAAGCGACGAACATGCAGGCGAGGATCAGCAGGCCGATTTCCGCGCGATAGACGCCCAGCAGCGCGTGGATGAAATGCATAAAACCCCCGTCGGATCGCGTGGTCGCGTATCCTTGCACGGGTGAAACGAAATGGGCCAGCCATGGTTGCATGGCTGGCCCGTGTCGCGGCGTTCAGGGGACGTTTTGACCGTCAATCCGCCTTTTTAATCTCAGCGTTTTTCGCGAAAAACGCTTTGACGCGCAATGACGCTCCCCAGGCTTACGCTCTGCCGCTCGCCCTCCCGCGGGCGATGAGTGTCACCTTATCGTAATGGAGGCGAGTCGTCTCGCATCGAATCGACATTGGGCGCGGGATCGGCGCGGTTCGGCGCATCGATAACGCCGAACGGTCCTAGGGTTATTCCGGTCGCTCGCCACATTGCGCGCGGTGCAGCAACTTCTGGTCGGCCAGCACCAGCGCCATCATCGCTTCGACCACCGGCACGCCGCGAATGCCGACGCAGGGGTCATGGCGGCCCTTGGTGATGATGTCGGCGGCAGCGCCTTCGCGCGTTACCGTTTCGACCGGGATCAGGATCGAACTGGTAGGCTTGAAGGCGACACGGACCTTGACCGGCTGGCCGGTGGCGATGCCGCCCGCGATGCCGCCCGCGTGGTTGGCGAGGAACACTGGCCCCTCACTGCCCCCATTCAAAGCCGGTCGCATCGGGTCCGCATTCTGCTCGCCGCGCAGGCGGGCGGCGGCGAAACCGTCGCCGATCTCGACGCCCTTGACCGCATTGATGCTCATCATCGCGCTCGCCAATTCGCCGTCGAGCTTGGCGTAGAGCGGCGCGCCCCAGCCGGCCGGCACACCGGACGCGATGCATTCGACCACCGCGCCGAGCGAGGAGCCGTCCAGCCGCGCGTCATCGACCAGCTTTTCCCAGCGCTTGGCCGCTTCCGCATCAGGGCAGAAGAAGGGATTCTGGCCGATCTGCGCGGGATCGAAGTTCGCATAGTCGATCCCGTCGCCGCCGATTTCGCTGACATAGGCGAAGATATCGACTTCAGGGATAACCGCCCGCGCGACCGCGCCCGCTGCGACCCGGCTGGCCGTCTCGCGCGCCGAGGAGCGCCCGCCGCCGCGATAGTCGCGAAAACCATATTTGGCGTCATAGGCATAGTCGGCATGGCCGGGGCGATAGGCCTTGGCGACGTCCGAATAATCCTTCGACCGCTGATCGGTATTCTCGATCATCAGGCTGATCGGCGTGCCGGTGGTCCGCCCTTCGAACACGCCAGACAGGATACGCACCTCATCCGCTTCGCGACGCTGGGTGGTGAATTTGGACGTGCCGGGCTTGCGCAGGTCAAGCCATGGCTGGATGTCGCTTTCGCTGAGCGGCAAACCCGGCGGGCACCCGTCCACGACCGCACCGATGGCAGGACCATGGCTCTCGCCCCAGGTGGTGAAGCGGAACACGCGCCCGAAACTGTTGAAACTCATATTCTCCTCTCCCCTTGGGGGACAGGAAGAGGCCCGCTCGGCGCAGCCGAGTGGGAAGGTGAGGGGTCAAGGCGCACCGTCATCGATATTGTCTCCAAAACCCCTTCGATATTGCGCATGATATCCGCATTAGCGAAACGGATGGTCCGAAATCCCTCGCGCTGCAATATCCGGAATCGCTGCTGATCGGCTGCTTCCCTAGCGGCATGGTCATCGCCGTCAACTTCGATGACTAGCCGAAGATCGGCGGCATAGAAATCGGCGATGAAGCCTGCCAGCCAGACCTGTCGGCGAAACTTGATGCCGTCCAACTGTCGGTTGCGCAGCTTCGCCCCCTGCTTCAGGGATTCGGGTGTTTCAGGATCGGGCCGCTTCATATCCCCCTCACCCGCCCATCGCTTCGCGATGGGCCCCTCCCTCTCCCCCCAAGGGGAGAGGGGTTTGACCTTACTTATCCAGCGCGATGTCCGGCGCGTCTTCGGCCTTCATCCCGATGACGTTATAGCCCGCATCGACATGGTGGATTTCGCCGGTCACGCCCGACGCCAGATCGGACAACAGATACAGGCCCGCGCCGCCGACATCCTCGATCGTGACGTTGCGGCGCAGCGGCGAGTTCAACTCGTTCCATTTCAGGATATAGCGGAAATCGCCGATGCCGCTGGCCGCCAGCGTCTTGATCGGGCCGGCGGAAATGGCGTTGACGCGGATATTTTCCGGGCCGAGGTCCATCGCCAGATATTTGACGCTGGTTTCCAGCGCCGCCTTCGCCACGCCCATGACGTTATAATGGGGGATGACCTTTTCCGCGCCATAATAGCTCAGCGTCAAGATACTGCCGCCATTAGGCATCAAAGCGCGCGCGCGCTTCGTGACTGCCACAAAACTGTAAGCAGACACGTTCATGGTCAGCAGGAAATTCTCCAGGCTGGTGTCGACATAGAGGCCGCGCAGCTCGTTCTTGTCGGAAAAGCCGATCGCGTGGACCACGAAATCGATCGTGCCCCAGCGCGCTTCCAGCTCGGCGAACGCCGCATCCAGCTTGTCCATGTCGGTGACGTCGCAGTCGATCAGGAAATCGGAGCCGACCTGCTCCGCGAGCGGCCGCACCCGCTTGGCCAGCGCATCGCCCTGGTAGGAAAAGGCCAGTTCCGCGCCATGCGCGTGCAATTGCTGCGCAATGCCCCAGGCGAGCGACTTGTCGTTCGCCAGCCCCATGATGAGCCCGCGCTTTCCTGCCATCAAGCCGTTCATATCGTCGTTCCGTTCCCTTGGTCCTTCGCCGCCGCGTCCAGTTCCTCTTCGGGAAATTCCGCCAGCGCCGCATTTAATTCCGCGCCAATTACCACGCCAAGCCCGACGAGAAAGAAAAAAATGAGGGTGATCATGACACCCGCCAGACTGCCATAGGTCCGGCCATAGCCGCCCAGCAGCGACAGGGTGGGCGGCAACAGCAGCACCGTCCCATACCACCAGAGCGACGTCGCCACCGCGCCGGGCCATTTGGGGAAACGGCGCGGCTTGTAAGCGGTAGGCGTCAAGGCCGCGAACAGCGACCATAAGGCAAGGCAGGTTATCGCCATCGGCACCAGCTTCGCCGACGCGACCAGGCCGATGGCGTCGTCCGCCCAGGGCAGGATATTGTGGAGGAACTGGTCGAGGCCGGTGATCGCCACCTGCAACGAAAAAGCGAACATCAGCGCGAAGACGCTGACCAGCGTGATGCCGATCGCGCCCAGCCGATAGCGCCAGAAAGGCTTGGTGCTCTTGGTGCCATAGGCGCGGCGGAGAATGTCGCGGATCGTTTCTATGAGGCTGCCCACGGTCCACAGCCCGACCAGGCCGCCCAACCACAGCAGAGGACCGCTGCGCGCGGTCAGCACGTCGCTGATCGGCTGGCGCACCACATCGGCGACGCCGCGCGGCACGGTATAGAGAAAGGCGTTGACCGCCTGCACGCCGTCCTGCGTGCGGCCAAAGATGCTGGCCACAGCCGCCGCGACGATGAAAAAGGGAAACAGCGTCATCAGCGACAGATAGGCCAGATTGCCGGCATGGATGAAGCCGTCGCTATAGGTGCCGACCGCCACCCGCTTCATCACCTCGAACAGATGGGAGCCAGGCCGCACCCGGTCCATTTGCCGATGAAAATGCGCCCGCGCTTCATGCGTCACCTGGCGGCGGGATTCGGGCGACAGGGGCGATGGCATCGGCATATATGGACTAACGCATCATACGCCCATATGGGCGCGCACCGGCCGTTCGTCCTGCCAGCTTTCCACCAGCGCCTGGATCGCCGGGTCGTCGGCCGGCACGTCGATCTGGAGCGTGACCAACTGGTCGCCGCGCTGGCCGCTTTTGCCGGTAAAGCCCTTGCCGCGCAGCCGCAGCGTCTTGCCCGACGTCGCGCCAGCCGCCACGCCCAGCATCACCGGGCCGTCCACCGTCGGCGCCTTGACCTTCCCGCCCTTCACCGCCTCATCGAGCGTGATGGGCAGGTCCAGCAGCACATTGTCGCCGTCGCGGATGAAGAAGGGGTGCGGCTTCACCTCGATCGTGACGATCGCATCGCCCGCCCCGCCCGGCCCGGCCTGCCCCTTGCCCGACAGGCGCATCTGCGTCCCGCTTTCCACCCCAGCGGGCAGCTTCAGGTCGATGGTCTTGCCATCCTGCAAAGTGATCCGCTGCGGCGCGAGGGTGGCCGCGTCGGTGAACTGGACCGCCAGCCGATAGGCGACATTGGCGCCCTTTGGCGGTGGCGCCTGCCGCCCGAAACCGCCGCCACCGCCCGCACGACGCCCGGCGCCGCCGAACAGCCCTTCGAAAATATCGCCGAAATCCGCGCCGCCCTGATCGAAGCCGCCGCCCGGCTGGCCGCGAAAACCGCCGCCGCCCCCGCCGCCATAGCCAAAGGGCGCGGCCGGATTGCCGTCGCCGTCAATCTCCCCCCGGTCGAAACGGGCGCGCTTATCCTTGTCGGACAGCAGGTCATAGGCGTTGGTCACGGCGGAAAATTTGTCCGCCGCCCTGGGGTTATCCTTGTTCTTGTCGGGGTGCAGTTCCTTGGCGAGCTTGCGATAGGCGGATTTAATCTCCGCATCGGTCGCGCTGCGCGTCACACCCAAAAGGGAATAGGGATCGGCCATCATTCTACCTGTTGCACAAAAGCATCACTTCCCGACTATGTGGACGATGCCGCGCCCACATTCAAGCCGGGGATGGCGCAAGGGGCGACCGGACTTCCCCTTATCGACACTTTTGCTCCCCTCCCGTAAGAATGCGCCATGACCGATCCCTTCGCCCTGTTCGACGAGTGGTACGCGCAGGCGCGCGACACCGAAATCAACGATAGCAACGCCATGGCGCTGGCCACAGCCGATGCGCGCGGGCGGCCGTCCGTGCGCATGGTGCTGCTCAAGGGCCATGGTCCCGACGGCTTCGTCTTCTACACCAATTTCGAAGGACGCAAGGCGGGCGATCTGCTGGAAAATCCCCACGCCGCGCTGCTCTTCCACTGGAAATCGCTGCGCCGCCAGATTCGTGTCGAAGGGGCGGTAGGCCCTGTAGACGACGCCACCGCCGACGTCTATTTCGCGACCCGCAGCCGCGACAGCCAACTGGGCGCCTGGGCATCAGACCAGTCCCGCCCCCTGCCCGACCGGCAGACCTTCATGGACCGGTTCGAGGCGGCCAGCGCCCGGTTCGAGGGCGGCCCGGTGCCGCGCCCGCCGCATTGGTCGGGCTTCCGCCTCACCCCCGAACGGATCGAATATTGGCAGGATCGCGAACACCGGCTGCACGAACGCCGCCTGTTCGAACGGGTCGGCGATAGTTGGATCGAAGGACTGCTCTACCCCTGACCCGTATATCCAAGGGCGTGGAAAGGCGCGACTGCTTCGTCTTCCCTGATGCGACTGGACGCGCCGCGATTGCGGGTGGCCCATGCGCCTGTTAGGTGTCGGCCTGACAGACGTACAATAGGCGGGGGCTGCGCACGGGCAGCCTAAAGGGATTTGATGCGAAACAGACTGACAGTCTTCATCCTCATCGGCATGGTCCTGGGGGTGATCACGGGCTTCGTGGCCAATCTTTGGGTCGGCGGCGACGAAACGCTGGCAAAGGATGTGGCGGGCTATTTCCACCTTCTGGCCGACATATTCCTGCACCTGATCAAGATGATCATCGCGCCTTTAGTCTTTTCCACGCTGGTCGCGGGCATCGCCCATATGGGCGACAGCGCGGCGCTGGGGCGGATCGGCGGGCGGGCGCTCGCCTGGTTCATCATCGCCAGCCTGATTTCGCTGACGCTGGGCCTGATCTTCGTCAACTTCTTCGCACCGGGCGAGGGCCTCAACCTGGTCCGCTCCGGCGCGGATGCGGGCGTCAATACCGAAGCGCTCAACTTCCGCGACTTCATCCTCCATGTCTTCCCGACCTCCATGATCGGGGCGATGGCGGACAACCAGATCCTGCAGATCGTCGTCTTCTCGCTGTTCGTGGGCGTGGCGCTCACCGCCATCGGCGACAAGGGCAAGCCGATCGTCACCATGATCGAGGCGATGGTCGAACTGATGCTGCAAGTGACCGGCTATGTCATGCGCGTAGCCCCGTTCGCGGTGTTCGGCGCGCTGGCCTCGTCCGTCACGGTGCAGGGGCTGGGCGTGCTCAAAACCTATGGCGAACTGGTCGGCGAATTCTACATCGCGCTGTTCTGCTTGTGGCTGCTGCTGTTCGGCGCCGGATCGATTTTCCTCGGCAAGCGGATGTTCAAGCTGATCCGCTATGTCCGCGAACCGATCCTGATCGCCTTCTCCACCGCCTCGTCCGAAGCCGCCTATCCCAAGATGCTGGAGCAGCTCGACCGCTTCGGCATCCCGCGCCGTATCTACAGCTTCGTGCTGCCCCTGGGCTACAGCTTCAACCTCGACGGGTCGATGATGTATTCGACCTTCGCGACGATCTTCATCGCCCAGGCCTATGGCATCGACCTGCCGATCGCGACGCAGATCACCATCCTGCTCGTGCTGATGGTCACCAGCAAGGGCATCGCCGCGGTTCCGCGCGCCAGCCTCGTGGTGGTCGCCGCGACGCTGGGCCAGTTCGACCTGCCGGTCGAAGGCATCGCCTTCATCCTGGCGGTCGATCACTTCATGGACATGGGCCGCACCGCAACCAACGTGCTGGGCAACGCCATCGCCACGTCGGTCATCACCAAATGGGAAGGGATGCTGGAGGTCGAGGAGCCGATCGACGTGCCCCATCCCAAGGCGCCGGCGCATGGCGCCGCTCATGGCCGCGCGGGACTGGAACTCGCGTCCGACATGGTGGACGACCGGCACAAGGAGTAATCAAGGATAGCATGTGCTCCCGCGCAGGCGGGACCCGATCCTCCTTCACCATAGCACCCCGCGCACCGGCTTAGCCGGCTCTGGCGCGGGGTCGCCGATCGACTGGAGCAGGTCGATCTCGATTGTTCGGCACATCGCCGTCAAAGGCACGTCATGCACGGTATCGCCAAAGGGATCGGTCAGGTCATCGCCGATCCGCAGGACCGCGACGAACATCAGCCCCGCCACCGTGGAGCCGAGCGGCGTGGCCAAGCCCAGCGTTTCAACCAGGCCGATCGGCAGGAACAGACAGAAAAGATGCGTGAAGATGGTCGGTAGATAACGATACTGCACCGGCAGCGGCGTGTTTTTCAGGCGTTCCATTCCACCCTGCGCATTGGCGATGTCGATCAGCACCGCCTCCATCTGCGTTTGCTGGATCGTGTCGATCCACCCTTCGCGCCGGGCGATGTCGATCCGTCGCCCGGTGCTGTCGAGCAGGCCGTTGGCCGGGTTCGCGCGAGCCAGCGCCTTGCCCTTATCCTCTTCTCGCAGGAAGGTCGTGACGTCCGTGCCGATCGGCTGGCGGCGCAACTGGCAACGCAGCGCATTCACATAGGCGATCTGGCGCATCACGATCTCGCGCTTCAGGTCGCGCGCCTCCGGATCGGGCAGGAAATTGCGCGTGGCGCGCGCCAGGCTGCGCGACGCATTGATCATCGCGCCCCACAGAACCCGCCCTTCCCACCAGCGTTGATAGGCGCTGTTGGACCGGAAGCCCAGAAACAGCGCCAGCGCCGTACCAAAAATGGTGAGCGGCAGCGACGGCGCCTTGAAAGGCAGAACATAATAAGTGAGTGTCACGGCGCAATCCCATATGAACAGCGCGGTCAGCGGCTTCCAGACTTCGGACGCCATCCGGCGCATGCTGGGGACAGGATCGATGATCATGCAGGTCTCCGAAAATAATCGACTGCGGTAACGCCAGCGTCGCGGTAATGCTCCCTTGATGCCATAGCGAAACGAAATATCCCGGCCGACGCAACTCGTACCGCCGCGGCTCGTTGAACCGAGAAGCGAACGGAGAAGCCTGTGACCAGCGACGCGCCCGACAGCAGCGGCCAGACGGCGGCGCTCTCGCTTCAGTGGCAGATGCTGGCCGGCTTCCTGATCGGCCTGATCCTGGGCCTGGGCGTCTATATGACGGTGCCCGACGCGCGCTGGGTCGATGCCATCACCACCTATGTCACCGGGCCGATCGGGCAGATTTTCCTACGACTGCTGTTCATGCTGATCATCCCGCTGCTGGTGTCGGCGCTGATCGTGGGCATCGCCGAAATGGGCGAGATGCGATCGCTGCGGCGGATCGGCCTGCGCACGCTTGTCTACACGCTGATCGTATCGGGCATCGCCGTCGTCATCAGCCTGCTGCTGGTCAATCTGCTGCGGCCGGGCGGCGGAGTGGATCCCGCCCAGGCGCAGGCGATGCTGGCCGATGCGGGCGCGGGGGCCAAAGCGATTCTCGTCCGCAGCGGCGACACGCCGACGGGGATGCAGGCGCTGATCGCGATCATCCCCGACAACATTATCGGCGCGATGGCCGATAATGACATATTGGCGGTGATGGTCTTTGCGCTCTTCTTCGGCATTGGCCTCGTGCTGGTGCAGACCGAACAGTCGAAGATGTTGCTCAATGCGATGGAGGGGCTGTTCGACGTGACGATGCGGCTGATCGGCATCGTCATCCGCCTCGCCCCGATCGCCATCGCCTGCTTCATGTTCAATCTGGCTGCGCAGTTCGGCTGGGACTTGCTGATCCGCCTGTCCGCCTATGTCGGCGTCGTGCTGCTGGCATTGGCGATCCAGATGTTCGTCGTTTATCCGCTACTCATCGCCCTGCTTGCGCGCCGTTCCCCCCTCGCCTTCTTCGCGGCGGTGCAGGAGGCCAGCGTCATGGCCTTCGCCACCGCCTCCTCCAACGCCACCCTGCCCACCGCCATTCGCGTGGCGGAGGACAAGTTGCACCTGCCGCGCCGCATCGCCCGCTTCGTCCTCACCATCGGCGCGACCGCCAACCAGAATGGCACGGCGATGTTCGAAGGCATCACCGTCCTCTTCCTCGCCCAGTTTTTCGGCGTCGACCTCAGTCTGACGCAGCAGTTGATGGTGATGCTGGTGTGCATATTGGGCGGGGTCGGCACTGCGGGGGTGCCCGCCGGATCGCTGCCGGTCGTCGCGATGATCCTGGGCATGGTCGGCGTGCCGCCCGAAGGAATCGGGCTGGTGCTGGGCGTCGATCGTTTCCTCGACATGTGCCGCACCAGCCTGAACGTGACGGGCGACCTGGTGGCCGCAACCGTGATAGCAGCAGGCGAAGAGGATGGACGGGAGCGCATAGCGGCATGAGCAGGATCGGGGAAAGAGCGGGCGCCGGGATCGTGGCGCTGGTCGCGATCGCGGGCCTCGCGGTCCAGTTCGACGCCACCCTGGCGCAGACCTGGTCGGTTGGTGAAACGCTCTGGACGCTGATCCGCTTCTTCACCGTGCTGGCCAATATCCTGGTTGCAGGGACGCTGGCGGCGGTCGCGATCAGCGTGCGGGTTTCACCCCGGCTGGTCGGCGGGATGCTGCTGGCGATCCTGCTTGTCGGCATTGTCTATGGCCTGCTGCTGCGCGGCCTGCTGTCCCTGAGCGGTGGCGCGCTGTTGGCCGATACGCTGCTGCACAAGGTCACGCCCCTGATCACGCCGCTCTGGTGGATCGCCTTTGCGCGCAAGGGACGGCTTGGCTGGCGCGATCCCTGGGTCTGGGCAATTTTTCCCGCGCTCTATCTGCCCTACGCCCTGCTGCACGGCATGATGGAGGGAAGCTATGCCTATCCCTTCATCAATGTCGCGAAGCTGGGCATCGGCCAGGTGGCGCTCAACGCCACGCTGATGGCGGCAGGCTTCGTCGCCGCGGGCTATGCGCTGGTGTGGATCGACCGGCGATTTAGCGCGCGGCCTTAGCCGCCTCCGCCCACCAGATGAGGTTGTTGGCGAACCCGGCAAAGCCGCGCTCCAGCGCCGCGCCACCCTCGCCCTGCGACTGGGCCTGTTCGTCCAGCGCCTGGCCAATCTGGCCGACGCTCAGCCGCTCCGGCACCACGGCCATGCCCATCGCCGCCAGCGTCACCGTCCAGTCGGCGTGGCTGTTGACCCCCGCGAAACGCCCCATCGAATAGCTGGCGATGGCGGCAGGACGGCGGTCGAACTCTTTGAGATAATGATCGACCAGATTTTTGAGGCCCGGCTGCATCCCGCGATTATATTCGCCCGCGACGAACACGAAGGCATCGGCGGCGGACAGACGATCCGACAGTTGCGCCATCGCGGCGGGCGCTTCCCCGGCGGGATAATCGCTGTAGCGCAGGTCCAGCATGGGCAGGTCGACCGCCTTGGCATCGACCAGTTCGGCTTTGTGGCCCAGCCCCTCAAACCCGCGAACCAGATAGTCGGCGAGCCGGATACCGAGCCGGCCACGGCGATAGGAGCCATAAAGGACGAGAATGTCGAGCGCCATGCGAAGCCTTCCCTGTTGGTAAGGCGTGGTCTTCGCATGGCTGTGTGGCGGGGTCCAGACAGTCAATGCTCCGGCGCAGGCCGGAGCCCAGTTCCGCCCTATCGCACGGAATCGACGGCAGGACCGCCCCCCTGCGCGGGAGCACCATGTATCTACCGCAGCTTGGCGATATTCACACTGTCTTCCTTGGCGCGCGCCTTGACCGATTCTTCGGTGCGGGTCAGCGCCTTGGCGATGGCTTTCAGGCCCATGCCCTTCTTCGCCAACATGTGCAGTTTCTGGATCTCGTCCTGGGTCCAGGCCTGCTTGTGACGCTCGAAGCGTTGTTCGGCCATCGCTCTTAATCCGCGAAGGGATCGCGCACGAGGATGGTGTCCTCGCGCTCAGGACTGGTCGAAACGAGCGTGACCGGGCAACCGATCAGTTCCTCGATCCGGCGGATATATTTGACCGCCTGCGCCGGGAGTTCGGCCCAACTGCGCGCGCCGGCGGTGGTGTCGTGCCAACCCTCGATCGTTTCATAGATCGGCTGCGCCTTCGCTTGGTCCTGCGCATGGGCGGGCAGATAGTCGAACCTCTGGTCGCCGATCTGATAGCCGACGCAGATCTTCAGTTCATCGAAGCCGTCCAGCACGTCCAGCTTGGTGAGCGCGACGCCGGTGACGCCCGACACCGCGATCGACTGGCGCACCAGCACCGCGTCGAACCAGCCGCAGCGGCGCTTACGGCCGGTGACGGTGCCGAATTCATGGCCGCGTTCGCCCAGCCGCTGGCCGGTTTCATCCTCCAATTCGGTCGGGAACGGGCCGGAACCCACGCGGGTGGTATAGGCCTTGACGATGCCCAGCACGAAGCCCGCCGCATTGGGGCCAAGGCCGGTGCCGCTCGCCGCCGTGCCCGCCACCGTGTTGGACGATGTGACGAAGGGATAGGTGCCGTGATCGATGTCGAGCAAGGTGCCCTGCGCGCCTTCGAACAATATACGCTTGCCCGCCGCCTTCGCCTTGTTGAGCGTTAGCCAGACCGGCTTGACGAAGGGCAGGATGAAGGCCGCAATCTCGGTCAGCTCCGCCATCAGCGCGGCGCGGTCGATCGGCGCTTCGCCGAAACCGGCGCGCAGCGCGTCATGATGGGCGGTCAGCCGGTCGATCTGGAGGTCCAGGTCGTCCAGATGCGCCAGGTCGCAGACGCGGATGGCGCGGCGGCCGACCTTGTCCTCATAAGCCGGGCCGATGCCGCGGCGGGTGGTGCCGATCTTGCCCGCGCCCGATGCGTCTTCGCGCAGGCCATCAAGGTCGCGGTGGAAGGGCAGGATCAGCGGGCAGGTTTCCGCGATCTGGAGATTGTCGGGCGTGATGGTGACGCCCTGCCCCTTCAGCTTCGCCACTTCATCGCGGAAATGCCAGGGGTCCAGCACCACGCCATTGCCGATGACCGACAGCGTGCCGCGCACGATGCCCGACGGCAGCAACGAGAGCTTATAGACCTTCTCGCCCACGACCAGCGTATGGCCGGCATTATGGCCGCCCTGGAAACGGGCGACGACGTCGGCGCGCTCCGACAGCCAGTCGACGATCTTGCCCTTGCCTTCGTCGCCCCACTGAGCGCCGATCACGGTTACATTTGCCACAGATACAGTCCTCCGCCCGCCGCGCGGACCGGCCATGCCCTTCGACGGGACTCGGCATGCCGGTGGGATCAAGCAGGCGCGTATGACGCCCTGTTTCGGGGCGCGCGTTAGCCGCGCTACCCCGGTCAAGTCAAGTCAATAGGCGCACGGCTCCGCGCCATCCAGCCAGTGCGAACAGCGCTGGGCCGCGCCATCTTCGTCGCCGGACAGCGCCGCGACGGTTTGCCAGCCCTCGGCGCGCAGCGCGTTCGCGCGGCCTGCGTCATGGCCCAGCGGCAGGAACAGGCGCCGGGGCGCTTCCCCGCCGAAACCCGCGTCGATCAGCGGGTCGGGATAGAGGGAGAAGCCCATAGCCGGTTCATCCGCGCCATCCGCTCGCGCGATGGCGTAGCTGCCGCCGCGACCGATCTCGCCAATGAAACCCTCGGCGAAGATGGAGAAGCCGAACCAGTTCTGAAATTCGAAACCGTGCCGTTCGGTCGGATCGAGTGTCAGCGTGATGTCCCAGCCGATCGGCTTGGCGATGGCGCGCAGACCCGCGATGCGGCTGTCGATCGCGCCGCCCAGTTGCGCGTTAAACGCTTCGAGCCGGTCCATCGCGGCATGGAAAGGGCCGGTCGCTTCGATCAGCGGCAGATAGGCGGCGGCAGCCGGGCTGATGGCGACCAATGCGCCCGCATCCTTGGCGTCCAGCCCGGCGCGGACCGCCTCTATCTCCTGCGCGCCGAGCGGCAGCGGGCCGGCGGCCAGCGCGTCGATCAGGTCGGGCAAGGTGAAGTCGATGGTGATGCCGGTCACGCCCGCGGCGGTCAGCGCCTCGATCGCGATATTCACGATCTCCACCGCGGCGGCCGTGCCGTCGCTGCCGATCAATTCAGCGCCGAGCTGCAATTTCTCGCGTTCGGGGCGCAACTGGCTGGCCTTCTGGCGGATGACCGGACCGGCATAGGAGAGGCGCAGCGGACGCGGCGCGGCGGCCATCCGCGTAGCGGCGATGCGGCCGACCTGCGCGGTCATGTCCGGGCGAAAGGCCAGGCTGCGCTGCGACACGGGATCGACCACGCGGACCAGATCCTGCGCACGCATCGATTTGAGACGCTGGGTCAGCGTATCCTCAAACTCCGCAAGCGGCGGCATGACCCGTTCATAGCCATGGGTCGCCACCGTATCGAGCACGCGGCGCGCCAGGCGCGCGGAGGCTTCGGCCTGGGGCGGCAGGCGATCGGATAGGCCTTCGGGCAAGAGGCTGGGCGGAATCACGGCAGGCACCTTTACTCCCTCTCCCCTGGGGGAGAGGGTCTTTAGAGTTTAAGCAAACCGCAGCAACTTGACCTGCTTCACGCCGGTCAGATTGCAGATTTCCCAGCGCAGCGGTTCGGTGACGGTGCCGTCGACCGACAACAGGAGAACGGCTTCACCGCCCTGGTTGCGACGGCCCAGGTGGAAGGTGCCGATGTTGACATCCGATTCGCCCAGCTTGCTCCCCAGGCGACCGATGAAGCCCGGCGCGTCCTGGTTGACGATATAGAGCATCGTGCCGTCCAGATCGGCTTCCACCTTGATGCCGAACAGTTCGACCAGGCGTGGCGACGCATGGCCGAACAGCGTGCCGGCGACCGAGCGCTCGCCATTTTCGGTGGTCACGGTAACGCGCACCAAAGTCTGGTAGTCGCCTTCGCGGTCGTGGCGCACTTCGCGCACGTCCAGCCCGCGTTCCTTGGCCAGGAAAGGCGCGTTGACCATGTTCACCGTGTCCGAATAGACGCGCATCAGGCCCGCCAGCACGGCGGCGGTGATCGGCTTCTGGTTCAGTTCGGCGGCATGGCCTTCGACTTCCACCGCAACGCCGGTGATCGCGTCGCCTTCCAGCTGGCCGACCAGGCTGCCCAGCTTTTCGGCGATCGCCATATAGGGCTTGAGCTTGGGGGCTTCTTCGGCGCTGAGCGAGGGGACGTTGAGCGCGTTGGTGATGCCGCCGTCGAGCAGATAGTCGGACAACTGGTCGGCGACCTGGAGCGCCACATTGACCTGCGCTTCGTCGGTCGACGCGCCCAGATGCGGGGTGCAGATGAAGTTGGGCGTGCCGAACAAAGGCGATTCCTTCGCCGGTTCCTGCACGAACACGTCGAGCGCGGCGCCCGCGACATGGCCCGAATCCATCGCCTCCTTGAGCGCGGCTTCATCGATCAGCCCGCCACGCGCGCAGTTGATGATGCGCACGCCCTTCTTGGTCTTGGCGAGGTTTTCCTTGCTCAGGATGTTGCGGGTCTGGTCGGTCAGCGGCGTGTGCAGGGTGATGAAGTCGGCTTTCGCCAGCAGCGTGTCGAGATCGGCCTTTTCCACGCCCATTTCGATGGCGCGTTCGGGCGTCAGGAACGGATCGAAGGCGACGACCTTCATCTTGAGGCCCAGTGCGCGGCTGGCGACGATCGACCCGATATTGCCCGCGCCGATCAGGCCCAGCGTCTTGCCGGTGACTTCCACGCCCATGAAGCCGTTCTTGGGCCACAGGCCCTGCTGCGTCTGGGCATTGGCCTCTGGCAACTGGCGGGCCAGTGCGAACATCAGCGCGATGGCGTGTTCGGCGGTGGTGATGGAGTTGCCGAACGGCGTGTTCATGACGATCACGCCCTTGGCCGAGGCATAGGGGATGTCGACATTGTCGACGCCGATGCCGGCGCGGCCGATCACCTTCAGGTTGGTGGCGGCGTCGAGGATCGCCTTCGTCACCTTGGTCGAGGAGCGGATGGCCAGACCATCATAGTCGCCGATGATGGCGATCAGTTCTTCGGGCGTCTTGCCGGTGATTTCGTCGACTTCCACGCCGCGCTCACGGAAGATCGCGGCTGCGCGGGGGTCCATCTTGTCGGAAATAAGGACTTTGGGCATGTGTGTTTCCTTTGGAAATATATTCGTCATCCCCGCGAAGGCGGGGATCCATCTCTCGACGTTGCACCTATCGATAGGGCTGGAGATGGACTCCCGCCTTCGCGGGAATGACGACAATTATGAGAGTTAAGCGGCAGCCTTGGTCTGGGCATAGGCCCAGTCGAGCCACGGCCCCAGCGCTTCGATATCCGCCGTTTCGACGGTCGCGCCGCACCAGATGCGCAGGCCGGCCGGGGCATCGCGATAACCGGCGATGTCAAAGGCGGCGCCTTCCTTTTCGAGGAGGGCGGCGAAGGCCTTGATGAAGGCTTCGTCGGCGCCTTCGACGGTCAGGCAGACGCTGGTCTTCGACCGCGACGCTTCGTCGACGGCGAGATGGCCGAGCCAGTCGCGCTCCGCGACGATCTTGCCCAGCGCGGCGGCATTGGCGTCGCTGCGCGCGATCAGGCCGGCCGAACCGCCCAGCGACTTGCCCCATTCCAGCGCGAAGATCGCATCTTCAACCGCCAGCATGGACGGCGTGTTGATGGTTTCGCCCTTGAACACGCCTTCGGCCAGCTTGCCCTTCGACACCAGGCGGAACACCTTGGGCAGCGGCCAGGCGGGGGTGTAGGTTTCGAGGCGTTCGACCGCGCGCGGGCCAAGGATCAGCACGCCATGGCCGCCCTCGCCGCCCAGCACCTTTTGCCAGGAGAAGGTGGCGACGTCGATCTTCGCCCAGTCGATGTCATAGGCGAACACCGCGCTGGTGGCGTCGGCAAAGGTCAGGCCCTCGCGATCGGCGGGAATGAAGTCCGCATTCGGCACGCGCACGCCCGACGTGGTGCCGTTCCAGGTGAACAGCACGTCGTTGCTGAAATCGACGGCGCTCAGATCGGGCAACTGGCCATAATCGGCGCGGATGACGGTCGGGTCCAGCTTCAACTGCTTGGCGGCGTCGGTCACCCAGCCTTCACCGAAACTTTCCCACGCGATGGTGGTGACGGGGCGGGCGCCCAGCATCGTCCACATCGCCATTTCGAACGCGCCGGTGTCGGACCCCGGCACGATGCCGATGCGGTGGGTGTCGGGCAGGTTCAGCAGCTCGCGCATCAGGTCGATGCTGTAAGCGAGGCGAGTCTTGCCGATCTTGGCGCGATGCGAGCGGCCGAGCGAGTCGGTGGCCAGCTTGTCGGCGCTCCAGCCAGGCGGCTTGGCGCAGGGACCGGAAGAGAAAAAGGGGCGGGCCGGACGAGTTGCGGGCTTTGCGGCAGGCGCAAGGGTGGCGTCAACGGCAGTCATATCAGTCATGTAGCGTCTCCTTACAGAGAGCAGCGCGGCGTTGGGACCGCGTGGCCCGTCGGCGGCACTAGTCGCCGCGAAAAAAGAGTCAAGCCGTTTGTCGAAATGCGACGAACGGTGCGAGCGGTTAACTTTCGTAAAGATTCACGATGGTAAACACCTGATTCATGGAAGAGCGGGCGACAGAAACGGGATTTTTGCGCGGCGCGGCCCTGGCCGTGCTTTGCGCAATCATGCTGAACGCATGTGGCGGCGACCTGGTCCCGCGTGGCCGCGTAGCGAACATATCCAAGCCCCCGCCAGCCCGCGCCCCGGCGCAACCCGCGCTGGAAACGCGCCAATGTTTCGCCAAACTCCAATCGCAGGCGGTGGCTTTCACCCCCCTGCCCGACCGCAATTTCGGCGGCGGGTGCAGCGCGGTGAACAGTGTTAAATTGATCGACATAGGCGTGCCGACAACCGGCATCGGCGCGATGACGTGCGATCTGGCCGCCAATTTCGCCGCCTGGGCGCGCTATGGCGTGCAGCCGGCTGCGCGGGTGATCTTCGGCGCGGAGATCGAGAAGATCGAGACGTTCGGCACCTATAATTGCCGCCCGATCGCGGGCAGCGGCAAATTGTCCGAACATGCGCACAGCAATGCGATCGACGTGTCCGCCTTCATCCTGAGCGATGGCCGGCGCATCAGCATCCAGAAGGACTGGAACGGCGACCGGCAGACCCGCCAGTTCCTGACGCTCGTCCACGCCAGCGCCTGCAAGCGGTTCAACACCGTCCTCAGTCCCGACTACAATGCTGCGCATCACGACCATTTCCATTTCGACATGGGCGGGCGTGGGGGGTTCTGCCGTTAGAATAATGGGCTGCGTGTTCCCGCCTGCACGGGAACACGCACCGTGGCTGCCCCGCGCCTTTATTGGAACGATGCAGACTTGGATTTGTCGCGGACGCGCACTAAGTTGGCGCCAATGACGAAAAAAGACATTGAAGAACGTAAATTCCGCCCAGCCCGCGAAGAGGCCGATGACGCGAAGAAGCAGGTCGGCACCCCCCAGACGCAGAGCGCTGCCTATAGACTCGCCTTTCAGGACAGCGAATTTCTGCTGCGCGAAGACCTGCGCCCGGTCCGTTTCCAGCTGGAATTATTGAAGCCCCAATTGCTGATGGACGAGGCGCAGATCGAATCGACCTTCGTCTTCTACGGCTCGGCACGCATCCCCGAACCCGATCAGGCGCAGGCGCGGATCGACGCCGCCACGACCCCGGAGCAGAAGCGGATCGCGGAAAATCTGGGCGCCAAGGCCCGCTATTATGAAGAAGCGCGCAAACTCGCCCGGATCGCCGCCCAATATCCGGTCAATGCGGAAGGATGCCGCCACTTCGTCGTCTGTTCGGGCGGCGGCCCATCGATCATGGAAGCCGCCAATCGCGGCGCGCAGGACGTCGGCCAGACCACGATCGGCATGAACATCGTCCTGCCGCATGAACAGGCGCCCAACCGCTTCGTGACGCCGGAGCTGAGCTTCCAATTCCACTATTTCGCGCTGCGCAAGATGCATTTCCTGTTGCGCGCCCGCGCGCTCGCAGTCTTCCCCGGCGGCTTCGGCACGTTCGACGAGATGTTCGAACTGCTGACCCTGATCCAGACCGGCAAGATGAAGCCGATCCCCATCTTGCTGTTCGGCAAGGATTTCTGGAACCGGGTGGTGGATTTCGAGGCGCTGGCGGACGAAGGCGTGATTGCGCACAGCGACCTCAACCTGCTGACTTGGGTCGAAACGGCGGAGGACGCCTGGACTGCGGTGCAGGCTTTCTATGAGGACAGTGAATCGTTGGCCTGCGGCTGAAACCCTCTCCCCTGAGAGGGGAGCGAGACTTGGCGGCTTTGCCGCCTAGTCGCAGCCGGAGAGGGGCCGCGTACCCCTCCTTCCCCTCTTCCAACTCCGCCTGACCGGCGGCGCCGGCAAAGCTCCATATCCTTCTTCCCTGCGGTTAGAAGGGTTAGTGGCTTGCCCTCCGCCGCTTGCCGCTTTAGGGCGCGGCCATGCGCGCGGATATGGCCCATATCGACAGCTGGATCTTCGATCTGGACAATACGCTCTACCCGGCGAAAGCGGACCTGTTCGCGCTGATCGACGTGAAGATGGGCGAGTTTATCCAGGGGTTGCTCGGCTGCGACCCGGTCGAGGCGCGGGCGGTCCAGAAACGCTATTTTATCGATCATGGCACCACCCTGTCCGGGCTGATGCGCCATCATGGCATCGAACCGCGCGAATTTCTCGACTATGTCCATGACATTTCGATGGATCGGCTGGCGGTCGATCCTGCGCTCAACGCCCGGATCGCCGCGCTGCCGGGCCGCCGCCTGATCTTCACCAATGGCGACGCCGCCTATGCCGCGCGCGTGCTCGACAAGCTCGGCTTGGCGCAAGCGTTCGAATTGATCCACGACATCCACGCCTGCCAATATGTGCCCAAGCCTGACCCCGCGGGCTATGCGGACCTGTGCCGCATCCATGCGGTCGATCCCACCCGCGCCGCCTTTTTCGAAGACATGGCCCGCAACCTGCGGCCCGCCAAGGCGATCGGCATGACCACCATCTGGGTCAATAATGGCTCGGAAGCGGGCAATCACGACCATCATCCCGACTTCATCGATTATGAAACCAACCATCTGACGCCATTTCTGGCCGCCATCCTTGGGGAGCATCCATGAGCCAAGACCTGCAAGCCACCATCGACGCCGCGTGGGAAGACCGCGCCAATGTCAGCCTGACCACGCAGGGCGCCATCCGCGACGCCGTCAATGCAGCGCTGGCCCTGCTCGACAGCGGCAAGGGCCGCGTCGCCGAACCCACCGCCGATGGCTGGCAGGTCAACCAGTGGCTCAAAAAGGCGGTACTGCTCTCCTTCCGCCTGAACGACAACGCCCTGATCGACAACGGCCCCGGCGGCGGTTTCTGGTGGGACAAGGTGCCCAGCAAGTTCGCGGGCTGGGGCGAGGCGGAGTTCCGCGCAGCCGGTTTCCGCGCGGTGCCCGGCGCCTTCGCCCGCGCCGGCGCGCATATCGCCAAGAACGCGATCCTGATGCCCAGCTTCGTCAACATCGGCGCGTTCGTCGATGAAGGCACGATGGTCGACGCCTGGGTGACGGTCGGCAGCTGCGCCCAGATCGGCAAGAATGTCCATCTGTCGGGCGGCGTCGGCATCGGCGGCGTGCTGGAACCGCTCCAGGCCGATCCTGTGATCATCGAGGATGACTGCTTCATCGGCGCGCGATCCGAAGTGGTCGAAGGCGTGCGTATCGGCAAGGGGTCGGTCCTGTCGATGGGCGTGTTCATCGGCCAGTCGACCAAGATCATCGACCGCGCCACCGGGGAGGTCTTCATGGGCGAAGTGCCGCCCTATTCGGTGATCGTCCCCGGCTCGCTCCCCGGCAAGCCGTTGCCCGACGGCACGCCCGGCCCCAGCCTCTATTGCGCCGTGATCGTCAAGCGCGTGGATGCCCAGACGCGGTCCAAGACCGGCATCAACGAGTTGCTGCGCCACTAAATCCTGGCGGCCGGGCGGCGTTCATGACGTTGCCCGGCCGTGACGTCGCGCGAATGTTGCAAGCCGTCCACGCCCTGACGCACGCTGAAATTCCTCCGCGATAAAAGTCCGCCATCCCTCCATTCGGGTCTGATCGAATGGAGTTTATCATGGGACGCGACTGGTTCGACCGGAGCGATGCTGCGGCGTTGGCCCCGCCACAACGGCTGTGCTTCTTCTTCAACGCGCAAATCCACCAGCTATTCCACGCCCTGCCGGTCGCGATCGAACTGTCGCGCGACCCCGCCTTCGCCGTGGACGTCATGGCCGCGACCGACGATCATCTGGCGCTGGCGCGCGACATCGCCGCCACCCGCGGCGCCGGGCCGATCCGCTTCCTGCGTTGCGGCGGGCGCTGGCTGGACGCGCTCGCTGGTCTGACCGGCGGCACGATCCCGCCCAAGCTGCCCGCCTTGCTCGCCGCGCGGCGGCGCCTGGCGCATTATGACGCGATCGTCCTGCCCGAACGCACATCATTGCTGCTCAAGCGGCTGGGCCTGTCGCGCACCCGCTTCATCCACACCTGCCATGGCGCAGGCGACCGGGCGGTCGGCTATGACCGGCGCATCGCCCGGTTCGACTTCGTCCTGCTGGCCGGCGAAAAGCAGCGGCGGCGGATGCTGGACGAAGGGCTGATCCGCGAAGGCCATTACGCCATCACCGGCTACAGCAAGTTCGACCTGACCGGTCCCAAAAGCGACCGCCAGCGCCTGTTCGCGCAGGACCGGCCGGTCATTCTCTACAATCCGCATTTCTCGCCCCGCCTCTCCTCCTGGCCGGCCATGGGGGAGGATGTCATCCGCCAGTTCGCGCAGGACGACCGGTTCAACCTGATCGTCGCGCCGCACATCCGCCTGTTCGACAATCGGCGACGCCGCGCCGCGATGGAGCGCCGCCTCGCCGATATCGGGCGCCTGCCCCATGTCCATATCGACCTGGGCAGCCGGGCCAGCATCGACATGCGCTATGTCCACATGGCCTCGCTCTATCTGGGCGACGTCTCCAGCCAGATCTACGAATATCTCGCCCGCCCCCGCCCCTGCCTGTTCCTGAACGGCCATCGCGCAGATTGGCAGGAGGACCGCAGCTATGGCCATTGGCGTTACGGTCCGGTGCTGGAGTCGGCGCAGGGCATCGCCGATGCGGCGGCCGACGCCATCGCCAGCCACACCGCCTATGCGGAGGCGCAGCGGCAAGGCGTCGCCCGCACGTTCGACGCGCTTGGCGACGCTCTTGGCGACGCCGCCAGCGTCCGCGCGGCGCGGGCGCTGACCCATTATCTCGCGCGCAGCCAGTCGGTGGCGCGCCCCGCCCTGGATGGCCTCCCCCGGCTGGAGCGGGCCGCCCATGTCTGACTCGCCTGCATCACTCTGGATCGTCGCCCGCGTCTACGCACCCGATGAGGGCGGCGTGCAGACCTATGCGCGCGAAGTCGCCCGCGCCTATGCCGCGCAGGGACGCCGCGTCACCATCTTCGCCAAATCCTCCGCCGGCCCACGCCGGGTGCGACAGGACGGGATCGATCTGATCGACGTCGGCGTGGCGGCCATGCTGGCGGTCTATGCCCGGCTGTTCCGAGCGATGCTCGGCGCCTGGATCGGCGGCGATCGCCCTGCCCTGATCCATGCCTGCACCTGGCGCGCGGCGCTGCCCGCCCTCCTCTTCCCGCGTCCGCTGGTCGTCACCGTCCACGGCCGGGAGGTCGGGCGGCCACGCGGAATCGCGCTGCTGCTGTTGCGGCTGGTGCTGCATCGCGCGCGGCGGATCGTCGCGGTCAGCGACGTGACGCGCACGCTGTTGCTGGGTCGCCTGCCCCATCTGGCGGCCCGCACCATCACCGCCTGGAACGGCGTGGTCATGCCGGCCGATCGCGCGCCCACCGCCTTTGCGCGGGGCGCGGGCGGCGCGCAATTGCTCACCGTCTGCCGCCTCGTCGCGCGCAAGAATATCGCCGCCGCCGTGCGGGCGGTCGCCGGCTGTGTTCAGGACGGCGCGCATCTGCGCCATGTCATCATCGGCCGCGGCGTCGATACGGTGCGGGTGCGCGAGACGATCCGCCATTGCGGCCTCGACGGCGTGGTCACCATGGCCGGCTATGTATCGACCGCCGACCTGGCCGACGCCTATGCGGCCGCCGACATCTTCCTGCACCCCCAGATCGCGATGGAGGATGGCGCGGAAATCGAGGGATTCGGCCTGTCGGTCGCCGACGCCATGGCGCAGGGGCTGGTATGCATCGTCGGCCGCGACGGCGGTCCGGCCGAATTCGTCCGCGACGGCGTGACCGGCCTCGTCGTCGATGGCCAGTCGATCGACGCGATCCGCACCGCGATCGACCGGCTGGTCGCCGATCCGGCCTTGTGCCGCCGCATCGGCGACAGGGCGCGGGCCTGGGCGGCGGAAAGCCTCTCATGGGACCGGCATTGCCGCCTGTGCCTGGGCGAAAGCGATGCGGATGTGGTCATGTCTGCAACCCTGGCGAAAGCCGCCTGATGGCTGCGATCGTCCATATCGGCTATCACAAGACCGGCACGACCTGGTTCCAGGACAGCTTCTACCCGGCCATCCGCAACCGTCGCTACATCCCGCGCGCCACCGTGCGCGCCGCCTTCCTCGACGCCGGCGCGCTGCATTTCGATCCGACGGCGGCGCGGCGGCGGCTGGGCGACGCGCCTGACGATATGATCTTGTGCGAGGAAAATCTGACCGGCGGGCTGCATAATGGCGGCCTGGCCGGCAACCTCAGCAAGGATGTCGCCGATCGCATCCGCCGCACCCTGCCCGATGCGCAGATCGTCATCTTCGTGCGCGATCCGCTGTCGGCGATCGTGTCGGCCTGGCTGCAATATGTGAAGGGCGGCGGCACCTTCGGCCTCAAACGCTATCTGTTCGGCCGCGATTCGCTCAGCCCGGTGGCGCCCGAACGCGACGAGGCGCCGGGCTTCCGCCTCGACCATTTCGACACGATCCGCCTGATCGCCCATTATGACGCGCTGTTCGGGCCGGACCGCGTCCATGTCTTTCGCTATGAGGATTTCCGCGCCGATCCGCGCGGCTTCGCCGCCGCCTATGCCGCGCGCTTCGGGCTGGACGTGGACCTTGCCCATATCGACTGGCGCGCGCGCAACCCTTCGCTCAGCCGCCCGCTGCTCTGGCTGGCGCGGGCGATGAACCTGTTCACCCGCCGCGCCGTCGCCGACAAAAGCTGGCTGATCGACATTCCCGGCTGGTACGGCGTCAGTCGCCGCCTGCTGCGCCGCGCCAATGCGTCCGGCCGGTTCGGCCGTCCGCTGGCGACGCACGACCTGCTGGACGCTGCGCTGGGCGACCGGCTGCGCGCCCATTTCGCACCGGGCGAGCAATTGCTGGCGGCGCGACTGCAATGGCAACTGCGCGTGGACAATCAGGACGGGACGGTTTTGCGCTGGCGGCAGCGTCCTTGCGGGCATGACGATCTCGCACAGTCGCCTTCTCATCGTCGATAACGACAGCGCCCAGCTCGCCCAGCTGGCCGATAATTTCGCCCGCTACGGCCTGATCGTGGTAGGCGTGGAAACCCCGTTGCAGATGCGCGCGGCGCTGGCGCAGCATGATTATGCGCTGGTGGTGCTCGACCCCGCCATCGCCCCGGAAAAGGGGGCGGCGCTGCTGCACGAACTGGCGATCGAGCGCCACCTGCCGGTGATCGTCCATAGCGCCGCCTGCGGCGAAGCGGACCGGATCGCCGCGCTGGAACTGGGCGCGGAGGATTGCCTGTGCAAACCCGCCAACCCGCGCGAACTGCTGGCCCGCATCCGCGCCGCGCTACGCGGCCGGATGGCGCCGGGCGCGCCCCTGAACGCCGCCGCTACCGCACGCAGCTTCGCCTCGTTCGACGGCTGGCGCGTGGACATGACCACCGGCCAGCTATTCGATCCGAAAGGAACGGCCGTGTCCCTCTCGGACGGCGAATTTCAGCTATTGCGCGTCTTTGTCGAACATCCGCGCCAGGTGCTGGACCGCAGCCGCCTGCTCGACCGCGTCCATGGCGCGACCGCCGACCATTATGACCGGTCGATCGATGTCCAGCTTTGCCGCCTGCGCCGCAAACTGTCCGCCTGCGGCCTGAAAGGCCCGGTCATCCGCACCATCCGCAACGAAGGCTATATGTTCGTCCATGCCGTGACGAACTGACCCCTATTCCAGCGCCAGCAGGGCGAAGGTGGCGAGCCAATGTTCGCCCATATAATCGCCCGCGACATGGGGCAGGCTGGCGGCGACATGCACCCGCGTGGCGTCCTGCGCCAACAGGGCCACCGCATCGTCCGGCCCCAGCGCGGCGGCGATCGCCCGCCAGCACCAGGCGCGGCTGAGGTTCAGACCGTCGAGATGCGCGATCTTGCCGTCGCTGCGGTCCGACACGGTGGCGGGCGTGAACAAAGTGGCCGGTTCGCCCTGCGCCAGGTCGGGCAGGAAGCCGTGGAACCAGTCGGCAAAGGCCGGGCGGTCCAGCAACCGGCTCATCAGCAGCGCCTCGCACAGCGCGGGCGAGAGAAATTCGTCACCGCCCGGCTCCCACGCCTGGCATCCCCGGTCCCGCCCGAACCAGCCCAGCGCCTTGTCGCGGATCAGCGAGACCAGCGCCGGATCGCGCGTCTCCGCCCAGTCCAGCGTCAGCGTCAGCGCGAAGGCGATGTTGAAATGGGTGCCGACCCGCAGCGGATAGGTCAGCTTGGGCAGGAAAGCATGGAAACGCGCGGCAAAAGCCCCCGCCAGCGGCGCGAAGGCTTCCGCCCAGGGCGCGTCATGCCGCGCCAGTTCATCGTGCAGCGCCAGCGCCCAGGCCCAGCCATAGGGCCGCTCGAACCCGGCGCTCAGCGGCCGGTGCAGAAAGGCCAGCTCCCCCGCAACCTTGTCCCGCACCAGCATCGCGTCGGCCCGCGCCCGGATCGCGCCGGCCTGCGCCATGCCGGGGAACAGGCGCATCAAACGCACCACCTGCCACCAGCCATGGACGCAGCTGTGCCAGTCGAAACTGCCATGGAAGATCGGGTGATGCTCTTCTGGCGGCCGCGCATCCTCCGGCCCGGCCATCACCAGGTCCATCTTGTAGGGGTAGCGCCGCCCCAGATGCGACAGGGTCAAAGTCGCGAAACGATCGGCGATATCGGGCGTCAGAAGCGTCATGGGAAAGCCAGCCAATAGATAAGAGCGATGTTGACGATCAGCAGCGGCACGGCGGTGCCGACCTGCCGCTTGATGACGCCATGCTTGTCCTTCAGTTCCAGCAGCGCGGCGGGGACCAGGTTGAAATTGGCCGCCATCGGCGTCAGCAACGTGCCGCAGAAACCCGCCAACATCCCGATGGCGCACACGATCGCCGGATCGCCATGATAGGTGCGGATCAGCAGCGGGATGCCGATCGCCGCAGTCATCACCGGAAAGGCGGCGAAGGCGTTGCCCATGACCATGGTGAACAGAGCCATGCCGACGCCATAGGCGATCACCGCACCGATCAGGCTGCCCTGCGGGATCGCCTGTTGCACGATGCTGCCCACGACATCACCGACCCCCGCCAGCGCAAACACCGCGCCCAGGCTGGCCAGCATCTGCGGCAGGATCGCGGCCCAGCCGACACAATCCATCAGCCGCCGCCCCTGCTGCAACGGCACCAGTGGCCCGGCCCGCAGCCACAGGCACCCCGCCGTCATCGCTACAGCCACCCCCAGCGCCAGCGCGATCAGCGTCGCCTGCTTCGGGTCGAACCAGCCGGGCGCGGCCTTGAACAGGAAGGTGCCGGCCAGCGCCGTCACCGGGATGATGAGCGCGATGGCGAACAACCGGTTGCCGAAGCGATCGGCCCGCGCCTGCCGCACCTCCGGCGGCACCACGCCATCGCCCCGGCCAAGCCCCAGTGCGCCCAGCGCGACCAGGCCCAGCACCAGCACGCCATTGCCCAGGTCGCCCAGCGCGTCGCCCGCCCACATGGATGTCGCGAGCAATGCCCAGAAAGCGGACGTCGTCCAGCGGCGCGGGTTCCCCCGATCGGCCACGCCCAGCAGCGCAAAAGCGGCGAACACCGCGCCCGCCAGCGCATAGACCCAGTGCAGCGTGATCATGGCGCGCGCTCCGCCCGGATGCGGGCCAGTCGCTTGTCGAGCCGCCACAGGCGAAAGCCGTGGATCAGCAGCGCGGCGATCGCCGTCGGGATCGCCCAGACCGAGAGCTGGAGCGGCTCCAGGCTGATGCCATATTGCTCCAGCAGCCCCTTGATCAGCAGGATGGAACCGATCGCCAGGAAAATATCCTCGCCAAAGAACAGCCCGACATTGTCGGTCGCCGCGGCCCAGGCCTTAATCTTCTCGCGCTCATCCTCATGCAGTTGACCCGCCTGGGTTTCCGCCGCCGCCTCGGCGATCGGCGCGACCAGCGGGCGCACAGTCTGGGGATGCCCCGCGACCGACGTCAGCCCGACCGCAGCCAGCACCTGCCGCAGGATCAGGTAGAAGGTCAGGAATCGCCCGACCGTCGCCCCGCGCATCTTCGCGATCAGCCCGCGCGCGCGCTCCTGCAACCCATGCGCCTCCAGCAGGCCGACGACCGGCAGCACGATCCAGATGATGCTGACATAGCGCGCCTCGTTGAACGCCTTGCCGAACGCCGCCAGGATCGCCACCGGATCGAGGCCCGCGGCAAGGCCTGTGACGATCGCCGACGCCAGGATCACCAGCAGCGGATGGAAACGCAGCAGGAAGCCGGCCACGATGATCGCAATGCCCAGCAACACCATCAGCGATGCGCCCGCGCCATCCTACAGCCCCGCCTCGATCGCCAGCCTGATGCCCTCCGCCGCGGTGCGCACGTTCAGCGCGCGCAGCATCGCGGCCCGGTGCATCTTCACCGTGCGTTCGGTCAGGCCCAGATCATAGGCGATCTGCTTGTTCAGGCGCCCTTGCGCCATGCCGACCAGCACCGCGCGCTGGCGCTGGGTCAGCGTGCCGATCAGCGCGATGGCGTCGTCCGCGCGCTGACTCGCCGCCGCTTCGACCGCCATCTGCGATCCCAGAAAATAGTTAAGCGTCCCGTCCGCGCCGAAAATCGGCGCGATCATCAGCGCATTGCGAAAAGGGGTGCCGTCCTTGCGATAATTGAGCAGTTCGACCAGCGCCGGTCGGTTGTCGCGGATAGCGGCGCGGATCATGTCGGTGCTCGCACCGTCCGTGTCCGCCCCCCGCAGGAAACGGCAATTGCGGCCGACAATTTCGTCGCGGGCATAGCCCGTCAGCGCCATGAAGGCGTCGTTGCAGTCGACGATCGGATTGTCGGGCAATCGTGGATTCGTCACGACGGCGGGGACGGCGCTTTCGGCGATCATTGCGGACAGGGACATGGACGACAGGCACTCATGGGACAAAGGCGCGCCGCCGATGCGACGCCCTTCGCCATCGTGCCTCAAATACCCCACTCACCGCAAGGCGAGCGAGCGATATCCTATGTCAGCCCGCGAAATTGCCCGAATGGGCGAACGCCTCGATCGGTTTGCGGTCGCTGGGCTCCTCGCGCGCCTGCAACGCTTCGGGCAGCACCGCCTTGTCGCCCTGCCGGCCGATCGCGACCGCCGCCTCGATGCGGAAACGCTCCGGCACCGCCAGTTCGGCGCGCGCCTTGTCGAAATCGACGCCGGTCATGCCATGGGTGTGATAGCCCAGCCGCGTCGCCTGCAACGCCAGCAGCGCCCAGGCCGCGCCCGCATCGAAACTATGGCTGTGCGAGGGTTTATAATCCTCCGACCCCGGCGCCGCCATCAGCGTGTCGGACAGAATGAAGACGATTGCGCCCGCATTTTGCACCCAGGCCTGGTTGAAGGGCAGCAGCAAGCGCAGGAAGCGCGACCAGTCGGCGCTGTCGCGATGAGCATAGAGGAAGCGCCAGGGCTGATAGTTGAACGCCGACGGCGCCCAGCGGGCTGCATCAAAGATGGTGTCGAGATCGTCCTGCGCAATTGCGGAGGAATCGAAAGCGCGCGGCGACCAGCGCTCCAGAAACAGGCTGTCGACGGCGCGGGTTACGGCGCGGGGGTTGGTGGCCATGCTAACTCCTGGGAAAGGGGCGAAAAGGAATGAGACGCCGATCTAGGCCGTCTTTCGCGATCGCGAAATGATCGATCCGTCAATTCACCGTTTCGCGCAAAGGCACAGCATTGTCGTCCAGACCGGACAATGGGAGCAGCGCGTCGGCGTGCCCCTCGATCAGCACGACCAACGGTTCGCGCAACAGGGCCTGCGCCAGACGCGCGCGCCAGCGCCCGAACATATTGTCGGCCACCTGGCCATCCTGCTCCCGCCTGTCCTGCATAACTGCTCCGCGCCGACCCATGCGTCTTATCTATCGATCTTATAGAGAAGCGTCCTGCAAGCAATGCTCAGGCGTGCGACAGAAAATTTTGAGCGTCGCGCGACCGCCGCCTGCGCGACCTGGCGTCGCAATGCCTGTCTGCCGTCCCTTTTTGGTTAGGTCGAACGGCTTTCTACTGTTTTTCCGGCCGGTCATAGATGGATGTCAGTTCCGGCATGGCGCGTTTGAGTCCCGCTTCGATCGCTTCGATCAATATTTCACCCGCGCCCATGGTCAGCGCATCCTCGAAATCGGCGCTGATCGCGACGAAGACGGCGTCGGGCGCGGTGTGGAAGGTTTGACAGGATTGACCGCCATGATTTCCGGCCTACGCTCGATCGCGCGCCACATCTGTTCGATCAAGGCCGGGTCGGCGCTCTCTCCGATCAGCAGGCCCTTGGCTTCGCGGGCCAGCATGACGGCGACGAAGGCCAGCGCCAGGCCAGAGCGAAATGCGCCCATCGCCCGGCCCATGCGCCATGCCGCAGCAGGGACGGGCAAGGATAGTAGTCGGGGACAGGTGATACGCGCCCGAACGCCATCGGGCGCGGTCGCCCGCGGACATCGCTCCATTCCGGCGTCGCACGACGCCAGAGCGCAATCAGGACGACAGCTTGCAATCTCATGATTTCGGGGAGAAAATTGGCGGGACGTGCGGGATACCGATGAGCACTACGTTTACTCCATAGCCCTCCAAAATGAACCATGAAAATCGGCCGGAATCTGCTGAAATCTCAGCAGGTTTCCGGCCGCTTCTGTTTAATCACGCTTGTTTCGCCGGCTTGCGCGAGAAAGCCATGTTCACGGTCGACAGAATAAACGAGGACCGTCATCATAGGCGCATCGCCACGCGAAGGAGCAAGAAAGAGCGAACCGCGCCAGTCGTAAAGGAGCAGAGCCATGGCCGTCGTAATGATAATGAGCGTTGTATTGATCGCAATGCTTTGCGTCGCAGCCTATACGCTCGCGGTCTATGCGCTGCCCTTCATGCTCGGATTGACGGCTGCGCAGTTCGCCTATCAGACCGGCTCCGGCTTGATCGGCGCAGGCTTGGTCGGGTTGGTCGCGGCCGGTGCAGCCTTCGGCGTCCTGGCGCTTCTCTTTGACTCGCTACGCTCCCCGATCCTGCGCCTCGCTGTGGCGCTGATCTTCGCTGCACCCGCTGCCGTGGCCGGCTATGCGCTGGTCCACGGCGTCACCAAGGAATCGGTCCCGTCCGAAATCTGGCGGCAAATCTTCTGCATCATCGGTGGCGGCTTTGTCGGGATTTCGGCCTTGCTGCGACTGGCAGCACCTTCGGCCAGCGGACCCACGCCCGTTCGCTAATCCAACGGCGTAATATCAAATTGACCCGGCGCTAAAACGCCGGGGCTTTGTCACTGGCGACCCTCCGGCTCACTACGGCGCAATTTGGAAGCGCGTTCACCTCCGGGTCGGCGCGGCTGTCGCCGCGTCGTTCGACACCTACCGCCTGGAAATATGGAGAACCGGACGCATGGTAGTCCGGCCTGCTGATTTTCTTTTTCGAGAGATTGCTAAGGGCGTTGCCCTCGCGCGGCGCAAGAAAACTCTTTGCCCTTTCGCGGCATAAACGGCCCGCTCCCCGCAAGCGGGTCCCCTCCATTTATTCCACGGTGCCAAAGACTTCTCCTGCGCCTTGCTACCCGTGGCTCGCCGCCGGGCAAGGGTTCAGGAGCGGCGCTTCGCTGCTCTGAACCCAACACCCGAAGGAACAGAGACATGACCAGCGCAACCGACAGCAATCCCCGCATCTATGTCGCCTGCCTCGCAGCCTACAACAACGGCTATCTGCATGGTGCCTGGATCGACGCGGATCAGGACGCCGACGAGATCAGGGACGAGATTGCCGCGATGCTTGCGCGCTCGCCGATCAAGGGCGCGGAGGATTATGCCATCCACGACTATGAAGGTTTTGAGGGCGTCATTATCAAGGAATATGCCGGCATCGAGAGCGTGGCGCGGATGGGTGCTTTCATCGCCGAGCATGGCGCGCTAGGCGCTGGATTGCTGGAGCAGTTCATAGGCGACATCGACCAGGCCGAGAGCACCTTGCAGGACTGCTATCACGGCCAGTTCACCAGCCTTGCGGACTATATGGAGGAGCTGACCGCCGAGAGCGTCACGATCCCCGAAGCCCTACGCTACTATGTCGATTGGGAGGCAATGGCCCGCGACGCCGAAATGGGCGGCGAGTTCTTCACGATAGAAACCGCTCGTGACGAGGTGCATATTTTTTCCAACAGGTGAGACTTGGGTTGCCTTGCCTGCGCCAGCGGGCAAGGCAACACGCACGACCTCGCAGACTAGTAAAATCACAGAAATGTTGTTAAGAAGAAAATAACTATAAATGTGCGGCCTGCACGAACAACATTCCGTATAACTCCAGCTATATCCAGTGTTGGCGATTTCGGAAACTCTCTATCCGGGCGTTGCCCTGCGCCGCCCGGCATAGGGAGGTGACGCCATGCTTAGCATTGATTGGCGTGCGCCGGCGGCTTACGGGCACGCGAAAGCTATTCCCCCCGCCGGTTTCGCCTGGGAGTATCTTCGTCGCCATGAGGACTATCATCGCGACTTCCAAACAATATCCCAGGTGAAGGAGCCAGCCGGCGACCAGCTTGATGGATTCTCGCAGCGTTGGGGTTTGCGATTTCCCGTGCGATCCCGAAACGCCGCCTGATCGGCAATCCCTGTTCTGGATTCCAAGTCTCCAGCCGCAAGCGGTTCTCTTGTCCCCGGTGCAGCACCGTGACGGGGCGACGGAACCTATAGTGACGCTGGCGCACCTGTCCGACCTCGACCTACGGCACGCGGCGGATGGGTGGCATGGCATCTGGAATGTGGATGGCGTCGCGCATCAATTCTGGCTGCCCCAGGCCGTGCCCGACGTAGCGGCCTTCTATGCCGTATCCCTTCCGATGGATTCTTTCATGGAGCTTCGCGCCCATGCCGCCCGCCGACTTTGGCGGTCCCTCAATGGGCGAGCGCCCGGCGCGGACTTCCGCACCATGCCGGCGCAGCTCCGCAAGTTTCATATCCTGTCCCTGCGCGCGCTCGACGCCCGCTTGCGAGGCGAAAGCTATCGCACCATCGCGGAAGTCCTGCTTGGCTTTCGCGGGACCAAGGAGGATTGGGAAGCCGACCCCCGCAAGAACCAGGCCCGCCGATTGGTCGCGCACGGCCTGAGAATGATGAGGGGCGGCTACCGCCTATTGCTGCACTATCCGATCAAACGGCCCGCTTAGCGAAGTGCCGGCAATGGTCAGCGTCCGGCCGCGACCGCCTGTTCCAAGATTCGCCGATAGCCTTCGCGTGAAAGCCATTGGGCGCGGGCAAGGTGGCTTTCCCAGCATTGCCGCGTCCGCGCTTCATCGCCGACCGGATCGCGATGCAGCACGATTCGCGCGACTTCCATCCAGTCCGCCCCTTCGGCCTTCGCGTCGAGAAGGCGCAAATAGGTGACGTAATGCCGTTCGTCATAAGGCGTTATGTCGTTTCCCGCTGGCGCTTCGTCGTCCACATCGGGATCGAGTTCGACAGGCACTCGCATGGCCGTTCCCCGTGTCCGAGAGGGTTTGTTTGCGGTGCGCCCCCGCAAACGATTCTCTCTGACTCTTGGTGATCGGGGAGTTCGAAACCGTGGTTAGACGGCCCTATGGCCTTTAGCTCGGAGAGCCTGTTGTATACGCCACAGGCTCCCCGACCATAAGGTCAAGGAGTTCGGTGCCGTCACGGCCGGCACCAACCGCTAACCAGGGGTTTCGACGCCCCGGAGCAGCGCGTCTGCTCCACTTCCATGTCTAGCCGAACCGCGCCGGGATGTCTTTCCCTAATCAGGGCGACAGGCAATGACGCGCTGAAATCCATCGTCTTTTCAGCTTGCCGTCGCTCCCGCAGGGGTGCCGTCAGCGCATAGACGCAAATGCGGCACGCTACGCGCCGCCGATCCCTCGCCATGGTTCGCCACAGCCCGCCGAAGTTTTCGGCGGCCACATCAACCGACGAACCAGAGGTGATCTTATGGCCATCCGCCGCAATGCGGACCTGCCGCCGCGCCTGCTTCGCACACAGGAAGCCGCGCGCTTTCTCGGCCTGTCCGTCCGCACCCTTGAGAAGCATCGCACATACGGCACCGGCCCGACCTATCGCAAGATTGGCGGCCGCGTCCTCTACACCGTCCGCGACCTTGAAGCCTGGAGCGCAGTCGGCACCCGCAAATCCACGCGCGACAAGAACGCCGGCACGGTTTTTCCCGCGCGCCCGCTCACGCCCAAAGAGCTGGGCGATTGCTGAATGTTGCGCGAGGACGACCATAGCCCCGCGCAGCCGGCCGACGCCAGCGAACGCAGCCGACTCGACCCCTTCGTGGTCGCGACCGGCGACGCCGCACCGCGCGACCAGCGCGATTTGATGGAGCGGCCGTTCTTCTCCCTGGCGAAGACGCCGCGCACCAAGCCGATTTTCTACAAAGCCGCCGATGTCGAGGTGCAGGTGTTCGGGATGCCCGAGCACGGCATGGCGACCATATGGGACGCCGACGTGCTGATATGGGCGGCCTCGCAGATCGTCGCGGCCGAAAACAACGGCCTCACCACGTCACGCTTCGTCCGCTTCACGCCTTACCATCTACTGCGCGCCATCGGGCGGCCGACCGGAAACCATCAATACCTGCTCCTGAAAGCCGCGCTCGCGCGACTGCAATCGACCGTCATCGCCACTACCATCCGCAACGGCCCGCATTGGCGTCGCCGGCAATTTTCATGGATCAACGAGTGGGAGGAAATGACGACGCGCGCCGGCCGCGTCGAGGGCATGGAATTTGTCCTGCCCGAATGGTTCTACAACAGCGTCATCGACCGCTCGTTGGTCCTGACCATCGACCCGGCCTATTTCCGGCTGACAGGCGGCATCGAGCGTTGGCTTTACCGCGTCGCCCGTAAGCACGCCGGCCGCCAGCGCCATGGCTGGCTGTTCGAGTTTGCGCACCTTCATCAGAAATCCGGCAGCCTCGCACGGCCGTCCGATTTCGCGCTCGACTTGCGCCGCATCGCGGCCCGCCAGCCGCTTCCTGGCTATCGACTCCAGATCGAGCGGGAAGACGGCCGTGAGCTGCTTCGCATCCGCCCGGTAAACCTGTCCACAGTGCCTGTTGATAACGGTGTGAATGCCATCGGCACATCAGGCGCACGGGGTATCGGCACATCAGGCGCAACCCTATCGGCAGATCAGGCGCATGAACCCCAGCTAACGCTTTGGCCTGAAACGCGCAATCCGACCGCTAACTTAGAGTCTAACAGAGAATCTAACTTTTCTTCTTTGACGCGCGCACACGCGAGGCGTGGTGCCGGTGCCGCCGAGCGAGGCGAACCATGACGCCCGCGCTCGACGCGGTGCGCCCGCGCAACCCCCAAGCCATCACCGGAGACGAACAATGACCCGTCGCGCCCATCGCAGCGCGCACGACCGTCCGCTGCCGGACGGACCCGCGCCCTTCACCACGCTTGTCGAATTGACTTTCGAGAAACGCAAGGTCGAGCACTGGATACGCTTCGGCCGCAAGAGCTACGAACAGATCATCGACCGTCGCCGAAGCGTCGTCGGCTTCGCGCCGAACAACATCTTCGCCTTCGTCCGCTGGGCGGCCGGCGAGCACGGCACGATCATTTCACGCATCGACATCGCGCGGGCCACCGGTCGGGGCGAGCCGTTCCAGACATTGCCCTTCGTCCGGCCTGGGGGCGACATCCTGTTACGCCTGGACGGCTGGCCGAAAGTGCAGCGCGCACTTGCCGTCATCGACGCCGTGGAGGCGCTGGGCCTCGACCCGGCCGACGTGTCGCCGGACTACTGGCGACACGCGCACAACCGCCTAGCCGCCAATCTGGAGCCGAGCGACTACACGCCGGAACGACATGCGGCGTGGATTGGGCGTCGGAGGATCGACCCGTGACGCGCCGCCGCTATCTCGCCGTCACGGCGCTGGCCGCGATGGGCGTTGCCGTCGCAAGCGCCATCGAGACGCCGACGAAACTCATTTGGAACGCCACGGCCAGCGCGCCGGTAGGCTTCTACACCGTCGAGCCGGCCGACCGGATCGAGGTGCCCGAGCTGGTCGCGGTCATGCCGCCCGAACCGCTCGCCGCCTTCATGGTGCAGCGCGGCTATGTCGGACGCGGCGTGCCGTTGTTGAAGCGCGTCGTCGGCCTTCCAGGGCAGCGGGTTTGCCGCGCCGGCCGCACGATCACGGTTGACGGGATCGAGATGGGCGAGGCGCTGGAGCGCGACCGGATCGGCCGTGAACTGCCTGCCTGGCAGGGCTGCCGCGTCATCGCGCCCGGCGAAATCTTCCTCATGAATTGGGATGTCCGCGACAGCCTGGACGGCCGTTACTTCGGACCCATCCCCGCAAGCTTCGTCATCGGCCGAGCGGTCCCGCTCTGGACCGATGAGGAAGGCGTCGGCCGCTTCGAGTGGCGCGCGCCGACGCACTGACTTCGCGCTTACCCAACCAATCACAAGGAGACTGACAATGCCCGCCAATATCTTTGAACCCACCGCCAACGGTTACGCCGGCCGCGTCCGGCTGTTCGGCATTGACGAGGCAATCGCGCTCGTCGCCATCGAGCCGGGCGACGGCGAGAACACGCCGGCCTATCGCATCCACCTCGACGACGAGGACGGCCCCGAGATCGGCGGGGCGTGGAAACGTGTCGGCGAACGCGCGGGGGACTACATCGCCCTGGAGATCGACAGCCCGCTTTTCCCTGCGCTGTTTCGCCCGGCGCTGTTCCAGACCGACGACGAGGCACACACCTTTCGGCTCGCGTGGAAGCGGCCGAAGGCGCGCGAGGATCGGAGCTAATTGGTGCGCGTTCCGATCATCCCTTTGTTCGCGGGAACGCACTCGCATCCCTTCGTCCCGCTCGGCGACAAGACGGCCGGCGCGCGCAGCGAAGGTCAAGGGCGGCCACCGGCCGGCGCTTTGCGCGCACCCTTTACCGTAGCGAGCACGCTGGCAGGCTGGCGTCATAGCGGCGACAGGAAGCCATGGCGCTATGCCGTCCTGTTGCTGGCCGGCGCACTATCAGTCTGCGCCGGATCGGGCGTCGCGGTCGCGCAATCCGCGTCGGTCGTGCGCCCGGTTGCCGTCGATCCCTATGCCGCGCACATCACCGAGGCGTCGCAGCGGTTCGGCATCCCCGAGCACTGGATTCGCGCCGTGTTGCGCGCCGAGAGCGCGGGCGACGTGCGCGCGATTTCGTCGGCCGGCGCGATGGGATTGATGCAGGTTATGCCCGACACTTGGGCGGGCCTGCGTGCCCGTCACCGGCTCGGCCGCGATCCCTATCAGCCCCGCGACAACATCCTCGCAGGCACGGCCTATCTGCGCGAAATGTGGGATCGCTACGGCAATGTCGGCGCGATGCTCGCGGCCTACAACGCCGGCCCCGGCCGCTACGACGAGCACCGTTCGACCGGCCGTCCGCTGCCGGCCGAAACCCGCGCCTATGTCGCCGCGCTCGCGCCGATCTTCGGCGGCGCGGCTGCATCTGAAGCGCCGTCATCGGCACCGCCACCGCCGCCCGACTGGCGCGACGCACCGCTCTTTGTGCTGCGCCCGAACGACAGCCAATCGACGGTCGCGCCGTCATCCGAGACACAACCCGGCGACCTGTTCGCTGCCGTTTCGGGGCCGGATCGCCGATGAAGATCGCCTATGCCGACCCGCCTTATATCGGCTGCGCACACCTCTACCGCGACCATCCCGACTATGCGGGCGAAGTCGATCATGCGCGCCTGATAGAGCGGCTGGATCGCAACTATGACGGCTGGATTTTGCACGCCGCCGCGACGCCCCGTTCCATTGCGACGCTCGCCCCATTTGTCGAGCGGACGGGCGCGCGGTGGATGGCCTGGGTGAAGGGATTCGCCGCGTTCAAGCGCAATATTCCCGTCGCGTTTGCGTGGGAGCCGGTCATCGTGAAGGCGGCGCGAAAGCCCGTCGTCAGCAAGCGCCTGGTGATGCGGGATTGGATTCAGGAGAGCATCACCCTGCGTCGCGGCCTCACTGGCGCGAAGCCCGAAGCGGTCTGCCATTGGGCGTTCGAGATGGTCGCCGCGCGCCCCGACGACACGCTCGACGACCTGTTTCCAGGCAGCGGCGCGGTCGCCGAAGCGTGGCGCACATGGCGTCTCAAATTCGCATTGCCGGACGAGCCGGCGGCGCGGGTCGCTGCACCCATCGGTGTGCAGGATCAGGCAGCGGATGGAGCAGAACCATGAGGGCCGGAGAGGCAGAGAAGGGCGAAAGAGCGGAGGGCAAGATAAAGGAAACCGGCACTAGGTCGGCCGGATTTCTGAAATTGTTGTTGTCTGCACACTGGTTAGGTGGTCCGCGAGCGGCACCATGCTTTTTGATCCCGCGTGCCGCGATATTGCGCAAAGCCTTGGCTTTGCTGGATTTCGACCGGCACCATGACCGCCGAACGCCCGATTTTCTTGGGTTTTGGCCGGAGGCGCGGACGTGAGCGCCGACGACGAAAACCGCTTCCGCCCGAAGCCCGGCCGCATCCGATCCGACGCGCCGAAGGGCGGCAAGACCAAGAGCTTTCTAACCCAGGCGAAGAAGATCGCTCGACAGCACAGCACCACGTCATCCAGATCGTCGCCGCGCCCAGGCAAGACCCCGACCGCCAAGGGCGGCAAGGGAGCGCGCTCGACTGGAGGACCGGGCGTCCGGCGTGGACGCGGCGCGGCCTTCGTGCGCGCTCGCACCCTGTCGGGCGGCTGGCGTCACAGCGCGCCCGGAATGCGCCGCGTCGTCGTCAAGACCCGCTACGTCAAGGAGGCGGGCAGGAACGGAAGGGCGGCCGCCCATCTGCGCTACATCCAGCGCGACGGCACATCGCGCGACGGCGAGCGCGGGCAGCTCTATTCGGCGACCGAGGACCGCGCCGATGGCGCTGCCTTCCTTGAGCGCGGCCAGGAGGATCGCCACCAATTCAGATTCATCGTCTCGCCGGAGGACGGCGCGGACCTGTCGGACCTGACAGCCTATACCCGCGACCTCATGCGCCAGATGGAAGCCGACCTTGGCACGAAACTCGATTGGGTTGCGGTCAATCACCACAACACCGGCCATCCCCATGTGCATGTCATCGTGCGCGGCAAGGATGACCTGGGCGAGAACCTTGTCATCAACGGCGACTATCTCGCCAACGGCATCCGCGAGCGGGCGAGCGAATTGACCACGCTGGAGCTTGGCCCCGTCACCGAGATCGAGCAGACCCGCAAGCTGTCGGCCGAGATCGACCAGGACCGTTTCACACGCATCGACCGGGCTATGGTCGAGGAAGCCGACGATAGGTTCCTCGACCTTCGCCAAGAGCCGGCCGAGCCGCGCCGCCAGTTCAACCGGGCGCTTCGCCTGCGCCGTCTCGCCAAGCTGGACAAGATGGGGTTGGCGACCGAGCACGCGCCGGGCGTTTGGGAATTGAGCGAGCGCATGGAGCCGACCTTGCGCGAGATGGGCGAGCGCGGCGACATCATCCGCAACATGCACAAGGCGTTGAAGGCCGATGGCCTGGAGCGCGACCCGCTGACCTTCCAAATCCATGACGGGCCGCCCGAAAAGCCCATCGTCGGCCGCGTCGTCGATAAGTATCTGTCCGACGAGCTGGGCGAGAACCTGACCGTCGTGGTGGACGGGATCGACGGCCGGACCCACCATGTCGCCGGCATCGACCCGGCCCGCGTCGAGGACGCGCGGATAGGCAGCGTCGTCGAGATCGGCCCGGCCGAAACGGCAAGCCGTCCGTCCGACCGAAGCATTGCCGCCATCGCCGAGGACGGCATCTACCGGCCGAGCCGGCATCTGGAGCAGGCCAAGTTCGAGGGGCGCGTTCCGGGCGGCGATTATGAAGGTTATGTTGATGCTCATGTGCGCCGGCTGGAGGCATTGCGCCGCGCCGGCATCGTCGAGCGGATCGACGCCGACCAATGGCGCATCCCCGAAGATTTCGAGAGCCGCGCCGCCGCCTACGACGCCGGCCGCAACCGGCAGGCCAGCGTTCGCGTCCTTTCGGTGCTCGACCTTGAAAAGCAGATCGGCGCGGACGGCGCGACCTGGCTCGACCGGCGCTTGGTTACGCCCGACGCAACCGACCTTGCATCGGCCGGCTTCGGCCAGCAGGTGCGCGAGGCGATGGACCAGCGCCGCGAGCATCACGTCGAGCATGGTGACGCCACGCGCAGCCGGGACGGCCGAATCTTCTATCGGCGCAATCTTCTCGCGACGCTGCGCGAGCGCGAGGTTGCCAGCTTCGGCACGGCGATGGCGGCGAACAAGTCGCTGCCGTTCCGCGCCGTCGCCGATGGCGAAACCGTCAGCGGCAAGTTCACTGGCACCGTGCAGCTAACCAGCGGCAAGTTCGCCATCGTCGAGAAAGCGCACGAGTTCACCCTTGTCCCATGGCGACCTGTCATCGACCGCCAGCTCGGCCGTGAAGTCGCGGGCGTCGTGCAGGGCGGTTCGGTGTCGTGGCAATTGGGCCGGCAGAAGGGTTTGGGGCTGTAGCGCTGTCCAACCGAGGCGCTGGCAATGCTGGTGCCGGACACCAAATAGTAACTAAATCATGTGATTGATTTAGTCGCTGATCCACGTTAAAGCTGACCATGGGACAGGGGCCGGCACGCACCGCAAGCGAGCGGACGGCTTTCGGTTCCCAAGATGAAGGATGGAGCACGGGCGTCATGTCGGGACGAAAGATCGAGCGCGGCGATCAAACTCGCGAGAAGCTGCTTATCGCAGCCGTGGATGTTTTCGGGCGTGTCGGCTTCGACGGCGCGACGACCCGGATGCTTTGCGAGAAGGCCGGGGCAAACCAGCAGGCAATTGCCTACTACTTCGGAAACAAGGACGGCCTTTACCTCGCTGCGGCCACCTCCATCGGGGATGGCATCAAGGATCATATCGCCCCGCTGCGAAGCCTCGTCTTTGCCCGTGTCGAAGAAGCGCGCTCGGGAACGCCACTTGGAACGGATGAGGCACGCCGCCTGCTGACCGAGATCATTCAGCGGATGGCGGCGCTATTCGTGAGCAGCCGTTCCGAGCCTTGGGCGCGCTTCATTATCCGCGAGCAGATGCAGCCGACTACGGCCTTTCGTTGCCTCTACGACGACTTGATGGGACCGCTGCTCAATATATGTGACCATCTAATTGGAACCTTGCTCGACGAAGACTCTGCTTCCGAGCATGTGCGCCTCAGAACCCTCGCATTGGTTGGAAGCGTCCTCATGTTCAGGATGGGGCGCGCTTCGGTCCTCGCCGCGCTCAATTGGGAGACGATAGACGACAAGGGCCTCGCGGCTGTTGAGGCTTTGGTGGTCGAACTTGTCGCGTCCATTGCGCCTGCCTCCTCGAATGTGGGGGGCGCATAGTGCCCCGCCGCATCATCATCCTGGCAGTCATCATCGCGGGCGTCGCAGCGGCGGGATACTACACTCGCGGCTTCGGCTTCTTGGACAAGCCCAACGAGGGGCTGATCCTCTATGGGAATGTCGATATTCGTCAGGTGAATCTCGGGTTTCGCGTTGCGGGTCGTATCGCCGAAATGCCGATTGATGAAGGTGCTTCGGTCGAGGCTGGGGCAACTCTGGCCCAGCTTGACCAACAGCCATTCATTGACGCGCTGGCGGGTGCGGAAGCGCAGGTTGCGACCGCTCGCGCCGAACTCGAAAAACGGCGCAACGGGAATCGACCCCAGGAAATTGCCCAGGCGGAGGCTGCGGTCGCCGTCCGAAGGGCGGACATGGTGCGAACACGAGAAGCCTTCCAGCGTCGCCGAGCGCTGGTTGCGACCGGCGCTGTATCCCAATCGGTTTTCGAGGCCGCCGAGGCTGAATACCTCGCCGCCGAGGCGCAGCTTCGGGCGGCAGAGGAAGCATTGGCGTTGCTTCGCGCCGGCTCTCGCGTCGAAGACATCGCGGCAGCGGAGGCGCAACTCGCGGCGGCGATAGCAGAACGCGATAGGGTGAAAACCAATCTGGCCGACACGACGCTTAAAGCACCGGACGCTGGCACGATCCTCACGCGAGCGGCCGAGCCCGGTGCCATCGTCCAATCCGGCGCAACTATCTTCACGCTCACCATCAATCGGCCGATCCGGGTGCGCGCCTATGTTGCCGAACCCGACCTTGGGCGGATTGCGCCCGGCATGACCGTGTTCGTAACCACTGACGGCAACCCCAAAGTCTATCGTGGTGTCATCGGCTTCATTTCACCAACCGCCGAATTTACGCCGAGGACGGTTCAGACCGAACAACTGCGCGCCGACCTCGTTTATCGTTTGAGGATCAACGTCACCGATCCCGATGACCGTCTCCGTCAAGGTCAGCCCGTGACCGTGAGGCTCCAGCAGAGCCCGGACCCAGGGGCGGGCCAGTGAAATGACAGAGGCAGTCGCCCACGCTGTAGATGTCACCAAACGCTTCGCGCCCAATGCAGCCCCGGCACTTGATGCCGTGAGCATGGAGGTGATGGGCGGCGTGATGACGGGCTTGGTCGGCCCCGATGGCGCGGGCAAGACAACCCTGATCCGTTTGCTCGCCGGATTGCTCGACCCGGATGAAGGGGAAGTTACCCTTCTTGGCGAGCCCGCCATCGCGGCCGACAGGTCGGCGCTAGGCTACATGCCGCAACGCTTCGGACTCTACGAAGACCTGTCGGTTATCGAGAACCTTTCGCTCTACGCTGATCTTCGCGGTTTACCCCCAGGGAAAGAACGCACGGAGCGCTTTTCCCAACTCCTGACTTTCACGGACCTTGAGCGATTCCGCCCCCGGTTGGCTGGCCGTCTATCGGGCGGCATGAAGCAAAAGCTGGGCCTGGCCTGCGCGCTGGTGCGGCCCCCTCGCGTGCTGCTGCTTGATGAGCCTGGCGTTGGCGTCGATCCCGTGGCCAGGCGGGAACTATGGGCGATGGTCCGCCAGCTCACGACGGAGGGCATGGGCGTCGTCTGGTCCACCGCCTATCTCGACGAAGCCGAGAAGTGCGATACGGTATTCCTGCTGAACGAAGGCAAGCTGCTGTTCAGTGGACCGCCGAAGCGGCTGACATCCCGTGTCGAAGGTCGGACCTATCGTCTGTTTGGTCCTTCCGAAAGCCGGCGGTCTTTACTCGCCAGCCTTGTCCTTCGCGACGATGTAAAGGACGCCACCATTCAGGGCGCTTCCGTTCGCGTCCTCATGGACGAAGGCGCTGCTGCGCCGACCACAGAACGATTCGGAATGTCGCAGGGCGACCGAATCGAAGCCGTGCAGCCGCGATTTGAGGATGCGTTCATTGACATCCTTGGTGGAGGACCGAAAGGCGTCAGCCAACTCGCCGCGAGCTACAAGCCCATCGAAAAGTCCGACGCGCCGGCCATCGAGGCGCGAGGGCTTACCAAGGTGTTTGGGACGTTCACGGCGGCAGGCGACATCACATTCTCCGTGCCGCAAGGCCGGATATTCGGCCTTCTCGGGCCGAACGGCGCGGGCAAATCCACGACCTTCAAGATGCTTTGCGGGCTTCTCACGCCGACAGCGGGCGAAGGCCGCGTTGCCGGCCATGATCTTCGCACCGCCAGCGCGGAGGCGCGTCAGTCTCTCGGCTACATGGCGCAGAAATTTTCCTTGTATGGCGATCTTAGCGTCAAACAAAATCTGGACTTCTTCGCCGGAGCCTATGGCTTGAACCGACGCCAGCGGGCCGAGGCCGTTGCGCGCGTCATCGACATTTTCCAGCTTGAACGTCATCTGCCGGTGAACAGCGGAACATTGCCGCTAGGCTTCAAGCAACGGCTCTCGCTTGCCTGCGCCGTGCTCCATCAACCGCCCGTGCTTTTCTTGGATGAGCCGACATCGGGCGTGGACCCTATCACCCGCCGCGAGTTCTGGTTGCACATCAACGGCCTCGTGCAACGCGGCGTGACGGTGCTCGTCACCACCCACTTTATGGAAGAAGCGGAATATTGCGACCGCATAGCGCTGATCTATCGCGCGCAGGAAATCGCCCAAGGCACGCCCGAAGACCTCAAAACCCGCGCGGCTGAAATCAGTGGCGGCACAGACCTTACGATGGAGGACGCTTTTATTGCGCTGATCGAGGAAACGGATCGAAAGCGGGAGGCCGCATGAACGACCGCTTCTATCCTCGACGCTTCATGGCCCTGCTCGTCAAGGAGTCGCTACAGATTCTCCGCGACCCCTCGACGATGCTGATTGCCTTTGTGCTGCCGCTGCTCCTGCTTTTCCTGTTTGGATACGGTGTGTCTCTCGATACGGCGAGGACGCGGATCGGCTTGGCGGTTCAAGATTCCAGCGAAGCGGCGGCCAGCCTGGCGGGGGCCTACCGATCATCCCGGTGGTTTCAGGTTCAATCCCGGCGCGACGTGACTTCGCTCAAGGATGAACTGATCGCTGGGCATATCCGGGGCATCGTGGTCATTCCGAGTGATTTCGGCCAGAGGGTCGCAGCCGGGATCGACGCGCCGATCCAGGTGATTACCGATGGCTCGCTGCCGAACACGGCATCCTTTGTCGCCGCCTATGCCGAAGGTGTTCGGGCTACCTGGGCGGAAGGCCGTGCATTGGATCGTGGTGTGCGACTAGCTCCCGCAATCGCCCCGCTGCCCCGCTTCTGGTTCAATCCGGGCCTCGAAAGTCGCTTCGCTCTCATTCCCGGCTCGATCAGCATTGTCATGACGATGATCGGGACGCTTCTGACCGCGCTCGTCGTCGCGCGGGAATGGGAGCGCGGCACGCTCGAAGCGTTGATGGCTACGCCCGTCAGCATGGGCGAGTTCCTGGCCACGAAAATCATTCCCTATTTCGTGCTCGGGCTCGGTTCGATGACGCTCTGCGTCATCGTCGCCGTCTTCCTGTTCGGCGTGCCCTTTAGAGGGTCGATCCTCGCGCTGTATGCGGTTGGCGCGGCCTTCCTCATGCCAGCATTGGGCCAAGGCTTGCTGATTTCGGCGGCGACGAAGAATCAGTTCGTGGCCAGCCAGGTTGCGTTGCTAACGGCATTTATGCCGGGCCTGCTGCTGTCTGGATTTCTGTTCGAGATCGGCTCGATGCCGAAATTCATTCAGGGGATGACCTATGCGGTTCCAGCCCGCTACTTCATCCCGCCCCTGACCAGCGTTTTCGTGGTGGGCGATCTTTGGCCGATGTTCGTTCGCAGCATCCTGGCGATGCTGGGTTTCGGCCTCCTGTTCTTCGGCCTCGCCTTCCGAGTGACGCGCCGGAGGATCGCATGATGAGTTCCGCCAGCTTCGCGCGACTATCTGCGATCATCGTGAAAGAGCTATGGGCGGTCTTTCGCGACCCCAGGGCTCGCATCACCCTTATTGCGCCTCCGTTACTTCAACTCGTCCTGTTCGGATTCGCGGCGACGCTGGAAGTGCGCAACTTCGACGTTGGCGTGCTCGACCGCGATTCCGGCATCTGGAGCCATGAAATTGTTTCGCGGGTGGCAGGCAGCCCCAACGTCGGCCGCATGGTGCCGCTCGCCTCGCCCGACGACATGCGGGAGGCAATCAACAATCAGCAGGTCATCGCCGTTCTCAGTTTCGATTCGCGATTCAGCGCGGCTATCGAGGGCGGGCAGATTGGCGAGGTTCAGATCGTCCTAGACGGGCGACGCTCGAACGCATCGCAGATCGTTTCCTCATACCTGCAACAGATCATTGGCCAGGTCGCAGCCGAAGCGCGCCCCGCCGCAACTCCAGGGCAGTCCACTACCCGAACCGTCGTCACCAACTGGTTCAATCCCGCGCTGATATACCTTTGGTTCGTGATGCCGGCGTTGCTTGTGACCCTGGGCGCAACCGGCACCTTGTCGATTACGGCTCAATCCGTTGCCCGCGAGCGGGAGCTAGGCACCTTCGATCAGCTTATGGTTTCGCCGTTGAGGGTCCACGAAATCCTCATTGGCAAGATGGCACCGCCTTTGCTGATCGGATTCTTCAATGCCACGCTCTATGTGATCCTTATCCCCACGGTCTTCGGAGTGCCGCTTACCGGCTCCGTGGCGTCGTTCTACTTCTCTCTGTTCTTCTATGTAGTGTCGCTGATCGGCGTCGGAATGCTGGTATCCACGTTGTCGCAAACCCAGCAACAAGCCTTTCTCGGCATGTTTCTGGTGACGGTGCCGCTAATCCTGCTGTCCGGCTTCGCCACTCCAGTCGATAACATGCCCGGCTGGCTACAGGTGATCGCTTTCGCCAATCCCTGTCGGCATTTCCTCGTCGTCTCCGAAGGCGTCTTCCTGAAAGACATGCCGGCGGCGGTCATTCTCGCGAACACATGGCCGCTGGCGGCTATCGCGTCCGTCACGCTGACCGTTTCGGCAATTCTTTTCCGCGCTCGGATGGAGTAGCCCATGCGTCATCCCCCGTTCCCGGCACTACTAGCTTCTCTTAGCGTTGCGGCCTGCACGGTCGGACCAAGCTATGTCGAATCCAGCCCGGCGGTGGCGCCCGGCTGGATTTCCGCTGCCAATCCACATCCGATTGATGAAGATTGGTGGCGCTCGCTCAATGATTCACAGCTCGTTGAACTTGTGGAATTGGCTGTAACCAGCAACCACGACGTTCGGGAGGCGGAAGCGCGCCTACGCGAAGCGCGGGCGCTACGCGACGCCGCACGCGGTCGCGCTGGTCCAGATGCAGCACTATCCGGCGCGGCCACGGCGAACCGCGTCAGCGAAAACGGTCAATTGCCGGTTGCCAATGTTCCGGGGTTCGATCCTCAATTTTCCCTTTTCGATTTCGGATTCGATGCGTCGTGGGAAATCGACCTATGGGGCCGAACACGGCGTAGCATCGAAGCGGCGGACGCCCGTGCAGAGGCAATGCAGGAAGCCCGGCGCAATGTCATCTTACAGGTGATCGCAGAGGCTGTCCGAAGCTACGTCGATCTACGCGGCTCCCAAACTAGGCTGTTGGTTGCTCGCGCAGACGCCAACGCACAGCAGGCCATCGCCAGCCTGGTCGAAAGGCGGTTTAGGTCCGGCGAGGCGTCGCGCTTCGACTTTGCTCGTGCCGACACACAGGCTCGGGCAGCCAGCGTAAGCCTTGATGGGATTGAGGCCGACGCGCGCGCGGCAGCCTATCGCTTATCCTTGCTAACTGGCCAAGCACCGGGGGCCACTTCACTTCGGTTGTTGAGCCCTGGGTCGCTTCCGGTTGCTCCATCGCAGATTACGGCTGGGCTTCCATCCGAACTGTTAAGGCGACGCCCGGATATACGTCAGGCAGAGCGCGAATTGGCGGCTTTCACCGCTGACGTTGGCGTGGCCACGGCTGACCTCTTTCCGCGACTATCGCTCATTGGGTCGATTGGTCAGCAAGCTCAGAGCGCGGGCGATCTGGCATCGGGGGCGAGCACACGATTGCAAGTTGGGCCGAGCTTCCATTGGCCCATATTCTCCATGGGGCGCATCCGAGCGCAGATTCGGGCGGCGGATGCCCGAGCCGATGCAGCCATGATCCGCTACGAGCGGAGCGTAACGGGCGCGCTTACTGACAGTGAGACGGCGCTTAACCGATATGCCGCCGCACAGATCATGCGCCGGAAAGCGGAGGGGGCGACAACGCAGGCGGCCGCTGCGGTCGATCTTGCCCGCCAGCGCTACCAGGCTGGCGAGGACGACCTAACGATATTGCTGGACGCGCAATCCGCATACAGCGCTGCGGAGCGTGCGAGTCTTGATGCTCGCGTCGGTGAACTGATGGCCGTTGTCGCTCTCTACAAGGCACTAGGGGGCGGATGGGAGGCCGCCGTCTCATGATCGGTCTGCCGCTGATTTTCCGGTCAGACATTCACAATGTTCCCGGTATCCGGCGCGACGGTCGCCGTCGATTGACCGAGCACAGGTGAAACGGTGCGGCGGCGGCGTTCAACACCCATGATCGACCGCAAATGGGGAGTGCCGACCTCGTTGGGTTCACGCATTCCCCTCGCGTCCCTCATTCAAACGCTCGCCGTCGCCGAATATCTGAACTTCCGGCACGCTGCGAACGCACTCGGCGTCAGCCTGTCGAGCGTCAGTGCTCGCGTGAAGACGCTGGAGCAAGACCTTGGCGTTTTGCTGTTCGAGCGCCATGCGCGAGGCGTCCGGCTGACAGAGGCCGGTCGCCAGTTCGTCGAGCATGTTGCGGCCGGCGTCGATCAACTCGACCATGCCGTGAAGACCGCCGGCATGGCGGCGTCAGGAGAGTGCGGACGCCTGCGCATCGGCGTCCATGCCCTGATCCCTCGCAGCTTCCTCGCAGGACTGATCGGACAGTATCGCGAAGACTATCCCGGCATCGAAGTCGAGATCACGGAAGGCACAGCACGCGATGCGGTTATGCAATTGCGCGCCGACCGTCTGGACATCGTATTCATGGCAGGCACGCCCGAGCTACCCGACTGCCACACGCGGCGGATATGGACCGAACCGCTGGTCGCCGCGCTGCCGGATAGGCATCGGCTCGCCAAGCAAGCCGCCGTCACCTGGGCCGATCTAGCGGGCGAGACGTTCCTTGCCCGGCACGGCGGCACCGGCCCACAAGTCCATGACCATATCGTGCTGCGCCTTGCCGGACGCTGGCCGGCATCATCTATCCAACGCTTCGATGTCGAGCGCGGCACGCTGCTTTCCATGGTCGGACAGGGCTTCGGCGTCACCATCGTCGGCGCGGCTACGTCGCTGCTACGAACTTCCGACGTTACTTTCCTTCCGGTCGCGGACGAACCGGAGCCGGTTCCTTTCTCGGCCGTCTGGTCGCCATTCAACTGTAGCGCGGCACTTCGCAATTTGCTCACCCTCGCAAGAGAAATGGGGCGAACTATCCCGGCGGATTGAGTCTCGTCCGCGATTCGTTACGGTCTTCCCGCGACAGACATCCGCGCAGATAAATGAGTGGACGCAACCCGTCCTATTTGCCGCCGATAGTATCCGACAGCCCTCCCGCTCTACCTTTCCTGTTGCCTGTCCCATAATTGCCTACTCTCTGATCGGCTCCGTCTCTTTTTCCGACTGGAGCCCGTATGCGCGGAGGCCGAATCCTTTGGGGTCAGATCGCCGTCGTCTTCACCATCGTTCTGGTGATGACTTGGGCGGCGACGCAATGGACCGCATGGCGTCTCGGCTTTCAGGCGCAGCTCGGCAATCCATGGTTCGAGCTGGCTGGCTGGCCGATCTACTACCCACCCGCGCTGTTCTGGTGGTGGTATGCCTTCGACGCCTATGCGCCTTCGATCTTCGTCGAGGGTGGCGTCATCGCAGCGTCGGGCGGGCTTATGGCCATCGCCGCCGCAATCATGATGTCGATCATCCGGGCGCGGGAGGCGCGCAACGTCGCCACCTATGGATCGGCACGATGGGCCGAGGACAAGGAAATCCGCACGGCCGGATTGCTCGGCCCCGATGGCGTCGTGCTCGGCCGGCGCGAACGCGACTATCTGCGCCATGATGGGCCGGAGCATGTGCTTTGCTTCGCACCTACGCGGTCAGGCAAAGGCGTCGGCCTCGTGGTGCCGACGCTGCTAACCTGGCCGGGAAGCTGCATCGTCCACGATATAAAAGGGGAGAACTGGACGCTGACCGCCGGCTTCCGCGCGAAGCACGGCCGCGTTCTGCTGTTCGATCCCACGAACGCCAGATCGTCGGCCTACAACCCGCTACTGGAGGTGCGCCAGGGCGAATGGGAAGTCCGCGACGTGCAGAACATCGCGGATATTCTCGTCGATCCCGAAGGGAGCTTGGATCGAAGAAACCATTGGGAGAAGACGAGCCACAGCCTGCTTGTCGGCGCAATCCTGCACGTCCTCTATGCCGAACCCGACAAGACGCTGGCCGGCGTCGCCAGCTTCCTTTCCGATCCGAAGCGCCCCGTCGAGGCGACCTTGCGCGCGATGATGGACACGCCGCACCTGGGCGAAGCCGGCGTTCATCCCGTCATCGCGTCATCGGCCCGCGAGCTGTTGAACAAGAGCGAGAACGAGCGCAGCGGCGTGTTGTCCACCGCCATGTCGTTCCTGGGTTTGTATCGCGATCCCGTCGTGGCGCGCGTCACGGCGCGGTGCGACTGGCGCATTGCCGATCTTGTCGGCAGCAGGAAGCCGGTCAGCCTCTACCTTGTCGTGCCGCCGTCCGACATCAACCGCACCAAGCCGCTCATTCGCCTGATCCTCAATCAGATCGGCAGGCGGTTGACGGAGGAATTGCACACGTCCGGCAAGCGGCATCGACTGCTGTTGATGCTCGACGAGTTTCCTGCGCTCGGCCGGCTCGATTTCTTTGAATCCGCGCTCGCCTTCATGGCCGGATATGGCCTCAAATCCTTCCTGATCGCGCAGAGCCTCAATCAGATCGAAAAGGCTTACGGGGCGAACAACAGCGTATTGGATAATTGCCACGTCCGCGTCGCCTTCGCCACGAACGACGAGCGGACCGCGAAACGGATCAGCGATGCGCTTGGCACCGCGACCGAGTTGCGCGACTCTACCAACTACGCAGGACACAGATTAGCGCCATGGCTGGGGCATCTCATGGTGTCACGGCAGGAGACAGCGCGGCCGCTGCTCACGCCGGGCGAGGTGATGCAGCTCCCGCCATCCGATGAAATCGTGATGGTCGCCGGCACGCCGCCCATCCGCGCGACCAAGGCTCGCTATTTCGAGGATGCGCGGTTCATGGAACGCATCCTGACCCCGCCCGATCCGGCAGCCGATCCCGCCGCCGCGAACCCGTCATCCGACGATTGGTCGAGCCGCATCGTCGCGGCGACGAAAGCAGCGGCCCCGGCCACGGCCGGCGGGACCGAAGGCGATCCGGCCAATGCCGGTATCCGCCGCGAGCCGGAATTGCCGGAGCATGAGGAAATCATCTCGCCGCCACGTCCGCCCGAACAGGAGTTCGACATTCTGGACGATGAACCGGACGTTGACGCCGCCAAAGCCCGCGCGCTGCGCCAGCGTATGCGGATGGTCGCGCGGCAAGCGTCGCTGGACCCCGGCGACGGCATCGAGCTTTGAGGATACGCCCATGACCACCCGAACCCGCATGAACGTCTATTTCGCCCCGGACTTGCTCGCCCAGGTCGAGGCGCTGGCGCTGCGCCGCCAAGTGTCGAAATCCGCCATCGTCGAGGCAGCCGTCGCTTCCTTCCTGTCCGGCGACAGTTCGGATCGGCTGGAGGCGGCCATGTCGCGCCGCCTCGACAAGCTCGGCCGCGAGATCCACGCGCTCGACGAGGATCTTGCCGTGCTCGGCGAAACCGTCTCGCTGTTCGTCAACATCTGGCTTTCCGCCACGCCGCCGCTGCCGGAGAGCGCGCAGGCCGCCGCCCGCGCGAAAGGTGCCGAACGGTTCGAGGGTTTCATGCAGACGCTCGGCCGGCGTCTTGCGACCGGCGACAGGTTCCTCAAAGAGTTGTCGCGCGATGTCGATTCGCTTCCCGATAGTCCATCGCAAGATCAGTTCGAGGCCGATGGCAGCGTAACCTGAATTTCCAACCCGTCCTATTCGCCGCCGATAGCCGCCGATCACCGCATCCTCTTCGATACTTGTTGAATCAGCCTGATTTCAGGCTCCTTTAATCGACCCCGTTGCGGGGACGGTCTGTCGCGCCCCGTCAGGAATCGGGGCCGATATGACATCCACACACCATAAGCCGGAAGCGATACAGCGCGGCGCGCGCATGTTGCGCACCGCGCTCGGCGCGGCCATCGCCCGGTTTCTGGAAGACCCGGCCGTGGTTGAGGTCATGCTGAATCCAGACGGGCGAATCTGGATCGACCGACTTTCCGAAGGGCTGGCCGACACGGGCGAAACGATGTCGCCGGCCGATGGCGAACGCATCGTCCGTCTTGTCGCTCACCACGTCGGCGCAGAGGTTCACGCGCGATCCCCGCGCGTCTCGGCAGAGCTTCCCGAAACCGGCGAGCGGTTCGAGGGACTTTTGCCGCCCGTCGTCGCTGCACCGGCATTTGCGATCAGGAAGCCCGCCGTCGCGGTGTTCAGCCTCGACGACTATGTGGCGGCCGGCATCATGTCCGCCGACCAGGCCGTGACGTTGCGCGAGGCGGTCGCATCCCGCGCCAATGTATTGGTGGCGGGCGGCACCTCCACCGGCAAGACCACGCTGACCAACGCGCTGCTCGCCGAGGTGGCGAAGGGCGCGGATCGCGTCGTCATCATCGAGGATACGCGCGAGCTGCAATGCGCCGCGCCCAACCTTGTCGCCATGCGGACGAAAGACGGCGTGGCGACGCTATCCGATCTTGTGCGGTCCTCGCTTCGCCTGCGCCCCGACCGCATCCCCATCGGCGAGGTGCGCGGCGCGGAAGCCCTCGACCTCCTGAAAGCGTGGGGCACGGGCCATCCGGGCGGCATCGGCACCATCCATGCCGGCACCGGCATCGGCGCGCTCCGTCGCCTTGAACAGCTCATTCAAGAGGCTGTCGTCACGGTCCCGCGCGCCCTGATCGCGGAAACCATCGACCTTGTTGCCGTCCTTTCCGGGCGCGGTTCCGCGCGCCGGCTGGCCGAACTCGCCCGCGTCGAAGGGCTGGGGTCGGACGGCGATTACCGCATCACCCCCGCAATCCCCAACAGCACAGGAGAACCCAAATGATCCGCACGCTTTCGCGCGGCTACCGCACCATGGCGACCGCAACCGCCGCTGTTTCCATCAGCATCATCCTCGCCCCGGCCGCTCATGCGTCCGGCTCGTCAATGCCGTGGGAGCAACCGCTTCAACAAGTCCTTCAATCCATCGAAGGGCCGGTTGCCAAGGTGGTGGCCGTTATCATCATCATCGCAACCGGCCTGACCCTCGCGTTCGGCGATACCAGCGGCGGCTTCCGTCGCCTGATCCAGATCGTATTCGGTCTGTCCATCGCGTTCGCGGCATCGAGCTTCTTCCTGTCGTTCTTCTCGTTCGGCGGCGGGGCGCTCGTTTGATGGCCGCCGTCCTCGAACAACTCGACGCGGTGCCGGGATTTTCGGTCCCGGTCCATCGGGCGCTGACCGAGCACATCATGCTCGGCGGCGCACCGCGCTCCATCGCCATCATGAACGGCACGCTCGCCGGGGCCGTGGGCCTTGGCCTGCGCCTCTGGCTTGTGGGCCTCGCCATATGGGCCATCGGCCATTTCGCGGCCGTATGGGCGGCGAAGCGCGACCCGCTCTTTGTCGAGGTGGGGCGGCGGCATCTGCGCATCCCCGCAAACCTTGCAGCGTGAGGGCGTGGCCATGATGAACCTCGCCGAATATCGCCGCACCGCCAGTCGCCTTGCCGACTTTCTGCCCTGGGCCGCGCTGGTCGGCTCTGGCGTCGTCTTGAACAAGGACGGCTCGTTCCAGCGCACGGCCAGGTTTCGCGGTCCCGATTTGGATTCCGCCGTTGCGGCCGAGCTGGTCGCCGTCGCCGGTCGCATCAACAACGCCTTCCGCCGTCTCGGATCGGGCTGGGCGATTTTCGTCGAGGCGCAGCGCAGCGAGGCCGCGACCTATCCCGACAGCACGTTTCCCGATCCGGCGTCGGCCTTGCTCGACGCCGAGCGCAAGGCCGCCTTCGAGGAAGCCGGCGCGCATTTCGTGTCGGGCTATTTCCTGACCTTCCTCTACATGCCCCCGGCCGAGGAAGCCGCCCGCGCCGAAACCTGGCTCTATGAAGGCCGCGAGCAATCCGGCGTCGATCCCTATGAAGTGCTGCGCGGTTTCATCGACCGCACCGACCGCGTGCTCGCATTGCTCGACGGCTTCATGCCGTCCTGCCGGTGGCTCGACGACAGCGAAACGCTGACCTACCTCCATTCCACCGTCTCGACCAACCGGCATCGCGTCCGCGTTCCCGAAACGCCGATCTATCTCGACGCGCTGCTCGCCGACCAGCCGTTGACCGGCGGGCTGGAGCCGCGCCTTGGCGACCAGCATCTCCGCGTCCTGACCGTCACCGGCTTTCCCACCGCGACAACGCCCGGCCTGCTCGACGACTTGAACCGGCTCGCCTTCCCGTATCGCTGGAGCACGCGCGCGGTCCTGCTCGACAAGACCGACGCGACGAAGCTGCTCACCAGGATCAGGCGGCAATGGTTCGCGAAGCGCAAAAGCATCGCCGCGATCTTGAAAGAGGTGATGACCAACGAGGCATCCGTTCTCGTCGATACGGACGCCGCCAACAAGGCCGCCGACGCCGACATGGCCTTGCAGGAGCTTGGGGCAGATGTCGCCGGCATGGCCTACGTCACCGCCACCATCACCGTATGGGACGCGGACCCCAGGATTGCCGACGAGAAATTGCGGCTGGCCGAAAAGGTCATCCAGGGCCGCGACTTCACCGCCATGGTGGAGACGGTCAACGCGGTTGACGCATGGCTCGGCAGCTTGCCCGGCCACGCCTACGCGAACGTCCGGCAGCCGCCCATCAGCACTTTGAATCTCGCCCACATGATCCCGCTTTCAGCGGTGTGGGCGGGGCCGGAACGGGACGAGCATTTCGGTGCGCCCCCTCTGCTTTATGCAAAGACCGAAGGCTCGACCCCGTTCCGGTTTTCCCTTCACGTCGGCGATGTCGGCCATACGCTCGTCGTCGGCCCCACAGGCGCGGGTAAGTCCGTCTTGCTCGCACTTATGGCGCTCCAGTTCCGGCGCTACGACCGCAGCCAAGTCTTCGCCTTCGATTTCGGCGGCAGCATCCGCGCCGCGTCGCTCGCAATGGGCGGCGACTGGCACGACCTGGGCGGCGGCCTGACCGAAGGTTCCGACGCTTCCGTATCGCTCCAGCCGCTCGCCCGCATTCACGACACCTATGAACGCGCCTGGGCGGCCGACTGGATCGTGGCCATCCTCATGCGCGAAGGCATGACGATCACGCCGGAGGTGAAGGAACATATCTGGACGGCGCTGACCTCGCTTGCCTCCGCGCCAATCGGGGAACGCACCATCACCGGCCTCGCGGTGCTGCTGCAATCCAACGACCTCAAACAAGCCCTTCGGCCGTATTGCGTCGGCGGTCCTTATGGCCGGCTGCTCGATGCCGAAGCCGAACATCTCGGCTCGGCCGACGTGCAGGCGTTCGAGATTGAGGGGCTTGTCGGCACGGGAGCCGCGCCCGCCGTTCTGGCCTACCTGTTTCACCGCATCGGCGACAGGTTGGACGGGCGGCCGACGCTGCTCATCATCGACGAGGGTTGGCTTGCGCTCGACGATGAAGGCTTTGCCGGCCAGCTCCGCGAGTGGCTTAAAACGCTGCGCAAGAAGAACGCCAGCGTCATCTTCGCCACGCAAAGCCTGTCCGACATCGACGGCAGCAACATTGCGCCTGCGATCATCGAGAGCTGCCCGACGCGGCTGCTTTTGCCGAACGAGCGTGCCATCGAGCCGCAGATCACCGCCATCTATCGGCGCTTCGGCCTCAATGACCGCCAGATAGAGTTGATCGCCCGCGCTACGCCGAAGCGGGATTACTACTGCCAGTCGCGGCGCGGCAATCGCCTGTTCGAGCTGGGCCTGTCCGAAATCGGCCTCGCGCTCTGCGCCGCATCCGCCAAATCCGATCAGACGCTCATTGCGCAGATCGTCGCCGAACACGGCCGCGACGGCTTTCTCGCGGCTTGGCTCACGACCCGCGATGTCGGCTGGGCCGTCGAGCTTCTTCCGAACTTCCCGACGCTGATCCCCCAAACCGAAAAGGAGTCCCAACCATGACCATTCGTCTTTTCCGCTCGCGTGCCATCGTCATGGCCGCAACGATGCTCGCCGCCCCGCTGGCCGTTTCGTCCATGCTGGCAACGCCGGCACATGCGCAATTCGGAAGGATCGTCTTCGACCCGTCGAACTATGCGCAAAACATCCTCACGGCCGCGCGCACGCTGGAGCAGATCAATCATCAGATCACCTCGCTCCAGAACGAGGCGACCATGTTGATGAACCAGGCGCGCAATCTGGCGAGCCTGCCGTTCTCGTCGCTCCAGCAGCTTCAACAGAACGTCCAGCGCACGCAGCAGCTTTTGAGCCAGGCGCAGAACATCGCCTTCGACGTGCAGCGCATCGACCAGGCGTTCCAGCAGCAATACGGCAACGTGTCGATGTCGGCGACGGATCAGCAGCTCGTCGCCAACGCTCGCACGCGCTGGCAGAACACCGTAGGCGGCTTGCAGGACGCCATGCGCGTTCAGGCCGGCGTCGTCGGCAACATCGACAGCAACCGCACGCAGATGTCGGAGCTGGTCGGCCAGAGCCAGAACGCGACCGGCGCGCTCCAGGCGACGCAAGCCGGCAACCAGCTTCTAGCCCTCCAGTCGCAGCAGCTTTCCGACCTTGTTGCGTTGCTCGCAGCCAACGGCCGGGCGGGCGCGCTGACCGAGGCCGAACGCGCAGCGGCGGCCGAACAGGGGCGCGAGCAGCGCCGTCGCTTCCTCACGCCCGGCAACGGCTACCAGCCCGGCAACGCGCAAATGTTCAACAACGGCAATTGAGGGCGCGGCCATGGACGGCAAGATGCTGGCCCGGCTGGGCGCAATCGTATTCGTGGCCATCGCCATCACGGCGACAGCCATCGAAATGACCCGCAAGGAAGACGCGCCGGCATCGCCGCCGCGTCTTCTCCAGCCCGAACGTGACCCGCTGCGCGAAGGGCAGCGCCGGTGCCAGCAGCTTGGCCAGCAGGCCGCCGACGACGCGGAATGCCTACGTGTATGGGCCGAAACCCGTGACCGCTTTCTCGGCCGGACGCGCGCGCCGGCCGCACCGGAAGGGCGGTGACGCATGGGCGGCGCAGGCGTCATCGACAATTTTCTCGGCACGTTCACGCAATACATCGACTCCGGCTTCGGCCTGTTGGGTGGCGAGGTGGCGTTCATCGCCACCACGCTCATCGTCATCGACGTGACGCTCGCAGCGCTGTTCTGGAGCTGGAGCGCAGACGACGACATCATTGCGCGGCTGGTGAAGAAGACGCTGTTCGTCGGCGTCTTCGCCTATCTTATCGGCAACTGGAACAACCTCGCGAAGATCGTCTTCGACAGTTTCGCCGGCCTGGGCCTGAAAGCATCCGGCACGGGCTTCACCGCGCAGGATTTGATGCGGCCCGGCAAGGTGGCGCAAACCGGCCTCGACGCAGCGCGTCCGCTGCTCGATTCCATTTCCGACTTGATGGGCTGGATCGCGTTCTTCGAGAACTTCATTCAGATCGCGTGCCTGCTGTTCGCCTGGGCGCTCGTCATCCTCGCCTTCTTCATTTTGGCGATCCAGCTTTTCGTGACGCTGATCGAGTTCAAATTGAGCACGTTGGCAGGCTTCGTGCTGATCCCGTTCGGCCTGTTCGGCAAGACCGCCTTCATGGCCGAGCGCGTGCTTGGCAATGTGATTTCCAGCGGCATCAAAGTGCTGGTGCTCGCCGTCATCGTCGGCATCGGCTCGACGCTGTTTTCGCAATTCACGCAAGGCTTCGGCGGCCAGACTCCTAGCATCGACGACGCCATGGCCATCGTGCTCGCGGCGCTTTCGCTCGTCGGGCTGGGCATCTTCGGCCCCGGCATCGCTTCCGGCCTTGTTAGCGGCGGCCCGCAGCTCGGCGCGGGCGCGGCGGTCGGCACCGGCCTTGCCGTTGGTGGCGCGGCGCTAGCCGCAGGCGGTGCAGCCGGGCTTGCCGCAAAGGGAGGCGCTGCCGCCGTGCGCGGAGGCGCGACCGCAGCCGGCGCTGCATCCGCCGCCTATAGCCTTGGCTCGCTCGGCCAGTCCGGCGCGGCGGGCGTGGCGTCCGGCCTGGGCGGCGTGGCGCGCGCCGTAGGCAGCACAGCCACATCGCCGCTGCGCCGGGCGGCGGCAAGCGTCAAATCCAGCTTTTCCGATGGCGTGAAAGCCGGGTTCGGCGCGACCGGCGGCACATCCTCCATGGGATCGGCCGGCAGCACGTCCGCATCCGCGCCGGCCGCTGGCACATCGCCCGGTTGGGCGCAGCGGATGCGCCAATCCGGCCACACCGGCCATGCCGTCCAGACGGCCGCGCACGCCGTCCGCTCTGGCGACAGCCACGCCTCTGGTTCTTCCGTCAACCTCTCTGAAAGCGACCGCACATGAGCATCTTCAAGCGACCCGCCGTGCATTACGGCAAGACCCCACAACCCGAAACGCCTTATCAGCGCGCCGCGCAGGTTTGGGATGAGCGCATAGGCTCGGCCCGCGTGCAGGCGAAGAACTGGCGCTACATGGCGTTCGGCAGCCTGATCCTTTCGGCCGGCTTCGCCGCCGCGCTTGTCTGGCAATCGGCGCGCGGGACCGTCGTGCCCTGGGTAGTCCAAGTTGATCGGCTCGGCCAGGCGCAGGCCGTCGCGCCCGCCACAGCCGACTTCCGCCCGACCGATCCGCAAGTGGCATGGCACCTGGGGCGCTTTATCGAACAGGTCAGGAGTATCCCCGCCGATCCCATCATCGTCCGCCAGAACTGGCTACGCGCATACGAGTGGACGACTGACAGGGGCGCGGCGGCGCTCAACGACTATGCGCGCGCCAACGACCCCTTCACCAAGGTCGGAAAGCAACAAGTCGCGGTCGAGGTGTCGAGCGTCATCCGCGCCTCGCCGGATAGCTTCCGCGTCGCTTGGACCGAACGCCACTACGAATCCGGCCAGCTTTCAACAACCGAGCGATGGACCGCGATCCTGACCATCGCAATCCAGCCGCCGCGCGATACCGAACGGCTGCGCGCCAATCCGTTGGGAATCTACGTCAATGCAATTTCGTGGTCGCGGGAGATGAGCCAATGAGGACGATCATCCGCACCCCGGCGATTCCCGCCGTCCTGCTTTCCGCAACCATGCTTGCCGGCTGCGCGACCTACAAACCGCCGCAGATCAGCTACGATGCGAGCGTGCCGCCGTTGCCGGCCGTCCCCGCGGCCGTCACCGACGACCGGCCGCGGCCGATCCATATCCCGCCCGCCTGGACCGTCGCACGCGGCGGCACCGCCGCCGGCACACCGACCGCGCGCGTCGAGAACGCCAATGCCGCCGCCCGCGTGCAGCCGCGCCGCGAGGGCTATTACAACTCCATCCAGATTTACCCGTGGAGCGACGGCGCGCTCTATCAGGTCTATGCCGCGCCGGGCCAGATCACGAACATCGCCCTGGAGCCAGGCGAAAGCCTGACCGGCGCAGGGCCGATAGCGGCCGGCGACACGGCACGCTGGATTATCGGCGATACGGAATCCGGTTCGGGCGTCACGCGCCGAGTCCATATCCTCGTGAAGCCAAGCCGGCCGGACATCACCACGAACCTTGTCGTGACGACCGACCGGCGCGTTTACATGCTCGAGCTGCGCTCGGGCGAGAAGCCCTATATGCCCGCCGTCGCTTGGGCCTATCCGCAGCAGCCGGCCGGGCAGCGGCAGGCGGTGCCGGCCACGCCGGTCATCCCGGCCGTCGCCGCGCGCAACTATCGCTATGGACTGACAGGCGACAATCCAGCTTGGAAGCCCGTCGCCGTCTATGACGACGGCAGGCGCGTCTATGTCGAGTTTCCGCGCGGCATCGTTCAAGGCGAAATGCCGCCGATCTTCGTGCTCGGCGCGGACGGCGAGGCGCAGATCGTCAACAGCCGCATCCATCAACACATCCTGATCGTGGACCGCCTGTTCGGCGCGGCCGAGCTGCGCCTTGGCAGCGGCGACCGCCAACAGACCGTCAGGATTGTCCGCACAGACGGGAGGCCATCGTCATGAGTGAGAATGACACCAATACCGCCACGCCGATGCGGCTTCGCGCGGAAGCCCCGCGCGTCACCCGCCTGTCCCGCAAGGTGCTCGCCAGCGTGGCGGCCGTCGCGCTGGTCGGCGTCGGCGGCGCGCTGATCTACGCGCTCCAGACCCGCGACGGCGGCACGGGCGGCGAAGAACTGTTTTCCACCAACAACCGCCAGCCTGCCGATGGGCTTGCCGGCCTGCCGCGCGACTATACCGGCCCGGTCCTGGGGCCGCCGCTGCCGGGCGACCTCGGCAGACCCATCTTGGATGCGCAGAACAGGGGCCAGCCCGTCGTGCCGCCGACGATCACCACGCCGCCCGTGGATCGCGCCGAGGAACGCCGGCTTGCCGAGGAAGAAGCCGCGCGCGTCAGCCGCGTGTTCTTCCAGACCGAGGCCCGCACCGGCAGCCCGGCCGCAACGCCGGGCGGCGCGACCACGCCGGGACTTCCCGGCCTCGACCTTGCCGGCTTGACAGGGCAACCCGGCCAGCAGACCGCGCAGGACAAGCAGCTTGCGTTCCTCAATGCACCCGTCGATCGCCGCACCACGTCGTCGGATCGCGTCATGGCTCCAGCCTCGCCCTTCGTGCTCCAGGCCGGGGCCGTGATCCCGGCCGCGCTCATCACCGGCATCCGTTCCGATCTTCCGGGCCAGATCACCGCCCAGGTGACGCAGCACATCTATGACAGCCCGACCGGCAGCCTGCTCCTGATCCCGCAGGGGACGCGGATCATCGGGCAGTATGACAATAGCGTTCAGTTCGGCCAGCGCCGTGTGCTGCTCGTCTGGAATCGGCTGATCCTCCCCAATGGCCGCTCTATCGTTCTGGAGCGCCAGCCGGGCGCGGATAGCCAGGGCTACGCCGGTCTTGAGGATGGCGTCGATTATCATTGGTGGGATTTGGCGAAGGCCGCCGGCCTTTCGACGTTACTTGCGGTCGGCACGGAGCTGGCCGTCAGCGACGAGGACCGCCTTGTGCGCGCCATCCGCGACGGGGCGCAGGACACCATCAACGACGCCGGCCAGCAGATCATCCGCCGCCAGTTGCAGGTTGCGCCGACGCTCACGATCAGGCCGGGCTTCCCCGTCCGCGTGATCGTCACCCGCGACCTTGTGCTCGAACCATACAGAGGTTGACCATGAGCAAGCTGAAACTCGGCACGTTGCCCGACGACAAGCCCGTTAAGGTGTCACGCGAATTGCCCGCGACACTCTTTCGAGATTTGCAACTTTATGGACGCTTGTTGGCAGGGGCAGGACAGCCGCCGATAGAGCCGGAAAAGCTAATTGTGCCGATGCTGGAACGCTTCCTCGCCACGGATCGAGAGTTTCAGAAGGCCCGCCGCGCGGCCAGCTAACCTAGTTGGCGGCACCCGACAGCAGGGGTGCCGCCAGCGCGTGAGCGCAAATGCGGCACGCTACAGGCCGCCGATCCCCCTCCATGCTTCGCCTAATTCCGGGGCTTCCAGCCACCCGGAATCCAGCAACGAACCACGGAGGATTCCATGTGCGCGAGACGCCGCCATACCCAAAGGGGCCGCCCACGACAGCCGGCTCCGCAGACGCTTCCCGATGACCTTTACGACTATGACGACGATCCCGCGCCGCGCATCAGCCCGCCGCGCGGAAGCCCGCCCGATGCCTTCGACGTGGAGAAGCTGCCCGTCATCGACGACTGGCCGGAGAAAGTGCCGATCACCGAGGCAGAGATTCAGGTGTTCGAGCGATGGTTTGCCGATGTCTTCGACGAGATGTTCGGCCCACTTCCAACCGTGCCGGGCTTGACTAAGTTATCTTCATCTGATAACAAAAAGCCATGAGCGAGGATCGTGATCCGAACCTCGACACGCTTCTGGACCTCGACGGCCAGGTGCTCGTTGTCGATCCCGAGGGCGGCCATTGGGTGAAGTTCATCGTCACCCGCGTTCCGGCATCGCCGGAGAAGCCGCACGGCCTCGATTACTCGCTCACGCTTCACGGGCCTTCGGGCGAACGGTTGGTCGGCTTCGACAACGCCCATCCAGTCGGCCGAGGCAGGCGCGGCGATCCGATGGACCATCGGCACCGCCTCCAGACCGTGAAGCCCTACGCCTACGAGGATGCGGCCACGCTGCTGGCCGACTTCTGGCAGGCGGTGGACGCGGTTTTGAAGGAGCGAGGCGTAACATGACCACATTGAAAGTCGGGATTGCCGGCTACGACGAAATGAAGGCCCGCACCATGCGGATTGCCAAGGGCGAGGAAAAGCCCGCGCCCGGCGATCCGAAGGTGTGGTTCACATCCATGGAATCCTTCGCCAAGGTGCTGTCGGCGGGCAATCGCGAATTGCTGCGCGTCATCGACCAGCAAGCGCCGGGTTCGCTGGAGGAACTGGCCGAGATCACCGGCCGGGCCAAGTCCAACCTGTCCCGCACTCTGAAACGGATGGCCAGTTACGGCCTTGTCCGCATGGAGAAGGGCGAAGGCCGCAAGCTCACGCCCAGGGTCATCCACGACCGAGTAGAACTAGACCTGCCGCTGACCGAGCGCGCAGGGCCGCGCAAGGCGGCAGGAGGCCGGCAATGAACGTCCATAGTCCCACCGTCCACAATCCCAACGTCACGCTGCGCGCCGCCCTCTATCTGCGCGTCTCCACCACTCGGCAGGCCGAGCATGACGTGTCGATCCCCGACCAGAAGCGCCAGGGCGAAGCCTATTGCGAGGCGCGCGGCTATCAGCTTGTCGAAACATTCGTGGAGCCGGGCAACAGCGCGACCAACGACCGCCGCCCGGAGTTCCAGCGGATGATAGAGGCTGCCACCGCCAAGCCGGCATCGTTCGATGTCGTCGTGGTTCACAGCTTCTCACGCTTCTTCCGCGACGAATTTGAAATGGAGTTCTATTACCGCAAGCTGGCGAAGAACGGCGTGAAGCTGGTTTCGATCACGCAGGAGCTTGGCGATGATCCGATCCACGACATGATGCGGCGGATCATGTCGCTATTCGACGAATACCAGTCCAAGGAGAACGCCAAGCACGTCCTGCGCGCCTTGAAGGAGAACGCCCGGCAAGGCTTCTGGAACGGCTCGCTGCCGCCCATCGGCTACCGCGTCGTCGCGGCCGAGCAGCGCGGCGCGAAGGTCAAGAAGAAGCTGGAAATCGACCCGCTGCACGCCGAGACGATCCGGCTCATCTATCGCCTTGCGCTGGAGGGTGAAGGTTCATCCGGCCAGATGGGCGTGAAGGCCATCGTCAAGTATCTCAATGGCAAGGGCATCTTCACGCGCGACGGCGGGCGCTGGGGCATCGGTCAGGTTCACCGCATCCTGACCCGGCGCACCTATATCGGCGAGCATCGGTTCAATCGCCGCTCCAACAAGGGAGAGGTGAAGCCCGAAGACGAGGTTATCACCGTTCAGGTGCCGGCGCTTATCGAGCGGGAGACGTTCGACGCGGTGCAGAAGCTTTTGCAGGCCCGGAATCCCAAGACCGAGTTGCCCGCGCGCGTCGTGATCGGGCCGACGCTGCTAACCGGCATCTGCTATTGCGGCAATTGCGGAGGCGCGATGACCATTCGCACCGGCAAGGGTGGCCGCTATCGCTACTATGCGTGCTCGATCAAGGCGCGTCAGGGCGAAACCGGCTGCAAGGGCCGCGCGATCCCGATGGATAAGCTCGACCGAATGGTGGTCGGGCATATCGAGGAACGCTTGCTCGATGCCGACCGGCTGGAGGACTTGCTTGGCACCGTGCTCGGCCGTCGCGACGATCAGGCCGAGCGTCGCCGGCACCACATCGCCGAACTGGAGCGGCGCGCGACCGAATCGGAATTGCGCCTCAAGCGCCTCTACGACGCCATCGAGGCGGGCGTCGCCGATCTTGACGACCCGGCGCTCAAGGAACGCATCGCCGGCCTCAAGGTCATCCGCGATCAGGCCAGGGCCGACGCCGACCGGGCGCAAGCCTTGCTCGACAGCCCCGGCCACAGCGCCATCACCCCGACCATGATCCGGGGATTTGCGCGTCGCGCACGCGAACGCATCCGGGGCAGCGAGGGCGGCTATCGGCGGGATCATCTGCGCTCACTGGCGCAGCGTGTCGAGGTCGCCGACGACGCAATTCGCATCATGGGATCGAAGACGGAGCTGCTAAGGACGCTTATTGCTGGCCAAGTGCGGCAATCGGCGGTGGCTGGCGTGCCCAGAGGGGTTCCAAAGTGGCGGAGAGGGTGGGATTCGAACCCACGGTACCCTCTCGGGCACGCCGCATTTCGAGTGCGGTGCATTCGACCACTCTGCCACCTCTCCGCAGAAGGTCCAGCCTGCGCCGTCCCGGTCGAGGGGCGGCCATTAGCGAATGAAATCATACTTGCCAAGCGGCCTTTCCGGTATTTTTCTTGTGTCCGCGCAGCAGCATCCTAAATTGGGGGGATGAAAGACACGATTCAGATTTTCGGCGCCGGCGTCATCGCCCCGCCGATCGTCCATGCCCGCTTCAATATCGGCGATGTCGTCAAGCATCGCCTGTTCGGCTTTCGCGGCGTCGTGTTCGATATCGATCCGGTCTTCGCCAATAGCGAGGAATGGTATGAGGCGATTCCCGAAACCGCGCGGCCCGACAAGGACCAGCCCTTCTATCATCTGCTCGCCGAAAATGGCGAATCCAGCTATGTCGCCTATGTCAGCCAGCAAAATCTGGTCACCGACGACAGCGACGAGCCGGTCGATCATCCCGCCATCACCGGCATGTTCGGCCCCTATGCGGACGGCAAATATCGCCTGCGCCCGCTCCACCGCCATTAAGGGCGCGGGCCTGCGCCGGACGGCGCTGCCGGCATTGCTCGCCTGCGCGCTGGCGGTCCCCGCCATCGCCGCGCCGCCGCCTGCTCGCCCTGCCCCCGTTCCCAATGCCGACCCGACCTTCCCCTTCTCCAACGAGGTGGAGGCTTTCGCCAAAGCCAACAGCGCCAGTACGCCTGTGCGCGACGCCACCCTGTTTCTGGGCAGTTCCAGCATCCGGCTGTGGGACATAGCGGGCAGCTTCGCCGATATCGACACCGTCAATCGCGGCTTCGGCGGCGCGACCACCGCCCATGTCCTCCATTATTACAGGCGGCTGCTGCCGCCTGTCCCGCCCCGCTCGGTGGTCGTTTATGTGGGGGAGAACGACTTGGCCGCCGGTGCGACGCCGGATGCCGTGTCGCGCGACATCCTCGCTCTGCTCAAGCGGCTGCGCGCGGATTATCCGCGCGCAGCCATCGCCTGGCTCTCGCTCAAGCCCAGCCCGATCCGCTGGACGCTCTGGCCAAAGATGGCGCAGGTCAACGCCGCCATCGCCGCGCGCGCCAAGCGCGACGGCTTCTCCTATATCGACGTCGGCGCCGTGCTGCTGGCGCGCGATGGCCTGCCCGACGCCTCGCTCTTCCGCCCCGACGGACTGCACATGAACGCGCGCGGCTATCAGCGCTGGACAGGGCTGGTGGACGACTGGCTCGATCATGCCGCCCCCACAACCGGCGCGCGTCCAAACGCATCCTGATCGCACTTTCTGATTGATCCACAGCCAAGCAACATTATTACCAGCCACTATATAAGCGCCAAGCCAAGGGGACGACGGGTGACAATGGAAGCCAAGGGCCGGGGAGCGCCAACCGGCGCGATGGCCGAACTGACGCTGCGCGGGGTCATTCTCGGCGCGCTCATCACCCTCATCTTCACCGCGGCAAATGTGTATCTCGGCCTCAAAATCGGCCTGACCTTCGCTACCTCCATCCCCGCGGCCGTCATCTCCATGGCGGTGCTGCGGCTGTTTTCGACCGGCACGATCCTGGAAAACAACATCGTCCAGACGATCGCGTCCGCCGCGGGCACCCTCTCGGCGATCATCTTCGTGCTGCCGGGCCTGGTCATCATCGGCTGGTGGCAGGGCTTTCCCTACTGGCTGTCGGCCTGCACCATCGCGCTGGGCGGCATATTGGGCGTCATGTATTCGGTGCCGCTGCGCCGCGCGCTCGTCACCGGTTCCGACCTCCCCTATCCCGAAGGCGTCGCCGCCGCCGAAGTGCTGAAGGTCGGCGCGGGTTCGCGCGAGGGGCTGGAGGAAAACCGCCGCGGCCTCGCCGCGATCGTCGCCAGCGCGATCGCCGCCGCCAGCTTCTCGATCATCGCCAAGACGAAAATCCTGGCCGAAGAAGCCGCCACCTTCTTCAAATTCGGCGCGGGCGCGACGTCGGTTTCCACCAGCTTTTCGATGGCGCTGATCGGCGTCGGCCATCTCGTCGGCCTCTCGGTCGGCGTCGCCATGTTCATCGGCCTGCTCATCAGTTGGGTCGGCATCGTGCCCTATCTCACCACCCCCGTCCCCGCCGGCGCTGACCTGGCGGATCTGGTCGGCACTACCTTCCGCACGAAGGCGCGTTTCATCGGCGCAGGCACGATCGGCGTCGCCGCGATCTGGACCCTGCTCAAGATCCTCGGCCCGATCGTCAGCGGCATCCGCTCCGCGCTGGTCGCCAACGCCGCGCGCCGGTCGGGCAATGGCGCGATGCTGGAATTGACCGAGCGCGACCTGCCCATCTCCATCGTCGGCGGCACGATCCTCGCCGCGCTCGTCCCCATCGGCTTCCTGCTCTGGATCTTCGCCCAGGGTGGCCCGATCGCCGACAATCCGGTGCCGATCATCGGCCTGACGCTGGCCTATGTGCTGGTCGCGGGCATCATCATCGCGTCGGTCTGCGGCTATATGGCGGGCCTGATCGGCGCGTCGAACAGCCCGATTTCGGGCGTCGGCATCCTCGCCGTGCTGGGCGCGTCGCTGATGCTGGCCGCCATCTACGGATCGGGCGGCGACGACCCGCAGCAGACGCAGGCACTGATCGCCTATGCCCTGTTCACCACCGCGATCGTGTTCGGCATCGCGACCATCTCCAACGACAATCTGCAAGACCTCAAGACCGGCCAGTTGGTCGGCGCGACTCCGTGGAAGCAGCAGATCGCGCTGATCCTGGGCGTATTGTTCGGCGCGCTGGTGATTCCGCCGGTCCTCGACCTGCTCAACAGCGCCTTCGGTTTCGCCGGCGCGCCCGGCGCCGGGCCGAACGCGCTGCCCGCGCCGCAGGCGGCGCTCATCTCCGCGCTGGCCAAGGGCGTGCTGGGCGGCGATCTCGACTGGGGGCTGATCGGCATCGGCGCGGGGATCGGCGCGGTCGTGGTGCTGGTCGATGAACTGCTGGGCCGGGCGGGCAAGCTGCGCCTGCCCCCGCTCGCGGTCGGCATGGGCATCTACCTGCCGATGGCGCTGACCCTGCTGATCCCCGTCGGCGCGGTGATCGGACATTTCTACAACCGCTGGTCGCTGCGCCAGGCGAACCCGGAATTCGCCGAACGCATGGGCGTGCTGATGGCCACCGGCTTCATCGTCGGCGAAAGCCTGTTCGGCGTCGCCTTCGCCGGCATCGTCGCCAGCACCGACAGCGATGCGCCTCTGGCGCTGGTGGCGGAAAATCATCTGGCCGTGCCGCTCGCGATCCTGATCTTCGCCGGGGTTATCGCCGCGCTCTACGCCAAGCTCAAAAACTGGGCCAGCAGCCCGCTCAGCTAAGCCTTCCCCGGTCACCTGTCCCAAAGGGAAGCGGAAAAGCGCCGCCATTTATGCGTTTGTATCTGTCCTATGAGACAGGCACCAAAGATCAGCGACCCGGACATGGAAGCAGACCGCGTCACATTGGATAATGAAGCGGCGATCCTCTACTGGACCTCCCGCTTCGACGTATCGCCGGAAGAATTGGCGGAAGCGGTCGATGTCGTGGGCGACAGCGTCGATGCCGTCGCCGCCTATCTCAATACGGGTCGCCGGCAATGAAATGGCGCTGCGGCTGCTACATCGCTTAAAACCAGTATTTGGAGCGTCGTGCAGGAAAGCAGGGACCGATTTTTGCTTAAAACGATGCGATAACCAGAACTTAAAGCACGCGCCCTGTATCATTGAATGCAGCTTGCTCTGGCGCAATTCATCCGGCGCAACCGGGTCAACCGCGCCATGGTCGCAATTCTTTGCATCCGCTGTTTCCAAATAGTTTAATTGACCCGCGATACCGTTCTGTAGCATTCCACCGCCACATGGAAACAGGACTTATGATAAAATGATCCGAAAAAGAAGAGCGTCATTTCATGCTCCGATATCTGACCCCATCATCAACCACGACAAGGCTTTCATGACCGGATCGTGCAATATATATTATAGTTCGATGATTGCCTGTTTCGCTTTTATTACATTGTCCGCTTGCGCCGAAGTGGAAATTCCGGTCGCCGTTCGCATCGCCAATGCGACCCCCGCCGTGTCGGTTACGGCGCGCGGCGAAACCACCCCGGTCGGCACCGCGAACGCCGACGCGGCAGACGATCCGGCGATCTGGCGCAACGCCGCCAACCCGGCGCAAAGCCTGATCGTGGGCACCGACAAGAAAGCCGGCCTCTATGTCTATGGCCTCGACGGCAAGACCCGCGCCTTTCTGGACGCCGGCCGGGTCAACAATGTCGATCTGAAGGAAGGCGTGGCGATCGGCGGCGCGCCCGGCATCCTGGTGGCCGCCAGCGACCGCAACGACATCGCCCATGCGAAGATCGCGCTCTTTCGCCTCGACCCCGCCACCGCGACACTGACCGCGCTGGGCAAGGTCGATGGCGGCGCGGGCGAAGCCTATGGCGTCTGCCTTGGCCGGGACGCGGGCATCCTGTCCGCCTTCATCGTGCTGAAGGACGGCACGATCAACCAGGTCGCGATCGACGCCAACAGCGCGACGCCCAGCGGCAAGATCGTCCGCACTATGAAGCTCGGCACCCAGTCGGAAGGCTGCGCCGTCGATGACCGCACCGGCACCCTCTATGTGGCGGAGGAGGATGTCGGCCTCTGGCGCTTCGACGCGCGCGCCGCCGGATCGACCATGCCGACCAAGATCGCAGCGGCCGATGGCAAGAACCTGGTCATGGATGCCGAAGGCCTCGCCATCGCGCCCGTGGGCGACAAGGACGGCTATGTCCTCGTCTCCAGCCAGGGCGACAATGCCTATGTCGTCTACAAGCTGAGCGACGACTCCTATGTCGGCCGTTTCCGCGTGGTCGACGGGGTCGTTGGCGGGTCGGAGGAAACCGACGGCATCGAACTGATGCTGGGCGATTTCGGCCCTGTCTATCCGGGCGGCCTGTTCATTGCGCAGGACGGCCATAATGCGGCGGCGGCCCAGAATTTCAAACTGGTCGCCTGGGACGACATCGCCAAGGCGCTGGGGTTGCCGCAGTAACCGGCTGGAATAAGGGCGGCCCTTTTTTTCGAGCCGCCCTTTTTATTTCCTACCTCTTGCCCGCGAACCAGGCGGTCAGCGGCGCCTGCAACCGGCTCCGCGTCTCGATCCGCGTCTTGATCGCGGAGATGGCGCGATCCACCACCTTGCGCGATTCGGGCGTCAGATATTGGGTGGCATAGGCGTCCAGCTTGGTCGCCATCGCCGGATCGGCCGACCCGCCGCCGAGGCGCGCCAGCGCCTGGCTCCGCGCCGACACGTCGATCAGCGCCTCATATTGCGCGCGGTGCGCCAGCACATAATCGACCGCCAGCATCGGATGCTCGGAACCCACAGCGCTGATGATCGCCGCGCTCGTGGTCTTGCCCGGCTCATCGGTCATGGCGAGGTCGAGCGCCTGCGCCGCCAGCTTTTCGTCCTTCGCGCCGCCCAGCAGCGCATAGGTGCTGCTCTTTTCCAGGTCGGTCGCCGCGCCCTTGGCCATCGCGCGCAGCTTGTCCCAGGTCGCCTGATCGGCATTTTTGGCGATGATCGAGAGCCATGTGTTGCGCAGCGGCCCATCGAGCAGCGCCGGTTGGGCGAAGCGGCGATTGGCTTCCGCCACCACGGCCTTGTCGCCCATGTCGCCCAGCGTCGCCACTAGCGCCTGGCGCAGCACCGGCGCCTGAGCCGCCTCGCCCGGCTTGGCGTCATAGCCGATCCCCGCCAGCACCGGCCCCAGCTTGGCCGAACCATAGGCGGCGACGCGCGCCTGCGCCGCCTTGTCGCTTTCCAGCATCGCATGGGCACTGGCGATATACTCCGGCACCTCCGCCAGCACGGCGGGGCTGGCGGTCGCGGGCACGGCGTCCACCAGGTCCATCGCCAGCCCGATCGGCTGATAGCCGCCCAGCCCCAGTTGGAAATTGTCCGCAAGCAAGCCGGTCTGGTCGATGCTGGCCAGCTTGGTGAAATCCTTCGCCAGCGCCTTCACATTGGCCGCCGGATAGAGCGAGCGATAATAGCCCGTCTGCCCCGCATTGACGACATAGGCGCCGCAGCCCGGCAGCGTTATCGTGCCCTTGCCCTGCAAAATCAGACGCTGCGCTTCGCCGCCGATGGTCTGCGCCTTGACCGGCACGTTCCAGCGCAGCGGCGTCTTGCTCTTCTGGTCGCGGCTAAATTCGCCCTGGCTCAGCGTCAGGACGGTCGATCCACCCTTGCAGACCGCGCTGTCGACGGTGACCAGCGGGATGCCCGGCTGCGACGTAAAGTCATGCGCGATCGAAACCAGCCCCGTGGCGCCCGCGCCCTCGACCGATTTCCACAGGTCGTCGGTCACGGTGTTTCCGTAGGCATGCGCCTTCATATAGGCTTGGATGCCCGCCTTCCATGCGTCCTCGCCGGCATAGCCTTCCAGCATGGTGATGACCGCCTCACCCTTCTGATAGGTGATGGCGTCGAACGCCTGGTTCACCTGATCGACGGTGGTGATCTTCTGCACAACGGCATGGGTGGTGGCGAGCGAATCGAGGCTCATCGCCGCCTCGCGCCCGTCCACGCGGGTCAGCAGCATTTCCCAGTCGGGTTGCAGCTTGTCGGTCACCTTGGTCGCCATCCAGCTGGCGAACCCCTCATTCAGCCACAGATCGTCCCACCAGGCCATGGTGACGAGGTCGCCGAACCACTGATGCGCCATTTCATGCGCGACCGTTTCGTAGATGCGACGCTTGGTCGCTTCCGACGTGAAGCGCGGATCGACCAGCAAGGCGCGCTCGAAGGTGAAGATCGCCCCCCAATTCTCCATCGCGCTGAAAAACTGGCTCTGGCCGGGGCCAGCGACATTATCCAGCTTGGGCAGCGGATAGGGCGTACCGAAATAATCGTTGAAATAGGGCAGGATGCTGGCCGACGCATCGAGAGCCAGTTGCGCCTTGCCGGTATTGCCTTTGCCGACGATCACGCCGACTTCGGTATTGCCCGCCATCTTGGTCGCCCGGTCCAGTTCGCCCAGCCCGAAGAACAGCAGGTAGGAGGACATTTTGGGGCTGGTGCCGAACGTCACCAGCTTCTTGCCGCCGCCCAGATCCTTAGTCGCCTTGACCGGCATGTTGCCGACCGCCAGTTGGTCGGCGGGAACGACCGCGGACAGGTCGAACGTCGCCTTATAGCTCGGCTCGTCCCAGCTCGGCACGAAGCGGCGTGCGTCGGGCGCTTCGAACTGGGTGAAGAGCGCGCGCTTCGCCGCGCCGGCATTGTCGGTATAGTCGAGCGCGAACAGGCCGTTCGCTTGTTGGTTGATGATGCCGGCATAAACGATGTCGAGCTTGTAGCTGCCCGGCTGGATCGGTTTGCCGAAATCCAGGCTGACGGTCTGCGCGTCCGCGTCGATCCTGGCGGCGCCCTTGATCGCCTTGCCCTTTGCCGGCGTCAGCATCACGGACGAAACGGTCAGGTCGGCGGCGTTCAGCACCAGCGCCGGCAGCGCGGTCGCGACGCTGACATCGATCGTCACCTTGCCGCTGAATTTCAGGTTCGCCGCATCGGGCGTCACTTGAATCGCATAATGGCTGGGCGCCGCGCCGCGCGGCAATTGCGTGGTGATCCCGGCGGCGGGGCCGGTGGGCGTGGAACCGGGCGTTGGCGCGCTTTGCGCCAGGGCGGGGGCCGCAATGGCGATGGGCGCAGCCGCGATCAGCAGCGGCAGGATGGTCTTGAGGGGCATAGGATGAAGACTCCGACACGTCTTGGGAGCGCATGAAATCATGTCTCACGCGCAATAAACGCGGGATCGGCCGTTTCGCTGCATCGGTCAAGCGATGGCGTAAGGCCGGCATGTCGTTGGTCGAACCCTGTTGTCCGTTGGTCAAACAGGGCCGACCCGCCCCATCTCCGTTCGGGATTTACCCCCGCCCTCTATATCCCGGCACATCCTGCGCCGGCAGCCACAGGCCCGCTGGCGGCTCGCCCGATTGCCAGAAGACGTCGATCGGGATGCCGCCGCGCGGATACCAGTATCCGCCGATGCGCAACCAGACAGGGTCCATTTCGGCGAACAACCGCTCGCCAATGCCCACGGTGCAATCCTCGTGAAACGCCGCATGGTTGCGGAACGCGCCCAGGAACAGCTTGAGCGATTTCGATTCGACGATCGTCGCGCCCGGCGCATAATCGATCACCAGATGGGCGAAATCGGGCTGCCCGGTCACCGGGCAGAGCGAGGTGAATTCGGGCGCGGTGAAGCGCACCAGATAGGGTTTGCCGGGGCGCGGATTGGGCACATAATCCAGCACGGCCGCTTCCGGGCTGGCGGGAAGGGCGCTGCTCTGCCCCAGATGCAGGGGCGCGGTGGGAAGGTCAGTCATGCCCGGCCATCTACGCGATTGCACGCCTGATGTCATCGGCCTGCATTGTTCACTTGCGGTTCAGCCATTCTTATGCCTTGGCAGGACCATGGGGTCTTACATTCGTCCGTCGTCTTTCGCCGTGCTGCTGCTGGCATTTACTGCGCTGTCCGCCGCGCCCGTCCATGCCCAGCAAGCATCGGAAACCGCCCCCGGCTTCCAACTGCCGCCCGCCAACACGACGCCCGCGCCCAATCCGAACCGGCAGGGGCCAGAACTCAACGTCTATCGCGATCCCGTCACGCCCAGCGTTACGCCCCCGGTCGTAGCCCCCACGGTGACGCCGCCGCCCGTCACGGTGCAGCCGACGCCGCAGCCCAGCCGCCCGCGCCCTGCCCCACCTGCGACGCCGTCGGAAACGCCCCTCACGCCGCGTCCCACCGATCGCGCGACGCTGCCGCCCGCGCAGCCGACGCGCCAGCCCGAAGCCGCA
>NZ_KQ130435.1:267697-722697 GCF_001046645.1 Sphingobium cupriresistens LL01
GCCCGACGACGCCCCGGCCAACGCCAGCGCCGCGGGCGCGCCAACGCTCCAGCCGCCGCCCACGCCCGCGACCAATGCCACGGACAGTCCGGAACCGGCCGCCGCGCCCGCCCCAACGGCGGAAGACGCCAGCCCCCTGTCCCTGCCCTGGATCATCGGCGGCCTGCTCGCCCTGGCCGTGCTGGCCGCCGCCTTTCTGCTACGCCGCCGCCGTCCGACCGCGGAACCGCTGGCCGAACCGGCTGCGGAACCCTTAGCCGATCCAGTCGCCCCGCCCGCCGCGCCACCACCGCCTGCCGACACCGTGCGACTCACCCCCGCCGCCGCCGCCGCGCGCGCACCCGCTTCCGCCCCGGCCGAGCGTCCCTGGCTCGACATGGACATGACCGTGTCGCAGGCGCGCTATTCGCTGATGGGCGTCACGATCAGCTACAGCCTGATCCTGCACAATCGCGGCGACCGCCCGGCGCAGGACGTGCTGGTGCGCGGCCTGTTGGGCAATGGCGGCGCGCAGCAGCAGGCGTTGCTCAACGGCTTCTTCACCGGCGATGACGGCCTGCCGCTGCATAGCGTCGTATCGATCGCATCGGGCGAAACACTCCAGTTGGCGGGCGAACTGCGCCTGCCGCCCGACCAGATCGTACCGGTGACGATGGGCCAGCGCAGCCTGCTCATCCCGCTCGCCGCCTTCGACGCCGCCTATCGCTGGGGGCCGCAGGATGGCGACCCGGTCGAACAGGGCCGCACCGCCCGCGCCTTCATCGTCGGGCAGGAGCAGGAGCCGCCCGCCGAACGCCTCGCCCCGCTCCGCCTGGACCAGGGGCCACGCCAATATCGCCGCCCCGCCGCCCGCGCCGCGGCGGAACTTACGCCGGCCTGATACGCGCAACGCCCTTTAATCCCTTGCCGTCCCGCTCTAAGACAGGCGCGAACAAGGGCCGAAGGATGCCGCATGACCATTTTCCTGTCCACCGCAGATCTCGCCGCAGAGCTTGGCCAGCCCGACCTCGTCATCCTCGACGCCAGCCTGTTCCTGCCCGGCACCCCCCGCGACCCGCGCGTCGAATATGAAGCCGCCCATATCCCCGGCGCGGTCTTTCTCGACCTGCCGACGCTCAACGATCCCGCGGACCCGACCCCCGGCATGTTGCCCTCCGACGATCTCATGACGCAGCGTGTCCAGGCGCTGGGAATCCATCCCGACAGCCGCATCGTCGTTTATGACAACAGCCCCACCCACAGCGCCGCGCGCGGCTGGTGGATGATGCGCCTTTACGGCCTGGGCGCATCCGCAGCGATCCTCGACGGCGGCCTGCCCAAATGGCTGGCGGAGGGCCGCCCGACGCAGAGCGGCGCGGCAACGCCCGCCCCCGGCACCGCCATCGCCCGTCGCGCAGCCGGCCAGGTCCGCACCAAGGCGGACCTGATCGCCAATGTCGCCAGCGGCGCGGAACAGTGCTCGACGCGCGCGGCGCGGGCCGCTTCACGGGCGCAGAGGCCGAACCGCGCCCCGGCATGGCGTCGGGCCACATCCCCGGATCGCGCAACCTCCCCTCCTCCGCGCTGTTCAATCCGGACAACAGCATGAAGGCGGGCGACGAACTGCGCGCGCTGTTCGAGGGCGCGGGCATCGACCCGGCCGCTCCGGTCATCACAACCTGCGGCAGCGGCGTCACCGCCGCGATCCTGCTCGCGGGCCTCGAAACGCTCGGCAACGACGCCGTCACCCTCTATGACGGGAGCTGGTCGGAATGGGGCTTCGACCCGGTCACGCCCAAGGCGACGGGCGCAGCATGAGCGAAGACGCTTCCGGCAAGGATGGGCGCAGGCCCCTCACCAAACTCGCGCAAGCCGGCCGCAAGCCCGAATGGACCGGGATGCCCGGCCAGCCCGGCGCGATCGTCAGCCCGCCTGTCTGGCGCGCCTCGACCATCCTCTATGACGATGTCGCCCATCTGCGCAAAGCCGCGGGCAGCAGCACCCACGAACGGCTCTTCTACGGGCGCAAGGGCACGCCGACCGCCTGGTCCCTTGCCGACGCGCTCACCGAAATGGAGCCGGGCGCGGAAGGCACGATGCTCTACCCGTCGGGCGTCGCGGCGATCGCCTGCGCGCTGATGGCCGTCCTCAAGCCCGGCGACCGGCTGCTGATGGTGGACAGCGCCTATGACCCGACCCGCAATTTCTGCACGCAATTGCTGGATAATTACGGTATCGAAACGATCTATTATGATCCCACAGCCGTCTCACTCGATGTCTATCTTGAAGGCGGCCCGATCCGTGCCCTCTTCCTCGAAAGCCCCGGCAGCCTGACCTTCGAGGTGCAGGATATCCCTGCGCTGACCGCCTGGGCGAAGACGAACGGCGTCGTCACCCTGCTCGACAATAGCTGGGCGACGCCGCTCTATTTCCCGGCGCTCAGCCATGGCGTCGATATCTCCATCCTCGCCTGCACCAAATATATCGTCGGCCATAGCGACGTGATGATGGGCTCCGTCACCGCCACCCCCGACTGGTTCGCCAAAATCCGCCAGACCGCCTATGTCTTCGGCCAGATGGTCAGCCCCGACGACGCCTGGCTGGCCAGCCGCGGCCTGCGCACGCTGGGGCTGCGGCTGCAACAGCATCAGGACAGCGCCATTGCCATCGCCCAATGGCTCAGCGCCCAGGCGGACGTCGCTCGCGTCCTCCACCCGGCGCTCCCCGACTGCCCCGGCCACGCGCTGTGGCAACGGGATTTCAGCGGCTCGACCGGTCTCTTCACCGTCATCCTGAACGGCGGCGACGATGCGGCTCGCGCCGCCCTGATCGACGGCCTCGCCCATTTCGGCATCGGCTATAGCTGGGGCGGCTTCGAAAGCCTGGCCCTGCCCGTCGATCCCGCCCGCTACCGCAGCACGACGATATGGAACGCCGAAGGCCCGGCGGTCCGCCTCCATATCGGCCTGGAAGACCCGGCCGATCTGATCGCGGACCTCGACGCCGGCCTCGACCGCTTCCGGGCGATACGGGACGCCGGCTAGAAAATGACCCCGCCGATGACCCCTGGCGCCACCCATTTGCTGGCGCTCTTGCCCGGCGACCCGGACATCGTCCACCCGATGGTCGCGCTGCTGCTCGCCATTGTGCTTTATGCCGCCGCCTGGGCCATCGGCCGCGCCCTCGCCCCGCGCCTGCGCCATCGCCTGCCGCCGCTGGGCGACGCGCTGGCCGGCCATGTCCGCGCCATCCTGCGCCACGGCGTCGCCGCCTTGCTGCTGGCGCTGGCGCTCATCCTCTGGCCGACCGGCTCTATCGCCCATCTCGTCGTCGGCGCCATGCTGGGCGGCGCGGTGGCGCTGCTCGCCACCCATATATTGCGCGGCCTCGCCATCCCGCGCTGGGCGGTCGCCCCACTCGCGCTCATCCTCTTCATCCTGATCGTGTCGGGCAGCAGCGGCGGCATCGCCCCGGTGGGCGAAATGCTCGACCGGATCGGCGTCACCCTGGGCAAGCGGCGCATCACCCTGCTCGGCCTGCTCTCGATCGCCGCCACCTGCGTCGCGCTATTCGCCGCGGTGCGCCTGGCCAACCGGGTGATCGGCCGCTCGATCCAGAAGACCGACGGCTTCGATCCGACGCAAAAGCTGCTGGCGCAGAAACTCGCCGCCATCACCGTGGTCGTCGCCGCCTTCTTCATCGGCGTCGACTTGCTGGGCATCGACCTTACCGCGTTCGCGGTATTCTCCGGCGCACTGGGTCTTGCCATCGGTTTCGGCCTGCAAAAAACCTTCGGCAACCTCATCGCCGGCATCATCCTGCTGATGGACCGATCGATCAAGCCGGGCGACGTCATCGTCGTGGGCGACAGTTTCGGCTGGGTGAACAAGATCGGCGTCCGCGCCGTCTCCGTCATTACCCGCGACGGCAAGGAACATCTGATTCCCAACGAGAATCTGATGACGCAGGAGGTGGAGAACTGGTCCTATTCCGACCGCAACGTCCGCGTCCGCATCCCTATCGGCATTGCCTTCGACTCCGATCTGCAACTCGCCCAGCAACTCATGCTCCAGGCCGCGCAGGACAGCCCCCGCGTATTGCGCAATCCCAAGCCCAATGTCTGGCTCACCGGCTTTGGCGAAAGCCGGGTCGAGCATGACATTTTGGTGTGGATCAGCGATCCCGAAGGCGGCGTGGGCAATGTGAAGTCGGACGTATTGGGCCGCGTCTGGCAGTTGTTTCGCGACAATGATATCGCCATTCCCTACCCGCAGCGCGTCATCCACCACGCCCCGGACACGCCATCCAGCCCGCCTTAGGACCGACTGGCCATAACGCAATTTGTCCATAGGAATGATAGGAGGGTCGCCTCGTCCCGCCACAGCGCCTATATGCGTCAGCATGTCGCCCATCGCCCTCTGCCTCATCTTCCTCGCCACGCTCACCGCGATGGAGGGCTTTGCCTATGTCATGCACCGCTGGGTGATGCACGGCCCCGGCTGGTTCCTCCACGCCAGCCACCACCGCCCGCGTACCGGCTTTTGGGAAGCGAACGACCTCTATTTCGTGATCTTCGCCCTGCCCTCCATCCTGCTGCTGCTCGGTGGCGTGCAATGGGGCTGGGGCAGTTGGGCGACCGCGGTCGGCGCGGGCATCGCCGCCTATGGCGCCATCTATCTGGGCTTTCACGACATCATCGTGCATCAGCGGGTGAAGCACCGCTATGTCGCCCGCTCCCGCTACATGAAGCGCATCGTCCAGGCCCACCGCCTGCACCATGCCGTCGAAACGAAACATGGTACGGTCAGCTTCGGCTTCCTGATCGCTCCACATCCAACCGCGCTGAAACAAGCATTGGCACAGCGCGGCCGCCAGGGCGTGCGCGCGGCGAAGGGGCTGGAGGATGCGGGCGCGAGGGACTGATTTGGGTGCAGAGGGGAATGGCGGGTTTACGGGCGCAAATGCCGTAGAGCGAGCATAAAATTCACCGTCACCCCAGCGAAGGCTGGGGTCTCAGGCGGCGGTGCGCTACGGTGGGACATGGCGCGGGGCGGCTACACCTACATCATGACCAACAAGCCGAGGGGCGTTCTTTATATCGGCGTCACAGCCGACATCGCTGCGCGCGCCGAACAACATCGAAACGGCACTGGATCGGCTTTTTGCAAGACATACGGGCTGACCCGCCTGGTTCTGGTCGAGCCACATGATGACATCACGCTCGCTATCGCCCGCGAGAAAGCACTCAAAGCCTGGAAGCGGGAATGGAAAATCCGGCTTGTGGAAGAGAGCAATCCAGGTTGGCGCGATATGTCAGACGTTATTTTCTGACCGCCTGAGACCCCAGCCTTCGCGGGCCCGCCTTTATTGTAATTCGTTGCATATAGAAATCTTATCGAATGAAATCTGACTGTTACCTTGGGGCGCCTGGATAAGCATGACCGCAAACGGATGCAGTCGTTCAGTCTTTCAAATAAGGCAATGGAGCATCGTGGATCCGGTCGAAACCGGGCCGATCGCCCTCGGCACGGATAGGGCTATCGATTGGAATTTAACACTTGGTGCCCGCGTCGGACGGCGGCGATGATTTTGTCGGAATAGGCGGTCCAGACGAAGGGTTTTGGGCTCTCGCTGAGCTCGGCCAGGATGCGGTTGATGGCGGACTGAAGTGTCAATCGGCGTCCCAACTGGCCCCCTTATCGGCGCGCAAACGGGATCCCCTGTCCAGATGGCGCAAGCGTGATGTGAGGCACTCCCTTGCGCTGCGCGCGGCGTAGAGAGAGCGTAGCCCGACCGGAGGAGCGCGTAGCGCAAACTATCTTTTAATTGATCGCCGCTGTGACGGATTAGCTTCGGTTTTTGAAGCGGCAGGCATCATTGCCGGTCTCGACAATGTCGCAATGATGGGTGACGCGATCCAGGAGCGCGGTTGTCATCTTGGGATCGCCGAACACTGTGGGCCACTCGCCAAAGACGAGGTTGGTGGTGATGATGACGCTGTTCTGCTCATAGAGTTTGCTGATCAGGTGGAACAGCAACTGGCCGCCCGATCGAGCGAACGGCAGACAGCCCAGTTCGTCGAGTACGATCAGATCGAGAAGGGATAGCTGGGCGGCGAGAGCGCCACTCTTGCCATCCTGGCCTCCTTTTCGAGGCGGGTCTTCGGGCACGACCGCGCCGCCGTGGTCTGCCCAAGGACAATGGCGAGCGTTCAGTTATCGGTGACAATGTCCTGGATCGCTAATCATCTGGAACTGAAGTAAGTTACATTGTATAAAGCGTTTTCCGAGAGGGAGGCGTTGATGGCGAACGTGTTTTCGAAGGGTCGTCCGATTGAGCCGTTGGTGGTGACGGCAGAGGAGCGTGAGTACCTTGAGCGGCAGGTGCGGCGGCACCGGGTATCGCGCTCGCTTTCGGAACGATGTCGGATTATTCTGCGCTGCGCCGACGGTTTGCAGAGCAAGGTCGTAGCGGTCGAGCTTGGCGTTCACGAGCACACGGTCGGCAAGTGGCGTCGCCGCTTTTTAGCCGACCGTATCGATGGGTTGCTCGACGAAGCCCGCCCCGGCAGGCCGCGCACGATCGATGACGATCAGGTCGCGGCGGTCATTGAGCGGACGCTGCGCACCACACCTGTCGATGCAACCCACTGGTCGATCCGGTCGATGGCGGCAGAGACGGGCTTTTCGCACACGACGATCCGCCGGATGTGGAACGCGTTCGGGTTGCAACCGCACCGTAGTCAGACCTTTAAACTATCGAGCGACCCGCTGTTTGTTGACAAAGTGCGCGATATCGTCGGGCTTTATTTGTCGCCGCCGACCCGCGCGATCGTCCTCAGCGTCGATGAGAAGAGCCAGATCCAGGCGCTCGACCGCGAGCAGCCGGTTCTACCTATGATGCCGGGCATTCCGGAGCGCCGGACCCATAGCTATGTGCGGCACGGGACGACATCGCTGTTCGCAGCGCTTGATATCGCCTCGGGCTTCGTCATCGGCAAATGCTACAAAAGGCACCGCGCAACAGAGTTCCTCGACTTTCTCAAGCAGATCGATCGGGCAGCACCTGATGGACTCGACGTTCATATCGTCATGGACAATTACGCTACCCACAAAACTGCCAAAGTGAAGGCTTGGCTTGCCCGCCGTCCACACTATCACGTGCACTTCACACCGACATCGGCGTCATGGATCAATCAGGTCGAGCGCTGGTTCGCCGAGTTGACCAGAAAGCAGCTGCAGCGAGGCGTCCACCGTTCGACCGGCCAGCTCGAAGCCGACATCCTCACCTTCATCGACCGGCATAACGAAAGCCCAAAGCCATACAGGTGGACCAAATCCGCCGACGAAATCCTCGCCTCGGTCAAGCGGTTCTGCCAGAAAACCGAGCAAAACTTATGTGGCGAACTTTAGATTCACGTGACTAGGGTCAGGACTCATTGATTGATCCAGAATATAACGGTCGCGGCGATGCAGATGGCGGACATGAAGGTATGGGCGCAACGATCGTAGCGCGTGTGGATGCGCCGCCAGTCCTTGATCCTGCCGAACATATTCTCGACTTTGTGCCGCTGTCTATAGAGCGCCGTGTCGTGTGGAATGGGCACTTTCCGGTTCCCCTTTGACGGGATGCAGGCCGTGATCTTGCGGTCGGCCAGTGCCGCGCGGAACCAGTCGGCGTCATAGCCCTTGTCGCCCAGCAGGACCTTTGCCTTCGGGAAGGCATCGATCATCAGTGCGGCGCCCTTATAATCGCTCATCTCCCCTTCACTGAGCAGCATGATGAGCGGTCGGCCTTTGCCATCGCATACGGCATGTAGCTTGGAGTTCAGGCCGCCTTTGGTGCGTCCGATACGTCGGGGAACATCCCCTTTTTAAGCAGGCTTGCCGCCGTCCGGTGTGCTTTCAGGTGGGTTGCATCGATCATCAACTGGTCGGGCTTGCCGCCCTTTGCTGCCAAGCCAGCGAAGATTTTGTTGAACACACCGAGCCTGCTCCAGCGGATGAAACGATTGTAGATCGTCTTGTGTGGGCCATACTCCTTGGGCGCGTCGCGCCACATCAGCCCGTGCTTGATGACGTAAATGATCCCAGACACTATCCGCCGATCATCCACTCTTGGCACCCCATGAGACAAGGGAAAATACGGCTCGATCCGGCGCATCTGCGCCTCACTCAGCAGAAACGGAACATCCATCGGCAGCGCCTCCTAACGCTGCTATTGAATCAACCCATCACCCAATGCGCAAGCAATTTAACAGGTCCTGACCCTAGCTCGCTGCCGACAGACCGAACCAGAAATGGGTGGAAGGCTTCACATATATCTGGACGGCCGAGGGCTGGCTCTATGTCGCTGCCGTCATCGACCTGTTTTTACGCAGGGTGGTGGGCTGGTCGATGAGCGCCACAATGACGGCCCAACTTGTGACGGATGCCCTGATATTGGCGATCTGGCGTTGTGGAAAGCCCGATGCCCTGTTGCATCACTCGGATCGCGGTAGCCAATATACCAGTGAGCAGTTCCAGCGTACGAAGAAGAACAACGGCGTCACCTGTTCCATGAGCCGGTCGGGCAACTGTTGGGACAATACCGCGATGGAAAGCTTTTTCCACCCCTCAAAACCGAGCGGATCAGGAGTAAGGTCTACCGATCGCGAGACCAAGCCTGAGCCGATGTGCTCTATTATATCGAGAGATTTTATAATCCGACACGCCGACACTCGACCTTGGGGTATCTCAGCCCCATCGACTTCGAGCGGGAATCTGGTGTAGCTTGAATGAGCTTATCGTGGTGTCCACCAAACCGGCAGCAGGCCAAATATCGTGTCGACTGACTGGGTTGCAGCACGCTACTATCAGGTTTGAACGACAAAAATGGTCGGCGGCCGACCTGCAGATTTGCTTAGTTGCCTATTCGCTGCAGAATATGAACGAATGACGGGTTTCGGGAATGAGACGGCAGTGCTGGAAACCCGACCGCTCAAAATTGCGACATCCTTACCCTGACCGTGCAGCTTACCGACTCCTTAGCCTTTGCGGCTGCCTTGTGACATGCGGCGAGGCTGTCGCGGTTCTCCCGCGCCAGGTCGACGGCGTCCACGATCACCTGCCAGCCCTCCGGGTTTTCGGTTCGCATGAGTCGGATACCGGCATCCCATAGCGATGCCTCGCCCAGCGTTCGACGGGCCACCCGTTCCGGCCAGAGCCAGCTTTGCGGGCCGATGCTGGCCGCCCAGCCGGGATATATCAGCCACAGAAGCGCCGTGGCCAGTGCCGTGCCGCCGCCGCAATAGAGCATGTGCCAGCGCTGTTCCTGCTTGGTCCGAATGGTGCCGATCGCGCGCATCTGATCCACATGAACTTGATGATGCAATTCCTGCGATTTCTTGATGGTCGCCTTGTCCGTCGCTCGTGCGGCATCCGCCGCCACATCAATCCGCTCCGCCATGCTCTCCGGCGTCAACTGCATGGCGGGTGCGTCCATGATTGTCTTCGTCTGCCCCGCTAACGTGGCGAGATAGCCGTTCATCTTGGCGAGAGTCGGCCCGTAGTCGGGGAATTCAAGGCTCTGCTTCTCGATGGCGATATGCTCAAGCGCGCGGGCCATCACCGCCATGCGCCCGTCCAACCGCTCTTCCATAGCTGCGACGCGCTCCGAGAGGCGCGCGAACGCCTCGGCGGCGGCATTGGGCCGGGGGTCCGGCTCCGGTTCGTTCAAAAGGCTCTGTTCGTCGTCCATGTCGTGTCTCCTTGGGGTTAGCGGCTCATGCCGCGACTGATGTCGCGTCCGTGGTCGAAGGGGATGGAGGATGCGAGGTCGCGGGAGAGGCTGCGACCCATCTGCTGCCCGATCTCAAGCCCAAGCTCGCCGCTGCGCAGACCCAGCACCGATTCAAGTTGGGCGTCGCGCTCAAGGCTTTTCGCCATGCCCGCCATCTGCTGCGCGGCGCTCTTCGCGCCCCTGAAATTGCCGTCGCGCACAAGCTCGGCATGATGGCGCTGCAACTGCTGCCACCCCTCCACGAACCGATCGGCGCGCTGGAACGGGTCCATGCGGATTTCGGTCTCCAACTGCATCGCCCGCACTGCCGCTTGGCCGCGCCCCTCAGCGGCTTCGCGGACAAGCTCCGGGCTGCTGCGGAACGCGCTGTTCAGGTCCGACGAACCTTCGGGCCGGATCGCGTCCAGAGCATCGCGCGCCCTGTCGAACGCCTCGCGCTGGTGGGGCATGGCACCCAGACCTTGCGCCCGCGTCTGCTGGATCGCGTCCAGCGCCTTGGCATAGCGCTCCACCGCACCGCGCACGCCGCCTGCGCGCATCGGCTGCGTATCGTATTCGGCCTTCGGCTGGAAGCCCGCGAAAATGTCGCGGTCCTGCTGAGGGATATTGGGCCGGAAATTGTCAAAGATCCCGCGCGCTTTCTCGACAATCGGCCTGACGATTTCCGCGACCCGTTCGCCAAAGCTAATGCCACGCCGCTCGGCATATTCCCTTGCCGGGTCGGCTTGTCTGTAGTCGGTCGCCATGTCCTTACCGCGCTCGCGCGAAAGCGTGCGGACAAGCCGGGACTGATCGCGGAAATCGTCGCGGCCATAATGGAGCGCCATGCCGTCACGATGGCGGGACATCGCGACATACGCCCCATGGCGATCCATCCCCGGTGTCGCCAGCACATGCGCCCTGTCCACGGTCATGCCCTGCGCCTTGTGGATGGTGGCGGCATAGCCGTGGTCGAGGTCGCGATAATCCTTAGTGTTGAACGACACGGAACGTCCGTCATCGGTGCGGACAGACATATGGCCTTCGTCCACATGTCTGATGGTGCCCAGCGTGCCATTCTTCACCTCCAGGCTACGCTCGTTGCGCAGGAACATGATGCGGTCGCCCGGCGCGAATAGGCGGTCCCCGCGCTCGGTCTTCACCTGGCGCTCGTCGCCCAATTCGCCCGCATTGCGCATCGCCGCGCGCGCAGCCTCGTTGAGGTCACGCACCTCCGCATTGGTGTGGGTGAGGATGATGCGGCTGGCGTCCGGATCGGCTAGCCGTTCGCTATCCCAGCGCTCGACAAGATCGCGGCGCGCATCTTCGCGCGTCTCGGCCTGATGCACCATGTACTTGTCGGCATAGGCGGCAATCGCCTCGCCGGTTCTGCCGGTCGCCAGATGCCGCGTGGCATCCTGCTGCCATCCTTCATGCTGGCGGCGAACCTGGGTTATCTCCACGCCGCCATGGCGTTCATGGATCGCGCGGAACGCCGCGCCCGCTTCGATCGACTGCAATTGCTGGGGATCGCCGACAAGAACGACCTTAGCGCCAACATCGGCGGCATGGGACAGCACGCGCTCCATCTGGCGCGTGCCGACCATGCCCGCCTCGTCGATCACCAGCACATCGCGGGCACTGAGCAAATCGCGGCCCTGCGCCCAGCTATGTTCCAAGCTGGCGATGGTGCGGGACGCAATGCCGCTTCCATTCTCAAGGCCCTCGGCGGCGATGCCCGCAAGCGCCGCGCCGCGAACATTCAGCCCCGCGCTTTCCCACACGTCGCGCGCCACGCCCAGCATGGCGCTTTTGCCGGTCCCGGCATATCCCAGCACCAGTGACAATTCGCGCCCGTTCGTTATATGGCGCAACGCGGAGTCTTGCTCTGCCCCCAGGGTAAGGCCCGCACTCTCGGCGGCGCGAATGGCGTAGGTCGCCGCCGCCGAGAGACCATCGCTCCGGTCCATCGCAAGCCTGTCCGCCGCACGGCTCATCCGCTGCTCGGTCTCGATCATCTCGCGCGAGGTGAACCGATCGTCGCCGCGCCCGTCCTTGCCCAGGGCGATCAGGTCTGGCGAGCCGCGCACCGCCTGCATGGCAGCGTTGAACTGCTCCTGCCCGTCGCTATGCCGGTGGATGAACATCGCCATATCGCGTTTGGTGAATGTCGCCTGTTGGTGGGTGATAGCGTTAAGGGCGATACCCGGATCAGCGATGATGCGTTCGCCATTCTCCCGCGCGATCTCGCGGTGCATCTCGGCGCGATCGGCTTCCAGCCCCTGGGCGTCCATTCGGTGCGCAGGGCCGCCGATCTTGCTCTGCGGTTCAAGGTCTATGCCCTGATCGGCAAGGCTGCGGTGATCGATGCGCGCGTCTATGTCGAGTTCAGCCAGCCGCGTGTTGACGTGGGTCTCCCAGCGTTCGCGCCAGCGCTCGACATTTGCATGATCGTTCCATTCGCGCACCTTCTGGCCGAACCCATCCGGGCCAACCTCGCGCATGGTGAGCATGACATGGGCATGGGGTTTCTCCATGCCGTCCGGCCCAACATCCCGATGCACGTTCAGGTCGGCGATCATGCCGCGATCCACAAACTCGGCCTGCACAAAATCACGGGCTAGCTCGATGCCTTCGGCCTTGTTTATCTCGCGCGGAATGGCGAACTCGACCTCGCGGGCAAGTTGGGCGTCCTTGCGCTTCTCGAATGCCTCGACATCGTTCCAGAGGCGTTCGCGGTCGCGCCATTGTTCGGGCGCGCCTTCCGGCAACAGGATTTCGCTATGCTCGACGCCGGAGCGGGCGCGGAAATCTTGGGGCCGATCAAGGCGCTCATCGTGCAGGCGCTCACCTGCACGATAGGCAGCGGCAGAGACGGCGGAGCGGCCCGCCGCGCGAGAAATGACCTGAACGGAGAAATGGAAGATCGCCATGACGATCGTCCATCTACTACGCTCAAGCGCACGTCGGAACGACGTATAAGCGCGCCCTTCTCGAAAATTTCTCGGACGGGACTAGGCGGTGTCAGGCTGTCCCGGCGACTCTACTGCGCGGCGTGAGAGATCATCTTATCATAGCGCCATCAACACTCAATGGAGACTTTGCGATGCGCAAGCCCCGCGATTTTGATTCGGAACTCAAAGCCCTGGCTGACAAGGCCAAGGCGCTCAAGGAGCGGCGTGTGAGGCAACTTGGCGAATTGGTGGCCGCGACCGGGGCCGATGCGCTCGACGCCGATATACTGGCCGGGGCACTGCTCCATGTTGCCACGGTGAAGGACGCCGCGACAAAGGAGGGCTGGCGCAAGGCGGGCGTGGCGTTCTTTCTTGGCAAAGGCGGCAAGTCTGCGGGCGGACCTTCTGGCCAGCAAAGCGGTACTCTCCCACTCGACGGCGGCGCGTCATCGACTTGAGGCTCGGAAGGCACGAGCCGACATGCGGGATTGGCAGGTCAAGCGGCGGGAGAGAACGCGGCATCTGATCGAACTGGGCGGCCTCGTCATCAAGGCGGGGCTGGTCGATCTGACCGATGATGATCGCGCGACGCTCTACGGCGCGTTCCTCACCCTTGCCGACCGGCTGCGCGGAGAGGAACGCGCCAACGCGCTTGCCCTCTGGAAGCGCAAGGGGAAGCGCGGGTTCACCGCAGAGGACGCCCGAGCAAACGCAGAAATAAATCGCTGAGGCGGGGCCATCCCGACGATTGTGCAGTGGCATGAAACTGAACTATTCCACTGCATGGCTGCCGATGACTGCCGGAATGCACGCAAGCTTCCCGGTTCCGGGCACATCGGCAATGATTTCCTGCCAGTGATGGTCGAAGCTGCCTAGCCAGCGTAGGATACGCGCCTGCATATCCAGCCGTTGCGTTCACTCGCGCATGGCGACCAACGGTTATCGGAAGGCGCGCTTCTGGGCCTCATTGATCAACGTGCGCCGTTCGGTCTCCTCCGCAGCGCGCGCCATTTGTTCCCAACGTTCAGCGGACTGCTCATGCTGCCGTCGCCGGTTGGGGAGATCTGCCTTCGAAGCCGCGAGACGCTCGCTGGCGGCGTTCTGGTGGTAGAAATCGGCGGCGCTCATGTTTCCACCTCGCAAGTTGATGATCCATTACCCCGCAGCCGATGGCGAGGCGTCGCAGTGACCTCTCGCCGCTCTGTGCAACATGGTTGATCGCCAATCATAGCCGTTGTCATGTCGCAGGTAAAACTAGCGTCGTACCATCGCAATCGGCCGCTCCCTGATGGCAGCATTCGTCATGGCAAGCGACTATGCGACGGATAAAGCATCTCTGCCGCATACTCCGGCGCATCGGTCACATGCGAGGCCAGCGCGCTGCCCTAGATCGAAAGCTCAAAGCTGTCCGGCAACGCTTCAATCAGTTGGTAAGCCTCGATCGGTAAAAAGGAAGCATGCCCAGCCGAATAAATCGCCGTGTAGCTTCGCGAGAGAGCGTGTTCCTTCGGGGAAGGGCGACCGGATTCACTGCCGCCGAGCCGTCGGTGCATCGCGTGCGGAACATATCGGCGGGAGGCGCTTGCATCGATGGCGCCGGACACTTGAAGGTTGGACAGACGCTGTTACTCGACATCGGGCGCCTGGAAGAAATCGCGGCCACGACCGTTTGGGTTAGGGATGAACTGGCAGGATTGCGGTTCGCCAAGGACATCGATCCGCTGGACGCGAAAACGCGAGGCCAGGCCAGTCCACCGCGCGGCAAATTCAGCCAAGGGTGATGCCAATGTGCTGCTCGGTTCCCCGTGGTGACGTCCTCGGAACCAGGGAAGGCCAGGCGGGAAGGATGTAGACGAACAATTCGCCGAGCCGTCCGAACAAAGCGTCGCTTTCTGCTTCCATCGGCCCCTATTCCGATGGAAGGAACGGCACGGTTGTGTAACAATTGCATCGCATAGCGGTGAAAGAACACATAGGAGCGGGATGGAAGGTCAGCCGGTGAAATCGGCCATTTTGCTATCTTATTGAGGTATGCCTGTGACATCGCCGCCGCCCAACCCTGGACTGCCATTCGGACAATGGCTCGCCGAGATTGCCGAGATAAATGGCGACTTGCATAGTCTGATCATGTTTTCCAGGGCCGATCCGCTGTTCCCACGCGATGGCGAACCCGACGCCGTGCGCTCCCGCCTTCAATCGGTCTGGGCCGATCAGGACTTGCTGCCTGTTGTCGATGAAGCCGAGCGACTATGGCGTTCGACGTGTCAAGGCGACAGTAGCGGGGTTACTCCGTCCGGCAAACTGCGGAAATAGCGCTGGCCGATCTCTGATAACAACGCTTCGTTAATCACTTTTTCATGATTATACGCAAAACCATTAATGCGTCCTTACGGTCCCCACCAGGGCGTGCTTCGATCAGACCCCGGCGCCCCCCCCTTTTGTGGCGTCGGGGTTAACCGATGTGGAATTGATGGCCGAATATCTTGTTTCCTGCGTTCAGCGCGATCTAACAAAACTGAATCACCCTTTGTACCGCCTCGGTGGTCGAGATCACGAAACCATGCAACGGTGGAACCGAGATGTCTCTATGGTCATCGACCTGATCCGAAAGGGGGATGACAGCTTCTGGCTACAAATCGGCGCCAATCTCGTCCGGATTGAAGTGGCTGAGAAACCGCGAAGGCTTGTGTTGAGTGATGGGTTTGCGATAGATGCCCTGCTGAATCTCCCCGGCTGCTTATAGACCCAATAAGTGCCCGTGTTGACAGGATCGGCGAGATTCTGCGAAGTCTTTCTTTGCGGGGTCAGTCACAAAGCAAGGCTTCGCAGCCCGGCATAGAGCGGGGGGCATTAGCGCCGGGATAGCGCCCCTAGAAGACGGCAGATGAACCGTTTATGAAAGGTGGCGAACCGATTCCGGCACCACGATAATTCGATACTGCCCAGCTTGCCTCGATCATGACACCGCTATATGCGTGAGAGATGCCGAAGCTATGCGAAAAACTACCAGTGCCATGGGATGCTTCGGCCATCGTTGGCGTAAGGCGATCACGGGAAGGGGAGTATACGCCCGAACTGGTCGGCCTGTCGCTCAACCAGGCATTGGATCATGTTATGAACCCCAGCCACCCCATGCGGATAAAGTTTTGTATATGGGTGCGATGGGGCGATCGGGACTTCCAGATCGAACGCCGCGCTATCATGAAACTGGCATCGGCTCCCGATCGCCCTCAGATACTGGCGATAGATATCGGGGTCGTGTCCCAGGAGGTGGTGTAGGAACCGTCAATCCACGGCAGGATCGGGATCGGGTTCGGGTCAGGCAGCCAGAGCTGGCAGGCTGACAATGGGGTTATGGCTCACCGCGCCGATTGTTTCCAGCGTCATGTAGCGGCGTGACACCGCCCATTCATCATTCTGCTCCAGCATCAGCGCGCCGACGAGGCGTATGACCGAGGCATCATTGGGAAAGATGCCGATGACATCGGCCCTTCGCTTAATCTCCTTGTTCACCCTTTCCAGCGGGTTGGTGGACGCGATCTGCGCCCAGTGATCCTTCGGGAACGCCATGTAGGCAAGCACATCCTCGCGCGATGCGTCCATCATGTCGGCCAGCTTCGGGAACTTCTCGCGCAGGGCATCGGCGACCTGCTCCCACTGCTGGTGCGCCGCTTCGGTCGTCTCCTGCGCGAAGATCGTCTTGATCATGGCAATCACGGCGGGCCGCTGTTTGGGCGCGGCATGGGCCAGCGCGTTGCGCATCCAGTGCACCCGGCAGCGTTGCTGGCTCGCGGCAAACACCTTGCTGGCGGCAGCGCGCAGTCCCCTGTGATCATCGGCGATGACCAGCTTCACCCCGCGCAGTCCGCGATCCGCCAGCGAACGCAGGAAGGCTTTCCAGAAGGGCTCCGCCTCCGAAGGGCCGGTGGCGACGCCCAGAACTTCACGGCGGCCATCGGTGTTGACGCCAACGGCGATTATCGTCGCCGTCGAGACGATCCGTCCGCCCTCACGCACCTTGAGGTAGGTGGCGTCGATCCACAAATAGGGCCACTCGCCCTCGATCGGGCGGGTGAGGAAGGCGTTCACCCGCTCGTCAATCTCGGCAACCAGGCGGCTGACCTGGCTCTTCGATACGCCGCTGGCGCCCATCGCCTTAACCAGATCGTCGACCGAACGGGTCGAGACGCCGTGCACATAGGCCTCCTGGATCACCGCTGCCAAGGCCTTCTCGGCGGTGCGGCGCGGCTCCAGGAAGCTCGGAAAGTAGCTGCCTTTGCGCAGCTTCGGGATCGCCAGATCGATCCGACCGGCACGGGTGTCCCATCCCCGTTCGCGGTAGCCGTTGCGGTGGTTCAGTCGCGACTGGCTGCGACTGCCGGCGGGCGCACCGGTTCTGGCCTCAATCTCCAGATCCATCATGCGCTCAGCGGCAAAAGCCAGCATCTCGCGCACCAAATCGCTGTCAGCCCCTTGCTCGATCAGCTCAACAAGGGCCATTCTGTCATCGGTCATCGTCTTCTTCTCCAGGTTCGAGTTCGCATCCGAACCCTACCAGAAGATCGACGGTGGCCACCCTCTCAGGGAAACCTTCCTACACCACCCCGTGGGACACGACCGATATCGGCGGTGCTCACGTTCCAGCCGCACAAGTCGGTGATCCAGACCAAAATACCCTCTAGCATGATGCATGCGATATTGCTCGCTATGGGCCTATCGTTCATTCCCGGTCATTCAATATTCATGCACGGCAGCTAAAAGAGGTCCGGCGAGGCCCCACAACTTGAGGACTGCATCCGGTGGGGCCTCGTTCCTTGCAGCGCCGAAGGGAGCAAACGCCCCACACTGAGGAGTCATCATGCATCGCTGATAATTCGCGGCATCGCCCGCAGTGTGATGCCTGACGAGCAGCCTCGCCTCGCCTTTTCCGTGATATATGTCGCTCAGGTCGTCAGATCCTTTGCCAATGCCCCTGCGCGCAACCATTGCTCGAACGTCATGGGCTGCCGATCGAGGGAGCGAACCACATACAGCATCCTGCGGCGGACGACGAAGGGCAGTGTCCACATGCGTTTGGCTATCTGCCGGTAGTTGAGGCCATCGACGCGACTGAGAAGAAAGGTTTCGAGAACCGGCGCGGGCAGCGTCTGGAGAAAGGCGATGTTGACGATCAGGTCGTCATCGCACCCGCTATCCCAGGCCAGCGGTTCGCTATGGCCCAAAGCGCGCAAGCGCTCCTGGCACGAGGCGCGATAACGGCGGCGCAGGTCGCTTTCGGCAGGCGCGATGTCCGTATTTCTCCAACGCTTCGACACGCCGCCATCCAGGATCGCGGCGATCATGCCCAGCGCTTCAGCCACGCATGCCTGAACTGCGCTGTCGCTGATGGACAAGCGATGAGCGATTTCGGCGTAAGAGAGGTCGTCCACGCGGTGCATCAGGAATATCGCGCGCGTCACGACCGGAAGTCGCGCCACGGCGGCGTCATAGGCCGCACGCAATTGGTGGGATGGCTCACCCATGCGCAGTCTCCCCGATAGCGGTAGCTATTGCGTCAAGTCTTTCGCGGCATCTGGTTTCCACCAGATGGTTCAGCGTTGCGGCACGCTCCATCGCCCATGCCAATTCCTCCCGGCTGATGCGGAAGTTCCGGCCGTAACGGACCTCGACATAAGCGCGACGAATGCAGCCGAAAACACGGCGCTCGAACAGGGTGTCGCGCGGCCATGCCTTGGCAAGTTCCCTATCAAGTTCTTCAGCCACCTCGCGCAATTCGTCGAGTGCGTGGGTGCGTAGCCCGTGCAGGGCGAGTGACCAAGCCACACACTGATAGAGATGCTCGCAGGCCTGATGCAGCAGCAGCGCTGCCATCGGCATATTGTCCCGCCTTTGATAGAATGCTGCACCCAACAGGAATTCCGTCGCACGCCCATGCCAACGGGCAAACTCCGCTTTTCCATGTTCATGATGACGGGCGGCAGGCAATGTGCGTGGCGACTCCATTCGCGCGCTGCTCGCCTCATAAAGCGCGATGCCCTCGGTCGCGATCGTGACAAACCATGGCACGCCATGAACGAGCGCGTGGTTCACGTGGCTCAGGCTGTGTACGCAGAGCCGCACCGGATGCGTGATTTCACCCAATTCCCACCCCCGGCGGAGCCGATCGCGCACCGCCGTCCAATCGCCGCGGCGGGCAGCAAGCTTGTTGTGGTTGACGATCGCGAGCAACCGAATCGGCGCGGCGGGAGGAGCGAATGCCCAATTCTGCGCCGCATGATGGCCATAAAGGATCAACTTGACGATATGGCCTGATTTGTAGCGTTCAGTGCGCTTGCCCGCGAGCATGGCGTCGAACCCCTCAAACAGCAGCGCGGCAATTCGGCGGACCTCCTGCTGCATGGCAAATGGCAGATGGTCGAGATCGGTGCGCAACATCATGCACCCCTCTCCCCCGGCAGGCCGGTGTAGCCGGTGATCCGTCCCACAGCGTTGAGCAATGTCGCGACCGTCTCCACGATCTCGGCGGGCGGAATGACGGCAAGCACGGCGCGCGCCTGATCGGGCGTTCGTCCTTGACGGTGATAGCGCGACAGCGGCGGGATCAGCCGCGCCAGTTCCGGCGAGGGCGGCGGCATTCCGTTTGCCTGCGCCTCTTCCAGCTCCCGCTCAAGATCGAGGCCGATATGCTGGCGGTTCCACTCGTCGGAACAACCTGCGCGAAGCAGGAGCGTCTTTAGCGCAAACTCGCTCGCATTGGCCGCTTCGCGCACGACGAGCGAGGGACGATCACGCGCATGCCCTTCCACCATCAGCCCCACGAAATCCACCGCGCGGCGATAAAATGTCACGGCCAGGATACGGTCGAAGTCGCCGGGACGGTGATAGAGGTCGAGATTATGGCGGGGATGCTGGCCAAGGCCGGGACGCAGGGACTGGGGCTGTGCATCGTCGCCAAGGCGGGCCAGCAATGCGCCGAACGCCTCCGACAGATGCATTTCGGCTTCTGCGGCGCTGGCGTGCAGCTTGTTGGCGATCCGGGCGAGGTCAAAACCACGGCGGCGGTATTGGGCGAACGCCGCGCTCTGCGGCTCGTCCAGCGCGTCGGCCCCCGCCGTGATCCGGTCATGGATCGTTTGGCGTTCGGCACTTGGCGGGTCCATCGCCCGGTCGAAGAGAATGATCCCACCGTCATAGCGCTTGGCCAGCCAGGGATTGGTAAGATGAAAGCGTCCGGCCTCGGCAATGGTGAAGACGGAAAGCTCGACGGCTATTGCCCGACCCAGTTCCGATTTAAGCACGGCCTGGGCGCGGCCCCAGTAGCGTTCCAGTCCCTTATAGGCCTCATGATCGACAAAGCCCCAGATGTCGAAGACGAGCGGTTCGTTGCCCCATTTCACCGGCTTGCCCGTGTCGGCATGGTCGCCTACCAGCATCAACCAGTGCAGCGTCCCGCGCCTCGGCGCGCTGCTGCGGCGATCGACGAAGTAGGCGCGCAATATCCGTACAGCGCGTTCCATCGCCATTCGGCCGAAGGCATCGAGATGAAGCACGCGTGCCAGGACGCGCTCGCGCATCTCATTGTGATCGCGCGTCGCGCGCCGTTGGTCCGCACCATGGGCCAGCGCATCATGGTTGTCGTCCATAAGACCTCCACTCCGCATCCATGGCGGATGAGGCGGAAGCGACGGGGTGGATGCGGCATTGGTCCCGAACTCCCGCGCGCTGGGCGCGGGAGCCGCCGGAACTGCTAACATGCCAGAGACATGCGCCGCCGCCTTTGACCCGAAGGTTTGGACATACGCGACGGCATCCCGGAAAACGAGGTTTCCGAGTTGGTTCTCTGGGCAGGATTAGCAGTCCTGGCGCTGCCTTTTGCGCAACGCGCGGACAGCTTATCAAAAAATGGGTGCGAAACAAAGAGGGGACAGGATTGGCGGTTTGTAGCCAACCGTCTGTGGAATGTCGTTCTTTGGTTCCAGCAAGAAACGAACCGCCCCGGCTTGGCCGGGGCGGTTTTTTCAAATCGGGATCGATCGTGCCCGTCCCGGTCGCGCGCTTGCGGACGCGAGGAACCCGGAGGCGAAGCCGCCTCCGGGTCGGGCAAGGTCAGGCGGCTTTGGCCATTGGCTGCGCCTTCTTTTCATCGGCGGCTTTGGCGGTATCGAACAGTGGCGCAATCGCATTCCACCGCTCGGCACTGCCGACGCCGCCCCGGTCGGTATAGGTTGACGGGGGAAAGGCCATCCAGCGCGGCACCCAGCCATCCACTTTGGTGCGTCCGCCCGTTCCCGCAAGACAATCGCGCACGATCTGGCGCTGCACCCTGACGCTCTCCCCGGCATTGGCCGTCGCTACGGCATCGCCAGCGACCTCTCCGACAATACGGCCGATCACTTGCTTGGCGCGGATGCTATCGAGCAGTGCATCATCGGCCTGCCAGACCGCCGCCATATCGACGCGGAGCAACGCGCCCACCAACTCGACTATTGCGCTTCCTGCCGTCAGCGTCTCGCCCATCACGATCGCGAGGATCGACAGCACCGCTTCGTCGGGCAGCTTCAACAGGCGCAAGAACAGCCCCGGCAGTCCATCATCCCCGATATAGCCGTTCGTCACGGTAGGCGTTTCGGTATCGAAGCCCAGCAACGCCAGAACCCCGCGCCGTCCGGCGTCAAACATCGCTTCCGAAACACAGACCTCCACGCTCTCGGCGATGGCGTCCGTGCTGGCGCGCTGCTTCTCCACGTCCACCCGCCACATCGGCGAACCGACAATGGCATGAGCCACCATCAGGCGTAGCGCCATGGCAGGCTGTGAGAGCAAGGCGGCGCGCACAGCGGCATGGCGGTGAAGATCGACATAGTTCTGGATCGGCGCGCTAATCTCTGGGCGCACTGGCTTGGTTCCGGCGTCGTCCCCTTCAACATGCTTCTTGCGCCTCCGGACTTCTTTGGTGGTCAGATACCCCTCATGGAAGGTGACTTCGCCGCGATGGCTGATGGCGACATAAACCCGTCCGCCTCTCTTCTTGGGGCAGCGCTCATGCTCCCATGTGTGGAAATACGCACCGCGTTCCATGACGACGACCTCCGGCCATCCTGCCTCCCGATAGCTTGCGGCTCGTTCCTCGACCGCCGCCATCTGTGCCGTCCAGAAATCGGAGGGAGAGGCGAAATAGCTGTCCTCCCCAAACAGGTCGGAGACGATCTCGCCGGAATAGCTGGTGAGGTCGAATAGCGCGACCTTGGTGGAAATGGCCGCGCCGCCCATCAGCCATGATTTGAGATTCTGACCCATGGGGGCGTGATCGTTCTCACTGTCGAACAATGCCAGCCAGTCCCGCTGTTGCCCCTTGGTGGCAAGGGTCAGGTGCCGCACGGTGAGCGCATCTATCCTCTCGGCCCGATAGAGATTGCGGATGCGGGGCATGAGATTGCCCAACGCAAGGGTGCGCTTCACCTGCAATGCGGTCAGGCCGAAGGTAAGGGAAATGTCCTCCACATTGCGGCCTTCCCGGACCAGCCGCGTAAAGGTTTCGCATTGGGTCATTTCATCGGGGTCGAGCCGGGCGATATTCTCGATAAGCGAGGCCTCCAGCGCCGCCGCATCGTCGCCCGCTTCCATGACGGCGCAGGGCAACGGGTCGATGCTCCCGCTTTCCTCCGCCACGGCCAGCGCTGCATGATAGCGCCGCTTGCCTGCCACGATTTCATAGGTGTCTGGCGATCCATTCTGCCGCACGATCAGCGGCACAAGGATGCCCCGCGCGCGAACGGACGGGAGGATATTGGTGAGGTCCGGTGCCTTCCTGATGCCCCGCATATTGGCAGGCGAGACCGAGAGGCAGGCGATATCGATATGCTTGAGTTCCATTGTCCTTACTCCTTGCCAAAACACCGGCCCCGAAGAGCGGGGTGGGCGGCGAGAGCGACCGGAAGGCGCGTCGGCAGAGGCGGGCTGCACCTGCAAGGCTGAAACGAAGAGGAAGACCCGGCACCGCCGGGTTGCGGTCCGCCGCGACGGGCCTAGAGGGTAGCGACGCCCACACCGCTTGCCGGAGCCGCTTAACGCCATCGCGGTCGCCGCGATGTCCCCATGGGGATTGACCTGGCAATCCCCGCGTCATGCGATCGTGACGCCGAAGGCGACGAGACGGCGCGCAGCGGTGGCTCGGTGGAGCGAAGCGGAATAGAGCGCGGCCCGTGCGGAATGCGCGGGGACGCCCGCCATCGGTTCATGAGAACAAGCCCTGCCATGGCGACCTTGCAGCGAGCTGTTGTAAGGGGGGCTTCCAATCAATTCCATGTTGGCAGAAAGCCCTGTGTGTTAAAGTCAGGCGGGCGCGAACATGCCACTATCCCCGACGTAGGCTTACCCCGCTGGGAGCCACAACGGAATAGATTGGCATTTCATCTGCGTTGCATCGCACGGATACGGCTGAGCGGGCGACGGTTTGGGACAGTAATGGCACTTTGCAGCACCGTGTCGCCCAAAAGGAGATTGGAACTGTTGGATGTGAAGCGGCCACCGAAGCGAGCGCGACAGGCTCAATGCGCTGTCTGCGGGCGGCGTATGTCGGGAAAATGGGCTAAGCTGGATGGAGTGATGACCCTCATGCCTCGTTTTCACAGCAGGATTGGAGGTCGCACCTGTCTAGGAACCCGCCAAGCCGCAATTCTTCTCGATCATCTATGTGCGGATGAGGCGGGCCATTTTTGACCACATGATTATGTGGCAACTGCGGTGAAGATCACCCGTTCTTTTGTGGCGGTGAATGGAAGGCCCCTTAACCCGCGCAACCTCGACGCCTGCTTGCAGCGTCGATAGCTTTTACCGGTTCCCGCCACATCTCTTTTATCGCGGCGATGGTGGTGGGGACACATCATTCTACAGCGACGCGTAGCAATAGCGCAGTCGGACGTTTTCGGCGCGTCAATTCGGCCTGCGCGGCTGTAAGGCAGGAAGCGCCCCCATCATGCCAACATAGCAGGCGCGCCTCGGCAGTTTTAAAACACAATTGGAAGAATTAGCGCGATATTGGCGCAGTCGGCACTTCAGTACCCGCGCCCTTGCGGGGTGGGATCGTTTGAGGCAGATTGATTCGCGACGGGCAGGCCATCGAAAAGGACGATGGATATGCTAAATACATCATAGCTCAGACGATCTGCGGGGACCGGCGAGCGTAAAAATCGTGGCAATCAGGCAACAGTGCCTGAGAAAATGCGCATGGATGATGAGGCAGGCAAATCCCCGCCAATTCCCTCTACGTCCGCCGATGTCCCTCACCGTCCCTCTACAGCCCTACGACATGTATCCGGGCGGCCTGACAGGCTGCAATGGATGTCTTGTCTTGCGCGGAAACTCCGCCAATTCTGGCTTTAGGGGGCTTTGGCAACGCATGACTTGAAAGCTCTCTTATGCCCAACACCGATCGTATCATTCGCCTCAAAACCGTTCTCGACCGCACCGGCCTTTCCCGGTCCACCATTTACCGCAAGATCGCGGAAGGGACATTCCCCCGGCAAGTGCCAATCAGCGTCCATGGCGCTGGCTGGCATGAGTCCGCCGTCAATCGCTGGGTCGCCGATCCCGGCGCTTACCGGCCGGACAACGACAATCCTCCATCGCTTGGGAAGTCCAGTCATGGAGAAGGGTGACAACGCCGCGCCGCCCAATCGATTGGCCGCCGCCAACGATAACGGGACGGGCACTGAGCCGCCCAGCGTGGACATAGATGCGGCGCTGATCCGCATCGCGGAGTCTATCGGTCGCCATATTGCGCGCCAACATATCCGCGCGTGCAGGGCCGCCAATGACAATGAGCCGGAAGGAACGGATTGATGGAGCTATTGACATCAATGCCATTCGATGGCATATAATCCATCATGAAGGCGGAACCGTTGCTCAACGAACGTCACCAGCTTGATGCGAAGTCCTTTGTAGAGCTTCGTATCTGGCGGGTGCCGCAGCCGGTGAAGGGATCGATACACGATCTCAAATATGCCCTCGCCTATATTGTCGATGGCGTCTGCGTGCTGCGCTACGACAATGAGGCCGGCAAGAGCGATCATCGGCATATCGGCGAGAGCGAAACGGCCTATGCCTTCACGACGCCCGCCGCATTGCTGGCGGACTTCTGGAAGGACGTGGACCAATGGAGGCAAAAATGAACATCGTAACGCTCTCCGTCGCCAGCCGCGACGATGTGACGCGCCGTGCGCTTGCCGCTTTCGGGGGCGAGGCCCAGGGCGCGCATCATAGCTTCGCCAGTCCCGATCTGTTGTGGCAGACGCTCACCCGCAAGCGCTGGGATTTGATCCAGGCGATGACCGGGCAAGGCGTCATGTCGATCCGTGAGGCTGCGCGGCGCGTGGGCCGGGACATGAAGGCGGTGCATGGCGACGTGCAGGCACTCATCGGCGCTGGTGTAATCCATAAGGAAGGGCGCGGCATCGTCTTTCCCTATGACGGCGTCCATGTCGATTTCATGCTGACCAAGGCTGCCTGACGGCGGAACGGATCGCAGGAGCTTTTCTCATGACCCGCATTGCCCTTTATGCCCGTTACTCCTCGGACCAGCAGAGCGCCGCATCGATCGAGGATCAGCTTCGCATCTGCCGCGAGCGCGCCGAGCGTGAGGGCTGGCATGTCGTCCACAGCTATCAGGATGCCGCGATATCGGGTGCGAGCATGATCCTGCGTCCGGGCATTCAATCGCTTCTCCAGGACGCACAGGCGGGTAAGTTCGACATCGTTATTGCCGAAGCGCTCGACCGTGTGTCGCGCGATCAGGCGGATGTGGCGACGCTCTACAAGCATCTTCAGTTTGCGCGCGTGCCGCTGGTGACGCTGGCCGAAGGCGAGATCAGCGAATTGCATGTCGGCCTCAAGGGCACGATGAACGCGCTGTTCCTCAAGGACTTGGCGAAGAAGACCCATCGCGGGCAGCGCGGGCGCGTCGAAAAGGGGTTTTCGGCGGGGCCGGTGGGTTATGGCTACCGCACGGTGCGGCGGCTCTCGAGCGAAGGCGAGCTGGTGAGGGGCGAATGCCGGATCGCGCCGGCAGAGGCGCCCATTGTGGAGCGCATCTTCCGCGAGTTCGCGGCGGGCAAGAGTCCGCGCGGCATCGCGCGTGACCTGAACCGGGACGGCATTCCCGGTCCATCCGGCCGCCCTTGGAGCGACACGACCATACGCGGCAAGCCCAAGCTGGGCATCGGCATCCTCAACAACGAGATGTATGTCGGCGTGCGGGTCTGGAATCGCAAGCAGGCCGTCAAGGACCCGCGCACGGGACAGACCGTGCGGCGTCCCAATCCCGAATCCGAATGGGTCCGGGTCGAAGTGCCTGGCCTGCGAATAGTCAGTGACGATATGTGGCAGGCGGTGAAGCGGCGGCGAGATGTGCTGGTCGAGCAATATAAGCCGCTGCTCGATGGCCTTCGTGCGGCGCAGGCGAGCCGGATGCACCGTGCCCGTCGTCCCGTCACTCTGCTATCGGGCCTTGTCGAATGCGGCGTTTGCGGCGGCACGGTCGGCTTGGCGGTCAACGGGCGGTTTGGCTGTATCAATCACCATCGCCGCCATATCTGCGCCAACAACCGCACTATCCTTCGCAAAAAGCTGGAAGAGCGGGCGCTTGCGGGTCTGCGCGAACGGCTGGTGTCGCCGGAGAAGGTGCAGGCGGCGGTCGCCGCTTACGCCGAACATATCAACCGAGAGAACCGTGAACAGCGGGTGCAGATCGAAGCCGACCGCCGCGCGCTGGACAAGATCGAGCGCGCCATTGCCGGGATCATGACAGCGATCGAGGACGGGCTGTACCAGCCCACGATGAAGGCCCGCATGGCGGAACTGGAGCGGCAGAAGGCCGAAATCGCTACCCGCATGGCGTCGGCCCCGCAGGCTGTTCCAGACGTTCATCCCGGCATCGCTGGAATCTACGAACGGGAGGTAGAGCGATTCTCCCAAGCGCTCGAAGACCCGGAAACCCGGCTCGACGCCTCCGACGCCATTCGGTCGCTCATTCACCGGATTGTCCTGCATCCTGGCGACAAGTGGGGCGAAATCCATGCCACGCTACACGGCGCCCTCATGGGCATCCTCGACTTTGCAAAGGAAACCCCTCGACCCGCCCCCGTTGTTACGACAAAGGTGGCTCAGGGTTCGCTGGGGTGACGATAAGTGGAATGGCCGCTTCCAAGTAATGGCGCCCGCATATTTTGAAAACCGCAAATGGTCGCCTATGGCCATCACTCACCCCGTCAGCGGACAGGCATCCAGTCCGTTTTCGCTCCCCCACGCCACAGTCTTTCCTATTCCGCCATTCTCTGGTTTACCCTCACCGATGGACCAGCCACTCCCCAGGCCTGCCAACCGCTGGCCCATCGCACCCATGGCGCAAAGATGGCGCGAACCCGGCGCGTCGGTGTGGCGTCGATGTGACCCAATCCTGACCCCGAACTTACCCACCTGTAGCCTCGCGATAGCGTCGCAGGCGCGTCGGCGGCGCTTTTCGCGCAAATCGTTCGACAACGGTGTGAACTTCGGCCGTGGAGCGCAATCGGACCCTGCGCGACGCGCCGACATCACCAAATCCCCGTCCCCCCTTCATCTTGGCCGCCGCTTGTTCTATGCCCGCAATCCAATTCCCAAGGGGACGTTGTTTTGATCCTGGACCTTGCCGCCGCCGCTTCGGGCGCCATTCGCTTTGAAGATCTGGGGCTGGACCCCGTCGCCCTCAATCTGGGCTTCTTCACGCTCAAATGGTACAGCCTCGCCTATCTGTCGGGCATCCTGATCGGCTATTGGTATCTGCTCAAACTGGTCGCCCAGCCCGGTTCGCCGATGGGCCGCCGCCATGCCGACGACATGATCTTCTATGCGACGCTGGGCATCATCATCGGCGGGCGGCTCGCCTATGTGATCTTCTACCAGCCCGAAATCCTCGCCCACCCGCTCGATATCTTCAAGCTGTGGAATGGCGGCATGTCCTTCCATGGCGGCGCGGTCGGCGTGTCGCTCGGCATCCTCTACATGGCGTGGAAGGAAAAGCTGAGCTGGCTGCGCATCCATGATTATGTCGCCTGCGTCGTGCCTTTCGGCCTGTTCTTCGGCCGACTCGCCAATTTCGTGAACGGCGAATTGTGGGGCAAGGAAACCGACGTGCCCTGGGGTATGATCTTCCCCACCGGCGGCGATCTGCCGCGCCATCCCAGCCAGTTGTATGAAGCCGCGCTCGAAGGCGTCGTCCTCTTCCTCATCCTCGCCTTCGCCTTCTGGAAGACACGCGCGCGCTACAAGCCGGGCATGTTGGTCGGCCTCTTCCTGCTGGGCTATGGCTGCTTCCGCTTCGGCGTGGAATATGTCCGCGAAGCCGACGCCCAGTTGATGGAGTTCGCCGCGCGCACCGGCCTGCACATGGGTCAGTGGCTGTGCGTGCCGATGATCCTGGGCGGCCTCTACCTGATCGTCACCGCCGGCCGCCGCCGCGTCCGGGTGGAACCGATCGCCGGGATGAACAGTGTCGCCTAAACCCTTGGCCGATCTGCCGTTGGCCGATCGGCTGGCGCGGCAGATCGCTTCAGGCGGGCCGATCTCGGTCGCGCACTATATAGCGGAGGCGAACCAGCATTATTACGCCACCCGCGATCCGCTAGGCGCGGACGGCGATTTCACCACGGCGCCGGAAATCAGCCAGATGTTCGGCGAGCTGGTCGGCCTGGCGCTGGCCGACGTCTGGATGCGATCGGGCCGCCGCCCCGAAGCCGTCTATGCCGAGCTGGGGCCGGGCCGCGGCACCCTGGCGGCCGACGCGCTGCGGGCGATGGAGCGGGCGGCGCTCGCGCCCAAAGTGCATCTGGTCGAAACCAGCCCGGCGCTGCGCGGCCGCCAGCTGGCCCTGCTGCCCCATGCCGTCCACCATGACAGCATCGACAGCCTGCCCGACACCGGCCCGCTGCTGGTCGTCGCCAATGAATTTTTCGATGCCCTGCCCGTCCGCCAGTGCATCCGCGTCGGGGACGAATGGCGCGAGCGCGTCGTCGTCAGCCGGGAGGCGGAGGGCCGCTTCCTGCCCGTCCCCGGCTATCGTCGTATCGAATCGGGCCTGCCGCCGCTCGCCGTGGAAGCCCCAGAAGGCGCGATCCTCGAATCGCCGATCGTGGGCGCCGGCATCGCCTATGCGCTGGCCCACCGCATCGCCAAGCAGGGCGGCGCCGTCATCATCATCGACTATGGCCATGAAGGCCCGGCGCTGGGCGACACCCTCCAGGCGGTGAAGGGACACCAGTTCGCCGATCCTTTCACCGATCCGGGCGAAGTGGACCTGACCACCCATGTCGATTTCACCGTGCTGGGCAATATGGCGCGCCAGGCGGGCCTGCGTGTCCATGGCCCGGTCGGCCAGGGCGATTATCTGCGCCAGCTCGGCATCGACGCCCGCGCCGACCAGCTCGCCCGCACCGCCCCCACCCGCGCCGCGGAGATAGGCGCCGCCCGCCACCGCCTGACCGACGAAGCGGAAATGGGCAGCTTGTTCAAGGCGATGACCTGGACTCATCCCGACTGGGCGGACCCGGCCGGGTTTGATCGGGTTTAATCGTCCTGGTGGTAACGGCCCAGCTTGCGGATGAAGCCGATCAGGCCGGTCTGTCGGCTGCGCTTCATCCGTTCGGCGTGCAGGATCGTCTGGACCCGTGCAAAGCAGTCCTCGGCATCGACATTGCACAGCACATAATCATAGCCGTCCCAATGCGCGATCTCGCCCGCGGCGCGCGCCATGCGACCCTCGATCACCGCCTCGCTGTCGGTCGCCCGCCCGCGCAGGCGACGCTCCAGCTCCTCCATGGACGGCGGCAGGATGAAGATGCGGACGACGTCGCCGCCGGCAATCTGGTGCAATTGCTGCGCACCCTGCCAGTCGATGTCGAACAATACGTCCTGGCCAGCCTTCAACATCGCCTCGACCGGGCCACGTGGCGTGCCGTAACGCTGGCCGAACACATGCGCCCATTCCAGAAACTCATGGTCGCTCGTCATCCGGCGGAACTCTTGCAGATCGACGAAATGATAATCCTTGCCCTCGATCTCCCCCGGCCGCATCGGCCGCGTGGTCGCCGATACCGACATGGACAGGTCCGGTTCGGCCGCCAGCAGTTTGCGCGCAATGGTGGATTTGCCCGCGCCGGAGGGGGAGGAAAGGACGAAAAGAACGCCCCGCCGCTTGAAATCGGGAGTCTCTGAAGGAAGGGTGTCGGCCATGGCCGCTAGTGACGCCTGAAACGCGATTTTGCAAGAGGGGGCTGGGGAGAGACGATGCGACGCACACAAAGGATCAACCGGCGCGGCCTCATCGCCGCCGCCCTGATCGCACTGGCCGCTTGCGTCATCCTGTTCCTGATGCGCCGCCCCCCCATCTGCACCTGCGGCTATGTCGAATTGTGGCACGGCGCGCTCGACAGCGGCAACAGCCAGCATATCGCCGACTGGTACAGCCTCAGCCATGTGATCCACGGCTTCCTGTTCTACGCGGGCGCACACCTGTTGCTGAAACGCCGGCCGATCGGGCCTCGGCTGGCGCTGGCCGTGCTGATCGAATCGGCATGGGAGATATTGGAAAATTCGCCGATCATCATCGACCGCTATCGCGCCGCGACGATCGCGCTCGGCTATTCCGGCGACACCATCCTGAATTCGATGAGCGATATCGGCATGATGACGCTTGGCTTCCTGTTCGCTGCCCGCGCGCCAACTTGGGTGACGGTCATGCTCGCGATCGTGCTGGAATTGCTGGCGCTGGCGGTGATCCGCGACAATCTGACGCTCAACGTCCTGATGCTGACCTGGCCCATCGACGCGGTGCGCGAATGGCAGGCGGCGCTTTAGGCCTTGGCCTTGCGCGCGCTTTCGATCGGAATAGGCTCGCCGCTCTTGTCGGGCAGCAGTTTGAGGTTCTTTTTACGCTCCGCCTCGCGCTTGGCCTCATACAGCTTGCCCGCCATATAGGCGCCTGTCACGAACAGCGCGCCGGCGGGGTAGCGCATGATGATGCGCTTGGCGCCTGCGCCCGCGATCAGGCCGAACACGCCCTTCTTGCCCGTCGCCGCCGCGACCCGCGCAGCGACCACCGTGGCACCGACCCGCGCCGCTTTTCGCAGCAGGCCCGCCTTTTTGGGCGGACGGATCGTCACCAACGGGGCGGAGGGGGTGAGGGCTTTTTTCTTCATACAGGGTTAATGTACCGGATGCCCGCCGGTTCCGCCATGTTGATCTGGATCAGACCATATTTTCCGGCCGCACCAGCCGGTCGAAGGTCGTCTCGTCCACCAACCCCAGTTTCAGCCCTGCCTCTTTCAGCGTCTGCCCCGTCTTATGGGCGTGCTTGGCGATGGCGGCGGCATTGTCATAGCCGATCTCCGGGGCCAGCGCGGTCACCAGCATCAACGACCGATCGACCAGCTCGGCGATCCGCGCTTCATTCGCGACCAAACCCTCGACGCAGCGCTCCGCGAAACTCTCCATGCCGACGCTCAGCAGATGGATGGAGCGCAACACATTAGCGCCGATCAGCGGCATGAACACGTTGAGTTCGAAATGGCCCTGCATCCCGCCGATCGTCACGGCCTGCGCATTGCCGATCACCTGTGCCGCGACCATGGTCAGCGATTCGCACTGGGTCGGGTTGACCTTGCCGGGCATGATCGAACTGCCCGGCTCATTGGCGGGCAGGTCCAGTTCGCCCAGACCCGATCGCGGCCCCGATCCCAGGAAGCGGATGTCGTTGGCGATCTTCGTCAGCGACACCGCCAGCGTGCTCAAGGCGCCCGCAAAGAAGACCAGCCCATCCTTGGCGGCGAGCTGCTCGAACTTGTTGGGCGCGCTTTCGAACGGGGCGCCCGCGATATCGCTGATCGCCGCGACCATATCCTCGGCCCAACCTTGGGGCGCGTTGAGGCCGGTGCCGACGGCCGTGCCGCCGATCGCCAGCTTGCGGATATTGCCGTTGAGCGCCCCCTCGATCCGCGCGCGGCCGCTGACCAGTTGCGCGGCATAGCCGGAAAATTCCTGGCCCAGCGTCAGGGGCGTCGCATCCTGCGTATGGGTGCGGCCGATCTTGACGATATGGCTCCAGGCCTGCGCCTTGGCGGTCAGCGCCGCCGTTAGCTTTTCGAGCGCGGGGATCAGCCGGTCGCGCGTCGCCATCACGGTTGCGACATGCAGCGCGGTCGGAAAGCTGTCGTTGGACGACTGGCTCATATTCACATGGTCGTTGGGATGGACCGGGCTCTTGCCGCCGCGCGTGCCCGCCAGTTGCTCATTAGCGAAACCCGCGATCACCTCGTTCACGTTCATGTTGGTCTGGGTGCCCGACCCGGTCTGCCAGATGACGAGCGGAAACTGGTCGTCCAGCGCGCCCGACACGATCTGCTGCGCCGCATCCTCGATCGCGGCGACGAGGCTGGCGTCCAGCCCATGCGTCCCGTTCACCCGCGCCGCCGCCTGCTTCACGATCGCCTGCGCATGGACGATGCCGAGCGGCATCCGTTCGGTGTCGCCGTAGGGGAAATTCTCGATGCTCCGCTGCGTCTGCGCCCCCCAATAGGCGGCGGCAGGCACCTCTATGGCGCCGATGCTGTCGGTTTCGGTGCGGGTAGTGGCGGACATGCAGATAGTCTCCTTTTGAGAAAGAATCTCAAGAGACTGTCATGTAAGGCAGGGCTGCAAAATTCCAATGACCAACGGCGCGACATGCCCCGCGGACGGACAGCTCTACTTCTTCTTCCCGAAGTCCACCGTCACCACGTTGGAGCCATCTTCGGCCGTCACCTGCGGGCCGTCATTTTCCGCCTCCTCGTGCGGCTGCGGCAATTCGTCCGCCGCGACCTGGAACTGGAGCGCGAAATTGACGGCCGGATCGACGAAGGCGGTGATCGCGCTGAAGGGAATGTTGAGGTGGGCCGCGACCTGGTTGAAGGTCAGGCTGACTTCGAAATGATGGTCGCTGACCTTCAGGTCCCAATATTTATTCTGGAGGACGATCGTCATCTCGTCCGGGAAGCGCTCCACCAGATGTTTGGGGATGTCGACGCCCGGCGCGTTCGTCTTGAAGGTGATGTAGAAATGATGCGCGCCCGGCAGGCCGCCGGACTGCTGCACCTCGCCCAGCACGCGGCCGACGACTGCACGCAGGGCCTCCTGCACGATTTCGTCATAGGGAATCAGGCTGTCGGGCAGATCTTCACTCATGGCGCAATGTCCTAACGGCCCGAAACAGGCGGTCAACCCCCGCAGGCGGATTGCACGCCCAGATTGCATGGCAGATTGCATGACGGGCGCTACGCGCTATAGGGCGGCCATGCGCACGGCCGAGATTCACCGCAACACGGCGGAAACCCAGATCGACGTCACCGTCAACCTCGACGGTACTGGCCTCTATACGGTGTCGACGGGCATCGGCTTCCTCGACCATATGATCGAGCAGTTGTCGCGCCATTCGCTGATCGACATGACCGTCAAGACGGTCGGCGACCTGCATATCGACCAGCATCATACGACCGAGGATACCGCGATCGCGATCGGCGAGGCGCTGGGGAAGGCGCTGGGCGACAAGCGCGGGATCAGCCGCTACGGATCGGTCTATTCGCCGATGGACGAGACGCTGAGCCGCGTTGCGCTCGACATTTCGGGTCGCCCCTGGCTGGTGTGCAAGCTGCCCTTCACCGTCACCAAGGTCGGCGAATGGGACACGGAGATGGTGGAGCATTTCTTCCACAGCTTCGCCCAGGCAGCCGGCATCACGCTGCATATCGAGCTGCTCTATGGCAGCAACAACCATCATATCGTCGAAAGCGCGTTCAAGGGTCTGGCCCGCGCGCTGCGCCAGGCGGTGGAGATCGACCCGCGCAAGGCGGACGCGATTCCCTCGACCAAGGGCATGTTGTAACAGCGCAACGAAAGGCCGGACCCATGTTCATCATATCGCTGACCTACACGGCTCCGGCCGATATTCTGGACGGCCATCTGGCGGATCATCGGGCCTGGCTGGACCGCGGCATTGCCGATGGCTGGCTGCTTCTGGCCGGCCGCCGTGAGCCGCGAACCGGCGGTATATTGCTGGCCCGTGGCGATCGCGCGGCGATCGAGGCGAAGGCCGCGACCGATCCCTTCGTCGTCAACGGCGCCGCTACGGCTGAGGTGATCGCATTCAACCCGGTGCGCGCGGCGGCGGGCGTCACTCTGGAGAGCCTGCTCGCATGATCGCCCTGATCGACTATGGCGCGGGCAATCTCCATTCGGTCCATAATGCTCTGCGCAAGGCCGGCGCGCACGATGTCGCCATCACCGCCGACGCCGATGTCGTGGCCAGGGCCGATCGCATCGTCCTGCCGGGCGTGGGCGCCTTCCGCGCCTGCCGCGATGCGCTGGTCGCGATCCCCGGCATGGTCGACGCCATGAACGAGGCGGTGAACGGGCGCGGCGCGCCGTTCCTGGGCGTATGCGTGGGCATGCAATTGCTGGCCGATGCGGGCGAGGAGTTCGGCCGACATGAGGGGCTGGGCTGGATTCCCGGCACCGTCCGTCTGATCGAACCAGCCGACGCCGCCGTCAAGGTGCCGCATATGGGCTGGAACGATGTGGTGCTGAACGGCGCGCCGCCGCTCATCGAGGCGGGCGAGGCCTATTTCCTGCACAGCTATCATTATGAGGCCGCCGATCCCGCCCATGTCGCCGCGACGACCGACCATGGCGGGCCTCTCGTCGCCGCAGTCGCGCGCGACACCATCATCGGCTGCCAGTTCCACCCCGAAAAAAGCCAGCGTTACGGGCTGGCCTTTATGGCGCGGTTTCTGGATTGGAAGCCGTGATATAATGCAACATCCGTTCGGTTCGAGCCTGTCGAGAACCCTCGCGCAACAGGTTCTCGACAAGCTCGAACCGACCGGAATTTTGGAAGTCGCATAATGTCCCTGATCGTCTTTCCCGCCATCGACCTGAAGAACGGCCAGGTCGTCCGCCTCGCCGAGGGGGATATGGACCGCGCCACCGTCTATGGCGACGATCCCGCCGCGCAAGCGCTGCTGTTCGCGCAAGCGGGCGCGCAGCATCTCCATGTCGTGGACCTCGACGGCAGCTTCGCCGGCCATGCCGTCAATGCGCAGGCGGTCGAGAAGATCGTCGAAGCCTTTCCCGGCCATGTCCAGTTGGGCGGCGGCATCCGTAATCGCGAAGCGGTGGAGCGCTGGTTCGACCTCGGCGTCTCGCGCATCGTGATCGGTACCGCAGCGCTCAAAGACCCCGCCTTCGTCAAGGCGGCGGCGCGCGACTTTCCCGGTGGCATCGTCGTCGCGGTCGATGCGCGCGACGGCTTCGTCGCGACCGACGGCTGGGCGGAAAAGAGCGATATGGAAGTGATCGACCTGGCCCGTCGGTTCGAGGATGCCGGCGTCGCATCGCTGCTCTTCACCGATGTCGGCCGCGACGGGATGCTCAAGGGCTGCAATATTGACGCGACCGTCGATCTCGCCCGCGCCACCGACATTCCGGTGATCGCCAGCGGCGGCGTGGCGGGGATCGCGGACATCCGCATCCTCAGCCTCCATGCCGACGAAGGGATCGAAGGCGTCATCACCGGCCGCGCCCTCTATGACGGGCGGCTGGACCTCAAGACCGCGCTGGCGGTCGCCAAGGCGGCGGCGTGAGTAACGTGACATCCCACGGGCATTGGAAACCAGTCGCATGACCGTCCGCACCCGCGTCATCCCCTGCCTCGACGTCGCCAATGGGCGCGTGGTCAAGGGCGTCAATTTCGTCGATCTGAAGGATGCCGGCGATCCGGTCGAGCAGGCGAAGCTTTATGACGCGGCCGGGGCGGACGAACTCTGCTTCCTCGACATCACCGCCACCCATGAAGCGCGCGGCACCATCCTCGACGTGGTGCGCCGCACCGCCGAAGTCTGCTTCATGCCCGTCACCGTGGGCGGCGGGGTGCGCACGCCGGACGATGCGCGCGCGCTGCTGCTGGCGGGCGCGGACAAGGTCGCGGTCAACAGCGCGGCGGTCGCCCGCCCCGAACTGGTAGCCGACATCGCCGACCGCTTCGGTAGCCAGTGCATCGTCGGGTCCGTCGATGCGCGTAAAGTGAGCGAAGGCCGGTGGGAAATCTTCACCCATGGCGGTCGCCAGCCGACCGGCATCGACGCATTGGAACACGCCCTGCGCCTGGCGGACCTGGGGGCGGGCGAACTGCTCGTCACCTCGATGGATGGAGATGGCACCAAGGCGGGCTACGACCTGGCGCTGACCCGCGCCATCGCCGACGCGGTATCGATTCCGGTGATCGCCAGCGGCGGGGTCGGCACGCTCGACCATCTGGTCGAGGGTGTGGTGCAGGGCCATGCCAGCGCGGTGCTGGCCGCGTCCATCTTCCATTTCGGCCAACATACGATCGCTGAGGCCCATCACGCGCTCGCGGCGGCGGGCGTGCCGGTGCGGTCGGCGTGAAGCGTCGATCCACTTTACAGCAACCATGTTTTCGCAATCGCCGTTAACTATGGCGCACCGCTGAAATGCCGAGATTTCTGCTGCATGGCATGAACTCTGCTTAACCATCTCCGGGTCGCGTTCCACCATCACAGGTTTGACGCAAACGGGGTGATTTGACATGAAAATTCCTAAGATGCTTCTGATGGCCGGCGCTGCCGGCCTCATGGGCGCTGCCGTACCAGCGCCCGCCAATGCCAGCTTCTGGTGCTGGTTCGGCAAGTGCGGCGGCTCGTCCACCGGCGGCGGCACGGGCGGCTCCACCGGCGGCTCGTCGGGCGGCACGCCCACGCCGGTGCCGGAACCGGAACAGATGGCGCTGTTCGGCATGGGCGCGGCCGTATTGGCCGGCCGAATGTTCCTTGCTGGCCGCAAGCGTAAATAAGTGATTGACGGGTCGCGCGCGAAAAGCTTGATGCAGCCCATGCGCGCGACCCTTCATACTTTGGAACAGACCATCCGCCAACGACGGAACGCCGACCCGTCGGCCTCCTATGTCGCCAAGCTGACCACCAAAGGCCGCGCCAAAATCGCGCAGAAGGTCGGCGAGGAAGCGGTCGAAACGGTCATTGCCGCGATGGCGGACGATCGCGCGGGCGTGATCGGCGAAAGCGCCGACCTGCTGTTCCACCTGATGATGCTGCTGGCCGATCTCGACATACCGCTCGACGCGGTGATGGACGAACTGGATCGGCGCGAAGGCCTGTCGGGCATCGCCGAAAAGGCCGCGCGACCCAAGGACTGACCGCCAGGACGGGAAAGATGTTGCCCGCCCTGCGTTGATGCGTCAGCTTCATATCGGAAAAGGGGGATGCATTATGGTTCGCGCTCTGATCGGCGGCCTGTTGGGCGGCCTTTCCATGTTCATCACTGGCTTCATCTTCTGGGGCACGCCCTTGTCGGCGCTGGCGCTCAGCCGTACAGACGAACAGGCCAGCGCCAATTTGCAGGCCGCAATGGCGCAGGCGCTGACCCCCACCGGCACCGGCGTCTATGTGATCCCCGATCCTGCGACGGCGCAGGGCACCATCCTTTACGGCAAGGGGCCAGTCGCGCAGATCTTTTACAATGAAGGCGGCTTCCCGGTGATGGACAGCGGCGCGCTTATCGGCGGCTTGATCCTGTCGCTGGTCGTCGGCGTGGTGATCGCTCTGGCGCTGCGTTTCGTGACGACCGGCTTTGCGGACCGGGCGCGTGCGACCATCCTCTTTGCGCTGGGCGCCGTGCTATGGCTGCATATCGGCCAGGCGGTGTTCAATCATGCGCCCTGGGGCTATATTCTCTACCTCGCCTTCAGCGATTTCGTGGCGCTGGCGCTCGCCGGCCTGATCGCGGCCAAGCTGATGGAGACGAACGCCGAGGCGGCCGTGGCCGATCCCGGCGCCTTCCACTAAGCCGCTTCTTCAGCCAGACGGATCATGCAGGCGGCGTGGCGGCGGGCGATCGCCATCCGGTCCTCGCCATAGCCGCCGCCCATGGTACTGGCGAGCGGCACGCCGCGCGCGCGCGCCTGCCGCATCACGAAGCGGTCACGCGCTTCCAGCCCGGCGTCGCTCAGCGCCAACCGGCCCAGCCGATCCTCCCCGTGCGGATCGACACCGGCCTGATAGAGGATAAGGTCAGGCGCGAAATCGTCCAGCACGCGCGGCAGCACATCCGTCAGCACCATAAGATAGGCGTCATCGCCAGTTCCGTCCTCCAGCCCGATGTCGAGCGTCGATCGCGCCTTCCTGACGGGGAAATTCTTTTCCGCATGGATCGACAGGGTGAAAATGTCGCCCCGCCCCGCCAGCAGCGACGCGGTGCCGTCCCCCTGATGCACGTCGAGGTCGAGGATCAGAATGCGCGCCGCATCCCCCTCCGCAATCAGCCGGTTGGCGGCGATCGCCAGATCATTGAACACGCAATAGCCAGCCCCGGTATCGCGCAGCGCATGATGACTGCCCCCCGCGGCGTTGGCGGCATAGCCATGCACCATCGCCAGCTTCGCCGCCGCCCAGGTGCCGCCCGGCGACAGCATCGACCGGCGCATCACCCGTTCCGTCACCGCAAAGCCGATCCGCCGCGTCTTTCCGGGCGGGACCGTCAGGGTCATGACTTCCGCCACATAGGCCGGGTCATGCACCGCCTCGATCCAGGCGCGCGGCATCGACACAGGTTCAACCGTTTGGAAATTCACGCCACTTTCGCGCAGCGCATCCATCACCAGGCCATATTTGTCGAAACGAAAGCGGCCGCCATCTGTTGCAGGGGAGACATAGGCAGGATGGTGAACAACGTGCAGCATGATCTTTTCCGCTATCGCGATTTGAACCGTGACGGCTTTGCGCTATCTGGTCCAGCATGAACCGTCCCAACCTGATCCGTATCCCGCTGCTGGCGCTGCTTGGCGTAGCGTCTTCCCCCGCCGTCGCGCAAACCCCGCCGCCCATCGTCGCGCCCACGCTGCCTGCGCCGACCGTCCAGCCCATCCCGGTTCCGCCGCCGCCCGTGCCGATCCCGGCGCTGTCGCCAGCGCAGGAGGCCTGGGCCAATGACTGGCTGAGGACCGGCGCCGCGCAGGGTCTGATGGCGCGGCAGAAGGCAAGCGGCCCGCTGAGCGGCGACGCGCTGGTCAACGCCCTGCTCGACCGCGCCAAGGCGCTGAACACCGGCCGGGTCGATACGGCCGATTTCCTTCAGGTCTGGGCGCTCCGCCCGGCCGCCTTCGATCCGCGTCCCGGCCTTGCCAAGGCAGTCGGTGAAGATCGGCTGGCGCAGTGGTCCGCCAGTCTCACCCCGCCCTGGTCGGGCTATGACACGCTGCGCAAGGGCCTCGCCCGATATGAGGCGATCCGCGACAAGGGCGGCTGGCCGACGCTGACCGCCTCCACCCCGCCCGACGTGGTGCGCGCCCGCATCGCGCTGGAAGACCCGGCCGTCACGCCGAACGAAAAACTGGTCGACGTGATCCAGCGCGCCCAGCGCCGCTATGGCCTGGAACCCACCGGCACGCTCGGCGCACGCACGCTGGAAGCGCTCAACGTCGGGGTGGACGATCGAATCGCCGCGATCATGGCGAATATGGAGCGCTGGCGCTGGATGCCGCGCAGCCTGCCGGTCAACCGCGTGCAGGTGAACATCGCCGCCGCCGTGCTGACCGTGTTCGAAGGCGACCAGCCGGTCAGTTCGATGCGGGCCGTCACCGGCAGCCCGACCAACCAGACGCCGATGCTGACCTCCAGCATCCATTCGATCGTGGTCAATCCGCCCTGGAACGTGCCGATGTCGATCGCCAAGCGGGAACTCTTCCCCAAGGGGCGAGCCGCGCTCGCGCGGCAGGGCTACAAGATCGTCAAGACGCCCGAAGGGGGCGAACGCATCGTCCAGCCGGCCGGGCCGAACAGCGCGCTGGGCCGCTTGAAGTTCGACTTCAACAATCCCTTCGCCGTCTATCTGCACGACACGCCCTCACGCGGGAAATTCTCCAGCTACGACCGGCTCGCCAGCCATGGCTGCATCCGCCTGGAAAAGCCGGTGGCGCTGGCCGAACTGATGGTCGCTGCCGATCCCGATCTGAACGGCCAGATCCAGACGCTGATCGACGAAGGCAAGACCCAGCGCGTGTCCCTGCCCAGTCAGGTTGCTGTCTATCTGCTCTACTGGACGGCCTTCGCCAACAATGAAGGCACGGTCAGCTTCCGCGCCGATCCCTATGGCTGGGACAAGCTGCTCGCGCAGAAGATCGAGGCATCCAGCCGCCGCGTCGATCCCACAGCAGCCCCCTCTCCCGCAATCGCATCGAAGGATTGATCCCATGCGCACATTCGTACTTGCCGCCCTTGCCGGCGCCCTCCTCCTCTCCGCCTGCGGCAAGAAGGAAGAAGAAGCCCCGACTGTCACCAACAATCTGGTCGAGCCGCCGGTCGAAAATGTGATTGTGGAGGAACCCGAAGCGCCACTGCCCGAACCGCAGAATGACGTTGACGCGACTCCGGCTGCGCCGCCGCCCTCGGTGTCGGAACTGCAGCAGATTCAGGATGATGCCGAGGCGTCCGGCATGACGTCGCGCCTGCCCGAAGGCGGCGAACAGAGCCAGCCTGCGGATGAAGCGAGCAAAACGGGCGAGTAAACTCATGCGCCCCGGTCTTGGACCGGGGCGTCCGCTTTGCTATAGGACGGTCATGGATCGCCGCAATTTTACGAAGTTCGCTTTAAGCGGACTCGCCTTTTCGTTTTTGTCGGACAGCATCGGTCGCGCCGCTCTGTCCTCGACAGGGCCTGAACCGATCAGCCCCGCTGCGGTTCCGCCAGCGCCCACCGTACCTGCAACCCCGCGCACGGTGGCGCAAAAGCCCTATTCCGCGCTGCTGGAACGCGCCAGGGCGGCGCTCGATCGTCATGCCAACGCCTTCGCGTTGCGCGATCGACTGGCGATCGTGGATTTCGACGCCCCATCGAAAAATCCGCGGATGCATATCGTCGATTTGATCGGCGGACAGACCAGCAGCTATCTGGTATCGCACGGTCGCGGATCGGACCCCGAACATTCCGGCTGGCTGCATAGTTTTTCGAACGAATTTAATTCGCTCGCCAGCTCGTCCGGCGCATTCAAGACGGGCGAGATGTATTTCGGCCAACATGGCCGGTCGATGCGCCTGCTGGGCCTCGACCCGCAGAATAATAACGCCGAACCGCGCGCCATCGTTATCCATGGCGCGGACTATGTAAGCGAGGATCATGTTGCCGCCTGGGGCAAATGCGGCCGTTCCGAAGGCTGTTTCGCTGTCGCCCCCCATCTGGTGCCGCAGGTGCTAGGCATGTTGGGACCGGGCCGGATGCTCTACGCGGACAAGATCGGTAACGGTTGACGGGTCTGCTTGCGCGCGGCGCACGAAAAAGGCCGAAGCATCGCCCCGGCCCTTCCGTCGCGTCATACGACCAACACTTATTGTGCAGGAGCCGGCGCCGCAGGTCCCGTCATCGTTTCGATCGAGGGCTTGTTCATCGCGTCGATGGTGCCGTCGGCCATCATCGCCTTGCCCATGCTGATCGCTTCTTCACGCAGCCCTTCTTCCGTGGAGGTCTGGCTGGCGCCGATGAGCGCGGACAGCAGCACATTCTTGCTCACCGCGTCAGTCGGCTGCTCCGTCACCGACTTGCGCGCCAGGGCCAGCGCTTCTTCATAATAGGGGTCGGCCCCGGCGCGGTCATGGTCGCGTAATTCCTTATTGCCCATCTGGATGAGGATGCCGGCCAATATGTTGCGGCTGGCGGCGTCGGCGGGCTTGGTTTCCACCACCTTGCGCCAGTGGGGCAGCGATTCGCCGTAGAGCGCCATCACCTTGTCCATCTGGCCCAACACGCCATAGGCGGCAGCGTCGGCATAGAGCGCATTGGCGAGGAAATTGACATTGTCGATCTTCGCAGGATCGGCCTCCACCGCAGTGCGGATCGCGGGGATCGCGGCATCATATTTGGCCACCGCCCCGGCATTATCACCCTTTTGCTGCGCAGCCTGCCCCGCGGTGAAGTCGGTCACGGCCTTGTTGAAGGCGGCGATTTCGGCGGGGGTCATTTCACGCGCGGCGGGAGCGGCCTGAGCGGCGGGCGCTGCTGCGCCCTCGATTGCAGGGGCGGCGTCGGCCGGGGGCGCGGCATCCGCTGCCGGGGGCGTCGTTTCGGCCGGCGCCTGCTGCGCCAGCGCGGGAGCGGCCAGGGCCAGCGGCGCGGACAGCGTCAAAAGAGCGGTCAAAGCGGTGTTGCGGAACGTTGAGGCCAACGTCTGGGTCTCCTTGATCGTTGAAACAGGTTGTCGGATGGACGCAATGCGCCCTCGCCATCCATAGAATGAACGAATACGTGCTTGGGTTCCTACCGCCTTATTTGCGGCTCATCGCGCAAAAGGCTCCGGCCATGGAAAAATCAGCGGTGCGCCGTGCGCCAGCTGAGGCGGCCAGCGCGTCTTCGCCCCATAGTTCGACCTGCCATGCCTCATCGATTTCGGCGGCCTGCCACACCCGATCAAGGTCATGCCCGCCTTCTACGATCGACAATCCGCAAACCAGCGATCCACTGAGCGACACCAAAGTTGACAGCCCGACCAGCGTGAAGGCGTCGCAGGCGGCTACCGCCGCGCCTAGCCGGGCGAGCGTTTCAGGCGGCTGCGGCACCGGGATGATCCCTTGCGTCACCGCAAAGGTCACGTCATAGCGCGCCCGCGCCCAGTCGAGCAGCGGCTCCCACGCGGCCGCCTGCCGCGCGACCAGCGCTTCCGGCCCATCGGCGCGATAGCAGAGCAGGTCGGTTTGCGCATATTGCGCGATCCCTTCGGCGAACGCCGCAGGCTTTGGCGCGACATGGTCTATCGCCGCATTGGCAAGGCCGGTCATCGGCATGAGGGCGGGGTCGACCGTCTCGCCCTGCGCGCGCCATTCCTGCGCGACCGCATCGGCCAGCGCGGGCGTGGGCAGCGCCAACGGCGCGCGCGCGGGGGTGCGGACCGCGCGGCCGTCCAGCTGGATCGCGAAGCCGCCACCGTCGGCCACGACGGTCACATCCTTGTAGAAACGCTTCATTGCGGCGGCTTCTGACGGAACAGCGCCAGCAACAGGCGCGGCACGACGATGAACTGGAACAGGCCAGTGACGACCATGATCGCGCCGAACGCCTTGGCGCTGTCACCCTGCACCCAGGAAAAGCGCTGCATGATGGCCACGAAGCCGAACATGACGATAAAGGCGCCCGACAGGCGGAACAGGCCAATGGCGAAATGGCGCTGGCGGGCGATCGAATCGGCGTTGGTCTTGGGCGGTGTCTCTGGAGGAAGATCGGTCATGGCGCGCCGATATGACCGCGTAATTCCGCGCTGTCCATCGCCACCGCATGGGCGCCCGCTGCGACCAGTTCCCCCGGCAGGTGATAGCCCCATGCCACGCCGATGCTGCGCACGCCTGCGGCCAGCCCCATGGCGATGTCGAAACTGGTGTCGCCGATCATCACCGTGGTTTCCGGCTCTGCCCCCGCCTCCGCCATCGCGGTCATCAGCATCGAGGGATGCGGCTTGGACGGGTGGCGATCGGCGGTCTGCAGCGTCACGAACCGGTCGATGATACCGTGATGGGCGAGGCACAGGTTGAGGCCGCGGTCCGACTTGCCGGTCGCCACCCCCAGCAGCCATCCCGCCGCGTCAAGCTCCGCCACCAGATCGGCGATGCCGGGATAGAGCGGTTCCTGCACCCCCTGCTCGCGCCGCATCGCCTGGAACGCCAGCTTGTAGCGATCGGCCAGATGATCGTGGAAATCCGCCTCCGCATCGGGCAGCAGCCGCGCCATCGCGACCGGCAGCGACAGGCCCACCGCCGACAGGATCGCCAGCCGTTCGGGCGGCGGCAGTTGCACATCCTCGAAGGCGCGGGTCATGGCGGTGCAGATGCTGTGCTGGCTGTCGACCAGCGTGCCGTCGCAATCGAAGACGACCAGGCGATTGCTCATGCCGCGTCCCCTTCGCCCAGAGTCGCCCGCATCAGCGCCGCCAGCGCCGCATTGCCACCGGCGTCTAGCGCATCGGCCACGCCGATCCGCGCCGCCTCCGGCTTGTCCTGCCCCAGCTTGGCGGTGCCGTGCAGCGATTCCACCTGCATGGCGAATCCGACCAGCCCCGTCAGCAACCGCTCGAACTGTCCCGCCCCCATCTTGTCGCGGGTCCACACCGGTTTGGGCGCCAGCCGCCGCTCCTGTTCATCGCTCAGCGCATCGATCTGCGCGATCGTCGCCGCCCGATCCAGCCGCGCCATGGTCCCGCGCAGCTCGACCGACTGGTAATTCCAGGTTGGCACCTTGTCGGGCAGGCCATACCAGTCCGGGCTGACATAGCCATGCGGCCCGGCGACGACGATCAGTGCGTCCGCTCCATCCAGATGCCGCACGATCGGATTGGCGCGATGGATGTGCAGGCCGATCCGCCGATCGTCCAGCCAGACGACAGGCAGATGCACCACATGCATCCTGTCGGGCGCAGCGACGCAGAGCAGGCCAAAACCCGACTGTCCCACGAAATCCCGGATCGCCGCCTCATCCGTCCAGCGATAGGGCGCCCCCGGCGTCATTCGCCGCGGCCGCCACCCCGCGACCGGCGCTCGCCCTTGCGATCCTTGCGCACCTGCTTGGCATGCTGGCGCGCGAACTTCTTTTCGTCCTCGCGGGTCGGGGTCCGGTCGATCTCGTCGTCCAGCGGCATGTCGCCCAAGGAGAGGTCGAAGCCCAGATCCTCCAGGCTGTTGGCGAAATGGGTCGGCAGGTCCGCCATCACGTCCACCCGCCCGCCATCGGGATGATCCACGCGGATGCGCCGCGCATGAAGGTGCATTTTGCGACTGATGCTGCCGGTCAGGAAGCTATCCTTGCCGCCATATTTGCCGTCGCCCACGATCGGGTGGCCGATCGCCGCCAAATGGACGCGCAACTGGTGCGTTCGGCCGGTATAGGGTTGCAGCTCGACCCAGGCGGCGCGGTTGCCGGCCCGTTCGATCACGCGATAGCGCGTGCGGGCGGGCATCCCCTCTTCCTCGTCCACATGCATCTTCTCGCCGCCGGTGCCTGGCTGCTTGGCGAGCGGCAGTTCGATCATGCCGTCATTGATCGACGGCACGCCGATCACCAGCGCCCAATAGACCTTGCGCGCGGTGCGGCTGGAAAAGGCTTTGGCGAAATGCGCGGCCGACCGGCTGGTCCGCGCCAGCAGCAGCGCGCCCGACGTGTCCTTGTCCAGCCGGTGGACCAGCTTGGGGCGCGATTCGGAATCGAACAGCAGCGCGTCGAGCAGCTTGTCGACATGCTCGTCGGTCTTGGTCCCGCCCTGCGTGGCCAGCCCCGGCGGCTTGTTGATGACGATGGCCTGCGCATCGCGATGGATCACCATCTCCTGCGCATAGGCGATCTCGTCGGGCGTCAGGTCGATGACGCGGACGCGCTTCGCCTTTTCGGGCATATCGGGCCGCGCTTCGGCGGGGGGGACGCGGATCGTCTGCCCCTCTACGATACGGTCGCCCGGCGCGGCGCGCGCGCCATCGACCCGCAACTGGCCGGTGCGCGACCAGCGCGACACGATATTGAAGCCGACATCGGGCAGATGCCGCTGGAACCAGCGGTCGAGGCGGATGCCGTCATCGTCGGCGGCCACGCGGAACTGGCGGACGTCTAGCGACACGCCCTTGGCGGCGCTACTCTTGGCGGCGGCGGGCTTGGCGGCGGCCGGTGCGGCCTTGGCTGCGGCGGGCGCAGCAGCTTTCGCACGGGGCTTGAACGGCGGCTTGCCGCCGTCCCCCTTGCGCGCACTTGCCGCCTTCGCGCCCCCACGGGCGCGGCCGGGCGCGCCGGGTTTGCCGTCGGCGGATTTCCGGTCGAACTTGCGGTCAGCGGGCTTTTTATCACCCGGCTTCTTGTCGCCGAAGCGCTTGTCCGACGGCTTGCCGCTGGCGGAACGGCCCGCAGGCTTGCCGTCGCGCGGCCCCTTGCCGCCGGTCGCGCCCGCGCCGGGCCTGGCGGGAGGACGCCCCTTCATGCCACGACACTCCGCATCACGGCCAGGCCCACGCCCAGCGCCACGACTGCGCCGATCACAGACGCCAGCGCATAGCCGCTCGCCAGCAGGATATCGCCGCGCTGGATCATCAGCATGGTTTCCAGGCTGAACGCGGAAAAGGTGGTGAAGCCGCCCAGCACGCCCACGCCCAGCAACAGCCGGATCGGTTCGCCCGACACGCTGCCCCCGCGCGCCAGCCATCCGGCGAGCAGCCCCATGGCGAAACCGCCGATCAGATTGGCGGCGAAAGTGCCCCAGGGCCAGGCCGTACCGGGCGCCATCTGCCCGGCGAAGCGCCCCAATTGATAGCGCAAGGCGGCGCCCACGGCGCCCCCGCCCATCACAAGAAACATATTGGTCATGCAAAGCGCCCTATAGCGAATCCGTCAAAGGGGAAAGCGCGCAATCAGGCGGTTGTGACAAGCCCTGCCACCGGCCGCCGATGCGCCGCGATGCAACTGACGACACTCAGCACCACCAGCAGGAACGCTGCGCTCTCCAGCCCGGTCGGCCAGCGCGCTTCCCACGCAAAGCCGTAGAGCAAAGCAAAGGCGGTTTCGAACAGGATCATCTGCCCCACCATGGTTAGCGGCAACAACCGGCTCGCCCGGTTCCACAACGCATTGCCGACGATCGAAGCCAGCAGCGCGACAGCGACCGAGACAGTAGTAAACTGCGTCCAGGCCGCGGCATCATGCCGCCCCAGGCCCAGCCACAACACGACCGGCAGGAACAGCAGCGCCTGGCACCCGGTCGCCAGCCCGATCAGCAGGTTCCAGTCCTGCGCCGGCATGTCGTCCTGCCGCCGCAGCCAGTGATTATTGCCGATGGCGAAGGCGGTCCAGGAGATCAGCGCCCCGACCGCGCAGGCGAAGCCCAGCAGCCGCGTCGCCACCGGCCCCGGTCCGGGCATCACCACCGCCTGCCAGCCGATGCACAGCGCGCCCGCGACGCACAGCAGCAGCGAGGGCGCGAGCTGGCGCAAAGGCACCGCGCCCGCCTGCCGGCTACCGACGATCGTCACCGCCACCGGCAGGAAACCGACCACCAGCGATGTCATGGCGACGCCGCCCATCTGCACCGCGCTCACCAGCAGCACATAGTAAAAGAGGTTGCCGGCCAGCGCGAGCCAGGCCAGCGCCCACAATAGGCGCGGCGTCATCCGCGCGGCCAGCATCCGCCAGCGCGGCGCGACCAGGATCAGCGAGAGCGCGCCAAAGGCCAGATAGCGACCGACCGCCTGCTGCAACGGGGTGAAGCCGCGCACCACTTCGGGCGCCAGGAACACCAGCCCCCATAGAGCGCCCGCGCCCACGCCGCACGCGATGCCCGCCAGCATCGCCCCGCCTGATTCCCTTGTCATCATCGTCCATCTTTCCGTCCGACCCCGTATCGGCTGCGAACATTATCATCATGACGGCGGGAAAAATGCTCTTGATTAGCCCCAGAAATGCAACAATTACTCGCTTATGCCCGATATTCGCCTTCCCGACCCGTTCGACCGCGCGATCCTGCGAATCATCCAGCAGGATAATCGCACGCCGCAGCGCGCCATCGCGCAGGCGGTGAACCTGTCCACCGCAGCGGTCCAGCGCCGCATCGCCGCCATGGAAAAGGACGGCATCATCGCCCGCAACGCCGCGATCGTCGATCCCGACGCGGTAAGCCTGGACATCACCGCGATCGTGGAGGTCCATCTGACTGACGAACGCTCCGCCACGGTCGATCGCGCCAAGGCCTTGTTCCGCGCCGACCCGGCGGTGCAGCAATGCTATTATGTAACGGGCGGCTGCAGCTTCATCCTGCTGATCGTGTCACCGGACATGCGTCATTACGACGCGACCACCCGGCGGCTGCTGTCGGACACGGACTATATTGCCAGCTTCCACAGCTTTCTCGCGCTTGATCGGGTAAAGGCGGGTATGGAGTTGGTGATTCCGTGATGGTGGAGGCTGGACCTCCCATTCCTGCGCATGGCGCGCCAGACATATGCCTTCAATCATATAGCATTCGGCCGGCACATGCGCGCGCTGAACGCCGCAGAGTGGCGAGTGCGCGTGCGAATTAGAATCGCCGGCGCCTTGCGGCACAAATTCACCCTAATTTTAGTTTGTTTTGAAATTTTGAAAATGCCTCAAAACAATCTGAATTTTACGTGAAACCCTCACGTTCGCCAAACAATCTATCTATCTGTAATTCATATATAAATACGGCGATTTAACCAGTCTCATCTTACCGTCGCAACCTTTTGCGTTCGACCAGTTGCAATACCTGCGTTCCCGATTGACATTTGCCTAATCATAGTTAGTCTAATGTTCTCAAAGATGCCTGCAGGGGCACGCCAAGATGGGAGAGTGTTATGAATGTGAAGCAACAATTGGCTTGCGGCATTGCCACTATTGGGCTTTTGGCTGCGATGCCCGCATTGGGCCAGGATGCCCCGCAGGCGGCGGACGATAGTCAGAGCAATGAAAAAATTGCTTCGCCGGCCGACATCGTTGTTACCGCCCAGAGGCGGGAACAATCCCTTTCCAAGGTTCCGGTGGCCGTGTCGGCTTTCAATGCCGACACGCTTCAGTCGCGCAATGTGGCAAGCGAACAGGATCTCGCGGCGCTAGTTCCCGGACTGGTGGTCAAGAGCGGTCAGAACTCCAACCAACTCAACTTCACCCTGCGTGGCCAGACACTCGATCCCTTTTCCGGCTCAAGCCCCGCGGTTCTGACCTATATCAACGAAGCGCCGGCGACCGAAGGCAACACATCGACGGCCTTTTTCGACTTCAATTCTGTGCAGGTCCTCAAAGGACCGCAGGGCACTTTGTTCGGTCGCAATGCGACGGGCGGCGCGATTTTGTACGAAACGGCGAAGCCGGGTGACGACTTTGGCGGGTTCCTGACTATCAAGGGTGGTCAGCGTAATTATATCCAGGTGCAGGGCGCCGTGGACATTCCAGTATCCGACATGATCAAGGTTCGTGTCGCCGGCGATTACAACAAGCAGGACGGCTATATCCGCAATATCAAGACCGGCAACACGCTGGGCGACACGGATTCGCTGTCAGGCCGTATCACGGTCGTCCTGGAACCGAGGGACGGTTTCAAGATGACGACGGTCGCGCAGTACAGCGACTTCGGCGGATCGGAAGGCGCTGGCGGTCTCTATTCCTATCATATGGCGGGAGAGGTCAATAACGGCTATGTCCTCAACAGCACGCTCGATACCCTTTATGGCGTGAACAGCCCTTTTGCTCCCTTGATCGGCGATGGGCCACGGGGCGACGGCACATGGCCGGGCGCCGTAGCGGGCTATCTGGCCTGGCAGCAGGCGAATCCCTATAAGGTCTGGCTAAGCTATGACCTGCCGCACAAGGCTCACACCGCGTTCATCACCAACACTGTCGAGGCGGAAATCGGCGACGATGTCGTGCTGAAGAACATCTTCAACTATGCCGACGCCTTCGCGCGCACGCCAGGTATTCTGACCGGTTCGCCCTTCGGCTCGCTGAGCCTCTACAATCGATCCGGCCTGGGCAACGGCCCTCCGGGCGGCGAGGAATTCAGCACAGAGCGGATTTCGAACGAACTGCAACTTCAAGGAAAAACGGGCGGCCTCGAATATATCCTAGGCGTCTTCTATTCCGACACGACGAAGCAGGAATATATTCCGGTCATCGTCGGCGCGGAATTGCCGACGCCGCTGGCCGACATCGCTTATAATTACGAAGTCGGGAACGAATCGAAGGCGGTGTTTGGCCAGCTGACCTATGCGGTGACGGACAAGCTGAGCGTAACCGCTGGCGGACGCTATAGCTGGGAGACGGTGAGCCTTCGCCAAAAGGCAGGAAGCCTCTTCAATTTGAACGGCTCCACGCCATTCAAGCAGGAAGCCAAGCTCCATGATCCGAGCTGGACGTTCAATATCCAGTATCAGATCAATTCGGGCAACATGGTCTATTTCGCGCAGCGCGGCAGCTTCCGCGCCGGCGGCTTCAACGGCGCGGTCGGCCCGTTCAACAACGCCAATTTCTTCGACAATGAAAATACCTATGATTTCGAACTGGGCTATAAGTTCAACGACTATATCGGCGCCATGCCGACCCGGATCAATCTGGCCATCTATCGCCAGATCGTGAAGGATGCGCAGCATTCGCTGTTCGTCGATCTGGGCGCAGGCCCGTCGGCGTTCACCGTAAACGTGCCCGAAAAGCGCATCCAGGGCGTCGAGTTCGACGCCAATGTAAAACCCAGCGCCTGGCTGGAACTGGGCATTTCGGGCGCCTATACCGACGCGAAATTCACCAAGAATATCGTTGACCTCGCGCCGCTGGGCGGGCCGATAATTCCCTTCGACACCTATGCCGACGCGCCCAAATGGGCGGGTTCTGTCTTTGCCGAAATCACCATGCCCCTGTCGGAAGACGTCGGAAAGGTGAAGCTGCGCACCGATGTGTTCGGCCAGACATCGACCCATTTTTCGAACAACGAAGGCTCGATTACGCCGCGCACCAAATTGCCTGGCTATGCGACCGTCGATGTTCGGTTGAGTTGGAACGACGTCATGGGCAGCAAATTCTCGGTCGCGGCCTACGCCAAGAACCTGCTCGACGAATTCTACTATAATTCGGGCTATGTCGAAGGCGGCAGCGGCGGCTTCAACACGGCCATCTGGGGTGAACCCCAAACCTTTGGCGCGGAAGTGACCTACCGCTTCTAAGGCGCAATCTGAAGGGGGGCAGGCATGTCTTGTCCCTGTCCCCCCTCTAAGCTTCCAGGCGCCGCTGACCCCATCAAAGCGCGCGACATATAGTCTATTCCCGTTCGGGACAGGCGCATCGCGTCAGGAAAGACACAGGACATGCCGACAATTATCAACCCCGATTATGACGCAGTCGTGATCGGTGCGGGCGTCACCGGCATCTATCAAACATATCTGCTCGACCAGAATGGGATGAGCGTGCTGGGCGTCGATGCGGCCGAGGATGTCGGGGGCACCTGGTATTGGAACCGCTATCCGGGCTGCCGGCTCGATACCGAAAGCTATGCCTATGGCTATTTCGCGCTGAAAGGCATCATCCCCGAATGGCGGTGGAGCGAGAATTTCGCAGGCCAGCCCGAAATGCTGCGGTACGTCAACGCTGCGGCCGACAGGATGGATATAAGGCGGCTGTACAAGTTCAAGACCAAGGTCGTATCGGCCCATTATAATGAAGCGGACAATGTCTGGGATATCAGGCTGGACGACGGCGCCTGCCTGACCTGCCGTTATCTGATATCGGCCACCGGCCCGCTATCGGCATCCGCCATGCCCGATTACAAAGGGCTGGACCTGTTCCAGGGCGAGGCTTTCCATTCGTCGCGCTGGCCCACGGATGCAGACGGCAAGCCCAGGAATATCGACTTTGCAGGCAAGCGCGTGGGCGTGATCGGCACCGGCGCCACCGGCGTCCAGATCATCCCCATCGTCGCGGAAACCGCGCAGGATCTGTTCGTGTTCCAGCGCACGCCCAATTGGTGCACTCCACTTGGCAATTCGGCGCTGGGCGAGGAGGAGATGGACCTGATCAAGGCTCGTTTCCCCACCATCCTCGAATATGTCAAGACGACGCCAACCGCCTTCCCCTATCATCGCGATACGCGCAAAACATCCGAAGTGCCGGAAAAGGAGCGAAACGCATTTTTCGAGGCTCTTTACGACAAGCCTGGATACGGAATCTGGCTAAGCACCTTCCGCGACCTGCTGCTAAGCAAGGAATCGAATAAAATCCTGGCGGATTTCGTCGCCGGCAAAATCAGGCAGCGGGTCGATGATCCAGAGGTCGCCGAAAAGCTGATACCGGTCGATCATCCATTCGGCGCGAAGCGCGTGCCGATGGAAACCAACTATTATGAAACCTACAACCAGCCCAACGTCCATCTGGTCGATATAAAGACGACGCCGATCGACGAATTCGTGGCGCAAGGCGCGAAGATCGGCGAAGAGATTTACGATCTGGACGTCATCATCTTTGCGACCGGGTTCGATGGCATCACCGGATCGCTCGACCGGATCGACATCCGGGGCCATGACGGTGTGCGACTGATCGACGCCTGGGTCGATGGCCCGTCAACCTATCTAGGCTTACAGGCGCGCGGCTTTCCCAACTTCTATACGCTGGTTGGACCGCATAATGGCTCGGCATTTTGTAATGTCGGGGTGTGCGGCGCGCTTCAGGCTGAATGGGTCACGCAGATGCTTTGTTACATGAAGGCTGGCAATTATAGCTATGCGCAACCGACGCAGGCGGCCGAAAAACAGTGGACCGACGCGGTATATGCCGATTTTGCCAGGACGCTGATGGCCGACACCAATGCGTGGTGGGTCAAGGTGACGCAAAAGCCCGATGGGACCACCGTGCGCCGCACTCTGGTCTATGTCGGCGGTGGCCCGGAATATCGCAAGCGATGCGAGGAGGTCGCCTATGGCGGCTATGAGGGGTTCGAACTGGCGTGATGCCCGGCGACGGTCGCGACTTGCGCATAGGCCGCATCGACAGCTATCCACCCGGCGATAGCGAACACGACCGATCAGGCGATATTGGCAGCCTGTATTGCGTTACCCGGTTCAAGGAGCGGCTATGACATCTGTATATATTCTGGCGGGCGTTCGTACTGCGATAGGCGACTTTGGCGGCAGTCTTAAAGACTATCCGCCAGCGAAACTGGGCGCTGCGGTCATCGCCGAAGCCATTGCACGGTCGGGCATCGCCGCCGATCAGATCGGTCATGTCGTCATGGGCAATGTCATCCCCAGCGAACCCAAGGACGCCTATCTGGCGCGGGTCGCGGCGGTCGACGCAGGCATTCCGATCGAGGTGCCCGCCCTTACGCTGAACCGCCTGTGCGGTTCGGGTGTCCAGGCGATCATCTCCGCCGCGCAGATGCTGGCGCTGGACGAATGCGATTTCGCCGTCGCCGGTGGCGCGGAGTCCATGACCCGTTCCCCGCACCATGTCGCGGCGGCCCGTTTTGGGCAGAAGATGGGCGACATCAAAATGGTCGATGCGCTCATTGCGGTGCTGAGCGATCCCTTCGAAGGCATTCATATGGGCGTGACCGCCGAAAATGTGGCTGCCGATCACGACATTTCGCGCGCGGATCAGGACCGTCTGGCCGTCGAGAGCCACCAAAGGGCGGCGCGGGCTCAAAAGGAAGGGCGCTTTTCGTCGCAAATCCTGCCGATCGCGGTCAAGGATCGGAAAGGGACGAGACTGTTCGATACCGACGAGCATGTGCGCGCCGATGCCAGCGTGGAACAGCTTGCCGGGCTGAAGCCCGCCTTCAAGAAGGATGGCTCCGTCACCGCTGGCAACGCATCGGGGATCAACGACGGCGCGGCCGCCCTGGTCCTGGCGTCGCAGGCGGCGGTGGACGCGGCCAATCTGAAACCGCTGGCCCGAATCGTCAGTTGGGGTCATGCCGGCGTGCAGCCGGACCGTATGGGCATCGGCCCGGTCAAGGCGGTTCCCATCGCCCTGGCGCGCGCGGGCCTTGCGCTTGAGCAGATGGATGTCATCGAATCCAACGAAGCCTTTGCGGCCCAGGCCTGCGCCGTCGCCAAGGTCCTGGGATTTGATGCAGAAAAGGTCAATCCGAACGGGTCCGGCGTAGCCCTGGGCCATCCGGTTGGCGCGACCGGGGCGATATTGACCGTCAAGGCGATCTACGAACTGGAGCGGATCGGAGGCCGATACGGTCTGATCACCATGTGCATCGGCGGCGGACAGGGCATCGCCATGGTCATCGAGCGGATGGGATAGCCTATCCGCTGGCGATGCCCGTCCAGATCACCGAACGGAAATCAGCCCGCCATCGACAGGGATGAGTTGCCCGGTGATGAAGCGGGCGCCATCGCTGGCCAGGAATAGCAGGACGGGCGCGAGATCCGTGTCCGCGTCACCGAATTTTCCGCCCAGCGGGATCTGTTCGGCGGTCGCCTTGTCATGCGCGGCCAGGTCTTCCGGAGACAGGGCCTCGCGAAAGCGCGCGTACATGGGCGTTACTATGTAGGGCAGCACCGCATTCATGCGGATATTGCGCTTGCCCCATTCGCGCGCGACGCTGCGCGTCCAGGCGTGAACCGCCGCCTTCGACGCGCCATAGACGGCATTGTTGATTTCGGCGGTCAGCCCGGATTCAGACCCGAAATTGATGATCGAGCCGCCGTCCGGCATGTGCCGATAGGCGGCGCCATTGGTATAGATGGTGCCGTTCACATTGACGTTGAAAAGCCAGGCCAGCGTTTCGTCAGGGACATCGTGGGTGGGGGCGTGACGATGGACGCCCGCGATATGCGCCAGCACGTCAAGGCCACCCAAACGCACGGCAGCCGCATCGAAGGCCGCGTCCACTTGGGCACGATCACCCACATCGCAGGCGATAAAGAAGGCGGACCCTGGCCCTTTGGCAGTCGCGGCGGCGGCAATCGCCTCCCCCTGCGCCCCATCGATGTCCAACGCCGCGACATGCGCGCCGGCCGCCACATAGGCGCGCAGGGCGGATGCCCCGATACCTTGCGCCGCGCCGGTCACGATGATCTTCTTGCCGTGCAATTCCATGACAGTAGTACCTTTCTCCACGCAGCTGGGCTGCACCTGATTTTCTGTCGGGATCATGTCCCGCGACTAAAGATCATACGCGGCGCATGGGTGGCTGACTTTCACCGGCCTTGCCATTTGGGCGTGCGCCTTTCCTTCCAGGCCGACGCGGCTTCGGCACAGTCGGCCGTCGCCGCATAGGCATCGATCAGCGGATAGCGGCGATCGAGCGCCGCGTTCAGGCCATGGTCCAAACCAAGCAGCGCGGCTTGCTTCCCGCCTTGGGATACCAGGGGCGCGCAGGCGAGGATCTTCTGGGTCCATCGTTCAGTCGTTGCGGCAAGATCCGCCATTGGCGCGGTTTCGTTGACCAGGCCGAAATGCAGAGCGCGGGCCGCGTCGAGCGGTTCGCTCGCGATGATCATCGCCATCGCCACATGATGGGGCAGTTGGCGGATGGCGCGATGCACGACGCCGCAATGGTCGATGACCCCCGCCCGCGCCTCTGGCAGGCGGAATTGCGTGTCGTCGGCCGCGATCAGGATGTCGGCGCACATCGCCATTTCAAAGCCCAGGCCAAGGACATGGCCGTGCACCACGGCGATCAGAGGCTTTTGCAACGGCACGAGGCGTCCGCCAATACCCGTCAGCCCGCCGCCGAACGACAGCCCGTCCTCCCCAGCGGGCGGGTCCGCCATATCCGCGCCTGCGCAAAAGGCCCGATCCCCCGCCCCAGTCAGGATCGCGACGCGAATATCGGGATCGCTATCGATCCGCGCCCATGCCTGGACCAACGCCCGGTCCATCTCGGCGTTGATGGCGTTGAGGACCGCAGGCCGATTGAGGCGGACCTCCGCCAGCTTTCCCCGCACCTCAAACGCGATCGATGCCATGGGTTTTGGCTCCGTCTGTCGCTTAGTGCGCCAACATGCCGGCATCGACCAAATGTTCGGCCCCGGTGATGTAGGAGGATTCATCGGACGCCAGGAACAGAACGAGGTTCGACACCTCGATCGGCTCGGCGATCCGCCCGAGCGGAATTTGGGCAAGCGCATCGCCGCCTACCTCGTCGGTCGCCTCGACCATCATCGGCGTCTGGATGAAGCCGGGATGGACGGAATTGACCCGGATATTATGCTTGCCATATTCCATCGCCGTCGCCTTGGTCATGCCGCGCACGGCAAATTTGCTCGCCACATAGGCCAGGCTGGGAAAGCCGTAATTGGCGGCCATGCCCGCGATCGACGAAATATTGACAATGGACCCGCGCCCGGCCTTGACCATCACTGGCAGGACCGCCTTCATCCCGTAGAAGACGCTATGCTGGTTGATGGCGCAGACCTGATCATAGCCTTCTTCGGTCAGGTCGACAGTCGCCGCCATCGGACCCAATATGCCCGCATTATTGACCAGAATGTCGATCTTGCCAAAGGAACCCACCGCCGCCGCGACAACATCGGCCCAGGATTCCGGCTGGGTGACATCATGGGCCACGAAGGTTGCAGCGGCGCCCAGTTCGGCCGCCAGCGCCTGCCCGCCATCGACATTGCGATCGGTCAGGATGACATTCGCGCCTTCCTGCACGAAGAGGCGCGTGTGCGATTCCCCCATGCCCCGCGCCGCGCCCGTGATGATGGCGGTTTTTCCTGTGAGGCGGCCCATATTCTCTCCTATATCTGGGTGTTTGGCCGTTTAAGCCTAATTACAGTTATACAAAGCGCGAGTTGATCGGAAAGTCAAGGACGGGGCAGCCGCCAGGATCGTTCTGACCGAAAATTGACCCATGGAATGAAATATATTTCTTATATATCAGATATATATGCCATTATCCGGTTATTACATTGAGCGGCCTGCGCATTGGGATCGGCACCCTGTCGAGATTGCTGTTGCATATTTTATCTAATTCTGATTAGTTTTATATCAATCGAACGCCGGGTTAAGCGGGCGCGACACCATGTCAGCGGTATCTTTGGGTCGGCGAGATGGTGGGACCAAATTGGGTTGGCATCGAGAGGATGGGCCATGCACGGTAAAGCCGCAGTACTGGTTGAAAAAAACCGCTTGGAAACATGGGATGTCGAGGTCCATGCGCCGGAACCGGGCGGCGCGCTCGTCCGCACGATCTTGGGTGGCGTCTGCGGCAGCGACGTCCATATCCTGACCGGCGAAGCCGGCGAAATGCCCTTCCCGATCATATTGGGGCATGAAGGCGTCGGCGAAATCACGCAGTTGGGTGCCGGCGTTTCCACCGACTATGCCGGAACGCCGGTCAAGGCTGGCGATCTGGTGATCTGGTCGCCGATCGCCCTGTGCCATCGCTGCTATTCCTGCACCGTGCTGGAACAGACGCCGTGCGAGAACAGCCAATATTTCGAGGATGCGGCCAAGCCCAATTGGGGCAGTTATGCAGACTATGCCTGGCTACCCAACAACATGCCCTTCTATCGCCTGCCCGACGGCGCGCAGCCCGAAGCGATCGCTGCGCTCGGCTGCGCCCTGCCGACGGTGTTGCGCGGCTTTGATCGCTGCGGTCCGGTGCGTTTCGGCGACTCCGTCGTCGTGCAAGGCGCAGGACCGGTCGGCCTGTCCGCCATCCTGGTCGCGGCGCAGGCCGGCGCGCGCGAGATCATCGTCATCGACGGCGCGCAGGCCCGGCTGGACGCCGCCATGACGCTGGGCGCCACATCCACCGTGTCGCTCAGCCTGTCCCCTGACGAGCGCAAGCGCATGATCTATGACCGGATCGGCAAGCAGGGACCGGACATCGTGATCGAGGCGGCGGGCGCGCTGCCCGCATTTCCGGAGGGCGTGGACATTAGCGGCATCCACAGCCGTTACATCATATTGGGCCTGTGGGGCGCGATCGGTACGCAGCCCATCTCTCCGCGCGACCTGACGCTGAAAAACCTGACGATCGGCGGCGCATCCTTCCCGGCGCCCAAAAATTATTATCAGGGGATGCAGTTCGCGGCGCGGGTGCAGAATCAAGTGCCGCTGGCCGCGCTAGTCAGCCATCGCTTCGGCATCAGCCAGGCGGCAGAGGCGCTGACCGTCACCAAGAATGGCGTCGCCACCAAAGCCGTCATTGATCCCACGATAAGCTGAGAGGACGTAGGCATGAACGTCGATACGATCGCCCCGCCATCCGCCAAGCACCGTATGCCCATTCCCGATTATGTGCCTGCGTCACTCGTGCGCGACATCGACATCTACGATCTGGATGGCATTGAGGAAGGCGTGCATGAAGCCTGGAAGAAGGTGCAGCAGCCCGACACCCCGCCGCTGGTCTGGACGCCCTTTACCGGCGGCCACTGGATCGCGACGCGCGGCGCGCTGATCGATGACATCTATCGCAGCCCCGATCGCTTTTCGAGCCGGGTCATCTGGGTGCCGCGCGAGGCGGGCGAGGCCTATGACATGGTCCCGACCAAGATGGACCCGCCCGAACATACGCCCTATCGCAAGGCGATCGACAAGGGGCTGAACCTGGCCCAGATCCGCAAGGTCGAAAGCGATGTGCGGGCGGTTGCAATCGACCTGATCGAGGGTTTCGCGGCGCAGGGCCATTGCGACTTCGCCAAAGATTTCGCCAATATCTTCCCGGTGAAGGTCTTCCTGGCGCTTGCGGGCCTGCCAATGGAGGACGCGGCGGGCCTTAATGCGCTGGCCAAGGAAATGACCCGGCCATCGGGCAATACGCCGGAGGAGCAGGGACGATCGTTGAGAGAGGCGAATGCAGGCTTTTTCGCCTATGTCGCGCCGATTATCGCGGAACGACGCGGTGGCGTCGGCACTGACCTGATCACGCAGATGGTGAACAGTGAAATCAACGGCGCACCGATGCCCGAAGACAAGATGCTTGGGCTGGTGTCGCTTTTGCTGCTGGGCGGCCTGGATACCGTCGTCAATTTCCTCAGCTTCATGATGATCTACCTCGCGCGCCATCCCGAAACCGTCGACGAGATGATCGCCGATCCGATGAAGCTGCAACGCGGCGTGGAGGAAATGTTCCGTCGCTTCGCCGTCGTGTCCGATGCGCGTTATGTGGTGGCGGACATGGAATATCATGGCACGCAACTCAAGGCTGGCGACCTCATCCTGCTGCCAACGGCGCTGCATGGCCTGGACGATAGCCAGCATGAAGACCCCATGACGGTTGACCTGTCCCGCCGCAATGTCGCCCATTCGACTTTTGCGCAGGGGCCGCACCGTTGCGCGGGTATGCACCTGGCGCGCATGGAAGTGCTGGTCATGTTGCAGGAATGGCTGGCCCGCATCCCCCGCTTTGCCCTGAAAGAAGGGGCTGCACCCGTCTATCACGCCGGTATCGTATCTGCGGTGGAGGATATTCCGCTGGTCTGGAAAGTTTGAGGAAAAGCATGTCCATCGTCGCAGACGCCGATACTTTCCGGCAAATATTGGGCCATTATCCGACCGGGGTGTGCGCCATCACCGCCACGCAGACGGACGGCACCCCCGCCGCGATGATCGTCGGGTCGTTCACCTCCGTCTCGCTCGACCCGCCATTGGTCGCCTTCTTCCCCGACAAGGCTTCATCCAGTTGGCCCAAGATCGAAGCCTGTGACGGGTTTTGCGTCAATGTGCTGGCGGACGATCAGGAGGGTTTGTGCCGGACGCTGGCGTCCAAAGACCCTGCCAAGTTCGACGGCGTGCCGCATCATCTGTCGGCGCGCGGCGCACCGATATTGGACGGGGCGCTGGCATGGATCGACTGTTCCTTCCATGCGATCCATGAGGCGGGCGACCATTATATCGCCATCGGCGAGGTCCACGCGCTCGACATCCACCATCCCGGCGCGCCCTTGCTGTTCCACAAGGGGCGTTACGGCAAAGTGTCGCCTTTGCTGTAACCATATGGAGCGAGGGGCGGACCAATCTCGCCCCTCGCCTCAATCGGCCAATATAGGCGCGGGCGCGACGTTGGCGTCCCGCAACGGAATGCGATCCCCCACCGTCAGGCCAAAGCCTTCGAGCGCCGCCAGCTTCGCCTTGCTTGATGTCAGCAAGGTCATCTGCCGCACGCCCAGGTCCAGGAGTATCTGCGCGCCTATGCCATAGTCGCGGGTGGCATGGGCATCATGATAGGTTTTGCGTCCTCCCTCGATCCGTTTGGAGATGGAATCCGGGCTGGGATCGCGCACGAACACCGCGACGGCCTGCCCCTCATGCGCGGCGATGGCTTTGAGAGCCTGCGGCACATAATCGGGATGCGCCTGGGACCAGCCGAGCATGTCGGTCGCCATGTCGACTTGATGCACGCGGACCAGCGTGTCGCGATCGGGGCGGATGTCGCCCTTGACCAGTGCGACATGCTCGCCGCCATCGACCAGGTTGCGATAGACATGGATGGTCAGATCGCCACCATAGAAGCTGTGGAAGGGCGCGCTCGCAACCCGCTCGATCAGCTTTTCGAACCGCCGTCGATAGGCGATCAAGTCCGCGATCGTGCCGACCTTCAACCCATGTTCCTTGGCGAAGACCAGCAGTTCGGGCAGCCGAGCCATGCTGCCATCGTCGTTCATGACTTCGCAGATGACGCCGGCGGGCGTCAGACCGGCCAGGCGGGATATGTCCACGGCCGCTTCGGTGTGGCCTGCCCGCACCAATACGCCACCGTCACGCGCCGTAAGGGGGAACACATGCCCCGGCGACACGATGTCCGCCGATGTCTTGGTCGGATCGACCGCCACGGCGATCGTGTGGGCGCGATCCTGCGCGGATATGCCGGTGGTCACGCCCTCGCGCGCCTCGATGGATATGGTAAAGGCCGTGCCATGACCGGACTGGTTGTTGATGGCCATGGGCGGCAATTTAAGCTGTTCCGCCCGCGACTTGGTGATCGCCAGGCAGATCAGTCCGCGCGCGTGTTTGGCCATGAAGTTGATCTGGCGCGGGGTCGCGAATTGGGCCGGTATGATGACATCGCCTTCATTTTCGCGATCGTCGGCATCGACCAATATATAGGGCAGCCCATTTATCGCGTCGTGAATAATGTCCTCTATGGACGAAATGCCTTCGCTACTCATCGATCCGTCTTTCATGTCTTGGCTGCTTTCAGGCCGCGCCGCGTTGCGTGGCGAGGTGGGCCAGCGCCATCTCTTTCAATATATTCTTCTGAACCTTGCCCGTCCCGGTTTTCGGCAGATCGGCGTCGGCGATGAACCAGATGTCGCGCGGCAATTTATATCCGGCCACCTGCGGCTTCAACCAGGCCAGAATATCCTCGTCCGACACGACATGGCCCTCGGCGCGGACGATCCACGCGCAGCCGCATTCGCCCCAGCGATCGTCGGGCATACCAATGAAGAAGGCCTGCCCGATAGCGGGGTGGGTGGTGACGAGCTGTTCCAGTTCCTTGGGCGACACCAACTCGCCCCGGCTCTTGTACAATTCCTTCGACCGCCCGGTCAGGAACAGGTTGCCGTCAGGCCGAAACTGCCCCAGATCGCCGGTGCGCAGCCATCCGCCCGGCAGAAACAGCTTTGCCGTTTCCTCCGGTCGGCGGAAATAGCCAAGACTGTTCATTGGTCCCCGCGTGCACAGTTCGCCCGCGGCACCGGGCGGCAGGTCCGCGCCGGTAACGGGGTCGATGGTCTTGAATTCGCAGATACGGCCATCCTGCGCGGCGATCCCGGCGACGCCTGCTTGAACGATACAGCCCTGCGTCTCTGCCACGACCTCGATCGGATCACCCGGTTGGGTACAGACGATCGTCGCCGTCGCTTCGGTCTGGCCGTAGCTGGTGAAAATCTCCTCGCACCCGAAGGTTTCCTGAATGTCCCGCCAGACCCAGCTTGGGGTTGGCGCCGCCGCGCTATGGACGGCGGTAAGCGAACTAAGGTCATAGGATTTGACCTTCGCCCGCTCCATCATCGCGATCGTCATGGTGGGGACGCCCATCAGATAGGTCGCGCGGTGACGCTGTGTCGCGGCCAGCAGCGCGTCGGCATCGAAACGGAGCAGAGGGACGATCGACCCGCCAACGATCATGCCGGACAGCAGGCCCACGACCAGTCCGAAGCCATGATAGAGGGGCAGCGAAAAGACCGCGCGCCGCCCTTCGTCGAATGCCTGATGATAGGCTCCCGCATAGGCCGCGCGCAGCAGATTATCATGGGTCTGCACGACCCCCTTGGGCGATCCGGTCGTGCCCGACGTGAACATGATGACGGCGGGATCATGCGGCTCCGCCCCTTGTGACGGCAACACGCCTGCCGGCAGAGCGTCGAAAAAGGTCTGGGGCGCTTCCGCATCATAGACCAGACCCGCGCGCAGTTCCGGCAGGGCGGCGCAATCGCCGGTGCGCCAGCCGGGGATTTGGGCGTCCAGTTCCAGATCATAACGGCGCGACCCAAAGCGCGCCATGCTGATCAGGACATTGCAGCCCGCTTCCCGCACCGCATATTCCAGATCCTTGGCCGCATAGAGCGTGTTGATCGCAACGGCGACGCCGCCCGCGCGCCAGATGGCGAACATCAATGACACCGTTATCGGGTAATTGGCCAGCAGCAGCCCTACGCGATCGCCCCTAGAGACACCGAGGCCGCAAAGAGCCGCCGCGAGACGCTCCGACTGCTGGCGGACTGCAGCATAGTCGAGCGTTTCGTCATCGGTGATGACAAGAGGTTTTGCCGCAAAATGGCGCTGCGCGCGCGCAAGATAGGCATCCAGCGTCATCTCCTCCCAGACGGGGTGCCGATCCGACATCGCCTGCCGTCGTTCCGCTATGGCCTCGTTCAACGCGGCTCTCCTCCTCTGCCTAATAGCGGTTAATATGCCAACATTGGCAATTTGCGTCAAGCGTCGTCCTGCCCCAGAAAGTGGACGAGTTGGCTGCCATGCCCTCGTCGCGAGGGACGAAAATCGTCATTAATCATTGATAATATTATATATTATTGAAAAAGACGAATACCTCAACATGATAGCATCCGGCCCGATCGCGATGTTCCAGCGCCAAAGATTTGATCTTGGGCTTGCCAAAGTAGCCTAATTTTGATTAGTTTATCTCCATCGGCATATTTTGGAGGCGTTTATGGATGTGGGTTTGGGGCTGACGTTCCAAAATCTAAAGGATCAAGTCAGCGATATCGAGGTTTTCAGACATGAACTGGCGCTTGCGGCTGAGGCCGAGGATCGCGGCTTCGACTCGGTGTGGACCCCGGAGCATCACTTCACCGGCTACATGATGACGCCCAACGTCCCCCAATTCCTGTCCTGGGTCGCCGCCAAGACCAGCAAGATCAAGCTGGGCACCACGGTCACCGTACTGCCGTGGCAAAATCCTGTCCGCATCGCCGAAAGCTTCTTGCTTTTGGACCAATTATCCGAAGGTCGTGCCATATTGGGCATCGGCCGTGGCCTGGGCAAAGGCGAGTTTGACGGCTTTCAGGTGCCGATGGGCGAAGCGCGCCACCGGTTCCGCGAATATGCCGAAGCGCTGCTCAACGCGCTGGAAACGGGCGTCATGGAATATGACGGGAAATATCTGCAACAACCGCGCGTCGAACTGCGCCCGCGCCCCTATGCCAGCTATCGCGGCCGCGTATTCGCGTCGGCGGTATCGCCGGAGTCGGTCAAGCTGATGGCGAACCTCGACGTCGGCCTGATGATCATCGCGCAAAAGCCGTGGGACCGGGTTGCCGAAGATGTAAAAAGCTATCGCGACCGCTTCTTTGCGATGCAGGGACGCCCTGCGCCCAAGCCCGTGGTCGTCGCCTTCGTCGCGGTGAACGAGGATGCCGCCAAGGCGCAGGAGATGCGCGACAAATATCTCGTCGAATATGCCCGATCCACATCGTCCTTCTACCAGTTCGGGAACAAGGAATTCGAGAAGATCGAGGGCTATGAATATTATGGCGCGCTGGCCAGCAGCGTCGAAAAGCATGGCATCGAGAAATTCAACAATTTCCTGGCCGATCTCCAGATATGGGGCCGCCCGGAAGAGGTGGTGGAAAAGCTCAAAGCCATGGTCGATCGATTCGATGTCGGCAGCTTCATCATCTATACCCAGTTTGGCGACATGCCCTTTGATGTCGGCCGCGACAATTACGAGCTGTTCGCCCGCAAGGTTCTCCCGCATCTCAAGGACATCGACGTGTCCGCTCCGGCCGTGGCGCCCAGCCCCCTGCAATCGGTCGCCTGAGCTGTTACCATCCGTCGCGGCGCGCCAGATGCCGCGACGGGGAAGATAGAGAGGATGAACATGGAAGACGCCGCACAGCTGCTGCTGTACGAGGTCCGTGACGGAACGGCCTGGATCACCCTCAATCGTCCCGAAAAGCGCAATGCGCTGAGCGAGCCGTTGCAGGAGCAACTGAGCGCTCTGCTATGGGAAGCCGATGAGGATAATCGCGTTCACGCCGTCGTCCTCAAAGCGGCTGGCCCGGATTTCTGCTCCGGCTACGACCTCCAGAAATATGATCAGCCCATACCGGGTCAGGTCGATCATAAGCGCGGGCGCGCGAAATTCGACGACGATAGCTGGCATCAGGAAAAAGCGCAGCGGCTGCGCATGGCGCTGTTCGACATGCACAAGCCCGTGATCGCCCAGGTCCATGGCCGCTGCCTGGCTGGCGGCACCGACCTGGCGCTCTTGTGCGACATGGTGATCTGCGCCGACGATGCGCTGTTCGGTTTCCCGCCCGCCCGTTCGCAGGGTTCCCTCCCCAGCCACATGTGGCTCTATCTGGTCGGTCCGCAATGGGCCAAGCGGCTCCTTCTGACCGGCGATTCGATCCGCGGAGACGACGCCGCGCAGATCGGGCTGGCGCTCAAAGCGGTCCCTGCCGACCAGCTCGACGCGGAGGTCGCCGCGCTCGCCGCGCGCCTTGCCCTGATCGACGCCGACCTGCTGAGCGCCAACAAACGGATCGTGAACCTTGGTCTGGAACTGATGGGCGCCCGCACCTTGCAGCGCATGGCCGCCGAAATGGATGCGCGTGGCCATCTGGCCGCCAGCCGCACCCGGTTCAACGAAACGGTGCGTAACGAGGGATTGAAGGCGGCGGTCCGCCAGCGCGACGATCCCTTTGGCGACCCGGTGATCAAACTATAACAGCAGACAGGATGAGTCGATGATGGAAGGCGAAGGCTGGCGGTGCCTGTGGGACGCCAAGGCGATATTGGGCGAAAGCACGGTCTGGGACGATCGGGACGGCTGCATCTACTGGGTCGATATCGAAGCCCCCAGCATCAACTGGTTTCATCTCGACAGCGGCCGCACGGGACGCTGGGACGCGCCGGCCTGGATCAGCGCGATCGCGCCGCGCGCCAGCGGCGGCTTCGTTGCCTCCTGTGCCGACGGCTTTGCCCATGTCGATCCCCACAAACAGATTTATGCGCCGTTCATCCATCCGATACCCAACCCCAAGATCGCCCGGCTCAACGATGGCGTCACCGATCGCAAGGGACGGTACTGGTCCGGTTCGTGCGATTCCAGCCAGTGGGACGAAAGCACGACCACCGATGACAAGGAAAGCACGCTCGGCAAACTCGACGTGCGCAACACCGGCGAACTCTATCGCCTGGACGCCGATGGCGGCGTCAGCACGCAGGAACGCAATATCGTCACTGCCAATGGGCCGGCTTTCAGTCCCGATGGTCGGACCGCCTATGTGAACGACTCCATGCCGCTGGTCAGTTGGGCCTATGACGTCGCCGACGATGGCACGCTATCGAACCGCCGCGACTTCCTGAACTTCAAGCCGCAAGACGGCTATCCCGACGGAATGGCTGTCGATGTCGAAGGCTGCATCTGGATGGCCTTTTACGAAAGCTGGGTGTTGCGCCGCTTTGCGCCGGACGCGACATTGCTGGAGGAACGACGGCTGCCGGTGCGGCGCGGTCTTCGCCCTGCCTTTGGAGGCAGCGACCATGAGCGGCTCTTCCTCATCACTGGATCGCAGGGCTTTTCAGCCGCGACATTTGCCGAACAGCCGCTCGCCGGCGGCCTATTCGAAATTCTCGCTCCCCCCGCGCCAGGCGTCCCTAATTCCCTTTATGCCGGGTAGACGGAAACCACGCTTCATGATGCTGTCTTTCCCTTATGATTTTGCTAAGGGACGCCATGGCACACGCAGATAATGGCCGAACGCGCATTTTGGACTCGGCCGCGACAGTCCTCCGTCAAAAGGGGCTGGCGGGCGCGAAACTCAGTGAGATCGCCAAGGGCGCCGGGATGCTGGCGCCCAGCATCTATCATCATTTCCCTTCCAAGGACCATCTGGTCGAAGATGTGATGATGGAAGGAATTTACCGCAACAGCCGCCACATCGTCGCCCGTGTCGAGGTGTTGGGACTCGAAGCGTCTCCCTTGGTGCGCCTGCGCGCCGCGATCGTGGCCCATATCGACTTCCTTTTGTCGGGCGACGATTATTCCTCCGCCGTAGCGCGCGTGTTCGACGATTTGCCGGATGAAATGCGTCGACGGGTTTTGGCCGCCTATTCCAGCTTCGACAATTATTGGCGCGACCTCATCGTCGCTGCGCAGGCAGACGGCAGCGCCAGCGCCGCACTGGACCCAACCGTGGTCAGGAAATTTCTGATCGCGATGCTCGATTCCAGTTCATCCTGGTATCGGCCAGGCAAGTTGGGACCAGCGCAAATCGCCGAGCAGGCAGCCGACCTTTTGCTACATGGATTCGCCAGCGGGACCGTCTAGGACAAGCATGGGAAGGGGAGAATTCATCCCCCCCTCCCTATTGCCTGTCAGGCGGCCACCGTTTCCGCAGCGGTTGACTTGGCACCGGGCAGTTTGACCCGCGGCGCCACTTCCTTGGCGATCAGTTCCAGCGAGTTCCACCAGGGCGTGGGATCATCATAATAGTCATGCGATTCGACCTGTAGCGTGCCCCAGCCGCCGGTCGCCTCGAACAGTGTGTTGAGCTTGTCGACGACCGTATCGGGCGATCCGACCACAAAGACGTTATCCACCAGGAATTCCAGGTCGGCGTCGGCCGGATCGATGCCCGCGTCCTTGGCAAAGCCGTCCATCATGCCGAACCGATGCCAGATCGGGATCAAATATTTGTTGAAGCAATAGCCGATCGGCCCTTCCATCACGAGCCGCTTGGCTTCCGCATCGGTATCGGCGCAGAATACGGTCTGCGATACCGCATGACGCTGGCGGATGGGGGTGAAGCCCGCCTTGGTATTGGCTTCCGCGTAAATCTCCCAATGACGCTTGAGCGCATCAAGCCCTGAGTAGATCGAGACGGGCTTGAAGTTCTTTTCGCCGGCGAGTTTCATCGACGGGGAGTTGGCGCTGAACCCGGTGACGGCGATCTCCGGGAACGCGCCGTTATAGGGCGCGAAATTCGCGAGCATGTGCTGCTCATCGTCCTCGGTTTCCGCAGGCGCCTCTTCGGGATAGCCCGCGTCCCAATATTTGCCTTCGAAGAAGAAGGGCTCGCGCTTCCAGATCTTCTCCATGATGCTCAGCGACTCGCGGACCATATCGTTCAGCATCTGCGGTTCGGCATCCTTGATGCCATGGATATAGGATGCTTGCGGATAAGCGCCCGCGCCGATACCCAGAAAATAGCGGCCTTCCAGAATCTGCGAGAGCCAGCCGACCATGATGGCCAGTTTTGCGGGATGCTGGTGCGGTAGAATATGCGCCATTGGCGCGAATTTGATCTGGCTCGTCTGCAGCGCCGCGGCGGCCATGATCAGTTCGGGGTTGGGGATATTTTCCCATATCTGCGACGCATGTTCGGAGATCATCATGGAGGTGAAGCCCGCCTTGTCGCAGGCTACGCTATTTTGGACACCCCATTCGAAAGTCTGCCTCGCGGTACGTCCTGGACGCATATAGGGGTGAAAGATAAGGCCGGTTTCCATCGCCATGAAAGTCTCTCCTTGAGCGTCTGTCGCGTCATGCCGTTTTTGACCGTCTTGGCGCGGCGTCGGCAGGACCTGTCTAATGACGATTAGGGAATAATCGCATCGACCAATTTAAGTCAAGTGTAAATGCGTTCTTGGCTTGTCGGGAGGTGTCCCCGGCGCAAAATTCGCCGGAGCGCGTCATTCAGACCCTGAAATTCGAGAAAAGTTGAATTTTCTGATATTTCATGCAAGCTGGCGAACGCATAGGTCGCCTTTCGGACTCACGACATCTCCATGCAGGCAGTCAAAAATATTACACTTGTTTTAGGATATTGCGATGGCGAACGTGGACATTGAAATGAGCGCCCCGCTGACCATCGAAGCCATGGACGGAAAAACGCGCCTGATTCTGGCGGGGGAGCAGCTTTTCGCCCAAAATGGCATCAATGGTGCGTCCATGCGGGAGATTGCGACGAAAGCGGGCCAAGGCAATCATGCTGCCGTGCAATATCATTTCGGATCGCGCGAAGGCTTGGTACGCGCCATTTTCGACTATCGCATGGAGCAGATGGAGGCGGAACGCGGCGCCATGCTCCAGCGCGCCAGGACAACCGGCAGCCTCAAGGATGCGCGGACCATCCTCGAAATCATCCTGCTACCACAGCTTCATCTGCACGACGCCGACGGCAACCACTCCTATGCGAGCTTCCTGAGCCAATATCTGCTGCAAAGCCGATCGCCAGAGTTTGGCGACTTTAGCGGATCGGAACCGCCCCATTTGACCGAAGCACTACAGTTGATGCGCGAGCGCGTCGATTACCTCCCCCCCTATGTGGCGCAACGACGGCTGATCAGCGTCAGTCTCATGTTCCTCAATATCTTGATGCGACATCATGGCACGGATGAAGCCGGTTTTGGGGAATCCTTTCCCAATGCGCTGGAAGACACGATGGAACAGATTGTCGGCAGCATGTGCATGCCACTTCGACTGGCTTCGCCGCGATGCTGTGGATAAGCGCCGAGATTGACGGTCAAACTGCCGCAACAGGCTCGACCAAAACATATGCGACGAAATCCTGCGGCTCTGGTAGAACAGATTTGATCCGCTGGAGCATCGCGCTGGAAAGTGCGAACCTGTTTTCCGCTTAAAGCTCCAACCCGATCAGCGTCCCGCTGCCGATCCGGTCGACATGACGCTTGCCGTCAATCTCCAACCAGTCGGGCGTCACCTCCAGCCGGCGGCCGTTGATCGTGGTGCGCAGATGCTCCACCGCGATTCGGTTGCGCGCGACGATGCGCAGCACCGCCAGCCCGTCGCCCCGCGCCGCCATCATGCTGTAACGGTCGCCGCGCAGCAGGAAATGCCAGCTGCCGTCGGTCGGCTTCCATTCATTGCCGTCGATGATCTGGGTCGCCACCCCGTCGGGTGAGCCCAGCCGCACGCTGATCCGCGTCGCGCCATTGGTCCGGCGCGGCGGCGCGAAGATCAGGATCGGTTCGCCCTCCAGCGTTATCGGGATCGGCGTGTCGCGCAACAACCGCGATCCGCCGACGATAAGCTGCGGCAACTCGGCGGAAAAGGGCAGCCGGTCGCGCGCGAAATGGCGCTGGCGCACCACCGGATTGGCATGGAAGCTTTGCACCTGGGTCGCGGTCAAGCGCCCCTCCTCCACCAGCCCGTGGCAGGTCGGGCATAGCAAAGTCGCCCCCGGTCCGTCCGGCAATCCCAGATAGCGATAGATGGTGACGCCGCAACGCACGCAGGCGAAGCCGCAAGCGTGGCGGATTTCGGCGCGCTGCTCGGCCGTAAGATCCGGCAAAGACGGCATCACTCGCAAACCAACCATGGAAGACGACCCCTTATCCCGCCGTTCACCCCTTTGTGAACGGACGTTCCTGACATGGCGTCCTCTTGCGAATTGAGGCTCTGCGACCCCTCTTTAGTCACCCTATCGTTGAAATATATCGGCTCAAGTCAAGGGGCTGGACGAAATAGTCTATCTCTGCGGCAACAGATCGACGTTGCGCGCGGCGGCGATCGCGCGGATACGGTCGGGCCGCGGCATGTTCTTGATCGCGATTTCCGCCATGTCCCCGGCGCTGAACAGTTCGACATGGCCAACGCCGAAGACGCGCTGGCCCAGGCTCTGGGTGATGCGCACCGACCGTATACTGGACAGCGCAATCTCGGTCCGCTGCTTGGCCAGCAACCCGCGCTCCATCAACACGTCCCGCTCGCTCAGAGCCAGCCGCTCGCCCTTGCGCAGCACCCACCAGATCGCGATCGCGACGATGCCGACCACCGAAACCAGCAGCAACAGGAACAGGAAAGGATGCGCCCGGAACATCGCGGGATGCTCGTCATACAGCCAGGTATCGCTCACGCCGCCTCCGTCGCTATAGCCCGGCGACTTGACCATGGCTCGGTCGGGGCGTCAAGGCGCACGCTGTCCCACGGCGCCGTTCCATCTGGTTAACCGAAATTTTCCATAAGCGATGGTAAAGCGTCCGCTCCATTTGGGACGAATCATGGCACGCAATCTGTACGACGTCGGCGATCGCCACCCGGACGAGAGCGGCGCCTGGCTGAACGAGAAGCAGGAAACGCGCACGCGCGTCGTGCCGATCGGCCTTCTGCTAGTCGCGCTGGCGCTGGCGATCGCCGTGGCCCTGTTGCTGGCCAAGATCCTGCCCGCCCACGGCGAACCCATGAACGCGGACGCTGCGCCGATGACCATCACCGACCAGTTCGCGCTGTGCGACGACGCCAAGGGCGACGCCTGCGTCTTGTCCGCCAGCACTTATGCCTGGCGCGGCCGCCATTATCATATCGCCGACATCCATGTGCCCAGCGCGACCGACGCCCGCTGTCCGGCCGAAGCCGACCGCGCGCAGAGGGGCCGCGCCGCGCTGGCCGCGATGCTGAATGGCGGCGCGTTCGAAGCCCGGCCAGATACCGCCGACCCTGATCCGTCCGCCAGGTTGCTGCTCCGCGACGGCGTGTCGATCGGCCAGTTGATGATCCTCAAAGGCCACGCCAAAGCCTGGTCGCGCACCCCGATCGGCTGGTGCGCCGGCTGATCGCCGAACTGAACGGGAAATATGCCCTACCCCCCGCGCGCCCCGACCGCCGCCAGCACCTCGCCCGCCAGCCGCGCATAATCGGCGCAAGCGCGCTGCATGGCGGCCTCGGCCCCTTCGCCGCGCAAACGTCCGAAACAATGGCGGTTCTGCGCCGCGCGCATTTCGCGCAAACGCGCCTGCGCTTCCACCGCCAACCCCAGTTGCGGCCCGGCCCGCCGCCAGGCTTCCGCCGCGCTATAGATGCGGCGGCCCGGATGGATGCCCGGATCGCGCCCCGCCGCCACGCCCAGTCGGTGGACGCGCCCCGCCTCCACGATCAGGTCGGTCAGGAACAGGTCAAGTTCGCGCAAGCCATTGCCGATCAGCTTGGCGGGCATGGCGTCACGCCGCCTGCCCGCCGCTTGCGGACACACGCCCCAGGACATGCCGTTGGCCAGAAACGCCGCCGCCCGTTCGATCCGGGCCAACTGGCCCAGAAGCGCAGCGTGCGGGTCGATCAGTTCTCGTCGCCCATGCGCAGCGCGGCAATGAAGGCTTCCTGCGGGATCTGGACGCTGCCATATTCGCGCATCCGCTTCTTGCCTTCCTTCTGCTTGTCGAGCAGCTTCTTCTTGCGGCTGATGTCGCCGCCATAGCATTTCGCGGTCACGTCCTTGCGCATCGCGGCTATGGTTTCGCGCGCGATCACCTTGCCGCCGATCGCGGCCTGGATCGGGATTTTGAACAGATGGCGGGGAATCAGATCCTTGAGCCGTTCGCACATGCCGCGACCACGCGATTCGGCGGTGCCGCGATGGACGATCATGGACAGCGCATCGACCGGCTCTGAATTGACCATGATGCTCATCTTGACGAGATCGCCCTCGCGATAGCCGATCTGGTGATAGTCGAAGCTGGCATAGCCCCGGCTGATGCTTTTCAGGCGATCGTAGAAGTCGAACACCACTTCGTTGAGCGGCAGTTCATAAGTCACCTGCGCGCGGCCGCCAACATAGGTCAGGTTCTTCTGGATGCCGCGCCGGTCCTGGCAGAGTTTGAGGATCGAACCCAGATATTCGTCGGGGCAATAAATGATCGCCTCGATCCATGGCTCCTCGATCTCGTCGATCTTGGTGGGGTCGGGCATGTCGGCGGGATTGTGCAGTTCGATCTCGCCCGCGCCATAGGTCAACTGGATCTTGTACACCACCGACGGCGCGGTGGTGATGAGGTCCAGGTCATATTCGCGCGTCAGCCGCTCCTGGATGATCTCCAGATGGAGCAACCCCAGGAACCCACAGCGGAAGCCGAAGCCCAGCGCGGCGCTGCTTTCCATTTCGAAACTGAAGCTGGCGTCGTTCAGGCGCAGCTTGCTGATGGAGTCGCGCAGCTTGTCGAAATCATTGGCGTCGACCGGGAACAGGCCACAGAAGACCACCGGCTGCACTTCCTTGAAGCCCGGCAGCGGCACGCTCGCGCCATTTTTGACCGTGGTGATGGTGTCGCCGACGCGGGTCTGCGCGATTTCCTTGATCTGCGCGGTGATGAAACCGATTTCGCCCGCCGCCAGTTCGGGCAATTGCTCGATCTTGGGGCGCATACAGCCGACCCGGTCGATCAGATGTTCGGTGCCGCCGATCATGAACTTGATCGCCTGGCCCTTCCTGATTACGCCATTGACCACGCGGACCAGGATGACGACGCCCAGATAAGGGTCGTACCAGCTATCGACCAGCATCGCCTCCAGCGGGGCGTTGCGGTCCCCCTTGGGCGGGGGAATTTTGCGGACGATGGCTTCAAGGATTTCGTCGATACCGATACCCGACTTGGCCGACGCCAGCACGGCTTCGGACGCATCGAGGCCGATCACATCCTCGATTTCCTTGCGCACCTTTTCCGGTTCTGCGGCAGGCAGGTCGATCTTGTTGAGCACCGGCACGATCTCATGGTCATGTTCGATCGACTGATAGACATTGGCCAGCGTCTGCGCCTCCACGCCCTGCGCCGCGTCCACGACCAGCAGCGCGCCTTCGCACGCGGCGAGCGAGCGACTGACTTCATAGGCGAAGTCGACATGCCCCGGCGTGTCCATCAGGTTCAGTTCATAGGTCTGCCCATCCTTCGCGACATAATCAAGGCGCACCGTCTGCGCCTTGATGGTGATGCCGCGCTCTTTCTCAATGTCCATATTATCAAGGACTTGTGCGCTCATTTCGCGGTCGGTCAGGCCGCCCGTGCGCTGGATCAGGCGGTCGGCCAGCGTCGACTTGCCATGGTCGATATGGGCGATGATGGAAAAATTGCGAATATGGCTGAGATCGGTCATTGCGCGCCGATAGCAGCAGTTGCGCGCCCTGTCAGCAGGATCGCGCGCCAGGCCTGCATTCCATGACAATGACCGTCATAGACCGCCCGCATTGCTTGGAAGCATCCCTGCCCTGTGATAAGCTTTCGCAAAAGACGGGGCGCGCGACATTCTCTCTATCAAGCAACAAACGGGGTTCTTGAAATGCGTGGATTGAACAAGCTGACGGCGGCCATGGTCTGCCTGGCGATGGCGACGCCGCAGGCGATCGCGGCGGACAAGGGGTCGTCGGGTCGGCAGGCCCAAACCAAGAAGCAGATGGAAATTCCCCGCTGCACCAAGCGCCTGGGCACCGTCGCGATCGTCGAGCCCGACAATCAATGGTGGCGCGAACTGAACCTGGGCAGTCCGGAAGCGATCATCAAGTTGTTCGTGCAGCAATCGGGCTGTTTCGGCATCGTCAATCGCGGCCGCTCCATGGCGAGCCGCAATATGGAACGGGCTATGGCGGATTCCGGGGAACTGCAGGCTGGGTCGAATTTGGGCAAGGGCCAGGTCAAGGCGGCGGATTATTTCATTCAGCCCGATATCGTGACCACCAACAAGAATAGCGGCGGCAACGCCCTTGGCGGTCTGGTCGGCGGCTTCCTGGGCGGGCGCACCTTGGGCGCGCTGGCGGGCGGCATATCGATCAAGAAGAGCGAGGCCAATGTCATGCTGTCGGTCGTCAACGCCCGCACCACCGAGGAGGAGGTGATGGCCGAGGGCTATTTCCGCAAATCCGACCTCAGCTTCGGCGGTGGCGGCGGCCTTGGCTGGATGGGCGGCCTCGCCGCCGTCGGCGGCGGCGGCTATCAGAATACCGATATCGGCCAGGTGATCGTGCTGGCCTATCTGGACGCCTATACCAAGATGGTGACGCAGATGGGCGGCCTGCCCGAAAATGCGGCCGCCGCGGCGCCCGTCGCACAGTAAAGCTATAGGATTAAAAAGGGCGCGGCCGGCAACGGCTGCGCTTTTTGTGCTTCAACCCTGAATGGTCGCTGCGCTCGCTATCGCCAATCGGGCGTCGCGGCGGCGCTTCCACCAAGCGATGATGGCTTCGCCAGCGGGCCGCTCCACCAACCGGTTGATGACTGTGCCCAATGTCAGCGCCACGGCGAAGGCCGCGGCGAAGCCCAGCCAGGGACTATAGCCCGCCTTGGCGAATTCCAGCATGACGACGAAGCCGACATGCTGGTGGATCAGGTAGAAACTGTAGCTGATCCCACCCAGCCAGACGAGCGGGCGAAGGCTGAGGAAGCGCAGATGGCCGTGGATCAGCGCCAGGAAGGCGGCCATCAGCACACAACCCACGATCGTCACGTCCCATGTCTCCATGGTCGCGATAGACAGCAGCGCGAGCGCCGCATAGGGAGCCTGCTGCGCCAGAGTCCGCTGCCCCGACCAGAGGCGGTAGGCCAGCATCCCGATCACGAAGAAGGGCGTGTAGCGCAGCACCAGCAGCATGATGATCCGTTCCGGCATGTCCGGCCACAGCCAGAACAGCCAACGCACCGCCAGCCAGAGTGCCAGCACCGGCTCCAGCCGCCGAATGCCGACGAATTTCCAGATCGCGACCATGCAGAAATAAAAGGCGATCTCGACCGTCAGCGTCCAATAGGCGCCGTCCACCTCCGGCATGAAGGCGAAGCCCTGGAGCATGGTGAAATTGGCGAGGATCGCGACTGGTCCCACCAACAATTGCGTCGCCTGCGCCAGATATTCGATGCCCAGCGTCAGCAGCATCGCCACCAGATAGGCGGGATACAGACGGGCGAAGCGATTGACGACGAAATCGGCCACGGTGCGGATGCGATCGAGCGTGAAGAAGATCGCAAAACCGGAAATGGTGAAGAACAACAGGACGCGATAATTGCCGCCGGGAAAACTGAACGGCACATGCGCCGCTTGCGGAAACAGTTCGTGGAAGCGGGTGGAATAATGGAAGATCAACACGCACAGCGCCCCTATGCCGCGCAATGCGTCCATTTCCGTCAAGCGGCCACGACTACGCAGCGATCCGTCCATGCCGCCTCTTAGCAACAACGGAGCAATAAATCCGTTAAGATCGTGGTTAATGAGGGCAGCGAATGCGCTTTTCTTTGCTGCTTCCTTTCCAAAAGGCGTCGACAGGCTGCGCCACATCCTTCACCAGAGGTAAGCCAATCAGGATAGCGGCGTCTCCGCCACCCGTTTCAGGCCCTGCAATTGTTCTCCCAGCACCTGATCGACCATGGGCGCGATCTGGGCGGGACGGGTACGCAAATAGCCCCCGGCCACATAGGTCATGCGGACCGTCATTCCCTTGCCTGCCGGCGTGAGCACAAGGTCGAGCGTGCCGATCGCCGCATCGGTCTGCAAAGGTCCCAGCGCGCCGGACAGACGCAATTGCCGCCCCGGCACGACATAGATGACGCGGCCATGCTCGACCGAGCCGGCCGCGCCGGCCTTGGCCGGAATCGTCTCGCAGAAACAGCCGCCAGCATGGGCATCGATCGTCATATTCGCCGAATCGCCGCTATAGCTGTGGGCGTCGTTCCACCAGCGGCCGGGCGTCAGCAGCAGCGCATAGACGGCATCGGCGTCCGCCGCGATCTCGACTTCGCTTTCGATAACGAAACCGACGTCGCTGGTCACCATAACGACGGAATGGGCCGGCGCAGCCATCGCTGCACCAGCCCATCCCAATAATGTGATCATGCGCATGTCATGCCGTCCCCTCGTTCGAAGGGAGGAGTTTAGCTCAAGCCGGCTCGCCGTCCAATATGGCCGCGATCGCCGTGCTCACATCGCCCATGTCGGCCATGCCGTCCACCCGCGATACGATATCGCGCGCTTCGTATATCGGCAGGATCGGCGCGGTCTTGGCGCGATATTCGGCCATGCGGGTGCGCACCGTTTCCTCATTATCGTCCGGCCGACGCTTGAATTCGTGACCGCCGCATTTGTCGCACGTATCTTCGACCTTGGGCTTGTGGAACAGGTCATGATAGCCAGCGCCACAGGTTCCACAGGTGAAGCGGCCAGTGATGCGCTCGACCAGCGCGTCCTCATCCACTTCCAATTCGATCACATGATCGAGCGTGCGGCGGCGGTCCGACAGGATGGTGTCGAGCGAATGGGCCTGGGCCTCCGTCCGCGGATAGCCATCAAAAATGACGCCCGTCTCCGGCGCCAGCGCGTCGAGCGCCTCGCCGATGATGCCCGACACCACTTCATCGGGAACCAGCGCGCCCGATTCCATCAGCACCTTGGCCTGAAGCCCGACCGGCGTCCCCGCCTTCACCGCGGCGCGCAGCATGTCGCCCGTGGACAGTTGCACCATGCCGCGTTGCTCGACCAGCCGACTCGCCTGCGTTCCCTTGCCCGCCCCCGGCGGTCCAAGCAGAATGATGTTCATTGCGCGCATACTCCCCTGTTGTGCGCCCTTGTTTGTGGTCGCCTTAGCGCAGGCGACCCTTGAGCTTCGCCTTCTTGATCAGATCCCCATATTGGTGAGCGAGCAGATGGCTTTGAATCTGGGTCACGGTATCGACCGTAACATTGACGACGATCAACAGGCTAGTCCCACCAAGGTAGAAGGGAATGCCCGCCCGCGCGATGGCGAATTCCGGCACCAGGCAGATGAAGGCCAGATAGGCCGCGCCGATGACGGTGATGCGCGTCAGCACATAATCCAGATAATGTTCGGTGTTCTTGCCCGGACGGATGCCCGGAATAAAGCCGCCATTGCGCTTGAGATTATCGGCCGTCTCTTCCGGGTTGAACACCACGGCGGTGTAGAAGAAGCAGAAGAAGACGATGCCCAGGCCATAAAGCCCCATATAGACAGGGCTGCCATGCGACAGATACTGGTTCAGCGTCAGGACGAAATCGCCCCACTTGCTTTCGCCCGCGACCGTCTGCCCCGCGAACTGCGAAATGGTCAGCGGCATCAGCAGCAGCGACGACGCGAAGATCGGCGGGATGACGCCGGCGGTATTGACCTTGAGCGGCAGATGGCTGCGATCGGCCTGCATCAGGCCCTGGCGTGTCTGGCGCTTGGGATATTGGATCAGCACACGGCGCTGCGCCCGCTCCATGAAGCAGATCAGCAGGATCAGGCCCAGCGCCATCACCATGACGAACATGATGAGCAGGCCGGAAATCGACCCCTCGCTGCCCGATTTGAACAGGTTACTCAGCGTCACCGGCAACTGGGCGACGATGCCCGCCATGATGATGAGCGACACGCCGTTGCCGATCCCGCGCGAGGTGATCTGTTCACCCAGCCACATCAGGAACATGGTGCCACCGATCAGCGATACGACCGCCGTCAGGCGGAACAACACACCAGGCTCGATCACCGCCGCGACGCCCGACTGCGCGCCAAAGCTTTCCAGGCCAACGGCGATGAAATAGCCCTGTACCGCAGTCAGGCCGACCGTGCCGTAACGGGTATATTGGTTCAGTTTCTTGCGCCCGCTTTCGCCTTCCTTCTTGATCGCCGCGAGTTGCGGCGAGAGGCTGGCGCCCAGCTGCACCACGATCGAAGCGGTGATATAGGGCATCACGCCCAGCGCGATCAGGCTCATGCGCGACAGCGACCCACCCGAAAAGGTGTTGAAGATGTCGAGAATGCCGCCATTGGTCTGGCTGTAAAGCTGCGACAGCGCGGTCGGATCGACGCCGGGCAGCGGCACGAAGCTGAGGAAACGGAAGACGATCAAGGCGCCCAGCGTGAACCACAGGCGCTTCTTGAGGTCGGTCGCCTGGCTGAACTTTGCGAGGCTGAGATTGGATGCGAGCTGGTCGGCTCTCGATGCCATGGTGGCTGCCCTTCAAATCACTCTTGCCGGGGCATCAAGCCCCGGAGCGGAATCGCTCATCCCTTAGCGGGACGGGTTCAGCGTGTCGAACGGGGAGTTGCCGCCTGCGCGACAAATGGATTCCCCCCGATACGCATTACCCCGCCAACCCATATCGGGCAGCGGGGCCGTTGTTGCAAGTCTGGGCTTGCAAGTCTGCGACAGGCAGATCAGCCCTTATGGGCGGCCTTCTTGGCGGCCAGGGTGGCGCCCTTCTTGGCCTTCGCCTTGTCGGCGGCCGGAACGACTGCGATCACGTCGACCTTGCCACCGGCCTTCGCCACGGCGTCGATCGCGCTCTGCGACGCGCCGGCGACCAGGAAGCTGACCTTGGCTGTCAGTTCGCCCTTGGCCAGCAGACGGACGCCGTCCTTGCCACCGCGGGTCAGGTTGGCGGCGTTCAAAGCGGCCTGGTCGATGGTCGCGGCAGCGTCCAGCTTGCCGGCGTCGATCGCCTTCTGCACGGCGCCCAGGTTTACGATCGCATAGTCGTTCGCGAAGATGTTGTTGAAGCCGCGCTTCGGGATGCGCATGTGGAGCGGCATCTGGCCACCTTCGAAGCCATTGATGGCAACGCCGGAACGCGCCTTGGCGCCCTTCTGGCCGCGACCGGCGGTCTTGCCCTTGCCGGAACCGATGCCGCGTCCAACGCGCATGCGGCCCTTGCGGGCGCCATCATTGTCGCGGATGTCGTTCAGTTTGAAAGTCATATCGTGCACTCGCTTTCGCTTGGTTCGCGCGAGGCATGGTTGTCCTTGGACAATCATGCCGCCCCAGCGACGGCTGGGGCCGGGTTGATCTGGACGCACCCTTGCGGATGCAGCCAGCGATTGAGAACCGGGGGTTTCCTTTGGCAAGGACGCGCCATCCGGCATGAGATCCCAGCCTGTGCTGGGATTTTCAGAAGCGCGCCTGTAGCGCGCCTCTGAAAAAAACGAAAGAGGGGTCGCCCCCTCCTTCGCCTCTTTTCATCGGGTCGAAAGGCTCAGCCTTCGACGACCGCAACCATGTGCGGCAGCTTCTTGATCGCACCGCGGACTTCCGCCGTGTCTTCAAGCTCCACCACACGGTTCATCTTGCCAAGGCCCAGACCGACCAGAATCTTCTTCTGGTCGGCGGGACGGCGGATCGGCGAACCGATCTGCTTGATCTTGATCTTCGCCATATCAGTTACTCCGCAATCGCTTCGGCATCAGCCTGCGCGACGTCAGCGGATGCACCACCACGACGCAGAAGGTCGGCGACCTTCTTGCCGCGACGCTGCGCCACCGACTTGGGGCTGGTCTGTTCGACCAGCGCCGCGAAGGTCGCACGGATCATGTTATAGGGGTTCGACGTGCCGTTCGACTTGGTCACGACGTCAGCGACGCCGAGGCTTTCGAACACGGCGCGCATCGGACCGCCGGCGATGATGCCCGTACCGGCCGGGGCCGAACGAACCGTCACCTTGCCCGCACCGAAATGGCCCAGGCCATCATGATGCAGGGTGCGGCCTTCCTTCAGCGGAACGCGGACCATCGCCTTCTTGGCGGCGGCGGTCGCCTTGCTGATGGCTTCTGGCACTTCGCGCGCCTTGCCATGGCCAAAGCCTGCACGGCCCTTGCCATCGCCTACGACGACCAGCGCCGCGAAACCGAAGCGCTTGCCGCCCTTCACGGTCTTGGACACGCGGTTGATGTGGACCAGCTTCTCGATCAGTTCTTCGCCCTGATCTTCGTCGCGGTTGCCGCCACGACGATCATCGCGCCGACCACGGCCGCCGCGATCGCCACGGTTGCGATCATTGCCGCCGCCGCCGCGGTTGCCACGGCCACGGCCGGGACCACGACCCTCGGTCGGTGCTGTCGCTTCTGCGCCCTCGACGGGTGCGACGACTTCGTTGGTGTTTTCGTCAGCCATGATCAGAACTCCAGCCCGGCTTCACGAGCCGCGTCGGCCAGCGCCTTCACGCGGCCATGGAACAGGAAGCCACCACGGTCGAACACGACGCGGGTGACGCCGGCAGCGGTCGCCGCGGCGGCGACGCGCTTTCCGACATCGGCAGCCGCTTCCGAAGTGGCGCCGGTCTTGCCGCGCACGTCCTTGTCCAGGGTCGATGCGGCGGCAACGGTCTTGCCCTGCGCGTCATCGATGACCTGGGCGTAGATGTGACGGCCCGAACGGTGAACGCTGAGGCGCGGGCGGGTGCCCGAAACAGCCTTGAGCGCGGTGCGAACGCGGCGACGACGCCGCGCGAAGAGGGAAAGCTTTGCCATCTTACTTCTTCTTCCCTTCCTTGCGGAAGATGAATTCGCCGGCGTATTTGATACCCTTGCCCTTATAGGGTTCGGGCTTGCGCCAGCGACGGATTTCGGCCGCTACCTGACCGACCTGCTGCTTGTCGATGCCGCTGATCTCGACCGTGGTGTTATCCGGGGTCTTGATCTCGATCCCGTCGGGGATCGCGAAATCGACGTCATGGCTGTAGCCAAGCTGCAGCTTCAGGTTCTTGCCCTGCGAGTTGGCGCGGTAGCCGACGCCGGTGATGAGCAGCTTCTTGGAGAAGCCCTCGGTCACGCCGGTGATCAGGTTCTGCACCAGCGTCCGCTGCATACCCCAGAAGGCGCGCGCCTGCTTGGTCTTGTTGGCGGGCTGCACCGAAATGCCGTCATTTTCGAGCGTATAGCTGATCTCGTCGCGCATCTGCAGGGCCAGGGTGCCCTTGGGACCCTTGACCGACAGCTGCCCGCCTTCGATGGTCGCGGTCACCCCTGCAGGGATCGCAACCGGCTTTTTACCGATGCGGCTCATTAGAACACCTCCGCCAGCACTTCGCCGCCGACATTCTGTTCGCGCGCTTCGGCATCGGACAGAACGCCGCGAGGCGTGGAGACAATGGTGATGCCAAGGCCGTTGCGCACGATCGGCAGTTCCTTGGAACCCGAATAGACGCGGCGACCAGGCTTGGACACGCGGGCGACATGCTTGATCGCCGGCTGGCCTTCGAAATATTTCAGCTCGATGCGCAAGCCGGGATGGCTGCCAAGGGCTTCTTCGGAATAGCCACGGATGTAGCCTTCACGCTGAAGCACGTCGAGCACGCGGGCGCGCAGCTTGGACGCCGGGGACATAACGCTGTCCTTCTTCGCCTGCTGCCCGTTGCGGATGCGGGTGAGCATATCACCCAAGGGATCGGTCAATGCCATGAGATGATATCCTTACCAGCTCGACTTGGTGACGCCGGGGATCAGGCCCTTGTTGGCCAGATCGCGCAGCTGAATACGGCAGAGCCGGAACTTGCGGTAATAGGCGCGCGGACGGCCGGTCATCTCGCAGCGGTTCCGAACGCGGGTCGGGTTGCCGTTGCGGGGAATTTCCGCCATCTTCAGACGCGCCATCAAACGGTCGCTATCGTCTGCGCTGGTATCGTTCGCGATCGTCTTGAGCTTCGCATAACGGCCGGCATATTTCTTGACCAGCTTCTTGCGGCGCTCATTCTTGTTGATCGAACTCAGTTTCGCCATGACTTAAGTTCTCTTCCTTAGCTTTAGCGTTGGGAGAGAAGCGGGGCCTAAATTAGGCCGCCTGCTTCTCTTCTTCCTGCGGGAAGGGGAAGCCGAAGAGGCGCAGCAGTTCGCGCGCTTCGTCGTCCGTCTTCGCGGTGGTGGTCACGATGATGTCCATGCCGCGCACCTTGTCGACACGGTCATAGCTGATCTCAGGGAAGATGATCTGCTCCTTGATGCCGAAGGCATAGTTGCCACGGCCATCGAAGCTCTTCGGGTTGAGACCACGGAAATCGCGGACGCGGGGCAGAGCGATGTTGATCATGCGGTCCAGGAATTCATACATGCGCTCGCGGCGCAGCGTGACCTTGGCGCCGATGGGCATGCCTTCACGCAGCTTGAACTGCGCGATCGACTTCTTCGCCTTGGTGATGACCGGCTTCTGGCCGGCGATCAGTTCCATTTCCTCGGCGGCCTGCGTGACCTTCTTCTTGTCCTGGGTCGCTTCGCCCACGCCCATGTTGAGCGTGATCTTGTCGATCTTGGGGACTTCCATGACGTTCTTGTAACCGAACTTCTCGGTCATCGCCTTGGCGATTTCAGCGTCATACTGCGCCTTGGAGCGCGGGATATATTTGTCGCTCATTACAGCACCTCACCGGACTTGACGGCGACGCGGACCTTCTTGCCGTCGCGGTCCTCGAAACGAACGCGGGTCGGCTTGCCATCCTTGTCAGCGACAGCGACATTCGAAATGTGCAGCGGCGCAGGCTTGCGCTCGATGCCGCCCTGAGGGTTCGCCTGATCGGGCTTGCGATGCTTGGCATGGACGTTGATGCCTTCGACAAGAACCTTGTCGTCCTTGGGCATCACCGCGAGGACGGCGCCGGTACGGCCCTTGTCCTTGCCAGCCAGGACGACGATCTTGTCGCCCTTCTTGATCTTAGCAGCGCTCATTACAGCACCTCTGGAGCAAGGCTGATGATCTTCATGTGCTTCTTGGCGCGCAGTTCGCGAACGACCGGGCCAAAGATACGAGTGCCGATCGGCTCCTCGTTCTTGTTGATCAGCACAGCGGCGTTGCCGTCGAAGCGGATGACCGAACCGTCTGCACGGCGGATATCCTTGGCGGTACGCACGATGACGGCGCGATGCACGTCACCCTTCTTCACCTTGCCACGCGGCGCGGCTTCCTTGATCGAGACGACGATGATGTCGCCAACGCCCGCGAAGCGACGCTTCGAGCCGCCCAGCACCTTGATGCACTGGACGCGCTTGGCGCCGCTGTTGTCAGCGACGTCAAGATTGGATTGCATCTGGATCATAGATCCGGTTCCTTCTCATTTGGCCTACCGGGGTTATTCCCGGCGGTTCCGAATTTCGTGCCTAGAGCCCGGTGACTCTACGCGAAGCGCGGGCCTGTAACCCTTTCCGAAGGAAAAGGCCAGCCCCGCGTCGCATTTAGAGTCAAAGGCTCAGCGAGCCGTCCCTCAGGACGCCGTTTCCGGCGACTTGTGGGTGTCCACGCGCTCGATGACCTTCCAGGTCTTGAGCTTGGAAATCGGGGCGGTCTCTTCGATTCGGACCGTCTCGCCTTCCTTGTAGACATTGCCCTCGTCATGGGCGTGATACTTCTTCGAACGGCGGATGATCTTGCCGTAGAGCGCATGTTTCACCTTGCGCTCCACGCGAACGACCACCGTCTTGTCGGTCTTGTCGGAAACCACAGTTCCCGTCAGCACGCGCTTGGGCATCGTGTGGTTCCTTTACTTGGCAGCGGAGCTGTTACGCTCCGTCTGCAGGGTCTTGATCTGCGCGATCGACCGACGGACTTCCTTGACGCGGCTGGGCTTTTCCAGCTGGTTGGTGGCCGCCTGGAAACGCAGATTGAACTGCTCGCGCTTCAGGTTGTTCAGTTCGGTCGACAGTTCGTCGTCCGTCTTGGTCTTCAGGTCTGCAACATTCGCCATGTGCTTAACCCTCCAGATGCGAGGTGTCGCCGAGGCGGGCAACGACCTTGGTCTTGATGGGCAGCTTCATCGCGGCGCGCGAGAAGGCCTCTGCTGCGAGCGGACCGGGCACGCCGTCCAGTTCGAACAGGATGCGACCCGGCTTCACGCGGGCGGCCCAATATTCGACCGAACCCTTGCCCTTGCCCTGACGGACTTCGGCAGGCTTCTTCGACACTGGAACGTCGGGGAAGATGCGGATCCACAACCGGCCCTGACGGCGGATATGGCGGGTGATCGCGCGGCGGGCCGCTTCGATCTGGCGCGCGGTGACGCGCTCTGGTTCCATGGCCTTGAGACCATAGGAACCGAAGTTCAGAGCCGAGCCACCCTTGGCATCGCCCTTGATCCGACCCTTGAAGGTCTTGCGGAACTTCATTTTCTTCGGTTGCAGCATGACGCTATTACCTTCTTATCTTCAACGCGCCGGGCGCACGCCGGAGGTTTGAGCCTCCAGCATCAGCCGGTCGGTCGCGAACGGATCATGGCCGAGAATCTCGCCCTTGAAGATCCAGACCTTGATGCCGCAAACGCCATAGGCGGTATGCGCCGTGGCTTCGGCATAGTCGACGTTCGCACGCAGCGTGTGCAGCGGAACGCGACCTTCGCGATACCATTCGACGCGCGCGATCTCTGCGCCGCCCAGACGGCCGCCGCAGGTGATCTTGATGCCTTCGGCGCCCAGACGCAGGGCCGACTGCACCGCACGCTTCATGGCGCGACGGAATGCCACGCGGCGTTCCAGCTGATCGGCGATGCCCTGTGCGACGAGCTTGGAATCGACTTCCGGCTTGCGGATCTCGACGATGTTCAGCGACACGTCGGACGAGGTCAGCGCGCCCAGCTTCTTGCGAAGCTTTTCGATGTCCGCACCCTTCTTGCCGATGATGACGCCCGGACGGGCGGCATAGATCGACACGCGGCACAGCTTGGCCGGACGCTCGATCACGACCTTGGAGATCGCGGCCTGCGGCAGCGTCTTGAAGATGAACTGGCGGATCTTGAGATCCTCCAGCAGAAGGCGACCATAGTCGGCGCCTTCGGCGAACCAGCGGCTGTCCCAGGTACGGTTGATCTGGAGACGCAGACCGATCGGATTGCTCTTGTGACCCATGTGCTTACGCCTCCGCTTCTTCGCCAGCTTCACGCACGACAATGCGCACGCGGCTGTAGGGCTTGAGGATACGGGTCGACTTGCCGCGGCCGCGAGCGTGGAAGCGCTTCAGGGTGAAGGCCTTGCCCACCGATGCTTCCGCGACGACCAGCGAATCGACGTCGAGATTATGGTTGTTTTCCGCGTTGGCGATGGCCGAAGCCAGCACCTTGCGCACGTCGACAGCCATCGCCTTCTTGGAGAAGGCGAGGATGTTCAGCGCGTCCTCGACCTTGCGGCCGCGGATCAGCGTCGCGACCAGGTTCAGCTTCTGGGCCGAACCACGGATCTGCGTGCCAACGGCCAGCGCCTCATTGTCGGCGACGCGACGGGGAGCTTTTTCCTTGCTCATCAGCGCTTGCCCTTCTTGTCGGCGGCATGGCCGGGGAAGAAGCGGGTCGGGGCGAATTCACCCAGCTTATGACCCACCATATCCTCGTTCACGGACACCGGAACATGCTTGCGGCCGTTATAGACGCTGAACGTCAGGCCAACGAACTGGGGCAGGATGGTGGAACGACGCGACCAGGTCTTGATCGGGGCGCGGCCACCGGCGTCCTGCGCCGTTTCTGCCTTCTTTAGAAGGCTGAGGTCCACGAAAGGACCTTTCCAGACGGAACGAGCCATCGCGGATTACCTCTTCTTCTTGGCGTGACGCGACCGGATGATCATCTTGTCGGTCGACTTGTTGTGACGAGTGCGAGCACCCTTGGTCGGCTTGCCCCATGGGGTAACCGGATGACGGCCGCCCGAAGTCCGGCCTTCACCACCACCATGAGGGTGATCGACCGGGTTCTTGGCGACGCCGCGGGTCAGCGGGCGGATGCCGTTCCAACGGTTGCGGCCTGCCTTGGCCAGGTTGGTGTTGCCATTGTCCGGGTTGCTGACGGCGCCGATGGTGCCCATGCAGTCCGAACGGATGTAGCGCTGCTCGCCCGAAGACAAACGCACCATCACCATGCCGCGATCGCGACCGACCAGCTGGGCGTAAGTACCCGCCGAACGGCAGAGTTGACCGCCCTTGCCCGGCTTCATCTCGATGTTGTGGATGATCGTGCCGACCGGCATCTGACCCAGTTCCATCGCGTTGCCCGGCTTCACGTCGGTCTTCTTGGCCGCGATGACCTTGTCACCGGGGGCAAGACGCTGCGGCGCCAATATATAGTTCTGGGTGCCGTCGGGATAGTTGACCAGCGCGATGAACGCGGTGCGGTTGGGGTCATATTCCAGACGCTCGACCGTACCTTCGACATCCCACAAGCGACGCTTGAAGTCGATGATGCGATAGCGCTGCTTGTGACCGCCACCGATCCCGCGCGAGGTCACATGACCCTTGTTGTTGCGGCCACCGGTCTTGCGCTTGCCTTCGGTCAGCGCCTTGACGGGCTTGCCCTTGTGCAGGCTGGACTTGTCGACCAGGATCAGGCCGCGGCGAGCGGGGCTCGTCGGGTTATAATGCTTCAGAGCCATCTCAGCGGACTCCCTCGGTGATATCGATCGACTGGCCTTCGGCCAGGCGGACGATCGCCTTCTTCACGTCCGAACGCTTGTAGGGCTTGCCCTTCCAGCGCTTCGTCTTGCCCTTCGTGACCAGCGTGTTGACGCTCTTGACGTCCACACCCCAGATCGCCTCGACAGCGGCCTTGATCTCAGGCTTGGAGGCAGTGCCCGCCACCTTGAAGACCACGGCGTTGTTTTCGCTGAGAAGGGTCGACTTCTCGGTGATGTGCGGCGCGACAACGACGTCATAATGACGGTTGTCGACGGTTCCGGCTTGCTTTTTAGCCATTGAAACGAGCCTCCAGCTTTTCGACCGCGGCGCGGGTGAGCACCAGCGAGTCGGCTTTCAGGATGTCATAGACATTGGCGCCAACGGCGGGGAGCAGGTCCACGCCGATGATGTTCGCCGAAGCCTTCGCGAAGCTGACGTTCACCGCGTCGCCGTCGATGAACAGCACCTTGGTGAGGTTCAGCTTGGCAAGGCTGGCGACCAGCGCCTTGGTCTTGCCGTCGGCGACGTCCAAGCTGTCGATGATCGTGAGCGTGCCGCTCTTGACCTTCGACGACAGCGCCATCTTCAGACCCAGCGCGCGAACCTTCTTGTTCAGCGAGGGGTTGAAGTCGCGGACGCGGGCGCCGTGCGCCTTACCACCACCGATGAACACCGGCGCGCGGCGATCGCCGTGACGGGCGGTGCCGCCGCCCTTCTGGCGGCCGAACTTCTTGCCGGTGCGGGCGACGTCGCTACGCTCGCGGGTGCCGCGGGCGGTGCCGCGACGCTTTTCGAGCTGCCAGGTGACGACGCGGTGCAGGATGTCGGCGCGGGGCTCGATACCGAACACGGCGTCGTTAAGCTCCAGATCGCCAGCTTCCGCTGCGTCGAGGGTCTGTACCTTGACCTTCATGGTTTAGCCCTCCTGGCCTTCGGTCGCTTCGGGAGCCGCGGCGTCTTCCGCCGGGGTGTTCGCCGGAGCGTCGTTGCTGTTGTCAGCCTTCTTCAGGCTGGCGGGATAGGGAACGTCGGCCGGACGAGGAACCTTGACGGAATCCTTGATGGTCAACCAGGTGCCCTTGGCACCCGGAACGCTGCCCTTTACGAAGATCAGACCACGCTCGACGTCCGTGCGGACGATTTCGAGATTCTGCTGGGTCCGCTCGCGGTCGCCCATGTGACCGGCCATCTTCTTGTTCTTGAAGACGCGGCCCGGATCCTGGCGGTTGCCGGTCGAACCATGCGCACGGTGGCTGATGGACACGCCGTGGGTGGCGCGCATACCGCCGAAGCCCCAGCGCTTCATGGCGCCGGCAAAGCCCTTGCCCTGCGTGTGACCCGACACGTCGACCAGCTGGCCGTCGATGAAATGGTCAGCGGCGATTTCAGCGCCGACGTCGAGGAGCGCATCCTCGGCGACGCGGAATTCGACCAGGCGAGCCTTGGGCTCGACCTCCGCCTTGGCGAAGTGGCCACGCTGCGGCTTGGCGACATTCTTCACCTTGGCGACACCGGCGCCGAGCTGAACGGCGATATAGCCGTCGCTGTCGACATCCTTGCGCGCCACGACCTGATTGCCCTCAAGGGCCAAAACCGTAACCGGAATATGACGTCCGTCCTCTTGGAACAGACGGGTCATCCCGACTTTCTTAGCGATCACGCCTGTGCGCATCACTTGTTACTCCCATAGAGGCCCGCAGCTCCAGTCATTCTGGGCAACGGGCGTATCCAACGAAAAAACCGCTCAGGATTTCTCCTTCGCGGCCAACCCAATGTGCAGATCACCCCGTCCGGGTTGGATGCCACTCCTTCTCAGGAACGGCGACGGGGGACCAGAACCACAGACCCTCTGGTTGCCCAGCTCTGTGCGGTATCCCTTGTGTCGTTTGAGCTTCCGGTTTCCCGGAATACCCGATACCCTGCCCACCTTACGGAGAGCAGGGACTTGCCGGCTTAGGCCAGCTTGATCTCGACGTTCACGCCGGCAGCCAGGTCCAGCTTCATCAGCGCGTCGACCGTCTGCGGCGTCGGCTGCACAATGTCAAGCATACGCTTGTAAGTGCGGACCTCGAACTGCTCGCGCGACTTCTTGTCGATGTGCGGGCCACGATTGACCGTGAACTTTTCGATGCGCGTCGGAAGGGGAATCGGACCGCGGATAAGGGCGCCGGTGCGGCGGGCGGTGTCGGCGATGTCGCCGGTCGCCTGGTCAAGCACGCGATGATCGAACGCCTTGAGACGAATGCGGATGTTGCTGTCCATAGTTCCTGTACCGATGCGAAAGAGCCAAAAACTCAGAGCATTTTCAAAAATCAGCCGGAGCAGCCGATGATTTGTGAAAATGCGCCAACCAAAAAATATCCGCCCCGTATATTACCCTTCTAGCTCTTGCGAGCCGGAGAAAGGCGATCCGGGGCGGTTAAAATTCCGAGCAGCGCGAATCAGGCGATTCGCGCCGCTGCGGTCCTATATTACTTCGAGATCGTTCCGACAACCCCTGCGCCGACGGTGCGGCCGCCTTCGCGAATCGCGAAGCGCAGACCGGCATCCATCGCGATCGGAGCGATCAGCTTGACGCCGAGCTTCACGTTATCGCCAGGCATGACCATCTCGGTGCCTTCGGGAAGGATCACTTCGCCGGTCACGTCCGTCGTGCGGAAATAGAACTGAGGGCGATAGTTGGCGAAGAACGGGGTGTGACGGCCGCCTTCTTCCTTCGACAGGACGTACACTTCGGCGTCGAACTCGGTGTGCGGGGTGATGGTGCCCGGCTTCGCCAGAACCTGACCACGCTCCACGTCTTCACGCTTCGTGCCACGCACCAGGGCGCCGATATTGTCGCCAGCACGACCTTCGTCGAGCAGCTTGCGGAACATTTCCACGCCGGTCACGGTCGTCTTGGTGGTGTCCTTGAGGCCGACGATCTCGACTTCTTCACCAACCTTGATGATGCCGGTTTCGACGCGGCCGGTGACGACGGTGCCGCGACCGGAAATCGAGAACACGTCTTCGATCGGCATCAGGAACGGCTTGTCGACCGGACGCTCAGGCTGCGGAATCCAGCTATCGACGGCAGCCATCAGAGCCAGAACGGCGTCATGGCCGATTTCCGGGGTCTTATCCTGCAGCGCGGCGACGGCCGAACCGGGGATGACGGGGATGTTGTCGCCGTCGAAATCGTAGCTGCTGAGCAGTTCGCGGATTTCCAGCTCGACCAGCTCAAGAATTTCGGCGTCGTCGACCAGATCGACCTTGTTCATGAACACGACCAACTGGGGAACGCCGACCTGACGGGCGAGCAGGATGTGCTCACGGGTCTGGGGCATCGGGCCGTCGGTGGCCGACACGACCAGGATCGCGCCATCCATCTGGGCGGCGCCGGTGATCATGTTCTTCACATAGTCAGCGTGACCAGGGCAATCGACATGCGCATAGTGGCGGGCTTCAGTTTCATATTCGACGTGGGCGGTCGAAATGGTGATGCCGCGCTCGCGCTCTTCGGGCGCCTTGTCGATATTGTCGTACGAGGTGAAGGTCGCGCCGCCGGTTTCGGCCAGAACCTTCGTGATCGCTGCGGTCAGCGAGGTCTTGCCATGGTCGACGTGACCGATGGTTCCGATGTTGCAGTGCGGCTTGTTCCGCTCAAACTTAGCCTTAGCCATTTTATCCTACCTTCTAATCAAAATCAGCTTGGGTCTGACCGCTCGGCCGCGCCTCGCGAAGGCGCGTCCATAGCAGCAAATTTACAGATTACCAGCCCCTAACCGAGCCGTTCGCACGGCTCGGCATGGGAAAGTCATCAGGCCATCTTCGCCTTGACTTCATCCGCCACATTCTGCGGCACTTCGTCATAATGCGAGAAGGTCATCGAATAGTTCGCACGCCCTTGGGTGAACGAACGTAGCGAATTCACATAGCCGAACATGTTGGCCAGCGGCACCATCGCTTCCACGATCTGCGCGTTGCCGCGCGTATCGGTGCCCTGGATCTGACCGCGACGGCTGTTCATGTCACCGATGACGTCGCCCAGATATTCTTCCGGGGTGACGACTTCGACCTTCATGACCGGTTCGAGCAGCGTGATGCCCGATTTCTGCGCGACTTCGCGCATCGCGGCGCGACCGGTGATTTCGAACGCCAGCGCCGACGAATCGACGTCATGATAGGCGCCGTCATACAGGTTGATCTCAAAATCGATGATCGGGAAGCCGATCAGCGAACCGGTCGCTGCGGTTTCGCGCATACCCTTTTCGATCGCCGGGATATATTCCTTGGGAATATTACCGCCCTTGATCTCATCCTTGAAGATGATGCCCGCACCGCGCTCGCCCGGCGTGACCTTCACCTTGATGCGGCCGAACTGGCCGGTGCCGCCCGACTGCTTCTTGTGGGTATAATCGACGTCGACGGCCTTCTTGAGATATTCGCGATAGGCCACCTGCGGCGCACCGACGTTCGCCTCGACCTTGAACTCGCGCTTCATGCGGTCGACCAGGATTTCGAGGTGAAGCTCGCCCATGCCCTTGATGATGGTCTGACCCGATTCGTGGTCGGTCGACACGCGGAAGGACGGATCTTCGGCGGCCAGGCGGTTGAGCGCGACGCCCATCTTTTCCTGGTCGGCCTTGGTCTTGGGTTCGACCGACAGTTCGATGACCGGCTCAGGGAATTCCATTCGCTCCAGGATGATCGGCTTGCGCTCGGCGCACAGCGTGTCCCCGGTCGTGGTTTCCTTCATGCCGGCCAGCGCGACGATATCGCCGGCATAGGCCGCATCAATGTCTTCACGGCTGTTCGCATGCATCAACAGCATACGACCGATCTTTTCCTTCTTGTCCTTGACCGAGTTCAGATAGGTGCCCTTGGTCAGGGTGCCCGAATAGACGCGCAGGAAGGTCAGCGAGCCTACGAACGGATCGTTCATGATCTTGAACGCCAGGCCGGAGAAAGGCGCGTCGTCCGCCGTCGCGCGGCTATCCGGCTCGTCGGTGTCGGGATTGATGCCCTGCACGTCTTCGATGTCCAGCGGCGAAGGCAGATAGTCCACGACCGCGTCGAGCAGGGGCTGAACGCCCTTGTTCTTGAACGCCGAGCCGCACAGCACCGGCACGAACGACTGGTTCAGCGTGCCCTTGCGGATCAGCGCCTTCAGCGTCGCGGTGTCGGGCAGATTGCCTTCGAGATAGGCTTCCATCGCCTCGTCGTCCTGTTCGACGGCGAGTTCGATCAGCTTTTCGCGATATTCGGCGGCCTTGTCGGCGAGGTCGGCCGGAATCTCTTCATAGGAGAATTCGGCGCCCAGATTCTCATCCTTCCAGATGATGGCGCGGTCCTCGACCAGATCGACCAGGCCCTTGAACTCGCTCTCCGCGCCGATGGGGAGATAGAGAACGGCCGGGGTTGCGCCCAGGCGATCGATGATCGTCTGCACGCAATAATAGAAATTGGCGCCGGTGCGGTCGAGCTTGTTGATGAAGCACATCCGCGGAACCTTATACTTGTCCGCCTGGCGCCACACGGTTTCCGACTGCGGCTCAACGCCGGCGACGCCGTCGAACGCGGCGACCGCGCCGTCCAGCACGCGCAGCGAACGCTCGACTTCGATGGTGAAATCGACGTGGCCAGGGGTATCGATGATGTTCAGGCGGTGGTCGTTCCAGATGCAGGTCGTCGCAGCCGACGTGATGGTGATGCCACGCTCCTGCTCCTGCTCCATCCAGTCCATGGTCGCGGCGCCGTCATGGACTTCGCCGATCTTGTAGGACTTGCCGGTATAGTAAAGGATGCGCTCGGTCGTGGTGGTCTTGCCGGCGTCGATATGCGCCATGATACCGAAGTTGCGATATTTCTCGAGCGGATGGCTGCGGGCCATGATGCTTCTCCGTTGCCGGCGCGCCGGCGGTTGGGGATTCGTTAGATCTGGGCGTGCCCCTAAACCAATCCGTCCGCCATGGGTAGGCCCACGACGAACGGATGGATTTTTAGAGCGAAAAACGGGACAGACACCGCAAGGCGCCTGTTCCGTTGATCATTTTTACCAGCGATAGTGCGAGAAAGCGCGGTTCGCTTCCGCCATGCGGTGCGTGTCTTCGCGCTTCTTGACCGCATTGCCGCGGTTGTTGGCGGCATCCATCAACTCGCCCGACAGGCGAGCGGCCATGGTGGTCTCGCTGCGATTGCGCGCAGCGGTGATCAGCCAGCGGATGGCCAGGGCCTGCGACCGCTCCGGGCGGACTTCGACAGGCACCTGATAGGTGGCGCCGCCGACGCGGCGGCTGCGGACCTCGATGCCGGGCTTGATGTTGTTCAGCGCGTCATGGAACATGCCGATCGGATCCTTCTTGGCGCGGGCCTCGACGGTTTCGAGGGCGCCATAAACGATCGATTCAGCAACGGCTTTCTTGCCGTCCTGCATGATGGAGTTCATGAACTTGGACAGAACCTGATCGCCATATTTGGGATCGGGCAGGATGATGCGCTTTTCGGGGCGACGACGACGTGACATATTATTGTTCTCCCCTTACTTCGGACGCTTCGCGCCGTACTTCGAACGGCTCTGCTTGCGATCCTTGACGCCCTGGGTATCCAGAACGCCGCGAAGAACGTGATAGCGCACGCCCGGAAGATCTCGCACACGGCCGCCGCGGATCAGCACGACGCTGTGCTCCTGCAGGTTATGGCCTTCACCCGGAATATAGGTGATGACTTCGCGCTGGTTGACCAGGCGAACCTTGGCCACCTTGCGAAGCGCCGAGTTCGGCTTCTTCGGGGTCGTCGTATAGACGCGGGTGCAAACGCCGCGCTTTTGCGGGTTTGCATCCATTGCAGGGACCTTGCTCTTGGTCTTCTGCAGCTCGCGGCCCTTGCGGACCAGCTGATTGATTGTTGGCATGAAGCCCTTCACCTTTTTCAGTTACTTTACCTGGGCATCCCCGCGTCTCGCACCGCCTGGAGGAATGATTCGTCCAAACGGCAAAGGCCCCGGTGGGCATAAGCCCCCTGGAGCCGCAAGAGCACCCGGCAATGTTCAGCTCTAGTGTCGCCCAGTTGATATGACGCGAGGAGACGAGTCTTCGCACGGCAAGGCCGCTGGGCAGCCGCGCCTATAGCCATCGACGTCCGGCCGGTCAAGCGAGCAGCGTCGGCGGCGATCGGCGCTTTTCAGGTACACGCTTTTTCAGGCACTTAGTAAATTGATAACCTTAACAGTCCTATGATGACAACCCGCTGAGCCTGGACGCGACGTGACGATATTATCCCCTTTAACCGGCGAGTTTCGCGATCCCGACCGGGAATCGGCGTTCCAGGCCGAACGACTCCCCGAAACCCGCCGCCATGCCAGAACCTTGTTCGCCCTGTCGGCGCTGCTGAACGCCATCTTCCTGATCAGCGACTGGCGCTTTGCCGGCACCCCCCATTTCTGGGTCGCCATTCCCGCCCGCCTCGCCGTGGTCGCCGGATCGCTGCTGTGCCTCGCTCTGTGGCGCTACACCCGCAGCTTCTCCGCGCTGGAGCGACTCTGCTTCCTGTGGCAGGGGATCACCGCCATCGGCGTAGCGCTGCTCGTCAGTTCGCGCAGCGACATTGCCCTCTTCGTGCTGGTCATGCTGCCGCTCGTCTTCTACCTCGTCGTGCCCACCAGCTTCCGCGGCAATGCCGGCGGCGGCCTCGCCTGCGCGGTCGCGATGCTGACCGGCTATCTTGCCCCTGCGCCGCATAGTCAGACAGCGATCGGCATGATCCTGGCGATGCTGATCCTGCATTGCGGCATGTGGATGGCCATCACCCGGCACAACCGGCTGCAACGGCAGGAATGGACCGCCGGCCGACTGGCGCAGGTGGCGCAGGCGGCGCTGGCCAACAGCCTCGACGCGCTGGAGCGGATGTTCATGGCCGTGCCCATCCCCCTGCTCGTCACCCGGCGCGACGGCAGCATCCTGCGCCTGAACCAGGCCGCGCAGGACGCCTTTGCCGCCGGCAGCGACATCCCGCTTGCGCATGTGGAGCAGACCTATGTCGACCTGCCGATCCGCAACCTGCTGTTCGGGATGTTGCAGCGGGAAGAGCGCGTCGACAATTTCGAATGCCGCCTGCGCCGGGCGGACGGACAGATTCGCGACACATTGCTGTCCTCGCGCCCGATCGTCGTCGACGACACGCCCTGCATCGTGACCAGCGTCGTGGACATCACCGAACGCAAGGAAGCCGAACAACATCTCGAGCGGCTGGCCATGACCGACGCACTGACTGGCCTTGCCAACCGCGCCCATTTCATGGCTGCCGTGACCCAGGCGACGAGCGGCCCGGCCAGCCGACTGGTGGATTCGGCCCAATCGGCGATTTTGCTGATCGATCTGGATGAATTCAAGCGGGTCAACGATACCGCCGGCCATGATGCGGGCGACGCGCTGCTCTGCGCCGTGGCCGATCGCCTGCGCGCGGCGCTGCGGCCGGGCGACCTGGTCGCGCGCATGGGCGGCGACGAATTTGCGGTGCTGCTGACGCGCCTGCCCGACGTCGACGCGCTGGCGCCCATATTGGCGCGCATCACCGAACATCTCCATCCCCCGCTCAGCTTTCGCGGTCGGCCGATCGAGGCGCGGGTCAGCATTGGCGTGGCGCTGTTCCCCGACCATGGCGGCGATGTCACCGCCTTGATCAAACATGCCGACATCGCCCTCTATCATGCCAAGAATAGCGGCCGCGGCCGCGCCACCCTGTTCGAACCGACGCTGCTCGTCAATTGGGAGCGGGAAGCGACCATGCTCGACCGGGCGCGCCACCTGCTGGCGCAGGAACGCCCCTGCCCCTGGTATCAGCCCAAGATCGACCTCGCCACCGGCGCGCCGGTCGGGTTCGAGGCGCTGTTCCGCTGCCCCACCGCGACGGGCGCGACCATCATGCCCGGCGACATCGCCGCCGCCTTCGAACATCCCGAACTTGGCCCCGCCATCACCGCGCAGATGATCGACGGCATCCTGGCCGACTGCCGCCGCTGGCGCGACGCTGGCCTGCCCTTCGGCCATGTCGCCTTCAACGTGTCGGGCGCCGACCTCAATGACGATGATTTCGCCGACCGCCTGCTCCGCCGTCTGACGGACGCCGACCTGCCGCCGTCGATCATCGAACTGGAAGTGACCGAATCGGTGTTTCTGGGGCGCAATGCCGACCGGGTCGGCCGCCTGCTCCAGCGCTTGAGCGAAGCGGGCGTCGCCATCGCGCTCGATGATTTCGGCACCGGCTATGCGTCCCTCTCGCACCTCAAGCAATTCCCGATCGATGTCATCAAGATCGACCAGCGCTTCGTTCGCGACCTCGAAACCGACCCGGACGACGCCGCCATCGTCCGCACCGTGCTGAACCTGGCCTACAGCCTGGGCATCCGCACCGTGGCGGAGGGGGTCGAGAACCGGCAGCAACTGGATTATCTGCGCGCGGGCGGCTGTCACATGGCCCAGGGCTTTCATTTCAGCGCCGCCATCCCCGCCGCAGATGTGGAAGCCATGCTCGGCCAGCAGGATCAGTCCCATCGAAGCTGAAATAATCTGCAAAAGATCGTTCGGCATAGGGAACAAAAGGTCCGATCGATCATTTCGCCGCATTCAGCGCTCGACTCGTCACGACTCCGCAACGACGGATTCGCGGAAAAGGCGGAGCTTTGCTACCGGCCCCCTCACTAAAAAGAGTCGGGGTCGCATTGTTGCATCACAAGAAGAAGGGGATCGCTCCCCTCCGGGAACGGCTGCTCGCCCTGTGCCCTGAGCGGGAGATTTTTCTCCGGTCCGGCGGCCAGGTGAAGTTCGTCCGCATTTCCCGCCGCGCGCAGCTGGCCGCGATCGGCGTGGCGTCCGTCGCGCTGCTCGGCTGGGGCGGCATGACCCTCTCGATGCTGGCCGGCAGCGCATCGATCGCGCAGGAACGCGCCGCGCTGGCGCAACAGGGCCGCTCGGTCGCCACCGCCGCCACCAAGGTCGAAGGCTATCGCAAGTCGGTTCAGGATCTGGCGCAGGATCTGGAAGCCCGTCAGGACTTCATGGACGATCTCTACAAGACGCATTTCGGCGACCAGGACGACAAGGCGCCCGGCAGCGACATGGCCGCCCCGACCAAAGCCGATAAATCCGACGCGCTGACCGCCAAGATCAGCCTGGCGCCCGAAGCCGCCCCGCTGGTCCGGCTGGAAGCGCGCCAGCGGCAATTCGCCACCCTGCTGACCGCCGCGGTCGAACGCCGCGCGGACAAGGCCGCCGCCGCGATCCGCAGCTTCGGCCTCAACCCCGACCATCTCGCGCGCAGCGCCGCCCGCGCCCAAGGTGGCCCCTTCGTTCCGTGGAAGGGCGACAAAGGCGCGCTGACGAACGAACTGGAAACCCTCGCCGACGCCATGTCGCGGATGGAGTTTCTGGAACGCAGCCTGCTCACCATCCCGTCGGGTCAGCCCACCGCCGCGCCGATGCTGACCAGCTCCTACGGTTATCGCCGCGATCCCTTCAACGGCCATGCCGCCTTCCATGCCGGCCTCGACTTTCCCGGCCGCTACGGCCAGCCGATCACCGCCGCTGCCGATGGGAAGGTCAGCTATGTCGGCCAGCGTCAGGGCTATGGCAATGTGGTCGAGGTCGAACATGGCAATGGCATCATGACCCGCTACGCCCACCTCTCCGGCTTCGCTGCCCATGTGGGGCAAAAGGTCGCGCGCGGCGACACGGTCGGCCGCATGGGATCGACCGGCCGATCGACCGGCACCCATCTCCATTTCGAAGTCCGCCTGAACGGCCAGGCCGTCAATCCCCGCCCTTTTCTGGAGGCCCGCAAAGATGTTCTCCAAGTCCAGCAAATCGCCACGGCCCGTTTCGCCGATGTCCGCGACCGGAGCTAAGCACACGCCCTTCTCGCTGATCGGCAGCGACGTGACGATCACCGGCAATCTCGCCGCGTCGGTCGACCTGCATGTCGATGGCACCATCGAGGGCGACATAAGCTGCGCCGCGCTGGTGCAGGGACCGGACAGCCGCATCACCGGCCATGTGACGGCGCAAAGCGCGCGCCTCGCGGGCCTGGTCGACGGCTCGATCGCCGCTGGCGAACTGGTGGTGGAAAGCAGCGCCCGGATAACCGGCGACGTCGTCTATGAACGCATCACGATCGAGCCGGGCAGCCGCATCGAAGGCCGCTTCCGCCCCAGGGACAGCGACGCCCCGACCGCCGAATTGAAGCTGATCGCCAACGACAGCGCGGGGTAAGGCCCACGGTGATAACAAGAGGGTCACCTCCTTCCGTTCGGGCTGAGCGAAGTCGAAGTCCTCGCCTGAACGCAGTGAAGGCACTTCGCCGATGCTCAGTGTGGCCCTTCGACTTCGCTCAGGGCGACGGATTGCAAGGGTCGGCCAAGGTCAGCTTCCGGTCGATTGCGGCCACAAGCACATCCTCAATTCACCGGCACCCTGCGCCGATAGCTCAGCGCCTCCGCCACATGCACCCGCCCAACCTGCTCGGACCCGGCCAGATCGGCGATCGTGCGCGCCACACGCAGCACGCGGGTATAGCCCCGCGCCGACAGCTTCATCGCCGCAGCCGCCTGCGCCAGCAATTGCCGCCCCGGCTCGTCCGGCCCGGCGACGTCCTCCAGCCGCTCGCCATCCACCTCGGCATTGGTCCGCACCTTGGTCCCGGCATAGCGCGCGGTCTGCACGCGCCGCGCCGCCGCGACCCGCGCCGCCACTTCGGCCGATCCTTCGGCGGGCGGCGGCAGCACCAGATCGGCGGCCGTCACCGCCTGCACCTCGACATGCAGGTCGATGCGATCCAATAACGGCCCCGACACCTTGGCCTGATAATCCGCCGCGCAGCGCGGCGCGCGCGAGCAGGCCAGCGCCGGATCGCCCAGATGCCCGCAGCGGCACGGGTTCATCGCCGCAATCAACTGCACCCGCGCGGGGAAAGTCACATGCGCATTGGCCCGCGCCACCGTGACCTCGCCCGTCTCCAGCGGCTGGCGCAGCGAATCGAGCACGGTCCGTTGGAACTCCGGCAATTCGTCCAGGAACAGCACGCCCAGATGCGCCATGCTGACCTCGCCCGGCCGCGCCTTCAATCCGCCGCCGACCAAAGCCGCCATCGACGCGCTATGGTGCGGATTGCGGAACGGCCGCGCCCGGCTGATCCGCCCGCCCTCCAGCGTGCCGGCGACGCTCGCCACCATCGAACTTTCCAGCGCCTCGGACGGCGTCATGTCGGGCAATATCCCCGGCAGGCAACTCGCCATCAGCGATTTACCCGCGCCCGGCGGCCCGACCATCAGCAGATTATGGCCGCCCGCCGCCGCGATCTCCAGCGCGCGCTTGGCGACCTCCTGCCCCTTGACCTGTTTCAGATCCGCGCCCCGCACCGGCGCATCCACGACGCCCGGCTGCGGCGCCGACAGCGCCGACGTCCCCTTGAAATGATTGAGCAAACCCAGCAAATCCGGCGCGGCGACGACCTCCACTTCCCCGGCCCAGGCCGCTTCGGCTCCCTGCGCGACCGGACAAACCAGTCCCATCTCCTGGCTGCCCGCATGGAGCGCCGCCAGCAGCACGCCGGGCGACGGCGCGGTCCGCCCGTCCAGCCCCAGTTCGCCGACCACCACATAGCCCGCCAGCGTTTCGGCATCGATCACCCCCATCGCGCCCAGCAAAGCCAGCGCGATCGGCAGGTCGAAATGCGATCCCTCCTTGGGCAGATCGGCGGGCGACAGGTTCACCGTGATCCGCTTGGGCGGCAATGACAGCCCGATCGCGGCGATCGCGTTGCGCACCCGCTCGCGGCTCTCCGCCACCGCCTTGTCGGGCAGGCCGACCAGGATGAAATTGGGCAGGCCCGGCACTAGCTGGCACTGCACCTCCACGGCGCGCGCCTCCAACCCCAGATAGGCGACCGTCGATACCGTTGCGACCAAATGCCCCCGCCTTTTCCCGCTGCCCCGCCAGTCTATTGCCGCACTATTCCTCTACCGGCTCCCCGGTCCGATCCCGCACAGGCTCGTCGGGTCGCCCCTTGAACCCCTGCGCCACCACATACCATTCGACGCTGCCCTTGCGGCTGGCCGGCGGCTTGGCATGCTTGATCGTCGTGAAATTCTTCTTCAGCAGCACCAGCAACTCGCCATCGGTCCCGCCCGCAAACACCTTGGCGACGAACGTCCCGCCCTTGCGCAGATTTTCCACCGCGAACCAGGCCGCAGCTTCCACCAGCCCCATGGTGCGCAGATGGTCGGTCGCGGCATGGCCGACCGTATTGGCCGCCATGTCGGAAATCACCAGGTCCGGCGCATCGCCCAGCGCATCACACAGCATCTGCGGCGCCTTGTCGTCCATGAAATCCATTTCGAACAGCGTCACGCCCGCAATCGGATCGACCGGCAACAGGTCGATGCCCACCACCGCAGCTTTCGGCGCCAGCTTGCGCACCACCTGCGCCCAGCCGCCCGGCGCAACGCCCAAATCTACGACCGCCTTCGATCCCTTCACGAAATGGAATTTCTCGTCCAGTTCGATCAGCTTGAACGCGGCGCGGCTGCGCCACCCTTCCGCCTTGGCCTTTTTGACATAGGGATCGTTCAGATGCCGCTCCAGCCAGCGCACGGATTGCGCCGTGCGCCCCTTGGCGGTCTTCACCCGCACCCTGCCTGCGCCAGCGCCCCTCACATCACTCTCCCGTCGCGGTCCATCAACCCGCGCAATATGCCTTCGCGAATCCCCCGGTCGGCCACGCCCAGTCGCGCGGCGGGCCATATGTCGAGGATCGATTCCAATATGGCGCAGCCCGCCACCACCAGGTCGGCGCGCTCGGTGCCGATGCAGGGCAGCTTCTGCCGCTCCGCCAGCGCCATGGTCGACAGCCGCTCCGAAATGGCGCGCATCGATTCGCACGGCACGATCAGCCCGTCGATCGCCTGCCGGTCGTAACGCGGCAGGTTGAGGTGCAGGCTGGCCAGCGTCGTCACCGTGCCCGACGTGCCGAGCAGGCGAATATCCTCCGCCCCCTGCGGCAGCCGCCGGGCCAGCGGCGAAAAGGCCTCGCTCACCCGCGCACGCATCCGGTCATAGGCCGCACGCCGCTGCGCCGGATCATCATGCTCGAACGCCTCGCTCTCGGTCAGCGACACCACGCCCCAGGGCGCGCTCACCCAATCGACGATATGCGGCGCGCCATCGCCATGGGCATCGACCAGCACCAACTCGGTCGATCCGCCCCCGATGTCGAAGATCAGCGCTGGTCCCTCGCCCGGCTCCAGCAACGCATGGCACCCCAGCACCGCCAGCCGCGCTTCTTCCTGCGCGCTGATGATGTCGAGCGCGATGCCGGTTTCGCGATAGACGCGCTGGATGAACTCCGCCCCGTTCGCCGCCCGGCGACAGGCTTCGGTCGCGACCGATCGCGCCAACGTCACATGGCGGCGGCGCAGCTTGTCGGCGCAGACGGACAGCGCCGCGATCGCCCGGTCGATCGCCGCATCGCTGATCCGGCCGGTCGCGGCCAGCCCCTCGCCCAGCCGGACGATGCGCGAAAAGGCGTCGATAACGATGAAGCCGTCGGCGGACGGCTTGGCGATCAACAGGCGACAATTATTGGTGCCCAGGTCGATGGCGGCATAGGACCGCCGCTCACGTCCGCCATGGAGCGGAAAACCCCGTTGCGTCGACGGGGGCGGAATGGCCGCAGCCTTGCTCCCATCGCCCGGACCGGGGCGGGCGCGCTTGCCCGCATAACGGCCGGTCGGGCCGGAACTCTGCGGCGATGGGCGGCTCTGCTGCACCATGCCGTAACTCGCTTCTATAATCGCCAGCCGCCAAAGGGCGACCGGAACTTGCCCTCATGCTTAAGCAGATATGGGGCGTTGCGCAAGGCGCGGCCGGTATGGCCGCTGATGCAAGACTTGATCAGGATTAGCGATACGCCCTGCACAGCCCTAAAAAGGAAGGTTCGTTTCGGATGAACAAAGAACAAGACCGCCTGTCGACGCCATCATCCTTTAGGACAAAACAGACATGCTGTGACGTTTTGGATACATGACATAAGTTTTCATAATTGGCCGATTGTCTTGGTCAATACAGTGGATTAGCTTCCCGCTCGGTCTTTGGGGAGTTTATATCATGCACATTCGCAAGAATGGCGTGGGCCTGTTGGCGCGCGTCGGTCGTCCTGCCTTGCTGGCGTCCGCGGCCATCGCCGCCCTCGCCGTAGCGCCGATGGCGCAGGCGGTCGTACCGACCGACGACAAAAGCCCTACCGACATCATCGACGGCAGCGATGTCAACGGCGTGGGCATCATGTATCGCGCCGACGGCTTCGTCTGCACCGGCACGCTGATCAACCCGCGCACCGTCATCTTCGCCGCCCACTGCGTCAACGACCAGACGTCGGCCGACTACAGCACCGTCAATGGCGGCGTGCCCGTTGCCTTCGCGTTCCAGAACGACGCCCGGCCGGGCCTGATCGACTGGCTCAGCAACGGGTTCCAGACCAACACGGCGCTCAGCGTCTATAATGTCAACAATATCGCCTATCACCCGGATTCGCTCGATCCCCCGGCGCTCAGCTTCCTCTATGGCGACGTCGCGATGGCGACGCTGGACACGCCCGCGTCCGACGTCCCCACCTGGGCGATGCTGTTTTCCGCCCTGCCCGCCCCGTCGTCGATCAGCGAGACGAGCGGCACCGGCTATCATGTGACCATCACCGGCTATGGCCGCAGCGGCAGCGGCACCACCGGCAACAGCTATGGCATCGACTTCCGCCGCAAGACGGCGGAGAATTTCCTGGGCATGTTGGGGTCGCTCGACGATGTTGACACCTTCCTCTTCGGCGGCGGCGGGGGCTATACCCAGAATCTCTATCACACCGATTTCGACGATCCGACGCGCGAAAACCCGTTCGACTTCAACCTGTTCAAGGATGACGCGCTGCCCAACGAAGGCAGCACCGCGGGCGGCGATTCGGGCGGCCCGCTAATTCTCGACCAGACGTTCAACGAACAGGTCGTGCTGGGCGTGTTGTCGGGCGGCAGCCGCTACTTCTTCGAACAGCCCGCCAGTTCCTATGGCGGCTCGTCCTTCTACCAGCCGCTCTATCTGTTCTGGGACTGGATCGCGCAGAACAACCCCTACCGCTACGCCACCGCCAAGGCTGGCGATGGCAAGTGGAGCGACGCCTCTCACTGGATCACGGCGCTCGATCCCAATTACCGGATCATCGACAGCAACGGCGCCCTGGTCAACGGCGTGCCCACCACGCCCGGCGCGGGCGCCTTTGGCGAAGACAGCGCCCCGAAATTCGGCCAGCTCTGCTACAGCCCGGACGATGTCTGCTACGATGTCGGCACCGACACGCTGATCGTGAACGGCCAGCCCGTCACCGAAGATGACCGCACCACCGCGACCCCGGCCGGATCGGCCACCCTGACCAACGCCATCGGCAAGGTGGACATCGCCGATCGCAGCCCCAATGGCGACGGCGCCACCCTGGCCGACGCCGCCATCCTGGACGCGCAAGCCGATGACGGCGAAGTCACTACCCAGGCCGTCCTGCCCAGCCCGACGCTGGCCAACGGCCTGCCCGGCGCATCCGATTTCGTCCCCAACAATATCGACCCATTGGCGTCGCAGGGGATTATCGGCCGCTATTATGACGTGACGCTCAGCGCGGCGGGCAAGACCACGCTCGACACGGACGTCACCGTCGATCGCTTCACCATCGCCGGCACCGGCGCGGCGCTGGACGTCACGGCGGACGGCTCGCTGACCAGCCTGATGGACATTTCCCACCTGTCCGGGGTGGTGAATGTCAACGGCACGATCGAAACGCCCGGCGACTATTTCCTGCTGACCGGCCTGTTGTCGGGCAGCGGCACGCTGCGCACGCCCTTCTTCACCAACATATTGGGCACCGTCGCTCCCGGTGGCATCGGCACCATCGGCACGCTGACGGTCGAGGGCAATGCGCTGCTGACGTCGGGCAGCACACTCCAGATCGACCTGGGCGCCAATGGCGTGTCGGACGTGCTGGCGGTCAAGGCGACCGAGTTCGTCACGGATGATGGTGGCGAAGGCGAAGGCGAAAATCCCGACACCGGCGGCGGCGATGGCGGCGGCAGCACGGAGGAACAGCGCAGCGCCGCTGCGATCACCGCGGCGCAGGCCGATGGCGACGTGTCGCTCCTCGCGGTCGGCGATCCGATCGACGGCATCGCGGCGCTGGGCGGCCAGGTCGCCTTCGGCCAGGCTGCCGGCGCCAAGATCCGTTTCGGCAACCAATATACGTTCGTAACGGCGGAAGGCGGCATCGACGGCACCTTCACCGCCCCGGCGCAGTTGTCCGCGGTGCTCAAGCCGGTGCTGATCTATGGCGAAAATTCCGTCAGCGTGCGTATCGACGCGGGTCTCTATGCCGACGTCGTCAATCCGGCGGCGCAGAACCAGACCAGCTTCGCCCAGCTGCTCGACCAGAACCGGTCGCTCTACGCCAATTACGCCGCCCTCTACGGCGAAGCGGACCTGCTGAGCGTCGCCGGCGTGCAGGCGACGTTCGAGGCGATGGCGCCGCGCACCGAAACGCTCAAGACGTCGATGGCCGAGGTGCTCAACGACAATATGGCGCGCTTCTATCGCGACCGCCTGACCAAGCTGGACGGCGGTTCGATGGGCGGCACGCTGACCATGACCGGCCAGCCGATCCAGCTCGCCTCCGCCAGCCTCAACAATATCGACCTGGGCATGGACCAGGGCGGCGGCGGCGACACGACGACCCGCGAAGGCGTGTTGCCCGACGACATGAGCGCCTTTCTGGCGGGCGGCTATCTGGACGGCAAGAGCGCGCCGATGCGCACCGCCATCCCGCTCGGCCGTGACCAGTTCGATGGCTGGTATGCGGCGGCGGGCGTCGAAAAGGCGTTTGGCGACAATGGCGTGATCGGCCTGGCCGCCTCGTTCAGCGAGCTGAAGGGCGATACGGGCGCCAATGACACGGCGCGCGCGCGGCTCTATCAGGGCACCGTCTATGGCGCCTTCGACCTGGGCGGCGTCAAGCTGGACGGCGTCGGCAGCGCCGGCACCCTCACCACCCGCTCGCGCCGTTCCTTCGCCGTCGGCGTCACCCCCTACACCCTTTATGGCAGCGACCAGGAACTGGCGCTGTCGGGCGAACTGGGGCTCAGCAAGGCGCTGGGCGGCGACGCCTTCAGCATCGTGCCGCGCGCCTCGATCCGTGGCGCTTACATCAGCTCGGGCAACCTGGCCGAATATGGCGGCGACGCCGCGCTGGTGATCAAACGTCACGCCATCCGCAGCGCCCAGGGCCGCCTGGGCGCTACGGTGAAGGCCAACACCGGCAGCTTCAAACCCTATGTCACCGCCAACTTCGTCCATGAATTCAACGATCAGCCGGCCTTCTTCCTGGCCAATCTGGTCGGCGGCACCGGCAGCCTGGCGCCCTTCGCGCTCGGCGGTTCGGACCGCAATTGGGGTGAGGTGGGCGGCGGCCTGACGATCACCACGGGCAATGTCGATCTCAGCCTGTCGGCCGACACGACCTTGTGGCGCAGCGACGTGAAATATCAGAGCTATCGCGCCGCGGTGAAATTCCGCTTCTGATTTCCGGCTCCCAGCCGAAAGGAAAGGGCCGCCCGATGGGGCGGCCCTTTTTCGTTGGGGTGGCGGTGGGACAGGATCATGAACGTCCGTCCGCTTCGAGCGTAGATGGCTTTTCGCACCTCACTGCGTATACAGCTTCACCAGCCGGTACAGGAATGCCCGCCCGTCCAGAATCGACTTGACGCGGATGCGTTCGTTCAGGCCATGGACCCCCTGCCCGTCCGGGTCGGCGAACATGCCCGACACGCCATAGGTGGGGATGCCCGCCGCATTGGTGAAACGCCCGTCGGTCGCCCCGGTGGCGAGGCGCGGGATCACCGGCACGCCCGGCCACATCTCCTTGGTCAGCGCTTCAATCGGCCCCATGATCTGCGGCGTTAGTTCGGGCGCGGAGGATTTGGGCTGCGGCGGATCGGCCAGCGTCACCTTGACCTTCGAATCGGCCGCCACCTCGCTCAACCGCGCCAACACGGCGTCCACCGCCTCGCCCGGAATGATCCTGCAATTGACGTTGGCGGTCACCGATTGCGGCTGGGCATTGGGCGCATGGCCGCCGGAAATCAGCGTCGGGATGCAGGTTGTGCGCAGCGTCGCGTTCCAGCTCGCGCTCTCGGCCGACACCGTCGCATAGTCGGCCGCGCTTGCCTTGCCCGCGCCGATCGCCGCCATCGCGCTCGACACCTTGGCGGGATAGAGCGACGCCGACGCGCCGAAATAGGCTTTGGCCGCCGGGGTCAGGTTCACTGGGAAATCATAGGCGTTGACCCGCGCCAGCGCCGCCGCCATCCACCCGATCGCATTGACATGCGGGGTCTGGCGCGAACTATGGCCGCCCGGCGCGGTCGCGGTCAAGGTGAAGTCCTGATAGACTTTCTCGCCCGCCTGCACGCCCTGGCTCACCGGCTTGCCGCTCTCGTCCAGCGACCCGCCGCCGCCCTCGTTCAGCGCCCATCCGGCCGACATCGCATCGGGCTTGGTCTTGAGCAGATATTCGACGCCATTCAGCGCCTTCTCCGTCTCCTCGCCGCAGGTCAGCGCCAGCTTGATCGTCCGCTTTGGCGTGTAGCTCTCGGTCTTGTAACGGACCATCTGGTCGGTGAAGGCCGCCGCCATCGCCTTGTCGTCGGACGTGCCACGCCCGTAGAAATAGCCGCCTTCTTCGATCAGGCTGAACGGATCGCGCTCCCAGTCGCTGCGCTTGGCCGCGACCACGTCGATATGGGCGAGCAGCAGGATGGCGGGCAGCTTGGCGTCGCTGCCGCGCAGGATGGCGGTCAGATTGCCTTCCTTGGGATGCGCCGGATCGACGATGATCGCTACGTCGCTTGTCCCATAGCCCGCCGCCTTCAACCGCGCGCCCATCCGTTCGGCCGCCAGCGTGCAACTGCCATCGGGCCAGCTCGAATCGGTTTCGACCAGTTCCTTGTACAGACCCCGGAAAGCGGCCTCGCCCCCGCGCGCCTGCGCATCGGGGGTCGCGGCGTGGGCGCTGGTGGTGACGAGAAGCGCCGCGATCAGCGCGGCGGCGGGACGACGAAATGCCATGGAAAAGCCCCTTGGATGGAAGAGGTGCGCAGCTTGGCGGAGCGGCGACGGGACGGCAAGGCTTCTAGCAAAGCGTGTGTGTTTCCGCGCAGGCGGGAACACGAAACCATCCATTACAAAGGCAGCAACGCCGCCACGATCTGCCGCTCCTCGGCGCGCAGCACGCCCCAGGCGCGGGCCGCGGCGCGGCTGTCCATCGCCTCCACGCCGATCCCCAACGCCTCGACCGCGCGGACGAAGGCGCGCGGCGGCTGCCGCAATCCGGCGCCGGTGCCCAGCAGCAGGAATTCAGGCTTCGGATCGGCATCGAACAAGTCGCCCAGCGCCTTCACCGTCAGCGCCTCGACATCCGGCGCATCGGCCCAGGCCATTGCCCGCACCGGACTGAGCAGCAGGCCGTCGGGAAACACGTCATCGCGCACCCGAAAGCCCCGGCCCTGAAAGCCGGTGACGATCGGTCCCTGACCGTCATCGTCCCGGCGAACCTTGATCCCGGCGTCGCTCAGGGCTTGGCCCCATCGTCGCGCGGCCCGACCCGCTCGGCGGTGCCGGCATAGTCGCCCTTCTTGGCCGCCTTCTTATCCGATGTCTGCGGGGTCAGACCCAGCGAAATCAGCAGCGAAGACGACACATAGACCGACGAATAGGTGCCAACGATAATGCCCAGCATCATGGCGGCGGTGAAGCCGCGCAGCACATGGCCGCCCAGCAGCAGCAGCGCGCCCAGCGCCAGCAGGATGGTGACGGACGTCATCACGGTCCGGGGAAGGGTCTCGTTGACCGACAGATCGATCAGCGCCTTCATGTCCATCTTGCGATATTTGCGCATATTTTCGCGGATACGGTCGTCGATCACCATCTTGTCGTTGATCGAATAGCCCACGATCGTCAGCACCGCGGCGATGATGTTGAGGTCGAATTCGAGCTGGGTGATCGCAAAGAAGCCCAGCGTCATCAGCACGTCATGCACGATCGCGACGAAGGTCGAGACGCCGAACTGCCATTCGTAGCGGAACCAGCTGAACACCGCGATGCCCAGGATCGCCAGCACGACCGCCAGCACGCCATTCTGGATCAGCTCGCCCGACACCTTGCCCGACACCGTGTCGTAGCGGGAGAAGGTGACGCCGGGGAATTGCGCGACCATCGCCTGGCGGGTCTTTTCCACCACAGCATTGGCCGCGCCGGCCCCGCCCTGATCGGGCAATGGCAGGCGAATCTGCACGGTATTGGCGTCGCCGAACTGCTGGAGCGAGCTTTCGCCCACGCCCAGACGGCCGATGGTGGAGCGCACCTTGTCGGTATCCACCGCCTGCGGGAATTTCGCCTCGATCATCAGGCCGCCGACGAAGTCGACGCCCAGATTGAGGCCCTTGTGCGCGGTCGCGCCCACGGCCAGCACGGTCAGCAGCGCGGTCAGGGCGAAGGCCCATTTGCGGATCGCAACGAAGCCGATATTGGTGTTGTCGGGGACGAGCTTGAGAAGTTTCATGGGTGTGTCCTCCCGCCCCTCTTAAATGTGAATGTCGGTCGGACGGGTGCGGCGCACCCAGTTCGCGACGACCATGCGGGTGAAGGTGACGGCGGTGAACACGCTGGTCGCGATGCCGATCAGCAGCACGATGGCGAAGCCCTTGACTGGCCCCGACCCCAGCGCGAGCATGATGCCGCCGGCGATGGCGTGGGTCACATTCGCCTCGAAGATCGTGCGGCTCGCTTCCTTGTAACCATGTTCGATCGCCGCCACGACATTGCGCCCCCGTCGCCGCTCTTCGCGGATGCGTTCGTAGATCAGCACGTTGGCGTCGACCGCCGTGCCGATGGTCAGCACGAAACCGGCGATGCCGGGCAACGTCAGCGTCGCGCCCAATATGCCCATGACGCCCAGGATGACCAGCACGTTGATCGCGACGGCCAGGTTCGCATACATGCCGAAGCGGCCATAGCTTACGAACATGAAGACCGCGACCGCGACCACCGCGACCACCGATGCGATCAGGCCCGCCCGGATCGAATCCGCGCCCAGCCCCGGCCCCACGGTGCGCTCTTCCACCACCACGAAGTTCACCGGCAGCTTGCCCGATCGCAGAGCGATGGCCAGCTGGTTGGCGCTTTCCACGGTGAAGCTGCCGCTGACCTGCGCGCTGCCGCCCAGGATCGGTTCGTTGATGTTCGGCGCCGACAGCACCTTGCCGTCCAGGATGATGGCGAAGGGGCGGTTGACATTCTGCGACGTCACCTGCCCGAACTTGCGGCCACCCGAACTGTTGAAACGGATGTTGACGATCGCCTGGTTGCTCTGGTCATAACCCTGCGTCGCGTCGGTCAGATCCTCGCCCGACACCATCACCTGGCGCTTGACCGCGATGAACGGCACGCCCGACGGGTTGTTGACATAGGGCAGCACTTCGCTGCCCACCGGCGCACGCCCCTGCGCCACTTCGGATGGGTTGGCGGTCGTGTCGACCAGCTTGAATTCCAGCTTGGCGGTCTGGCCCAGCAGCGCCTTCAATGCCTTGGGATCTTGCAGGCCCGGCACCTGCACGACGATGCGATTGTCGCCCTGCTGCTGGATCGTCGGTTCGCGCGTGCCCATTTCGTCGATGCGGCGGCGGATGACTTCGGTCGAAACCTCCATCGCGCTCTTGACCGCATTCTTGATGCCCGCCTCAGTCGGCGTGATGACGATGGTGGAGCTGTTGACCACCTCGACATTGAAATCGCGCTGCCCGGTCAGGCCCGCGCCCTGCGTCAGCGGGCGGATGCGCTCGACGGCGGCATCGACCTGCGACGGGTCACGCACCATGAAGCTCAGCTTCCCGTCGCGGCTCGAAATATCACCGATCGCGATCCTGGGATCGCCCCGGCGCAATTCGGTGCGGACCTGCTCTTCCATGTTGGTGAGGCGCTGCTTGGCCACATCCTGCGTCGACGCTTCCAGCAGCAGATGGCTGCCGCCCGACAGGTCGAGGCCCAGATTGACGCGCGTCTGCATGAAGCCGGGCAGTTTCGTCACGACGCTGTCGGGCAGGAAACTGGGCACGGCGCACAACACGCCGATCGCCAGAGGCAGGATGATCGCGAAGACCGCCCAGCGCGAGAAGTTCAGCATGAAGGCGCTCAGTCGTTCGCGGGCTTGGCGGCGGTCGGATCGATCACCTCGGTCAGGGTCGCCTTGACCGCCTTGACCTTCAGGCCCGGCGCCAGTTCGATGTCGGCGTAAATTTCGTCCACGCGCGCCACCTTGCCGACCAGGCCGCCGCCGGTGATGACCTGATCGCCCTTCTTCACGGCGTCGATCTTCGCCTTATGCGCCTTCATCTTCTTTTGTTGCGGACGGATCAGCAGGAAATAGAAGACGACGAAGATCAGGACCAGCGGCGCCATCTGCACCAGGATTCCGGCGCCGGAGGCTTGCCCGCCCGCGGTCTGGGCAAAGGCTGGGGTAATGAACATGGGTGGGACTGCCTCATTGTCTGTCGGTCGCGCACGCCCTCTCGGCGTCCACGGATCAAGGGCGGGCGGCTAACACAGATGGGGGCGCAGAGGCAATATGATTAGGGATTGCGGCGGTCGGCGCAAAGAGATGCGATTGAGCGCTTGCAACTTCCCATTTGTGCTACTATTGGGCGCCCTCCGGTCGGGACGTAGCGCAGCCTGGTAGCGCATCACACTGGGGGTGTGGGGGTCGGAGGTTCGAATCCTCTCGTCCCGACCAAGAAAGCCGCCGCTTTCTGCGCATATGCAGAAGGCGGCGTTTTCATTTGGGCCTTACGACCGGCACGCCTATATGACCGACAGTCGATCGACATGGTCACGCCACCATGCGACGATGGCGGTGGCGTTGCGGCCTCGCCCGTGGTGCCGGGAAAACAGCCTTATGTATATGATGACCGGCGCCGCGCTTGGCGCCATCCTGCTGATCCTCCTGCGGCTCAGCCTGACGCATATTCAGCGTTGGATGAAGCGCCATATCGAAGTCACATCGAAAGATGATGATCGCAAACCCCGCGACTGATCGCTCCGAACAGGGCCACATTTCCCCTGTCCTACAACGAACCATATGGGATAAATGATTCGCCTCATCTATGAAGGAGGCGAATATGGATATTGACGACCTGATCGAAGAGGTCATCGCCCGCGAAGGCGGCTATAGCAATCACCCCGCCGATCGCGGCGGCCCGACCAATATGGGCATCACCTTGGGCGTCGCTCGCGCCAATGGCTATGCTGGCGATATGCAGGCGATGCCGCGCAGCGTGGCCCAGGACATCTACCGCCGAATTTACTGGGAACGGCCCGGCTATGCCTTCGTCGCCGAGATGAGCGGGCCGATCGCCGCCGAATTGTTCGACACCGGCGTCAATATGGGCGTCGCCGCCGCGACCGGCTTCCTCCAGCGGGCGCTCAATGCGCTCAACCGCAACCAGCAGGATTATCCCGACATCAAGGTGGACCGGGCGATCGGCGCACGGACGCTCGCTGCTCTACGCGCCTTCCGCACGCTGCGCGGCGCGGCCGGCGACAAGGTTCTGCTCAAGGCGATGGAGGCGCTCCAGGGCGAACGCTATATCGCCCTGGCGGAGCAGCGCCCGGCCAACGAAGCCTTTCTCTATGGCTGGCTCGCCAACCGGATCGGTTAAGGGAGGCCGTGATGCAGCAGGAGACCGAATCTGATTCCACCGACCCGTGGGCACGGCGGGCGCGGCCCGCCTTCCTCTATGTCATGTACGCGCTGCTGCTTTGGTCGGTGCCGATGGGGTTGGTCGCAGGCGTCCATCCGGCCACGGCGGCGGCGATCATCGCGGGGATGCGCGCCTATCTCGATGCCCTGCCCGAACCGCTCTACGCGCTCTTTGGCACCGGCTATCTGGGCTACACCGCCGCGCGCGCCTGGGGCAAGGCGAAGGGGCTGGAGCGCTGACCGGCTGAGTATCAGCCGTTCCTATGTCCCGGACTGCAATATGCCATCGACCACGCAAAGCATGAGAGGGGCCGTCGGGGGAAACCCGACGACCCATCATGTGCATGGTCAGCGGCCGGAAGCACCGCCCAAGGAAAACGGAATATCGCGCTATCGCCCGCACAGAGACATGGCCTGTCTATTGGCGCTCACAGTCTCTGGAGAGGGGTCGACGCCAAGGCGTCGCTCAGCGGCGCGTTTCCCGAATGGACTGAACCGACCCCAATGCTGAACCATGAGACATCGGATCACCTCCTTTCGCTAGTTGAAGCCCGCGTGGCCGACTTCGATGTAACCTCTTATCGGCCACGAGACGGACTTTGAATCAGACGCAAGGTAGGATCAAGACTTGTAATTTTCTTTTTTCGAATCATACTTCCGCGTCCGCACCTCGACCGGAATCGCGTCCAACGGTTCAGCCCCGGCAATCTTCGATGACGCGCGATATTTCGGCCCAGGCCGGAACGATCAGCATCGGCGCGCCCGCCGCCTCCACCGCGATCTTGCCACGGCTATAGGCCAGTTGGTCGAGCCCCGCGTCGGACGCCGCGCGGAAGGCGACCAGTTGCCCCGCCGCTCCGGCAGACACCGTCGCCGGCCAACTCGCCGCGCCATAGCTGGTCCGCACGATCAGCGCGCCCTGCCCAGCCCCGGCCCCCGCCCGCGCCAGACTGACCCGGCGGCTGGCACGATCGCAGCGCAGCGTCAGTTGCGCATCGGCAACGCCGGGTCCGAACGCGGCCGACGATCCCGCCGCCTCGGCACGATAGGTCCAGCCGCCCGGCGCAACCGGCCGATATTGCCAGCCGCTCGCGACCGGCGCGGGCTGCGGCGTCGATGCGGGGGCAGGCGCAGCCGGAGACGGCCGCGCAGGCGCGGACGCAGGCGCCGGTACAGACGCGGGCCGCGTCACCGGCCGCTGCGCGCCGGGACCGACGCAGGAACCGAGCAGGATCAAAAACGGCGCAAGCGCGGTGAAGGATGGGATAAGACGCATAGCCTTCCATGCCGGACGCTTGGCTCCCGCTCAACCCGAAAAGGGTCGAGCCGCCGACCCGCTGCGTCCGGCCGCATGGCAATTGACAGTTTTCCGCCGAATCGCTAAAGGCCCCCTTCCCCTGAACGTGGCGAGCGGCGGTGCTTTTGGCACTGGCCGTCTTTTTTGCGTCCTGGGGCTATGTAATTGGCCGTTTTTCCTGGCCAGGGAAAATCGGCTCGGACGCTTTGAGATAGGGACGGCTCCGGTCGACCCTGTGGAGCAGGAGACACTATTACCATGGCACGTATTGCGGGTGTGAACATCCCGACCAACAAGCGCGTGATCATCGCGCTGACCTACATCCACGGCATCGGTCGCAAGACCGCCGTCGACATCGCCGACAAGCTGGGCATCGATCACAGCCGCCGCGTGCAGGACCTGTCCGACGCCGAAGTGCTTCAGATTCGTGAAACCATCGACGCCGACCTGTCCGTCGAGGGCGACCTGCGTCGCGAAACCGCGATGAACATCAAGCGCCTGATGGATCTGGCCTGCTATCGCGGCCTGCGTCATCGCAAGGGCCTGCCGGTCCGCGGCCAGCGCACGCACACCAATGCGCGCACCCGCAAGGGCAAGGCGAAGCCGATCGCTGGCAAGAAGAAGTAAGTAAGGCGCCGGGAAAACAGTCCGGGGGACTGTTTTCAGCCTTACTCCGCCGGAGGCAGCCATCGACAAGGCGCGGCCTAGGCCTAGCAGATTTTGTAGGAAGAACTCAAAATGGCACGCGAACCCCAGCGCATTAAGCGCCGCGAACGCAAGAACATCTCGGCCGGCGTGGCCCACGTCAACGCCAGCTTCAACAACACCATGGTGACCATCACCGACGCCCAGGGCAACGCGATTTCGTGGTCCTCGGCCGGCATGATGGGCTTCAAGGGCAGCCGCAAGTCCACGCCGTACGCCGCTCAGGTGTGCGCCGAAGACGCTGGCCGCAAGGCCGCCGAACATGGCGTCCGTACTTTGGAAGTCGAAGTCAAAGGCCCCGGTTCGGGCCGTGAATCGGCTCTGCGCGCGCTGCAGGCAGTCGGCTTCCACATCACCTCCATCCGCGACGTGACGCCGATCCCGCACAATGGCGTGCGTCCGTCCAAGCGTCGCCGCGTCTAACAGCGGCTGAACGACATGCGGGCGGCGGACGCGCCGCCCGTTACCCGTCTACATCGGCCGCAACGTCCTGTCGGGTCCAGGATGATAAGCGTTTCGGCCACATCCCCAGGGGAATTACATGACTGTCAACATGAAGAACTGGCAGGAATTGAAGAAGCCCAACGCCCTCGAAATCAAGCCGACAAGCGACGGCAAGCGCAAGGCGACCTTCGTCGCCGAACCGCTTGAGCGTGGTTTCGGCCTGACGCTCGGCAATGCGTTGCGGCGGGTTCTTCTTTCCTCGCTCCAGGGCGCGGCGGTCACCTCGATCAAGATCGAGAACGTCCTGCATGAATTCTCGTCGCTCGCCGGCGTGCGCGAAGACGTGACCGACATCGTCCTCAACATCAAGCAGGTCGCGCTGCGCATGGAAGGCGAAGGCCCCAAGCGGCTGCAGCTGTCCGCCACGGGCCCGGCCGTGGTGAAGGCGGGCGATATCAGCGTCGTGGGCGACATCGAAGTGATGAACCCCGAACTGGTCATCTGTCATCTGGACCAGGGCGCAACGCTCAACATGGAACTGACGGCTGACATCGGCAAGGGCTATGTCCCCGCCGTCGCCAACCGCCCGGCGGACGCCCCTATCGGCCTCATTCCGATCGATGCGCTCTACTCGCCGGTCCGTCAGGTCGCCTACAAAGTGGACAATACCCGCGTCGGCCAGGAACTGGACTATGACAAGCTGTCGCTGACCATCGAAACCGATGGCACCGTCACGCCGGAAGACGCGGTGGCCTACGCCGCCCGTATCCTGCAGGACCAGCTCCAGCTGTTCGTCCACTTCGAAGACGCGCTGCCCGCCGCTGCGCCTGCTGCGGGTCACACCGCCGCTGCGGCTTCGGAAGGCGAAAGCGACACCAACCAGATCAACCGCTATCTTCTCAAGAAGGTGGACGAACTGGAACTGTCGGTCCGCTCGGCCAACTGCCTCAAGAACGACAACATCATCTATATCGGCGATCTGGTCCAGAAGACCGAAGCCGAGATGCTGCGCACCCCCAATTTCGGCCGCAAGTCGCTGAACGAAATCAAGGAAGTGCTGTCGTCCATGGGCCTGCGCCTGGGCATGGACATCCCTGGCTGGCCGCCGGAGAATATCGAGGAAATGGCCAAGAAGCTCGAACAGGAGCTGCTGGGTTAAAGCCAGACTGCCGTTCGTTTCGAGCGAAGTCGAGCAGCGGGAAGCGCGCGCAAGACGCTTCTCGCCACGCTCGAAGCGAACGGATGCTGGTTTATCGGGGTTTTGGGCGGCGCCCCTTATTCGCCGCCTGGTCTGGGATACCTCACACGGTCCCTTAACGAACGAAGGAATGCAACATGCGTCACAAAATGGGTCAGCGTAAGCTGCAACGCGCCACCGGCCATCGTAATGCGCTTCTGCGCAACCTGGCCGCCTCGCTCATCAAGCATGAGCAGATCATGACCGGCGCGGTCAAGGCGAAGGCGCTGCGCCCCTACGTCGAAAAGCTGATCACCCTCGCCAAAAAGGGTGGCCTGTCCAACCGTCGCCTGGCCGACGCCCGGCTGAAGGACGATGCGCAGCTGGTCAAGCTGTTCGAAGTCCTGGCCGAGCGCTACAAGGACCGCAACGGCGGCTATACCCGCGTGATCAAGGCCGGTTTCCGCGCGTCCGACGCGGCGCCGATGGCGATCATCGAACTGGTCGACCGCGACGTCAGCGCCAAGGGCCAGGACAGCGGTCCGGTCTTCAGCGCAGACGACGAGCTGGAAGAAGCGTGATCCGACCAGTCCCGGATTAAGGGACTGGCGCTTTACCAACAGGCCGTGGCTCTCTAGGAGCCACGGCCTGTTGTCGTTTGGAAAAGAGTCGAAAAGAGAGGATGCGCGCCGCTGCCCTGATCCTGCTGCCGCTGTTGCTGGCGGCCAATCCCGTCCTGGCGGAACCGGACAGCGCGACCCCGGAAGCCGCCGCCATCGACGCGGGCGGGCGCACGGAAGCCGGCGTGCTGCGCTATCCGATCACGAAACGGCTGGACCTGGTCGAGGATCATTTCGGCGTGAAGGTCGCCGATCCCTATCGCTGGCTGGAAAACGACCTGCGCGCCGACCCTGCGGTGCGCGACTGGGTGGGGCGGGAAAATGCCCTCACCCGCCGTTATCTCGACGACCTGCCCGGCCGCGAAGCGCTCAAGGGCCGGATGCGGGCGTTGCTCTCGCACGGGCGCTACACCGTGCCGCGCAAGGCGGGCGGCCGCTATTTCTATGGCTATAACAAGGGACTGGAGAACCAGACCCCGCTCTATGTCCGCGACGGGCTGTCCGGCCTGCAACGCCTGCTGCTCGACCCCAATGACTGGGCGAAGGACGGCGCGAGCGCGCTGGCCGAATGGACCCCCTCCCCCGACGGCCGCACCCTCGCCTTCGCGGTGCAGGAGGCCGGCAGCGACTGGCGCACGCTCAAACTGCTCGACGTCGATACCGGCAAAATGCTGGACGACCGGGTCGAATGGGTGAAATTCTCCCAGATCGCCTGGGACGGCCGGGCAGAGGGCTTTTTCTACTCCCGCTTCGCCGCGCCCCAGGAGGGTCAGGCCTTCCGCTCCGCCAACGAAGACCAGCAACTCTATTATCACCGCATCGGCACCCGTCAGGCGCAGGATCAACTCGTCTACGCCACGCCCGACCGGCCCGCCCTCAGCCATCAGGCCCAGGTGACCGGCGACGGCCGCTGGCTGATCATCAGCTCCTTTCAGGGCATAGACCCCCGCCGCGAACTCCATGTCGCCGAACTCACCGGCGGCCCGATCAAGCCCCGCCTGCTGGTCAAGGGACCGGCGCAGGACTGGCGGCTGATCGGCAGCAAGGGCACGACCCTCTTCTTCCTGACCGACGACCGCGCGCCCCACATGCGGGTGGTGACGCTCGACGCATCGCGGCCGCGCCGGGGACCGCGTGAACTGGTCCGCGAACGGCCCGAAACGCTGGCGGGCGGATCGCTGGTCGGCAACCGCATGATCCTGGCCTATATGAGCGACGCCCAGACGGTCGCCGAACTGGTCGATCTGGACGGGCGCAAGGTGACCGACGTGCCGCTGCCGGGCTTTGGCACCGCAGCGGGCTTTGGCGGGCGGGAGGGCGACCCCGAAACCTTCTTCAGCTTCTCCGGCTTCGTCACCCCGTCCAGCATCTACCGCTTCGACACGGCCAGCCTGCAAAGCCAGATCTTCGCCCAGCCCGACCTGCCCTTCGACCCCCGTGATTTCGGCATCGAACAGCGCCTCTACCCGTCGAAGGACGGCACGCTGATCCCGATGACGATCTTGCGCAAGAAGGCGCTGGCCGATCGCGCGATCGCCGCGCCGACCATCCTCTACGGCTATGGCGGCTTCAACATCAGCCTCACGCCCGGCTATTCGGCGACCCGCATGGCCTGGCTGGAACAGGGCGGCGCCTATGCCATCGCCAATCTGCGCGGCGGCGGGGAATATGGGAAGGCGTGGCACGATGCCGGGCGCGGCGCGAACAAACAGAATGTCTTCGACGATTTCATCGCCGCGGCCGAATATCTGAAAGCCAACGGCTTCACCCCCCAGAACGGCCTCGCGATCGAGGGCCGATCGAACGGCGGGCTGCTCGTCGGCGCCGTGGTCAACCAGCGCCCGGACCTGTTCGCCGCCGCGCTGCCCGCCGTCGGCGTCATGGACATGCTGCGCTTCGACCGCTTCACCGCGGGCCGCTACTGGATCGACGATTATGGATCGCCCGACAAGGCCGCCGATTTCCCCCTGCTCTATGGCTATTCGCCCTATCACAACATATTGGGCGGAAAGGATTATCCCGCGATATTGGTGACCACCGCGGACACCGACGATCGCGTCGTTCCCGCCCATAGTTTCAAATATGCCGCCGCGCTCCAGGCCGCGGACCTGGGCGCCCGCCCCCGCCTGCTGCGCGTCGAAAACCGGGCGGGCCATGGATCGGGCAAGCCAGTGGATAAGCTGATCGACGAATATGCCGACAGCTACGGCTTCGCGGCCTATTTCACCGGATTGCAGATCAAGGCCAAGCCGCAGTAATTTTATTCAGCCGCGCGACAGCCGACCGCCGCTATATCCCCGTCCATCGCATGGAGACGCAGGCATGATCGGGACCAAGACACGCTGGATGACCGGAGCGCTGGTGAGCGCGGGACTGCTGCTGGGCAGCGTCAGCGCCGCAGAGGCTCGTCCGCGTTATGGCTATGACCGGGGCTGGAATGGCGGCGGTCCTGGCGGCTGGAACCGGCATCATCGCCGCGGCGACGGCTTTGGCCTGGGCGACGCGATCGGCGTCGCCGCCATTCTTGGCGCGGTCGCGGTCGTCGCCTCCTCCGTGAACAGGAACAAGCAGGTCCGCGACCCGAACACCGGCGGGACATATGATGCGCCGCCGCCCCGCACCGGCACCGACTATGGCACGGACATCCGCAACGATACGCCTGCGCGCGACGACGCGGACTTTTCCGATGTCGCCGCGCAGGACGACGGCATGACAGACGCCTGCGCCATGGCCGCGCGCGACGAAGCGCAGGACCGCGAAGGCGGCTATGCCGAAGTCCGCCACATGGAAACGCCCCTCGCCACGGCGGACGGTTATAATATCGACGGCTATGTCGAAACCCGCGCCAGCTACCGCGCCAATGACGGTGTCTCGCGCCGCTTCACCTGCGCCATGAAAAACGGCCGCGTGGCGAACGTATACATCAGCCGCGATCTTGCAGCACAGTAACACGCATCCGCTTGGCAGGGCGGTCATGGCCGGTTAGGCCAACCGCCATGACCGCCCCGTTTATGCCCCGTCGCACCGCCGCGATCGCCTTCATCCTCATCACGGCGCTGCTCGACGTCATGTCGATGGGGATCGTCATCCCGGTCCTGCCGCAATTGATCGAAATCCTGTCCGGCTCGGATGCGGCGGCGGGCATGTGGAACGGCCTGTTCGTCGCCCTCTGGGCCGGGATGCAGTTCGTCTGTTCGCCGCTCATCGGCTCGCTGTCCGACCGTTTCGGCCGCCGCCCGGTGATCCTGATCTCGGTCGCGGGCCTCGCGCTCGACTTCGTGCTGATGGCGCTCGCGCCCAATCTCTGGTGGCTGGCATTGGGCCGCATCCTGGCGGGCGTCACCTCGTCCAGCTTCACCTCCACCTTCGCCTATATGGCCGACATCACCCCGCCACAGGATCGCGCCAGGGGCTATGGCCTGATCGGCGCGGCGTTCAGCGCGGGCTTCGTCGCCGGGCCGCTGATCGGCGGATTGCTGGGCGAAATTTCGCTGCGCGCGCCCTTCTGGGCCGCCGCCGCCCTGTCCGGCCTCGCCTTCCTCTATGGCTGCTTCGTCCTGCCCGAATCACTCGCCCCGGCAAAGCGCATGGCGTTCAGCTGGCGCCGCGCCAACCCCTTCGGCGCATTGAAGCTGCTCCGCTCGCACCCGGAACTCTCCAGCCTCGCCATCGGCAATTTCCTCCTCTATTTCGCCCATCATATCTTCTCCGCCATCTTCGTCCTCTATGCCGGCGATCGCTATGGCTGGGGGGCGTGGCAGGTGGGCGGGCTGCTAGCGCTGGTGGGCCTGATGGACATGGGGGTGCAGGGCTTGGCTGTAGGCCCGGTGGTCAAGCGCCTGGGCGACCGCGCCACCATGGTCGTGGGCCTTTGCTTCGGCGCCATCGGCATTGCGTCCATGGGCCTCGCGTCCACCGGCTGGCTGTTCGTCGCCGCCATGTTCCCCAACGCGCTCTGGGGCCTCGCTATGCCGACGCTCCAGTCGCTGATGACCCGCCACGTCTCCGAATCCGAACAGGGGCAGTTGCAGGGCGCGAACAACAGCGTCGGCGCGATCGCCGGCATCATCTCGCCGCTCTTCTTTGGCGCCATCTACTCGCTGTCGGTCGGCCCCCGCCCGCCCCTGCCCTTCATCGGCAGCGCCTTCCTCATCGCCGCCGCCGTACTGGCCTTCGCCGCGCTCATCGGCTGGCGCGCCGGGCAGCAGTTCAAGCCGCAACTGGACATATCGGGGCCGGGCGACTAACCGGGCGCGAATCCCTTCCCACGCTCGACATAAAGGCGATTCGATGACGCTGCCCCTTCAGGATTCCATCCTTATCGTGGACTTCGGCAGCCAGGTGACCCAGCTCATCGCCCGGCGCGTACGCGAAGCCGGCGTCTATTCCGAAATCGCCCCCTTCAACACCGCCGCCGAAGCCTTCGCGCGGATGCAGCCCAAGGGCATCATTCTGTCGGGCGGCCCCTCCTCGGTCATGTGGGAAGACAGCCCCCGCGCCCCGCAAGCCCTCTTCGACGCGGGCATCCCTATCCTTGGCATCTGCTACGGCCAGCAGACGATGATGCAGCAGCTCGGCGGCAATGTCGAAGGCGGCGAGAGCGGCGAGTTCGGCCGCGCCTTCATCGAAGTGAAGAAGCCGTGCGCCCTGTTCGATGGCCTGTGGACCACCGGCGACAAGCATCAGGTCTGGATGAGCCATGGCGACAAGGTCACGACCCTCGCTCCCGGCTTCGAAGTCGTCGCCACCAGCGAAGGCGCGCCCTACGCCATCACCGCAAACGAGGCGAAGCGCTTCTACGCCACCCAATTCCATCCCGAAGTCGTCCACACCCCCGACGGCGCCAAATTGCTCGCCAATTTCGTCCGCCATGTCTGCGGCCTGGCCGGTGACTGGACCATGGCCGAATTTCGCGCGGCCAAGATCGCCGAAATCCGCGCGCAAGTGGGCGAAGGCCGGGTGATCTGCGGCCTGTCCGGCGGCGTCGACAGCGCGGTCGCCGCGGTCCTGATCCACGAAGCGATCGGCGATCAGCTCACCTGCGTATTCGTCGATCATGGCCTGATGCGTCTGGGCGAGGCCGAACAGGTGGTCAGCCTGTTCCGCGAACATTATGGCATCAAGCTGGTCCATGTAAACGCGGAAGACCGCTTCCTGGGCGGCCTTGCCGGCCTCACCGACCCGGAAAAGAAGCGCAAGTTCATCGGCGGCGAATTCATCAAGGTCTTCGAGGAGGAAGCCGCCAAGGTCGGCGGCGCCGATTTCCTCGCGCAGGGCACGCTCTATCCCGACGTCATCGAATCGGTCAGCTTCACCGGCGGCCCTTCGGTCACGATCAAGTCGCACCATAATGTCGGCGGCCTGCCCGAACGCATGAACATGAAGCTGGTCGAACCTTTACGCGAACTGTTCAAAGACGAAGTCCGCGTGCTGGGCAAGGAACTGGGCCTGCCCGACATTTTCGTCGGCCGCCATCCCTTCCCCGGCCCCGGCCTCGCCATCCGCATCCCCGGCGAAGTGACCAAGGAACGCTGCGACATTCTCCGCAAGGCGGACTTCATCTATCTGGAGGAAATCCGCAACGCAGGGCTGTACGACGCGATCTGGCAGGCCTTCGCCGTACTGCTCCCGGTCCGCACCGTCGGTGTCATGGGCGACCTGCGCACCTATGACAGCGTCTGCGCCGTGCGCGCCGTGACCTCCACCGACGGCATGACCGCCGACATCTATCCCTTCGACGCCGCCTTCCTCAGCCGCGTCGCGACCCGCATCATCAACGAGGTCAAGGGCATCAACCGCGTGGTGTACGACTACACCTCGAAGCCGCCGGGGACCATCGAGTGGGAATAAACCGGGATCAACGGCCGTTCGGGGGACGGCCATCCGGTTTATTCGGCCGCGCAAGCGGCCGCAGCGGTGGAGACTGATATGACCAGCGCCCCCCTCGGCCACCCCGTCTATCGGGACATGCCGACCACCATTTTCGAACATATGTCCGCCCGCGCCCGCGAAACCGGCGCGATCAACCTGGGCCAGGGCTTTCCCGAAGGCCCCGGTCCCCGCGCCGTGTTGCAGGCTGCCGCCGAGGCGCTGCTCACCAAATCCAGCCAATATCCGCCGATGGCTGGCCTGCCCGAACTGCGCAGCGCGATCGCCGACCATTATGCCCGTCACCAGCAATGCGATCTCAGCCCGCAGGAGGTGATCGTCACCTCCGGCGCGACCGAGGCGATCGCCGCAAGCCTGCTGGCCTTGGTGAAGCCGGGCGACGAAGTGCTGATGCTGGCCCCGCTCTACGACGCCTATCTGCCATTGGTCGAGCGCGTCGGCGGCGTGGCGAAGGTCGTGACGCTGACCCCGCCCGACTGGCGCGTCACGCGCGAAGCGCTGAGCGCAGCGATCACGCCGCGCACCCGCATCCTGCTGATGAACAATCCGGTGAACCCGACCGGCATCGTCCTGCGCGCCGCGGAACTGGCGCTGCTGGCCGACCTCTGCGTCGCCCACGACCTCATCGCCATCTGCGACGAAGTCTGGGAACAGACCGTTTATGACGGCATCCCGCACCGCCCGCTGATCGCCTTTCCGGGGATGCGCGACCGAACGGTGAAGATCGGGTCGGCGGGCAAGATCTTCTCCGTCACCGGCTGGAAGGTCGGCTGGATGTGCGCCGCCCCACCCATCGCCACCCTGCTGGCGCGCGCCCACCAGTTCCTGACCTTCACCACCCCGCCGGGCCTGCAATGGGCGGTGGCGGAGGGGCTTGCCTATCCTGACGCCTGGTTCTCCGAGCAGCGCGCCGCCTATCAGGCCTCGCGCGACCGGCTGGCGGCGGGGCTGGCGGCAGCGGGCTATGTCGTCCAGCCCAGCGCCGCGACCTGGTTCCTGTCGATCGATCTGCCCGCGTCGGGCATCGCGCTGGACGACGTCGCTTTCTGCAACCGCATCATCGACGAAGCGGGCGTGGCGGCGATCCCGATCAGCGCCTTTTATCCGGCCGACCCGGTCACTCATCTGGTCCGCCTCTGCTTTTCGAAGACGAACCAGACATTGGATCAGGCGATCGCACGGCTCTCCGCCTTCCGCGCGACGCTCGGCTGACGGACGATCGCCGCGCCCAGGATCAGCATCGCGATCAGCAGCAACCCCTGCGCCGCCAGGAAGGGCGGTTCCGTCCCGGTCGGCGCGAAGGCGTTGAGCAAGGGCACCTTGAGGAAGCTCTGCACCACCAGCACGAACAGGTTGAGCCACAACGCCGCGGTCGCGCTCACCGCGTAGACGACCCGCGCCCGGCCGCGCAGCTTGCGTCCATAGAGCGCCACCAAAGCGACAATCAGCACCAAAGTCGAGACGATCCCGACCCCGATCGCCGGGGTGAAGCCGCGAAAGGGAAAGAGGAAGCCGGTCAGGCTGGTCAGCAGCGTCGTGCCCAGGAAGACCGCCTGCGCGCCAGGCAGGAACCGCCCCTTCGCCTGCGCCACCAAAGCTAGAATCCCGGCAAGGATACCGACCAGGCTGATCGCGACATGCAGCGCGATGAAGGCGGGAATGGAAAAACCGAGGATCATGATATGTCTTCTTCAATTTCAAATTAGCCTCCGTTCGCCCTGAGCCTGTCGAAGGGCCTTCGTTTCTTTTATCTAGAAAGAAGAAGGCTTCGACAGGCTCAGCCCGAACGGTAATGGATCAGTAATTTAGCTCAGACGCGATACCGCGCCGCCGCATCCTTGCGCGACAGGCCCGGCCGCAACGCCCCCCGCGCCGCCAGATAGGCGTCTAGGTCGCCCCGGTCCGGCAATGCCGGAATGGTGATCGGCTCGCCCATGTCCAGTCCCGCCAGCGCGGCGTCGACCATGACCTCGACATCCATCACCATCTCGGCCGGGATGCCTGCGATCTGCTCGTCGGTCCAGATCGCCGTCCGGGTGATCCCCGGCAGCACCGCCTGCACCTGCACGCCCTTGCTTCCCAGTTCGACCTGCAACGCCTCGGTAAAGGCCAGGACATAGGCCTTGCTCGCCGGATAGACGGCGGTGAAGCCGTCGGGCATCAGCGCGGTGACCGACGTGATGTTGACCAGCGTCCCCGCGCCCTTGGCCGCCAGCCGAGGCGCAATCGCCCGCGACAGCCGCGTCACCGCCACTATGTTGAGGGCGATCATCCCGGAGAGGTAATCCGGGTCCGTCTCGACAAAGCCCTGCTCGCCCGCAATTCCAGCATTGTTGATCAGGCCGGTGATGGCGTCGTCGTCGCGCAACCGCGCCTCAATCCGGGCCAGGTCATCCGCCTTGGCCAGATCGGCGGCGATCACCTCGACGCGCACGCCGGTCTGGCGCAGTTGGACAGCCAGCGCCTCCAGCTTGTCCGCCCGCCGGGCGACCAGGATCAGGTTGGCGCCACGCTTGGCGAAGCGACCGGCATAGACCGCGCCGATGCCGTCCGACGCGCCGGTGATGAGGATGGTTTCATTGGTCATGGGAAGTCTCCTTCGATTCGCAGCCTCCCCGTTCGTGCTGAGCCTGTCGAAGCACGCACGCGAACCGGGGTAAGGCGCTTGATTGTCAGCCGTTGATGAAATCGAGCAGGTCGGCATTGAACCGATCCTGATGCGTGACCGTCAGTCCATGATCGGCGCCTTCATACACGATCAGTACCGCCTGCGTAACGATCTTCACGGTGGAGAGCGCGGACGCGCCGATCGGCACGATCTGGTCGTCATCGCCATGCAGGACGAGCGTGGGCACATCGACCTTGGCCAGGTCCGCATGGAAATCGCTCTCGGAAAAGGCGCGGATGCTGTCGAGCTGGCCCTTCAACCCGCCCATCATCCCCTGCCGCACGAAATCGTCCCTGATGCCCTCGGACATCACCGCGCCTGCGCGGTTGTAGCCGTAGAAGGGGATGGTCAGATCCTTGAAGAACTGGCTGCGATTGTCGAACGTGCCCTTGCGGATACCGTCGAACACATCGATCGGCAGCCCGCCCGGATTGGCCTCGGTCTTCAGCATCAGCGGCGGCACCGCGCCGATCAGCGCCAGCTTGGCGACCCGGCTCGTGCCATGGCGGCCGACATAACGGGTGACTTCGCCGCCGCCGGTCGAATGGCCGACCAGAATCACGTCATGCAAATCCAGCGCCGCGATCACATCGGCCAGATCGTCGGCATATTGGTCCATATTGTTGTTGTCCCACACCTGATCCGACCGGCCATGGCTGCGGCGGTCATGGGCGATGGTGCGAAAGCCCCGATCGGCGAAATAGACCATCTGCGCGTCCCAGGCGTCGGCGCTCAGCGGCCAGCCATGGGAAAAGACGATCGGCTGGCCGTCGCGCGGCCCCCAATCCTTGTAAAAGAGGCGGGTGCCGTCCCTGGTGGTGACGAAATTGCGCATGATGAAAGTCCCTTCTGTGTCTGGAAGAGCGTCTGTCTCGCCCTGTGCTTGCAGTTTTAGGGGCAATGACGGAGGATCGGGATTGGCGGTCCCGACATTAAGCGGGCCGATTCCGACAAAGGCTGCCCCATGGACGCAACCCAGACCCCCAGGGTCGAAATCGGCATCCTCCTCTATCGCGACTGCCAGCAGGCGATGGTCCATGGCATGACCGACCTGATCGCCATCGCCGGGCAGTTTTCACGGCAACATGGCGGCCCGCCACTCCGCGTCAGCCATTGGCAGATGCAGGTGGACGGCGGCTTCGCCCGCAGCCAGGACACGCATGAAGGCCACACCGGCACGCCCGACATCTGGCTCGTCCCCGGCCGCCTGTCGGGCATCCCCGATGCGGAGGAAGCCGCCCCCTACGCCCGCTGGCTGCTCGATCGCCACGCCGCGGGCGCCACCCTTGCCTCCAACTGCGGCGGCGCGTTCCTGCTGGCGGCGACCGGCCTGCTCAGCGGCCGCCCGGCGACGACGCACTGGTGGTTCGCCGACCCATTTCGGGGGCGCTTCCCCGACGTCAAACTGGATTGCGACCGCATCGTCATCGACGATGGCGACATCATCACCGCGGGCGGCCTGATGGCCTGGACCGACCTTGGCCTGCGACTGGTCGACCGCCTGCTCGGCCCGACGGTGATGCTCGACACCGCCAAATTCCTGCTGATCGACAGCGCGGGGCGCGAACAGAAGCATTTCGCCCGCTTCATGCCCCGCATGACCCATGGCGACGAACCGATATTGAAGGCCCAGCACTGGCTCGCCGCGCGGGAAGCCAAAGCCGTCAGCGTCGGCGACATGGCGGCGCAGGTCGGTATGGAGGAACGCACCTTCCAGCGTCGTTTCAAGGCGGCGACCGCCATGACGCCGATCGAATATGTCCAGCATCTGCGCGTCGCAAAGGCGCGCGAACATCTGGAGTTTACGAAGCGCACGATCGACCAGATCGCCTGGAGCGTCGGCTATGAAGACGCCGCCGCCTTCCGCAAATTATTCCACCGCCTTGTTGGCCTGTCGCCCGGCGACTATCGCGCCCGCTTCGCCGCACCAAGCACGCAGGCGGCCTGAATTTTTCGATAGTTAGCTAACTATCTAAATTTGCGGATGGCGATTCAATTGTCGCACTCGCTGTCTCAGGCTTGCGGCGCTCGTCGCTCCCCGTTAAGTTCCCTTTTCGTTCTTATCAGGGAAATTTCATGGACAGCCTGGCCGCCCTCTTCATTCTCGTCGCCCTGCTGATTGGTCTTGCGGTCGGCTGGCTGCTCAGCGCCCGGTCCATGGCCCCGCTGGCGGCGGAAAAAGCCGATCTCGCCGCCAGGCTCGACCTCGCCACCACCCAGCGCAACGGCGCCATCGCCGAACTGGCGGTGGAAAAGGAGCGCGTCGCCCAGGCCGAAACCCGCATCGCCCGGCTCGAAACCGCGCAGGTCGTCGCCGACCAACAGCGCGAATCCATCCAGGCCGCCGCCGCCCAGCGTATCGAGTCCATCCAGGCCGAACGCGAAGCCGCGCTGCGCGAACTCGCCGCGCTCCAATCCGACATCCAGGCCCGCACCCAGGCCTTCGAACAGCAGATCGCCGCGCTCAGGGACGCCAAGGAGCAACTCTCCGCCCAGTTCAGCGAGATCGGCGGCAAGCTGCTCGAATCCGCCCAGACCCAGTTCCTCACCCGCGCCGACCAGCGTTTCGCCCAGGCGAACGAAAAGAGCGAGGCGCAGCTTAAGACCTTGCTCAACCCCGTCGAAACCACGCTCAAACGCTATGAGGAAGGGCTGGCCCGCGTCGAAAAGGACCGGGTCGGCAGCTATGCCGAACTGCGCGAGGCGGTGCAGCAGGTGCATCTGGGTCAGGGCCAGGTGCGCGAAGAAACCGCCAAGCTGGTCAACGCGCTGCGCGCCGCGCCCAAGACCCGCGGCCGCTGGGGCGAGCAACAGTTCAAGAACCTCATCGAAACCGCCGGCCTCTCCCCCTTCGTCGATTTCAAGGAAGAAGTGTCGGTCGCGGTCGAGGACGGCAGAATGCGGCCCGATTTCGTCATCAACCTGCCCGGCGACCAGCAGATGGTGATCGACGTCAAATGCTCGCTGGTCGCCTATTTGAACGCCGTCGATCAGGTCGATCCCGCGCTGCGCGACGCCCATATGCTCGACCATGCCCGCGCCATGCGCACCCATGCCGACGCGCTGGGGCGCAAGGCCTATTGGGAGCAATTCGACAAGGCACCCGACTTCGTCATCATGTATGTCCCCGGCGACAATTTCGTCACCGCCGCACTCGAAGCGGACATGGACCTGTGGGAACGCGCGGCCAAGAATCGCGTCATCATCTGCGGCCCCGCCACCTTCCTGCCCCTCGCCCGCACCTTGGCGGGCCACTGGCGCCAGGCCAAGATGCAGGAACAGGCGCAGCAGGTCGGCCAACTCGGCAAGGAACTGTACGAGCGCCTCGCCGTCGCCGCGACCCATTTGAAGCGCCTCGGCTCCGGCCTCAACAGCGCCGTGTCCAACTATAATAATTTCATCGGCAGCTTCGAAAGCCGCGTCCTCTCGACCGGCCGCAAGTTCCGCGATCTCGACATCGAAACCGGCGGCAAGGAGATCGAGGCGATGGAGCCGCTCGACGTGCTGGCGCGCGACGCGCAGACCGAAGAAGCGCGCGCTTTGCCGGCGGCGTAACGGACAAATGGAGGAACAAGCCCGGCTCGCCTGCGTCTCTTCTCCATAAGCGACCAATATCGCAGTTTGGAGACTATCATGTGGAAGTCATTATTGACGCGCCGCCCGCTGCGGCGCCCGGACAAGGCGAAGGATGATCCGCCGCCGCGCGACCATCACATGGTGCGCGACACACCTTTCGCCGACCTGATGGCGAAGCTGGACCGGATTCCCTATCGACGGACGCGCAAGCCCGCTTTCGGTGGCCGCTGACGCCGATCCGCCGATCGCCCCCATTGCGGCCCTGTCGCCGCGCTGGCATGGCGGGATCATGACACGCATCGGCCTGCTCGGCGGTTCCTTCAATCCGGCCCATGGCGGCCATCGCGCCATCTCGCTCTTCGCCAGGGAAGCGCTGGACCTGGACGAAATCTGGTGGCTCGTCTCCCCCGGCAACCCGCTAAAGCCCGCCAAGGGCATGGCCCCGCTCGCCGCCCGCCTCGCCCATGCCCGCACCGTCGCTCGCCGCGCCCCGATTCGCCCGACCGCGATCGAGCGCCAGTTACGCACCCGCTACACCATCGATACGCTCCGCGCCCTCGCCCGCCGCTACCCCAAAAACCGCTTCATCTGGCTGATGGGCGCGGATAATCTGGCGCAATTTGGCCAATGGCGCGACTGGCGCGGCATCGCCCGGCAAATGCCCATTGCTGTCATCGCCCGTCCGGGCTATGATGATGCCGCTCGTGGCTCTGCGGCTATGAGCTGGCTGCGGCGCTTCGTCCGGTCCGCGCGCCAGGGTGCAGACTGGACGAATTGGAGACCACCGGCGCTCGTGCTATTGCGCTTTCGCCCTGATCCAAGATCGGCAACCCTGCTGCGGCAGGCGGACCCCCTCTGGCATCGCGAATATGAAGCAACGTGTGCGCGCGATCCGCTCACGCGTCGGTACGTCATCTAGATTGGAGTTTCATTGTCTAACCTCGCCTCTGCCAACGATCCGGCCTTTGCCGCCGATTCCGTGGCCGCCCTGCACGCCCTCGTCATGCAATCGCTCGACGACGACCAGGCCCAGGAAACCATTTCCATCCCGCTGGAAGGCAAGAGCAGCATCGCCGATTATATGGTTATCGCCAGCGGCCGTTCATCGCGTCAGGTCGCCGCGATCGCCCAGCATCTGGCCGAACGGATCAAGAAGGAAACCGGCCGTTCCGCACGGGTCGAAGGGCTGCCGGTCGCCGACTGGGTGCTGATCGACGCGGGCGACGTGATCGTCCATCTGTTCAAGCCGGAAGTGCGCAGCTTCTACAATCTGGAACGGATGTGGGGCTTCGTCGACGCGCCGGTCGCGGGCAACGCCTGAACCCTTCGACAGGCGCGAGATGACCGGCTAGGAGGAGCGCCATGCTCCTCCACATCATAGCGCGCGGCAAGATCGGGCGCTCGCCCGAAGCCGACCTGGTCGACCGCTATGTCAAGCGGCTGACCATGCCGCACAAGATCACCGAAATGCCGGATCGGGGCGGCAAGCTGCCCCCGGTCGCGCCCGGCACCGTCACGGTCATGCTGGACGAAAAGGGCAAGCAGCTCTCCTCCATGGACTTCGCCCGACGGATCGAGGGCTGGCGTGACACGGGCACCCGCGAATGTCGCTTCCTGATCGGCGCGGCGGACGGCTTCGATGATGCCGACCGGGACAATGCGGACCTGCTGATCGCCTTTGGCGCGATGACCTGGCCGCATATGATGGCCCGCGCGATGCTGGCGGAACAGCTCTGGCGCGCCTGTTCCATCCTTGCCAACCACCCCTATCACCGCGAAGGCTGAAGCATTCTGAAGTCGGCTGGCGCAGCCGACGCCTCGCAGAATGCGACCAACAAAAGAAAGAGCGGAGAAGGTCGTTCGCCGCTAGAACCCGGACGGATTTCCGCCTAGTCAGAGACGACAAGGGTCGGGATAACGGGTGAAGCGCAACCTCCTCATCGCAAGCACAGTGGCGGGCCTGATGGCCCTGGCCGCCACGCGCCTGCTCGCCGCCAACGACAGCGCGATCATCCTGTCCGGCACCGCCGGCACCACGTTGGCGCAGGAACAGCAGGCGCTCAAAGCCGCCCGCCGCCAGTCGGACGAGGCGCGCGACCGTTCCGCCCGGCTGGAACAGCAGGCCAGCCTCGCCCGCGACGAAGCCGAACAGGCGCGCCGCCGCGCCGCCGCGGTCGCCGCCCGCATCCAGCAGGCCGAAGCCGACATCCAGGCCGCACAGGCCCGCATCGCCATCATCAACCGGATGCAGCGCGCCCAGGCCAGCCGCCTTGCGGCCAAGCAGGAGCCGGTCGTCCGCCTCACCGCCGCGCTGCAAATGATGGCGCGCCGTCCGTTGGCGCTGGCGCTGGTCCAGCCCGGATCGGTCGGCGACGCGGTCCATATGCGCGCAGTGCTGGGGCAGGTGCTGCCGGTGATCGAACAACGCACCGCCGGCCTGCGCCTGGAACTGGACAAGAGCCGCGCCCTGCGCGCCACCGCAGGGCAGGCCGCCGACGCGCTGGGCAAGGCGCAGGCCGACCGCAAGGACCGCCAGACAGCATTGGCTGCGCTCGAAGCGCAAAAGCGGGTCGCCGCCCGCGACTATGGCGCCAATGCGGGCATGGAAGGCGAACGGGCGCTGGCGCTGGGCGAACGGGCGCGCGACATTGTCGATCTGATGGACCGGCTGGAGGACGCGGGCGACCTGCGCGATCGGCTGGCCGCGCTGTCCGGCCCGCTGCTGCGTCCCGCCCGCCCCGACCAGGCCGGCGCCGCCGCGCCCGAACGTACCGCCTCGGTCGGCGGCCCGCCCCCCTATCGCCTGCCGGTGATCGGCCAGCTCGTCACCGGCATGGGCGAAGTCAATGACGGCGGCGTCCGCTCGCGCGGCCTGACCCTGGTCACGCAACCGGACGCCCAGGCGATCGCCCCCACCGCCGGCCGCGTCGCCTTCGCCGGCCCCTATCGCGACTATGGCCAGATCCTCATCATCGACCACGGCCAAGGCTGGACCACGCTCATCACCGGCCTGCACCGCGTCACCGCCCAGGTCGGCGATAGCGTGCGCCAGGGCGACCCGGTCGGCATCACCGGCGCGGAACGCCCCAACATCACCATCGAACTGCGCCGCAACGGCCGCCCGGTCGATATCGTGCCGCTGGTGGGGCTCGGTTAACCCGACGCTCATCGACCCTGCGCGACATTCATCGAAGCGCGCTTTTGCGTTGGCACGCGAATCGGCCTATATCGGGGATCAGATGCCGGAATCTAGGACAGCCATGAAATCCACCTTCCTCCAGGGCGCCGTCGCGCTTGGGGCGCTTGCGCTCATCCCTGCCACCACCGCAGCCCTCGCCGACGGGGAGGCGTCGAGCTACAAGGCGCTCGACGAATTTATGGACGTGTTCCAGAAGGTCCGCAGCGACTATGTCGAAAAGGTCGATGACGAAAAGCTGATCAAGGGCGCGATAGACGGGATGCTCGCCAGCCTCGATCCGCATAGCAATTTCCTCGACGCGCGCGATTTCCAGAATCTGCGCACCCAGACCGAGGGCAGCTATGGTGGCCTCGGCCTCTCGGTCACGCAGGAGGATGGCGCGGTCAAGGTGATCGCGCCGACGCAGGATACCCCGGCCTGGCGCGCGGGAATCAAGGCGGGCGACTATATCACCCATATCGACGGGCAGCTCATCTATGGCGGCACGCTGGACGAGGCGGTCGACAAGATGCGCGGCGCACCCGGCACGGCGCTCAAGCTGACGATCGTGCGGGCGGGCCGCGACAAGCCGATCGAACTGACCCTCACGCGCGAAATCATTCAGTTGAAGCCCGTGAAATGGGAGGTGAAGAACAATATCGGCGTCATCAACATCGTCAGCTTCTCGGCCAATACCGGGGCGGACGTGCGGTCCGCGATCCGCAGCATCGACAAGTCGCTGGGTCACAAGCCCACCGGCTATGTCCTCGACCTGCGCTCCAACCCCGGCGGCCTTCTGGACGAAGCGGTGACGGTCAGCGACGCCTTCCTGGAGCGCGGCGAGATCGTGTCGCAACGCGGCCGGGCGAAGGGCGATGTCGAACGCTATTATGCCAAGCCCGGCGACGATGCGAAGGGTCTGCCGGTGATCGTGCTGGTCGATGCGGGGTCCGCCTCGGCTTCCGAAATCGTGGCCGGCGCGTTGCAGGACCAGCATCGCGCGCTGGTGATGGGCGAACGCAGCTTCGGCAAGGGCAGCGTCCAGACCATGTTGCCGCTGTCGAACACCACGGCGCTGAAGCTCACGACCGCGCGCTATTATACGCCGTCGGGCCGCAGCGTGCAGGAAGGCGGCATCCAGCCCGACATCCGCGTGCCGCAGCTATCCGATCCCGATTACAAAAATCGTCCGAAATTCCGCGAGAGCGACCTGCGCCGTCATCTGATCAACGAGATCAAGACCGACGACAAGGCGCTGGAGGAGGACACGAAGGACGATCCGCGCTTCGCTTTGTCGGCCGAGGAGCTGAAGAAGAAGGGCATCGAGGATTTCCAGCTCGACTATGCGCTCAAGACGATCGCGCGCCTCGCCAGCACGCCCGGCGCGACCATCGCCCAGGCGCAGGTCGCCGCGCGCAAGCCGGGGGCGAAATAACGGCTATCAACAGCGTGTTCCCGCGCAGGCGGAAACCCAGTCCCACCGTCCGAACTGGATGCCCGCCTGCGCGGGAACACGCCATGATGCGTCCAGACCATCAAGTTCAGCATGACGAAAGCAAGCCAAGGCTTTAAGCGGGCGTTATGAAGAGCATCCCGCTTGCCCGCACCATCGCCCTGCTGACCCCGGTCCTGTTATTGGGCGGGGCCTATGCCTCCCAATATATTGGCGGCCTGCACCCCTGTGAGATGTGCTGGTGGCAGCGTTACCCGCATATGGCCGCCATCCCGCTGGCGCTGATCGCCTATGCGCTGCGCAGCCGCGCCTGCGTCAGCGCGCTGTTCGCGGGGCTGGCCGGCCTCGCCATCGGCATTAGCGGGCTGATCGGCCTGTTCCATGCCGGGGTCGAATATGGCTGGTGGGAAGGGTTGACCACCTGCTCCACCACCCCGGCCGGCGGGGCGGACCTGCTCAACCAGATTTGGGCGACCCCGATCGTCCGCTGCGACGTCGCGCCCTGGGATCTCCTCGGCATTTCGCTCGCCGGCTATAACGGCCTCTTGTCCGGGGCCGCCGCGCTCGCCATCTTGGCGCTGTTGCTTAAAGCGAGAAAAGCATGACCGCGCCCAAGGATTTTCCACGCCCCGGCAGGAGCCTGTCCGATTCCGATCGCGCCGCCATGGTGCGGGTCGATCAGGCTGGCGAGTTCGGCGCGGTGCGCATCTATGCCGGGCAACTGGCAGTGATGGGTGATCGCCATCCCTATGGCCGGCTGATCGCCGGCATGGCGGCGCAGGAGGAACGGCATCGCGCCGCCTTCGACGCGATGATCGCCCGGCGCGGCGTCCGCCCGACGGCGCTCGCGCCGATCTGGAGCGCGGCCGGCTTCGCGCTGGGCGCGGTGACCGCGGCGATGGGACCAAAGGCCGCGATGGCCTGCACCGCGGCGATCGAAACCGAAATCGACCGCCATTATGCCGAACAGTTGGCGCAATTGGGCGACAGCGATCCGGAACTCTCCACCGCCATTGCGGATTTCCAGGCGGAGGAGGTCGAGCATCGCGACGCGGCGCTCGCGCATGGCGCCGAACAAGCACCCGCCTACCCCCTTTTGTCGGGCGCCATTCGTTTGGGATGCCGGGCCGCCATCGCGCTTTCCAAGCGCCTCTGATAAGGACGGATATATGAGCAAGACCCGAATGATCGCAGCCTTCGCGCTGATGCTGGGCGCGTCCGTCCCTGCGCTGGCTCAACCGGCGACAGCGCCGACGGCCGTGACCGACCCCGCGTCGGAAAAGGTCAATATCGTCATCGTCTATGGCGAAGACGCCTGCCCGCAGAGCCAGGGCGACGACATCGTCGTGTGCGCGCGCAAGGGCGAGGAGGAACGCTATCGCATCCCCGAACCGCTGCGGGGCGATCCCAATATGCCCAGCAAGCAGGCGTGGGGCGAACGGGTCCGCTCGATGGAATATGTCGGTCGGCAAGGCACTGAAAGCTGCTCGCCGGTCGGCGGCGGCGGCGCGACCGGCTGCTTCGCGCAACTGTCCCGCCTCGCCAAGGCGGAACGGCAGGCGCTCGACAATGCCAGTTGGAAGGATCTGGTCGCGGCCGAACGCGCCAAGCGCCTGTCGACCATCGATGCCGACAGCGACGCGATCGAAGCGCGGGTGAAGGCGGAGGAAAAGGCGGCGCAGCAGCCCCAACCGGCTCCCGCCGCACCGCAACGCTGACGGTTTTGGGGCGTTCATGCCGTCCTGATCCACGAACCGCCGGGCATTGGGCACGCCCGGCATCTGACAGGGGTGGTAAAAGGATTTATCTTATGCGGCCTCGCGTCGTGCTTCCCCTGGTCGGCTTTTTGCTGCTCCCGCTGCTGCCCTCTTCCGCGCTGGCGCAGGCGGAGCCGCCGCCCGAACGGATCATCAACCTGCTGGTCTATGGCGATGATCCCTGCCCGCAAAGCCAGGGCGACGATATCGTCGTCTGCGCCCGCAAGCCGGAGGCCGAACGCTATCGCATCCCCAAGAAGCTGCGGGAAAAGCCCGCCGTATCGGGCGGTCCGGGCTGGGGCAGCCAGGTGGCGACGATGGAGCAGACCCAGCGGCAGACGCTGCCCAACAGCTGCAACGCCATCGGCAGCAACGGCTTCACCGGCTGCACCGCCCAGATGCTGCAACAATGGTTCGCCGAACGGCGGATGCAGGAAAGCGCCGGCGAGCCGTGAAATACGCTGCGTTTTCCCGCGCAGGCGGGAACCTTGATCCAAACGGCGGACTGGATTGCCGCCTGCGCGGGAACACGCCTCTTGCTATACCGGATGAATTTTAGGGCCGACGCCCCTCCAGTTCCGTTCCGCTGTCCACGGTCGCCCGGAAATCCGGCTTGCTGCTGATCCCCGCCGCCTGTTCATAGGCATAGCCCGCATCGAGCAGCCTTTGCTCGGCATAGGCTGCGCCAATGAAACTCAATCCAACCGGCAGGCCGCGCACCAGCCCCATTGGCACGGTCAGATGCGGATAGCCCGCAATCGCCGCCGGGCCGGCGGAGCCGCCTGGCCCCTCATATTGATCGCCCCACACCGTGTCGGACGGCCAGGCCGGGCCATAGCTGATCGTCACCAACAGATCGACGCGGTTGTCGGCAAGCATCGCGTCGATCCCCTCTTTGCCCGCGAGCCGCAACGACGTTTCGCGCGCCGCCTTGTAGGCCGGGTCGTCCAGCCCGCCCTTCGCCTGCGACAGGACGAATATCTCCTGCCCGAACAGCGGCAACTCCGACGTTTTGTTGGCATCATCAAACACTATGAGGTCGGCGAGCGTCCGGCTCTCCACCTGATCGGGCCGGGTGGAGGCCAGATAGGCGTTCACATCCGCCTTGAATTCATATTGCAGCACGTCGTAGCTGGCCGCCGACATGCCCTCCATCGCCGGCTTCTTTACCTCCACCAACGTCGCGCCCAGCCCCTTGAGCAGCGCCAGCGCCGCTTCATAGCGCGCCAGCAGTTCCGGCTGCGCGCCGCCGCGCAGCACGCCGATGCGCGCGCCTTTGATGTGTGTCGGGTCAAGCGCGGCGGCATAATCCCTGGCATGGGCCATGGCGTCGGCGGTGGCCGGGTCGGCGGGATCGCTGGCGATCAGCGCAGACAGCAGGATGGCGACGTCGCGCACGCTGCGCGCCATCGGACCGGCGGTATCCTGGCTGTGGCTGATCGGCACGATATGGGTGCGGGGTATCAGGCCGACCGTCGGCTTCAATCCCACCAGCCCCATCATGGATGCCGGGCAGATGATTGATCCGTTGGTTTCGCTGCCGATTGCGGCGGGCGCAAAACCGGCGGCAACCGCCGCGCCCGATCCGCTCGACGATCCACAGGTCGTGCGGTCCAGCGCATAGGGATTGCGGGTAAGGCCGCCGATCGCGCTCCATCCGCTCATCGACCGTTCCGACCGGAAATTGGCCCATTCGGACAGGTTCGTCTTGCCCAGGATGATCGCGCCCTTGGCCTTGAGCGCCGCGGCGACCGACGAATCCCGACCCGAATCGTTGCGGGCCAGCGCCAGCGAGCCGGCGGTGGTCGGCATCCCCGCCGCCTCGATATTGTCCTTGAGCAGGATCGGCACGCCATGAAGGGGGCCGCGCAGCTTGCCCGCGCGGCGCTCGGCATCCAGCACCCGCGCTTCCTGCATCGCATGGGGATTGAGACTGATGATGCTGTTGAGGCGCGGCCCCTTGCGGTCCAGCGCCGCGATGCGTTGCAGATAGGCGCGCACCGCCTTCTGACTGGTAATGCGGCCGGCCGCCAGATCGGCGGAGAGCGACGCGACCGTCGCCTGCTCGATCTGCGCCCGCGCGGGCGATGCGGCCAGCAGCAGGGCCAGGATGGGCAGCAGCCTCTTCATCGCGGATAGACCTCGTCCATATGGGCAAGGCTCTTGACGATCAGCGCCTCCAATACCGCCATGTCGATGCCGGACAGGCGTTTCACATAGAGGCAGCCCTTGCCGCGCCGATGCGTGCCCAAAGTGGCGAAATCCATGTCCGCCAGCCCGGCCAGATAGAAAACCAGCTCCGCCTTGCGCGGCGCAAAGCCGATGCGGCAGCTCTCGCCCTCGCGCCCGCTGTCATAGCGATAGCGATAGCGGCCAAAGCCGATGATGCTCGGCCCCCACATGCGCGCCACTTCGCCTGAAAGCGCCGCCATCAGCGCGGCGATCCGGCGAACGTCCTCGCGCCGCTCTTCCGGCTCCACCGCCGCCAGAAACGCCTCCACATCCCCCGCCGTTTCGACCGTCTTGTTCGCGTCCTTCGCCATGGCTTGCCTTCCCCGCGCCGCTCGCCTAGAGGCTAGCGCGTCATCTGGGGAGTAGCCAGCCGTTCCGTGTCAGGAACGGGCCATGCGTCAACATATTCGGCCGAGAGGTCGTGGCGTATGGGAGGCGGCGAAAAGCCGCATCGGGCGAGACCAATGGCATCGGCGCTTATCTGTCCGGCCGGGCGGGAGGCGACGGTGGCATTGCGTCTGTTTCACTTCCGCCCGGCCCCGGAAATTCACGATGGAAGCTCTCTTCACTTCCGCCGCGCTCGTCGCGCTCGCCGAAATGGGCGACAAGACGCAGTTGCTGGCCATGCTGCTCGCCACCCGCTTTCGCAAGCCGGTGCCGATCATCCTGGGCATTTTCGCGGCCACGGTCGCCAATCATTTCCTCGCCGCGCTGGTCGGCCATTCGATCGCAGGCGTTCTGACGCAGGACTGGTTTCGCTACGCCGTCGCCGCTTCCTTCATCGCCATGGCCGCCTGGACGCTGATCCCCGACACGTTCGACGAGGATGCGCCGCTGAAAGCCCCGACCAAGGCAGGCGTGTTCGTGACGACGCTGGTCGCCTTCTTTCTGGTCGAGATGGGCGACAAGACGCAGGTTGCGACCGTGGCGCTGGGCGCGCGGTTCGACAATCTGGTCGCCGTCACCATGGGCACGACGTTGGGCATGATGGTCGCCAATGTGCCGGCCGTCCTGTTCGGCGAGGCGCTGGCCAAGAAGGTGCCGATGCGCGCGTTGCAGATCGGCGCGGCGTTGCTGTTCCTGGGTCTGGGCCTGTGGATGCTGGCCGATCTGCAAGGCTGGTTCGGCTAAAGGCGGTTGTCAGCGCGCGGCGGCTGTTGCAAGGGGTTGGCGGAGTCATTCCCTTAAATTTGGACATGGGACGCGCGTGATGAAGGACAGTCTGGTTACGGTGTTCGGCGGCGGCGGCTTTCTGGGCCGGCAGGTCGCCCAGGCGCTGATGGCGCAGGGCGCGCGGGTGCGGATAGCCCAGCGCGACCTGGCCACCGCGATGAAGGTCAAGACGCTGGGCAATCTGGGCCAGACCCAGTTCGTCGCCGCGGACATCCGCAAGCCCGACAGCGTAGCCCGCGCCATCCATGGCAGCGACGTCGTCGTCAATCTGGTCGGCATATTGGCGGGCGATTTCGACGCTTTTCACCACGTCGGCGCGGCCAATGTGGCGAAAGCCGCCGGCGCGGCGGGCGTGCGGGCGCTGGTCCATGTCTCGGCGATCGGTGCGGACGCCGAAAGCCCGTCGGCCTATGGCCGGTCGAAGGCGGCGGGCGAGACCGCGGTCAAGGCCGCCTTCCCCACCGCGACCGTCATTCGCCCGTCGATCATCTTCGGGCCGGAGGACCAGTTTCTCAACCGCTTCGCCGACATCATCAGCCTGTTCCCGGTCGTTCCGGTGATTGCGCCTGCGACCAAATTCCAGCCGGTCTATGTCGGCGACGTCGCCGACGCGATCGCCCATGCAGCGGCGCAGCCCGGCGTGCATGGCGGCAAGACCTATGAAGTCGCCGGCCCGCAGGTGATGAGTATGAAAGAAATCAACGCCTGGATCGCCAAGGCGATCGGCCGCGACAAGCCGTTGATCGATGTGCCGCGGGGCGTCGCTTCGCTGTTGGCGATGCTGCCGGGCGGACCGATCAGCCGCGACCAACTCGCCATGCTGGGCCGCGACAATGTCGTGGCGGCCGGCTCGGAAGGGCTGGAAGCGCTCGGCGTGGCCCCCACCCCGCTGGGCGCGGTCGCCGACAAATGGATGGTCCGCTATCGCCGCCACGGCCGTTTCGCCGGCCGCGCGCGCGCCTGACATATCCTCGTGCTCCCGCGCAGGCGGGAGTATGCTGCGCCAAAAGGCTAGCCCATCCATGGACCTGCATTACCTCACCGTCATCCTGCTGGGCATCGTGGAGGGGCTGACCGAGTTCCTGCCGGTATCCTCGACCGGCCACCTTATCCTGGCGAGCGAATTGTTGGGCTATGATTCGGCGACCTGGGCGATGTTCAACGTCGTGATCCAGCTCGGCGCGATCCTGGCGGTGGTGGTGCTCTACTGGCGCACCTTCTGGGCAGTGGGCATGGGGCTGCTGCGACGCGAGCCGGTGAGTTGGCGGTTCCTGCGCAACCTCCTGCTCGCCTTCATGCCCGCCGCCATCGTCGGCCTGGCGCTGCACGATTATGTCGAGATGCTGCTGGGCGCGCCCAAGGTCGTCGCCTGGGCGCTGATCGTGGGCGGCGTGGCGATCCTGCTCATCGAACGCATGGTGAAGGAGCAGCGGTTTCACGGCATCGCCGACATTCCCGCCATCCGCGCGCTGGGCGTGGGCCTGATCCAGTGCATATCGATGATTCCCGGCGTCAGCCGGTCGGGCGCCACGATCATGGGCGCGCTGACGCTGGGCGTCGAGCGGCGCACCGCGGCGGAGTTCAGCTTCTTCCTGGCGATACCGACCATGTTGGGCGCGACGACCCTGGAACTGCTGAAGAAGGGCGACCAGATCACCAGCGCGACGGTGGGCTGGGACAGTATCGCGCTCGGCTTCATCGTCTCCTTCTTCGTCGCCCTTCTGGTCATCAAATGGTTCGTCGGGCTGGTGTCCAAACATGGCTTCACCCCTTTTGCCTGGTATCGAATCGTCGCCGGCTGCGCCGCGCTGATCTGGCTCGGCATGAGGTAGGTCCGAAACGGTCCTTATATTACGCTTGTTTTTGCGATCAATTCGCAACTAAGCGGTAAAATCCCATTTAATTAGTAAGTCATGCTGACCTAACTGGCAGAATCCACGTGACTGCGCGGGTTTTTCCGCTATACGCGCTGCTGAAACAGATTCAGAGGCGATCCATGGCTGACAATCCGATGCTGAAATTTGTGGGTAAGGCGCAATCCTACCCGGAAAAGCGCGCGGCGGACGACCGCGCCGACGATTTTCTGGAAATCAGCCGCAGCTTCATTCTCGATAAGGCGGAGGAACAGGCGTCGCGCTGCTCGCAATGCGGCGTCCCCTATTGCTCGACCCATTGCCCGCTGCACAATCATATCCCCGACTGGCTGCGCCTGACCGCCGAGGGCCGGTTGCGCGAGGCTTATGAGCTGTCGAACCTGACCAGCACCATGCCGGAAATCTGTGGCCGCATCTGCCCGCAGGACCGCCTGTGCGAAGGCAATTGCGTCATCGAATTTTCCGGCCACGGCGCCGTCACCATCGGCAGCGTCGAAAAATACATCACCGACACCGCCTGGAAGGAAGGCTGGGTCGAACCTCTGGTCCCCGGCGCGGCGCGCGGCCAGTCGGTCGGCGTCATCGGCGCCGGCCCTGCGGGCCTGACGACGGCGGAATATCTGCGCGTGGCGGGCTATGAGGTCCATGTCTATGACCGACACGACCGCGCCGGCGGCCTGCTGACCTATGGCATCCCCGGCTTCAAGCTGGAGAAAGACGTGGTCATGCGCCGCGTCCAGCGCCTCAAGGATGGCGGCATCGTCTTCCATGAGAATTTCGAGATCGGCCGCGATGCGACGCTGGAAGGCCTGCGCGCCAAGCATGACGCGATCCTGATCGCGACGGGCGTCTATAAGCCGCGCGACATCAAGGCGCCGGGCGTCGGCGCCGCGGGCGTGGTGAAGGCGCTCGACTATCTCACCGCCTCCAACAAGGCGGGCTTCGGCGATGCGGTGCCGGAACATGACGACGGGTCGCTGCTGGCGACCGGCAAGAATGTCGTCGTCATCGGCGGCGGCGACACCGCGATGGACTGCGTCCGCACCGCCATCCGCCAGGGCGCTAAGTCGGTAAAGTGCCTCTATCGCCGCGACCGGGAAAATATGCCCGGATCGCAGCGCGAAGTCGCCAATGCGGAAGAAGAAGGGGTCGAATTTGTCTGGCTGACCGCCCCGATCGCCTTTGAAGGCACGGAGCATGTCACCGGCGTCAAGGTCACCAAGATGCGTCTCGGCCAGCCCGACGCCTCCGGTCGTCGTGCGCCGGAAGCCGATCCGGGCAGCGAACATACGCTGGAAGCCGATCTCGTCATCAAGGCGCTGGGCTACGACCCTGAAGAACTGCCCAGGCTGTTCGGCGCCGACGACCTGTCGGTCACCCGCTGGGGCACGCTTCGCGTCGATCACAAGACGATGATGACCAGCGTGGACGGCGTGTTCGCCGCAGGCGACATCGTGCGCGGCGCATCGCTGGTCGTCTGGGCGATCCGCGACGGCCGCGACGTGATCGAGCATATGCACAAATATCTAAAGGCCAAGGCGAAGACGGGCGAAAGGGTCGCGGCGTAAGCAGCCCCTCGCCCGTTCAACACCATCATCATCGGAAGGAAGGCCCGATCATGACCGACACCAATTTCATGGCCAGCCCCGAAGAACGCGCACGGATCGCGGCCGAGGGCATGTATCACCCCGAAATGGAAGGCGACGCCTGTGGCGTGGGCCTGGTCGCCGCGACCGATGGTCGCCCCAGCCGCCGCGTCGTCGCCTCCGCGATCGATGCGCTCAAGGCCGTGTGGCACCGCGGCGCGGTCGATGCCGATGGCAAGACCGGCGACGGCGCGGGCATCCATGTCGACCTGCCGGTGCGCTTCTTCGACGATGCGATCGCGGATTCGGGCCACAAGCCGCTGCCCAATCGCCTCGCCGTCGGCATGATCTTCCTGCCCCGCACGGACCTCAGCGCCCAGGAAACCTGCCGTACTATCGTGGAAGCCGAAATCATTGAGGCCGGCTACACCATCTATGGCTGGCGCCAGGTGCCGGTGGACGTGTCGGTCATCGGCGAAAAGGCGCAGCGCACGCGCCCCGAAATCGAGCAGATCATGATCGCCGGCCCGATGCCGGAGGAACGCGACCAAGCCGAATTCGAAAAGGATCTCTACCTGATCCGCCGCCGGATCGAAAAGCAGGTCATCGCCGCGCAGATCCAGGATTTCTACGTATGCTCGCTGTCGTGCCGGTCGATCATCTACAAGGGGCTGTTCCTCGCCGAATCCCTGTCGGTCTTCTTCCCCGATTTGCAGGACGAGCGGTTCGAAAGCCGGGTCGCGATCTTTCACCAGCGCTATTCGACCAACACCTTCCCGCAATGGTGGCTGGCCCAGCCGTTCCGCACTCTCGCCCATAATGGCGAGATCAACACGATCCGCGGCAACAAGAACTGGATGAAGAGCCACGAGATCAAGATGGCGAGCCTCGCCTTCGGCGAGCAGTCGGAGGACATCAAGCCGGTGATCCCGGCGGGTGCGTCCGATACCGCCGCGCTCGACGCCGTGTTCGAAGCGATCTGCCGGTCGGGCCGCGACGCGCCGACGGCCAAGCTGATGCTGGTCCCCGAAGCCTGGCAGGCCAAAAGCGCCGACCTGCCCAAGGCCCATGCCGACATGTACGACTATCTCGCCTCCGTCATGGAGCCGTGGGATGGCCCGGCCGCGCTCGCCATGACCGACGGCCGCTGGGTGGTGGCTGGTGTCGATCGCAATGCGCTGCGTCCGCTGCGCTACACGCTGACCGGCGACAATCTGCTGATCGTAGGGTCGGAAACCGGCATGGTCGTCGTGCCCGAAACCACCATCGTCAAGAAGGGCCGCATGGGGCCAGGCCAGATGATCGCCGTCGACCTGCTCGAAGGCGAAATCTATGACGACCGCGCGATCAAGGACCGGATCGCGGGCGAACGCCCCTATGGCGAACTGATCAAGGACTTCCTGGCCGTGGAAGACCTGGCCGAAGCGCCGACCGCGCTGCCGGCTTGGGACAAGGCTGAACTGACCCGCCGCCAGGTCGCCGCCAACCTGACGCTGGAGGATCTGGAACTGATCCTCGCGCCCATGGTGGAGGACGCCAAGGAAGCCATCGGATCAATGGGCGACGACACGCCGCTGGCCGTCATTTCCGACAAGCCGCGCACGATCAGCCATTTCTTCCGGCAGAATTTCAGCCAGGTCACCAACCCGCCGATCGACCCCTTGCGCGAACGGCACGTCATGAGCCTCAAGACGCGCTTCTCCAACCTCCACAACATTCTGGAGGAAGGCGCACAGAACAGCCATGTGCTGGTGCTGGAATCGCCGGTCGTGACGAGCGCCGAATGGGCGCGGCTGAAGGCCTATTTCGGTCCGTCCGTGGCCGTGATCGACTGCACCTTCCCCGCGAGCGGCGGGCAGGAGCAACTGCGCGCCGCCATTTCCCGCATTCGCGAGGAGGCCGAGCAGGCGGTGCGCGAGGGGCGCACCGAAATCTTCCTGACCGACGAGGGCGTCAATGCCGATCGTGCGGCGATCGCCGGCGTGCTGGCGGCGGCGGCGGTCCATACGCATCTGGTGCGCAAGGGGCTGCGCAGCTACGCATCGATCAACGTGCGGTCGTGCGAAGCGCTCGACACCCATTATTTCGCGGTGCTGATCGGCGTCGGCGCGACCACGGTGAACGCCTATCTGGCCGAAGCCAGCATCGCCGACCGCCATGGCCGCGGCCTGTTCGGCGACCTGTCGCTGGACGCCTGCTTCGAACGCTATCGCACGGCCATCAACGAAGGCCTGCTCAAGATCATGTCCAAAATGGGCATCGCGGTCATCAGCAGCTATCGCGGCGGCTATAATTTCGAGGCGGTCGGCCTGTCGCGCGCTCTGGTCAACGATCTGTTCCCCGGTATGCCAGCGAAGATTTCAGGCGAGGGCTATGCCTCGCTCCATTACAGCGCGATGCTGCGCCACGAGCAGGCGTTCGACGCCGCTGCCGTACGCCTGCCGATCGGCGGCTTCTACCGCCAGCGCCAGGGCGGCGAGAGCCATGCCTATTCGGCGCAGCTGATGCACCTGTTACAGACGGCCGTGGCGACCGACAGCTATTCGACCTATCTGCAATTTTCGCGCGGCGTGCGCGATTTGCCGCCGGTCTATCTGCGCGATCTGATGGAGTTCAACTTCGCCCGCGAAGCCGTGCCCATCGATGAAGTGGAAGCCACCACCGAAATCCGCAAACGCTTCGTAACGCCCGGCATGTCGCTGGGCGCGCTCAGCCCCGAAGCGCATGAAACGCTGGCGATCGCGATGAACCGCATCGGCGCCAAGGCGGTGTCGGGCGAAGGCGGCGAGGATGCGAACCGCTTCAAGCCATACGAAAATGGCGACAACGCCAATTCGGTCATCAAGCAGATCGCGTCGGGCCGCTTCGGCGTCCATGCCGAATATCTGGCGTCGGCCGAGGAGATCGAGATCAAGGTCGCGCAGGGCGCCAAGCCCGGCGAGGGCGGCCAGTTGCCCGGCTTCAAGGTGACCGAGTTCATCGCCAAGCTGCGCCATTCGACGCCGGGCGTGACGCTGATCTCGCCGCCGCCGCACCACGACATCTATTCGATCGAGGATCTGGCGCAGCTCATCTACGACTGCAAGATGATCAACCCGCGCGCTCGCGTCTGCGTGAAGCTGGTCAGCCAGGCCGGCATAGGCACCGTCGCGGCAGGCGTGGCGAAGGCGCACGCCGACGTCATCCTGATCGCGGGCCATGTCGGCGGCACTGGCGCGTCGCCCCAGACGTCGATCAAATATGCCGGCACACCATGGGAAATGGGCCTGTCCGAAGCCAATCAGGTGCTGACCCTCAACGGGTTGCGCCACCGGGTGAAGCTGCGCACCGATGGCGGCCTGAAAACCGGGCGCGACATCGTGATCGCCGCGATATTGGGCGCGGAAGAATATGGCATCGGCACGCTGTCGCTGGTCGCCATGGGCTGCATCATGGTGCGCCAGTGCCATAGCAACACCTGCCCGGTGGGCGTGTGCGTGCAGGATGAAAAGCTGCGCCAGAAGTTCACCGGCACTCCGGAGAAGGTCATCAACCTGATGACCTTCATCGCGGAGGAAGTGCGCGAAGTCCTCGCCCGCCTCGGCTTCCGCAGCCTGGACGAAGTGATCGGGCGGACGGAACTGCTCAAGCAGGTCAATCGCGGGGCCGAACATCTCGACGATCTCGACCTCAACCCCATTCTGGCCAAGGTGGATGCCCCCGACGACCAGCGCCGGTTCAGCCTGGACCATTGGCGCAACGAAGTGCCCGACAGCCTGGACGCGCAGATGATGCGCGATGCCAAGGCCGTGTTTGAACGGGGCGAGAAGATGCAATTGACCTACACGGTGCGCAACACGCACCGTGCGGTCGGCACCCGTCTGTCGTCCGCCGTAACCGATCGTTTCGGCATGTCCACGCTGGCCGACGGGCATCTGACCGTGCGGTTGCGCGGGTCCGCCGGGCAGTCGCTGGGCGCGTTCCTGTGCAAGGGCATCACGCTTGAAGTGTTCGGCGACGCCAACGACTATGTCGGCAAGGGGCTGTCGGGCGGCATCATCAAGGTGCGCACGACCGTATCCAGCCCGCTGTCGTCAAAAGACAATACGATCATCGGCAACACCGTCCTCTACGGCGCGACCGGCGGCAAGCTGTTCGCGGCGGGTCAGGCGGGCGAGCGCTTCGCCGTCCGCAATTCGGGCGCGCAGGTCGTGGTCGAAGGCTGCGGCGCGAACGGCTGCGAATATATGACCGGCGGCACAGCCGTCATTCTGGGCAAGACCGGCGCGAATTTCGGCGCGGGCATGACCGGCGGCATGGCCTTCATCCTGGACGAGGATGGCAGCTTCCCGGCGCAGGCCAACCCCGAAGGCATTGTCTGGCAGCGACTGGACAGCGCCCATTGGGAGGCGCAGGTCAAGGCGCTGATCGCCGAACATGCGGTGGCGACCGACAGCAAATGGTCCAACACCATATTGGACGACTGGGATCGCTGGCGCCGCTATATCTGGCAGGTCTGCCCCAAGGAAATGCTGGGCCGCATCGCCCATCCGCTCAGCGACAGCGCAGCGGAAACGGTCGCCGCCGAATAGACCCGCTTTAAGGCCGGACACCCTCCGCCGTCGTCGCCACCAGCGTCGGCGGCGGAACCGCGCTTGCGCCGGTGCGCGTCACGATGGCGGGCGGCGGCGCGTCGTCGGCGAATCGCGCGGCCTGTGGCGGCACGATACGGACCGGCACAGGCGCGGCCGCAGGCATGATGTCTTCAGGCGGCTGTTCCGCCTCGTAATCCCGCATCGCTGGATCGCTACTCCCGCCGCGGGTCATGGCGTCCAATTCTAGCTCCGCCATGTCCGCCTGCCAGCGCCGCTCGGCCAGTGTCGGGCCGCAACCTGTGCAATGGATCGCCCCCGGCCCTTTCTGCATTGCAAACGACGTGTCGGTCGCCGCCTGATCGCTGATCACCGTCTCCACATATTCACTGGCGTTGCGCGCAGGCACCTGCGGGCTGGTCACATAACTGCCCAGCCCCAGCCCCATCATGGCCGCCGCGCCCAAGGTCGCGCCGGCACCCATCCAGAAATGCGCCGTCGTCATGCGGTTTCTCCTAGGCCGCTCACGCTATGGCGCGACAGCGGCATCACCTTCTCCAACCAATCACAACGCCGACGCCGATCACTTGTTGCATGGTGTAAAAGCCTTTGCTAAGGGCCGCCTCCTACCAAGGCACCGGCCCCGCCGGTTTCCCTGTTGATGTGCGGCCATGGCGGAATTGGTAGACGCGCAACGTTGAGGTCGTTGTGGGCGAAAGCCCGTGGAAGTTCGAGTCTTCTTGGCCGCACCATCATTATCCCGCGCCATCGCCATCGGGGCGAGCGGCCGGGAAAGCTGGCCGATACAGGCCAGAAACTTCACCCATGCAGAGATTGGCTGTTGCATTGCAACAAGCGGTGGCGTTTGATCCGGCCATGCTCAAGGCCGCCCTCCACCATCTCACCGCCTATCGCTACAACCGCCCGATCCGGCTCGGCCCGCAGGTGATCCGCCTGCGCCCCGCGCCGCACAGCCGGACCAAGGTGCCCAATTATGCGCTGAAGATCGAGCCGGCGAACCATTTCCTCAACTGGCAGCAGGATCCGCACGGCAACTGGCTGGCGCGGGTGGTGTTTCCCGATCCGGTCGATCATTTCCGCATCCAGGTCGACCTGCTTGCCGATCTCGACATCATCAATCCGTTCGACTTCTTCGTGGAGCCCTATGCGGAAAATTATCCCTTCGCCTATGACGACCAGCTAAAGACCGACCTCGCCGCCTATTTCGATATCGAGGATCAGGGGCCAAGGTTCGAGGCAATGGTCGCCCAATATGACGGCTATCAAAGCCGCACCGTCGATTTCCTGGTGGAGGTGAACCGCCGCCTGCAACAACAGGTGGGTTACGTCATCCGCATGGAGGCAGGCGTACAGACGCCGGAGGAGACGCTGGACATCGGCACCGGCTCCTGCCGCGATTCCGCCTGGCTGCTGGTGCAGTTGCTGCGCCGGCTGGGCTTTGCTGCGCGCTTCGTGTCGGGCTATTCGATCCAACTCGTCGCCGATGTCGAACCGATCGAAGGGCCAAAGGGCGTCACCCAGGACGTGGTCGACCTCCACGCCTGGGCGGAAGCCTATGTGCCCGGCGCAGGCTGGGTCGCGCTCGACGCGACCAGCGGCATGTTCGCGGGCGAAGGCCATATCCCGCTCTGCGCCACCCCGCACTACAAGTCCGCCGCGCCGATCAGCGGCATGGCCGAACCGGCCGAAGTCGATTTCGAATTTGCGATGACCGTCAGCCGCATCGCCGAAGCGGTGCGCATCACCAAGCCCTTCACCGACAATCGCTGGGACGCGGTGATGGCGCTGGGGGCCAAGGTGGATGCGGACCTGATCGCGCAGGATGTGCGGCTCACTACCGGGGGCGAGCCGACCTTCGTGGCCGAAGATGGCGGCGACGCGGGCGAATGGAATGGCGATGCGGTCGGCCCGACCAAGGCCGCCTACGCCGACCGGCTGATCCGCAAGCTGCGCGCCGAATTTGCGCCCGGCGGCCTGCTGCACCATGGCCAGGGCAAATGGTATCCGGGCGAAAGCCTGCCGCGCTGGGCCTATGCGGTCTATTGGCGCAAGGACAGCACGCCGATCTGGCGCGACGACAGCCTGATCGCGCCCGACGACGCGCCCGAAGGCGCGGCGCAGGTCACGGCCGCCGACGCGAAGGCGTTCCTCGCCCACATGGCGGGCAATATGGGCTTTTCTGACGAATACACCCATGCCGTCTATGAAGATCCGGCGGTGTGGGCGGTGAAGGAAGCCGACCTGCCGCTCAACGCCAGCCCCGACGATCCCAAGATCAGCGATCCCGAAGCCCGCGCGCGCATGGTCAAGACGTTCGAGCGCGGCCTCGACCAGCCGGTCGGCTACGTCCTGCCCGTACAACGCTGGCAAAGCCAGGCCGCGACGCCCCGCTGGCAGAGCGAAATCTGGCAGCTGCGCCGCGGCCGCCTGTTCGCGGTTCCGGGCGATTCGGCGCTGGGCTATCGCCTGCCGCTGGGGTCGCTGCCCTATGTGCCGCCGTCCGACTATCCCTATATCCATCCCCGCGACACCAGCGAGCCGCGCGAACCCCTGCCCGATTTCCGTGCGCAGGCGCCGCAACAGGCCAGCATCGAGGAAGTCCGCGCCCAGCAATCGCAGCGCGTCGCCGGGCCGGACGGCGGCGTCGCCGCGCAGGACCGGGTCGAGCAGGTCTTCATCGAGGGCGCGGTGCGCACCGCCGTCACCGTCGAGCCGCGCGGCCATTATCTGTCGGTCTTCCTGCCGCCGGTGCAGGCGCTGGAAGATTATCTGGAACTGATCGCGGAAGTAGAAGCGACCGCCGAAGCGCTGCGCATCCCCGTGCGGATCGAGGGCTATGCCCCCCCGCCGGACCCGCGCATCGACGTGCTGAAGGCGACCCCCGATCCCGGCGTGATCGAGGTCAATGTCCAGCCCGCATCAAGCTGGGACGAAACGGTCGCGATCACCGAACGCCTCTATGCGCTGGCCCGCGAATGCGAACTGACCGCCGACAAGTTCATGGTGGACGGCCGCTCCGTCGGCACCGGCGGCGGCAATCATATCGTGCTGGGCGGCGCGACGCTGACCGATTCCCCGTTCATCCGCCGCCCGGACCTGCTGAAGAGCTTCGTCCTCTACTGGCAGCGGCATCCGGCCCTCTCTTATCTTTTTTCGGGCCTGTGCATCGGCCCGACGAGCCAGGCACCGCGCATCGACGAAGCCCGGCATGACGGCCTGTACGAATTGGAGATCGCGCTGGCGCAGGTGCCCAACCCGTTCGCGGGAGAAAGCGTGGCTCCGGCGCCGTGGATGGTTGATCGCCTGTTCCGCAACTTGCTGGTCGACGTGACGGGCAACACCCATCGTACCGAAATCTGCATCGACAAGATGTTCTCGCCCGACGGCCCGACCGGACGCCTGGGCCTGCTGGAGTTTCGCGGTTTCGAAATGCCGCCCGAAGCCCGCATGAGCCTGGCCCAGCAATTGCTGATCCGTGCGCTCGCCGTCTGGTTCTGGCGCCAGCCGCAACAGGGTGGCCTGGTCCGCTGGGGCACAACACTGCACGACCGCTTCATGCTGCCCCATTTCGTCTGGGCCGATTTCCTGGAGGTATTGTCCGACCTGCGCGGCGCAGGCTATGACTTCGACCCCAACTGGTTCGAGGCGCAGCGCCAGTTCCGCTTCCCGATCCATGGCGCGGTCGATGCGGGCGGCGTTGGGCTGGAGATCACCCATGCGCTCGAACCCTGGAACGTGCTGGGCGAAACCGGCGCGATCGGCGGCACGGTCCGCTATGTCGATTCATCGACCGAACGGTTGCAGGTCCGCGCCACCGGGCTGGTCGCCGGTCGCCACATCGTGACCTGCAACGGTCGCCGCGTACCGATGACCGCGACCGCCGTGCCCGGCGAAGGCGTGGGCGGCGTGCGCTACAAGGCTTGGACGCCCGCCAATTGCCTCCACCCCAACCTGCCCGCCAATGCGCCGCTCACCTTCGATGTGCTGGATAGCTGGAGCGGGCGGTCGCTGGGCGGCTGCGTCTATCATGTCGCCCATCCGGGCGGGCGCAATTACGACACGCTGCCGGTCAACGGCTATGAAGCGGAGGCGCGGCGCAAGGCGCGGTTCCAGGATTATGGCCATACGCCCGGCCAGGTCGACATGCCCGCCGCCGAACCCGCCAACGAGTTCCCGATGACGCTCGACCTGCGTTTCCACTATAGCGGACTCTGATGGCCGCGGACGTCCTCGCGCCCCGCGCAAGCGGTGAAGCCTGGGCGGACGCCTATCTCGCCACCGCGCCGGCCGGCGACCTGTTCGCCGGCGCGGCCCCCGCCATGGCGACGCGCTGGCGCGACATGCTGGGGCGGCTGTCGATTCAGGCGCAGGGCGATCCCGCGACGCTGGCCGACCATGTGTCGCGGCAGGCGATCGACCTCGGCATGGCGTTCCGCCTGACCGGCGACGAACAGGAACGCTCCTGGCCGCTCGGCCCGGTGCCGCTGTTGATCGACGCGGCGGAATGGGCGCAGATCGAACGCGGGCTGATGCAGCGGGCCAACCTGCTCGAACGGGTGGTCAGCGACATCTATTCGACCCAGTCGCTGGTTCGCGACGGCAAGCTCCCCGCCAGCATCCTTACCGGCAGCCCCCATTATTGGCGGGTAATGACCGGCACACCGCCGCCGCGCGGCCATCATCTTCATTTCTACGCCGCCGATATCGGCCGCGGGCCGACCGGCGAATGGCGCGTGCTGGCCGATCGGGTGCGGACCCCCGTCGGCGTGGGCTATGCGCTGGAAAACCGGCTCGCTTTGTCCCGCGCCACCGGCGACCTGCTCGGCGCGATGAACACGCGGCGGCTCGCCCCCTTTTTCGACGAGTTGCGCCGCGGCCTCGCCGCCGATTGCGAGCGCACCGATCCGCGCATCGGCCTGCTGACGCCCGGTCGATTCAATCAGAGCTATGCCGAACAGGCGCATCTCGCCCGCTATCTCGGCCTCTTGCTGGTGGAGGGCGACGACCTGATCGTGTCGGACGGGCGACTGTTCGTGCGCACCATCCAGGGGCTCAAGCGAATCGATGGCCTCTGGCGCTGGATGGACAGCCGCTTCCTCGACCCGCTCGCCTTCGACGGCCGATCGCATATCGGCGTGCCCGACCTCTATAACGCCTGCGCGCGGGGCGGGTTGATGGTCAGCAACTGGCCCGGCGCCGGCGTGATCGAATCGCGCGCTTTCGCCGCTTTCCTGCCGCAACTGGCGCGCGAGTTGCTGGGCGCAGAATTGCTGCTGCCCAATATCGCGACCTGGTGGTGCGGCCAGCGGCAGGAGCGCGACCATGTGCGGGCGCAGCTCGACAATCTGGTCGTCGGTTCCGCCTTCGACCAGGATGTCGCGGGCCTGCCCGACGCCCATTTCACCCCCGGATCGGCGCTGGACGGCACGCAGCGCGCGGCCCTGCTCGATGCGATGGCGCGGCGGCCGATGGACTATGTCGGGCAGGAGGTGGTCAAGCTCTCGACCACGCCCGCGATCATCGACGGGCAATTGACGCCGCTGCCCTTCACCCTGCGCATCTTCGTCGCGCGCGACGCCGCCGGCCAGTGGCGGGTGATGCCCGGCGGCTTTGCGCGGCTGGCGGGCCATGGCGACATTCGCGCCGCGCTGATGGGTCGGGGCGACATGTCCGCCGACCTGTGCGTGATCGACAGCCATCCGGTGCCGCCCGACAGCCTGCTGGGCGTCGGTGCGCCTGCCATCCGCCGCGTCGGCGGCATGTTGCCGGCCAAGGCAGCGGACAATCTCTTCTGGCTCGGCCGCTATATCGAACGGGCGGAAATGACGCTGCGGCTGGTCCGGGCGATCGTCGGCGGATCGATCGAGGCCGATCTGGGGCCGTCGCTGGCTTCGCCCACCATGGCGCGGCTGGTCGACCAGTTGGCGCTGTGGGGCGCGATCGCGGGGCGAGGCGGCGCGATCGGCCCCCTCTGCGCCACGGCGCTGGGCGATGCGCGCCAGTCGGGCAGCGTGCGCGCGCTGATGGGCGTGGTGGCCAATATCGGCGAGGGGCTGCGCGACCGGCTCGCCAGCGATTTCTGGCGACTGGTGCGCCTTCCCCTGCCCGGCTTCGACGGGAACGTCACCGAAACCCTGCTCGACGCCTCGTCCCGCATGATCGAGCGGATTTCCGCGCTGTCGGGCCTGGCCGCGGAAAATATGGGCCGGACCGAGGGCTGGCGCTTCCACGATATGGGGCGGCGGATGGAACGGGCGGTCAACGGCTGCCGCCTGCTGACCGCGTTCGGCAACGACCAGGCCTCAGCCGACGACCTGACCGTGCTGCTGGACCTGATGGACAGCCAGATCAGCTATCGCACCCGCTACCTGACCGGCCCGGCGCTGCCCCCGGTGCGCGATCTGGTTGCTTTGGAGCCGCATAATCCCCGCGCCATCGCCTATCAGGCGGCGCGGCTGGCCGAGCATGTCGCCGCTCTGCCCACGCTGCGTGCCGACGGCATGCCCGAAGAGCCCCGCCGCCTGGCCGACGCGCTGGTCGCCCGGCTCGCGCCGCTGACCGGAGACATGCTGACCATGGGCGACATCGGCGATGTTGAAAGCCGCCTGCTGCGCCTGTCGGATGCGATCGGCCAGCGTTACTTCCTGCAATTGCGCAAGACCCAGACGCCGGACCTGCTGTCATGATCTACCATGTCCGCCACCAGACCATCGTCCGCTATGCCAGTCCCGTGCGGCTCGCCCGCTTCAACCTGCGGCTGCGCCCCGCGCCCTGGACGGGCCAGTGGACGTCCGACTATGCGCTGACCGTCGATCCCTTGCCCTCCGCCATCGAATCGCGGCCCGGCGCCTGGCCGGTCAACGTCGCCCGGCTGGTGATCGAAAATCCGATCCGCCAGTTGACGATCGAAAGCCGGTTCCGGGCCGGGGTGGATAATGGCCCACAGATCGCGCCGCAGAGCGACGACCCGACCATCGCCACCGTCGCGCAAGCCGCCCTGCTGGATCGCGACATGGGGCCGTCCGCCCCCGCCCATTATCTCTATGCCTCGCCCCGCGCGCCGCTGCTGGCGCCAATCGGCGAATGGGTGGGGAATATGCTGGCCCCGGACCGGCCGATCGTCGCCGCCGCGCTGGACCTGACCCGGCGCATCCAGGCCGAGTTCGCCTATGAACCCGGTGCGACCGACGCCTCCACCCCGGTCGCCGACGCCTTCGCCGCGCGCCATGGCGTGTGTCAGGATTTCGCGCATGTGATGGTGGTGGCGCTGCGCCTCGCCGGCCTGCCCGCCGCCTATGTCAGCGGCTATCTGCGCACCCTGCCGCCGCCCGGCCGCCCCCGGCTGATCGGCGCCGACGCGATGCACGCCTGGGTGATGCTGTGGTGCGGCCCGACGCGCGGCTGGATCGGCTTCGACCCCACCAACGGCGTCATCACGCATGACGGGCATCTGTTCGTGGCGATGGGCCGCGACTATGCCGATGTCGCGCCGATGGACGGGCTGTTCGTCGGCGGCGCGGGCCAGAGCCTGCGAGTCATGGTCGACGTCGCGCCGGAAGAAGAAACCGCGCTCAGCTGAACAGAAGCGGCATTCCCGTCCTGGGCCGAATCGTCAGGCGGCTGATCGGTTCGGGCTTGAAGCCTTCCGGCACGGCAAGGGAAAAGCGGCGCACGACGCTGGCGATCACCGTCATCACCTCCTGCTGGGCGAAGCCCGCGCCGACGCACACGCGCGGGCCGCGGCCGAACGGGAACCAGGCCTGTTTCGCCATGTCCGCATTGGCCGGATCGTCGAAGCGATCGGGATCAAAGGCATGGGGACAGGCCCAATTATCCTTGTTGCGCTGGGTCAGCCAGGGCGCGACCACCAGCATCGATCCGGCTTCCAGATGCTTGTCGCGCATCGGCATCGGGCAGGTAACTTCGCGCGGCAGGAAGGACACGGGCGGATAGAGGCGCAGCGTCTCCTTGAAGATATTGCGGACCTGTCCCATGTCCTTGAGCATCGCCGCGGTCAGCGGGGCGTCGCCCGCGACCTCCGCGATTTCCGCCCGGACCCGATCCTGGATATGGGCGCATTCGGCCAGCATGTAGAGCGCCCAGGTCATGGTGCTGGCCGATGTTTCATGCCCGGCCAGGAAGATGGTCGACACCTGTTCCATCACCTGCTGACAGGTGAAGGATAAGCCGGTCTGCGCGTCCTTCGCCTCGATCAGCGATTGCAATATGTCGCGATGCGGCGCTTGCCCGCGGGCGTGCCATCCTTCGTAGCGCGCCTCCACGATCGGCCGGAACACGTCGTGGATCGCCCGCGCCGGACCTTTCGACCGCTTCTCGAACCAGCCAGCTGGGATGCCGTAGAGGCGCAGCATCGACGCGCTGTGCGCCAGCCGCTGGAATTTGCCAAAGGCGGTGTGGATGATGTTCGATCGCTCGGCATCCAGCGTCTGCGAAAACAGCGTGCGAAAGATGATGTCGGCCGCCACATGGGTCATCATCGGGTCGATATCGACCGGCTTGTCCCGGTCCGCCGCGTCGAGCCGCGCCAGCAGGTCGTCCGCCGCCCCGACCATCAAGGGCATCGAGCGGCCAAGCGCAGTATGGGCGAAGGCGGGGTTGACCATCGCCCGCTGGCTTTCCCAATCCGCACCATTGGCCGAAAAGACGCTGTTACCGATCAGCGGATCGAGGTTACGCACCAGTTCGCTATGCTTGGGATAAGCGGTGCCGCCGCGCAATATCTGGTCGACCAGCCTCAGTTCGTTGGCGATATACATGGTGCGTCCGGGCAAGCGGATCTCGCCCATCTTCATCGTATAGCTTTTGTCGAACAGCACATGGATCCAGCTATGCCAGCCGCGCAGAAACCGCTTGATCAGGCCCCGCTTGGTGCGGGGCGGCTGCGGATAGGGGGGCGTGAAAAGATCGGTCACGGGATCGTCCTGAACGCGGCGACGGCGTCGTCCACAGTGCGGCGGCCAGCGGTCAGGCTGATGAAATCGAGCGGCGAGAGCCGATCGCCGACGCGCAGATAGTCGAAATGGGCCTCATATTTGTTCGACCATCCGCCATGATAATTGTCCGGCTCGTAGAAGAGATGGAAGCGCGGCGATAGCATGTCGACCCGCGCCGCATGGGCGTCGGCGACGAGCCGGAACGGATTGACGTTATAATAGGCCGCGCCATCGGGCGGGGAACTGATGTCGACATAGCGGAAGGCCTTGTCGGTCAGCGCGCGCAGATCGTCATGATACCAGGTCGCGTCGCGGCGCAGGCCGATGACCGGCACCACCTGCCCCAACCCCAGCATCACGAAATGATCGGGCAGGCTGCCGCCGCGCAACGCGATCAGGCGGCGCATCAACCGCATCCCCAATATCGTCCCCGCGCTGTGCGTGACAAGTTGCACCTCGTCCCAATTCCCATCCAGTTCCTGCGCCATCCGCGCGGCGAACTGGTCGATCCGCTCATCCAGCGCCGCGCCCGGTCCCTGCGCGGCCAGCGCGCCATGATAGGTCATGAAGCGCAGCAGCCAGGGCACGACCAGCTTGGCCAGGATGCGGCCCGACAGAAAGGCGCTGAACGCGATGCCGATGATCGCCCCGATCCAGAAGGGCAGTAGCAGCGACAGCAACAGCGCGGGCGCCAGCGCCAGCAACAGCGGGATCAGCACGGCCAACAGCGGCGGATAGAGGATGGTGACGACCGGCCCCTTGCGCAGCCGGCGCATCCGCAGGAAATCCATCTGACGGGCATGGCCGGCATAGGCGCGGGCCGCGCGCAGGGCGAGGCTGAGCGGATTGCGAATCCACACCTTGCCGATCAAATCCTCCCAGCGGAGATATTCATAGTCGATTTCGACTCCAGCCTGCGGGTTATCGACGGTCCAATGCGCCGATACGATCGATCCGGCTGCCCCCGCCTGCCGGCCGCCCACGGCCAGCGTTTCGCCCGTCAGTGCCGCATGGCGCGCCGCCTGCTCGCGATAGAGCTGGTGGTAGAAACGCACGCCACGTGGATCGAAACCGCCGAGGTAGAAGACTTTACGCTTGAACTTTTCCAACAGCATTGCCCTAATCACGCGCATGAGCACGCCCGAACGCGACTACTGCTATTTCATCGACCACCGCAAATACAACCGCAATGTCGGCTGTCGAAAGCATGACAATATGTACGGCATCAATGGCGGCGGCAGCGAACGGGACCGGTGGCGGGCCGACCTGACCTTCTACCGCCACATGAAATCCAATGGCGATCCGATGGCAATCCCGTCCTTGCTCGCCTGCCTCGCCTTCGGCTGGTTCTGCTGGAACTATCATCCGGACAAGGGGCTGTGGCGCGGGCAATTGTTGCGCCGCTTCGCTAAAGCGCCCAAATGACCGCCATGACCAATCCCAAACATGTGTCCGCAGGGCCTATCACCTTCGGCAACGACCTGCCCTTCGTCTTGATTTCCGGCCCCTGCCAGATCGAAAGCCGCGACCATGCGCTGTTCATGGCCGATGCGCTGGCCAAGACGGCCGACAAAGCGGGCGTGCCCTTCATCTTCAAATCCTCCTTCGACAAGGCGAACCGGACGTCGGTATCGGGCCGACGCGGCGTCGGCATTGACGCGGGGCTGGCGATTCTGGCGGACGTTAAGGCGACGCTCGGCTGCCCGGTGCTGACCGACATCCATGGTCCCGAACAGGTCGAAGCCGCGGCGCAGGCGGTGGATATCCTGCAAATCCCCGCCTTCCTCTGCCGCCAGACCGACCTGCTGCTCGCCGCCGGGCGCACCGGGGCGATCATCAACGTGAAAAAGGGCCAGTTCCTCGCGCCCTGGGACATGGCGGCAGTGGCGCAGAAAGTCGCCTCCACCGGCAACGACCGCATCCTGCTGACCGAACGCGGGGCGAGCTTCGGCTACAACAGCTTGGTCAGCGACATGCGCGCGCTGCCGACCATGGCCCAGACCGGCTATCCGGTGATCTTCGACGCCACCCATTCGGTGCAGCAGCCCGGCGGTCTAGGCACCGCATCGGGCGGCCAGCGCGAATTTGCGCCCCTTCTGGCCCGCAGCGCGGTGGCGGCAGGCGTCGGCGCGATCTTCGCCGAAGCACATGACGACCCCGACAACGCGCCCTCCGACGGCCCGGTGATGCTGCCGCTGGACTGGGTGGGGCCAATGTTGGAGAAGCTCAAGGCGATCGACGAGGTTGTGAAGGGATAAAAACCGCCGGTTCCCGCGCAGGCGGGAAGCTAGTCCCGGCCTCAGAACTGGACTCCCGCCTGCGCGGGAGCACCCCATATCTTTAAGGCCGCACCTGCCCCGTCCCGCGCACGATCCATTTATAGGTCGTCAGCCCTTCCAGCGCCACCGGCCCACGCGCATGGAGCCGCCCGGTCGAAATGCCAATCTCCGCGCCTAGCCCAAATTCGCCGCCATCGGCAAACTGGGTCGATGCGTTCCACATCACGATCGCGCTATCCACGGCGTTGAGGAAGCGCTCGGCCGTCGCGCCATCCTCCGTGATGATCGCGTCAGTATGGTGGCTGGCATGGGCGGCGATATGGGCAATGGCATCCTCCACGCCATCGACCAACCGAACCGATACGATCGCGTCGAGATATTCGGTGTCCCAGTCCGCATCCGCCGCCGCAATGACCCGCGCATCCATCGCCTGCACATCCTCGTCGCCGCGCGTTTCGCATCGGGCGTCCAGCAACGCCGTCACCAGTGCCGCCGCCGCGCCATAGGCGCGATCGATCAGCACCGTTTCGGTGGCGCCGCACACGCCCGTCCGCCGCATCTTGGCGTTGACGACCAGCGCCTGCGCCATGGCGGGGTCGGCCGCCCCGTCGACGTAGCTGTGGTTGATGCCGTCCAGATGCGCCAGCACCGGCACGCGCGCCTCTTCCTGCACCCGCGCGACCAGGCTCTTGCCGCCGCGCGGCACGATCAGATCGACAAACTCGGCGGCTTTCAGCAGCGCACCCACGGCCGCGCGATCGGTCGTGGGCACCAATTGCACGACATCGGCGGGCAGGCCGGCGGCGACGATGCCCTCGACCATCGCAGCATGGATCGCACGGTTGCTCTCCTTCGCTTCGCTGCCGCCGCGCAGGATCACCGCATTGCCCGCGCGCAGGCACAAAGCCGCCGCGTCCGCCGTCACATTGGGGCGGCTTTCATAGATGATGCCGATCACGCCCAGCGGCACGCGCACCCGACTGAGTTCCAAGCCATTGGGGCGCACCACGCTGTCGATCACGCTGCCTAGCGGATTGGCGAGCGTCGCGACCTGCTCAACGCCCTCGGCGGTGGCGGCGACGCGCTCTGCGTTCAACTTCAGCCGGTCGAGGAGCGCAGGCGAGAGGCCATTGGCGACCGCATTGTCCATGTCGCGCGCATTGGCGGCGATGATCGCCGGCGCCTGATCCCGCAACGCCTGCGCCGCGCGCCGCAGCGCGTCGGCCTTTTGCGCGTCGCTCGCCTGCGCGATCGTCGCGGCGGACGCGCGCGCCCGCGCGCCCAGCATGGCGATCAACATTTCAGGGGTCTGGGTCAGGTCGTTCATGGGAAAGCTCTCGCCGAAAGGTCGGCCGCGCCTTAGCATGAAAGCGCGCCGAAACGAAAGCGGCAGACCTTGGGGAGAAATAGTGCCGACGACCGGATCATGGGTCGCAATATGATCCGGCCGCCGGCCCAGCAGGACGAACCCGCCTGCGGCATTCTCTACCCTTTCGTGATGGCCGCCACATACCCCAAAGGGGGTAGGCAACAGAAAATTCGCAAAATCAGTGACTGATCAGGCCGACGATGCGCACCAGTTGCGATTCCCGGCTGCAACCGGTCTTGTCGTAGATGCTGCGCAGTTGCACCTTGAGCGTTTCCACCGACACGCCGCGGGCCACGGCAATGTCCTTGCGCCCCTGGCCCGCCGCCAGCCGTATGGCGATGTCCGCTTCGGCAGGGGTCAGGCGGAAGGCCCGCGTCAGCGATTGCACATGCCGGTCGGTCGGCGCGCCGACGCGGGCGATGACGATCGCGCGCGGGGCGAAGGGCAGCGCCCAAGGCCGCACCGGCAAAGGATGAAACTCCAGCATGATCGCGACCCCGCCGGCATCGTCCGCCAGCGCGACCGGATCGGCCGGCAGGCCGGGCGGATCGATCACCGCACGCATCGCCCGCACCATCGCGCGCGTTTCCTCCGCCCGATCGCTGGCCAACCAGCCGTCGCTGACCCTGATTCGGCTGGACGACAGCAACGCTTCGGCGCGCGGCGTCATGCCGCCCACCCGTCCGGTCGCGTCGAGCAGCCAGCAGGCCCGGTCCATCGCCTCGAACGTGCCGGACAGCAAGGCGAAGCCCTGCTGCTCGATCGCCTGTTGGAGCCGAACGGCGTTCCGCGCATGGCCCGCAATCTGCCCGAACAGATCACGATCCCGCTCGCTGGTCCGCCCGTCCTTGCTGTCGCGCAACAGGGCCAGTCCGATCATCTGGTCGTCATTGACCACCAGCCGCGTCTGGCACCCATCGAAAATATCGAAGTCGGAACATAGGTCCAGATAAACGTCGGACCGCAGCGATTGCCGGGCGACGTCATAATGGGCTTCATGCACGATGGTCGGCCGATCGGCCAGCCGATCCGCCGCCACCCGGAAATTCAGGTCGGGCGCGGACTGGTCGATCGATGCCGTCTTGGTGACGACGCTGGCGTCGATATCGCTGATCCAGTTGAAGCTCGACGCGCCCGGCCCAAAGCCGATCAACTGCCCATGGCGCGATCCTGTGGCGTCGGCCATCGCCTTGATGGCTTCCCCCCATTTTTCCGGTTGCAGCGCTGCGGACAGGAACAGGTCCGCCCACGGATCGCTACCTTCGGCGCGTGTCGCCATGATCTTCCCCCATGCCCCGCAACGGGGTTAGCTCAAGCGGGGCGGAAGTCAAATTCGCTTTGGAAGGCTGCCGGTTTAGTCCGGAGACTTGATCTCGATTAGGAAATTTCAGGCGGCTTGTGCCAATGCCTCCCGCCGGACCGCGCGAATCATCCGGCAGGGCGGGATGTTGCGCCATTCCAGCGAATCGCTGACATCGCCGAACAGCGGATTGAGCAGGCGCAGCACATAGCGCGAATATTGGTAGATCAGGAACGCCCCGCCCGGCCGCAATGCGCTGCGCGTTTCCGCGCAGATCGACTCGCCCACGCCTTCGGGCAGGGTCGAAAAGGGGATGCCCGACAAGACATAATCGGCCTGATAATGGCCCGCTTCCTTGATGAAGCGGCGTACATCGGCTGCCGATCCGTGGACCACGCGCAAACGCGGATCGTCGATCTTCGCCTCCAGATAGGCGACGAAGTCGAGATTGAGGTCGATCGCGAGCAACGTGCCGTCGGTCGGCAAGCGATCGAGGATCGATCGGGTGAAGGTGCCCACACCCGGCCCATATTCCACGAACAGCCGCGTATCGCGCCAATCGACCTGGTCCAGCATCCGGTCCACCAATGTCGCGGAGGACGGGATGACAGAACCTATCATGCCGGGATGCCTGACGAACTGGCGGAAGAACATGCCCCATTGGCTGAAAAATGACCCCGCCTTACCCGCGTCGGCCTTATTCTTGTTCTTCTTCAATGGAATGGAGGCCATCAACACCCGCCTATCTGGATCATGCTCACCGCCTTGCAAATCCCGGCCTTGCTGGCAAGCGGCTTTGCGACACTATCGTCATGAACGCGGCGGCGGCGGATGGGTTCAATCCGCCGCCCCGCCCGTTCAGTCGATCCGCTCGCTCAGTCAGCCCCGTCGCGCGATCGAACCATGCCTGGCGACACGAAGCCGATCGGATCGACCTGCATCGCCCGCTGCTTCAATTGCGACTGGATCTGCTCATATTCGCGCTCCATTTCGGGCGTGACGGACGCGCGAGTGTCGCCCAGCGCGCTGTCGAAATGCGCCTGCGTCACCTTGTCGACCGACAGCGACTGGCGCAGCGCGAACAGGCCCGCGCGCCGCACCAGATCCTCTAGGTCCGCGCCGGTGAAACGCTCCGTCTCGCGCGCCATATGATCGAGGTCCACATCATCGGCCAGCGGCATCTTGCCGGTATGAATGCCCAATATGCGGCGGCGGCCCGCCTCGTCGGGGACCGGCACATAGATCAGCTCGTCGAACCGCCCCGGCCGCAGCAGCGCCGGATCGATCAGGGTGGGGCGGTTGGTCGCGCCGATGACGACCACCGACTGCAACTCCTCCAGCCCGTCCATCTCGGCGAGGATGGTGTTCACGACCCGCTCCGTCACCGCCGGTTCGCCCAGCCCCCCGCCGCGCGCAGGCACTAGGCTGTCCAGTTCATCGATGAAGATGACCGTCGGCGCCACCTGCCGCGCGCGCGCGAACAGGCGAGCGATCTGCTGTTCGCTTTCGCCATACCATTTGGACAGCAGGTCGCTCGACTTGGTAGCGATGAAATTGGCCTGCGCCTCACGCGCCACCGCCTTGGCCAGCAAGGTCTTGCCGGTGCCGGGCGGGCCGTAAAGCAAAAACCCCTTTGCCGGGCGGATGCCGATGCGGCGAAAGGCGTCGGGGTCTTTCAGCGGCAGCTCAACCCCTTCCTTCAACCGCATCTGCGCGTCGTCCAGCCCGCCAATATCCTCCCAACTGACATTGGGCGCCTGCACCATCACTTCGCGCATCGCCGAAGGCTGGACGCGCTTGATCGCCGACAGGAAATCCTCCCTCGTGACGGACAATTCCTCCAGCACGTCGGCCGGAATCGTCCCGTCCTCCAGGTTCAGGCGCGGCATGAAGCGGCGCACCGTCTCGATCGCCGCCTCGCGGGTCAGCGCGGCGAGGTCCGCGCCGACGAATCCATAGGTCATGCGCGCCAGTTCGGCGAGGTCGACCTTGTCACCCAGCGGCATCCCGCGGGTATGAATGCCCAATATCTCGCGCCGCCCGCGCTCGTCGGGCACGCCGACGATGATCTCGCGGTCGAACCGGCCGGGCCGCCGCAATGCCTCGTCGATCGCCTCGGGCCGGTTGGTCGCGGCGATGACGACCAGATTGGTGCGCGGCTCCAACCCGTCCATCAGCGTCAACAACTGGGCGACCAGACGCTTCTCCGTCTCACCCGTCACCTGCCCCCGTTTGGGCGCGATCGAATCAATCTCGTCGATAAACAGGATCGAAGGCGACGCCTTGGCTGCCGCCTCGAAAATCTCGCGCAACTGCTTTTCGGATTCGCCATAGGCCGACCCCATGATCTCCGGCCCGTTGATCAGGAAGAATTCAGCGTCCGATTCATTGGCGACCGCCCGCGCCAGCCGCGTCTTGCCGGTCCCCGGCGGGCCATGCAACAGCACCCCCTTGGGCGGATCGACGCCCAGCCGGGTGAACAATTCGGGATAACGCAACGGCAGCTCGACCATCTCGCGCAGCTGGTCGATCGCATCGGCCATGCCGCCGACATCGTCATAGGTCACGTCGGCCCGGCGCGATTCGCGCGGCTCCTCATATTCAGCGCGCAGTTCCACTTCGGTATCCGCGTCGATATGGACGATGCCCTTGGGCACCGTCGACACCACGACCAGACGGATTTCCTGCAAGGCATAGGCGGGCGCGGCCAGCATCTGGCGCAACTGCGGAGGCATGTCGCCGGGCGGCACCTGCTGTTGTCCCGATGTCGCGACGACGTCGCCCGCGGTCAGCGGCCGCTGATAAAAGACGCGCTTCAAGGCATCGGGATTGCCCTGCAACCGCAGATTATTTTGTGCAGGCGCGAACACCACTCGTTGGGCGGGCCGCGGCTCCGCCTTGCCGATCTCCACGAAGTCGCCAGAGCCGACCCCGGCATTGGCGCGCTGCAAGCCATCCAGGCGCAGCACATCCAAGCCCTCATCCTCCTTATACGGCCGCACGACCCGCGCCGATGTCGATCGCTTGCCCACAATCTCGATGACATCGCCTTCGGCCAGCTGCAATTCCGCCATCACCGCCAGCGGCAACCGCGCCAAACCGCGCCCCGCATCCTCCGGCCGTGCATTGGCGACCTGAATCCGGCGTCCGCTACTTTCCTGATCGGCCACAAGCCATCCCCGTCTTTCTGGTTCCGTAACGAGATAGGAAACGCAAGGACGCGCGAAAAGGGGCAAGCCGCCGGATCGACCGACGAAAAAAAGGGCCAGCCCAAAAGGCCAGCCCTGAAAGTTTTAGGAGAGGATGCCTGAAAGGCACCTCCTATGTGCGGCGCGGCACATTTTATTGCAAGTGCGAAAAGAAACGCGGAGTTGCAAAAAATGCATCTTGCCATTTTGCCCATTTTCCTGCTCAGTGCGGAGAGGATGCTTGAACCCCGGCTCGCGATGCGCCCGACAAGAAGACATGACGCGGCGCAGCGCACCGGCTTTGATATTTGACGAGATATGCGCAGATTGCCGCCCCTCACGGCCCTGGAGGCCTTTGTTCAGGTTGCTCGCCTGGGCTCCGTCAAGGCGGCGGCGGAAGAACTCGCCCTTTCGACTCCGGCGCTCAGCCGCCGCGTGCAGGCGCTGGAACGCTTCATTGGCCGCCCCCTGTTCGACCGCAAGCATCAGGCGCTGGAAATCAATGCCGAAGGGCAGCGGTTGCTGGACGATATCGCGCCCGCCCTCGATTCCCTGGCGCAGGCGCTGGAAAATATTCAGAGCGGCGGCAACCAGTTGCGCCTGCGCCTGGCCGTGATGCCGCTGTTCGCGACGCAGCGCCTTTTTCCCCATCTGGGCAAGCTGCGCCAGCAACATCCACAGCTGCATATCGACATCGAAACGACGCCCCATGCGGTCGCGCGGCTGGGCGAAGGGCTGGATGCGGCGATCGTGCTGTCGAAGGACATCGATCCCGCGCTCTACGCACATGAGTTGGATCATGAGGAAGTCTATCTGATCGGCCGGCGCGAATTGCTGGAGGGGTCACAGGCGCTCGCCTCTCCCACCGAACTGGCGCAGCAGACGATCCTGCTCCACCGCGACATGGCGATGTCGTTCGACGCCTGGAAGGAGGCGGCGGGCCTGCCCGACCTGCAACCGCTGGCGATCGACAATTATGATTCAGGGCAATTGATGCTGGAGGCCGCCGCCCAGGGGCTGGGCGTCGCGGTGATGCACGCCAGCCATTATGAACAGTCGGGCGATCCGCGGTTGGTGCGGCTGTTCCCGATCCATGTCGAAAGCCCCTATCGCTATTTCTTCGTCTGCCGGCCCCGCGCGCTGCAGACCCGCGCCGTGCGCATTTTCCGCGACTGGCTGGTCAGCGCCGACATCTGACCCGATTATTTCGCTGTCGCCGCCTTAACCTTGTTTCCCGCCGTCCGTTATGAAGCATATGAACGGGGCACAATCTTCTTCCGCCAGCCCGCAACATGGGCTGACCGATCGTCTGGCGCGCTGGGCCAGAGGGTTTTCCGGCAAATCCGAGGAGGATAGCGTCGAAGAGGAATTAAGGCCGCGCAGCGGCACCGCATCCAACCGGGAAATCAACCGCCGCCGACAGCTTTATGGCGATATAGGCGATTTCCTCTTCGCCCATGATCTCGATCTGACTCCCATCAATTTCAGCGTCGCGCTGGATTATCTGACCGGCGCCAATATTGGCGTCGAAAAGGCGATCAGGGCGGTGATGATGGAACGCGGCAAGATCACCAATGGCTGGATCGAATCGATCGCCGCCGAACAGCGCGCCGATGAGGTGACGCCCGAATCGCTGGCGACCATGTTGGACAAGGTGGAGGAAAACCTCACCCAATTCACCGGCCTGATGCATGAGTCGCGCAATTCGGCGAAGGATTATGGCGCTGCGCTGCAGGAGCAAGCCAAGGATTTGGGCGAAGGCCGCGACAATGAACCGGTATTGGCCCGCCTGGTCGGCCTGACCCGCTCAATGGTCGAAAAGACCCGTCAGGTCGAAACCCAGTTGCGCGATAATCAGCGCCAGACCCAGGCGCTCAAGTCCAGCCTGGAAAATGCCCGCCGCGCCGCCGAACATGACCATCTCACAGGCCTCCCCAACCGCCGCGCATTCGAAGGGGTGCTGCGGGAGGAAGTGGCCCTGGCGCAGCAGAATGGCGAAATGCTCTCGGTCGCCTTTTGCGACATCGACCATTTCAAGCATGTCAACGACACGCACGGCCATGATACGGGCGACCGGGTGTTGAAATTCGTCGCCGGCCTGCTGGCCAAGGCTTCGAACGACCATTGCCACGTCGCCCGCCATGGCGGCGAGGAATTTGTGATGCTGTTCCGCGGCAAGAGCGCTGCCGAAGCCTGCGAAGCGGTGGACAGCGTGCGCGAGGATTTGGCCACGCGCAGCCTGGTCAACCGCACCAATGGCGAACGGATGGAGCGAGTCAGCTTTTCCGCCGGCGTCGCCAATGTGCTGATCTACGAAGACCCGCGCGCCGCGCTCAAGGCCGCCGACCGCGCCCTTTATCTGGCCAAGGAACATGGCCGCAACCGCGTCTATCTCGCGGCCGAAACGGACTAAAACCGCTAAAAATCCGGCTTCTCATAATGCGCCGGCGGGGTGATGACCTCCATCCGTTCCGACAATAGAGGCCGGAAGGAGGGGCGCGACTTGAAGCCCGCATACCAGCGTCTGACCGGCTCATGCCCCTGCCAGTCGATCCCACCCAGATAGTCCGCCACCGACAGATGCGCCGCCGCCGCGATGTCGGCCAGGCTCAGCGTCCCACCCGCCATCCAGCTGCGATGATCCAGCAGATAGTCCATATAGTCCATATGGACATTGGCGCGCTTCATCGCCTCGCGCAGGATGCGCGCGTCGGGCGGCGCACGCTCGATCAGCCGCTTCTTCATTCGTTCGTGCAGCAGCGGGCCGACCACGTCTCCATAGAAATTCTGGTCGAAAAAGACGGTGAGCCGCCGCACTTCCGCCCGCCCTGCGGCGGTGCCGGAAATCAGCGGGAACTTCTCTACCGTCTCCTCGAAATATTCGCAGATCGCCTGGCTGTCGATCAGGGTGACGCCCTTGTCCGCGTCCGCCATCACCGGCGTCGTGCCGGCCGGGTTCAGGTCCAGAAATTCGTCGCGCATCGCCCAGGGCGATTCTCGCACCAGATCATAGCCGATCCCCTTCTCGCCCAGGAGAAGCCGGACCTTGCGAGAGAAGGGACAGAGCGGGAATTGATAAAGCAGCCACATAAGCGACCCCTGTTAGGCGCGGGCGCGCCGCGGGGGAAGCAGCAAAATCGCCGCATAATATTCCATTCATAGGGCGCTATTGGCCAAAAGGATGGTGGCGATCGGCATGGTGCGGCCTTTCGATCCTGCTATCAGCGCGATAGAAGAGGCGGCAATAACGGTTTCGCGATGGAAAGGATGCCCAATGTCTGATGATTTCTTCCCGGTCCCTGAAAGCTGGGCGAAGGGAGCATTGATGGACCGGGCGGCGCGCGACGCCGATTATGCGCGCTCGATCGAGGATAGCGACGCCTATTGGCTGGAGCGGGCACAGCGGCTGGACTGGATTACAGTCCCGACCAAATGCAATGAAAGCAGCTTCGCCGAGGGCGATTTCGGCGTCAAATGGTTCGCCGACGGCGTGCTGAACGTCAGCGCCAATTGCATCGACCGCCATCTGGCGCAGCGGGCGGACCAGACCGCCATTCTGTGGGAACCCGATTCGCCCGATGCCCAGCCGCGCCGCTACAGCTATGCCCAACTGCACGAAGAGGTGTGCCGCCTCGCCAATGTGCTCAAGGCCGCCGGCGCGAAGAAGGGCGACCGCATCACCATCTATATGCCGATGATCCCGGAGGCCGCCTTCGCGCTACTCGCCTGCGCCCGCATCGGCGCGGTCCACAGCGTCGTGTTCGGCGGTTTCTCGCCCGACGCGCTGGCCGGTCGCATCCAGGATTGCGATTCGAATATCGTCATCACCGCCGACGAAGGCCGCCGCGGCGGCAAGGCGGTGCCGCTCAAGGTCAATGTCGACGCCGCGCTCGTCCATTGCCCCAGTGTGAAGAAGGTCATCGTCGTCAAGGCGACCGGCGGAACGGTGACGATGCAGGACGGCCGCGACCTGTGGCTGCATGAGGAAGCCGCCAAGACATCGCCCGACTGCCCGCCCGAACCAATGAACGCGGAAGACCCGCTGTTCATCCTCTACACCTCCGGTTCCACCGGCAAGCCCAAGGGCGTGCTGCACACGACCGGGGGCTATCTGCTCTGGGCGGCCCTCACGCACGAACTCTGCTTCGATTATCGCCCCGGCGACATCTACTGGTGCGCCGCCGATATCGGCTGGGTCACCGGCCACAGCTATATCGTCTATGGCCCGCTGGCGAACGGCGCGACGACGCTGATGTACGAAGGCGTCCCCAACTGGCCGACCCCCAGCCGCATCTGGGAAGTAGTGGACCGGCATCAGGTCCAGACCATCTTCACCGCCCCCACGGCGCTGCGCGCGCTGATGAAGGAAGGCGACGGCTTCGTCCATTCCACCAGCCGCGCTTCGCTGCGTCTGCTCGGCACGGTGGGCGAACCGATCAACCCGGAAGCCTGGCGCTGGTATCATGAAGTCGTGGGCGAAGGCCGCTGCCCGATCATCGACACCTGGTGGCAGACCGAGACGGGCGGCGCCATGATCGCACCGACGCCGGGCGCCACCGATCTCAAGCCCGGCTCCGCCACCTTCCCCATGCCCGGCGTGGCGCCGCAGATCGTGGATGCGGAGGGCCATGTGCTGGACGGCGCGGCTGAGGGCAATCTCGTCATCGCGCAAAGCTGGCCGGGCCAGATGCGCACCGTCTGGGGCGATCATGACCGCTTCTTCCAGACCTATTTCACCACCTTCCCCGGCAAATATACCACCGGCGACGGCGCCCGGCGCGACGGCGACGGCTATTACTGGATCACCGGCCGCGTGGACGACGTCATCAACGTATCGGGCCACCGCATGGGCACGGCGGAGGTCGAAAGCGCGCTGGTGCTGCATGAAAGCGTCGCCGAAGCCGCCGTCGTCGGCTTCCCCCACGATATCAAGGGCCAAGGCATCTACGCCTATGTCACGCTCAACAGCGGCGAGGAAGCGACCGACGATCTGCGCAAGACGCTGGTCAAATGGGTGCGCACCGAAATCGGCCCGATCGCCACGCCCGACGCAATCCAGTTCGCCCCCGGCCTGCCCAAGACCCGGTCGGGCAAGATCATGCGCCGCATCCTGCGCAAGATCGCGGAGGGCGACGTGTCGGCCCAGGCGCTGGGCGACACCAGCACCTTGGCCGACCCGTCGGTGGTGGACAATCTGATCGCCAATCGTCAGTCCTGACGGGTCGCCCGCGCGGCGGCACGTTCAGAGTGAAGCCAGGGCCATCGGACAGGATGGCCCTGGCTTCCGGCAGACATTCGCAAGAAGGAGCCGCCCATGGCCCGTTACACCGCCGTCGCCCGCGCCCTGCACTGGGCCATCGCCGTCCTGATTCTCCTCAACCTGGCGCTGGGTTTCGCCCATGACGCCTTTCCGAAGGACTGGGCGGTGATGCCGGTCCACAAGTCGATCGGCCTCACCATATTGGCGCTGACGCTGCTACGGATCGTCTGGCGCCTCGTCCACCCCGCCCCGCGCCTGCCCGCCGCCATGCCACTCTGGGAAAAGGGCGCCGCCCATGCGACGCACTTCCTCTTCTACGCGCTGATGCTGATCCTGCCGCTTTCGGGTTGGATCATGACTTCGGCGGGCACCCGTCCGCTCAACTGGTTCCTCCTGTTCGACGTTCCGAAATTCGGCGTGGGCAAGGAAGATGCGATCGTCGGGCTGTCGCGCGGCGCGCATGAACTGTTGCCCTGGCTCTGGGCCGCCCTGATCGCGATCCACGTCGGCGCGGCGCTGCGCCACCATCTTGTGCTGAAGGACGACGTGCTGCGCCGGATGCTGTGACGCAGGGAGGCGCAGGGAGGCTGGACTAGTCTTTCCCGCCGCCCACCGCCGGTGCGAGCCGATCGACCAGGATGGCGCTGGCCCGGTTGAGACCGATCACGTCGACCGTGGCGCCATGATGGCGCATTTTGGTGACGACCTCCTCCAGCGCGCCGACCGCCGTAATGTCCCATAAATGACTGGCGGCCAGGTCGATGCGCACCCGGCTCGCCGTGTCGCGCAGGTCGAACCGATCGGCGAAGATATCCGCGCTGGCGAAGAAGACCTGGCCAAGGACGGTGTAGGTTCGGGTATCCGTCGTCGCGTCGTAGGTCGAGGTGACATCCATCAGCCTTGTCACCTTGAAGGCGAAGAAAACGCCGCTCAGCAGGACGCCCACGGCCACACCCATCGACAGGTCGTGGGTCGCGACGGTGACCAGCACCGTGGCGAGCATGACGACGCCCGAAACCTTGGGATGGCGCGCCAGGTCGCGGATCGACCCCCAGGAAAAGGTGCTGATCGACACCATGATCATGATGGCGACCAGCGCCGCCACCGGCACCTGCGCCACCCATGGCCGCAGCGGCACCATCACCAGCAGCAGGAATACGCCCGCGACCAGCGTGGAGAGGCGTCCACGCCCGCCGTAGCGGACATTGCCGACCGTCTGGCCAATCATGCCGCACCCGGCGATGCCCCCGAACATCCCCGCTACGACATTGGCGAGGCCAAGGCCCGTGCATTCCCGCGCCTTCGAACTGCTGGTTTCGGTCAGGTCGTCGACGACGCTGGCGGTCATCATCGATTCCAGCAGACCGACCGCCGCCATGGCGAGCGCATAGGGCGTGATGATCGTCAGCGTCTGCCAGGCGAGGGGAATCACCGGGAAAGCGAAGGACGGCAGTGACGACGGCAGGCGGCCCAGGTCCGCCACGGTGTGAATCGGCATGGGAAAGGCCATGCTGACCGCGGTCAGGATCAGGATGCAGATGAGCGGCGAAGGGATCGCCGTTGTGATGCGCGGCGCCAGATAGATGATCGCCAGCCCGCCGCCGATCATCGCATAGGTGTGCCAACTGACATCCAGCATCTGCGGCACCTGCGCCAAGAAAATGAGAATGGCGAGCGCGTTGACGAAGCCGGTACGGACGGACCGCGAAACGAAGCGCATCAATATGTCGAGCTTCAGCAGGCCAAAGACGATCTGGAACACCCCCGCCAGCAGCGTAGCGGCGAGCAGATATTGCAGCCCATGGCTATGGACGAGCGCGGCGGCCACCAGCGCCACCGATCCTGCCGCGCCGGAAATCATCGCCGGTCGCCCACCCGCAAAGGCGATCACGATGCCAATCATGAAGGATGCGAACAGGCCGACCTGCGGATCGATGCCCGCCACGAAGGAAAAGGCGATGACCTCCGGGATCAAGGCGAAGGTGCCCACCATGCCGGCCAATATGTCGCGTCGGGCGCTATCCGCACCCTGAAACCATTCGGCGCGATAGCGCGCAAAAGCTATATTGTTCATATTTTGGAAAACCGACGAGGTCACAGCAATGGCGCGAACGCAATCGCGGGAATGAGTCTGTGACGCGCGTTGTTCGGCGGATCGGCGGCCGAAATAGCCACCCGGAATTGCACCGGGTCCATGCGAATGGCAGCCCTGTATCGTGGTGGACGCGCCAGCGCAATCCACTTGCGCCCCTCGCGTCAGCCGCTGCTGGTCTGCCGCCTCACACCATCTCGCCGGACAGCAGCTTGGGCAACGCCCCCGATTGCCCCCGCGCTTCCGCCATGAAACGTCCTTTCAGCGCCCCGCTGCGTTGCACCGCCGCCAGCCCCGCGCGCCGCACCAGCGAGGGCAGCTTGCCCGGCACATCGAACAGCCGCACCAGCCCGTCCATCGCCACGCTCGTCATCATCGCATCCAGGCCGCGCCAGCGCTGGTAGCGCGCCAGCAACTGCGCATCGCCCGGATCGAGGCCAAGCCGCATGCCGTCCACCAGCACCTCGACGAGCGCCGCGACATCGCGAAAGCCCAGATTGACCCCCTGCCCGGCGATCGGGTGGATGGCGTGCGCGCTGTCGCCCACCAGCGCCAGCCGCGTATCGGTGACGCGCGCGGCATGGTGGAAGCCCAGCGGATAGGAGGATCGCGGACCCGCGAGCCTGATCTCGCCCAGAAAGCCGCCGATCCGCTTCTGCGCCTCGGCCAGCCAGGCGCGCTCGCCCAGTTTCATCATCGCGGGGGCCTGCTCGGTCGGCACGGTCCACACCACGGCGGACCGGGTGCCCGGCAGCATCGGCAACAGCGCGAAGGGGCCACCGACATAGAAAATCTCATAGGCCGTATTGGCGTGCGGCAGTTGATGGTCGATCGCCGTGACCATGGCGGTATGCTTATATTGCCAGCGCGTCGTGTTGATCCCCGCCGCCTCGCGCGTGGGACTATTGCGTCCCTCCGCCGCTACCAGCAGCGCGCCATGGATGGTGACGCCGCTCGCCAGCGTCAGCGTGACGCCATCCTCATTGCGATCCACATGAACCGCGCGGTCGGGCTGATGGCGAGTCAGATTGACCGCCTCGGCCGCCGTCTGCGCCAGCGCGACGCGCAGGTCGCGATTGGGCACCATCGTTCCCATCACGCCATCGTCGGCATCCGGCGCGAAATCGAGCGCCCCCGGCTCCAGCCCGTCGCTCACCCATATCCGGTCGATCGGACAACCCTTGCCCGCCAGATGCTTGCCAACGCCAATGGCGTTCATCATGGCATAGCTGGTCGAGCTAATCGCCGACACGCGGCCATCGAAACCCGCGGCGGTGGTCGAAACCGGGTCAGCCGGATCGATCACGGCGCAGCGCACGCCATGGCCGGAAAGAGCGATACCCAAGGTCAGGCCGACCAGCCCGCCCCCCAATATGACGACATCGAAGCGTTCCATGCGACGCTATCTAGGCGCTTGGCCAAGAATTGAAAAGCGATCTGGACCAAATAGCATGTACTCCCGCGAAGGCGCTGAAACGAGTAACGTGCCTCGTCTCAGCGTCTTCGCGGGAGCACGCAGCCCTATAATCTCAGACGGTACGCACCCAGCCCGCCGGATCGGCCACGATCCCGCGCTGGATACCCGTCAGCTCCGCCCGCAGCGTCTCCGTCACCAATCCGCCATCGCCATTGCCGATGGTGAAGTCGCCGTCCTTGCTTTTGACCGTGCCGATCGCGGTGACGACCGCCGCGGTACCGCAGGCAAAGGCTTCGCGCAGCGCGCCGCTGGCTGCATCCGCGCGCCACTGGGCGAAGCTGTACGGCTCCTCGCGCACATCATGGCCCTTGGCGCGGGCCAGGTCGATGATGGAATTGCGGGTGATGCCGGGCAGGATCGTGCCGCCCAGCGGCGGGGTGACGATCGACCCGTCGTCCATCACGAAGAAGACGTTCATGCCGCCCAGTTCCTCGACCCACTTATTCTCGGCGGCGTCGAGGAAGACGACCTGATCGCAGCCATGGCCGATCGCCTCCTTCTGCGCGACCAGGCTCGCAGCATAGTTGCCGCCGCATTTGGCCGCGCCCGTGCCGCCGCGCGCCGCGCGGGTATAATGTTCCGACACCCACAGCGTCACGGCCTTCTTGCCGCCTTTGAAATAGGCGCCAGCAGGGGACGCGATGACGCAGAAAATATATTCGTTGGACGGGCGGACGCCCAGGAACGTCTCGCTCGCGAACAGGAAGGGGCGCAGATACAGGCTGCCCTCGCCAGTCGGAATCCAGTCGGCGTCGATCTTCACCAGTTCCTCGACCGCTTCCAGGAACAGGTCTTCGGGCAGGGCCGGCATCGCCAGCCGTTCGGCCGACGCGGCGAAGCGGCGGGCATTTTCCTCCGGGCGGAACATGGCGATGCTGCCATCTTCCAGCCGATACGCCTTCATCCCTTCGAAGATTTCCTGCGCATAATGCAGCACCGCGCAGGCGGGATCGAGCTGGAAGGGTTCGCGCGGACCAATGGCGTGGCTGTGCCAGCCCTGCCCCTCGGTATAGCGAATCGTCACCATATGGTCGGTGAAGAGCCGGCCGAAGCCCGGATCTTCCAGCAGGACCCCGCGCGCGTCAGCCGCCACAGCCTTGGTGCTGGGGGTAACGGTGAAACGCGATGTCTGCTCGGCGGCCATGGTGAGTCTCCTGTTCTGGCGTGCAAGGTGCCCGCCTATGTCACAGAGCGGCGCATGAAACAATGGGTCATATATACTGACCCATTTTGCCGAAAAGGGCCAGCGATGCCGCGCTGGCCTCTTCCCGCCGCCGGACGCCAAGGGTATCGCTGCGGCCATGCATTATTTTTCCGACAACGCCACGCCCGTCAGCCCCGCCGTCATGGCGGCCATCGCCGCCGCCGACCGGGCCGATCATGGCTATGACGGCGACGCCTGGAGCGCGCAGCTGGATGGCGCGCTCAGCGCCCTGTTCGACACCCCGGTCAGCGCGCTGTGGATCGCGACCGGCACGGCGGCCAACAGCATCGCGCTGGCCACGCTCTGCCCGCCCTATGGCGGCGTGATCTGCCATGAGGAGGCGCATATCGTCGTCGACGAATGTGGCGCGCCCGGCTTCTTCACCCATGGCGCGACGCTGATGCCGCTGCCGGGCGAAGGCGCGAAGCTGACGCCGGACGTCGTCGCCGATCGCTTGAAGGCGATCCGCCCCGACGTGCATCAGGTGCCGGCCTGCGCGATCAGCATCACCAACGCCACCGAATATGGCCTGGTCTATAGCCCGGACGAGGTCGCCGCGCTCGGCGAACTGGCGACGGCGCATGGCTTGGGCTTTCACATGGATGGCGCACGTTTCGCCAATGCCGTTGCGCACTTGGGCTGCGCACCCGCCGACATCACCTGGCGCGCCGGGGTGGATGCGCTGTCCTTTGGCTGCGTCAAAAATGGCGGCATGATCGGCGAAGCGCTGCTCTTCTTCAGCGACTCCGCACCAGCCCGCACGGCCGAAGCAAAGCGCTGGCGCAAGCGGTCGGGCCATCTCTTCTCCAAGGGCCGCTATCTCGCCGCGCAGATACTGGCGATGGTCGAAGGCGACCTGTGGCTCCGCAACGCCCGCGCGGCCAACGCAGCGGCGCAGGCGCTTGGCGACAGCGCCATCGGCCGCCTGCTCCACCCGGTGCAGGCGAACGAGCTGTTCATCCGCCTGTCCGCCGCCGAAGCCGTGCGCCTGCGCGCGCAGGGCTTCGATTTCTACGATTGGGGCGATGGCGCGGCCCGGCTGGTCACCAACTGGTCGCAAGACGCGGCCAGCATCGCGCCGCTGGCGCAGGCGCTGCGGGCCTTGACCGATGGCTGAGGGAAAGCAGGGCGGCGTTATCCTGCCCTTCATCCTGGTCACCCTGATCTGGAGTTCGACCTGGATCGTGATCCGCGACCAGATCGGGTCAGTGCCGGCCAGTTGGTCGGTCTGCTACCGTTTCCTGCTCGCCGGCATCGCCATGGCCGCCTTCGCCAAATGGCGCGGCGTCCCGCTTAACATCGGACGCAGCGGCCTCGTCTACGCCGCCCTGCTCGGCGTGGCCCAGTTCGTCCTGAACTTCAACTTCGTCTATCGGGCGGAACATTATCTGACCTCCGGCCTGGTCGCGGTCGTCTATGCGATGCTGCTTATTCCCAACTCGATCCTCGCCTGGCTAATCTTCCGCCAGCCCGTCAGCCGCGCCTTCATCGGCGGGTCGCTGGTGGCGGTGACGGGCATCATATTGATGCTGGTCCATGAATATCATGCCGCGACCGTCCGGCCGGATATGGTGCTGCTGGGTGCGGCCTTCTCGCTCGCCGGGCTGATGAGCGCGTCGGCCGCTAATGTCATGCAAGGGATGGATATCGCCCGCCGCCTGCCGATGCTGGCGGTGCTGGCCTGGGCCATGCTGATCGGTGCCGCGGTGGACGCCGCCTTCGCCTGGGCCACCATCGGCCCGCCGCAGTTCGAGTCGCGGCTGGGCTATATATTGGGCATAGGCTGGCTTGGCATCGCCGGATCGGTCGTGACCTTCCCGCTCTATTTCACCTTGATCCAGCGCATGGGCGCTGGCCGCGCGGCCTATAGCAGCGTGCTGATCCCGGTGATCGCGATGCTGATCTCGACCCTGGCGGAAGGCTATCGCTGGAGCGCGCTGGCCATTGCAGGCGCGCTGCTCGCCATCGCAGGCATGGCCATCGCGCTGCGCTCGAAAGCGACTTAACGCGCGCCCGGCTGATAACGCCGCTTGGCGGCGTCGACTTTGGCGAGCAGGCTGGGAATCGATTCGGACGGAGCCAAGACAGGTCGTGGCGCAGACAAATGCTGCATCTGGTCGCTGAGCGCGGAAAAGGCCTTGTCGATACGGGTCATGGATCATCCTTGCACTATGATGATCCCGCCTTCGTCCTCGCCGGTTAACAAGCCGTAAACCATACGCCAGGCCGTCTCACAAGCAGGCGGCCAAGCCCTCCCGATAAGTCGGATAGCGCGGCGTCCAGCTCAGCAACCGCTTCGCCCGGCCACTGGCGACCCGGCGATTTTCGGCATAGAAACCCCGCGCCATCGGCGACAGTGCAGCCTCCTCCATCGTCTGGAGCGGCGGCCAGGGTTGGGCCAGCAAGTCGCAGGCCGCCTCTATCACGTCATTCTGCGCGCAGGGCAGGTCATCCGCCAGATTATAGACGCCGGGTGGACCATCGAAGCTGGCGATCACTCCGCCGACGATATCGTCCACATGCACCCGGCTGAAAACCTGACCGGCCAAAGCGATGCGGTGCGCCCTGCCCACGCGCACCCGTTCCAGTGCCGATCGCCCCGGCCCATAAATGCCTGGCAGGCGAAAACGGCGCATGTCGGCACGCAACGCCCCCCAGTCGGCATCGGCGGCGGCGCGGGCGGTGCGCCGCCCCTGCCCCACCAGGCTTGCCTCATCCACCCAGGCGCCTGCCGCATCGCCATAGACGCCGGTGGACGACAGATAGCCGGTCCAGAGCGCCGGTGCGGCGGCGAGCGCGGCGCCATAGCGGGCAAGGACGGGGTCTGCGTCCCCTTCGGGCGGCACGGAAGACAGGATATGAGTTGCGCTGGCGATGGCGGCGCGGACGGCGCTGGCGTCATCGAAGGCCAGGATATCCGCGTCGGCGCTCCGCCGAACGCCCGTAACCCGCCACCCCTCGCCACGCAAGCAAGCCTCCAGGCGAGCGGCGGTGTAGCCTAGCCCAAGGATGAGCATATGGGGCATAGATTCCCCTTCAATCATATTCCGCCTATGCGGGAACACGGCCGCCTTAAACCGTGAAGCTCTCGCCACAGCCGCAACTGCCCTTGGCGTTGGGATTGTTGAACACGAAGCCGGCGGTGAAGTCATCCTCCACCCAATCCATCGTCGATCCGATCAGGTACAGCACCGACGCGCCGTCGATATACAGCACGCCGCCGGGCGTCTCGATCTTCTCATCGAACTTCGCCTCTTCGTTCACATAATCGACCGAATAGGCCAGCCCGGAACAGCCGCGCTTGGGCGTGGACAGCTTGACGCCGATCGCGCCATCGGGCGCCTGCGCCATCAGGTCAGCGATACGCGCCTGCGACGTCGGCGTCAGGATGACGGCGGCGGGACGGGCGCGGATCTTGGTCTGTACGTCGGTCATTCTCTTGTCTCCTCCCCTCCATTTAGGGAGGGATTGGGGGAGGGCATGTTGGAGCAGCCGAACCGTACAGCCACTCCCCTGACCCCTCCCTGAAGGGAGGGGAAACTTTCAGAGCATCCCCAGTTCCAGCTTGGCTTCATCGCTCATCTTTTGTGGGTCCCATGGCGGATCCCAGACCAGGTTGACCTGCGCATCGCCCACGCCTGGCACCGCGCCCACGCGCAGTTCGACTTCGCCCGGCATGGATTCAGCGACCGGGCAATGCGGCGTGGTCAGCGTCATGGTGACGACGGCGTGGCCATCGTCCGTCACATCGACGCCGTAGATCAGGCCCAGATCATAGATATTGACCGGGATCTCCGGGTCGAAAATCTCCTTCAGCGCCTCGATGATCCCGTCATAGAGGTTGCCGCCCGGTTCACCGGCCGGCGCGGCGCTGGGCTTGGCGGACAGGAAGCCGTCCAGATAGTCGCGCTGACGCGCCTCGTCGACCCGCGCCTTGGGCGGGGTTTCCACCGCCTCGACTTCCTCGATCACGATCTTACTTTCTTCGCGATTATTGTCAGTCATTGGCGAAGATCTTCCTTACTCTTTCTAATCCCGCGACCAGCGCCTCGACATCGCTCTCGTCGCTATAAATGCCGAAACTGGCCCGCGCGGTCGCCTCGACGCCCAGATGGCGCATCAACGGCTGTGCGCAATGATGGCCGGCCCGGATCGCAACGCCCGTTTCATCCAATATGGTGCCGACATCGTGCGGATGCACCCCCTCGACCGCGAAAGACAGAATGCCCGCGCTGTCGTCCGGCCCGAACAGGCGGATGCTGTTCATCCCGCCCAGCGCCGCCCGCGCCTTGGCCACCAGCGAGCACTCATGCGCATGGACCCTGTCCAGCCCGATGCCCTGCACATAATCGATCGCAGCGGAAAGCCCAACGACCCCGGTGATATGCGGCGTGCCCGCCTCGAACCGGTTGGGCGGGGGGGCATAGGTCGTCTTCTCGAACGTCACCTTGTCGATCATCGACCCGCCACCCTGATAGGGCGGCATCGCGTCCAGCAATTCGGCCCGTCCCCACAACACGCCGATGCCGGTCGGGCCATAGAGTTTATGCGCGGAAAAGACGTAGAAGTCGCAATCCATCGCCGCCACATCGACGGCCAGCCGCGGCACCGCCTGGCACCCGTCGATCAAGATTTTGGCACTCACCATATGCGCGATATCGGCGGCGCGGCGCACGTCCAGCACGCTGCCCAGCACGTTGGACACATGGGCCAGCGCGACCATCCGGTGCTGCGGCGTAATCATCGCGCGCATCGCGTCCAGGTCGATCTTGCCATCCTGCGTCAGCGGCACGACGTCGATCGCCGCGCCGACTTTCTCCGCGACGATCTGCCACGGCACGATATTGCTGTGATGCTCCAGCGTCGACAACAGGATGCGGTCGCCCGCCTTGAGTTGCGTCCCGGCCCAGCATTGCGCGACCAGGTTGATCCCTTCGGTCGCGCCTCGGACATAGACGATCTCACCGTCGCTCGCCGCGCCGATGAAGCCGGCAACCTTGCGCCGCGCCGCTTCATAGGCGAGCGTCATGTTGGCCGACCGCTCATAGACGCCGCGATGCACCGTCGCATAATCCGGGCCATAGGCGCGCGCGATAGCGTCGATCACGGCATGGGGCTTCTGCGCGGTCGCGGCGCTGTCCAGATAGTGCCAGTCGCCCACACCGGGGAAATCATCCCGCAACCGCAAAGTCTGGGCGAGATCGTTCATACCAACGCCTCCAGCTTGACGATCGCGGCCGCTTCCAGCGCTTGCCTGACCGCCTCGTCCGCCACATCATCAAACACACCCGCGACGAAGGATCGCAGCAGCAACGTCTTGGCCGTCGCCGGGTCCATCCCGCGGCTCGCCATATAGAACAGCGCCGCCTTGTCCAGTTCGCCCACGGTCGCGCCATGCGCGCATTTCACGTCGTCGGCGAAGATCTCCAACTCCGGCTTGGCGTTGGCCGTAGCCGTCCGGTCCAGCAGCATCGCCTTGACCGACTGAAATGCATCGGTCCGCTGCGCATCGCGCGCGACATTGATGCTGCCCAGGTAACTGCCGGTGGCGCGACCGCCCAGGATCGACCGGATCGTCTGACCGCTGGTCGAATCGGGCTTGGCGTGCGTGACGCTGGTGATGATCTCCAACGTCTGGTCACCGCCGCCCAATATCGCGCCGTTCAGCTCGAAATGCGCCTGGCTTCCGATCGTCACATGAAAGGTCACCCGCCCCAGCTTGCCGCCGATATTGAGCACATGAAAATCGCACCGCGCCCCGTCGGCGATGGTGATGACATAGTCATGCACCGCCGCCGTCCCATCCGCCGCGTCCTGCAACAGATGATGGCGCGCGACGTCCCCTGCCGCCACATCGATCCGCGTCGGGGCAGGCGTCGGCCAGATGGCGGCGACAGCCTCCACATCGCTATAGCGCCAGTCTTCCTGGCGGCGGGTTGGCAGAGCGAGAGCGTTCACGCCGCCACCACCTCGGCATAACCCTCACGCTCCAGCTCCAGCGCCAAGTTCGGCCCGCCGGACTTCACGATCCGGCCACCCGCCAGCACGTGCACATAGTCCGGTTTCACATAATCGAGCAGCCGCTGATAATGGGTAATCAGCAGCACCGCCTTGTCGGACTTGCGCATGATCGCGTTGATCCCCGCGCCCACGATCTTGAGCGCATCAATGTCGAGGCCGCTGTCCGTCTCGTCGAGGATCGCCAGCTTGGGATCAAGGATGCCCATCTGCACCATTTCGGCCCGCTTCTTCTCGCCGCCGGAAAAGCCGACATTCACCGGCCGCTTGAGCATCTCCATGTCGAGGCCCAGCAGCGCGGCCTTTTCCTTGGCCAGACGGATGAACTCGCCGCCATTCAATTCGTTCTCGCCGCGCGCCCGCTTTTGCGCATTCAGGCTCTCGCGCAGAAATTGCAGGTTGGACACGCCGGGAATCTCGACCGGATATTGAAAGCCCAGGAACAGCCCGGCCGCCGCGCGCTCATGTGGTTCCAGTTCGAACAGGTCCGCATCGTCAAACGTCGCGGTCCCGCCCGTCACGTCGTAACCCGGCCGTCCACCCAGCGTATAGGCCAGCGTCGATTTGCCCGCGCCGTTCGGCCCCATGATCGCATGGATTTCGCCCGCATTGATGGTCAGCGACAATCCCTTCAGGATCGCCTTGCCGTCGATTGCGTTGGTGAGATTGTCGATCGTCAGCATAAATTATCCCTCATGCGCCCGCTGAAGCGTCCGCGCGGTCCAGAACGCCATGTCCCGCACGTCGCCCGGCGCGGGGAACAGCGTGTCGATATGGCGCTTGATCGGCATATAGGGCCACCAGTCGGCCTCGCCCTCCGGCGGTCCCTTTTCCAGCAGCGCGACGACGAACTCGCTCACCGGCCCCATGCGGGCCAGGTTGGGCGCCTTCGCCTTGTGGAACGCCTTGTCCTTGCGCAGCTTCTCGGTCATCGCCGCGTCGGCTTTTTGCAGGGTATCGCGGCTGGTCGCCTCATAGGCGTCCAAATCGCCGAAATCGGCGCGGGCGCGCGTCTCCAGCTCGCCTTCTTCCAGCTCATAATCCTCGGTCAGGATACGGATCGCGGCGGTCCACGCCTGGCCATTGCCAACATCCTCCGCAAAATCCGCCAGGGCATCCTGAATATCGTCTTCGTCGCTCAATTTTTCTTCCTTGGTCCTGTTATGGGGCCGCGCCTGGCGTCAACCCACCGATCCTTCCAGCGAAATCCCCAGCAGCTTCTGCGCCTCGACCGCAAATTCCATCGGCAATTGCTGCAACACTTCCCGCGCGAACCCGTTCACGATCAAACTCACCGCGCTTTCCGCATCCAGCCCGCGCTGCATCGCGTAGAACAATTGGTCGTCGCTAATCTTCGACGTCGTCGCCTCATGCTCGATCTGCGCGCTGGGGTTGCGCACCTCGATATAGGGCACGGTGTGCGCGCCGCACTGGTCTCCCAGCAGCAGCGAATCGCACTGGGTGAAGTTGCGCACGCCCTCCGCCCCCGGCGCCACGCGCACCAGCCCGCGATAAGTATTGTTGCTGCGCCCGGCCGAAATCCCCTTCGACACGATGGTCGATCGCGACCCCTTGCCATTGTGGATCATCTTGGTGCCGGTATCGGCCTGTTGCAGATTGTTGGTCAGCGCGACCGAATAAAACTCCCCGACGCTATTCTCGCCGTTCAGCACGCAGGACGGATATTTCCAGGTGATCGCGGACCCGGTTTCCACCTGCGTCCAGCTTACCTTGCTGTTCTTGCCCTGACACAAAGCGCGCTTGGTCACGAAATTATAGATGCCGCCCTTGCCGTCCGCGTCGCCGGGATACCAGTTCTGGACGGTCGAATATTTGATCTCCGCATCGTCCAGCGCGACCAGTTCCACCACGGCGGCGTGCAACTGGTTCTCGTCGCGCATCGGCGCGGTGCAGCCTTCGAGGTAAGAGACATAAGACCCCTCGTCCGCGACGATCAAAGTCCGTTCGAACTGCCCGGTATTCTCCGCATTGATGCGGAAATAGGTGCTGAGTTCCATCGGACAGCGCACGCCCTTGGGAATGTAGACGAAGGTGCCGTCGGAAAACACCGCGCAGTTGAGCGTCGCGAAATAATTGTCGTGCATCGGCACGATCTTGCCCAGCCACTTCTTCACCAGATCGGGATATTCGCGCACCGCCTCGCTGATTGAGCGGAAGATGACCCCCGCTTCCTCCAACTCCTTGCGGAAGGTCGTCGCGACGCTGACGCTGTCGAACACCGCGTCCACCGCGACCCGACGCGAACCCTTCACGCCTGCCAGCACTTCCTGTTCGGCGATGGGAATGCCCAGCTTCTTGTAGGTCGCCAATATCTCCGGATCGACCTCGTCCAGGCTGTCCAGCTCCACCTTCTTCTTCGGCTCGGCGTAATAATAGGCGTCCTGATAGTCGATCGGCGGGACGTTCAGCTTCGCCCAGTCCGGCGGCGTCATCGTCTTCCACATGGCGAACGCCTTCAACCGCCAGTCGAGCAGCCATTGCGGCTCCTTCTTCTTGGCGGAAATGAAGCGGACCGTATCCTCGTTCAGTCCCTTGGGCGCGAAATCCTGCTCGATGGCCGAAGACCAGCCATGTTCGTAGGTGGAGGCGCGATCCGCGGCCTCCTGCGCTTCCTGGTTGCGGCCAGAATAGCCTTGAACGGTGGTTGCTTGTTCGGTCATGCCATTTCTCTGCTAAGGCTGGCGATCGTCACGCCGGCCAGGGCGGATCGGATCGCTTCATTGGCCACATTCATGTGCGGGCGGATGCGGCAGTCGGTTTCCAGATTGCAGTCATGCGCCCCCAATTCGTTGCAGGCGGTCATGGCGATCGGTCCTTCGACCGCCTCCACCACATCGGCCAGCGTGATCGTCGCGGGCGGGCGCGACAGGCGCACGCCGCCGCCGGTGCCCCGGCTCGATTCGAGCAGCCCGGCCGCCGACAGCCGGCTCACCAGCTTTTGCGCGGTGGGCAGCGGGATGCCGGTTTCGGCCGAAAGCGTGGTCGCGTTCATCTTCGCCGCGCCACAATGGCGCGCCGCAGCGGACATCAATACGACCGCATAGTCAGCGAAGCTCGATAATTTCATATCAATTGCGAACCATTCTCAAATCGGATCGAATCCATCCGATTGGCCGCATGTGGCCCCGCGGGCGCGGTTAATCAAGGCATTTTTGCCTGGAAAGGCTTAGAACAACGCGCTTCACATAATCCGTTCGGGTTGAACCTGTCGAGGCATCCTGCTGGTTGCGGCCCTTCGACAGGCTGAGGGCGAATGGATATGGGAGCCGTTCTGATCGCTCAACTCAACCGATTCAGCACCGCCACGTCGCCGCCCAGCGATCGCCGCAGTAGCGTCAGTTGCGCCACCGCAGACGGCTCGGTCTGCAACTGGTGCGGGGTCAGGCCGATGAAATGCTTGATTTCCCGGATGAAGTGCGACTGGTCGTAAAAGCCGCCCTCCTCGCACAATTGCTGCCAGCTTTCCCCGTCCAGCGCGATCCGCGCCGAACAGCGCAGCGCCCGATATTTGCGCGCCAGCAATTTGGGCGGCGCGCCATAATATTTATTGGCCAGGCGGGCGAGTTGGCGCGGCGACAGGCCGGTCGTCTCCGCCAGTATTTCAATCCGCGGCGACCCTTCGTCCATCAGCCAGGCGTCGATCGCCGCCAGTAATTCCCAGGTCGCCGGGCGCAATGGCCGCGTCAGCCGCCCCAGTTCTGCCCAGCACAGCGCCGCCATGGCGTCGGCATCCTCGCCCAGCCCGCGCAACCCGTCCAGCAACCGGGCATAGGCGTCGCCCCGTTCGGCGGCCAAGTCGCACAACCGGTCCGCCAACTCGCTGGCGTCGCCGCCATATAGCGCCAGCCAGCCGGCGGGCAGCAGCGAAATGCCCATCACCCGCGCCGGCCGGTCCAGTTCGAACCGGGTCGCCCCCATGGTCGGCCCCAGCAGGCAGACGTCGGGCGTCGCCATCACCGTCCCGTCCTGGAAATGATAGTCGCCGCCACCCTCCAGCATCAGCCGCAACTGCGGCACATCGGCGCGGGTGACGTCGGCATAGCGATCAGCCGACACGGTGAAATAATAAAGCGATCCGAAATAGGCGCGCAGATGCGCGGGCGGCGCGAAATAGCGCAGCCGGACAGGCCCCTGTGCGGCATCGACCGTGTAGGACAGCGGCCCGCGGTCATCCGGCAACGCGACTGCGCGCGCCACATTATCGCTGTGATGCGACCCCATGTTTTCACCCCTGCCGATCACTATGCGCCAACGCAGGCGCAGCGCAAGCGGCCGCTTGAAATATGGTAAAGTTTTTCGGCACCTAGCTTTGAAATGCGCCAAAAAAATGACCCGGCGGTTTGCACCGCCGGGTCAGTAAAAGGTCTCATTGGCCATAGGCCAGAGAGCCTTCGGGTCGCAAGGCGGCTTTACGCCCGAATCGAAGCAACTTTATTGGATGAAACGGACATTTTTGGCGCGCAAACGGTTCCATTCATGACGTTTCTTGTCATGAAATAACCTTGTCGCCGCGCTGTTGCCGCATGGCCACAGTGACTCGACGGGCCGATGGTCCGCTGGCATAGGCTTGGCGATGTCCTATCGCCTGATCCGCCCGCTGCTCTTCGCCCTGGATGCCGAGCGCGCCCACCATCTCTCGATCGCCGCCTTGCGCCTAATGCCGACCACCGCGCCGCTTGGCGTCGATCCAATGCTGGAATCGGTGGTGGCGGGAATCCGCTTCCCCAACCCCATCGGCCTCGCCGCGGGCTATGACAAGGACGGCCGGATCGCGCATAAAATGCATGGCCTGGGCTTCGGCTTCGCCGAACTGGGCACGCTGACCCCGCTGGCCCAGCCGGGCAATCCCCAGCCGCGCCTGTTCCGCTTGGTCGAGGACCGCGCCGTCATCAACCGCTTCGGCTTCAACAATGGCGGTCAGGGCGCGGCCGCGGACCGGATCGCCCGCTACCGCCAGCCCGTAAATAGCGGCGGCCCGGTGATCGGCATCAATATCGGCGCAAACAAGGATGCGACGGCGGCCGGGCGCGGCATCGCGGACTATGTGACCGGCGTCACCTGCATGGCCCCGCTGGCCGACTATCTCACCGTCAACATCTCCTCCCCCAACACGCCCGGCCTGCGCGCACTGCAGGGCCGCGCCGCGCTGGACGATCTGCTCTCTGCGGTGATGGCGGCGCGCGGCGCGGGAACGACGCCTATTTTCCTGAAGGTCGCGCCCGATCTGGAACCGGCCGACGTGGAGGATATCGCCGCGGCCTGCATCGACCATTGCGTCGACGCGCTGATCGTGTCCAACACCACTCTGTCGCGCCCGGCGCTGCGCTCGCCCCATGCGGGCGAAACGGGCGGCCTGTCCGGCGCGCCGTTGACCGACCTGTCGCTGGCGCGGCTTCGGGATTTCCGGCGCCTGGCCGGCAACCGGCTGCCGCTGATCGGCGTCGGCGGCATCGCCAATGCGGCCCAAGCCTATGCCCGCATCCGCGCTGGCGCGTCGCTGGTCCAACTCTACAGCGCGCTGGTCTATGAAGGACCATATCTGGCCAAGCGGATCAACAAGAGCCTGAAGACGCTGATGGCCCGCGACGGGGTAAAAACGATCGCCGAACTGGTGGGCGTGGACGCCTGATATAGTGCGGCATCAATGGGTAGGCTTACCGCCATTCCGCTTTGCGCGAGGCTTCAGCGGAAGGCGACGTAAAAATCCCGTCACCCCAGCGAAGGCTGGGGTCTTGTGAGGGGGCGGACGCGGCGCTTCGGCTTGGCGCTTACCCGACCGTATCGCATCGTCGCCTGAGACCCCAGCCTTCGCTGGGGTGACGGTGTGGGTCATCCGCTTGCCGGTTATGCGACTGGTCTGCTGAGCGCCCGCTTCTGCCCAACCGAACGCCCTGCCATGCCCAAAAACCGCCACAAAGGGTTGCAGCGCACAACGCAATGGCTAGGGTTACGGCCATGCTTCCCCGCCTTCCCGGCCTGCTGGCCCCGCTCGCCCTCCTTGCCCTCATCCCCGCATCTGCCGCCGCGCGCGCGCCGGTGTCGACCAACGCCACCGTGTCCGCCGCCGATCCCCGCGCGGCGCAGGCCGGACAGGAGATATTGCGCCAGGGCGGAAGCGCCACCGACGCCGCGATCGCGATGATGCTCACGCTGAACGTCGTGGAACCGCACAATAGCGGCATCGGCGGCGGCGGTTTCCTGATGCATCATGACGGCGCGACCGGCCTGCTCGAATCGATCGACGGCCGCGAAACCGCCCCCGCCGCCGCGCGGCCGGACCGCTTCATGGGCGCAGACGGCAAGCCCCTCCCCTTCATGCAGGCTTGGCCGGGCGGCTATTCCGCCGGCGTGCCGGGCAATCTGCGCATGGCGTGGGACGCGCATAAAAAATGGGGCAAGCTGCCCTGGGCCGACCTGTTCGCCCCCGCGATCCGCTATGCCGAAGATGGCTTCGACCTGGGCGAACGCACCGCCACCGCGTTGCGCGCGACACAAGGCATCTGGGCCGACTTCCCCGAAATCCAGAAGCTCTTCTGGGTGAACGGCGCCCCGCCCCCGGCCGGCACCCGCCTCAAAAACCCGCCGCTGGCCGCCCTGTTCAAGCGGATCGCTGCGGAAGGCCCGGACGCCTTCTATACCGGCCAAAACGCCCGCCTCATCAGCGCCGCCGTCACCAACGCCCCCAAGAATCCGGCGCCGCTCACGGAGGCCGACCTCGCGACCTACAAGGCGAAACCCCGCAAGCCCGTCTGCGGCCCCTACCGCGCCTATACCGTCTGCGGCATGGGACCGGCCTCGGCCGGCGGCGTCACCGTGCTGGAAATTCTCGGCATGGTGGAACGCTTCCCGCTGGCGCAATGGGGCAAGGATGACCCGCGTAGCTGGCACGTCATCGGCGAAGCGATGCAACTCGCCTATGCCGATCGGGAAACCTGGCTGGGCGACCCCGACTTCGTATCCGTCCCGGTCAGCGGCATGATCGACCCCGCCTATCTCAGGCGGCGCTCCTCTCTGATCCGCCTCAACAAGGCGCTGGGCGCCTACAAGCCCGGCACCCCGCCCGGCGCGCAGCCGCGCACCGCCTCGTTGCCCCAGCCCGAAAGCGGCACCAGCCATTTCGTCGCGATCGACCGCAATGGCGACATCGCCGCCTGGACCTCCACCATCGAAAGTTTCTTCGGCAGCCAACTGATCGCAAACGGCGTCATCCTCAACAATGAATTGACCGATTTCAGCTTCACCCCTGAAAAGGATGGCAAGCCTGTCGCCAACCGGGTGGAACCAGGCAAGCGCCCTCTCTCCTCTATGTCGCCCACCATCGTCTATGACGCCGGTGGCACGCCCATCTTCACCGTCGGCGCGGCGGGCGGCAAGACCATCATTATGCAGGTCGCCAAGGCGCTGATCGCCCATTTCGACTGGGGCCTCTCGGCGCAGGACTCGATCGCCCATGGCCTGCTCTTCTTCAACGGCGACGGACTGGTTCTGGAACAGGGCACGTCGCTCGAAGCCATGAAGGCACCACTGGAGAAACTGGGCCACCGCGTCAGCGTCAACCGCATGGGCCTCAAGGCCAATGCCGCCGAGCGTCTGCCTGACGGCCACTGGCAGGGCGCCGCCGACCCGCGCAGTCCAGGCGTGTCGTTGCAGGAGTAATCCCGACAAACCCGTTCGTGCTGAGTAGGGCTGAGCTTGTCGAAGTCCGGTATCGAAGCATCCTTCGATACGCCATTTCGATTTCGCCCAATGGCTACTCAGCACGAACGGAGCATGAAGATCACCCGTTCAAATCCAGCCCCGCCAGATTGAAGTCGAACGGCGCGGTCTGTGCCTTCCCGTCCACCACCAGGTCGACCTTCATGCTCTTGGCGTCCTTGATCGCATCATAAGCCCCCTGCGACGGCGCGATCGCGATGCCGTCGTCATTGGTCGCCATCCGCCCTTTCCATTCGTGGCGCTTGCCGTCGTCAGTGGTGGCCGTGATCCGGCAGTCCGACAGGTCGCAGGTAAAGGGCGCACCGACCAGCTTGACCGTCACGTCCGCGCCGCCCTCCTTGAGCGGCTGGACCAGCAGGACCGAAAATGTGTCGGGTGCGGTCATCGTCTGCACACTGTTGGCGCTGCCGATATAGGCGACCTTGGGCTTGCCACTCTCACCGCCCTCATATTTCCATACCTGGCCGATCTGCTCGCGCTGGGTCGGCTCCTTGGGCGTGTTGTCGCTGCAGGCCGCCAGCGTGGCCACAGCTGCAATCATCACAATGGCGCGCATCGCCGTTTTCCTTCCATACAGTTACGGAAGGACAATGTTTCAACCCGCCGGGAGTTTCCTATGCGGCGTAACGCGCCGCCGTGTCGCGGATCAGGGCGATCATGTTGGGAATACCCTGGGTCCGGTTGGAACTGAGCTGGTTCTTGAGGTCGAACGGCGCCAGTGCGCCCTCGATATCGGACGCGCTGATGTCGCCGGGCGCGCGATCCTGAACGGTCAGCAGCACCAGCGCAATAATCCCCTTGGTAATCGCGGCATTGCTGTCCGCCAGGAAATGTAGCCGACCATCATCCAGGACCGTAGGATAGACCCACACCGCCGCCGAACAGCCCCGCACCAACGTCGCGCCGGTCTTGAGCGCATCGGGCATGTCCTCCAGCCCGCGCCCCAGGTCGATCAGCAACCGATAACGGTCGTCCACATCGAGAAATTCATATTCTTCCTGAAGATCGGCGAGATTGGGCTGGTCGGTCATGCCCGCCATATAGGGGCAAATGGTAAAAGCGGAACCCGCTTTGCATCATGGCGCAACCTGTTCCCGCGCAGGCGGGGACAGGCATCCTCTATCTTATCTGTCCACCGCACCCGTCAGTTCGTGACCTTGCATCCCTTGGCCGCCGCATAGCCGCGCAGATAGCCGCGCCGCGCGACGCCCGCCGTCACCGCGGCCTGCAACCGCCGCTCGGCCGGGGCGGCGCCGCTGATCTCGCGGACCAGCCCGCGGAAGGGGATGAGCGAATTGACGATCGTCTTGCCGACCGCCTCGGCGATCTTGCCGGTGCGATTCTCGTTCGCCTTCGCGCCGATGGTAAAATCCTCGCCCAGCACGGCGTTGAGTTCGGCCAGAGAGGCTTTCAGCCCCTTGCAGGTCCGCGAAGGCGGCGCAACATAGGGATTGTCCACCGCCTTGAGCAAAACGGGCGGAATCTCGTCCTTGTCCAACCCAATGTCGCGCGCCGGTTGCGTCGCGATGGTACCGGCCTTGTCCAGCGTCCCGTCACGGCGCTTTTCCGGCTCCTGCTTGGTCTGATCCGGCTTGGTCTGATCCGGCTTGGGTGCCTCCTGAGCCAGCGCCGCACCCGGCAGCATCAACATCAGGGCAATGGCGGTCGTCGTAAATTGCATGATAGTCCTCCCGGCCCATCAAACCAGCGACGGACAGGTCGGTTCCGGGCCGAAACGATTGTGGCGCAAGACAAGGCGCACCCCCCGCGCTATGCGGCACGCTCCATCCCGCAGGAGATATGTCTTGTCCCGATCCGACGCGCGCCTCACCATCGCCTCGTCCACCCTGTCCGCCGCCATCGATCCGATCGGCGCGGAACTCTGGTCTTTGCAGGACGCTGCCGGGCGCGAGATGATGACAAACGCCGATCCTCGCTGGTGGACCGGCCATGCGCCGCTGCTCTTCCCCTTCGTCGGCCGGTCGCGCGGAGACGTCTATCGACTGGACGGCCAGGACTATCCCATGCCCCAGCACGGCTTCGCCCGCCGCAGCGTCTTCCTGCCCATCGAACAGGACGATAATCACCTGCTGCTGCGGCTGGAGGCGGACCATGAGACGCGCGCCGTCTATCCCTTCGACTTCCGCCTCGACATGGCCTTCGCGTGCGAAGGCGCAACCCTGCGCATGACCGCCACCGTCACCAACCGGGGCGAAACGGCCATGCCCTTCAGCTTCGGCTATCATCCCGCCTTCGCCTGGCCGCTTCCCTATGGCGGCACAGTCGAGGATCATCGCATCCTCTTCGAGGCGCCCGAACCCGCCCCGATCCGCAAGGTCGGCAGCGAACCCGGCCTGATCGCCCACGAACCATGCCCCTCGCCAGTGAACGGCGACACGCTCGTCCCCACCTACGCCCTGTTCGACGGCGACGCCCTGATCTGGGACGATCTCGCCAGCCGCTCGCTGACCTGGGGTGTGCCGGGCCAACCGCATCTGAAGATCGATTTCCCCGACACCCCCTGGCTCGGCCTCTGGCAAAAGCCCGGCGCGCATTATCTGTGCGTCGAGCCCTGGGCCGGCATGGCCGATCTGGTGGGCTTTACCGGCGACGTCTGGGACAAGCAGGGCATCATGGCGCTGCTGCCGGGCGACCACCGATCCTTCCGCATGGACGTGACGCTGGTTTCGCCATGACTATTTCGTTTCGGAATCTGGTGAGGCAATCGCCCCCGCCGATTGTGATCGTCATTTGGGCTATGCTAATATTCTCCCTTATTGCCTTTCTCTATTGGGTGAACCGCTTTTCAGAGCGTGAGGACAATCGACGGGCGGCTCTGGTTTATCAGATTGAAGGGGGCTGGGACCGTTCGGCCGTAGCTGATTGCTTGACCCGAAAATTGCCTCTAACAGGGCGGAACTGGAGGCTGGTGAAGCCATCAGGCTCGACCTGGCACAGAGATAACGCAGCGCGGCATCTCAGTGTGGATATGGTCGATATGGGCGATCGGTATCGAATAGACATTTTTACGCGAGATGCCCGTCCCTTGCGGGAACAAGAAATCAACGCTGTAAGACTCTGCATCGGCCTTCCGAATGGACAAAAATAGATCGGGCTGGGCACTCGCCCAAGATTCGGTATATGGGCGCGCCATGACCATCCCATCCCGCCGCACCTTCGCGATCATTTCCCACCCCGACGCGGGCAAGACCACGCTGACCGAAAAGCTGCTGCTGGAAGGCGGCGCGATCCACCTCGCCGGCGAAGTGAAAGCCCGCGGCGCGAACCGCCGCGCCCGCTCCGACTGGATGAAGATCGAGCAGCAGCGCGGCATCTCCGTCACCTCCTCGGTCATGACGTTCGAACGGACCCGCGATGGGGAGACGATCACCTTCAACCTGCTCGACACGCCGGGCCATGAAGATTTCAGCGAAGACACCTATCGCACCCTGACCGCCGTCGATTCCGCCGTCATGGTGATCGACGCGGCCAAGGGGATCGAGCCGCAAACCCGCAAGCTGTTCGAAGTCTGCCGCCTGCGCAACGTCCCCATCATCACCTTCGTCAACAAGGTCGATCGCGAAGGCCGCGAAACCTTCGGCCTGCTGGACGAGGTCGCCGACCAGTTGCAGCTCGACGTGTGCCCGATGAGCTGGCCCGCCGGCATGGGCGGCGAGTTCGAAGGTATCTACGACTTCGCCACCAACCGCCTGATGCAGCCCACCGGCCCGTCCAAAGAATTTGACGGCACCCGCCACCAGTTCACCGGCCTGGACGACCCGAAACTGGCCGATTTCCTCACCCCCCATGCGCTGGAAAAACTGCGCGAGGAAGCCGAACTGGCGCAGGGCGGCTATGCCCATTTCGATCTCGACCGCTATCGCGCAGGCGACCTGACCCCGGTCTATTTCGGGTCGGCGCTCAAATTGTTCGGCGTCACCGAACTGATCGACGCGCTCGGCCAGCACGCCCCGCCGCCCCGCGCCCAGCCCGCCGAACCGGCCGCGATCGAGCCGGAAAACAGCGAAGTCACCGGCTTCATCTTCAAGGTGCAGGCCAATATGGATCCGATGCACCGCGACCGCATCGCCTTCATGCGTCTCGTTTCCGGCAAGTTCAAACGCGGCATGAAGCTGACGCCCAGCGGATCGGGCAAGCCTCTCGCGGTCCACTCGCCGATCCTCTTCTTCGCGCAGGACCGCGAACTGGCCGACGAGGCGTTCCCCGGAGACATCATCGGCATCCCCAATCATGGCGCGCTGCGCGTGGGCGATACCCTGTCCGAAAAGCCCGGCCTGCGCTTCACCGGCCTGCCCAATTTCGCGCCGGAAATCCTGCGCCGCGTGCAACTCAAGGACCCGACCAAGACCAAGCAGTTGCGCAAGGCGCTGGACGATCTGTCCGAAGAGGGCGTGATCCAGGTCTTCTACCCCGAAATCGGCAGCAACTGGATCGTCGGCGTCGTCGGCCAGCTTCAGCTCGAAGTGCTGATCTCACGCCTGGAGGCCGAATATAAGGTCGCCGCAGGCCTTGAACAGTCGCCCTTCGACACCGCCCGCTGGATCAGCGGCGACGATGCGGCGATCAAGGAACTGGTCGGCCATAATGTCAGCAACATGGCCAAGGACCGCGACGGCGCCCTCGTCTTCATGGCCCGCAGCGCCTGGGACATCGGCTACCAGCAGGAACGCCACCCCAAGGTGAAATTCAGCGCGACCAAGGAACGGTAATCAGCAGCGTGCTCCCGCGAACTGGAGGCCGCCTTTGTCGTAACAGGCGAGGGCCTTCGAGGCGGGCCTTAAAACGGCATCCAAAATTCCCATGAGCGCAGCATGTCCCGTGGCGTGGATTTCGCCGCGCTTGCGAGCCCGGTCGGCGGCTTGGCGTGCGGTGAGTTTCGGGAAGCGCTTGACGGCATTGCGCGGCATGAACCGTAGCATATCGATATAGTCGCGACAGTGAGCGCGCGCGTGTGCATCGGAGCATCCTATACAATCACCGACATAGCGAGCTTACGGCTTGTCTCATATGATTCGCGCGTTCGCGCCGACCGTGCCTGTGTCGGATCGGCGAGATAACGCTCATAGGCATCGCCAAAGGTCAGGCTGGAAGGCTGGACGGGAGGTGTCGTCACCTCCTGTTCGATAGGGGCTGCTTCACGGATCGTCGGTCGCCTTGCCACCGCATCGTTAAGTGACGGTTCGAAAAGCGTCTGATCATGAGGGAGGCCCGCCATCCAACGACTGTGCTCGATCTCAGCGTCGATCCGCGCCATCGCCACGGGCGACCGGCGCAGGCGACTTTGAGACTATCCGTCCGAAGCGAACGCCATATCTGCGTGCGACCGATCAGATCGCGAGCATCACGCGGAACGCGGCGACGATAGTAGAATTGTGTGCCGCGCAGACACAGCCCGACAGGCGTATTGTGTGGCAGATTTGTGTAACAGCCACTTCGACGATCACTGGCGGTTTTCCGAGGGTTTCGGGACGATTGCCGCGCAGATTGTTTAGCAAAAGTGTGTAGCAAACGCGCGTCGGAGGTCGTCTGACCTACGATCTCCTCGCATTTCGAACGATATTGGGGAACTGGTGCCCAGAAGAGGGACCGTGATGTGTCGACAAAGCGTTATATCACAATGCTTTATTGCAATTTTTCGATTTTCGATACCGTCGAAAATACCGTCATGGCACTGGCGTTGGTCTTCAATCAGGACTCAAATCGCTGCGGACGATTTGCTTCGATGCAAATCATGACCGTAAAATCATTTTCGGCTCCCTGCCCAAATCTGCGCTTGGACAGGTACTAAAGACGAATCAAGCCGCCATTTCATGACAGCCCGAAATATCGATCGAAGAAGGCGGCCAGTTTATCCAAGACGGCCTGCTTCTTCGCCGCATGGCCGTTGCCCTTCGAAAATCGGGACACTGGCGGCATGATTTTTGTGATCGCGATTCCTGTTGAAGGGATCGCGCCATCGCGGAACGCATTGTCGATGAAGCCATGCGTCGCTTCTGCGTTGAGGCCTTCGTCCGCAATTATCCGTTCGAGTTCTTCCGCTTTCCTGGCTGCGACAAACTCTTGCCACTGCGCATCGACCTTGGCTGATGATGAAACGGAATTGACGAACCGCTCTATCAGCTCCTTCTTGTTCCTGAGCGATGGGCTGGAATTGATGGCGCGCTCGATGGTCGCCAGAATTTCCTTGTCGTCACCGGTTCCCTTCGATGAAAGGTAACGCTCGACCAGCAGCAGGATATAATCGACGTTGATCTCGACCTGCTTGATCAGTTCGATTTCGAACACAACGTCGTTGTTGATCGCCTCTTTGTCCGCGTCGGACACGCTGCGAAATTCGGCATAAAGGTTGAGATACAGGCTTTGGTAGTCCTGAAACTCGCGCTGACTGAGGATTTCGTTGCCTGCAAAATCATCGAACGCAGTCAGGATATTGCGCAAACGCAGGATCGAACCGAACAGTTTGATGAAGGCCTTTTGCGCAGCTTCCCCAATGATCGGCTCGCCGAGCGGATATGTGCCAAGCAGTTCGGCGACCCGCTTTTCATACTCCCCATAATATTCCGCATAGGGCTTGAGCAACACGATGCCCTTGGCGTCCTTGTTGCCAAACAAAGCCAGCGCGTCGTTGGTTTCCTTCTCCAGATTGCGGAAAGACACGATGTTGCCATAGGTCTTGACCGAATTGAGGATGCGGTTCGTGCGCGAATAGGCCTGGATCAAGCCATGCGCCTTCAGGTTCTTGTCTGCCCACAGGGTGTTGAGCGTCGTGGCATCGAACCCGGTCAGGAACATGTTGACCACGATCACCATGTCCAGTTCGCGCTTTTTCAGGCGCTGCGACAAATCCTTGTAATAATTCTGGAACTTGTCAGCCGAGGTGTCGAAGCTGGTGCCAAACAGGGTATTGTAATCCAGGATCGCACCTTCCAGAAAACCGCGTGAACCCTGATCCAGCCGGTCGGTTTCAAATTCCTCCTCGCCCAGCAGGCCGCCTTCCTCATCCTCATTGGCGGCGAAGCTGTAGATCAGGCCGACCTTCAGTCGCTGCGCCTCTGGCAAGGACTGCTGCTGCCTGGCAAATTCCGCATAATAGAGCTTGGCCGCATCAATCGAAGCCGTGGCCAGCAGCGAATTGAAGCCCGCCATGCGTTTGTCATCATGCCGGTAGGAACTGCTGCGCTTGGTCTTCTGATCAAAGTGTTCGCGGATATAGCCGACGATTTGGGCAATCCGTTCCGGTGCCAGCAATGCCCGCTCGGTATCGATGGCCGATACCTGCTTGTCCTTGATCCACCCTCCGGCCTTGATCGTGTTGATATAGTCGATCCGGAACGGCAGCACGTTCTTGTCATTGATGGCATCGACGATGGTGTAGGTATGCAGCTTGTCGCCGAAAGCCTGCTGCGTCGTCCTGCGCCTTGGATCGCCGCCGGTGCCGGAATTTTCGGCAAAGATCGGCGTGCCGGTAAACCCGAACAGGTGATAGCGGCGGAAAGACCGGGTGATTTCGGCGTGCATGTCACCAAACTGGCTGCGATGGCATTCGTCGAAGATCACCACCACATGGCCGTCATAGACGGCATGCTTGCGGTTTGTGGCAACAAAGCGCGACAGCTTCTGGATCGTGGTGATGATGATCCGGGCGTTCGGGTCTTCCAACTGCCGTTGCAGCACGGCGGTGGACGTGTTGGAATTGGCCGCGCCTTTCTCGAACCGTTCGTATTCACGCATGGTCTGGTAATCCAGATCCTTGCGGTCCACCACGAACAGCACCTTGTCGATACCGGGCAGGCTGCGCGCCAATTGCGCGGCCTTGAAACTGGTCAGCGTCTTGCCGCTGCCGGTGGTGTGCCAGATATAGCCGCCGGCGGCAGGCGTGCCCAATTGCCGCAAATTGGTGGATCCGGCGATACGCATCAAAATCGCCTCGGCCGCCACAATCTGATAGGGCCGCATCACCAGCAATTTGCGATCGACATCGAACACGCAATAGCGGGTCAGGATATATAGGTGGGTTCATGGTTCAGAGCACGAAACTCGGCGGCATCGAAATAGGCAGATACCAGCGTGTTCAGGCGTTTCAGTTCATCGGCATCCAGATAGTTTTTGGCGATGCCCGCTTCGGCCTTGGTCGGCTGCGCGCCACTGAAGGACAGCAAGCCCATGAACGGTTTGCTGGCATCGGCACGCTGTTTGATGACTTCTGCCGCAGTCTGTCCATGCGCTGCGTGGTGCAGCTTGTTTTGCACGGTTTTGAAAAACTCGGCGCTGGCTTCGGCACGCGGATCGTAATCGATGCTGGTGGCATAAAGATCGAGCACCTGCCGGTATAAGACCTTCTCGCTGCTGCGGATGTCGCGGATGCGGTCCAGCAGCTCTTTCCAATAGCTGCCGCCGCCCAGATTTTTCAGGCGGGCATCGTCCATGGTGAAGCCCTTGACCAGATATTCACGCAGCCGCTCGGTAGCCCAGATGCGAAAGGCCGTGGCGATGCGAGAACGCACCCGATAACCAAGGGAAATGATGAGGTCGAGGTTGTAGAATGGAAGTGTCCGCGCGACTTCGCGTGTGCCTTCGGTGCGAACCTGTCGGAATTCCCGACAGGTTGCGGCCTCGTCCAGTTCGCCTTCGGCGTAGATGTTGGCGATGTGCTCCACGACGTTGGTGCGCGATGTCTGGAACAAATCCGCCAACTGCTGCTGGCTCAGCCAGACCGTATTACCATCAAGCCGCACGTCGATGGCGGGCGCATCGCCGCGTTGGTAGAGTATGATTTCGCCGCCCGGCGTTTCCGCGCTCATGCCGCAACCCCTTCCAGATCGGCAACAATCGCGTCTATCTGCTCCCGCAACACGGCCTGCCGCGCAACGATGGCGGCGATTTCGGCGTTGAGTGCGGAGATATCCACCGTGGCCCGAGTATCCTCCTGCTCCACATAGGATGACACGGCGATGTTATAGCCGTTTTCGGCAATCGCGCTGTTTTCCACCAGCCGCGCAAAATGCTCCACGCTCTCCCGCGCGGCAAAGGCGTCCAGAATCTTTTGGCGATGCTCGCCCGCCAGCTTATTCTTGTTGCCATGCCGCGCAAATTCGGCACTGGCATCGATGAACAGGGTCGCATTGTCCGCCTTGGATTTTTTCAGCACGACGATGCAGGTGGCGATGGTAGTTCCGAAAAACAGATCGGGCGGAAGCTGGATCACCGCATCGACATAATTATTGTCGATCAGATATTGCCTGATCTTCTGTTCCGCGCCGCCGCGATAGAGCACGCCGGGAAACTCGACGATGGCCGCCGTGCCGTTCACCGCCAGCCAGTGCAGAATGTGCAGGGTGAAGGCGAGATCGGCCTTGCTCTTGGGTGCGAGCACACCCGCCGGGGCAAAGCGCGGATCGTTAATCATCAGCGGATTGGCATCACCATCCCATTTGATCGAATAAGGCGGGTTGGAGACAATCGCCTCAAACGGTTCGTCATCCCAATGCGCGGGGTCGGTCAGCGTGTCACCGTGCGCGATGTCAAACTTTTCATAGTTCACATCGTGCAGGAACATGTTGATCCGGCACAGATTGTAGGTGGTGAGGTTGATTTCCTGACCGAAAAAGCCCTGCCGCACCTTGTCTGGCCCCAGCACCTTGCTGAAATTGAGCAGCAAGGATCCCGACCCGCAGGCCGGATCATAAACCTTGTTCACCTCATCCTTGCCCGCCACCGTGATGCGGGCCAGCAGCTCCGATACCTCCTGCGGGGTGTAATATTCCCCGCCCGACTTGCCGGCGGTGGAGGCATACATCTGCATCAGATATTCATAGGCATCGCCGAACAGATCGATGCTCTTGTCCGAAAACCCGCCGCGCGTCAGAGGCAGATCGCCAATGGCGTCGAGCAGCTTGACCAGCTTTTCGTTGCGCTTCGCCACGGTCGGGCCAAGTTTGCTGCTGTTGACATCCAGATCGTCAAACAGTCCTTTCAGGTCATCCTCGCTGTCCGCGCCGTTGGCTGACCCTTCTATCTCGGCAAAGATGCGGGAGAGCGTTTCGTTGAGGTTCGCATCGTTGCGCGCCCGCGTCCGGACATTGGCAAACAGGCTGGAGGGCAGGATGTAGAACCCCTTTTCCTTCACTGTTTCGGCCCGACCAAATTCGGCATCGGCATCGCTCAGCGTGGCATAGTCAAAATCGGGCGAACCGGCGCGGCGTTCCTGCTCATTCAGATAGGCGACCAGATTCTCGGAGATGAAGCGGTAGAACAGCATCCCCAGAACATAGGTTTTGAAATCCCACCCATCGACGCTACCGCGCAGGTCGTTGGCGATGCGCCAGATGGTCTTGTGCAGTTCGGCCCGCTCGGCTTCTCTGAGGTTGCTCACTGCGCTGGTGTTCCCGCTTCTTTGGCTTTCAACCGTTCATATTCCTCAACCGCGAGCACCACCACCACACCGCGTCCATGCTTTTCGATCAGCACCGGACTTGCGCGCGCGGTGTCGATCATCAGGCCAAAGCCGTTCTTCGCCTCACGCGCCGACATGGTTTTCATAGCTGCACTTTCGCGTTGCCCCATTGCGCCAATAAAGCTGAAATGGCTCTTTTGAGCAATGACTGAATATCTGCTCGCGGCGAGGTCTGGCGTGTTTTCGGCGAGTAGGTTGGCGTAAGATGTGGAGGGCAAGATAAAAGGAGTGCCAGCACTTGGCCTTTATGTGGTTGGTTCCGTTGAGTAATTTCGTATGGCACCGAGCGACGCAAGCCATACTTTGACCGGATGCGGGTGGACTCGCCTACCGTCAAAAACCTTTGATTTTGGGGACTTCTCCGGACATTTATGGACATGTCCGGAGGAAGCAATGGTGCCCAGAAGAGGACTCGAACCTCCACGACCTTGCGATCGCCAGCACCTGAAGCTGGTGCGTCTACCAATTCCGCCATCTGGGCACGGGGTAGGAGGGCGCCTCTAACCGGGTCCCCCAAAGCTGTCAACGCATTGTCTCCAATATTTTTCTCGCCATCGCAAAAAGCCCGTCTAAGGCGGGATCGTCATCGCAAGATCATGAAGGATGCTGAACGTGAATGATATTCCCGCCACCCCGCCCGCGCTGTTCGCCCGGCCCGATGGGCTGCGCCTGGCCTATCGGCGGCAGGTCGGCAGCGGACCGACGATCGTCTTCCTGCCCGGCTACATGTCCGACATGGAGGGCGGCAAGGCGGTCGCGCTGGAGCGGTGGGCCGTAGAGCAGGGCCGCGCGATGCTGCGGATGGATTATGCGGGTTGCGGGGCCAGCGAGGGGCGGTTTGCGGACGGGACGCTGGCGAGTTGGCGCGACGATGTGCTGCTGTTGCTGGATGCGCTGGTCGAGGGGCCGGTGGTGCTGGTCGGATCGTCCATGGGCGGCTGGCTGGCATTGCTGGTGGCGTTGGCGCTGCCCGATCGCGTTGTGGGGCTGGTCGGCATCGCCGCGGCACCCGACTTTACCGAATGGGGCTTTACCGACGCCGACAAGGCGCTGCTGGCGACGGAGGGACGGATCGAGGAACCATCTCCCTATGGCGAAGATCCCTATGTCACGACGCTGACCTTCTGGCAGTCGGGGCAGGCGTTGCGGCTGCTGGAGGGCGCAATCGCGATCGATTGCCCGGTGCGACTGCTCCACGGGCAGCAGGACCGCGACGTGCCCTGGTATGTGGCGGTCAAAACGGCGGGGCTGGTGCGTTCATCCGATGTGCAGACGCTGCTGATTAAGGACGGCGACCATCGCCTGTCGCGCGACGGCGACATCGCGCTGTTGATCCGCACCGTCGCCGATCTGGCCCAAAAGGTGGATATCCTCTGATGCCCTTTCTCCTGCCGCTCCTGCTCCAGGCCTATTCCCCCGAAACCGAGGCGGTGATGAATCGCAGCCGCAGGGAGAAGCAGGAAGAGCGCGCCGCTGCGGCAGCGGCCGTGAATCCTGCGGCGACGGCTCCCGCGCGGGCGGACGGAAAAATCCCTGTCCCCGCCAAATTCGCCGAACCGTTTCAGGCGTGCCTGGACCAGGCGATCGAATCGCCCGATGCCGGGATCGCCTTCGCCCAGAAATGGCGGATCGACGGGGGCAGCTTCTATGCGCGCCATTGCATGGGCTTTGCCTATGCGCGCGCCGAGCGCTGGACGCCGGCGATCGTGGCGTTCGAGCAGGCGGCCGAGGAGGCCGAGCGCAGCGGTGAAATGGTGGAGGCGGCGCGGCTCTGGGCGCAGGCCGGCAATGCCGCCATGGCCAGCGGCGACCTGCCCAAGGCGCGCGGCGATTTCGACGCGGCGCTGGCGCGCGGATTGCCCGACGGGCTGGAAAAAGGCGAGGTTCATCTGGACCGGGCGCGGGCGCTTGTCGCGCTGAACGAGCCGGATGCCGCGCGCGATTCGCTGGACGTTGCGCTGGCGCAGGCGCCCAAAGACCCGCTGGGCTGGCTGTTGTCGGCAACGCTGGCGCGCCGGTCAGGCGAGATGCGCCTGGCGCAGGCGCATATTGCGCGGGCGGTGCAATTGTCGCCCGACGATGCTTCGGTCGCGCTGGAGGAGGGCAATATCGCCGTCCTGACCGATCATGAGGATATTGCGCGCGCGGCCTGGGCGCGGGCGGTGAAGCTGGCCCCGGACAGCCCGTCCGGCAAGGCGGCGGCGGACAATCTGTCGCGGCTTCCCGTCGCCAAGCCTGCCCGTTAAGATCACCAGCAAGACTTTGTAACGGAACCGCTTTCGCCTTTGCTCCGTTCGCTCGACCGCAGCGGGATTGCACGAAGGAGACAGCGAGTTGGACAGTTATTGGAAGAAAGGCGCGGCGATCGGCCTGCTGCTGATCGGTGCGATGGCGACCACCGCCTGTTCGCGCGGCGCGACGCGCGGCGGCCTGATCGGCGGCGCGGGCGGCGCGGTCGTGGGTAGCGCCACCGGTCTTGGCACGGTCGAAGGTGCGGCGATCGGTGGCGCCGTCGGCGCGGTCATCGGCGACAAGGACGATCGCTGTTCGCGTCGGGATCGTCGCCGGGGCCGGTGCTGATAAGGCCGATTATTTGAGGTAGAAGTCGACGGTCGTGACGACGCGCACCTTCTTGTAGGGCGTGTCGCTCGATCCGTCGCCGCCCTCGCCATCGCGGGCGTCGATCGAAAAATAGCCCTGGGTGGCGCTCTTGATGCCCCCTACCCCGGACCCCGAATCCTTGGCGAATTGTTCGGCCGCGGCGCGCGCGTCGCGGGTGGCGGCGGCGACCATGTCGGGCTTGACGTCATTCAGCTTGGTGAAGCTGTATTTCATGCCCGACCCTTCCTGCAGCGTCACGCCCCGGCGGACCAGGTCGAATTGCTGCGCGACCGCCTTTTGCGCGCGGGCGATGTCGGTCGTGCGTAGCAGCATCCGCTGGGTAATGGTGATATTGTTGACGCCATTGTTGAGATATTGGTTCACCCCTGCGCCGGTCGGGGTCAACTCGCCCGGCTTGAAGCCCAGGTCTTTGAAATAGCTCTGCAATTCGCGCGTATTATTGTCGATTTCGGCGCGGACCGTCGGCAGGTCGAAACCAGTGGCCGAATAGCTGATCGACCAGGTGGCGAGGTCCGCCGTCACATCCTTTTCCGCCAGACCGCGCACCGTGACCGAGCGGTCCGCCGCCTTGGCCCGTTTCAACCCGTCGCCCAGCAGATAACCGCCCGCAATCGTCCCGAACGCCAGCAGCGCCGCGCCGCCCAGCACAATCTTGTCCCGCATTTCCAACGCCATTATCCGCTTTCCTCTTCCGTCTGGTGATGCGCGACCTTATCTTGGGGCTGTATCTAATACTCCTGAGGTGAACCGTTGCTTGACAGCGACGAACGGAGAATATCTTGCCCAAATTCCTGCATAGCATGATCCGCGTCAGTGACGTCGATAAGACCATCGCCTTTTTCGAGTTGCTGGGCCTGAAGGAGGTCAAGCGCTTCGACAGCGAACAGGGCCGCTTCACGCTGGTATATGTCGCCGCACCGGGCGACGAGGATGCGCAGGTCGAACTGACCTATAACTGGCCGCCGGCCGATGGCAGTGCAGCCGAAACCTATGATGGCGGGCGCAATTTCGGCCATATCGCGTATCAGGTCGAGAATATCTACGACACCTGCCAGCGGCTGATGGACGCGGGCGTGACGATCAACCGGCCGCCGCGCGACGGGTATATGGCCTTCGTCCGCACGCCGGACGATATCTCGATCGAATTGTTGCAGGATGGACGGCTGGCGCCGGCCGAACCCTGGGCGTCGATGCCCAATATCGGGATTTGGTAAGCCATGCTGGAGGTCGTCCGCATCCCCGTCCTGACCGATAATTATGTCTGGCTGTTGCATGATGCCGCCGGCGGCGAGACGGTCGCGATCGACCCCGCAGTGGCGGAACCGGTGCTTGAGGCGGCGGCCGCGCGCGGCTGGACCATCAGCCAGATCTGGAACACCCATTGGCATGGCGACCATGTCGGCGGCAATGCGGCGATCAAGGCGGCGGCAAAGGCATGGGGCGGCTGTATGATCACCGGCCCGGCCGCGGAAGCCGAGAAGATCGGCACGCTGGACCGGACGGTGGATGAAGGCGACACCGTGCGGATCGGCGACCATATCGCCACGGTGATGGCCGTGCCGGCGCATACGGCCGGGCATATCGCCTATCATCTGGCCAACGATCGCGTGATCTTCGTCGGCGACACGCTGTTCGCCATGGGCTGCGGCCGGCTGTTCGAAGGAACGGCGGCGCAGATGTTTGCCAATATGGCGCGCTTGGCCAAGCTGCCGGACGAGACGATCGTCTATTGCGCGCATGAATATACGCTCTCCAACGGCCGCTTCGCGCTGGGCGTGGAGCCGGACAATGCGGCGCTGGCGCAGCGTGTGGCAGCAGTAGAGGCGGCGCGGGCGCGAGGCGAGGCGACGGTGCCGACCAGCATCGGGATCGAGCGGGAGACGAATATCTTCATGCGCGCGCGCGATGTGGCGCAGCTGGCGGAACGGCGCGCGGCTAAGGACGCGGCCTGACGGTTTTTGCGCTATAGTGCCGTCCTATGGTCGATGTAGGGAGAATCACGATGCGCGCGTGGATGGGGATGGCGCCGCTGCTGCTGGCGGCCTGCGCCGGCAGCTATGAGCCGGCACCGCTGACCGAAAAGCAGACGGCGAAACTCGACAAGGCGTTGGCGGGCAAGGTCGCCGGCGAGAAGGTCAGTTGCATCAATCGCGAGCCGCAGAGCAACCTGACCGTCATCAGCAATAATGTGCTGCTCTACAGGGTCAGTCGCAGGCTGGTGTACAAGAATGAACTGATCGGCAGTTGCAGCGGCCTGACCTATGGCGACACGATGATCGTGCGCAGCTATGGATCGCAAATGTGTCGGGGCGACTTCACCACGACCGCCAATTTGCAGACCGGCATTACGACCGGCGCCTGCGCGCTGGGCGACTTCATCCCCTATCGCGAACCCAAACCGTAAGACGGATCAATCTCCGATCGCCCTGGCAAGGGCCGTACGGATAGCCATGAGCCGGGCCAGAAGATCAGGCAGGTCGGACGGCTCAGCCTTGGCGACGGGGGCGTGGCCATTGCCGTCCACTAGCGCCTTTTGCGCGCCTTTGACGGTGAAGCCCTCGACATTGAGCAACTGGTGGATGCGGCGCGCCAGCGCGACGTCGGTGGGCCGATAATAGCGGCGGTTGCCCGATCGCTGGAGCGGACGCAGTTGGGGAAAGCGCGTTTCCCAATAGCGCAATATATGCTGGGGAAGACCAAGTTCGCCCGCCAGCTCGCTGATGGTCAGAAATGCACCCTCTGCCTTTTCCATGACAGCGATGTTGCACCCATAATTGTACAGACGTCAACTATGGTAAAGCAATGGTAATGCTGGAAAAGCGGCCAGCCGCCATTTAAACCGAGGCGACCCGGTCGCGCATCGTCTGGCTGGCGCGGAAAGTCAGCACCCGGCGCGGTTCGATCGGTACTTCCACGCCGGTCTTGGGATTGCGCCCCATACGCTGCGTCTTGTCGCGCAGGACGAAGGTGCCGAAGCTGGAAATCTTCACATTTTCCCCGCGTTCGAGCGCGCAGGACATATGTTCAAGGATCGATTCGACCAGCGCAGCGGCTTCCGCCCGCGACAGGCCGACATGGCGGTTCACGCTCTCAGCCAGATCGGCCCGCGTCAAGGTTGCATTGCCGCTCATAGACCATCCCCACTTCTTCGCCCCAGCGACCATCTTCGCGGACGATCTGCCTGAAATGTGATCGATTCGCAGCGCTTTGGCAAGCGCCGCCTATCCTGCATCCAGCCCTAGAGACGCAGGACGCATGCGCCCCAGGTGAAGCCGCCGCCCATCGCTTCCAGCACGACCAGGTCGCCCATCTTGATCCGGCCGTCGCGCATCGCGACGTCGAGCGCCAGCGGCACGGACGCGGCGGACGTGTTGGCGTGGCGATCGACCGTCACCACCACGCGATCGGGTGACAATTTAAGCTTGCGCGCGGTCGCGTCCAGGATGCGGGCATTGGCTTGATGCGGGACCAGCCAGTCGATCTCGTCCGTCGACAGGCCCGCTACGTCCATCACTTCCCTGAGCACCGAGGCGAGGTTGACCACGGCGTGGCGGAACACTTCCTGCCCCCGCATCCGCAGCTTGCCTACGGTCTGGGTCGTGGACGGACCACCATCGACATAGAGGAGCTGGTTGTGGCGCCCGTCGGCATGGAGCTTGGCGGCCAGGATGCCGCGCTTGCCGTCCACGCTTTCTTCCGCGCCCAGCACGATCGCTCCCGCGCCGTCGCCGAACAATACGCAAGTGGTGCGGTCTTCCCAGTCCAGGATGCGACTGAAGGTTTCCGAGCCGATCACCAGGGCGCGGTTGGCCGCGCCAGACCGGATCATGCTGTCCGCCACGGTGACGGCGTACAGAAAGCCCGAACAGACCGCCGCCACGTCGAAGGCGACGCAATCGTCGATGCCGAGCGCAGCCTGGACCTTGGTCGCGGCGGCCGGGAAGGTCTGGTCGGGGGTCGCCGTCGCCAGGATGATGAGGTCGATATCCTGCGCGGCGACGCCCGCCGCCGCGATCGCCTGACGAGCGGCGTCCGCGCCCAGGCTGGCGGTGGTTTCGCCCTCACCCGCGATATAGCGGTTGCGGATGCCGGTGCGCTCGACAATCCATTCGTCGCTGGTGTCGACGGTCTGCGCCAGTTCGGCGTTGCTGACCGCACGGACGGGCAAGGCCGAGCCGGTGCCCAGCAGGATGGAGCGGCGGATCACTTGACGGGCTGCTCCAGCTTGGACGCGGCGGCCGACAGCGACTGGATGCCGGCCATGTCGGCGGCGATCCGACGGGTGATGTCTTCCTCCAGCAACCGGGCGGCGACATGGACGGCGTTGGCCACGCCCTTTTCGTCCGCGCTGCCATGGCTTTTCACGACCACGCCGTTGAGGCCCAGGAAGACCGCGCCATTATGGTTGTTGGGATCGAGATGATGTTTAAGCAGGTGCATCGCGGGCTTCGAGATCAGGAAGCCGATCTTCGAGCGGATCGAACTGGTGAACGCCTTGCGCAGCACGTCGGTGACGAAGCGGGCGGTCCCCTCCGCCGTTTTCAGGGCGACATTGCCGGAAAATCCGTCGCACACGATCACGTCGGCGTCGCCACGGGATATCTTGTCGCCTTCGGTGAAGCCGTCAAATTGCAGCGGCAGGCTGGTCGCGCTGCGCAGCACGGCGGCGGCTTCGCGAATCTCGTCGGTGCCCTTGAGATCTTCGGTGCCGATGTTGAGCAAGCGCACACGCGGCCGTTCAAGATCGAAGGCGATACGCGAATAGGCCGCGCCCATCACGGCGAACTGGACGAGGTTGCGGGCGTCGCATTCGGTGTTGGCGCCCAGGTCCAGCATCACGACGTCATTGTCGCCCAGCGTTGGCAGCAAGGCCGCCAGCGCAGGACGATCGACGCCCGGCATGGTGCGCAGCGCCAGCTTCGCCATCGCCATCAGCGCACCGGTATTGCCGGCGGACACGGCGGCGCCCGCCTGGCCCGATTTCACGGCCGCGATCGCCATGCTCATCGAGCTGCTTTTCTTGCGAATCGCCACGCTCGGCTTGTCGGAGCCCGCAACCACGGCGTCGGCGTGGACGATTTCCGACGCCGCCCGCAGATTCGGGTGATGATCGAGCGCAGCCTTGATCTGCGTCTCGTCGCCAAACAGGGTGAAGCGGAGCCCATCATGACGGTGGCGGGCCAAAGCCACGCCCGCCATCATCACGCGCACGCCTTCGTCCCCGCCCATCGCGTCGACTGCGATTCGCGGCTGACTGGACACTTAAGATCACCCCTTTGCGGAGATGGGGATGGGCTTACGCCCCGACGGCGACGATTTCGCGGCCGTTATAATGCCCACAGGCGTCGCACAGATTGTGGGGACGCTTCAATTCGCCGCAGTTGGAGCATTCCTGAAATGCTTCGACGCGCAGCGAATCGTGGCTACGGCGCATGCCGCGCTTGGAGGGGGACGTTTTCCTTTTGGGGACAGCCATGTCGGCACCTTGTTCCGTATAATATCAAGTTGTGCGACCGGCCAGTTCCGAACAGAAAAGCGGACGCCAACGGCGCCGCAGACCCATGCGGCCCGGTGATCGCGAAGCCCTGCGCCTATAGCGCTTTTTGTCCGCGGCGCAAGGGTTTCCTTTCCCTTTGGCCTTGCCCCCTTGCCCATGCGGTCTAGGATATGGCGCTAGAAACGAGGGGATATTCCATGCTGCTGCCGATCACGCTGACCTTTGCCGCCGCCTGCGCGTTGCTTAACCTGTGGATCGCGACTCGCTGCGCGCGGATTCGCATCGCCGACAAGGTGATGCATGGCGATGCGGGCAACGACCTGCTGGCGCGGCGGATGCGCGCGCACGCCAATTTCGTGGAATATACGCCGATCGTGCTGATCCTCTTCGCGCTGGTCGAAATGGCCGTGGGCGCGTCCCTATGGCTGTGGATCGGCGCCCTGGTCTATGTGGTGGCGCGGGTCGCTCATGCGTTCGGCATGGACGCGGACAAGCCCACGGTCTGGCGCGCGGGCGGCGCGCTGCTGACCTGGGGCGTGATGGTCGCGATGGCGATCGCGGCGCTGATGATCGCCTATATGGCGACGCGGGAAATGCCAGTGCCGCCGGCGATGGCGGCGCGGGGATAATCAACCCGCCAGCACCGAATCGGCGACGAAGGGGTTGGTGCGGCGTTCATGGGCGAAATTGCTCATCTGGCCATGGCCAGGCACGAACGCCGTCTCGCCGCCCAGCGGCCACAGCTTGCCGGTGATCGCGTCGATCAGATCCTGATGATTGCCGCGCGGGAAATCGGTGCGGCCGATCGAGCCTTGGAACAACACGTCGCCGACGATAGCCAGCTTGCTGGGCGCATGGTGGAAGACGACATGGCCGGGCGTGTGGCCGGGACAATGATAGACATCGAAGGTCAGATGGCCGACCGTCACCCGATCGCCGTCGCTCAGCCAGCGATCCGGCTCGAAACTCTCGCCTGGCACGCCCCAGCGCTCGCCATCCTGCGGCAACCGGTCGATCCAGAAACGGTCATCCTCATGCGGCCCCTCGATCGGGACATTGAGGTCGCGCGCCAGAACGCCAGCTTGGCCGCAATGGTCGATATGACCATGGGTGACGAGGATCTTCTCGATCGTTACCCCCTTATCGGCGGCCGCCTTCTTGAGCACCGGCAGATCGCCGCCCGGATCGACAAAGGCGCCGCGCATCGTTTCGGTGCACCAGAAGAGGGTGCAATTCTGCTGCAACGGAGTGACGGGGATCAGGACGGCTTTGAGCGGCGGCATGGTCATGGGAATGATGTGGCGAAGGTGACGCGCGAGCGCAAGGCTCAGGCCTCATCCATCGTCGCGAACGGTTCGGCCAGGCTGATGCTGTCCAGCACCTTGGCCGTCTCGTCGCGCACGCGCAGCATCACACGGTGCAGGCGACATTCCGATTCGGGCAGGCAGTTGGTGCAGCTTTCATGCGCAAAGCGGCTGGCGCAGGGCGTCAGCGCGAGCGAGCCGCGGGTCAGCCGGACGATGTCGCCATAGCTGACATCCACCGGCGCCAGCGCCAGCCAATAGCCCCCGTCCCGCCCCCGCTGGGTCGCGACCAGTCCTTCCCGCGACAGTTCCGATAGGATCACGGTCAGGAATTTGGACGGGATATTCTGGCGCGTCGCAATATCGTTGAGGGGCACTGGACCCTGGCGGTAGCGATCGGCGAGATGCTGAAGCGCACGGATGGCGTAACGGGTCTTCTGGGACAACATGCGGCTGTTATTCGCCCGCCCACCCGCTTTGGCAAGTCAAGCGTGGCGAGAGAGAAAGAAGTTTTCGGTGCGGCAGCCGGCAGAGTGAAGAACGAATGACTGATTAGCGCACCGACTCCAGCGCAGCCTTCGCCTGCCCCGGAAAATCGCTGAAGACGCCATCGACGCCGGTGGCCGCAATGGCGCGGACCCAGGAGGCGAAGTCGCCACGGCCCTGCGGGTCGTCGGCACGCTGATATTGGGCGGGCAGGAAGATGTTTTCCATCCGCAGCGTCCAGACATGCACCTGCAGGCCCGCATCATGGGCGCGGCCAACCAGCGCGGTGGGGCCTTCGGGCGCGATGATCAGCGCCGCCGACGGACCGAGCCCGTCGGCATAGGTGGCGATGTCGGTGAGGCCCTGGACCGTCAGCATGTCGGCATAGGTCGTGCCGGGCAGATCGGTCGGGCCACCCTCCGCATCGACCAGTTGGATGAGGCGCAGGCGCGATGCGGCGCGCAGGGCCTTCAAATTGCCGACCTCGAACGACTGGATGAACACCGGGTCGGCCTCGCTCTGATAGCCGTAGCGGCCGAGCAGGTCGAGCAGCGCCGCCTGATGTGGCAGGCCGAGGCTCGCGAAATAGCTGGGATGCTTGGTTTCGGGATAGAGGCCGATGCGACGGCCGGCCTCGGCCTCCTTCGCGCGGACCAGCTTCAATATCTCTTCGAAGGTCGCGATCGGATAGAGATCGTCAAAGCGCCTGTTCGCGGGACGCACATCGGGCAGCCGTTCGCGGGCGCGCAGGGTGCGCAGTTCGGCCAGGGTGAAGTCCTCGGTGAACCAGCCTGTCATGGCGACGCCGTCGATCGTCTTGCTTGTCTTGCGATCGGCGAATTCGGGATGATCCGCGACATCGGTCGTGCCGCCAATTTCATTTTCATGCCGGGCGACCAGGACGCCGTCCTTGGTCAACACCAGGTCGGGTTCGATAAAGTCGGCCCCCTGGTCGATCGCGCGCTCATAGGCGGCGAGCGTATGTTCGGGCCGTTCGCCGCTGGCGCCACGATGGGCGATCAGGATTGGTTCGGCCTGAACCGCAGAGAGGGGAATGAGGCTCATCAACAGATACAGTCCGATGCGCGCCAGCCCCCGCCCGATCATGCCTTCACGCCCTGAACCGCATTTTCATAGATTGTCGCCTTGAACCCGACGAGTATTTCGCGGCCGGTGTCGAGGATCGGGCGCTTGATCATCGAGGGGTTGGTGATCATCAGCAGGATCGCCTTGTCCGCGTCGATATGCGCCTTGTCGCCCGCATCCAGCGCCTTGAAGGTGGTGCCGGACCGGTTGAGGATGGTTTCCCAGCCATGTTCCATCACCCACTCTTCCAGCTTCGCCTTGTCGACGCCCGCGACCTTATAATCGTGGAAGCTGTAGCTGACCCGTTCATTGTCCAGCCAGTTGCGGGCCTTCTTGATCGTGTCGCAATTTTTGATGCCATACATGGTAATCATGATGCGGTGCTCCTGTTACCCTTTGAAGGCGGTGACTTCGATTTCGATCTTCATGTCCGGCTTGACGAGACCGGCGATAACGCAGCTGGCCGCAGGGCGGATGTCGCCGAACACGGAGCCGGCAATCTCGCCCATCACGTCCCAATAGGCCGCGTCGGTGATATAATAGGTCACGCGCACCACATCGGCAAAAGCAAAGCCGGCCTCGTCCAGCGCCTTGCCGATCACCTTGAGCGCGTTCCTGCCCTGCGCCACCACATCGTCCGGCATGGCCTTGGTTTCGGGATCGGCGCCGGTGGTGCCGGCGACGAAGCACCAGTCGCCCTGGACGACGGCGCGCGAATAGCCGACCTGCGCCTCAAAGGGCGAGCCGGAGGAAATGAGCTGGCGGGGCATGGGAGATTCCTGCTGCAGTGCGAAAGGATCAGAGCGGCCTTTGCCTCCTTGACGAAAGACTGTCCAGTCATTTCCCCGGAACGGCGGGCGCGCAAGGCCGTTGGGGAAGGATCGGGCATCAGGCCCCAAGGAGACATGCGATGGACCGCCCTACCCCCGACCGCGAACTGGAAGACAATAAGGAACAGGCCGAAGCCGGCACCCAGGCGCAGGATGTCGCGGACGATGCGCGGGCGCGCTCCACCGACCTTGCCGAAGAAAGCGAGCATGGCGGGCGTACCAACCCGGCGCAGATCATCCCCGACGACACGCCCGACCTGGTCGACAAGATGACCGAGATGGACCGGTCCGGCCGGATCGACATGGACGCCTATGCCGGCGAGCCGCAAATGGATGACGAAGAGGAAGAGATGGGGCCGACCGAGGAGGACGAATAGCGCCGGGCGCCCGCGACGGCGTTCATCCTTTAAGCGCCGTTTCGGATGATCCCGACCGGGATGGCAGCGCGCCGGGCCATGGCGTTGACCGGCGTCAAATCGGATCGCCGCCGGATCGGTGAAAAGCTGGATCGGCTTTAACGCCCTGTTTGCCGGACGCTCGATAGAGCGGGGGCATGGCGAGACAGAAATATGCGCGCGGCCGGCAGGTCCGATCGGGATTTAGCGGGCCGGCGCTCCTCTATATGCTGTGCCTGGGCTTGCTGCTTGGCTGGTACGGGCCGGACTGGATCGCGCGGATCGACCCGCCCCCGATCGCTGCGCCGGCGCCGGGGGTTGCGGCCGACGGCCTGCGGGCCGATTTCAGCTTCTGCCATAGCGGCGGCGGGACCAACTGCGTGGTCGATGGCGACACATTCTGGTTCCGCGGCGACAAATATCGCATCGCCGACATCGATACGCCCGAAACTCATGGGCCGCGCTGCGCAGCGGAAGGCGAATTGGGCGCGCGCGCGACGCAGCGGTTGCAGGCGCTGATGAATGACGGTGCCTTTTCGCTGGAAAGCGGCGATCGCGACAGCGACCGCTATGGTCGCGCCCTGCGGATCGTGACGCGCGGAGGCCAGTCGATCGGCGACCAACTGGTCGCCGAAGGACTGGCCCGACGCTGGGATGGCAGCCGCCACCCCTGGTGCTAGTGCCGACTTAGCGGCAGTTGACGCCGCCGCGGTCGATTTCGCGGCCCAGCAGCGCGCCGGCGCCGCCGCCGATCAGGATGCCCGCGACGTTGGACTGGCCGCGGTCGATCTGGCTGCCGAGCAGGCCGCCCAGCGCCGCGCCGACGATCAGGCCGGTGGTGCCGTCCGACCGGCGGCAATAATAGCGGTCGTCATAGCCGCGGTAGATGCGAGTGCGGCGATCGACCCGGATCGGGGCGTAGCCGGTGCGATAATAGCGGTCGGGCCGATAGGAACGACCATAGCGCGGATCGGGACGGTTCCAGTCATAGCTGTAGACCGGGCGGCCGGGACGGCGATAGTCGGCGCGACGATTGTCCGCGCGGCGATCCTGGCGCCAATCGCGGCGGTCGGCCCGACGATCCTGGCGGAAATCACGGCGGTCGGCGCGGCGATCCTGCTTGAAGTCGCGGCGATCCTCGCGCTTTTCCTGGCGAAATTCACGACGATCTTCGCGCCGCTCCTGGCGATGTTCGCGATTATTATGGCCGGGCTGGGCGAAGGCCGGGGTGGCGGCGATGCCGGTCAGCGCCATCGCGCCAAGCGACAAGGCGGCGATGGCCTTGTGCAACGAAAATCTCACGGGTGGGACTCCTTCCCTCTGGGTATCGTGGCGGTAGAACCCGTGAGATTAGGGGATGTTGCATGAACGGAACAAAACGCATCGTTCAGTCCGGAGACAGGGACGAAAAGCGGCGACGCGGGCATCCGGAACTTCATGCCTGTCGATCATGGCAAGTTTTTTGCAGGACGATTTCCCCCTCGCGCGGCGGGATGCGGCCTGACGATGCGAAGGAACGGGCAGAGCATAGCGTAGCGGCGGCATGTAGGACAGCGCGGACGGGATCGGCCGGATGCGCCCAGAGCGCCAACGGCGTCAGAGCGCGTTGGCGAGGGCGGCGCGCTGGTCGTTGGTGAGGCCGTCGGCGGCAGCGTTGTCGTCCTGCGCGCCGGGACTGTCGTCGCCGGAGCCGACAAACTGGATGGCGGTCAGGATCACCAGCAGCGCCCAGAGCAGCGCGAACCAGCGGCTGGTGAAGAGCGAGCGGAGGCGGACGCCGAAGAACATGGCGCGCAGGATAAGCGAGCGGGGTTGAGGAAGCTTCACCCCGGCGACGCGGTCCTTTGTGGGATCGGGGCCGGATCGGGGGCGGCAAAGGTGATCGGGCTGGTCAGCACGACCCGGTCGAGCCGCGTGGCGCTCATGCAGCGATGACACCAGCACTGGTCGAAGACGACCTCCAGCACCCATTGCTGCGCCGCCATGTCCCACGCCGCCCAGGCATCGCGCGTGACATGGTCGCTGCCGCAGACATTGCAGATATAGCTGTGGCGGCGGGACGTGTGAGGGGGCGGGGCTGGCTCGGTCATGGGGCGAGCATAAAGCGGATTTCGCCATTTTGGCGGAAGATGGGTCCGTTATGGACGCAAAACGCCGGTCCCGCCGTCAGAGGCATATTGGAAGCGTAAAGGTGGCGCCATCGCATCGGCGCCACCTTCGATCATTGTCACTCCGCCGCGATGCCCGCCGCCTTGAACATGTCCGGGTCGCTTTCGTCGGTGTTGGCCGCGTCGCTGCCCTTGACCTTCTGGCGGCGGTCGAAGGCGTCCCAGACGTCATTCCACTGGCCGCGCGTCGCGCCCTTCGAATATTCGGTCGCGCGGGTTTCGAAGAAGTTCGCGTGCTCGACGCCGTTCAACAGCGGGGCGAGCCAGGGCAGCGGATGCTCGTCGATCATGTAGATGGGCTTGAGGCCCAGCTGGCCCAGGCGCCAGTCGGCGATGTAGCGGACATATTTCTTGATGTCCTTGGGCGTCATGCCGGGCACCGGCCCCATTTCGAAGACCAGATCGACGAAGGCGTCCTCGATCCGCACCGTCTTCTGGCACATGTCCATGATGTCGTCCTTGACCGCCGGGGTCAGGCAGTTGCGTTCCGCGCAGAAGGCGTGGAACAGCTTGATGATGCCTTCGCAATGGAGCGTTTCGTCGCGGATCGACCAGGTGACGATCTGCCCCATGCCCTTCATCTTGTTGAAGCGCGGGAAGTTCATCAGCATCGCGAAGGAGGCGAAGAGCTGCAGCCCTTCGGTAAAGCCGCCGAACATGGCGAGCGTGCGGGCGATATCCTCGTCCGTGTCGACGCCGAACTGCTGCAGATAGTCGTGTTTGTCCTTCATCTCCTTATACTGCATGAAAGCGCTATATTCGCTTTCGGGCATCCCGATCGTGTCGAGCAGATGCGAGTAAGCGGCGATGTGGACGGTTTCCATGTTGCTAAACGCGGTCAGCATCATCTTGACCTCGGTCGGCTTGAACACGCGGCCATATTTTTCGTGGTAGCAATCCTGCACCTCCACGTCGGCCTGGGTGAAGAAGCGGAAAATCTGCGTCAGCAGGTTGCGCTCATGGTCGGACAGCTTCTGCGCCCAGTCGCGGCAATCCTCACCCAAGGGCACTTCTTCGGGCAGCCAGTGCAGCTGTTGCTGGCGCTTCCAATATTCATAGGCCCAGGGATATTCGAAGGGCTTGTACACCTTGGAGGCTTGAAGAAGGGGCATGGGACGGAACTCCGGGCGAAATCGTTACGAATGAAGGGCGGTTGCAACCCGGGCGGGGACGGGACGTTGAGACGTCGCTACCCCCCGCACAGGAGAAATATCATGGTCGACCTCAGCAGCATTCAGGAACATGCCGAAGTGATCGGCGCCGATGGCGTCCATGTCGGCACCGTCGACCATATGGACGGTGACCGGATCAAGCTGACCAAGAAGGACAGCGGGGAAGGCAGCCATAAGGGGCATCATCATTATATCAGCCAGGGCCTGATCGCGGCAGTCGAGGATGACGGCACGGTGCGGCTTTCCGCCAATGCCGACGTCGCGGTGACGTTCGAAGAAGAAGCCTGAATGCGCGGGCGCGGCGGCATAGGCCGTCGCGCCCGGCGTCAAACCCTTATTGACAGGCGAGGCACTCATCATAGTCGGTGGTCTCGCCGATTTCGAACTTGGGTGCGTCGATCGTATTGTCGGCCTCCACGCCGCCGGCGAAGCCCGCGCGCTGGACCGATTTCGACCGCAGATAGTAGAGCGACTTGATGCCCAGTTCCCAGGCGCGGAAGTGGAGCATGAGCAGATCCCATTTTTCCACATCAGCCGGGATGAACAGGTTCAGCGACTGCGCCTGGTCGATATAGGGCGTGCGGTCGGCGGCCAGTTCGAGCAGCCAGCGCTGGTCGATCTCGAAGCTGGTCTTGAACGTGTCCTTTTCTTCCTGGCTCAGGAAGTCGAGATGCTGGACCGAGCCGCCCTTTTCCAGGATCGAGTTCCACACCGCGCTGCTGTCCTTCGCCTTGGCGACCAGCAGCTTTTCCAGATAGGGATTCTTGATCGAGAAGCTGCCCGACAGCGTCTTGTGGGTGTAGATGTTCGCCGGGATCGGTTCGATACAGGCCGACGTGCCGCCGCAGATGATGGAAATCGACGCGGTCGGCGCGATCGCCATCTTGCAGGAAAAGCGTTCCATCACGCCCTGATCGGCGGCGTCGGGGCACGGACCCCGCTCCTGCGCCAGCATCATCGACGCTTCGTTCACCTGGGCGTTGATATGCTTGAAGATGCGCAGGTTCCACGACTTGGCCATCGCGCCTTCGAAGGGAAGCCCACGCGCCTGGAGGAAGCTGTGGAAGCCCATGACGCCCAGGCCGACCGAGCGTTCGCGCATCGCGCTATATTTGGCGCGCGCCATTTCGGGCGGGGCGCGGTCGATATAATCCTGCAACACATTGTCGAGGAAGCGCATGATATCCTCGGCAAAGGTCGGATGATCCTTCCATTCGTCCCAGGTTTCCAGGTTCATCGACGACAGGCAGCAGACCGCCGTGCGATCATTGCCCAGATGGTCGCGGCCGGTGGGCAGCGTGATTTCCGAGCAGAGGTTGGAGGTCGATACTTTGAGGCCCAGATCGCGATGATGTTTGGGCATCATGCGGTTCACCGTGTCGTTGAACACGATATAGGGCTCGCCGGTGGCCAGCCGTACTTCGACCAGCTTCTGGAACAGGGCGCGGGCGTTGACCGTGCCGCGGATCGACTGATCCTTGGGGCTGCGCAGATGGAAGTCCGCGCCGTCGCGCACCGCTTCCATAAACTCGTCGGTCAGCAGGACGCCATGGTGGAGGTTGAGCGCCTTACGGTTGAAATCGCCCGACGTCTTGCGGATTTCCAGGAACTCCTCGATCTCCGGATGGGAGACGTCGAGATAGCAGGCGGCCGAACCACGGCGCAGCGACCCCTGGCTGATCGCCAGGGTCAGCGAATCCATCACCCGGACGAAGGGAATGATGCCGCTGGTCTTGCCGTTGAGGCCGACCGGTTCGCCGATGCCGCGGACATTGCCCCAATAGGTGCCGATACCGCCGCCGCGCGAGGCGAGCCAGACATTCTCGTTCCAGGTGTTGACGATGCCTTCCAGGCTGTCGTCCACGCTGTTGAGATAGCAGCTGATCGGCAGGCCACGGCCAGTGCCGCCGTTCGACAGGACCGGCGTCGCGGGCATGAACCAGAGGCGCGAAATATAGTCATAGACGCGCTGGGCGTGGGCGGCGTCGTCCGAATAGGCGGCCGCCACGCGAGCGAAGAGATCCTGATAGGATTCGCCGGGCAACAGATAGCGGTCGTTCAGCGTATCCTTGCCGAACTCCGTCAGCAGCGCGTCGCGCGACGAATCGGTTACGACGGGGAAGCGCCGCGCCTGCACGGTCGAGGAGGTCAGCACCTCCGGCTCGGCCCGCGCTTCCACCGGCGCCGCTGAGGCCTGCGCCTTCATATCGTCCAAAAGATCGTCCATCACAGTCGCCACGTCGCCAGCACCTTGTCCACTATCTCGAAAATCCATGCGAGCCCCCGATGTTCCTGTTCCGTTCGATTCGGTCAAGCGGGTCGCGACAAGCCGCGCATCCTAGCATGAACCGTACCGCGCCGGGGACGGAAAAGGCCCAACCGAGCGATTGCAGGGGCAGGAATCCCCCCGCGCTGGAAATTTCACCAGCGACGCAATCACAATCTGTTGGGTGACCCCCGTTAACCCGATACCACAGATAGTGCCATAGCCCGTTGCAGGCGCAAGAGGGTAAATGACAATTGAAAGACTCGGCGCATCGCCAACGGAAGCCATTTCGCTGTCAGGCGCGCAGGCGACGCATGGACTTGCCTTGCCCCCAAAAAAGGCAAGGGGGATATGCAGGCCGAAAAATAAATTTCGCTTGTCAGCCAAATTCAGACCGAGGTCTAAACGGTTGTGACGATCGATCGTCAGCGCCGCCCGCCATGGACGGGGCGCGCCATGCCCGGCTGCTGCCAAATGTGCAGATATTGCTGTTATACGGAGAACGCCCGATGATTCTCTATTATCACCCCCTCTCCTCCTATTGCTGGAAAGTTCTGATCGCGTTCTACGAAAATGGCGCACCCTTTGCCGCCCGGACTCTGGAGGAAGCGGACGTCGCGCAGGAATGGATGACGCTGTGGCCGATCGGCAAATTTCCGCTGCTGCGTGATCCGGCGCGCGACGCCACAATCGGTGAAGCGAGCATCATCATCGAATATCTCGCCCAGCATGAGGCCGGCACCTTCCGCCCCATCCCCGCCGATCCCGATGCCGCGCTGGAGGTGCGGTTGATGGATCGGTTGTTCGACAATTATGTCATGGCGCCGATGCAGGCGATCGTGGCCGACCGGCTGCGGCCGGAAGCGCAGCGCGATTCGCTGGGCGTGGCGCAGGCGCACGATCTGCTGTCCAAGGCCTATGCGCTGATCGAGGAGCGGATGGCCGGGCGGCGCTGGGCGGTGGGCGACGCCTTCACCCTGGCCGACTGCGCCGCCGCCCCGGCGATCTTTTATGCCGACAAGATCGTGCCGCTGGGTACGGATTTTCCGGTGCTCGCCGCCTATCTGGCGCGGCTGGAGGCGCGACCCAGCTTTGCCCGCGTGCTGGAAGAGAAAGAGCCATGGTGGCGCCTCTTCCCCTTCGCATGAGCAGAGAAAGGGCGGGGATGGACGAGGTGCCCGAATCGCGACTACAGCGTCGCCCACAAGGGCGGCCGCACAGACGGACGGTCCAAACCGTTAACGCAGAGACTATTCGCCCATGCCCGTCCAGATCCGCAATGCGCCAGATAATGATGTCCGCATTCCCGAAGATTTCCTTGCCAACCAAGGCGGCGTCGTCACCTTCACGGGCAAGGGCGGGTCGATCGAGATCGGCGCGGACTGCTACGCCGCGCAGATCAACCTGACGATAGGCGACGGCTGCGCCGTTCGCATCGGCAATGGTTGCCGGCTGGGGGCGATCACCATCCACACTGTCCGCGACTCCACCGTGTCGATCGGCGACCTGACCGGCTTTACCTGGACCTGCAACATGCAGTGCCATGAGTCCTTCGACATCAGCATCGGCAACGGGTCCCTGTTCGCGGGCGGCACATGGATCACGGTCAGCGACATGCATTCGGTGGTTGACGTCGCCAGCGGGCGGCGCATCAATCCGGGTGGAAACGTCCAAATAGGCGATCGGGTCTGGGTGGGGGATGGCGCCGCGATCCTGAAGGGATGCAGCATCGGCGCGGGCAGCGTCATCGCCGCGCGTGCGTTGGTGAGCAAGTCCGTGCCGGCGCAATGCGTGGCGGCCGGGGTGCCCGCACGCGTCGTGCGCACCGGCACGAGCTGGGATTTCCGGCTGCTGCCGGTAGACGTCGAAACGGAAGAGGTCGATCCTGCGCCGCGTCGGGCCGGATGGTTCCGGCGACTGCTGGATGCGGCGCGCGGCTGATCGGGTCGCGCGGTAGTGGAATCTCCGGCATCCTCCAGATTCGGCGCCTTCTGGACTTGAACGGCCAAATGCCTATAGCCGCGCCTGCATGGACCCGCTGTGCAGAGGCGGGCCGCAGATAAGGACCAGGGTAGATGACGCTCATCAAAACCGCCGACCTGATCGAGAGCGTGGCCGACGCGCTCCAGTTCATCAGCTATTATCATCCGATGGATTATATCCGCGCGCTGGGCAAAGCCTATGACGCCGAAGCCAATCCGGCGGCCAAGGACGCCATCGCCCAGATCCTGACCAACAGCCGCATGTGCGCGGAAGGGCATCGCCCGATCTGCCAGGACACCGGCATCGTCAACGTCTTTATCAAATGGGGCATGGACTGCCGGCTGGACGATAACAGCCGTTCGATGCAGGAGATCGTCGATGACGGCGTGCGCAAGGCCTATCTGAACCCGGAAAACCGCCTGCGCGCGTCGATCCTGCGCGATCCCGCCTTTGCGCGGCAGAACACCAAGGACAACACGCCCTGCGTGCTGAACGTCGAAATGGTGCCGGGCAACAAGGTCGTCATCGACGTTGCGGCCAAGGGCGGCGGGTCGGAGAATAAGACCAAGTTCAAGATGATGAACCCCAGCGATTCGATCGTCGATTGGGTGCTGGAGATGATCCCGCAGATGGGCGCAGGCTGGTGCCCGCCCGGCATGTTGGGCATCGGCATCGGCGGCACCGCGGAAAAGGCGGTGGCGCTGGCCAAGGAAAGCCTGATGGAGCCCATCGACATGGGCGAATTGAAGCTCCGCGGGCCGCAGAACAAGATCGAAGAGATGCGGATCGAGATTTTCGACAAGGTCAATGCTCTGGGCATCGGCGCGCAGGGTCTGGGCGGGCTTTCCACCATCCTCGACGTCAAAATCCATGACTATCCCTGCCATGCGGCGGGCAAGCCCGTGGCGATGATCCCCAATTGCGCCGCGACGCGCCACGCGCATTTCACGCTCGACGGGTCCGGCCCGGCCTATCTGGAAGCGCCGAAGATTTCCGAATGGCCCGACGTGAACTGGGCACCGAGCAAGGAAGCGATCAGCGTCGATCTGAACGCCCTGACGCCGGAAATCGTGCAAAGCTGGAAGCATGGCGACCGGCTGTTGCTCAACGGCAAGATGCTGACCGGGCGCGACGCCGCGCACAAGCGGATCAAGGACATGCTGGCCAAGGGCGAGAGCCTGCCGGTCGATTTCAAGGGCCGCGTGATCTATTATGTCGGCCCGGTCGATCCGGTCGGCGACGAAGTGGTCGGCCCGGCCGGTCCCACCACCGCGACCCGCATGGACAGCTTCATGGACATGATGCTGGAACAGGGCCTGCTCAGTTGCGTCGGCAAGGCCGAGCGCGGCGTGGCGGCGACCGCGGCGATCGCCAAGCATAAAAGCGCCTATCTGATGGCGGTCGGCGGCGCGGCCTATCTGGTCGCGCGCGCGATCAAGGGCGCCAGGGTCGTGGGCTTTGAAGATCTGGGCATGGAGGCGATCTACGAGTTCGACGTGCAGGACATGCCGGTGACAGTGGCGGTCGACAGCGAAGGACAGAATGTCCATCACCTTGCCCCGCTGGTCTGGCAGGAGAAGATCAAGCGCGAGAAACTGCTCGAAGGCGCGTGACCCTCATCAACCCTCTCCGTCGCCAGATGGGGAGGGTTTGAAGAATCACGCTAACCCCGATCAAGTCCCCTGCCGACACCGGAACTCGCCCCCTCATCCCGCATTGTCACCGGCAGCCTCATACCGCCGGAGCAGCGCCCATGTCCTTTACCCAACTCGATCCGCCCCTGCCCGTCCATGTCGAGGGCAAGGGAAAAGGCTATGCCCTGGCCGTCATCGATTATGGGCAGGAACATAATCTGATCTGGGTGACCGGCCTGACCGATTCGGGCGAAATCTGGTGCGCGCCCAATCCGCTGGTGCGGATGGAAGCGAACTGGACCATGGGGCGAAAGGGTTTCCCCCACGCATTGCCGCCCGGCGCGAAGCCGAGCTGATACCAGCCGATCAAGCCGTCTGGCATCCGTCATACACCGCTGATAGTCTCCCGATCCATGACAGGGGAAATCGAAGCGGCGGGTGACGCGATCACTGGGGGGATGCTGGCGCGCGCGGTCGAGCCGGGCCATGGCGAAGCGCATGACGCCGGCCATGGCGGGTGCCTCAATTGCGGGGCGGCGATCAACGGCAATTATTGCGCGCAATGCGGTCAGGCGGCGCATCTGCATCGCAGCTTCGGCGCGATCGGCCATGATCTGGCCCATGGCGTGCTGCATTTCGAGGGCAAGATATGGACCACCCTGCCTGAACTGGCGCTGCGGCCGGGTCATCTGACGCGGCGCTATATTCACGGCGAGCGTGCGAAATTCGTGTCGCCCTTCGCCCTGTTCCTGTTTTCCGCTTTCCTGATGTACGCGATCTTCTCGCTCACCAGCCATGGCCCGGAAGCCGGGAAAATGGTGCAGATGGACAAGGGCGAGATCGCCGAACTGAAGCAGGAAGAGGCCAAAGCCGACGCGCAGATCGCCAAGATCGAGGCCAAGCTGGCGGCGCCAGGCCTGTCGGCGGCACGCAAGGCGGCGCTGACCGAAAATCTGGTTGAAGCGCGCGAGGAGCGGCAGGGCCTGACCATGGCGAGCGGCCTGACCGACGCTCTGAGGGGCGAAGGCGTAAATGGCGGCGTGGCGCAGACCGTCGGCACGGCCATCAGCGCGGCGGCCAAGAATCCCGAATTCGCTTATTACAAGCTCAAGGCCAACGCCTATAAATTTTCCTGGGCGCTGATCCTGATTTCGCTGCCCTTCATCTGGCTGCTCTTCCCCTTCAACCGCCGCTACAAAATGTACGATCATGCGATCTATATCACCTATTCGATCGCCTTCATGTCGCTGCTCTTTTCGCTGTCGATGGTCCTGACGACGGTCCATGCGACCAGCGGGCTGGTGACGCTGGCGCTGCTGCTCTTCGCCATCTGGCATATGTATCGCCAGTTCAAGGACGCCTATGCGCTCTCGCGGATGGGGGCGCTCTGGCGGCTGCCTCTGCTTTACGGCTTTGCCTGCGTGTCGCTGTCGCTCTTCTTCACCTTCCTCGTGATGATGGGGTGACGGGCTGTGTCCACCCTGTATAGGGCGGGCATGATCACATCCCCGATCTGGTTGCCCGCAACGCTGATCGCCGGGGCCGTGCAGGCTTGGCGCACAGCGATCCAGCGGCGCGTCAGCCACAGCCTGTCGATCAATGCGGCGGGGCTGGTCCGCTATCTCTACGGCATCCCTTTCACCTTGTTGCTGCTCGGCGGCTATGCCCTGCTCGTCCCCGCATCGCTGCCCGCTATAGCGCCGACATTCCTGCTCTTCTGCGTCGGCGGCGGGCTGGCGCAGATCGTCGCCACCAATTTGCTGATCGCCGCGTTCAAGCATCGCAATTTCGTGGTCGGCACCGCTTATTCCAAGACGGAGGCGGTTCAGGGGGCCATCCTGTCTTTCCTGCTGCTGGGCGAACGGCTGCATCCACTGGCCTGGGCCGGGATCGGCTGCGGCGTGACCGGCGTGATGCTGCTGTCCGCCGGGGGCAAGCGCATGGGGCCGGGCGATTTCCTGCGCGCGCTGGGGCAACCGGCAGCGAAGGCGGGCATGGCGTCGGGACTTTTCTTCGCGCTGACCGCGATCGGCATCCGCCGGGCGACGCAGGCGGTGGGCGGGGACGACCGCATTCTCGCCGCGCTGCTGGTGCTGGTCGCCACGGTGCTGGTCCAGACGCTGATGCAGGGCGCCTGGCTGATGGCGCGCGAGCCGGGCGAGATGCGGCGGGTGCTTGCAAGCTGGCGGGTGTCGGGACAGGTCGGATTGCTGTCCGCGCTGGGCAGCGCCTGCTGGTTCGCGGGCTTCGCCACCGCGCCGGTGGCGCTGGTGCGGATCGTGGGTCAGGTCGAGGTCGCCTTCACTATGGCGTTCGGCCATTTCTACCTGAAGGAGCGGATGCGGGGAAGCGAGGCGGCCGGGCTGCTGCTGGTCGTCGTCGGCGTGGCGCTGGCGTTGATGGGCGCGCTTTGAACGCGCGCCGCATCGCTAAGCTTTCCTTTACCATGGGCTGTTAGCCCTGTTTATGTGGGAAAAGAAGCGCACTCCGAGAACGTCGCCAGAGCGGTGATGAAGGTCGCCAAATTGTCTGGCGATTTGGGCATCCGCACGCTTGATTTGCAGGCGGACATCAGCGAACTGGCCGATCGGGTGACGCACCAGGCGCGCACGATCGAGGCGATCAGCGGCGCGGCCGCGCAATTGTCGCGCGACGGCGACAGCGTCGCGATGGCCGGGCAGGAAGCCCGCGTGCAGGCAGTGGCCGCCCGCGGCATCATCGACGATTCGGGGCGGCAGCTTTCAACAGCCAATCATAATTTCGTTGGCCTGATCGACCAGGTGAGCCTCATCCATGCGCGGCTGGACGGCTTTGGCGAGGCGCTCAAGACCGTAGCGCATGTCACCAGCGTCATCAGCGGCATCGCCAGCCAGACCAATCTTCTCGCGCTCAACGCCACGATCGAGGCGGCGCGCGCCGGCGACGCGGGGCGCGGCTTCGCCGTGGTCGCGTCAGAAGTGAAGAAACTGGCGCAGGAAACGGCGGCGGCGACCCATACGATCGAGCAGTCGATCGCGGCGCTGACCGGTGAAGCAGGCGGCATGTTGGCCAGCATCACACATGGCGCGCAGACCGCGCGCACCGCGCTCAACGACACCAAGAATATCGAGGCGCTGGTCGATCGGCTGGGCACGCTGATGCAGGGGCTGTCGAACAATAGCGAGGCGGTGGCCGAACGAATCGCGTCGATGGTGGGATCAGCCGGTGAGATTCGCGGCGGGCTGGCCGCGCTCGCCAGCACGTCTACCGACAATGCCGACGGGCTGCAGCGCCTGTCGGGCCGCGTCTCCACCGCCAGCGACGACACCAACGAATTGCTGCAATATCTGGCCGAAAGCGGCGTCGATATTCCCGATTCGCCCTATATCCGTTTCAGCCTGGAGAGCGCGCAGCAGGTCGGTCGCGCGATCGAGCGCGCGATCGACGCGGGCGCGGTCAGCGAGGCGGCGATCTTCAGCGACTATTATGCGCCCATCACCGGCACCAATCCGCCGCTCTTCACCCACCCGGTGCAGGAGGCGATGCTGCCCGCCGCGCGCACCGCGCAGGAAAAGGCCCGCACCTTCCCCGGCCTGTTCGGCATGACCTTCACCGACCGCAACGCCTATGGCGCGGTCGCCATGCCGGAACGCGCGCAGCGGCAGCGCCCCGGCGACGACAGCTGGAATCTGGAACATGCGCGCCAGGGCGTGATCTTCGACTTTCCCGACACGCGCGAGCAGGCGAAGATCACCAAACCCTTCTGCATCAAGGCCTATCGCCGCCTGACCGCGCAGGGCGACGTCATCCTGCTGAAACAGGTGATCGCATCCATCCATGTGAAGGGTCGCCACTGGGGCATATTGCAAATGGCCTATCAGGATCAGAGCTGAAGCAACGACAGGTCAGTCGAGCAACGGCGCACAAACAAAGGCGGCCCTCTTGAGCATGGCGATGTCTGTGATGGCGTCCAACCCCCTATAACCAACCTCCGCCCTTGCTCCATCGTCGCCTTGCGCTATGTCGCTGTCGTCATCTTCAGGAGCAGCCATGGGTCGCCTTGTCAGCATCGTCCGGGGCGCAGGGATCGCGCTGCTGTTCGCCGTGATCGCCCTATGCCTGGCGGTGACGATCGTTCCGCCTTTCCTCGACCGCATCTATTATCAGGGACCGGTCAGCCGCCATTATGACGGCGCGCATTTTTTCAATCCCGATGGGGCGATCGACGTACCCGCGCCTCCCGGCGCCAGTCGGCAGGGCTTCATCGCGCGCTGGCTGATCGGTAATGACGACCGGCCGGAATGGCCGCTGGGAATCGCGGTCAAGCCCGCCCGACCCGCCCCCTTCGCCGCGCCGCGGGGCATGGTGGCGACCTGGGTCGGCCATGCGACCGTGCTTGTGCAGGCGGCGGGGCTCAACATCCTGACCGATCCGATCTGGTCCGACTATGCCAGCCCCCTCCCCCCGCTCGGCCCGAAGCGGATCGCGCGGCCGGGCATAAAGTTCGACGACCTGCCGAAAATCGATCTGATCCTGCTCAGCCACAATCATTACGACCATATGGACCTGCCCACGCTGAAAAGACTGTGGGAGCGGGACCGGCCCAAGATCGTCACCAGCCTGGGCAATGACAGCATCCTAAAGGCGCACGGCATTCCGGCGACGGCGCTGGACTGGGGGCAGTCGGTCAGCGGCGCGGCGTTGAACGGCCTCGCCCCCCAAGCGGTGATCCAGTGCGGCAGCTACGAGCATTGCCCCGATTATCAGGTGCATGTGACCCGCAACCATCATTGGGGCAGCCGCTGGGGCGCGGATCGCAACCGGGCGCTCTGGTCGAGTTTCGTGATCGAGACGCGGGCGGGCAATATCTTCTTTGCCGGCGACACCGGGGCGGGCGATATGGGATGGCCCATGCAAGCCCGGCGCTATGGCCCGATCCGGCTGGCGCTGATCCCAATAGGCGCGTTTCGCTTCTGGAAGGGCCAGATGCGGTCGGATGCGCATATCGGCCCATTACAAGCTGTGGACGTTTTCCAGCGGCTGGGCGCGTCGACCGCGATCCCGATCCACTGGGGGACGTTCCGCCTGTCCTACGAACAATGGGACACGCCGCCCCGGATGCTGGAACTGGCGCTGCGCTGCGCGGGGATCGCGCGCAAGCGCTTCGCCCCGTTACGGATCGGCCAGTCGCTGCCAGTGCCCACGGTCAGTGCGGTGCCGATCGGGCCGAAGCGGTGTGACGATCGGGCCATCCGGGCGCTGGAATAGGCGTCGGGGTTCAACCACCCCGGCGCTCGGTTTCAGCCCGGTTTGGGGCAATCCCCCGTCCGCTTGCCGGTGATGTCATGAGTTGTGCGCAACACCGCGTTGCCGCCCTGCATCTTGGTCATGGTGGTGCCCAGCGTCAGCGTGTCGGCGGTATAATTGCCCTCCACCACGATTTCCGACGTGCCGGACCCCGCGGTGCAGGACAGGGTGGCGATCAACCGCCCCTTGCGCACCATCTTATCCTTGTAGGTGCAAGCCGTGCCCTCCTTGCCCGCCAGCGCATCCGCATCGGGCACGCCCTGCGCATTCACGGCGACGCATAATTTATCCTCGCCGATCTGCTTGAGCGCCGCCTGATATTCGGCTGGCGTGACGGTGGGCGTATTGTAGCCGGTGGTCTTGCGGATAATCGTCCATTCGCCCGCCTGCATCAGCACCGGCGCTTCCTCCGCCTGGGGCGCGGGGGCCGGATCGCCGCCACAGGCGCCAAGGCCAAGGGTCAATCCAAGCAGCGGCGCCGCCAGCAGTTTCATGCGCATATCCTCGTCCCCTGTCCTGTCGCTGTTCTCTGATCGGAACGGCGCCAAGGCTCTACCCGCCATCGCCAAAGCGCAAGCGGAAATGACGCATGTCCCCGATTATCGTGGAGGCGAGTGAGGCGTGGGAATCGGGGCGGCCGCGGCCTCAGCCATGGCACGCCGCGATCATTTGTCAGCCACGCACGCCGGTCCGATCCACTTGCCCTCCGACCGGGCGGTCATCGCCATGGTCATGCCCTGCGGGCCGCCGACCATCTTCATGTCCATATCCATCGCATAGTTTTCCGGCGCATAGGTGCCGGACATGGTGGCGTTCATCGTGCCGCCCTCCGACTTGCACGACACCTGCCCCTGCACCGCGCCGCCTTTCGCCTCGAACCCGCCATAGGTGCAGTTCTTATTCTCCTGGCCGGCGAACATCTCGCCGCTCGGATTGGCGGCCTGCTCCGGCGTGACGCAATATTTAAGCGCGGTCTGGTTCATCGCGCTCTTCATCTGCTCCTTCATGTTCGCGGGCGCGCCGGGCATGTCGCCCAGGTCCAGATCCTTGACGGTGAAGCGGCCCTCCCACTGGCCGGGTTTGAGTTGCACCTTGTCGACCTGCGCCTTCACCTCCTGCTTGCTCATGGCGTCGGTGGCGGCGATATCGCCCGTTTTGTCGCCGGGCTTTTCGCTGCAGGCAGCGAGGCCGATCGTCAGAACCGCAAGCGTCAAGACTGTCCGGCGCATCATCATTCCTCCCTGTTTTCCCTGCCCTCGCCCCGATCATAACAGCGCCGCGCGGGGGTTCAATGACGGGATGCAAGGATTATAAGCTCTTGTTTTGTTCGTTCCTTCCTTGGGAAGCCTGGTAGGTCGAGTCCGACGAAGGCGGCATCAAGCGCTGGTCGATCATGGAATATGAGATCAAGGACGGGAAGTTCGACGTCAGCTTCCGATATTCCGACGAGGTGGATGTCGCAGTGATCGATGACGAACGCCGCCAGGCCGCCCTGCGCGCCCGTTTCGGCGACAAGCCGGTCATCTTTCCGCCCATGCCCAAGACCGCGTTCGAGCTGAAGCCCTGATCCCGATTGCGTCCCGGCCCAAAGACCCCATATTCGCCCCATGTCGATTCAGATCCGCACCACGCTCGATGAACCGGAAACTGGCGCAGGCTTCGTGCCCCATCGCCCGGCCCGCCCCGAAAAGAGCGAGGGCGGCCGGCCCTTCACTTTGGTCAGCGACTATGAACCGTCGGGCGACCAGCGGACCGCTATTCCCGAACTGGTCGAGCAGGCGCTGGCCGGGGAGCGGGACCAGGTTCTGCTGGGCGTCACCGGATCGGGCAAGACCTTCACCATGGCCAAGGTGATCGAGGCGTTGCAGCGTCCTGCGCTGATCCTGGCGCCCAACAAGATTTTGGCGGCGCAGTTGTACGGCGAGTTCAAGAGCTTCTTCCCCGACAATGCGGTCGAATATTTCGTCAGCTATTATGATTATTACCAGCCCGAAGCCTATGTCGCGCGGTCGGACACCTATATCGAGAAGGAAAGCAGCGTAAACGAGAGCATCGACCGGATGCGCCATTCGGCCACTCGCGCGCTGCTGGAGCGAGACGATTGCATCATCGTCGCGTCAGTATCCTGCCTCTATGGCATCGGGTCGGTCGAAACCTATTCTGCCATGACTTTCACGATGACGAAGGGGGGGATCGAGGACCAGCGTGAGATTATCCGCAAGCTGGTCGCGCTCCAATATAAGCGCAACGATGCGGGCTTCGCGCGCGGCAATTTCCGCGTAAAGGGCGACAATCTGGAGATTTTCCCGTCCCATTATGAGGATACCGCCTGGCGCATCAGCTTCTTTGGCAACGAAATTGAGGAGATTGTCGAATTCGACCCGCTGAGCGGCAAGAAGGTGGCGAGCCTCGATTATGTGAAGGTGTTCCCCAATTCGCACCATGTCACCCCCGGCCCGACGCTCAAGCAGGCGATGGAGGCAATCCGGCACGAACTGACCGAGCGGTTGAAGGAACTGGAGGCGGAGGGCAAGCTGCTGGAGGCGCAGCGGCTGGAGCAGCGCACCAATTTCGATCTGGAGATGATCGCCGCGACAGGCAGTTGCGCGGGGATCGAGAATTATTCCCGCTTCCTGACCGGCCGCCTTCCGGGCGAACCGCCGCCGACCCTGTTCGAATATCTGCCTGAAAATGCCCTGCTGTTCGTGGACGAAAGCCACCAGACCGTGCCGCAGATCGGCGCAATGGCGCGTGGCGACCACCGGCGCAAGATCAACCTGGCCGAATATGGTTTCCGCCTGCCCAGTTGCATCGACAACCGGCCGCTGCGTTTCAACGAATGGGATGCGATGCGGCCGCAGACGGTCAGCGTCTCCGCGACCCCCGGTCCGTGGGAAATGGAACAGACCGGCGGCGTGTTTTCCGAACAGGTGATCCGCCCCACCGGCCTCATCGACCCGCCGGTCGAAATCAAGCCGGTGGAAGATCAGGTCGACGACCTTATCAACGAGTGCCGCAAGGTCGCGGCGCAGGGCTATCGCACGCTCGTCACGACGCTGACCAAACGGATGGCCGAGGATTTGACCGAGTTCATGCACGAGGCGGGCATCAAGGTCCGCTATATGCACAGCGACGTCGAGACGCTGGAGCGGATCGAACTGATCCGCGATTTGCGGCTGGGCGTCTATGACGTGCTGATCGGCATCAACCTGCTGCGCGAGGGATTGGATATCCCCGAATGCGGGCTGGTCGCGATTTTGGATGCGGACAAGGAGGGCTTTTTGCGCTCCGAAACCTCTCTGATCCAGACGATCGGCCGCGCCGCGCGCAATGTGGAGGGGCGCGTGATCCTCTATGCCGACCGCATCACCGGATCGATGGAGCGCGCGCTCAACGAAACCGGGCGGCGGCGCGAAAAGCAGGAAGCCTACAACCTCGAACATGGCATCACGCCGACCACGATCAAGCGCAACATCGGCGACATCATCGCCCATGTGTCCAGCCGCGATCAGGTGACGGTCGATACGGGGCTGGAGGATCGCCCGCATCTGGTGGGCCACAATCTGCGCGCCCATATCGAGGACCTGGAAAAGAAGATGCGCGCGGCGGCGGCCGACCTGGAGTTCGAGGAAGCCGGGCGGATTCGCGACGAAATCAGGAAACTGGAGGCGGAGGAGCTGGGGTTGCCGGTGGATCAGCAGGTCGCGGCGCCAAGGGGGCGGGCGACCGAGGGCAAGCCGGGAACGCGGAAGATGCGGTACGGGAAGACGCAGAAGAAATTTGGGCGGTGATAAATGACTTCGACAGCGACATTCGACCCTCGCCAGCTTGGCGTTCGCAAAGCAGTCTTTGATACAAGGCTCCGCTTTTCCATGACCGCTGTTCATGGTGGGCTATCTGTTTGCACTGCCTATGTCGCGGCGGGCGCGACCTACTGGACCACCGCGGCAGCGTGATTATTAGAAGGCTTGGTCTTTAGAAGAGAGCAAGCCGTGATTCGCAGCATCGATGACCCCGAAGCAGAGAAAATCTGGCACGGCCAGCGCAGCCGCAAATTGCCACCCAACATTCAGGATCGCGCACTTTATAAATTGAAGCTGCTCAACCGTGCGCGAACCCTCGACGACCTGCGCAATCCGCCTAGTAATCGGCTCCACCCGTTGAGCAGCGACCGGGCCGGGCAACATTCAATTTCCATCAACATGCAATGGCGTATATGCTTCGTTTGGAAGAACGGACACGCGCACAATGTCGAAATCACCGATTACCACTAATCCCGATTGGCTGCACAACGCCCATGCCGGCGAAATGCTGTGGCTGGAATTCATGGAGCCGCTGGGCATGACGGCTGCCGACTTGGCCGCTGCGATCGGCCTGTCCGTTGAGCGCGTGCAAACGGTGATCGACGGCGATCGGCCGATGGACGGCGAACTGGACCTGCGCCTTGCGCGCTATTTCCGCATGTCGGAAGGCTTTTTCCTCGGCCTCCAAATCGATTATGAACTGCTCGAAGCGAAGCGTGCGCTGAACGGGGAACTGGATCGCATCGTTCCCCGCGCCGCCTGACCCTTCACCCCTTATACAGCGCGTCCAGCCGGTCGGCGTACCGCTTGCGGATCACATGCCGCCTGATCTTCATCGACGGCGTCATTTCCTCATTGTCGATTCCGAACGGCTCATCGGCCAGGATGAAGCGGCGGACGCGCTCCAGCACCGACAGGTCGGCGTTCACCCGGTCCACCGCCGCGCGCAGCGCTGCCATATAGGCCGGGTTCGTCTCCACCCCGTCCACCGCCACGCCCTGCGCCGCCGCCCATTCGCGGGTCCATTCGGCGTCGGGCACGATCAAGCCGACCAGATAGGGGCGGCGATCGCCATGGACCATCGCCTGGCCGATCTCGCTCTGGAGCGTCAGCATCCCCTCGACCTTTTGCGGCGAGACATTGTCGCCCTTGTCGTTGACGATCAGATCCTTCTTGCGGTCGGTGATGCGAATGCGGCCCTTCGCGTCGAATTCGCCGATGTCGCCGGTGTGGAGCCAGCCATCCTGGAGCGCCTTTTCGGTTTCCGCCGGGTTGCGCCAATAGCCGTGCATGACCAGTTCGCCGCGGACCAATATCTCGCCATCCTCGGCGATCTTTACCTCCACCCCGTCAAGCGGCGGGCCGACCGTGTCCATCGCGATGCCCGCTCGCGGGCGATTGCAACTGACCACCGGCCCCGCTTCGGTCTGGCCATAACCCTGGAGCAGGGTCAGCCCCATGGCGTGGAAGAACAGGCCGACATCCGGGTTAAGCGGCGCCCCGCCCGACACCAATGCCTTCATCCGCCCGCCAAAGCGCGCGCGAATCTTGGGGATCAGAGTGCGCGACAGCAATAGTTTCATCGGCAGATCGAGCACCGAACCCTTGCCTGCTTGCTCCTTGGCCGCGATGCGCAACGCCTGGGCCAGCAGATAGGTTGGGAATTTTCCCTGCTTCTCGATCGACTTGATGATGCGGGTACGCAGCACTTCGAACAGACGCGGGACCACGACCATGATGGTCGGCCGCGCTTCCTCGATATTACTGGCGAGCTTCTCCAGCCCTTCGGCATAATAGATCTGCCCGCCCAGCAGGATGGGGAGGAACTGACCGCCGCTATGTTCATAGGCGTGGGACAGCGGCAGAAAGGACAGGAACACCTCATCGCCCCAGCCGAAATCCTCCGCTACGATCGTGCCCGCGCCCTCTACATTGGCCAGGATCGCGCCATGATGCTGCATCACCCCGCGCGGGGCGCCGCCGGTGCCGCTGGTGTAGATGATGCAGGCCTGGTCGTTGCGAGTCGCGCACTGGGCCGCGGCAATGGCGTCCACGTCGGCCGGATGCGTCGCCAGAAGCTCGCGCCATAAATGGCAGGTGGACGTCCCCTGCGCCCCGCGCAGCGGCTCGATGCCGATGACGAAGCCGACCTGCGACCGGACGACCGCGGGCATCAGCGCCTGCGCCAACTTGGCGGTCGACACGATCACCGCGCGGGCGCCGCTATCGGTGAGGATATGCTGGTGATCGCGCGTCGTGTTGGTGGTGTAGGTCGGCACGGCGATGCACCCCGCCGCCATGATCGCCAGGTCGGCGATGCAGAATTCCGGCCGGTTTTCGCTGACCAGCATCACCGGATCGCCGGGCTTCAGACCCTGCGCCTTCAAGGCGGCGGCGAGCGACGCGACCTGCCGCGCGACCTCTGCCCAACTCTGGCTATGCCAGGCGCCGCCGCTCTTATGCCAAAGAAAGGGCGCATCCCCCTTTTCCGCCGCGCGGGCGAAGAACATGGTGACGAGGTTGGGAAATTTCTCAATGGCCCTCAAGGCTCGACTCCTGCGGTTTCCGGCGCATCTGACGCGCGCCTGAGCGTTCGGCAAGGCTATAGCGTCGCCCTGCCGTAACGGCCAAGGACTTTGACGGGTGTCTCAGTCAAAAAGCCCGTTCTGGACATCCTGCGGCGGATTGAGGCCCAGATGCTTCCAGCCCGGCCCGTTGAGGCAGCGGCCACGCGCAGTCCGGGCGATAAGACCGAGCTGGATCAGATAGGGTTCGACCACCTCCTCGATCGTGTCGCGCGCTTCGGAAAGTCCCGCGGCGAGCGTTTCGACACCCACCGGCCCGCCGCGATAGATATCGGCGATCATCATCAGGTAACGCCGGTCCATCAGGTCGAGGCCGAGATGATCGACCTCCAGCCGCATGAGCGAGGCGTCGGCGACCTTCGCATCGACCGCGGCCACACCCGCGACATTGGCGAAATCGCGCACCCGGCGCAGCAGGCGACCGGCGATGCGCGGGGTGCCGCGCGATCGGCGGGCGATCTCGACCGCGCCGTCGGATGTGATGGCAAGGTCAAGCAGCCGCGCGGCGCGGCGCACGACCAGTTCCAGTTCGTCCACCGTGTAGAATTGCAGCCGCACCGGGATGCCGAATCGGTCGCGCAGCGGCGTGGTGAGCAGCCCCTGCCGCGTGGTAGCGCCGACCAGGGTGAAGCGCGGCAGGTCGATGCGGACGGAGCGAGCGGACGGCCCCTCCCCGATCATCAGGTCGAGCGCCCGATCCTCCATCGCGGGATAGAGAACTTCCTCGACCGCGGGACTGAGCCGGTGGATTTCATCCACGAACAGGACGTCACCCTCGTCCAGATTGGTGAGCAAGGCGGCCAGATCGCCCGACTTGGCGATGACCGGGCCGGACGTCGCGCGAAAGCCCACGCCCATTTCCTTCGCGACGATCTGCGCCAGCGTGGTCTTGCCCAGGCCCGGCGGGCCGAAGAACAGCACATGGTCGAGCGCATCCCCGCGCGACCGCGCCGCCTGGATGAAGATGCGCAGATTTTCGCGCGCCGCCTGCTGGCCGATAAATTCGTCGAGCGATTTCGGACGCAGCGCCGCGTCGACATCTTCGGGACGACGCGCGGGGGTGAGGAGGCGATCATCGTCCGTCACTTCGCCGCCTTCCGCAACGCCAATCTGACCAGCGCGTCGAGACTGGCATTGTCGCCCAGTTCCTCTTCGGCGGCGGCGACGGCAGTGCTGGCCTCATGCGGTTTGAAGCCCAGATTCTGGAGCGCCGACAGGGCGTCGGCGGCGAACCCGCCAGTCGGGAGCGCGGCCAAGCCGCCGATGCCGATCGGGCCGCCGGCGGGCGCGGTGCCGATCTTGTCCTTCAATTCGTTGACGATGCGCTGGGCGAGTTTGGGGCCGACGCCGTTGGCGCGCGCGATCATCGCCTTGTCCCCCATCGCCACGGCGCGGTGCAGTTCCAGCGGTTCGAGCGCGGACAGGATCGCCAGCGCGACGCGCGATCCCACCCCTTGCACATGGGTGAGCAGCCGATACCAGTCGCGTTCCTCGGCGCGGGCGAAGCCGACCAGCCGGATCGAGTCCGCCGCGACCAGCATTTCGGTGTGGATCGTCACCGCTTCGCCGACCGACCCCAGCGCCGCCAGCGTGCGCGAGGACGCGCCGACCAGATAGCCCACCCCGCCCACGTCGATGATGGCATGGTCGATGCCGGTGCTGTCCAGCAACCCTTTGAGTTTCGCGATCATCTGCCCTGCCCTTCGGCGTCCCGCCCTTTGGTCATGATCTGTTCTTTACAGCCTGTCGCGCCCCGCGCCAGTCAAAAGCGCGGCACCTTTTGCTGTCCCGTGCGTAGTGCAGCGCGACTTTATCGATTCAAGGACGAACAGATGCAAATGACAGCCCCCCTGCTTTCCCCCAAGGATTTCGAATTTCCCGCGATCATGCTGTCGGGCGTGGTCGACCATGGCATGTATCTGCATTTCAAGAATTGCCTCTCCACCGCTCCGCAACAGGGGCTGGTCGTGGTGGAGCTGTCCACTCTGGGCGGCGACCCGGAGATCGCCCGGCTGATGGGCGAGGATATCCGCTTTCATTCCGAACTCTATCCCGACCGGCGGCTGGTGTTCATGGGGCGCACCGCGGTCTATTCCGCCGGAGCGACCTTCATGAGCTTCTTTGCGACCGAAAATCGTTATCTGACGCGCGGCACCCGGCTGATGATCCACGAGCGGGTCATCACCAAGAATATCCAGTTGGCCGGCCCGCTTTCCACCTGCATCGCGACCCTGAAGGCGACGCTGAACGAGATCGAATCGTCGATCGCGATCCAGAATGAAGGCTTCGCCAACCTGATCCTGGGATCGCAGGTGACCATGGAGCAACTGCTCCAGCGGGCGCCGGAAAACTGGTATATGGAGGCGAATGAGGCGCAGGCGCTGGGGCTGATCGCGGCGGTTCTTTAAGCGCTTGCCAGATGGCGCGGCTGCGCCTTTGATGCGGGCCATGCGGTCCTCGTCCCTCTTCCCCTGGCGTTATGGCATGTTCCTGGCGCTGCTGGCGCTGGTCGCGCCGCTGGCCTTGTGGATGCCGTGGCATGAAGCGGTGATGGCGGGGTTCGACCTCGCCGCCATCGCCTTCATGATCGCGGTGGCGCCGCTGATCGGCGCGGTGCCCGCCACGATGCGCAAAAATGCCGCGTCCAACGACGCCAATCGCGAACTGATGCTATTGTTGACCGCGATCGTCAGCCTGGTGATCCTGGTCGCGGTGGGGGTGGCGATCAGTCAGCACGGCGGGCCGAACGGGGCGATGATCGCGCTGCTGCTGGCGACTTTGCTGATCGCCTGGCTTTTTTCCAACCTCGTCTATGCGATGCATTATGCCCATATATTCTATCTGCCGGACAAGAGCGGGAAAGATCGGGGCGGACTGGATTTCCCGGAGGAGGACGAGCCGGGCTATTGGGATTTCCTCTATTTCGCCTTCACCCTGGGCATGACCTTCCAGACGTCCGACGTGTCGGTGACGGCGACCGCGATGCGCCGGACGGTGTTGTTCCAGTGCCTGGCGGCTTTCCTGTTCAACTTGGGCATATTGGCCTTCACCATCAATGTGCTGGGCGGCAGTTAAGGCTTAGCCATGTTCCCAGCCGAGCGAGTCGGGCAACGGGATGACCGCGCCGTCGATCATCAGCGTCAGGCCCGATCCTTCCGCGACATGGCCGACCGGGATGGCCCGCACCGGCGGGGTCAGCCCGCGCGGCAGGGTGAAGAGCAGTTCATAATCGTCGCCCGCCCGCGCCGCGGCGATCTGGACCGCGGTGCTGGCGCCGCGCACCCGCTCCAGCGCCGGGGACAGCGGAATGTGGTCGATGGTGATCGCGACGCCGCTCGCTTGGCCCATGCGCGATGCGTCGATCAGCAGGCCGTCCGACACATCCATCATCGCGGTCGCATGGGGCGCGAGCAGCGCGCCTTCCGCCAGGCGCGGGCGCGGGCGGCGATAGGCCTCCACCAGCGGCCCGGTCGCTGCCGGATCGGCGCTGGCGAGGGCGAGGCCAATGCCAGCGTCGCCGACCGGGCCGGTGAGATAGAGCCGGTCGCCCGGCTGCGCCCCGTTGCGGGTGGGGACGGCGCCAGTCGCCTCGCCGATCGCGGTCAGGCTGTAGCTGCGGGCCGATCCGGCGGGCATCTTGACCGTGTCCCCGCCCAGCAGCGGCATGGCGTGGCGGTCGAGCGCCTCGCCCAGCCCCGCGACGAAGGCCTCATCCCACGCATCGTTGCCGGACAAGGCGTAGTTCAGCAGGCAACCGACCGGCTTCGCGCCCTTGGCGGCGAGATCGGACAGATTCACCGCGGCGAGTTTCCAGCCGATCTCGGCGGGCGGATCGGTGGGCAGATAATGGACGCCCTCGACCATCGTGTCGCTGGTCAGGATCAGGCGGGCGTCGCCGACCGGCAGGATAGCGACATCGTCGACCAGCCCCTGCGCCGCGGGATCGTTCGCCAGCAGGCGCAACAGGGTGAGGAAGCGGGATTCGGCGGACATGGGTCATCCTACCGTTCAGGCTGAGCGAAGTCGAAGCCCATCATCGCGCGGCGCGAAATGCCCGCGCTCCGCTCGGTATGGGATTTACGTCCGCACATCCTTCGACACGCCGTCGAGCAGGCCGTTGACGAAGCCGGACTCGCGCTTGTCGTAGAAGGCGTGGGCGACATCGACATATTCGCTGATGACGGTGCCGGTGCCGACATCGGCGCGGGCCAGCAGTTCATAGGTGCCCGCGCGCAGAATCTGGCGCATCGGCTTGTCGAGCCGGTCAAGGCTCCAGCCGCTCGACAGGCGGGCGGCGATCAGCGCGTCGATCTCGTCGCGGCGCTTGTCCACGCCAGTCACGACATCGTCGAAGAAAGGCTCCTCCGCCGGGGCGTAGGTGACGTCCTCGATCGTGGCGCCCAGGCGATGTTGGTGGAATTCGTGCAGCAGGACATGGACGGGCGTACCCTCCATTTCGAGCTGATAGAGCGCCTGGACCGCGGCGAGTCGCGCGGCGGAGCGGGATTTGGAGCGGTCGTTCATTATATGTCCCTATGTCTTTTTGAGGCGCAACGCCACCGAAGCAGCGTGGGCGGGCAAGCCTTCCGCCCGCGCCAGCGCGACAGCGGCGGGGCCGATCGCGCCGATCGCCGCGGCGTCGAGGCTGAGGAAGCTGGTGCGCTTCATGAAATCGAGCACCGACAGACCCGATGAGAAACGGGCGCGGCGGCCGGTCGGCAGCACATGGTTCGGCCCGGCGACATAATCGCCCACCGCTTCGGGCGTCATGCGGCCGAGGAACACGGAGCCGGCATGGCGCACCTGCGCGAAATAGCGGTCGGGATCGTCCACCGCGAGTTCGAGATGTTCGGGCGCAAGACGGTCGACCAGCGGCATGGCTTCATCCAGGTCGCGGACCAGGATGATCGCGCCATTGGCGTCCCAGCTGGTGCGGGCGACCGCGCTGGTGGAGAGCGCCGGAATCTGGCGATCGACAGCTTGCGCGACCGCGTCGGCGAAGGCCGCGTCGTCGGTGAACAGAATAGACTGGCTGGTCGGGTCATGTTCCGACTGGCTAAGCAGGTCTGCGGCGGTCCATTCCGGGTCGTTCTTGCCATCGGCGACGACGACGATCTCGGACGGGCCGGCGACCATGTCGATGCCGACCACGCCATAAAGTTGCCGCTTGGCTTCGGCGACCCAGGCGTTGCCGGGGCCGGTGATGACGTCCACCGGGCTGATCCGGTCGGTGCCATAGGCGAGCGCGGCGACCGCCTGCGCGCCGCCGACCCGCCAGATTTCCTCGATCCCCGCAATCTGGGCTGCGGCCAGGACGAGCGGGTTGATCTCTCCATTGGGAGTGGGCGTGACCATGGCGATGCGGCGGACGCCCGCGACCTTGGCGGGAATGACGTTCATCAGCAGCGAGCTGGGATAGGCGGCGCGGCCGCCCGGCACATAAAGGCCGGCGGCATCGACCGCGCTCCAGCGCGCGCCGAGGCGGACGCCCGCGCTGTCCACGCCGTCGCTGTCCTGCGGACGCTGCTTTTCATGATAGGTGGTGATGCGCGCCGCGGCGAGTTCGAGCGCGTCGCGGAGTTCCGTAGAGAGGCCATCGAGCGCAGCGCGGGTTTCCGCCGTCGTCACCGCCCAGCCGCTGACGTCCAGGTCATGGCGGTCGAAACGCTGGGTATAGTCGGCGAGCGCGGCGTCGCCCCCGGCGCGCACGGCCTTCAGGATCGCGGTAACGTCGCGCGACACATCCTCGTCCGCTTCGCGGCGGTCATCGACCAAGGCGGTGAAGGCGGCGGCGAAACCGGCGTCTCGACTATCGAGCCTAAGCGGCATCCTGCACCCCCACGGCGGCGCGGAACGCCTCCACCAATGGCGAGAGTTCGGCAGAACGCATCTTGTAGGCGGCGCGGTTGACGATCAGGCGGGCGCTGATCTGCATGATGATGTCGGTTTCGATGAGGCCGTTGGCTTTCAGCGTCGCGCCCGACGACACGAGATCGACGATCCGGCGCGACAGGCCGAGCGAGGGGGCCAGTTCCATCGCGCCGTTCAATTTCACGCATTCCGCCTGCAATCCCCGCGCTTCATAATAGCGGCGGGTGAGGTGCGGATATTTGGTCGCGACGCGGACATGGCTCATCGCAGCCTGATCCTCGTCAGCAGCGTCGACCGGCTCGGCGACCGACAGGCGGCAATGGCCGATGTCGAGGTCGACCGGCGCGTAGAGTTCGGAATAGTTGAACTCCTCGACCACGTCGGAGCCGACGATGCCGATCTGCGCCGCGCCATGGGCGACGAAGGTGGCGACGTCGAACGCGCGCACGCGGATGATCGACACGTCGGGCCGGTTGGTGGCGAAGCGCAGCGCGCGGCTCTTCTTGTCGTGAAACTCCGCCTCCGGCTCGATACCGGCTTTGGCGAGCAGGGGCAGCGCTTCATCGAGGATGCGGCCCTTGGGGATGGCGAAGGTGAGCGGGCGAGTCATGACGCGCGGGCCTTACGCGCGGGGGCGTAAAAGGGCAAGGTTTGGGGGATATCAACAAACCTTCTCCCTTGGGGAGAAGGATATGGAGCCTTACAGAGCGAAGCGAAGTTAGGCGGAGTTGGATGAGGGGGCACGGGTGCAGCGAACCCATGCCGATCGAGCGGCGCCCCCCTCACCCAGCTTCGCCTAAGCTCGCTCCGCTCGCCAAGGCTGCGCAACCCTCTCCCTCAAGGGAGAGGGGCTGGAGGGAGCATCTCCAGAAAAATATTCGTCAGATCGTCGATCGGCGCATCACTGGCGACGCGATAGGCCGTTCCAATGACGAGCCAATTTTGACGCTGATCCCAATCCTGTTGCATCACGCCGCTTCGGCCATCGCCGCCTGGGTGCTGGCGATCCAGCCGCCGCCCAGCACTCGCTCGCCGGCATACAGCACCGCCGCCTGCCCCGGCGCGACGCCATATTCGGGGGCGTCGAAGAGCAGGCGATCGCCATCCAGCCGCGCGGGGACGGGCTTCGCCATGGAGCGTACCTTGGCGGTCAGCGGGCCGGTGAAGTCGCCGCCCAGCCAGTTGATGTCGCTCAGCACCGCGCCCGACACGGCAAGCGCCGCTTTCGGCCCCACGATCACCCGCTTGGCCGCCGCATCCAGACGCACGACATAGAGCGGGTCGGGCTGGCCGCCGATGTCCAGCCCCTTGCGCTGGCCGACGGTGAAGTGGATCATCCCCTTGTGCCGGCCCAGCACCCGGCCGTCGATATGGACGATGTCGCCGCCCTCGTCCGCATCGGGGCGCAGTTTGCGCACGATCTTGGCATAATCGCCGTCCGGCACGAAGCAGATGTCCTGGCTGTCGGGCTTCAACGCCACCGAAAGACCCAGTTCGGCGGCAATTTCGCGCACCTGCGGCTTGGGCAGGCCGCCCAGAGGGAAACGCAGATAGTCGAGCTGCGCCTGAGTCGTGGCGAAGAGAAAATAGCTCTGGTCGCGGGCGGGATCGGCGGCGCGGTGCAGTTCCGCGCCGTGTGCGCCCTCGACCCGCTGGACATAATGGCCGGTAGCCAGGCAGTCGGCACCCAGGTCGCGCGCAATCTGGAACAGGTCGGTGAACTTCACCCCCATATTGCACTTCACGCAGGGGATGGGCGTTCGGCCGGCCATATATTCATCGGCAAAGTCGGCGATCACCGAATCGCGAAAGGCGGTTTCATAATCAAAGACATAATGGGCGATGCCGATGCGGTCGGCGACCGCGCGCGCATCGCGAATATCCTGCCCGGCGCAGCAACTGCCGGTGCGGCCCACCGCCGCGCCATGATCGTAAAGCTGGAGCGTCACGCCGATGACTTCGGCGCCGGTCTTGGCGGCGAGCGCGGCGACGACGCTGCTGTCCACGCCGCCCGACATGGCGACGACGATGCGCCGCTGGGCGAGCGGGCCAGAAAGCTGGAATTGGGGGAGCTGAAACTGAGGCTGCATGGGCGGCCCTATAATGCAGCGACGGCCGCGGCGCAAAAGTTAACAAAAGGTAGCGCCGCTTTGGCCATAATCGGGACGGATCGACGCGAAACGCGGGTCGGACGAGTCACGAAAGCGTCGCCGAGTTTACCGACCCTTATTCATTACCCCCTACACAGGGGCCATGGATCTGAGTTTCCTTCGGGGTGGCGGGCTGAAGCCTGGCTCCCCCAGACCCTTCAGCCGGCCGCGCGTGCCGGCCTGGCCATTCCTGCGGGCCGCTACGGCGGCCGCGCAGGCGGCCAGTCCGACCGCGCAGGCGGTAGCGGGCGTCCTGCGGGGGCAGGGCGGAAGCGACGACTGGGTCCAGGAACTGGCGGGCATTTTCGCGCCACGTTCCGGCGGCAAGATCGAAGCCGTGCGTCTCGCGGGAAGTTTCCACCCGTTGATCGCGAGCCGTTTAGCCAGGGGGCATGAATGATGAAGGCTGTGTTTACCGTTGGGCTTTAGCCGTTCTTCAGGGCTGACGCAGATAAAGGTTTCACGGTTGAATTCGGTAACGCCAGTGCCGCACTTTGAGGGTTAGAATGATCGAGAACCAGAAAATCAAACCGGCTCAGGTCGTCGGGCCGCTCGGGGAACCCCTTACCCTCGACAGCCTGCCGCCAGCCGACACCACCCGCTGGGTGGTGCGGCGCAAGGCGGAAGTGGTCGCTGCGGTGAATGGCGGCCTGTTGAGCGTGGACGAGGCGTGCGCGCGCTATAATCTGACGCTGGAGGAATTCGCCAGTTGGCAGCGCGCGGTAGATCGATCGGGGATGCACGGCCTGCGCGTGACCCGCATCCAATATTACAAGTCGCTTTACGAGCGGCAGCAGAAATACTGACCGGCCGCCAGGCCGCCAGCCCATGATCGAAAAGGGCCGCCGGATGCCGATCCGGCGGCCCTTTTACTTGCCCCCCGTCCGCGACCGCCGCGGGGGCGCGCAAAACGGCGCAAAGCCAAGATGGTTTCTAGCCCGGAATCATTTTTTGCACCGTGGAACGGGACGCCTTCTCTTCCGTTAAGACAGCACCCAACCCGCTGGGGGCGTGGTCAAGGAGAGTAACATGGGCATTATCTTGTGGCTTATCGTCGGCGGCGTCATTGGCTGGCTCGCCAGCATGGTGATGCGGACCGATGCGCAGCAGGGCATCCTGCTCAACATCGTGGTCGGCATCGTCGGCGCATTCATCGGCGGCCTGATCTTCAGCGGCGGCTCGATCAATGACGGCCTGACGCTGTACAGCTTCCTAGTGTCGCTGGTCGGCGCGATCATCCTGCTGGCGATCGTCAATCTGGTTCGTCGCGGGTCGATGCGTTAACAGCACATCCCGCACATACAAAAGGGCCGCGCCATGGCGCGGCCCTTTTTTTTACGCCTTTTCAACGCCGCGCGGCGAAAAAGCGATAGAGCGCCAGCACCGCGATTGCGCCCAAAATAGCGGCGATGAAGCCGGCGCGCTCGCCGGGCGCATAGACACCGGCGAGCCGCCCGACGAAGCCGGCCAGCAACGCCCCGGCTATGCCCAGCAATATGGTGACGATACAGCCGCCCGGATCGCGACCGGGCATGATCAGCTTGGCCAAGGCTCCGGTCAACAAGCCGACGACGATCCACCCCAGCAAATCCATGGCGCGCTCCTCTCCAGCATGGCGTCGCCGCTGCGCCACGACTGGCGGATTCGGCAAGTCAATATGCGTGCTTCAGCATAGACGAACGGCGCGTCGCACTCCACCCTCCATCCGCCCCGCAATATCGCTTTGCCGTTCCCCTTTGAACCATGATATTGGGGGTTGAGAGCGGTGCTATATTCATATAACACAGTTGCCGAAATGGCGATGCGCCGGAGAGACGAGAGCGGCATGAACTACGAAACCCAGCTGGTGGGCGACTCGATGGTCGTCATCGACGAAGATGAGGCGCGCCGACGGCGCAAACGCCTGCTGCTGATCGGCGGCGGCGTCGCCGTGCTGCTCGTCGCCGCAGCCGCCTGGATATCTATGCGCGGCGACACGGCGGCCGCTCCCGCCGCCCCGGCAGCGCAGGCGCCGGTCGTCACCGTCATTCGGCCCGGCCAGTCGGTCGTCGCCCGCACCGTCACGGCGACCGGGTCGCTGGCCGCGAGGATCGACATGCCGGTGGGCGTCGTCGGCGAAGGCGGCATGGTTTCGCGGGTGCTGGTGCAGCCAGGCGACTGGGTGCGCGCCGGCCAGCCGCTGGCGATCATCGAACGGTCGGTCCAGGTCGAACAGGTCCGATCGCTCGCTGCGCAGGTGGAGGTGGCCCGCGCCGACGCGAAGCTCGCCCAGGCCCAGCTCGACCGCGCCAAGGCGCTGGTCGGTCGCGGTTTCATCAGCGCCGCCGACATCGACCAGCGCACCGCGACCCGCGACGCGGCGGCGGCGCGCGTCAATGTCGCCGCCGCGCAGCTTGCCGAACAGCGCGCGCGCACCGGTCGGCTGGACATTCGCGCGCCCGCGTCCGGCCTGGTCCTGACCCGCGCGGTCGAACCGGGCCAGATCGTTCAGGCGGGCGGCGCCGTCCTGTTCCGCCTGGCCAAGGATGGCGAGATGGAATTGCAGGCGCAGGTGGCCGAGGGCGACTTGGCGACGCTGCGTCCAGGCAACAGCGCCATGGTGACGCCGATCGGCCATAGCGACCAGTTCGCCGGCCGCATCTGGCAGGTGTCGCCGGTGGTCGATCCCCAGACCCGCCAGGGCATCGCGCGCATCGCCATCCCCTATAATCCGGCGATTCGGCCGGGCGGCTTCGCTTCCGCGACCATCACCAGCGGATCGGGCAGCGCGCCCCTGCTGCCCGAATCGGCGGTGCAGAGCGACGCCAAAGGCAGCTATGTCTACGTCGTCAACGCCAAGAATCAGGTGGAGCGCCGCGCCGTGACCGTGGGCCAGGTGTCCGACGCCGGGGTCGCCGTGACCAGCGGGATCGACGGCGCGGAAAGCATCGTCACCTCCGCCGGCGCATTCCTGGCGCCGGGGCAGAAGGTGAAACCGGAATTGTTGAAGACCCGTTAGGAGACAGACGCGGCCGACACCGGCCGCGCGCGTCCCTAAATGGCAGGATGCGCGCCACCGGCGCGGCGAGCAGGTTGAATGGGACGCGATGCTGCGTCCGGCACAGGTTGGACGGACGCGCCAGCGCGTCCGGTGAAGGAAGCCCGTCATGAATTTTCGCAACATTTCCGCATGGGCCATCCGCAACCCGGTGACGCCGCTCGTGCTGTTCGCCGCGCTGATGCTGGCGGGCATCGTCAGTTTCATGCGGATGGACGTCAACAACAACCCCGACGTCAGCTTCCCCATGGTCAGCGTAACCGTGTCGCAGCCGGGGGCCGCGCCGACCGAGTTGGAAACGCAGGTCACCCAACGGGTCGAGGCGGCGGTGCGCGGCATCAGCGGCGTGGACGAAATCACCTCGTTCGCATCCGAAGGCCGGTCGCTGACTAACGTCCAGTTCCAGATCGGCACGCCGGTCGATCGCGCCGTCAACGACGTCAAGAACGCCGTCGACCAGATTCGCAGCGATCTGCCCGACGGCATTTTGGAACCGCAGGTCCAGCGCATCGACATCGATGGCGGCCCGATCGCCTATTTCAGCGCCGAAGCCACCGATATGACGCTGGAGGAACTATCCTGGTATGTCGATAACACGGTCGCCAAGCGGCTGCTGTCGATCAGCGGCATGGCCGCGGTCAATCGCGGCGGCGGCGTCAGCCGGGAAATCCGCGTCATTCTGGACCCCGCCAAGCTGCAAGCCTTCGGCATCACCGCCGCGCAGGTCAATCAGCAACTCAACCAGGTCAACCTGAACGCGGCGGGCGGCCGCACCGAAATCGCCGGCGCCGAACAGTCGATCCGCGTGCTGGGCAACGCCCGCAACGCCCGCGATCTGGGCGCGACCCAGATCGCGATCAGCGGCGCCCGCACGGTCAAGCTGGCCGACATCGCGCAAGTGCGCGACATGTATGCCGAACAGCGCAGCCTGGCCCTGATGAACGGCCGGCAGGTCACCAGCTTCAGCCTGGAAAAGGCGAAAGGTTCTTCAGACGTCACTGTCTATGACGAATCGATGAAGGTGCTGGACAAGCTGAAGGCCGAAAATCCCAAGGTCCAGTTCAAGCAGCTCTACACCAGCGTCGAATATACCAAGGAACAATATCATTCGGCCATGGCAGCGATGATCGAAGGCGCGGTGCTGGCGGTCGTCATCGTCTTCCTGTTCCTGCGCGACTGGCGCGCGACGATGATTTCGGCGCTGGCGATCCCGCTGTCGGCGATCCCGACCTTCTGGTTCATGGAGATGATGGGCTTCACGCTGAACGGCATTTCGCTGCTGGCGCTCAGCCTTGTCGCGGGCGTGCTGGTCGATGACGCCATCGTGGAGATCGAAAATATCGTGCGCCATATGCGCATGGGCAAATCCGCTTATCAGGCGTCGATCGATGCGGCGGACGAGATCGGCCTGGCCGTTCTGGCCACCACCATGGCGATCGTCGCGGTGTTCCTGCCGGTCGCCCTGATGCCCGGCATATCGGGCCAGTTCTTCATCCAGTTCGGCATGACCGTCGTCGTGTCGGTGCTGATGAGCCTGGCGGTCGCCCGCCTCATCACGCCGATGATCGCCGCTTATTTCCTCAAAGCCCATGGCGAGGAAAGCCATGGCGAAGGCTGGATGATGGACCGCTATATGAGCGTGCTGCGCTGGTCGCTCGACGAGCGCCGGGCGATCGCCCATCGCGCGCGGGGCGGCTGGCGGCGCTTCACCGCCCTGTTCCTGGACCATCGCATGTGGACCGTGGGCATCGGCGCATTGGCGTTCGTCGCCACGATCATCGCCTTCGCGACGCTGCCGATGACGTTCCAGCCGGTCACCAACACCGATTTCAGCCAGGTGAAGATCGAAACGGTGCCGGGCAGCACGTTGGCGCAGACAACCGCCATCACCCGCAAGGTCGCCGAGATGCTGGCGGCCGACACCGACGTAGTGGAGGCCGCTTTCGCCGATATCGAGCCGACCACGGCCGATATTTTCCTGACCCTCAAAAAGACGCGCCCGATCAGTTCGGTCGATTGGGAGCGCAAGATCGCGCCGCAATTCCAGACCGTCGCCGATGCGCGGGTCAATTTCCAGTCGCAATCGGGCGGCGGTTTCGGCCGCGACATCATCATGATGTTCGGCTCCGATGACCCGGAAAAGCTGGAGCAGACGGCCAATCAGCTGGTGGCGGAAATGGCGCGCATCCCCGAACTGCGCGCGCCGCGCGTGCAGGGCGACATGCAGCGGCCCGAAATCATCATCACCCCGCGTCTGGACCTGGCCGCCAGCCTGGGCGTGACCACGGCCGCGCTCAGCCAGTCGATCCGCATCGCGACGATCGGCGACATCGACCAGAACAGCGCCAAATTCTCGCTGTCCGACCGCCAGATCCCGATCCGCGTGTCGATCGCCGAGGACAGCCGCAAGGATATCGCGACGATCCAGAACATGCCGGTGCCAACCGTCAGCGGCGGATCGGTGCCGCTCAAGGTCGTAGCCGACATCCATTTCGGCGCGGGACCGACGCAGATCCGCCGGTACAACCAGATTCGCCGTATCGTCGTGGGCGCGGACCTGGCGCCCGGCATCGTCACCAGCCAGGCGACGAAAAAGATCGACGCGCTGCCGCTGATGAAGGCGATCAATGACGGGAAGATTCAGGGTCTTCAGAAGATCGAGGCGGGTAACAGCAAGTTCCAGGCGGAAATGCTGGCCAATTTCATGATCGCGGTCGCATCCGGCATCCTGCTGGTGCTGGCGGTGCTGGTGCTGCTCTATAAGCGGATCATGCCGCCCTTCGTCAATTTGGGGTCGCTGCTGCTCGCCCCGTTGGGCGGCGCTCTGGCGCTACATATCGCGGGGCAGCCCATTTCCATGCCGGTGCTGATCGGCCTGCTGATGTTGCTGGGCATCGTCGCCAAAAACTCGATCCTCGTCATCGACTTCGCGCTGGAGGAGATGGAGAAGGGCGTGCCCAAGTTCGACGCGATCGTGGATGCCGGGCACAAGCGCGCCCAGCCGATCGTCATGACTACGGTCGCAATGGTCGCGGGCATGGTGCCGACCGCGCTGGCGCTGTCGGGCGATGGCGCCTGGCGCGCGCCCATGGGCATCACCGTGATCGGCGGCCTGCTGCTGTCGACGGTGCTGACGCTGGTGATCGTGCCGGCGACTTTCAGCCTGGCGGTCGGGATCGAAAGCTGGGTCGGGCCGCGGCTGGGCCGGGGTCTGCTGACCTATAAGGCCGGCGACGACAAGGATAGGCCGGCCCATCCGCACCCCGCCGAGTGAGGCTGGCAAAAGAAGGCTTTGCCTGAACGAAACGGCGGCGTAACCGTTGGACGGCCATGACGCTGTTTCGCATCCCCCGGCCCAGAGGCGAATTCGCCCCGCACCCCGCACGGCGGATGCGGCTGGTGGCGACGGGGATGCTGGTGGCGATGGCGGCGTTGTTCATCACCGCGCGCGCCACCGTCCACCTCCACCCCGCCATCGGCTTCGTCCAGGCCTTTGCCGAGGCGGCGATGGTCGGCGGGCTGGCCGACTGGTTCGCGGTCACCGCGCTGTTCCGGCACCCGATGGGCCTGCCCATCCCGCATACCGCGATCATCCCGCGCAACAAGGACCGGATCGGCGACACGCTCGCGCTGTTCCTGCGCGACAATTTCCTGACCCCCGCCGTCGTCGCGCGGCGGATGCGCGGCATGGATGTCGCCGCCGCCGCCGGCCGCTTCCTGGCGAGTCCGTCCGAGGGCGAGGGACGGCTGCGCGAAGGCGCATCGCGCCTGATCGCCGATATATTGGAGGCGCTGGACCAGGAACGGCTGGGCGGCATGGTCAAGGGCGCGATCGGCCAGCGGCTGCGCGCGATCAATATCGGCCCGCTGGCGGGGCAGGCGATCGAGGCGGCGATGCGCGACGGCCGCCACGCTCCGGTGATGGACGGCATCATCCATTGGGCGGACCGCACGCTGGAGGCGAACGAGCATCTGATCCGCCAGATGGTGCAGGAACGGGCGGGCAAGGTGCTGCGCTGGACCGGGCTGGACGAAAATCTGGCCAACGCCATCCTGTCGGGCCTGCGCAAGATGCTGGCGGACATGGCCGCTGATCCCGGCCACAGCCTGCGCCTGAAGGCGGAGGAAGGCATGGCCAAGCTGGCCTTCGACCTGCAATTCGACCTGGAGACGCAGGCCAAGGTCGCCAAGATTCGCGACGAGATCGTCGATAATCCGGCGATGCAGCGGTGGATCGAGGGGATGTGGGAACAGGCGCGCGCCGGGTTGCTGCGCGCGGTGCGCGATCCGGGCAAGGCGATGGCCGGGCGCCTAGGCGAAGCGCTACGCCAACTGGGCGGCACGTTGCAGCAGGAAGCGCGGCTGCGGCTGGTCATCAACCGCTTCGTGCGCCGCGCCGCGGTGGGCGCGACCGCCACCTATGGCGACGCGATCGTGCGGCTGGTCAGCGACACGGTGCGCGGGTGGGATGCAGGCACGGTCACCAGCCGGCTGGAAAATGCCGTCGGGCGCGACCTGCAATATATCCGCGTCAACGGCACGCTGGTCGGCGGTCTGGTCGGCCTCGCGATCCACAGCGTCGATATGCTTTTTCAGGGATAGGGCCGCACCAGCCCTCTCCTCCAAAAAGTTGCCGGGACGTGTCGGGCCAAACGACACGCCCCGGCGGAACCGGCCGCGCAGAGGAGAGAGAGGCGGCCGATCCCTGGCTGGCAAACTCAATTCTGGGGACGCCCCTCACCGCCCGGCGGCAGCGGCAGTTCTTCGGCGGTCAGCACGCCGTCGCCATTGCGGTCCTGATCGGCGAACATGGCGAGCGCGGGGGCAAGAAATTCGGCGCGGTCGATCTGGCCATCGTCATTGCTGTCTTCGGGATAGGGCATGGCGCGGCCGGGCGGCGGCGGAGGGGGCGCAGCGCCGGCGCGATCGCCGCCACGGGGGTGGTCACCGGGCGGCGGATCGCCTGCACCATCGGGGCCACCACCACCACCACCGGGGCCACCGCCAGAACCGCCCAGACCACCTCGCCCATTGCCAGCGCCGCCTTCTTTCCCGACCCTACCCTCCGCGGTTACGCGCGCCTGCCGCTCATGGCCCAGCATCCGCTGCATCACCTGCACCGGCACCAGCCCGTCGCCGTCCTGATCCATCAGGCCGAAGCGGCGCTCCATATAGGCGCGCATCTCGTCCCGTGTGATACCGCCGTCGCCATCGGCATCCGCCGCCCAGGGACCGTCTTCAGGGTCGGCGGACGGCTGCGCCAGAAGCGGCGCGGAAGCGAGCAGCGCGACAGCGAGTGAGACAGCAGAAAGGCAATGGCGAAAACGCATGAAGGCTCCTGAAAGCGGGATCGCCTCCCTCTCGCACCCGCGCTTTGCCGCCATATGTCGCGATGCAGCCGCAATGTTGCAGGCTCGATAAATTTTATGTTGCAACATATCATAGAATAATGTTGTATCATTTCATCGACGATCAAGGTTCGGGCAAGAAGAACCGGCGTCGGCGAGAGGATGCGACAGACGAGGAGCGAGACGATGCGACTCATGACCCTATCGGCAATGGGACGGACTATAACAAATCGGACGACGGACGCGGGCGGGTCAGCACGCTATGGCGCAGGGCCCAAATCGCCGCTGGGCCTGGGCGGCACGGTGGCGGTGCATGGACTGCTGATCGGCGCCTTCCTGCTGATTCCCAAGGAAGTGATCCAGTTCGTCACGCCAACGCCCCCGATCATCGGCTCCAACATACCAATCGATCCGCCACCCCCGCCCGAACCGACGGAAGATGTTCGGACCGACCCCAAGATTCCGACCCAGCCCCAGCCACAACGGCCCAGCGCTACCGTTCCGGTCATACCCATGCCGACCAGTGACACGATCCTGACCGGCGCGCTCGATTCGGGCGACAGCATCGATCCCGGCCCGTCGATCATCCCGCCCCCGATCGATCCGCCCCGCCCGCCGGTGCTGACCGAACCGGCGATCGATCCCCGCGCAATGGGCGCGTTCCAGCCCGACTATCCCGGCGCGATGATCCGGCAAGGGCTGGAAGGCGCGGTCACGGTGCGCGTGACGATCAGCGCCGAAGGGCGCGTCACCGCTATCGAGAAAGTCTCCGCCACGGACGAGAGCTTCTGGGCGGCGACCCAGCGCCACGCCCTGCGCAAATGGCGCTTCCGCCCCGCAACCCGCGACGGCGTGGCGGTGGTCTCAACCAAAATTCTGACGGTGCGCTTCACCCTGACGGAGCGATAGGGCGAGAGCGCTGCGGGGAAGGAAAGGGAATTTCGCGGAAAGCCATCATGGACCATTTTGCATCTGCGCCCGCCCTGTCCTATAAGGGCGACATGGCGATCTTTCCCCGTCCCGTTTCCCCTAAAAGCGCGCTTGGCGATTTCTGGGGCTATTTCAGGCAGCAGCGGCAGCATAAATGGCCGTTGCTGGGCGTGTCCGTTGCGCTGACCTATGTCATCATCTGGACGTTCGTGGTCGATGCGAACACCAATACGATGCCGACGCGCAACAAGATCATCTATGTCCAGAGCTGGGACGCGAACCGGTCCGACGCCGCGATCATCCTGCAGCAGAAGATCGATTTCGCCAAGCGCGAGGCGGCGTTGCAGAAGAATCAGGCGAAGATGCAGGGCTTCGCCGATGCCTTCGGCATCGAATGGCGCGAGGAAGAAGCCCGCAACACCGCCCGTCGCAAGGAAGCGGTGAAGCAGATCGACGCGCTGCTGGACGAGCGGCTGGCCAAGGCGGAATCAACGACGAAGACGCCGGGCGGGACGCCTGCGGGAGCCGCCCAGCCCTGAGCGACGCGCCTTCGCCCCCAGAGGCGCGATCCGCACAGGATCGGCGCTATATGAGCGCCGCCATCGCTCTGTCGGGGCGCGGGCGCGGCCTTTCCACCCCCAATCCCAATGTCGGCTGCCTGATCGTCCGCAATGATCGTGTCGTCGGGCGCGGCTGGACCCAGAAAGGCGGCCGTCCCCATGCCGAGGCGCAGGCGCTGGACCAGGCGATGGACCGGGCCGCAGGCGCTTGCTGCTATGTGACGCTGGAGCCTTGTTTCCATCTGTCCCCGCGCGGGCCGCGCTGCGCCGACCTGATGGCCCGCGCCGGCATCGCACGCATGGTGATCGCCCTGCGCGATCCCGATCCGCGCACCGACGGACAGGGCGCCGCCTGGCTGCGCGATCGCGGCGTGGCGGTGGACATGGGCCTCATGGCGGACGACGCCGCGCGCGCCATGGCAGGATTCGTGCTGCGCCAGACGCTGGGGCGGCCGCATGTGACGCTGAAGCTCGGCCTCTCGCTCGACGGGCGCATCGCACTCAGCGACGGATCGAGCCGCTGGATCACCGGGCCGGATGCGCGCGCCCATGCCCATATGGAGCGGGCGCGGCACGACGCCATATTGGTGGGCGGCGGCACGTTGCGGGCGGACGCACCGTCGCTGGACGTGCGGCTGGCGGGGCTGGCGGACCGATCGCCGCGCCGGGTGCTGCTGAGCCGGGGCGACGCGCCGGCAGGCTGGACGCGGATCGGCGCGCCGGAGGAGATTGCGACGCTGGAGCGCGTCGATCATCTGCTGGTCGAAGGCGGGGCGGAAACGGCCGCCGCCTTCCTGCGCGCCGGGCTGGTCGACCGGCTGCTGCTCTATCGCGCCCCGATCGTCATCGGATCGGGACTGGCCGGGATCGGCGACATCGGCTTGTTCGACCTGGCCGATGCGCATGGCCGCTGGCGCATGATCGACAACCGTGCGCTGGGGGTCGATCGGCTGGAGGTTTACGAGGCGGTTCGGAGCGCTTAGATCAGCCCCAAACTCACCCGTTCGGGCTGAGCGAAGTCGAAGCCTATCACTGAGCGAAGCGAAATGGCCTCCCATGGTCGGCCGCACCTTCGATTTCGCTCAGGACGAACGGAAGATTGGATTGGGGCAACATGTTCACCGGCATCATCACCGACATCGGGACCATCCGCAGCCATGAACAGCGCGGCGACCTGCGCCTCGTCATCGGCAGCGCCTATGATATGGACGGCGTCGCCATCGGCGCGTCGATCGCCTGTTCGGGCGCCTGCCTGACGGTGGTGGAAAAGGGCGACGACTGGTTCGCGGTGGACCTGTCGGCCGAAACGGTCGCGCGCACCGCGCCCGGCCTGTGGCGCGAAGGCGGCCGGCTGAACCTGGAACGGGCGCTTAAGGTCGGCGACGAACTGGGCGGGCATATCGTGACCGGCCATGTCGACGGCATCGGCCATCTGGTGTCGGCGGTGCGCGAAGGCGATTCGACCCGGCTGACGATCAAGGCGCCCGCCGACCTCGCCGCCGCGCTCGCCGCCAAGGGATCGATCACGCTGGACGGCATTTCGCTGACGGTCAACAGCGTCGACGACCAGGCCGACGGCAGCGTGCATTTCGGATTGAACATCATCCCGCACACCGCCACCGCGACCACGCTGGATGCGCTGCCGGAGGGTCGGACCTTCAATCTGGAGATCGACGTGCTGGCGCGGTATCTCGACCGGATGCAAAGCCTTCGCAACCGCAGCATGTGATTATAGCTTGAATTAATCACACTACAGTGTGATATGCGACACCGTCCCGCTTGTGGGAAGGAGTCGTTCCATGTCCTCTGCCCTTATCGATACCGTCCGCAATCTCGTCACCGACGGCGGCATGTCCCGTTCCGGTCTGGCGCGCGCCGCCGGGCTGCACGCCAATTCGCTGCGCAAGCTGGGCGAAAGCGACTGGAACCCGACTGCCGACACGCTGGGCAAGCTGGAATCCTACCTGCTCAAGCGCGAGGGCGGCACCGCGCTCGCCAGCCCGGAAGAAATCATCAACGAAGCCCGCAACGGCCGCATGTTCATCCTGGTCGACGACGAGGATCGCGAGAATGAGGGGGACCTGGTGATCCCCGCGCAGATGGCGACGCCCGACGCGATCAATTTCATGGCCACGCACGGCCGCGGCCTCATCTGCCTGGCGCTGACCAAGAGCCGGACCGAGGAACTGGGCCTGGACCTGATGAGCCGCAACAACGGCACCCGGCATGAAACCGCCTTCACCGTGTCGATCGAGGCGCGCGAGGGCGTGACCACCGGGATCAGCGCGGCCGACCGCGCCCGCACCGTGTCCGTGGCGATCGACGGGTCCAAGGGCAAGGTCGATATCGTAACGCCCGGCCATGTCTTCCCACTGATCGCCAAGGATGGCGGCGTGCTGGTGCGCACCGGCCATACCGAGGCGGCGGTGGACGTCGCGCGGCTGGCCGGCCTCAACCCGTCGGGTGTCATCTGCGAAGTGATGAAGGACGACGGCACGATGGCGCGCCTGGACGACCTCATCCCCTTCGCCCAGAAACACAAGATGAAGATCGGCACGATCCGCGACCTGATCGCCTATCGCCGCCGCCACGACCATATGATCGAGCGACGCGCCGAAACCACGTTCGACAGCCGCTGGGGCGGCGACTGGAAGGCGATCAGCTTCTACAACAAGGCGACCCAGACCGAGCAGCTGGTGCTACAGAAGGGCCATGTCGATCCCGACAAGCCGACATTGGTGCGGATGCACCAGATGTCGCCGCTGAGCGACACGTTCGGCAAGCTGGGCGCGCGCACGGGCCTGCTGCCGCGCTGCATGGAGATTATCGGGGACGAAGGCGCCGGCATCATCGTCATTCTGCGCGGCGACGAACCCGACATGCTGACCCGGATGCTGCAATATAATGCCGGCATCGTGCCCGGCGACATGGATGAATTGCGCAATTATGGCGCGGGCGCGCAGATCCTGGCGGACCTGCGCGTGCATGACATGATCCTGCTGACCAACAGCCACCACAGCCTGATCGCGCTTGACGGCTATGACCTGGCCGTGGTTGGGCAACGGCCGATCGAGCTGTAAGGACATATCATCATGGCAAAATTCCTGATCGTCGAAGCCCGCTTTTACGACCATCTGAACGACCTGCTGATCGAAGGCGCCAAAGCCGCGCTGGACGAGGCCGGCCACAAATATGAGGTGGTGACGGTGCCGGGCGCGCTGGAAATCCCCGGCGCGATCGCGCTGGCGGCGGAAAGCGGCCGTTATGACGGCTTCATCGCCATCGGCGTGGTGATCCGCGGCGAAACCTATCATTTCGAAGTCGTATCGAATGAAAGCGCCCGCGGCCTGATGGCGCTGAGCATGGACGCGATCGCGATCGGCAACGGCATATTGACGGTCGAGAATGAAGCCCAGGCGCTGACCCGCGCCAAGCCGACCGAAAAGGACAAGGGCGGCGAGGCGGCCAAGGCGGCCATCGCCATGCTCGCCCTGCGCGATCGATTCGGCATGTGATGAAAAAAGGGGCTGCTTTTTTTTGCAGCCCCTTTTCGACTGGATCAGGCGTCCGCCTTTGCCTGCGCCAGCGTCGGATAGTCGGTATAGCCCGTCTCGCCCGGCCCGTACCACGTCGCCATCTCCTGCGTCGGGTTGAGCGGCGCGCCGATGCGGAACCGTTCGACCAGATCGGGATTGGCCATTAACGGGCGGCCGAAGCTGATCGCGTCGGCCAGGCCGCTGGCCAGATCCGCCTGCGCCCGGCCGTAATCATAATCGCTGTTCAGGATCAGCGGCCCCTTGAAATGCTGACGGATCAGCGGCGACTGGCGCGGCACGTCGGTCGAACCGAAAGTGCCATCCGGTCCCGGTTCGCGCAATTCCAGCGATGCGATGCCGATCGCGTCCAGCACGTCGGCGGCATGGGCGAACAGCGGCGCGGGATCGCTGTCATCCACCCCCTGCGAATCGCCATTGGGGGACAGGCGCACCGATACCCGGTCCGCGCCGATCGCATCCACCACCGCCTGCGTCACTTCGCGCAACAGGCGAACACGATTTTCGACGCTTCCGCCATATTGGTCGGTGCGGAAATTGGCGTTGTCGCGCAAAAACTGGTCGATCAGATAGCCATTGGCGGCGTGGATCTGCACCCCGTCGAACCCGGCTGCAATCGCATTATGCGCGGCGCGAACATAGGTATCGATCAGGCCGGGAATCTCGTCCACGCCCAGCGGCCGGGCGGTTTCGAACGGCGCCTTGCCCTCATAGGTGTGGGCGTCGCCCGCCGTCGCGGTCGCGCTGGACGATACCGGCTGTTCGCCGGTCACGGCGCTGTGCACCTGACGCCCCATATGCCACAGCTGGACGATGATCCGCCCGCCCGCGTCATGGACGGCTTGCGTTACGGGCCGCCATGCGGCGACCTGCTCGTCGGACCAGATCCCCGGCGCATAGGGCCAGCCCAGCCCCTGGCGCGAAATGCCGGTCGCTTCGCTGATGATGACGCCGGCCGATGCGCGTTGCCGATAATAATCGACCATGATCGGGGTGGGCACATGGTCGCGGGTGGCCCGGCCGCGGGTCAGCGGGGCCATCAGGATGCGGTTTGGCGCGGTAATGGCGCCGATCTGGACGGGGTCGAACAGGGTCGTCATGGAATCTCCCTCAATCATAGTTGCAATTTGCAACGCGACTTGATGCGTAACGCCAGCTAGGGAGCCGGCATGTCGAGTTCAACCCCCGCTCCGTCCGGCCGGCGCTTGTGCGCCCGCGATCGTGGGCCTAGATATACGACATGAGCGAAACATCGGACCTTACCCTGGACGAAATCCGCGCGCTATTGGCCCCGGTGCTGGCGCGCCATGCCGCGTTCGACGGCTGGCGACCGCAAGCTGTGGCGATGGCCGCGGCGGAAAAGGGCGTGGATGCGGACATCGCAGCGCTCGCTTTCGCCGATGGCCCGATCGCCATGATCGACGCCTGGTTCGCCAGCATCGATGCGCGCATGGTCGCGGCGCTGCCAGCGGACGAACTGGCGGCGCTGTCGATCCGCCGGAAAATCACCGCTCTGGTCGAAGCGCGCCTGACGCTGCTGGCGCCCGATCGGGAGGCGCTGCGCCGCGCGATCGCGATTCTGGCGCTGCCGACCAATGCCGTCCGCGCCGGGAAACTGGGTTGGCGTGCGGCGGACGTCATGTGGCGCGCGGCGGGCGACACCGCCACCGACTTTGCCCATTACAGCAAACGCACCACCCTGACCGCCCTCTATGCCGCCACCCTGTTGGTGTTCGTAGATGACGAGAGCGAAGGCCATGCCGACAGCCGCGCCTTCCTGGCCCGTCGGATCGAGGATGTGATGCGTTTCGAAAAGTTCAAGGCGAAGGTCAAAGGCGCGGGCGGCGGCGAGCGACTGAGCCTGTCGCGCTTCATCGGCCGCTTGCGCTACCCGGCGATCTGAATAGGCGGCGCGCGATTCGCTCTGGCCTTTCCCAATCGGTATTGATAGTCACTCGCAGAAATAGCCCGCGAGTATCCTCCCTTTGCGTCTCACCGACCTGCCGTTGCGCCAACCCGCCTATGTCGACCTGATCGACTGGTCCGTCCTCACCCCGTCCGAAGGGCAGCGGTTGCGGGAATTTGGCCTGTGCGAAGGCGCGAGCGTCGAAGCGCTGCACCATGGCGGGATTTTCGGCAAGGGGCCGATCGCCTGCAAGATCGGCCGCATGACCGTGGCGATGCGCCGCAACCATGCCGCCGCAGTGATGGTGCGCACCGGACCGGAAGCCATTGGGCCGGAGCAGGACGCATGAGCGCGCTGCCATTGGTCGCGCTGGTGGGCAATCCCAATGCGGGCAAGAGCGCGCTGTTCAACGCGCTGACCGGCGCGCGACAGAAGCTGGGCAATTATCCGGGCGTCACGGTGGAGCGCAAGGCGGGGCGGCTGGCCCTGTCCGACGGCCGCCCGGTCGAACTGGTCGACCTGCCCGGCACCTACAGCCTCGATCCGAACAGCCCCGACGAACAGGTTACCCGCGACGTCGTGATGGGCCAGCAGACCGGCGAAAAGCGGCCCGACGCGCTGGTGATCGTGGTCGATGCCGCCAATCTGGACAATCATCTGCGCTTCGCGCTCGAACTGCTGGCGCTTGGTCTGCCGACCATCGTCGCCTTGAACATGGTCGATCTGGCCACCCGCGACGGGCTGGAACTGGACGCGGCGATACTGTCCCGCGAACTGGGCGTGCCGGTGATATCGACGGTGGCGGTGCGCAAGCGCGGCCTGGACCATCTGCGGCAGGAACTGGAAGGGCTGCTGAACGGCGCGCCGCGGGCCTATCCCACCGGCGCCGCGCAGGATTTCGACGCGGTGCGCAGGGAAGCGGGCCGCATCGCGCGCGCCGCCATCGTGCGCGAAACGCCCTCCCGCCGGCTGACCGCCGCGGTGGATCGGGTGGCGCTGCATCCCGTCTTCGGCCTTATCCTGCTGCTCGGCCTGTTGTTCGTCATGTTCCAGGCGGTCTATGCCTGGTCCGAAGCGCCGATCGCGATGATTGAGGGGTTTGCCGAAGCGATCGCCAATGCCGTGCGCGCCGCCCTGCCCGACGGAATCGTTCGATCCTTCCTGGTCGATGGCGTTATCAACGGCGTCGGATCGGTGGTGGTGTTTCTGCCCCAGATCCTGATTCTCTTCTTCTTCATCCTGATGCTGGAGGCGACCGGCTATATGGTCCGGGCCGCCTTCCTGATGGATGGGCTGATGGCCAAGGTCGGCCTTTCAGGCCGCGCCTTCATCCCGCTCCTGTCCTCTTTCGCCTGCGCCATTCCCGGCATCATGGCGACGCGCACCATCGCTGACCCCCGCGATCGGCTGACCACGATCCTGATCGCGCCGCTGATGACCTGCTCGGCGCGGCTGCCGGTCTATGCCGTCATCATCGGCGCATTCATTCCGGCGCGCGACGTGTTGCCGGGCGTGGGCCTTCAGGGCTTCGTCCTTTTCTGCCTCTATCTGGCCGGCATCGTCGGCGCGATGCTGGTCGCGATGCTGCTGCGGCTGACCGTCACCAAGGGCGCAAGCGGCGGCTTCCTGATGGAAATGCCCAAATATCAGTGGCCCCGGCCGCAGGATATATTGCTCGGCCTGTGGCAGCGCGCGGTCATCTTCCTCAAGCGCGCGGGCACGATCATCTTCACCTCGACCGTGATCCTGTGGCTGCTCCTGAGCTTCCCGCGCGTGCCCGACGGCGATCCCACCAGCCAGGTCGATCATTCGATCGCCGGCCGGATCGCCAGCGGCCTCAACGTCATACTGGAGCCGATCGGCTTCAACCGCGACATCTCGCTGGCGCTGATCCCGGCGATGGCGGCGCGCGAAGTGGCCGTATCGGCGCTCGCCACCGTCTATTCGATCGACGCGGGCGATGATGAGGCGCTGCTGGAACGGAGCCTGGGCGACCGGCTCAAGGACCAGTGGCCGCTGCCCACCGCGCTTGCCTTCCTCGCCTGGTTCATCTTCGCGCCCCAGTGCATATCCACTATCGCCGTGACCCGGCGCGAGACGAACGGCTGGAAATGGCCGTTGTTCATGGTCGGATATCTGTTTGCGCTGGCCTATGTCGCGGCGGGCATCACCTACTGGACCGCCACCGCAGCGGGTCTATAAGAGCGGCTTTAGAGTTTCGGAGGAATCATGGCAGGGTCTGTCAACAAGGTCATTCTGGTGGGCAATCTGGGCGCCGACCCGGAGGTCAAGAGCTTCCAGAATGGCGGCAAGATTTGCAATCTGCGCATCGCGACGTCCGAAAGCTGGAAAGACCGGATGACCGGGGAGAAAAAAGAGCGCACCGAATGGCATAATGTCGTCATCAACGGCGAAGGCCTGGTCGGTGTGGCCGAGCGCTTCCTGCGCAAGGGCAGCAAAATCTATATTGAGGGCCAGTTGCGTACCCGCAAATGGCAGGACCAGTCGGGCAATGACCGCTACACGACCGAAGTCGCGCTGTCGGGGCCGGGCGCGGTGCTGACCATGCTGGACGGCGCGCCGGGCGGCGGCGGCCAGGGTGGCGGTGGCCGTTCGCAGCAGGGCGTGAGCGACTGGGGCGCATCGTCGGGCGGCTATGATGATTTCGGCGGTGGTTCTTCGGGCGGCGGCGGCTTTGGCGGCGGACGTTCGCAGGGTGGCGGCGCATCGGGCGGTAGCCGGGCGGGCAGCCCCAATTTCGACAATGACCTGGACGATGAAGTGCCGTTCTGACTTGGAGGATAGCGCGATTCTGTAACTGCCGCGTCAGCGCAGGAGCAAATCACGCATTTCGCCGACTATGGCCTGTAACTAATTTCGTAGTCGGCCAGGCGATTTTTCGGGGTGGCGGTTTTTGTAACTGTCGCCCCGTTTTCTTTTGGTAAGGACCGCTGATACGCGGGATCCCACCTCTCTTGAAGCGCTCGTCCTCGCCCCGGATGGGGATCAGGCGGTAACTTATTTTTCGAGCTTACTTCCGAAACGCTGATTCTGCAGCCTCTGGGGCTGATCGGACACTCGTTTACACGGCCAAGCAAATAAGCTAACTCGCCTACATGCTCTCGCAGGAGCTTGCCGCCCGCACTGGCGAAGCTGAAAGGCACTGCTTTCACGGATGTTCGGTTCGAACTTAAGGCGTGGGATGTGTGAGCGGGCAACACTCCGAAGGCGCCGGAGAGTACGATGCCGAAGTCCTCATACCCTATTCTGGATACGTTGAAGCGCCTTGCCAAACGCAAGAAGGCAAAGACCGGGATGGCGCACGCAAGAGCCCTTGATGAAGCTGCGCGTGAATATGGCTATTCAGACTATAGGCAGGCACATATTGCTCTTACAATCGCTTCGGCAAAGGTGGCATTTAAGACATCCGCCATCAGCGCCACCGTGAACTATTCATACCTTGTGGCGGTGCCTGTCGCGCACCATTGTGAGGTGTTGTGCGCGCCGGGCCGCGCCGATGGGAATTCAGCCAATCCCGCCCGCTGCGCGATTTACATGCCGCCCATGAGTAGCGGTGATATCATCGAGGCAATTAGCAGGACGCGCGGCCAATAGATCGGCGTTCCGCTGGTGCCGTGCCGCTTTCATACCCGGTCGATTCGAATGGAAAGCGGTGAGCGCTTTGCCCTGATGATAGACCGTGCCACCGGCATGCCGGATCCGCACGTCTGCAAGTACAGTGCGACCTATCACCGCCACCGATCGATAAATAGTGCAGAACGCGAACTGGATGCTCTGTGCCTCTTCCACGAATGGCTGGACGAGAGAGGCATTGATTTAGCCGAGCGTGTGATGGGCGGTGCCTACCTCTACCCCGATGAGGTGGAAGCTCTTTCGAACAAGCTGCGTTCAAGTAAGCGGCCTCCACGTGTCCTGGGAAATTCCATCGTCCCTCGGATCGTGTCCGCGAACACACACCAGGACCGGATGAACTGGGCATTCGCGTACACAAACTGGCGTGCAGCCCCCTACATCGCCCGCGCAGCGGATCCGAGCCAAGCAATCAACATGCGTGATCGCCTGGCCTGTCAATCGGCGTGCAAACGGGACCCCCTATCGGCGCGCAAAAGGGACCCCCTTTCACGATGGCGCAAGGTTGATCGGACACGCGCCTTTGCGCTGCGCGCGGCGTAGGGAGGGCGGAGCCCGACCGGAGGCGCGCGCAGCGCAAAGCATCTTTTAATCGGAGGTCGGTGGGGGCGATCAGCTGCGGTTTTTGAAGCGCCAGCTGTCATTGCCGGTCTCGACGATGTCGCAATGGTGGGTGACGCGATCAAGGAGCGCGGTGGTCATCTTGGGATCGCCGAACACGGTGGGCCATTCGCCGAACGCGAGGTTGGTGGTGATGATGACGCTGGTCTGCTCGTAGAGCTTGCTGATCAGGTGGAACAGCAACTGGCCGCCCGAGCGGGCGAACGGCAGATATCCCAGTTCGTCGAGCACGATCAGGTCGAGGCGGGATAGCTGGGCGGCGAGAGCGCCGCTCTTGCCGATCCTGGCCTCCTCTTCGAGGCGGGTCACCAGATCGACGGTGTTGAAGTAGCGGCCTCGCGCACCCGAGCGAACGACATTGGCGGCGATGGCGATGGCCAGGTGGGTTTTGCCGGTGCCCGTGCCGCCGACCAGGACGATGTTGCGCCGAGCGGGCAGGAACGCGCCACTGTGCAGCGAACGCACCAGCCCCTCGTTGATCGGCGTGCCCTCGAACCGGAACGCATCGATATCCTTCACGACCGGCAGCCGGGCGGCCGCCATCCGGTATCGGATCGAGGCAGCATGGCGATGTGTTGCTTCCGCGCGCAGAAGGTCGGTCAGTATCTCCATCGTGGTGCGCTGGCGCTGAAGGCCGGTGGTGACCGCATCGTCGAACGCGCCCGCCATGCCCTTGAGCCCAAGCCCGCGCATCGCCTCGATCATGTCATGCCGCTGCATCGAAGGTCCTCAGCTGGTCGTAACGGGCGCAGTCGGCGATCGGCGGATGGCGCAAGGCGCTGTCTTCGGAGGTGATGATGGTGAGCGGTCGCGGCGGTTCGCGGCGCCGCGCCAGGATGTTGAGGATCAGGTCGTCGCTCGCCGTGCCGGTCGCCAATGCCTCGCGGACGGCCGCTTCGACCGGCTCCAGACCATCGGTCAGCACGGCCGACAGCACACGGACGAACCGGCGGTCGGCATCGTCGCCATTGCCAAGCTTGCGGCGCAGGCGCGCCAGCGCCGGCGGCAGATCCCAGTCCTGGAAGGGCGCGCCGTTCCGCAGCGCTCCGGGCTTGCGGGCCAGTACCGGCAGATAATGCCAGGGGTCATAGATCGTGCGGTTGCGCCCGAAGTAGCGGGGATGCTCGGCGACAACCTCCTCGCCGCAGCGCACGACAATGCGGTCGGCATAGGCCCGGACCTGCACCGTCCGCCGCGCCACCGTCGAGAGAACCGAGTAGCGGTTGCGATCGAAGCTGATCAGGCAGGTGCCCGTCACCGCATGCTCGCTCTCGTTAAAGCCGTCGAACGGTCCCAGCATCGGCTGCAGTGCCGATCGCTCGATCTCCAGCGCCTGCGCCACGGTCAGCTCGCCCTGTTCCGGGTGTGCCTGTCGTTCCGCCCAGCGCTGGCACTCGGCCTCCAGCCAGCCATTGAGCTCGTCGAGGCTGGCGAACCGCAACCGGGGTTGGAAGAAGCGGCCCCGGATCGTCTGCACCTGGTTCTCGACCTGGCCCTTCTCCCATCCCGCCGCCGGCGAGCAGGCGGTGGGCTCGACCATATAATGGTCGGTCATGATCAGGAACCGCCGGTTGAAGACCCGCTCCTTCCCCGTGAACACGCTCGTCACCGCCGTCTTCATATTATCGTAGATGCCGCGGCCCGGCACGCCGCCGAAGAAAGCAAAGCCGCGCGCATGCGCGTCGAACAGCATCTCCTGACTCTCGCGCGGATAGGCCCGGACATAGACCGCCCGCGATGCACACAGCCGCATATGCGCAACCTTCACGCGCATCGGCTTGCCGGCGATCTCCACATCCTCATGGCTCCAGTCGAACTGGTAGGCCTCGCCCGGCTTGAACATCAGCGGGATGAAGGCGGTGACACCATCGCCGGCATCCTTGCGCCGGTCGGCCTTCCAGCGCGCCGCGTAGCGCCGAACGGCATCGTAGGAACCCTCAAAACCTTCGCGCTCCAGCAGATCATGTATCCGCGTCATCCGCAGTCGCTCGCGCCTGCCGCGCACCTCGTTCTCTTCCAGCAGTGTGTTCAGGCGATCCTGAAACGGCCCGATCCTAGGCAGTGGCTGAACCTTGCGCTGATAGTCGAATGCGCCTTCCGGCGCCCGGATCGCCTTGCGGATCACCTTCCGCGACACATGCAAATCCCGCGCGATCGCCTTGATCGCCTTGCCGCCGGCATACTCGCGCCGAATCCGAACCACTGTCTCCAAAATCAACATCCCGATCTCGCCGCCTGAAAATCCAGCCGGCTGCTTAAACCATCGAAATGAGGGGTCCCTTTTAGACGCCGATCACCCCGCTAACGGGGTCCTTTTTGCACGCCGATCCACACATACAGTTACATATCTCCCCCGAAATACCCATTTTGAGCGCTTGCGTCACAGATATGAAAAAGGGCGGCTTCCCATGGGGAGCCGCCCTTTTTCATTGTTCCGTCGCGCTTTACCTGGCCAGTTCCGCCGTCGCGAAGGCGCGGATATGCGCGCCCAGATCCTCGCGCTCCAGCGCCAGCGCCAGATTGGCCTCGATATAGCCCGCCTTCGACCCGCAGTCGAAGCGGCGGCCGTCGAAGGTCACGCCGTGGAAGGGCTGGCTGCCGATCAGCGACGCCATCGCATCGGTCAGCTGGATTTCGCCGCCCGCGCCCTTTTCCTGCGTTTCCAGGATCTTCATGACTTCGGGCTGGAGGATGTAGCGGCCCGGCAGGATCAGGTTGGACGGCGCGGTGCCGAGCTTTGGCTTTTCGACCAGTCCCTTCACCTCCGTCAGCGCGCCGTCGCGCGCGCCCGGATCGATCACGCCATAGCTGGGCGTCTGATCCATCGGAATTTCGAGCGCGCAGACCAGATTGCCGCCGACCTTCTCATAGGCGTCGACCATCTGCTTCATGCACCCCTGTCCCGGCGCGCCCTTCATAAATTCATCGGGCAGCAGGATGGCGAAGGGTTCGTCGCCGATTATGTCGCGCGCCACCCATATGGCGTGGCCCAGACCCAGCGATTCCTGCTGGCGCAGGAACACCGCATTGCCCGGATCGAGCCGCGTCCCTTCCAGCGCCGACAGATCCTTGCCGCGCTCGCGCTGCAACGTCTCGCATTCGAAGGCGATGTCGAAATAATCCTCGATCGCGCCCTTGCCGCGACCGGTCACGAAGATGAACTGCTCGATCCCCGCTTCGCGCGCCTCGTCCACCGCATATTGGATCAGCGGGCGATCGACCACCGGCAACAATTCCTTTGGCACCGCCTTGGTGGCGGGCAGGAAGCGCGTGCCAAGGCCGGCGACAGGAAAAACGGCTTTACGAATCGGCTTGGTCAAGTTGGAATCCCCTTCACGCGGACGCGATCGGGCCTTGGATTGCCGCCCGTGCAAAAAAGGTCAAGCGTCGCGCGCGCGTTAGCATATTCTAGCGTCGGCGGAACGGCCGAAGACGCAAAAAACTAAGATGGAAGGGGCCGCGACCGATCAAGGCCGACCGGTCACCGCCCTATACGGCGAGAAGACGGCTGGCGACACCTTCCAGCGCCGCGATTTCGCCATCGAGATGGTCTAACGCGACGTGCTGGATATTGTTGCGGCTGTCGCGACAGGTGAAACCGCCTGATTCGGGCTGATGAAAACCCTGGATGATGAGCGCGCGGAAGCGATCGATCCGCTGCATGTCGCGCTCGATCGCGGAAATCTCGGTCAGCGCGCTGGCGTTGCGCCGGTCGCGCATCGCCACCATCGTGCGCAATTCGGTCATCAGCTTGGCCATGCTTGGCCGGGTTCGGGCGCCCACGGTGCGCACGTCACCCATGGCGTCGCGCAACAGCCCGATCTTCGCCTCCAGACTCTGCTCCAACATCGTCCAGGCGCACACCAGCCGCCCGACCGCGCAGAGCAGCGCCGCATCTTCCGGCGCATAATCCGACACCGCCCGCACATTCACGTCAGAAACCAATTGCACGCCCACGCCCCAATATCTCCTCTTGGCCCAAGGCTTCAGGCTTTGAGCGGGAAAAGGCCAGAGCGGGGCGCTTGGCTCCCCGCAGCGGCGGCACGGGCCGTCGGCAGCCGTGCAAAATCGGCGGCGAGCCGAGACGGGCCAGCAGGATCAAGGATTTAGAACCAACTCAGAAATCGATCGCGATGCCCTTCCGTTCCCAATCGCCATAACGGACCGGACTCATCGCCTCGTCATGGGGCGTGGGCTGGTCCAGCGGATCGGGCTGCGGCACCGGCGGGCTTTTGGAGAGGTGCGCGGGCGGCTTCACATGTGCGGGGCGCTTGCCGTTGAAGGTTCCCATGGTGGCGGCCTTTCGATTGCGAAGGGGCGACATCACCCCCATATTCAGGACTGACAGGCTATCTGGGCCGACAAGGAGGCAAGTGCAAGTGAATGGCATGAAGACGACCATGCTGCTGGCGACGCTGACCGCGCTGTTCATGGCGCTGGGCTATACGCTGGGCGGCAGCGGCGGGGCGGTGATCGCGCTGCTGGCGGCGGCGGGCATGAATCTCTTCACCTTCTGGAACGCCGACAAGATCGTGCTGCGGATGCATGACGCGCGCGAGGTCGATGCGCAAAGCGCCCCCGATTTCTACAATCTGGTGCGTGACCTGGCGCAGCGGGCGCAACTTCCCATGCCGCGCGTCTATATCATCGACCAGGACGCGCCCAACGCCTTCGCAACCGGGCGCAACCCGCAAAACGCCGCCGTCGCCGCCACCAGCGGCCTGCTGGCGACGTTGAGCCGCGACGAGGTGGCGGGCGTTATGGCGCATGAACTGGGCCATGTGCAGAATCGCGACACCCTCATCATGACGATGGTCGCGACGATCGCGGGCGCGATATCGATGCTGGCCAATTTCGGCCTGTTCTTCCGCGGCGGCGACCGGGAAAGCGGCCATGCCAATATGATCGCCAGCCTGATGGCGGTGGTCGTCGCTCCCTTCGCCGCGATGATCGTGCAGATGGCGATCAGCCGCACCCGCGAATATGGCGCCGACCGGGCCGGAGCGGAAATCAGTGGCGATCCCCATGCCCTCGCCTCCGCCCTCGCCAAGATTGCCGGGCAGGCGCAGCGCATCCCCAATCCGGTGGCGGAGCGCAATCCGGCCGCGGCGCAGCTTTATATCGTGCCGACCCATGTCAGCGAACTCTTCTCCACCCACCCCGCCACGGAAAAGCGCATCGCCGCCTTGCAGGATATGGCGGCGCAGATGGGCGCGCCCGCAATGACGTCGGCGGCCCGCGCCTCCGCCCTCTCCCCGGCCGCGCCACCCCCGCGCCGCCGCAGCGCGCTCGACCCGCACGGCCGCTGATGGTGGACGAGATTGTCGGTGAAGCGGCCGGCTTCCTGTTTCGGCAGGTCGGCGGCCTTGCCGTGGAACTGACCGTCAATCATATCTTTTCCCGCCACACCGCCCGCTTCTTTCATGGCGTGGGGCGACGGTTTATTGCGGTCGCGACATTCGGCGCCAAACGCATCCCCTCCTCCCTGCGGGTGGTGCCCAAGGGCGCCCGCCCCAAGCCACGCCGGTCGGACTGGCTGGCGCTATGGGTCGGCATAGTGTCCTGGATCGCGCTGTTCCTGGGGCTGGGCTTTGGCGTCTCCCATTTTCTTTGAGGGCGAAAGCGCGTAGGGGCCGCTCATGTCCCCCCGTCCCGCAATCCGCCCCGAAGATGTTCCCGGCCTTCCCGCCCGTCGCGCGGCGCTCAAACTGCTTGATGCGGTGCTGCGCCGGGGCGATCCGCTGGAACTGGCGCTGCATGGCGCGGCGCAGGGCCTGCCGCCCGCCGACCGCGCGCTGGTCCATGCGATCGCCGCCGAAACGCTGCGCCACCTGCCCGATCTCGACGCGCTGATCGACGGCGCGACCAGGCAGATTTTGCCGCCGGATGCGAAGGCGCGGATGGTGCTGCGCATCGCGCTCGTCCAGACGCTGGTGCTCGACACCCCGGCCCATGCCGCCATCGCCACGGCGCTGCCGCTGGTCGATGGCGGGCCGCGCAAGCTGGTCCATGGCGTGTTCGGCACGGTGACGCGCGGCGACCCCGCCCTGCCCTCGCCCCCCACCCTGCCCGCGCAGGTCGCCGAACGCTGGAGCGCTCAATGGGGCGAGGCGATGCCGCAGGCCGCCGCCCATGCCTATGCGATCCGGCCGCCGGTCGACATCAGCCTGCGCGATCCGGCCGAGACAGCGAAGTGGACAGCTGAACTGGATGGCGCGTCGTTCGCGCCCGGCCATGTCCGCCTGTCCGAAAGCGCGGCCATACCCGCCTTGCCCGGCTTTGCGGACGGCGCCTGGTGGGTGCAGGATATCGCCGCTTCCTGCGCCGCGCGGCTGCTGGGGCCGGGCGAAGGCGGCCATGTGCTGGACCTGTGCGCCGCGCCGGGCGGCAAGACGATGCAACTGGCCGCGGCCGGCTGGCGCGTCACCGCGATCGACCAGTCGAGCAAGCGGCTGGAGCGGCTGACGGAAAATCTGGCCCGCACCGGCCTGACCGCCGAGGTTACGACCGCCGATCTGCGGACATGGGAGCCGGACGCACCGGTGGACGCGATCCTGCTCGACGCGCCCTGCACCGCGACCGGCATTTATCGCCGCCACCCCGATGTGCTGCACCGCATCGGCCCGCGCCAGATCGCAGAGCTGGCGGAATTGCAAAGCGCCCTGTTGGCCCGCGCCGCCAACTGGCTGAAGCCCGGCGGCCGCATCATCTACGCCACCTGCTCCCTGGAACGGGCCGAGGGCGAAGAACAGGTCGAACGCTTCCTGGCCGCCCACCCCGACTTCGCGCTGCTACCGATCGAAGCTGGCGAAACACCCGAAGGCATCGCCCCCACGACACAAGGCTGGCTGCGGACATTGCCCGACACGCTGGCGGCGCAGGGCGGCGCGGACGGATTTTTCATCGCCAGGCTTGCCAAGAGGGCGAACTAAGCCTTAACCTTGATCAGCTTAGAGAGGGTTTCCCCGCGTAAAAGGTGCCCCGTGCGTCCGATCGAGCCTCTTCCTCTGAATCATAGTTGGCCGCTCTACGACCTGCGGGAACATCTTGCCCCGGTGCTGCTCGATTCCAGCATCGCCCGCAACGATGCGGCGCTGGCGGAACGGGGGCTGGGGCTGTGGCATTGCAACCTGGCCGACAATGCACTCAACTGGACCGCCGGCGTCTATGACATATTCGGGCTGGAGCGGGACAGCCCGGTATCGCGGCCGCTGTCCGTGTCGCTTTACACCCCGGAATCGCGCGACGCGATGGAGCGACTGCGCGCCTACGCTATCCGCCACAAGCGCGGCTTCACGCTGGACGTCGATATCAACCAGATCGACGGCGCGGGCCAATGCGCGATGCGGCTGATCGCCGCGCCGGTGCTGGACGATGACGGAGCCGTGGTCGGGCTGCATGGCGTCAAGCAGTTGCTGCCCCGCGGCGCGCCCGCGTCGCAGCGGCTGGACCCCACGATTTTCGTGATGCTCTGATCCGCGCGGACGAAGATCGCGACACGCCTGCAAATGTCCGTTGCCCTCGCCTCCGGCGGCGATTAAGGCGAACGGTTAATGACCCGTTCCATTCTCATCTCGCCCTCCATCCTCTCCGCCGACTTCGCCCGCCTGGGCGAGGAGGTGCGCGCCATTGACGAAGCGGGCTGCGACTGGGTGCATATCGACGTCATGGACGGCCATTTCGTGCCGAACATCACCATCGGCCCGAATGTGGTGAAGGCGCTGCGCCCGCACACGCAGAAAACCTTCGACGTCCATCTGATGATTTCTCCGGTCGATCAGTATCTGGAGGCGTTTGCCGCCGCCGGGTCCGACATCATCACCGTCCATCCCGAAGCCGGGCCCCACATCCACCGTACCGTCCAGCATATCAAGTCGCTGGGCGTGAAGGCGGGCGTGGTGCTGAACCCCGGCACGCCTGCCAAGATGCTCGACTATCTGATCGATGATGTCGATCTGATCCTGGTGATGAGCGTCAACCCCGGTTTCGGCGGGCAGAGCTTCATCGAAAACCAGCTGCGCAAGATCGAAGCGATCCGCAAGATGATCGACAAAACGGGCCGGGACATTCACCTCCAGGTCGACGGCGGCATCGATTTCACCACCGCGCCCAAGGCGATCGACGCGGGCGCGGACGTTCTGGTGGCCGGCACCGCCACCTTCCGTGGCGGCCCCTCCGCCTATGCCGACAATATCAGGAAGCTGCGGGGCGGGTGAACGACTATCGGCGCATCGCCAGCCGCTCCACCCCCGACGCTGCACCGGAAGCCGGCGACGATGGCATAGAGCAAGGCAAGCGTCTCATCCGCGTCGCGGATGACAAGGGGCTGTCATTGGCCCAGAAGATCGCCAATCAATTCTATCTGCTCAGCTGGAAGACGCCGATCCACGGCCGCAAGCTGCGCGGCAAATATCCGCTGAAGCTGCTGGCGGTGCCCGACGACGCCATCCCCGGCGACGGCCGGGCGGGCGCGGCGATGCGGGCGGGCTATTTCCTGTTCCGCGGCCACAAGCTGCCGGTCGATGCGCTCGATTTCGCCAAATTGTCGGTCGGCCCGGCCTTTGCCGACTATCTCCACGGCTTCCGCTGGCTGCGCGACCTGGCCAGCAGCGCGACCCGCGAACAGGGTGCGCCGATCGCCGAAAGCATCATGCGCAAATGGCTGGCGGCCCATCATGAAACGCCCAGCGAACCGGCCTGGCGCGCGGACAATGCCGGCTGGCGGCTGCTCTTCTGGACTGCCCATGCGCCGCTGATCCTCTCGTCCAGCGACCTCGTCTACCGCTCGCTGGTGCTGAACTGCATCGCCCGCACCGCGCGCCACCTCGACCGCAGCGCGGACAAGGCGCCGATGGGCCTGCCCCGGCTGGTCGCCTGGTGCGGCATCGTCGCCGCCGCGCTGCTGATCCCCGGCGGGGCGGCGCGCAAGCTGTTCGGCGAAGCAGGCCTGAAGCGCGCGATCGACAGCGGCTTCCACCCTGACGGCGGCATCGTGTCGCGCTCCCCGCTGGCGCAACTGGAAGCGGTGATGCTGCTGTCCATGCTGCGCGCCGTCTATGACGTGCGCCGCGAAGCCCCGCCCGCCTGCCTGACCGAAGGATTGAACCGCGCGGTCCCGGCGCTGCTGGGCCTCGCCCATGGCGATGGTGGCCTGGGCAACTGGCAGGGTTCCGGCGCGATCGACCCCGACCTGGTGTCCGCCATAGTCGCGGCGAGCCAGGTGCGCGCCCGACCGCTGCGCCAGGCGCGCGACTGGGGCTATCAACGGATCGCAGCGGGATCGACCGTGCTGCAGATCGATGCTGCCCCGCCCCCGGTCGCGCGCCTCGCCGAGGCGGGCTGCGCCTCAACCGGCGCGATCGAGATCAGTGACGGGCCGCTGCGGCTGGTGGTCAATTGCGGCGGCGCGGCGCTGGAGGGGGCGTGGATTCCCCGCGACCTGGCGCAGGGGCTGCGCACCACCGCCGCGCACAGCACGCTGATCCTCAATGACAATAATTCGACCGCGCTGCTGCCCGACGGGACGCTGGGCAAGGGCGTGACAGAGGTCGAGCTGAACCGGCAGGAGCTGGACAATGGCAGCCGGCTGGACCTGTCGCATGACGGCTATGTCCGGCGGCTGGGCTATGTCCACCGCCGCCTGCTGATGATGAGCGGCGACGGCAAGGAAATCCGGGGCGAGGATATGCTGACCCCCGCCGAACGCCGCCGCAAGCGCGGCAAACAGCCGGTGCAGTTGCGCTTCCACCTCGCGCTGGGGGTCGAGCCGACGCTGACCGCAGACAATATGGGGGCGCTGCTGCGCATCGACCAGGGCGCGCTGTGGCAATATCGCACCGGCGCAGGCGTGTTGAGCGTCGAGGACAGCCTGTGGGTCGACGGCGACGGCCGCCCCCATCCGACCAAGCAGCTGGTCGTGACCAGCGAAGCGCTGCCGGGCGGATCGAGCATCGGCTGGCTGTTCAAGCGGGTCGGATGACGACCCGCGGCTGATCCTGGGCTATAGGCGCACGGACGCTTTGGCCCTCACCCCAATCTCTACGCAACAGCCTTTCGCCGCGCTGTCGCTTGCGGGCTGTATTTTTCCGACGTCGGGCCTTATGGACCGGCCCAAAGCCGTCCTGCCCTTTGCCTGTAGAAAGCGCCTTCCTCATGACCGACTACCCCATCAAACGCGCCCTCTTGTCCGTGTCCGACAAGGCCGGCCTGATCGAACTGGGCCGGGCGCTGGGCAAACATGGCGTCGAACTGGTGTCGACCGGCGGCACCGCCAAGGCGCTGCGCGAAGCAGGCCTTGAGGTGATGGATATTTCCGACCTTACCGGCTTCCCCGAAATGATGGACGGCCGCGTCAAGACGCTGCACCCCAAGGTCCATGGCGGCCTGCTCGCCGTCCGCAACAACCCCGAACATGTCGCGTCGATGGACGAACATGAAATCGGCGCGATCGATCTGGTGGTCGTCAACCTCTACCCCTTCGCCGCCACGGTCGCCAAGGGGGCGGAACGCGAGGAGATCATCGAAAATATCGATATCGGCGGCCCGTCGATGGTCCGTTCCGCGGCCAAGAATCACGAGAGCGTGGCGATCGTCACCGATCCCGCCGACTATGCCCGGCTGATCGCCGAAATGGCGGAGAAGGGTGGCGCGACCAGCTACGATTTCCGCCGGATGCTCGCGGCCAAGGCCTACGCCGCCACCGCCGCCTATGATTCGATGATCGCCAGCTGGTTCGCCTTCGCCGATCAGGGCATGATGTTCCCCGATACGCTGGCCGTCGCCAGCACGCTGTCCACCACGCTGCGCTACGGCGAAAACCCGCACCAGTCCGCCGCGCTCTATCTGCCCACCGGGCCGTCCGCCAAGGGCATCGCCCAGGCGCAACAGATCCAGGGCAAGGAACTCAGCTACAATAATTATAACGATGCCGACGCCGCGCTGGAGCTGGTCAGCGAGTTTCGCGATGGCCCGCCGACCGTGGTGATCGTCAAGCACGCCAACCCCTGCGGCGTGGCGACCGGCGACACCCTGATCGAAGCCTATGAAGCCGCGCTCGCCTGCGACAGCGTGTCGGCGTTCGGCGGCATCATCGCCGTCAACCGCCCGCTTGACGGCCCGACCGCCGAGGCGATCAGCGGCATCTTCACCGAAGTCGTCGCCGCGCCGGGAGCCAATGACGAAGCCAAGGCGATCTTCGCGAAGAAGAAGAATCTGCGCCTGCTGCTGACCGGCGACCTGCCCGATCCCGCGCGGACCGGCCTCCAGATCAAGAGCATCGCCGGCGGCCTGCTGGTGCAAAGTCGCGACAATGGCCAGGTTGACCGCGACGCGCTGAAGGTCGTGACCAGGCGCGCCCCGACCGATCAGGAACTTAAGGACTGCCTGTTCGCCTGGACCGTCGCCAAGCATGTGAAATCGAACGCCATCGTCTATGCCAAGGACGGCAGCACCGCGGGCGTGGGCGCGGGCCAGATGAACCGCCTCGAATCCGCCCGCATCGCCGCGTGGAAGGCGAAGGACGCCGCCGAAAAGGCCGGCTGGGCCGCACCGCGCACGATCGGTTCGGCGGTCGCCTCCGACGCCTTCTTCCCCTTCGCCGACGGCTTGCTGGCGGCGGTGGAGGCCGGCGCGACGGCGGTCATCCAGCCGGGCGGATCGATCCGCGACGATGAGGTCATCGCCGCGGCGGACGAAGCGGGCCTGGCGATGGTCTTCACAGGGATGCGCCACTTCCGGCACTAAAAGCAGGTCAGCGTCGATCCCTTATGATCAACGATTTGGGAAATGCAGCGACGAAAAGCCTGATGCGGGTGCGAACAAAATCTCTTCGCACCCGCAAAATCGCGGAAAACCGCCACTTTTTATCAACTGGCCTCTTTTCAACAACCCCCTGTGCGCTTATTTAGAGCGGGACCCTGTTTCCACGTCAGACGCGGGGCAGACAATCCGAACAATGTTCGACAGGAGATACAGGATGACCAAGAAAACCTGGGTGGCCATGGCCGCCGTTATGGCCCTTGCGCTGCCCGGCGTGGCGAGCGCCGGCAGCAATGACATGGATGTGATCGTGGACGGCCGCGCCGGCACTGAAACACGTACGCTCGCCGTGTCCGTCGCCGATCTCAACCTGGCCAGCGCCAATGGTATGCGCCGCGCCGATTCGCGCGTGACGCGCGCCGCCAAGCAGGTGTGCGGCTATGTCAACGGCTCCATCCTGCCCGTGACGGAGGATTATCGCGCCTGCTTCGGCAGCGCGATCGACGGCGCACGCAGCGACCTGAGCACGCTGGCCCAGCGCCAGAGCTGAGAAGATTCCGCTTTCCCCGCACGAAGGGGAACTGCAGGGGGCCGTTCCATGCCCATGGAGCGGCCCTTTGTCATGCGCGCCATCTGACCCGCCTTGTCATCCTTACCGCGCATTAACCACTCCTTAGAAGATTTCCTTCACTCCGGCAGGGACGAACGATCTTCCGGGGGAATTGCCTGCCATGCCGCGTACCGATCAAAGCGTAGATGTTGCCATCATAGGCGCCGGCCCTGCGGGCCTGACCGCTGCCTATCTGCTGACGAAGCAGGGCCTGCGCGTGACGGTGGTCGAGAAAGACCCGGTCTATGTCGGCGGCATCAGCCGCACGGTGGAACTGGACGGCTTCCGGTTCGACATTGGCGGGCACCGCTTCTTTTCCAAGTCGCAGCAGGTCGTGGACCTGTGGAATGAAATCCTGCCTGACGACTTCATCCAGCGGCCGCGCATGAGCCGCATCTATTATGAAGGCAAATTCTACAGCTATCCGCTGCGCGCGTTCGAAGCATTGTGGAATCTGGGCATCTGGCGCTCGACCCTCTGCATGGCGAGCTTCGCCAAGGCCCGGCTGTTCCCGAACCGCAACGTGCGTTCGTTTCAGGACTGGACCGTCAACGCCTTCGGCCACAAGCTGTTCTCCATCTTCTTCAAGACCTATACCGAAAAAGTGTGGGGGATGCCCTGCGACGAAATGTCGGCCGACTGGGCGGCGCAGCGGATCAAGGGCCTGTCGCTCTGGGGTGCGGTGGTCGACGGGCTGAAACGCTCGCTCGGCCTCAACAAGCGGCCCAATGACGGCATGGCGACCAAGACATTGCTGGAGACGTTCCGCTATCCGCGCCTTGGCCCCGGCATGATGTGGGAAGCCGCGCGCGACCGGGTGGTGGAAGGCGGCAACCAAGTGCTGATGGCGCATAGCTTCAAGCGGCTGGAGCAAGACCAGGCGAACGGCGCATGGCGCCTTGTGGCGCAGGGGCCGGAGGGCGATGTCGTCATCTATGCCGCCCATGTGATCTCGTCCGCGCCGATGCGCGAACTGGCCGGGCGTATCCACCCGTTGCCGGACACGCTGCCCCAGGCGATGGACCTGAAATATCGCGACTTCCTGACCGTGGCGCTGATGGTGAAGGGGGAGGATATCTTCCCCGACAACTGGATCTATATTCATGACAGCAAGGTGCAGGTCGGCCGCATCCAGAATTTCCGCAGTTGGTCGCCCGAAATGGTGCCCGATCCTTCGCTCGCCTGCGTGGGTCTGGAATATTTCTGTTTCGAGGGCGATGGCCTGTGGTCCGCGTCCAACGCCGACCTGATCGCGCTCGCCACCCGCGAAATGGCGCAACTGGGCCTCTGCAACCCCGACGATGTCGTGGGCGGCGCGGTGGTGCGGCAGGAAAAGGCCTATCCGGTCTATGACGACGACTATGCCGCCAATGTGCTGGCGATGCGCAGCGAACTGGAATCGCGCTATCCCACGCTGCACATGGTCGGGCGCAACGGCATGCACCGCTATAACAACCAGGATCATGCGATGATGACGGCGATGCTGACCGTCCGCAACATCGTGGCGGGCGCCCGCGTCCATGACGTGTGGAGCGTGAACGAGGACGCCGAATATCATGAGGCCGGCGAGGAGGGCCAGATCGACGGTGCTGATGCCGATACGCAGGCCGCGCTGGCCAGCGTCCGCGCCGTACCCTCACGATTGAAGGCCGCCTAACCGCCATGGCGGAGCGGATCGGCGCGCTGGTCGCGCGGTTGATGTTCGCCCGCTATCTGCTGGCGAGCGTCGCCGCGCTGGCAAGCGACTTCGCCGCCTTCCTGATATTGGACCATGGCAGCGCGGCGCCGATGATCGCCGCGCTGGGCGGTTATCTGGTCGGACTGGTGGTCCATTGGGTCATCAGCATCCGTTTCGTCTTCGACTTGGCGCGGGGTCCGACGCACGGCCAGCGCATCGGATTCGTGGTCAGCGCGGCTGTAGGCATGGGCATCACCATGGCGCTGGTCGGCGCGCTCAGCGCCCTAGGCCTGCCGCCAGCGCTGGCGAAGCTGCTGTCGGTCCCGGCCAGTTTCCTGACCGTCTATGCGATCCGCAAATATGGCATATTCGCGCGCGCCTGACACCCCGCGCACCGCGCTCTGGGCGCTGCTCGCCTGGCTGCTGTGCAGCATGGCGATGCTCTGGCTGTTCCGGGGCGATTTCTCCATGCTCGCCTTTCGCGATCCCGACGATGCGATGCGCCTGGCGCAGGTGCGCGACTGGATCGGCGGGCAGGGTTTCTGGGACGTCAGCCAGCATCGGGTGAACCCGCCGCTTGGCGGGCCGATGCATTGGTCGCGGATCGTCGATATGCCGATCGCGGGCGTGATCCTGCCGCTGACGCCGATGATAGGCGCGGCGGGCGCGGAACTGATCGCCTGCGCGCTCGTGCCGCTGCTGCTGCTCGGCGGGCTGACCGCTGCGCTGTTCGTAGCGGCGCGGCGCGTGGCGGGCAGCGGCATCGCCCTGCTCGCCGTCGCGCTGCTGCTGACCAGTCCCAGCATCCTGGTGCAGTTCACCCCGCTGCGGATCGATCATCATGGCTGGCAGATCGCCATGGCGACGCTGGCTCTGTGCGGCGCGCTCGACACGCGGTCAGCGCGCGGCGGGATCGTCGCGGGGCTGGCGCTGGCGCTCTGGCTCCAGATTTCGAGCGAGGCGCTGCCCTATGTCGCGCTCTTCGCCGCCGCCTTCGCCCTGCGCCACTGGATGGCGCGGGAGCAGGCGGCGCGCTTCCTCAGCTTTGCGGTCGTGCTGGGCGGGGCCGCGCTCTTGTTCCTCGCTTGGCTGCGCGGACCGCAGGCGTTGTTCGACAGCCGGTGCGACGCCCTGTCTTTCGTTTATCTCTGGCCGCTGGTCGCGCTGGCGTTGACGACGGCGATCGCGGCGCGCCTGATCGGAACGGCGACCGCGGGCCATCGCCTGGCCGTCGCCGCGATCGGCGGTGGAACTGCGCTGGCGACCTTTCTCGTCACCGGCGGGCCGTGCCTGTCCGGCGACCCCTTCGCGGCGCTTGGTCCGATCGCCTACAAGCTCTGGTATCTGCATGTGATGGAAGGGCGACCGATCTGGGAACAGAGCCTGTCGCTGCAAGGGGTGATCCTGCTACCCGCGCTGCTCGGCCTCTATGCCAGCCTGATGGCAGCGCGTGGCGCTTCGGGCGAAGCGCGGATGCGCTGGCTGATGCTGGCGCTGCTGCTCGCCGGGGCGACCATGGTGGCGCTGTTGGTGATGCGGGCGCTGTCGGTCGCTCATGTCTTCGCGCTGCCGGGCATTGCCTGGCTGGTCGCGCGGCTGTTCGCCAGGGCGCAGGCGTCGCGCGCCGCGCTGGTGCGCGTGACCGGATCGGTCGCGCTGGTGCTGCTGACCCCGGCTGGCCTGTGCGCCGCCTGGGTGGCGGCGACGGCCCAGCCCGAACCGGCCAAGGCGGCGAGCGCCAATTGCCGGGCCGCAAGCGTGCTGGCCCCATTGAAGGCGCTCCCGCCCGCGACCCTGTTCGCCCCGCTCGACCTTGGCCCCGACATTCTCGTCCAGACGCGCCATGGCGTTATCGGCACCGCGCATCACCGCAATGCGGCAGGCATTACCGCGGTGATCGAGGGGTTTGTCGACGCGCCGGACAAGGCCCGCGCCGTCATCGCGCAGACCAGCGCCACCTATGTCGTGGCCTGCGACGGGCTGACCGAATATCGGCTCTACGGGCAGGAGAATATGCAAGGCCTCGCCGCCCTGCTGGCCAAGCGATCGCCGCCTGACTGGCTGGAGCCGGTCCCGACCAAAGCCCCGCTCCGCATCTGGCGGATCAGGCGAGACTGAACTTCATCGCCACGCCGTTCATGCAATAGCGCTTGCCGGTCGGCTTTGGCCCATCGTCGAACACATGACCCAGATGACCGCCGCACCGCGCGCAATGGACTTCCGTGCGGGCATAGCCCAGCAGGCCGTCGCGGCTGGTGCCGACCGCCCTGGGCAGCGGCGCATAAAAGCTGGGCCAGCCGGTGCCGCTGTCGAACTTGGTCCTGGAACTGAACAATTTCTGATCGCAGCCAGCGCAGGCGAACACGCCCGCGCGATGTTCATCGTTGAGCGGACTGCTGCCGGGATATTCGGTCGCCTGCTGGCGCAGCACCTTATAGGCCCAAGGGCTGAGCCGCTTCTTCCATTCCGCATCGCTCAATGCGAAGGGGTAGGCCGCCTGCGCTTCTTCGGGCATGAACTGCCACAAAGCCAAAGCCACCGCGCCGCTCGTGAGGCCACCCAGGAAATGCCGTCTGTTCATGGCGCCGGGTCTAGCCATCTCAGCCTGTCGCAGGCCTGAACAGCCGTTTCCACCAGCGCCCGCCCGACTGCATCACATGGCGGCGGAACAGCAGCACGCCGACGCGGATGATGAGCGCGACGAACGCGCCCTGCCAGACCAGCGCCACCAGATGCGGCCAGATCGCCCCGTCCTGCGCCGCACGGGCGATCATGGCGAAGGGCGAACTGAACGGGAAGATGCAGGCCGCAAGTTCCGCCGGCGATCCCATATGATCGACCGCATAGCTGGCGAAGAAGAAGATCAGCATTTGCCCCATGGTGACCGGCATGTTGAGCGTTTGCACCTCGCGCACCGTCGCCGCCTGCGCGCCGATCCCCAGGAACAGAGAGCCGAGCAGCGTATAGGCCATGGCGAAATAGAGCACCGCCAGCATCAGGAACAGCGGCCATCCCACCGCCGGCGTCGGCAGCGCCCCGCCGCCATCATGCAGGGCGACGAAGATCGCGAAGGCCGTCCCGCCCCAAAAGGCGATGCCCACGAAACTCATCGCCAGCATCGCCATCAACTTGCCCAGGAAAATCGCGTCGATCGGCACGGCGGCGGCTAGAATCTCGATGATCTTGTTGGTTTTTTCCTCGACCAGGTTGGACAGGATCATGCCCGCCAGCAAGATGGTGAGAAAGAACATCACCACCTGCGCCACCCGTCCGATCAAAAGCTGCGCCTGCGCCTGCGCGCCCAGGCTGGTGGTCGCTTCCTGTCGCTCCACCGTCACGAATTGCAAGGTCCGTTCGGCCAGCGCCGCGGTGGACAGCAGGCTGATATCGCCCTGCAATGTGTCCAGATCGTTCGCCTTGCCGGTCAGGGTCGGGCGGAGAAGCGTGCCAGACATGATCGCCACCACCTCCGAATCCGGGCGCGCCAATTGTATCCGTGGGCTGGGCGTAGACGCCACGGGGCGCAGCCGGGGCAGCGCCTGGTCGCCCATCCGCTTCGTCAGCCGATCATGCGCCCGCTCCAGCGCCGCGCTGTCGCGCGCGGACATCGCGACGCCCACGACCGGGCGCAGGTCAGTGCTGGAAATCCGGTCGCCAAGGCCGCCGAAAGCGAAACCGATCAGGATCGGCAGCAATGGCCCCAGCAGAAAGAGGATGAAGGTGCGCGACAGCACGACCGCGGTGAAATCCCGCCGGGCGATAACCAGCGCGGCGCGGAGCAATTCCATCATGCGTCCTCCTCCGGCGCCGGCGCATCCTGCATTTGTTTGGCCGCAGCCGCCCCGGCGATCGCGACGAAGGCGTCATGCAGTCCGGGCCGCTCGATCGACAGGCTCTCAATCCCCGCCTGCCCGTCCAGCAAAGCACGCAGCAGCGGCTCTATGCCTTCATCGGGCAGCGCGAAATGCCATGCGCCATCCTCCGCCACCGTATCGGCCGGCAGGGCGCGCCGCCAGCCGCCGTCGCTGACGCGCGTGCGCAGCCGCACCTGAGATCGCAACTGGTCGCGCGCCTGACCCGGCGTCCCTTCGAACCGGATGCGGCCGCCCGCGACGATGGCGATCCGCTCGCACAACCTGTCGGCATGGGCGATGACATGGGTGGAAAAAAGGATGGTGACGCCCTGGCGCGCCTGCTCCCGGATCAGCGCCTCCAGCTTTTCTTGGTTGATCGCGTCCAGCCCGGAAAAGGGCTCGTCCAGCACGATCAGCCGGGGTTCGTGGATGATCGTGCCGAACAATTGCACGGTCTGGGCCATGCCCTTGGACAATTGCCGGATCGGCTTGTCGGCCGACGCGCCCATGCCATGCCCCTCCAGCAACGCCCGCGCCCGCACCCGCCCTTCTTTGAGCGGCAGGCCGCGCAGCGCGCCCATGAAGGCGATCGCCTCAAACGCTTTCATCGACGGATAGAGGCCGCGCTCTTCGGGCAGATAACCCACCTGCCGCGCCATGCGCAGCGGCTGCCCCTCGCCCAGCAGCGTGCGATGCCCCTCATCCGGGTCGATAATGCCCAGCAGGGTGCGCAACAACGTGGTCTTGCCTGCGCCGTTGGGACCAAGCACCCCATAGATGGCGCCCGCAGGCACGGCGATGTCGATCCCGTCGACCGCCCGAAAGCTGCCGAATGTCTTGACAAGCCCATGGCCTTCGACGGCATAGGAAGCCGCCGGGACGGGCGCGGAAGCAGCCGGTGAAACGGGGGATGGAGCCGGAGTGTCGCCGATCATCCCGCCCTGATAGTCTGGACCCATGTCTGTGGAAACCGAAACCTTGGAACAGCGGCTGAAGGAAGAGGCCGCCAGGCTTGGCTTTGCCGCCTGCCGCGTCGCGCCCGCCGACGCTGCGCCGCTTGCCGGGGCGCGACTGCGCCAATGGCTGGACGCGGGCCATCATGGCGACATGCTGTGGATGGAGGAACGGGCGCAGCAGCGCGGATCGCCCAAGGGGCTGTGGCCCCAGGTGCGCAGCGTCATCATGCTGGGGATGAGCTATGCGCCGGGGCGCGATCCGCTTGCGCTGGCCGATGTGCCGGACCGGGCGCGCTTTTCGGTCTATGCCCAGGGCAAGGATTATCATGACGTCGTCAAGAAGGCGCTCAAAGCCCTGGCCCGCTGGCTGGTGGAGCAGCAGCCCAGCAGCCTCAAGGTGTTCGTGGATACAGCGCCCGTGATGGAAAAGCCGCTGGCGCAGGGCGCGGGGCTGGGCTGGCAGGGCAAGCACAGCAACCTCGTCAGCCGCGACCATGGCAGCTGGCTGTTCCTGGGGGCGATCTATACCGAATTGGCGCTGACGCCCGACGACGGCGAAACCGATCATTGCGGCCGCTGCACCGCCTGCCTGAACGCCTGCCCGACCGACGCCTTCCCCTCGCCCTATATGGTCGATGCGCGCCGCTGCATCTCCTATCTGACGATCGAACATAAGGGGCCGATCCCGGATGATTTGCGCGCCGGGATCGGCAACCGCGTCTATGGCTGCGACGATTGCCTGGCGGTGTGTCCGTGGAACAAATTCGCCGACGCGGCCGCTGCGAACCGGGCGTTTGTGGGCCGCGCGGAACTGGCCGCGCCCGAAATCGCCGACCTGCTGGCGCTGGACGATGCGAGTTTCCGCGAGATTTTCTCCGGCTCGCCCATCAAGCGCATCGGACGCAACCGCCTGGTCCGCAACGCCGCGATCGCGGCGGGCAACAGCGGCGACGCGCGCCTGCTGGCGCCGCTGGAGGCGCTGGTGCGCGATGACGACCCGGTGGTGGCGGAAGCGGCGACCTGGGCGATTGGGCGATTGTCGGGCGGAGATGAATCAGTCGGCTGATGACGAGAGGGGCGTGACCGCCAGCGACCACGAGCGGACATTCTCTCCCCTGCCTTTCACGGGAGGGGCTGATGTCTTGTTTCCACGCATATGGTCATGAGAAACAGGCCATCATCTCTTCCCCCTGCGCGTCATCCTTGGCTTCGCGCGAAAAATCCGAATCGTGCGGAGCCGCGGAAAATCCGGTGAAATAAAGCGCAAACATCGCCTCGCCCGCCGGTTGGCCAGCACCGCTGCCGCCTCTCCTATTCCCCTTCCAATGTAGGATTTATTCTGATCTATCCTTGGCGATGGACCCGCACGCCCTTCCCCTGCCGGTCGCTCCAGCGCCGCCGCCAGCCTGTGACCCACATGGGGCGTTCCCGTTGCATGGGCGTGACCCGGCAGGCGCATCGCAGTGTCGTCGGCGATACTTGGCCGGTTCGTTTCGGGCACTATTGCCGCGAAAAAGCGCAGAAACGCGCTTCCAACGATGGTGTGAACTTTGGAGCTGTGACCCTGTCGGTCGCTTCAACGTGCCCGAATCGCCCGGCAGGACAGGCTCAGGCGGCGATCGCTTCCAGCGCTTTCCCTACCGCGGCAATCCCCTCCGGCGCGGCGGCGAAGCCCATATGGGTGCAGTCCACCTCGATCGCCCGGTCGCGCTCGCCCGCGCGGCCTCTGGCACATGCGGGCAGGATCACGCCGTCACGCGGCGACCACAGCGCCACGGTCGGCACCGGCGGCTTGGCTTCGCGGGTGCAGGGGAAGGGCGGCCGGTCGACCGGGAAGCCCGACACCAGTTGGTACAGCCGCCAGGCATGATTGGCGCGGGGATCGCCGGAAAAGGGCGTGCCCATCGTCACCACGCCGCCAACCTTGTGCGCCGCGAACTTGGCATATTCGCGCGCATACAGCCCGCCCAGGCTCCATCCTACCAGCGTTACCGGCGCGCCGCTCTCCCGCCGGATCGCGTCGACCCGCCGGTCGATCTGCTCCAGGCTATCGGGCTTCGGCCCGAAATTGCGGCCCATGCCCCATCCATGGGCGACATAGCCGGCCGCGCCCAGCACCGCGCGCAGCGGCTCCATCCGCTGTTCGGACGCCAGCAGGCCGGGGATCAGCAGCACATGCCGTCCATCGCTCCGCATCCCCTGCGCCAGCATCGCGCTCTGCGCGCGGGTGCGCGCCAGGTCGAACGGCACCGACGCATTGCCCAGCAGATGGGAAAGCGACGGCCGCTCCGCCGCACGCGGCCCTCCGACGATACGGTCTTTCCAGCTATGGACTTTCCAGAAACTGGCGATGGCATCGGCGTAAGGCGGCACGAACAGATGGTCCTCTTTCGAAATCGAAAGATGACATTCCCATGACATGATGGTCCGCGTCCATGCCGTTTATCGATACCGACAAACGGTTCGTCGTTTGTGACAGAGGTTTAAGGCGCGAGCGGCGACATTTGGGTCACGGTCGCGCCTTGTGCGCCGCGCAACTGGCGCGGTTCCAGGATCGCGGCCGTCTCGATCAGGTCCAGCGCGCGCCGCGCCTCCAGATAGCGGCGGGCATATTGCATCCACCGGTCCGCCGCCGCCTTGCCCGGCATCCGCTCCACTTCGCCCAGCGCCGCGCTCACCCGGCCGCCGTCGATATAGCGCAGCGCCCGGTCCATCGCCGCCTGCGGCCGGGGCGATGGGGTCGATGCCTTGCGGATCGTGACGAGTTCACGCGCCTCATGTTCCAGCGCATCCCACCAGCCGGATGCGACCGGCGGCGTGACCACCCGGTCCGCCACTTCGCCCAGTCCGCCGCGCAGGTCAGCGAGCGTGATCGGATCGCGCGCCGCATTGATGACGGCGGCGACGGCGCGCGGCTGCGCCTGGCCGAAGCGCAGCCGCAACTGCCCCTCCACATAGCCGAGCGGCGTCCCGCTATCGAGCGCGCGCCGGGCGGCGAAGGCGACCAGCAGCCCTTCGGCGCGCGCCGCATTGCCCGACGCGGCCTGCGCCTCCACGGTGATGCGATTGAGCCGCTCCTCCAACTGGATGACGCGGGTATCGAGCATCTGCGCCGCATCGGCGGTCAGCGGTCGGACGGTCGCGCGCGCGCCGGTCCCGGTGATCAGTCCCTGCGGTTGGGTCGGGACGGTCGGCTGCGGTTGCGGATCGCCCCAGCGGCGCTGGATTTGCGGCCAGGCCCAGACGGTAAGCGCGACGCCCAGCGCAAAGGCAAGCAGGATCAGGATCAGGAGCGGCAGGATCGTGCGTCGGCGCGGCGGTATCACGGTCGCGTCGCCAACCCCATCCTCGTCGCTCATGCCGGCCCTTTCGTCTGTCATTACGTCCGTCATTCGCACAATCGCGCGGCGAGGGCCAGCATCTCGTCATCGACCGGCCGGGCAGCGGCCTGCCCGCTCGCCCAGCCCGCACCGCACGCCGCGAGCGCCGCCGGGCTGATCGCGACGATATGCAACGCTGCGCGCCCATCCGGCAGAATCCGCGCCGCCAGCCTTTCGCCCGCGCGGGGGGAATGGACCAACAGCACCGATCCGGGCGCCGCATCGGCGACCAGCGCCGGGTCCGGCGGCAGGGCGATCATGCTGTAAACCGCGACCCGCGTCACGTCGATCGCCGCCGCCATCGGCGCGACGGTGGTCCCGCCCAGATGGAGCAACCGCCGATGACCGTCCGCCGCCGCCCGCGACGCGATCGCGCTACCGTCGCCCGCGCCCGCCACGACATCGGCAAAGTCTGCGTCGCGCAGCGCCTGCGCGGTCGCTTCCCCCACGGCATAGGTCGGCAGTCCCCGATAGGCGGTCAGCCCCGGTCCGGCCAGGCGCACGCCATGGGCGCTGGTCAGCAGCAGGGCGTCAAATTGGCTGGCTGGCGGCGGCGTCCACGCGAACGGCCGGGGCGCGAACAGCGGATGCACCCGCACGTCCAGGCCCAGCGCCGCCGCCTTGGCCGCCGTCCTGCCCGCCGCCGGTTCGGGGCGCAGGATGAGAACGCGGTTCACGCCTCGAACAGCGCTCGCAGCGCCGGGCTGGCCCGCTCCAGCAGCGCATGGCCGACCGCCTGCGCCGCCGCGCCGTCGCCACGCGCCAGCCGTGCCTCTTCACGTATCGTTTCCTGCCCGTCGGGGCTGATGATCTCCGCGATCAGGCGCAGGCTTTCGCCCTCGACCCGCGCCAGCGCGGCGATCGGCGAATGGCACGTGCCGCCCAATCCCTTGAGCACCCCGCGTTCGGCCATCACCGCGTCGCAGGTGTCGCGGTCGTTGATCGCCCGCAGCGCGCTCATCATCGCGGCATTGTCGCCCAGCGTCTCGATCCCCACCGCGCCCTGCGATGGCGCGGGCAGCATGACGTCGATGGCGATGGTCGCGCCAACGTCCTGCTGGTTCAGCCGGTCCAGCCCCGCCGCCGCCAGCAGCGTGGCATGGACCTCCCCCGCCGCCAGCTTGGCCAGCCGGGTCGCGACATTGCCGCGGAACAGGGTGATGGTCGCGTCCGGGCGCAGCCGCTTGACCTGCGCGGCGCGGCGCGGCGAGCTGGTGCCGACGATCGGTTTGGCGGGGAGCGCGGCGAAATCATCGGCGCCCACCAGCCGGTCGCGCACGTCCGCGCGCGGCAGCATCGCGGCGATATGGAATGCGTCCGGCCGCAGCGTCTCCACATCCTTCATGCTGTGCACCGCAAAATCGATCTCGCCCTCGACCAGAGCCCGGTCCAGTTCCTTGGTCCATAGCGCCTTGCCGCCGATATCGGCCAGCGCCCGATCCTGTATCCGGTCGCCGCTGGTCTGGACGGTGACGATCGTCACCGCCTCGTCGGGCCAGCCATGGACGGCGCACAGCGCGCGGGCGGTCATATGGGCCTGGGCCAGCGCCAGGGGCGATCCTCTGGTGCCGAGGCGCAACGGTCGATCGGGCAAAAACATATGCAGCTTGCTCTAATGACCACGGGCATTAGATGGAAGCGGCAATGACCATCATTCTTGGCCTGGAATCGAGCTGCGATGAAACCGCGGCGGCGCTGGTGAGCGCCGACGGCCGGATTCTCGCGCATCGCCTCGCCACGCAGGAGGAAGCGCACCGCCCCTATGGCGGCGTGGTGCCGGAAATCGCCGCCCGCGCTCATGTCGAGGCGCTCAGCCCGCTGATCGCCGCGGCGCTCGCCGACGCGAAGCTGACGCTGGCGGACGTGGACGTCATCGCCGCCACCGCCGGGCCGGGCCTGATCGGCGGGGTCATGGTCGGCCTCGTCACGGGCAAGGCGCTGGCCCATGCGGCGGGCAAGCCGCTGATCGCGGTCAATCATCTGGAGGGCCATGCCCTCTCGCCGCGCCTCGCCGATCCGACCTTGCAATTCCCCTATCTGCTGCTGCTGGTGTCGGGCGGCCATTGCCAATTGCTTCATGTGAAGGGGCCGGGCGCCTATGTCCGCCTCGCCACCACCATCGACGATGCGGCCGGCGAAGCCTTCGACAAGACCGCCAAGCTGCTGGGGCTGGGCTATCCTGGCGGCCCTCAGGTGGAAAAGGCGGCGGCGCTGGGTGATCCCAAGGCCGTTCCCCTGCCGCGCCCGTTAATCCACACCGACGAACCGCATTTTTCCTTCGCGGGCCTCAAGAGCGCGGTGATGCGCGCAGTCCAGTCGGGCCAATATTCGACCAAGGATATCGCTGCGAGCTTTCAGCAGGCGGTGATCGATTGTCTGATCGACCGCACCCGTCGCGCGCTGGGGCGAAGCGAGGGCGTCACCGCGCTGGTCGTGGCGGGCGGGGTCGCCGCCAATAGCTCGGTCCGCGCCGCGCTCGAAGCGCTCGCCGCAGCCCACGACCTGCCCTTCGTCGCACCGCCGCTGTGGCTGTGCACCGACAATGCGGCGATGATCGCCTGGGCCGGGGCGGAGCGCTATGCGGTCGGCCTGATCGACGATCTCACCTTCCCCGCCCGGCCGCGCTGGCCGCTCGACCCGGCGGCCGAAAAGGCGCGTGGCGCAGGAGTGAAAGCATGAAGGCAGGAGTCATCGGTGCGGGCGCCTGGGGCACGGCGCTGGCGCAATTGCTGGCCAGCGACGGCCAGCCGGTCGCGCTCTGGGCACTGGAGCCGGATGTAATCGAAGCGATCAATGGGCGGCAGGAGAACCCGCTCTATCTCGCCAATATTCCGCTTTCAGCGTCGATCCGGGCGACGGGCGCCATGACCGACCTCGCGACCTGCGACCTGTTGCTGGTCGTCAGCCCCGCCCAGCATCTGCGCAGCGTCGTCGCCCAGGCCCCGGCCGGCGTGCCGCTTGTTCTCTGCTCCAAGGGGATCGAGGCGGGCACCAGTCTGTTGATGTCGGAGGTCGCGCAGCAGGCGCAGCCGACCTCGCCCATCGCGGTCCTGTCCGGCCCGACCTTCGCCCATGAAGTGGCGAAGGGCTTGCCGACCGCCATCACGCTGGCCTGCGAAGACCGGGCACTGGGCCAGCGCCTCGCCGCCCGCATCGCCCGCCCGTCCTTCCGCCCCTATTTGTCCGACGATGTCATCGGCGCGGAGATTGGCGGCGCGGTCAAGAATGTGCTCGCCATTGCGTGCGGCGTCGCGGAGGGCGCGGGTCTTGGCCTCAACGCCCGCGCCGCGCTCATCAGCCGCGGTTTCGCCGAAATGACCCGCTTCGGCCTGGCGCGCGGCGCGCGCCCCGAAACACTGGGCGGCCTGTCGGGGCTGGGCGATCTTGTCCTCACCTGCTCCTCCACCAATTCGCGCAACTTCTCGCTGGGCAAGGGGCTGGGCGAAGGAGCCAGCGCCGCCGCCCTGCTCGCCAACCGCCGCACCGTGGCGGAAGGGGCCTTCACCGCGCCGGTGCTGCGCGATGCCGCGCGCGCGGCGGGCGTGGAAATGCCGGTGGTGGAGGCGGTATGCGCGCTGCTCGCCGATGTCGCGCCGCTCGGCGCAGTGATCGACGCGCTGCTCGCGCGGCCGCTGCGGCCCGAATAAGCCGTCGCGCTCGCGCCCTATTGCCCGTACAACAGAAATAGAAACATGATGACGCAGGGGGTTCAGGGTTCGTTGGCGACGCCGGTATCGGGGACACAGGCATCCGCATCCAAGGATCAGGATGACATCGCCGCCCTGGCCAAGGGCGGGCGCACCAATATATTCGGCTTTCTGCTGCGGCTCGCCGCGCGGCTGCCCTTCCTGTTCATCGCGGGGCGGTGGTACGGGGCGGATGCGCTCGGCCGGTTCGCCTATGCCGTGCTGGTGGTCGAATTCGTGGCGCAACTGGCCACGCTGGGGTTGAAACGCGGCCTGGCCGGCGCGCTCAGCCAGACCGAACGGCCCCATGCCCATGTCGTGACCGACGCCATGGTCGTCACCTTGTTCGCCGCGCTGGTCGGCGCTGGCCTGCTGGTCGCCTTTCCCCAGGCGATGTTCCCCAATAGCGGCATTAACGGCCTCGACCGGTTGCTGGCGCTGGTCGTGATCGCCGTGGCGGGATCGGACGTGGCGCTGGCGGCCTGCGCCTATCGCTTCGACGTTGGCGCCACCGTGCGCGCGCGCTCGATCATCGAACCCTGGGCAATCAGCATCGGCGCTTTCGCCTTCGCCTTCTATTCGACCCGCGACGGCCTGATCCTCTCCTATGCCCTGTCGATGATCGCGGCGCTGGTCGCTTCGCTGATCCCGATGGCGCGCCATTATGGCCTGCCGCGGGGGTGGCGGCCCGATGGCGGGCGGCTCTGGCGGCTCGCCCGCCGCAACCTGCCGCTTGCAGCGGCCGACGGCGTCGAATGGGGGTCGCGCCGGCTCGACATGGCGATATTGGGCCTGTTCGTCAGCCCGGCGGTGATCGGCATCTATTATGTCGCCCAGCAGGTCGCGTCCTTGCCGCAGAAGCTCAAGACCAGCTTCGACCCCATTCTTGGCCCGGTCATCACCCGCAACCTAGCAGAAAACAACCTGGCCGGCATCGCCCGTCAGGTCAGCCAGGTCGGGTTCTGGATTATCGCGGCGCAGGCGGGCATCGCGCTCGCGCTCGGCATCCCCGGCGAAGCGGTGATGGGGCTTGTCGGCCCGCATTTCGTCGGCGGCACCGGCGCGCTCGCCTTCCTGCTGCTCGCCGAAGTGGTGGCGGCCACGGCGGTCGTCAGCGAATCGGCGCTGGTCTATATCGCCCGGCACCGCAACCTGATGATCTCGCTCGTCATGATCGGCTTGCAGGCGGCTTTCAGCTTCGCGCTGATCCTGTTGGCCCGCAGGATGGCCCTGCCGGTGATGTGGGTGGCCGCCGCGCCCGCGCTCGCGCTCTGCCTGGCGCTGGCGGTCGGCGCTTTCGTCAAAGCGCGGCTGCTCGCCCGGCTGCTCGATGCGCCGATCAATGCCTGGCGCTGGCCGCTGCTGAGCGCCGCGGGCGTCGCCTGCATCGTCGGCGCGGGCTTCGTCGCTCTGCCGCCGCGCCTCGAATGGGTCGAACTGGCGGTCGGCGTTTGGGCGATATTGGGCGCCTATGGCCTCGTCATATGGCGCTGGGGCTTCGGGTCCGACGACCGCGCACTGTTCCGCAAGCAAAAGGCCGAGTGACCCGATAGACAGGCCCGCCTCTCCAATGAGAAGCGGGCCTTGTCCATGTCAGGCGAACAGCGCGTCGCGGATCACGCCCAGATCGGCTTCCGGGCGCGCCCCCCAGTGGGAGATCACTTCGGCCGCCGCGGCCGCGCCCAGCGCCAGCGCATCTTCGACGCTGCGGCCGTCGATATGGGCCGCCAGGAAACCGGCGGCGAACAGGTCGCCCGCCCCGGTGGTGTCAACGATCTGCGCGACCGTCGCGGCCGGCGCTTCGTGGCGCACGCCATCGACCATCGCGACGGCGCCCTTTTCGCTGCGAGTCGACACCAGCACCGGCACCTTGTCGGCGAAGCGGGACAGCGCTTTGTCGAAATCGTCGATCTGGGCGAGCGACTGAATCTCGCCCTCGTTGGAGAAGAGGATGTCGATCATCCCCTGATCGATCAGGTCGATGAAATCGCCGCGATGCCGGTCGATCACGAAATTGTCCGACAGGGTAAAGGCGACCTTGCGCCCTGCGCCGCGCGCCGCGTCGATCGCCGCCCGCATCGCCGCGCGCGGCTGCTCCGGATCCCACAGATAGCCTTCCAGATACAGGATTTTGGCCGACCGGATGAGGTCGAAATCCACTGCCGCTTCCGGCAGGAATTGCGACGCGCCCAAGAAGGTGTTCATCGTCCGCTGAGCGTCCGGGGTCACCAGGATCAGGCAGCGCGCGGTCGGCACTTGTCCGTGCATGACCGGCGTGTCGAAGCGGATGCCCAGAGCATGAATGTCATGGGCGAAGACCGCGCCCAACTGATCGTCGTTCACCTGGCCGATGAAGCCGCATTTTTTCCCCAGCGCGGCAAGGCCCGCCAACGTGTTGGCGGCCGATCCGCCGCTAATTTCCTTCGCCTGCGGCATGTCGGCGTAGAGCGTCTCCGCCATGGCGGCGTCGATCAACTGCATCCCGCCCTTGGTCAGCGCATGTTGCGCCAGGAAGGCGTCTTCGCTGCGCGCGAGCACGTCGACGATGGCGTTGCCGATGGCGACAATGTCGAGCGTGGCGGCCGGGATTTCCTGGGGCGTGGAGGATGCGGTCACGCAATATCCTTATGCAAAAAGGGGATGGGGAAGAAATTGCGCTGTCTCTACCGGCCAGTTCGCCCCCATGCAACCTGCGCCCGCGTGCAAGCGCAGTCCGTGCAACCGCGCCGATTGACCTTGCGCCCGTGCGGGCGGATAGACAGGACCATGGTCCTGACCGCCGCCCTGCGCGCCTTTCCTTCCCTCTTCCATGGCGCGGCGCTGCGCCTGCTGTTCAAGACGCTGGTGCTGACGCTGCTGATCTTCGCAGGATCGGCCGGGGCGCTATGGGCCGGGTTTCATGCGCTGCGGCTGCATTTCGGCTGGGGCGGCGGCGGCATCGCCGAAGCGACCGCCACGGCGCTGCTGATGGTGGGCGCGGGCTGGCTGCTGTTCCGCGCGGTGGCGATGGCGGTGATGGGCCTGTTCGCCGACGACATTATCGAAGCGGTGGAGCGGGATAGTTACCCCCAGGCGGCGCTCGCCGCCCGGCCGGTGGGCTGGGCGCGCAGCCTGCGCTTCGCGTTCGCCTCGCTGGCGCGCACGCTGGGCTGGAACCTTCTGGCGCTGCCCGCCTATATCCTGTTGCTGGTGACAGGAGTGGGGACGATCGGGCTGTTCCTGATGGTCAACGCCTATCTGCTGGGTCGCGACATGGCCGACATGGTGGAAACGCGTCATCCCGCCCTCCAGCCGCTGTCGCGCGGCAGCCGGTGGCTTTTGGGGCTCGTTTCGGCGCTTGCGTTCCTGATCCCGCTGGTCAACCTGCTTGCGCCGATCTGGAGCGCGGCTATGGCCGTGCATATGTTGCTTGGGCGAAAGACATCCGCATGAATTTCCGACCTTTTATGACGGCATTGTGCCTGCCGCTGGCCGCCTGCGGTGGCGGCGTCGTGCCCAGGGGCAATTATGCCCCGCCGCCGGCCGGCCCGCCGGCCAGCGCCTTCATGAAGCAGGGGCCGCTAATGGGGTCGGACGCGCGCGCGCTGACGCAGATGTTCGGCCAGCCCCGGCTCGACATTCGCGAAACCACGGTGCGCAAACTGCAGTTCGCCAATGGCCGCTGCATACTCGACGCCTATCTCTATGCGCCCGCACGGGGCAAGGAACCGGTGGTCACCCATGTCGATGCGCGCAGCCCGGTGGGCGCAGATGTCGATCCGGCGGCGTGCGCAAGCGCGCTGCAGGGGAAATAGCGAGCCACACAGGGTCACAGGCGCGAAGTTCACACCATCGATGAGCTTTTCCGGGCAATAGCGGCGGCAAAGCCCTGGCCATATAGCGGCAGAGTAAGGGACGGGTCACGCCGGGGTCAAACCGACGCGCCTGTAGGGTCACGGCGAAGCGCTCGCCGCGCGACGTCGCCGCCGGAGAGAAGAGGAGGGATGCGCCAAGCCTCTCATCGGGACGTTTGCAAGAGCGAGGTAAGCGAGAGGCTGATGCGGGACAGCGCGCTTGCGGCATCTCCCCTCTCATCATGCCTGGCTTGACCCGGCATTTCGCCATTTTTCCGAAGCGCCCCAAGCGCAGCGGTATCTCTACCTAAGCCTGTCCTGAGCCAATCGACGTAGCCGGGATGACGAAAAATGTCATCCCGGCCCCCCCCCCTCAGGATCGCAGGCGCGTCAAGGCCTCTTCCCGGCCGATCAGCGGGAGAAACTGGCCCATGTCGGGACCGTGATCCAGCCCGGTCAGCGCGCGGCGGAGGGGGAGGAAGAGGGTCTTGCCCTTGCGGCCGGTCGCATCCTTCAGCGCCCCCGTCAGCGTGCGCCAGATGTCGGCGTCGAAGGCGGCGTTCGACAGGATGCCGTGAGCGGCGGCGAGGAAATCATGGTCTTCCTCCGCTGGCGCGGGCGCGTCTATCGGACCGGTGACGATGCGCCACCAGTCGGCCGCGTCGGCAACCGTTTCCAGATTGGGGCGGATGGCGGTCCAGGCGGCTTCGTCCATGCCCTGGGGCAGGCGATCGGCGACAGCCTCAAAGGGAAGGAGATGGACGATTTTCTGGTTGAGGGTCGCCAGTTCGGCTTCATCGAAGCGCGCGGGGGCGCGGCCGAAATGGGCGAAGTCGAAACTGTCGATCAACGGCTGGATATCCGCGAAGGGTTCGATGGGCTGCGAACTGCCGAGGCGAGCGAGCAGCGAGGCCACGCTCATGGCTTCGAGGCCGATCTCGCGGAAATGGGCGACGCCGAGCGAACCGAGGCGCTTGGACAGCTTGCCTTCGCTGCCGGTCAGCAGCGCTTCATGGGCGAAGGCGGGGAGTGGCGCGCCCAAGGCAGTGAACATCTGAATCTGGGTCGCGGTGTTGGAGACATGATCCTCGCCGCGCAGGACATGGGTGACGCCCATGGCGACGTCGTCGATCACCGAGGGGAGCATGTAGAGCCAGGAGCCGTCGGCGCGGCGGATCACCGGATCCGACAGCAATTTCGGGTCGAAGCGCTGGTCGCCGCGGATGAGGTCGGTCCAGACGATCGGCTGCTCATGGTCCAGCTTGAAGCGCCAATGGGGGGGGCGGCCTTCGGCTTCATAAGCGGCGATCTGATCGGGGGTCAGCGACAGGGCGGCGCGGTCATAGACCGGCGGCAGGCCGCGGCCGAGCAGGATCTTGCGGCGCAGGTCGAGTTCCTGGGCGGTTTCATAGGCGGGATAGACATGGCCCGATGCTTTCAGCGCTTCGAACCGGGATTCGTAGAGGGCGAAACGGTCCGACTGTTTTTCCTCGCCGTCCCAATGGAGGCCGAGCCAATGGAGGTCCGCCTTGATGCCGTCCGCATATTCGGGGCGCGAGCGTTCGAGATCGGTATCGTCGAGGCGCAGCAGGAATTGCCCGCCGCTCTTGCGCGCCCACAGCCAGTTGTGGAGCGCGGCGCGGATATTGCCGACGTGGAGGTGGCCGGTCGGCGACGGGGCGAAGCGGGTGATGACGGTCATGATTGGTCCTAAACCCGTTCGGTTCGCGCGTAGCATAGTCACTTCGCTTCGCTCAGTGCAGGGCTTCGCCTTCGCTCGGCCCGAACGGCCTGTGTGTTGCCTATATCGTGCGAAAGCCGTTGGTGATCGGGTAGCGGCGGTCGCGGCCGAAATTGCGGATGCCCAGTTTGACGCCGGGGGGCGATTGGCGGCGCTTATATTCGGCGATGTAGAGGAGGCGCTCGATCCGGGCGACGGTGTCCTTCTCGAAACCGCGCTCGACCAGTTGATCGACCGACAATTCCTCCTCGACGAGTCCGTAGAGGATCGGATCAAGAATCTCATAGGGCGGCAGGCTGTCGTCATCGCGCTGATTGTCGCGCAGTTCGGCGCTGGGCGGCTTGGTGATGACCCGTTCGGGCATCACCGGACCTTCCGGCCCGATGCCAAGACCGAGCGACGGGACATTTTCGTTGCGCCAGCGGCACAGGTCGAAAACGGTCGTCTTATAGGCGTCCTTCAGCACCGAATAGCCGCCCGCCATGTCGCCATAGATGGTGGCATAGCCGACCGACATCTCGCTCTTGTTGCCGGTGGTCAGCAGCATATGGCCATATTTGTTGGACAGGGCCATCAAGGTCACGCCGCGAATGCGCGACTGGATATTCTCTTCGGTCAGGTCGCGCTGGCGACCCTCGAAGACGGGCGCCAGCATCGTGTCGAAGGCGGCGACGGCGGGTTCGATGGGAATGGTGTCGTAGCGGACGCCCAGCAGGCGGGCGCATTCCACCGCATCGTCCAGACTGTCCTGGCTGGTGAAGCGCGAGGGCATCATCACGCACCAGACCCGGTCGGGACCGAGCGCATCGACCGCGACGGCGGCGGACAAGGCGGAATCGATGCCCCCCGAAAGCCCCAGCACCACGCCGGGGAAGCGGTTGCGGTTCACATAGTCGCGCAGGCCAAGGACCATGGCGTTGTAGATGTCGGCCGGGCGCGGATCGAGGTCATGCTGCTCGCCGGGCAGGCAGACCCACTGGCCGTCCCATTTCTCCCATTGCGTCAGCACCAGCGCCTCTTCCCAATCGGGCAGTTGCTGGGCGATGCCAAGGTCTCCGTTCATGACGAAGGACGCGCCGTCGAACACCAGTTCGTCCTGTCCGCCGACGCGGTTGAGATAGACGAGCGGCAGGCCGGTTTCGCGGACGCGGGTGCCGGCGACGGCGTTCAGGCGGCGATCGTCCTTGTCCACCTCATAGGGACTGCCATTGGGGCTGATGAGGATTTCCGCGCCTTCGCTGCGCAGATGCGCGGTGACGAAGGGGAACCAGATATCCTCGCAGATCGGCACGCCGATCTTGACGCCCTTGAAATCGATCGGCGCGGGCAGCGGTCCGGGGGCGAACAGGCGCTTTTCATCGAAGGTGCCGTAATTGGGCAGTTCGCGCTTTTGCCGGATCGCGGTGACAGCGCCGTTTTCCAGCAGGGCGACGACGTTGAAGAGGACGCCCTGCGCCGCAACGACGGTGCCGACCAGCATCGCCGGGCCGCCATCGGCGGTTTCCTGCGCCAGCCGGTCGAGCTGATAATTGGCCTGGGTGACCAAGGCGGGCTTCAAGACCAGATCTTCGGGCGGATAGCCGATCAGTTGCAGTTCGGGATAGACGATAAGGTCGGCGCCCGTCGCCCGCGCGCGCCATTCCAGCATGGCGTCGGCATTGGCCGCAAGGTCGCCCACGGACTGGGTCATCTGCGCGAGCGCGATCACGAGTTTGTCGGTCATGTCCGCGCCCTAGTCCATTTTTGGGGCTGGCGCAAAAGCGCCTTTCCACATTGGACATGCCCGGCTAAAGGGACCGCGTTTCGCGCATCGTCATCCATTCGTCACGCCAATCAGCCTGGGGTTTTTCGCCATGAAACTCATGACCGGCAATTCCAATAAGCCGCTCGCGGCCGCTATCGCCGACTATATCGAAATCCCCCTGACCGACGTCAGCGTCCGTCGTTTCGCCGACGAAGAAGTTTTCGTGGAAATTCATGAGAATGTCCGCGGCGAAGACGTGTTCGTGATCCAATCGACGGCCTATCCGACCAACGACAATCTGATGGAATTGCTGATCATGATCGATGCGCTGAAACGCGCTTCGGCCAAGCGAATCACCGCCGTCGTCCCCTATTTCGGCTATGCCCGGCAGGACCGCAAGCCCGGCCCGCGCACGCCGATCAGCGCCAAGCTGGTCGCCAACCTCATCACCACCGCCGGCGCCGACCGCGTCTTGTCGGTCGACCTGCACGCCGGGCAGATTCAGGGCTTTTTCGACATTCCGACCGACAATCTGTTCGGCGCGCCGGTGATGTCGGCCGACATCCAGGCGCGCTTCGGCGACAAGAATATCATGGTCGTGTCCCCCGACGTGGGCGGCGTGGTGCGCGCCCGCGCGCTGGCCAAGCGGCTCGACAACGCCCCGCTCGCCATCGTCGACAAGCGCCGCGAGCGCGCCGGCGAATCCGAAGTGATGAACATCATCGGCGATGTGTCAGGCCGTTTCTGCATCCTGATCGACGATATCGTCGATTCGGCTGGCACGCTGTGCAACGCCGCCGCGGCTTTGAAAGCGCAGGGCGCAGAGGGCGTGATCGCCTATGTCAGCCATGGCGTGCTGTCGGGCGGCGCAGTCGCACGCGTCGATGCGTCGGAACTGCTGGAACTGGTCATCACCGATTCGATCCAGGGCACCGAGGCGGTGAACACGTCCCAGCGCATACGCCACTTGCCCATCGCCCCGCTGCTGGGCGAGGCGATCAAGCGGATCGCGGACGAGAGTTCGGTTTCCAGCCTGTTCGACTGAAAGGAGAATGGGCTGGAGAACGATCCGGGGGATCGTTCGACCGAAACTCCGTCGGTGTCCAGCCTGTTCGAATGAGGATGGTCAGGCCGCCGGGAGCATCACCAGCGGCACCGTCAGGATCATGACCAGCGCGATGACGATGCGCTGGCCGCGCGAAATGCCCAGCGGCTTTTCGCGCCAGAGCATCGGGCAGGCGAGCAGCGCAAAGCCGATCGCCAGATTGGACAACGCCACCGAGCCGCCGACCGGCATATCCTGCCGCAAGGCGAGGCCCCCAAACAGGCCGACGAAACTCAGGAACCAGCCGATCAGCGCCATGCGCCCCCCTTTGACGATGAAGGATAGAACGGTCGGGTTGCCGAAGGCTTAATCGGAGATGGGCGCCCAGGGATCGTAGCTGCCGAAGCTCCAGACATTGCCCTCCGGGTCGAGCGCGGTGTAGCCGCGGCCGGGATAGCCGTCATTGGCCTGCGGTTCCTGCACCACCACCGCGCCTTCGTTGCGGGCGTGGAGGCAATGGCCGTCAGGATCGGGCACGACGATATAGACGCAGGCGGTGATGCCGCCCAGGTCGCGCGCCGTGGACCAGGTATAGAGCGATTCGCCCTCCATATCCCTGACGCTGCCTAACATCACCATGCCGCCGCCGAGCACCAGCTGGGCGTGGTGGATAATGGTCGGGTCGGCATCGTCGGGATAGACGGCGTGGCGCGCAAAACCGAAGGCGGCGCACAGGAAATCGATGGCGGCGGGGGCGTTGGCATAGCGCAGGCATGGAATGACGGGCGAACCGGGCATTTTCCTCTCCTTCTCTTGCGCCGTTCAGTCTAGCGCAACGGCGACGCAACCGCTAGGCGAAGGGCATGACAACCCGCGACGACCTGGCCCTTGCCAACCGCCTTGCCGACGCCGCTGCGGCTGCGATCCGCCCCTTTTTCCGCGCCCGTTACGACATGGAGTTTAAAGCGGACAAATCGCCGGTGACGGAGGCCGACCGCGCCGCCGAGGCCGCGATCCGCGCGATCCTGGAAAAGGAACGGCCGGGTGACGGCATCATCGGCGAGGAATATGGATCGGTCCGCGAAGATGCCGAGCGGGTATGGATCCTCGATCCGATCGACGGGACGCGCAGCTTCATTGCGGGGCGGCCGATATTCGGCACGCTGATCGCGCTGACGCAGGATGGATGGCCGACCATCGGCATCATCGACCAGCCGATCGCGCGCGAGCGCTGGGCCGGGATGAGCGGGCAGCCCACGACATTCAACGGCAAGCCGGTGCGCACCCGCGCGTGCAAGGCGCTGGAGGGCGCAGGCATCGCCACCACCAGCCCGCATCTGTTCGGCGAGGGCGACGTGCCCCATTATATGGCGCTGGTCGCCGCCGTGTCGGGCGGGTCGCCGCGGCAAGGACCGGTCTATGGCGGTGACTGCTATAATTATGGCCTGTTGGCGTCGGGATTCCTGGATATCGTCATCGAATCGGGCCTGCAAAGCTATGACTTCGCCGCTCTGGTGCCAGTGGTCGAGGGCGCGGGCGGGCTGATGTGCGACTGGCACGGCGAGCCGTTGACGGCGGACAGCGAAGGCCATGTGCTGGCGCTGGGCGATCCGGCGCGGCTGGAGGATGTGCTGGAGGCGCTAGTGGTCCGATTCTGACATTTGCTACCCTATCCGATGGGGCGTGCTCAAATGTCAGAATCTTTACGGACCACTAGCAATCTTTTGATTCTAGTGGATTTTGCGATTTTGACATTTGCAGACCCCGCCCAACCGCCAAGGGATGCAAATGTCAAAATCAATCCACTAGGCAGCGCGCCGGACAACCATCATCACCCGGATCACTGATCGCGCAGCGTCAATCCTTCACCGGGCCGCCAATCGACCAGATATGGCCGAACGGATCGACCAACTGGCCGTAGCGCGCGCCCCAATATTGATTATCGAGGGGAAAGCGGATGCTGGCCCCGGCATTGACCGCGCGGCGCCACCATAGGTCGGCATCATCGACCTCCAGATGGAGGGTGACGGCGGCGGGCGGCGGCATCGGTTCGCCATTGGCCATCTCATGAAAATGGTCGTTCAGCATTAAGGCACCGTCGTTGATGCTGAGATGGGCATGCATGAGCCGTTGGCCGTCGTCGGCCAGATGCCGGCTCTGTTCAGTGGCGCCGAAGGCTTTGGCGTAGAAGGCGATCGCTTCGCCCGCACGGCCATCGGCGATGGTGAGATGCGGGGTGACCCCCGGCATGACGAATGGCGTGTCGCTCATGGCCCTCTCCTCCTTCGAGTCGTTACGGGCACAGGATAGACGCTGTGGGGTGCGATCAGAAGATGCCTAGGAATTTCTTGTCCTGGCGCTTTTGCTCGCCTTTGCTGCCTCTGCCCTTCTCATCCTTGGCCGTGGTGCCGCGGCCGACATCGTCGCGGGGCGCACCGCGCTTGGTGCGCTGCGCCTGGGCGCTTGCCCCCGCCAGGATGGGACCGCAGGCCGCGCCCTTCGCATCGCCCGAATCGACGAAGGCCAGCAGCGACGCGATCGGCGTGCCGACCACGCCCAGCGCCAGCGCCGCGCCGCCACGGGTCAGCAGTTCGGGGCTGACGACATTGATGCCAGGCCGCGCGAAATAGCCGTTGATGCCGATCGGCGACTGGCCGGAAAAGAGGCTGATCTTCTTGCCATCGGCGCGGAAGGCGAGGTCGAGGCTCTCATTCCTGAACGAGAAGCCGCCGCGGCCGATCATCACATTCTTCTTCGTGTCGATCAGGATCGGGTCGGCGGCCGCCACGCCGTTGCGGACGGTGAAGGCGATCAGGCCGCAGTTGATCTCCACCGGCTGTTTCAATTTGCCGGAGAACATCTTGGTGACGAAGGTGCCGACATCGAGTTCGGACAGTTGGACATTGCGCGCCCACATCGACCCGGCGGGCAGGATGACGGCGATGCGGCCATTGGCGGTCGCGAGCGAATCATGGAGCGTGTCGCCCAGTCCGGTCATCTGCACGCGGCCCTTAATCGTGCCGGTCGTGCCCGATTGTTCGACACCCCAGCGGGCGAGCAACGTGCCCATCGGGGTGGGGGCCATGCGGATGTCGTAGCTGGTCTTCACCGGCGCGCCGCGGGCGTTGATCTCTATGTCGGATGCGACATGGCCGCCGGACATGTCGAAGCTGAGCGGCGACAGGGTCAGCAGACTGCGGTCGAGTTTCAGGGTCAGGGCGATGGCGGAGATGGGGACATGCTGCGCCCGGACGCGCTTGACGCTATAGCTGACATTCGCGTCGAAATTGCGGATCGCCTCCACCCGCAACGGCGCGTCGGGCAGCAGGCGCGGCGTGCCCTGCACGGTTTCGATCGCGCCGGCAGCGCCCTGCTTCTCGATCTTGTCGGGATCATAGCCGAAAAAGGGCGCGGCATCGACGATGTCGAGCGTCTGGGTCGCCAGGTCCGCCTTAAGCAGCAGCCGATTATTGGGCAGCGACGCGGTGAAACTGCCTGCCAGGTCGCTGGCGCCAAAACGGCCCTTCAATTGGGTGAAGCGCCATTCTTCGCCGACCTTGGTGAGCGCCGAGGTGAAACGATAGGGCCGCGTATCAGGGATGGCCGCGCCCAGAAAATCGAACAACAGGCTGAGATTGGGACCGCGCGTGACAAGGCGCAGGTCGCTGCCTTCCAATTCGGTTGCGCCACGCAGCGTGCCGGCGACATCCACGATCGTCGCGCCGGCCTGCGCGCGCATTTGCAGGCTGTTCTTGCCGCGCGACACCGTGGCGTTGGGGGAAAGGAGGCTGCCCTTGAGCGTGAAGGGCTTGTCCCTCATGCGGCCGGTGCCCGACAGGCGCACGTCGCTGGCGAAGCGGGTGTCGCGCGCCCGGACCGTCTCGAATCCGATGTCGGCGTTCAATTGCATCCGCGGATCGCGGTAGCGCAGGGTGGTTCCCGCCAGCTTCGCCTGGGTTATCAGCGGGAAGACCATGGGTTTGCCCTCCACATTTGGATCACCCAGCGTCCATGTATTATGCCGGTGATCGCGCGACCATTCCAGATCGACCGCGCCGTTGCGCAATTCCAGCCAGGGCAGGCGGACCTTGTCGGCAAACAGCAAGCTGAGCGGCGCGATGCGCGCGTCGATCAGGTCGGCGCGGAACAAGGCGGGCTGGCTGGCCCAGGGCAGGTTGCCGATACGCGCTTTTTCCGCCAGGAATTTGATGCTGATCGGGGCGAAATAGAGCTGGAAATCGCCCTCGACCCGGACTTCGCGTTGCAGGCGTTTACCCACTATCTGTTCAAAGGAGCCTTTGAGGAAGCGGCCCTTGGTGATGAACAGGATCAGCCAGATCGCGAAAAGGAAGCCGATGATGGCCAGGAGGAAGCGGACCGGCCATGGCAGCCGGCGCCACCGTTCGCGCAGCGCGGTCGCGTGCGCGCGATAGCCCGCGCGCGGCGCGGCGGCCGCATGTTCCGTGATATGCACATCGCTATCGACCATGGCGGCCTCAACGCCCCGGCGGGGCAAATGGCTCCAGGCGGTCGGTTACGCGAATCGCTTGCCTTTGCGCGCATGTGGCCCTATGCGCGCCGTTCGCGATATTCAGTGAGACCGCCCGGCTAACTAGGGCTGCCGGGGCTGTCTGTAATCGTCGCGCCAGATAAGGAGACGAAAATGCCCAAGATGAAGACCAAGAGCGGTGTGAAGAAGCGCTTCAAGTTCACCGCGACCGGCAAGGTCAAGCACGGCGTCGCTGGCAAGCGTCACCGCCTGATCAGCCACAATGCCAAATATATTCGCCAGAACCGCGGTACGTCCGTCCTGTCGGATTCGGATGTTGCCCATGTGCGCCTCTGGGCGCCCTACGGCCTGAAGTAAGGAGTAGAGGCACATGGCACGCGTAAAACGTGGTGTAACCACCAAGGCGAAGCATAAGCGGTTGCTGGTTCAGGCGAAGGGCTATTATGGCCGTCGCAAGAACACGATCCGTGTCGCTCGCCAGGCCGTCGAAAAGGCCGGCCAGTACGCTTATCGCGATCGCAAGGTCAAGAAGCGCAGCTTCCGTGGTCTGTGGATCCAGCGCATCAACGCGGGTGTCCGCGCTGAAGGCCTGACCTATTCGCAGTTCATGCATGGCCTGAAGCTGGCTGGCGTCGAACTGGACCGCAAGGTCCTGGCCGACATTGCGATGCACGAAGGCGAGGCGTTTAGCGCCATCATCGCCCAGGCGAAGGCTGCGCTGCCCGCAGCCTGAACCAGTCGATCGCAAGATCGTCAAAGGGGCGCCGGGGCAGATGCTTCCGGCGCCCTTTTTTGTTTTGGCGGATGTGACCAAGACCCGTTCGTTTCGAGCGAAGTCGAGGAACGCCCCGCGCAAACGCTTCTCGACTTCGCTCGAAACGAACGGAGAGGGGAAGCTCAGCCAAAAGGCGCATTCCATGTCGCTGCATCTGTGGTGGTTGTACGTTACGGCGGTTTTCCTGATATCGGCCACGCCCGGCCCCAATATGTTGCATGTGATGACGCAGAGCATCGCCCATGGCCCGCGCAAGGCGACCGCCACGATGGCGGGCCTGATGAGCGCAGTGCTGCTGTGCCTGATCGCGTCCGCGCTGGGCCTGGGGGCCCTGCTCAAGGCGTCACCGCGGCTGTTCGACATATTGCGCTATGCCGGCGTCGCCTATCTGGTGTGGCTCGGCATCAAGGCGTGGCGCGCGCCGGTGGGCGGCAGCGAGGCGAGCGCCACCAACGCCCGTTCCGTGCGCGCCCTCTATGGCACCGGGCTGCTGACGGGGCTGGCCAATCCCAAGCTCATCATCTTCGCCGCGGCGCTCTTTCCCCAGTTTATCGAGCTGGACCGGCCCTTCTGGCTGCAGCTTGCGATCCTGATCGCCAGTTTCGTGGTTATCGAAAGCTTCTGGTACGCCGTCTACGCGCTGGGTGGCCTGCGCCTGGCGCGCTGGTTGGCGCCGGCGAACCGGCAGACGCTGTTCAACCGCGGCACCGGATTGATGTTCATCGGCTTTGGCGGGGCGTTGCTGGGGGCGCGGGCTTAAGCTTTCCAGGCCCGCCCCTTTCCTTGAGCGCCCGGCGTCGCTAAGGCCGCGGGCATGTTTCCGCCACCACAGGCTCTGGAAGAAAAATGACCGAAATTAGCGCATTGAAAGCCGGCCTGATCGCCGACATCGCCGCCGCCGACACGCTCGACGCGCTGGAGGCGCTGCGGGTCGGCGCGCTGGGCAAGAGCGGGGTGGTGACCGGCCTGCTCAAAACGCTTGGCCCGATGTCGCCGGAAGAGCGGATGGACAAAGGGCCGCCGATCCAGGATTTGCGCGAGAGCGTGACGACGGCGCTGGCGGACAGGAAGGCCGCGCTGGAGCAGGCCGCGCTCGACGCCAGGCTGGCGTCGGAGAAGGTCGACATGACCCTGCCGGCCGATGCCGGTCCTTTTGGGGGTGCGTTTGGATCGGTCCATCCCGTGAGCCAGGTGATGGACGAACTGGCTGAAATCTTCGCCGATCTCGGCTTCTCGGTCGCCACCGGGCCGGAAATAGAAGACGACTGGCATAATTTCACCGCGCTCAATATTCCCGAAACCCATCCGGCGCGCGCGATGCACGACACTTTCTACTTCCCGGACGAGGAAGGCCAGAAGCGGATGCTGCTGCGCACCCATACGTCGCCGGTGCAGATTCGCACGATGATGAATGGCACGCCCCCGCCGATCCGCATCATCGCGCCGGGCCGCGTCTATCGCAGCGATTCAGATGCGACCCATACGCCGATGTTCCACCAGATCGAAGGGCTGGTGATCGACAAGGGGATCACGCTGGGTCACCTGAAATGGACGCTGGAGACGTTCCTGAAGGCGTTTTTCGAGCGCGAGGATATCGTCCTGCGCCTGCGCCCCAGCTATTTCCCCTTCACCGAACCGTCGGTCGAGGTCGATGTCGGCTACACGCTGACCAATGGCCAGCGGGTCATTGGCGGCGACGGCGACGCGGCAGGCGGCGGCTGGCTGGAAGTGCTGGGCAGCGGCATGGTCAACCGCAAGGTGATCGCGGCGTGCGGGCTGGACCCCGACGAATGGCAGGGTTTTGCCTTTGGCACCGGGGTCGACCGGCTCGCCATGCTCAAATATGGGATGAACGACTTGCGGGCCTTCTTCGATGGCGATCTGCGCTGGCTGAAACATTATGGTTTTTCGGCGCTGGACGTGCCCACGCTGAGCGGAGGAGTGGGCGCATGAAGTTCACCCTGAGCTGGCTCAAGACGCATCTGAAGACCGATGCGGACCTTGCCACCATCCTCAAGACGCTGAACGCCATCGGGCTGGAGGTCGAGGGTGTCGAGAATCCGGCCGAGAAGCTGGCCGGGTTCAAGATCGCCCAGGTGCTGACCGCCGAGCGTCACCCGCAGGCCGACAAGTTGCAGGTGCTGAGCGTCGATCATGGCGACGGCAATCCGTTGCAGGTGGTGTGCGGTGCGCCCAATGCCCGTGCGGGGTTGGTGGGCGTGTTCGGGGTGGAGGGCGCGGTCGTGCCATCCAACGGCATGGTGCTGAAAAAGACCGCGATCCGGGGCGTCGAATCCAACGGCATGATGTGTTCCACGCGCGAGCTGGAGCTGGGCGACGATCATGACGGTATCATCGAGCTGGATGCAGCCGCGCCGGTGGGTCAGGTCTATGCCGACTGGGCGGGGCTGAACGATCCGGTGATCGATGTCAGCGTGACCCCCAACCGGCAGGACTGCATGGGCGTGCGCGGCATCGCGCGCGACCTGGCGGCGGCGGGGCTGGGCACGCTTAACGCCATCATCGTGCCAGAGATTGCGGGCGTGGGTCCGGGGCCGGATGTGCGGACGGACGATGTGGACGGCTGCCCCGCCTTCTTCGCGCGCACCGTGCGTGGCGTGACCAACGGCGCGTCGCCCGACTGGATGGCCAAGCGGCTGAAGGCCATCGGCCAGAAGCCGATCAGCGCGCTGGTCGATATCACCAACTATATCATGTTCGATCTTGGCCGGCCGCTGCATGTCTATGACATGGCGAGCCTGAAGGGCGGCCTGGTGGCACGCAAGGGGAAGCCCGGCGAGCAGGTGCTGGCGCTGAACGGCAAGAGCTACACCATCGACGAGACGATGACTGTCATCGCCGACGACGAGGCCGTGCACGACATTGGCGGCATCATGGGCGGCGAACATTCGGGCGCGCAGGATGGTACGACCGACGTGCTGATCGAATGCGCCTATTTCACGCCGGAACGGATCGCGGTGACCGGGCAGAAGCTGACCCTGACCAGCGATGCCCGTGGACGGTTCGAGCGCGGTGTCGATCCGGCGTTTCTGGACGATGGCCTGTCGATCGCGACCAGCCTGGTGGTCAGCCTGTGCGGCGGGACGCCCAGCGAGGCGACCCGCGCCGGGACGCCGCCCGCGACGCCCCGGACGGTGGCCTATGCGCCCGACCAGTGCCTGGCGCTGGCCGGCGTGCATGTGCCCGCCGACGAACAGAAGCGTATCCTGGAAAGCCTGGGCTTTGGCGTCAGCGGCGAGGCGAGCCGCGTCGAATATGAAGACGGCACGCCGGTGACGGTGCCGGGGTGCTGGACGATCACGGTGCCGACATGGCGCCGCGACGTCGATGGCTGGCCCGATATCGTCGAGGAAGTGGTGCGCATCGTCGGCCTGGACCAGGTGCCATCCACGCCCTTGCCGCGCGGGCCGGGCGTCGCCCGCCCGACCGCCACGCCTGAGCAGATGGTCGAGCGCCGGGTGCGCCGCACGGCGGCTGCGCGCGGGCTGGCCGAAGCGATCAACTGGTCGTTCATTGCCGAAAAAGAAGCCGCCGCCGTGGGCGGGGGCGACTGGACGCTGGCCAATCCCATTTCCGAAGAATTGAAGGTCATGCGGCCATCGTTGCTGCCCGGCCTGTTGTCGGCGACGAAGCGCAATGTCGATCGCAGCGCGACGAGCGTGCGCCTGTTCGAACTGGGCCGCCGCTATTTCAAGCAGGGCGAGCGGGCGACCGTGGGCTTCGTGCTGGCGGGCGAGAAGGTCGCGCGGGGCTGGCAGGCCGGCAAGGCGCAGGGCTTCGACGCCTTTGACGCCAAGGCGGAAGTGGTCGCGCTGCTGGCGGCCGCCGGCGCGCCGGTCGGCAATCTCCAGAATTTCGGAGAGGCGTCGGCCGCCTATCATCCGGGTCAGTCCGGCACGCTGCGGCTGGGGCCGAAGGCGGTGCTGGCCGAATATGGCGTGCTGCACCCGTCGCTGGCGAAGCAGTTCGGGCTGACGGGAACCGTGGTCGCGGGCGAAATCTTCCTCGATGCGATTCCGGGCAAGCGCAAGAGCGGCTTCATGCGCGCGCCTTATGCGCCGCCCGCGTTGCAGGCGGTGAAGCGCGACTTCGCCTTCCTCGTGCCGGACATGGTCGAGGCCGATGCGCTGGTGCGCGGCGTAAAGGGCGCGGACAAGAAGAGCATCGTCGACGTCCGCCTGTTCGACGTCTTCGTCGGGCCGGGCGTGGAGGATGGCTTCAAGTCGCTGGCGATCGAGGTCACTTTGCAGCCGGGCGAGAAGAGTTTCAGCCAGGAAGAACTGGAGGCGATCAGCGCTGCGGTGGTCAAGGCCGCGCAGAAGCTGGGCGGGTCGCTGCGGGGGTAAGGCCTTCGAACGGATGAAGGCGCAGCGTGCTCCCGCGAAGGCGGGCGTCCAGTTCAGAGGGTAGGACTGGGCTCCCGCCTTCGCGAGAGCACGTCATCTCATTGAAGCGATGTTTACAGATCCACGCCCGCAGCGATCGCTTCCAGCTTGCGGATGCGTTCCTTGAGGTCGGCGACCTCGATCCGGGCCGAAGCGCTTGGCGGCGCGGCTTCCTCGAAGCGGCGGCCCAGTTCGGCGCGCTTCAACTCCAGCCAGCCGTTCCAGCCGCGCAACCCCGCAGCCGCGATGATGGCAAGGCCGACCAGGCTGGTCGCCGCCAGAGTGATGTAGAGATAGGGGTCTTGCATATAAGCCTCCCTGACCGGCACGGACTATGTTCAGTCGCGATCCCGGAGTTTTTCGAATTCCCGCTCCAGCGCGCTGGAGCCGTCCGTCGCCAGCCGTTCCAGCACGGCGACGCGATCCTTGAGCGCCTTTACTTCCGCGCGCAGCCGTTCGGCTTCGGGATCGGGGCCGCGCTGGATGAAGTCTTCGCCCTTGTCGCGGCGCGCGACGCCATATTTGGCGCGCAGGACGCTGGCGATGGCGGTGATGGCGATGATGGCAACGACCATTTCAAACGGATTCATGTCGATCACTCCCTGATGGCGCTGGTCTCTTTCGGCCTTAGTTGGCCGGGCCGCGCAGTTGTTCGATCTCGCGATTGAGTTGGTGGCTGTCGTCGGTGACGATCCGCTCGACCACGGCGAGCCGGTCCTTCATCGATCCGATCTCGGCGCGAAGCTGGGCATTTTCCTGGCTCAGCAGCTTGATGCGCTCGACCATTTCCTCATTCTTCTGCGGATAGACGGGCTTGCCCCAGCTATTTTCCAGCGGATAACCATTTTTCACGCGCAGCCAGGTGGTGAAGATCCAGCCGCCGACCGCCAGCGATCCGACGATGACCGCCACCGGGGCAAAGGCTTCGAATGGAAACATGATGATACTCCCCTTGGCTCGCCGGTGTCAGCGCAGCGCGTCGATTTCGCGCGCAGTGCGGGCGGCGGGATCGGTGACGATCCTTTCCAGCACGGCGATACGGTCTTCGAGGCGGCTGATGCGGCCCACCAGCTTTTCGTTTTCGTTGGAAAGAAGGTCGATTTTTCGACCGGCGTCGGGATCGCTTCGATGAACGGTGCCCGTCCACTCATTTTCCACCGGATAGCCGTGGCGGGCACGGACCCAGGTGGTGAACATCCAGCCAAGCGTCGACATGGCGATGATGGCGAGGACGAAATAGGGTCCACTAAATTGCATGATGGCGTCTCCCCGTTATGCTGCCCCGACGCGCGCTTTCAGCGCAGGCTGTCGATCTCATCGGCCAGTCGGGTGTTGCGGCTTGTATAATAGATTTCGATGTCGGCCAGGCGGCGATCGATGTCGCGGAACTTGGACCGGACGTCGCGGGTGGAGCGGGTCGGGTTGGTCCGCACCCCCTGCCAGAATTTCTCGTCGTCGCGGTCCGCATAGAGGCCCAGCGGCTTGTTTTCAGCGAAATATGCGATGACGAAATAGGCGATTAGCGTCCAGGGGAAGGCTCCCATCAGGGTGATGAGCACCGCGCCCACGCGGACCCACAGGACATCAATGCCACTATAATCGGCGATGCCGGAACAGACGCCCAGCCATTTGCCATTGGCCTTGTCGAGATAGAATTTAGTGCGGCGGGCGGTCATTTCAGTTCCTCCGGTCGAAATCGAAGCCGTCATCGGTGGACGGGCGTTGCGGGCGGAAATCGGGGTTGTCAGCGGCGACGATCCGTTCGACCGTCTGGAGCCTTTCTTCCAGACGGCGGGCGAGAAGATGGAGTTCGTCCAGCAGCTTCTCATCCTCGTCGGTGATCTTGGGCGCCTGCTTCCATTTGGTGACATAGTGGAAAATCAGCCAAGGCATCCCGATGAACAGCATGGCGCAGATCATGATGGGCAGAAATACGTCCTCCATCGGATCAGCTCCCCTTGTTCATCGAGGCCTTGAGCGCGGCGAGATCGGCATCGACCTTGTCGGCCGACTTCAATTCCGCAATCTCCTCCTCCAGCGTCTTGGGCGCGCCGCCCAGCGTCGCGGCGTCGGCGCGGCCTTCGGCCATGTCCACGCGGCGTTCGAGCATGTCGAAGCGGGCAAAGGCGTCGTTGACCTTCTCGCCAGCATAGGCTTCGCGCACGCGCAGGCGGTTTTCCGCGCTCTGCATCCGGGTGACCAGACTGTTCTGGCGAGCGCGGGCTTCGCGCAGCTTGCCCTGCAGCTTGGCGATATCCTCTTCCGACGCCTTGAGCGCGTCGTCGAGCGTCGCGATTTCATGGCTCAGATGATCCGCCATGTCGGTCGCCTTCTGGCGTTCCACCAGCGCGGCCTTGGCCAGATCTTCGCGATCCTTGGACAGTGCGAGCTGCGCCTTTTCGGTCCAGCTGTCCTGCAGAGCGGTCAGCTTGGCGATGTGGCGGCGCATTTCCTTCTGGTCGGCGATGGTGCGGGCGGCGGACGCGCGCACTTCGACAAGGGTTTCCTCCATTTCGAGGATGATCATGCGGATCATCTTCGCGGGGTCTTCCGCCTTGTCAAGCAGGTCGGTCACATTGGCGGCGATGATGTCGCGGGTGCGGGAGAAAATACCCATTTGAACGTCACTCCTGGTCTTATCGTCTTGTTGGGGGCCGGGGCGGGCGAGAGGGGGCACTCCCGCCCCGGCCGGGGCTTGCGCCTTATGCGAGGTAGCGCAAGGCCGCGGGGGTATCGTGCGTCGCAAGGATCGGGGCTTCGCTGGCGCGGGCCGGGCCGACCGCCGAAAGGATCATGGTCGATCCGAACAGCAGGGCGGCGATGGCGGCCGACATCAGCTGGCTGATTTCGCGAACACTGTTGCTCTGGTTGGTCATCGTCATACTCCCTGAAACTTGGCCTTCATAGGTTCCGCGATTATTTGCGGATTGCCCTGAGCATTGCAGAGGTCGTGCCAGTTTCGAAAAATACCCGATTTTCTGCCATTTTTTGAGGTCTTCGCAGGGGGTGCGCCAACATGCCGCTTGCCAAGGAGTGGGAAATTTCACCATAAGTTGGCATATGGAGAAAAATACGCAATTTATCGGCCAGTCCTCGGTCTTTCTCGACGCGGTGGAGCAAGCCGGCCGGGCGGCCGAGTTGAACCGGCCGGTGCTGGTGATCGGCGAACGCGGCACCGGCAAGGAGTTGATCGCCGAACGGCTGCATCACCTGTCGCCACGCTGGGGCGAGCCGCTGATCACGATGAATTGCGCCGCCCTGCCCGAAACGCTGATCGAGGCGGAATTGTTCGGCCATGAACAGGGCGCCTTCACCGGCGCGACCAAGGCGCGGCCGGGCCGGTTCGAGGATGCCGATGGCGGCACGTTGTTTCTGGACGAATTGGGCACATTGTCGATGGCGGCGCAGGAACGGTTGTTGCGCGTGGTGGAGTATGGCGAGGTGACGCGGATTGGCGCGTCGAAGCCGTTGACCGTGGACGTCCGCATCGTCGCGGCGACCAATGAGGATCTGCCCGCCGCCGCCGACGCCGGACGGTTTCGCCCGGACCTGCTCGACCGGCTGAGTTTCGAGGTCATCACCCTGCCCCCGCTGCGCGCGCGCGAAGGCGATATCAGCGTTCTGGCCGATCATTTCGGCCGACGCATGGCGGCGGAGCGCGACTGGCCGCAATGGCCCGGTTTCACGGCGGCCTGCGCAGCGGAACTGGAGGGCCATGGCTGGCCGGGCAATGTGCGCGAGCTGCGCAATGTGGTCGAACGCGCGGTCTATCGCTGGAACGAGCCGGGGCGGCCGATCAGCCGCATCACCTTCGACCCCTTCGCCTCGCCCTGGAAGCCCAAGTCGATGATGAAGCGGGCGGATGCGGCGCCGTGTGATGCCCCTGCCGCACCGTCAGCACCCACCATGACCTATGAAGAAATCAGCGACCTGCGCGCCGCCGTGGACGGGCACGAGGCGGCGATCATCCGCGCCGCGCTGGAGCGATTTCGGTACAACCAGCGCGCGACTGCCAAGGGGCTGGGCCTGACCTACGACCAGTTGCGCCATTGCATGAAGAAACATGGGTTGAGCGCGGGCTGAACAGCCCACGCTCGATGGGCAATCAGCGCGTCGGCACCGGCTCCGCGCCGCTATAATCGTAAAAGCCCTTGCCGGTCTTGCGGCCATACCAGCCCGCTTCGACATATTTGACCAGCAAAGGCGCCGGGCGATATTTGGGGTCGCCGGTGGTGCTGAGGAAGACGTTGAGGATTTCCAGCGCGGTATCCAGGCCGACGAAGTCCAGCAAGGTCAGCGGCCCCATCGGATGATTGAGGCCGAGCTTGCAGCCCTGGTCGATGTCGGTGACGCTGCCCACGCCCTCGCCCAGCACGAACACCGCCTCGTTCAGCATCGGCAGCAGGATGCGGTTGACCACAAAGCCCGGCGCGTCGAAGGCGTGGACCGTAGTCTTGCCGATCTTTGCGGCGAAGCCTTCCACCGCAGCGACGGTTTCGGGCGTGGTGGCAAGGCCCCGAATGACCTCCACGAGCACCATCACCGGTACGGGGTTGAAGAAATGGACGCCCACAAAGCGGCCCGCATCGGGCGCGGCCTGCGCCAGCCGGGTGATCGGAATCGAGGATGTGTTGGTGGCCAGGATCGCGTCGGCGGCCAATATCTTGCCGACATTGGCGAAGATGGCGCGCTTCACCTCTTCGCGCTCAGTCGCGGCCTCGATCACCAGTTGGGCGTCGGCCAGCGGGGCGATGTCGCCGACGGGCGTGATCCGCGCGAGCGCGGCGTCGGCGTCGGCCTGGCGGATCTTTTCCTTGTCCACCGCCTTGGCCAGCAGCTTGGCGATGCCCGCCAGCCCCTTTTCCGCGCGGGGCAGGTCGATGTCCGACAATATGACGTCATAGCCCGCCTGCGCCGCGACCTGCGCGATGCCCGCGCCCATCTGTCCCGCGCCAATCACGCCGACCGTCCGAATATCCGTCATGCCTTGCTCTCCCTCATGAATCGTCGCTTATCCCTTAGCGGGGCGCAGGGCCGACGACCAGTATCGGGCACCCATCCATCGGACAGGCGATGGATCGCGCGCGGCTGTCGGACGGATTGCGGGTTCATCCGCCATTTCCGGCTTTGCGTGGGCGCTGCGCCATGGTTAAAAGCGCGCGATGTCCGTTTCAGACCTGATGCCCGCGCCGGCGACCGGACGCTTCCTTGCCGCCGTGCATCATTTCCCGCTGCGCGTCTATTTCGAGGATACCGACCTGTCGGGGCTGGTCTATCACGCCAATTATCTGCGCTATATGGAGCGCGCCCGGTCCGACATGCTGCGCATCGCCGGGATCGACCAGCGCGCCAATCATGAAGGGGGCGCGGGCGTCTATGCCGTCACCGACCTTGCCATTCGCTATCGCCGCCCGGCGCGGCTGGACGACGACCTGATGGTGGCGAGCCGCGTCACCGATGTGCGCGCGGCGAGCTGCGCCATTCATCAGAGAGTCATGCGGGGTCAAGAAGAGTTGACGGACGCCGCCATCACCGTCGCATGGCTGACGCCCCAGGGCCGGCCGCAGCGCCAACCCAAAGCCTGGACCGCCATTTTCACCCGCCTTTGCCAAGGGGAAGACATTCACCCATGACCCTCAACCTGCCTGCCGGCGCCATCACCGACGCCGCGACCATATCCCCGCTCGCCCTGTTCCTGCAGGCCGACATCGTCGTGAAGGGCGTGATGCTGGGCCTGTTGCTGGCCAGCATCTGGACCTGGGCAATCATCATCAGCTTCAGCGTCAGCCTGCGCAAGGCGAGCAAGGAAAGCCGGAAATTCGAGGCCGATTTCTGGAAGGCGGAGGATATCGACCGCTTTTATGAGGCCCGCGGCAAGGCGGAATTTCCCGCCGCCAAGGTGATGGCGGCTGGCGTCACCGAATGGCGCCGATCGACCGCGCAGAAAGTGATCGACCGCGACGGCACGCGCGACCGGCTGGGCACGTCGATGTCGAGCGTCATCGCGTCCGAGGTCGATCGCCTGTCCGATCGGCTCAACATATTGGCGACGGTCGCGTCGGCCGCGCCCTTCATCGGCCTGTTCGGCACGGTGTGGGGCATCATGCGCGCCTTCACGTCGATCGCGGCCGAGCAGAATAGTTCGCTCGCCGTCGTCGCGCCGGGCATCGCCGAGGCGCTGTTCGCCACCGCCATCGGCCTGTTCGCGGCGATCCCGGCGCTGATCGCCTACAACCGGTTCAGCCATGGCATCAACCGGCTGGAAGCGGGCTTGACCCGCTTTGCCGACAGCTTTTATTCCACGCTGAGCCGTGAGTTGGAGGCCCAACGCTGATGGCTATGTCCGGTCCTCCCTCCGCCCGGCGCGGGCGCGGGCGCGCGCCGATGGCGGACATCAATGTTACTCCGCTGGTCGACGTCATGCTGGTGCTGCTCATCATCTTCATGGTGACCGCGCCGCTGCTGGTGACGGGCGTGCCGGTGAACCTGCCGGAAACACGGGCCAAGGGGCTGGACGCAGACGCCAAGCCGACGATCCTGTCGATCGACCGCGACGGCGGGCTGTTCATCGATGACGTGCAGATCAGCGATGCCGACCTGCCCGATCGGTTTGCGGAAATAGCGTCCGCCCATGCGGGTCAGCCGGAGCCGCCGCAAATCTTCCTGCGCGCCGACACCGCGCTCGACTATGGCCGGGTGATGCGGGTCATGGGCGAGCTTAATCGCGCGGGCCTGAACAAAGTATCGCTGGTCAGCACCGGGTCGGACGCCGCTGATGTCAGCGACGGTTCAGAATAGGGGCCATAGGTCAGCCATATGGAGCGCGCGGAAAAGATCGGCCTTGGCGTCGCGACGGCGGGACATGTCCTGCTGTTCGGACTGCTGTCGGCCGGATTCCTGGCCACCCCCAATCCGTTGAAGCTGAAGTCGCCGCCGATGGACGTGAGCCTGGTGGACGAAGTGGCGCTGCAATCGACCGCGCCGCAGGTGTCGACCCGGCCGCCGCCGCCCAGCGTCGCGCCGGAGGAAGGACCGACGGAGGACGCCAAGCCTGCCCCGGCGCCTGCTCCCGCACCGGAGCCGACGCCCGCGCCGACGCCGCCCAAGGCGGAGCCGAAGCCGGTTCCCAAGCCGACGCCGCCAAAGCCGGTCGTGAAGGAAGCCCCGGCCAAGCCCAAGCCGGCACCGCCGAAGAAGGATGTGGCCAAGACGCCGCCCAAGGCCAAGCCTGCGCCTGAAAAGCCAAAGGCCGCGGCGGCCGTGCCGTCCAGGAGCGACGCCAAGGCAAAGAGTGACGCCAAAGCCAAGGCGGATGCGAAAGCCAAGGCCGACGCCAAGGCGAAAAGCGACGCTAAAGCCAAGAGCGATGCGAAGGCCAAGGCCGATGCGGCTGCGCGCGCATCCGGCGCGGGCAAGGCGGACAGGCCCAAGGGGTCGCTGCTGGGCAAGGATTTCCTGAAAGGGATCGACGCCAAGGACGATGCGCCGCGCACACCCGCGCCGCCGCCCGCCGCCGCCATGGGGCCGCAGCAGAAGGCCGCGCTGGACGCCGAAATTCGTCGCCAGCTCAAGCCACATTGGCGGCCGCCATCGGGCGCGGATGCGGACCAACTCGTGACCTTGCTGGAAGTGCGGCTCGACAAGAGCGGCGCGCTGATCGGCGCGCCCGAAGTGATCGACCAGACCGGCGTCACCGCCAGCAACCGGCCACAGGCGAAGCTACATGCGGAGCGCGCGATCCAGGCGGTGAAACTCGCCGCCCCCTTCCGGAATTTACCGCCTGAATATTATGACCAATGGAAATGGCTCCGGCCACTCCGCTTTGACGCGAGGCTGAACCGATGAAGACCACCTTCCTTCGCCGCATCTCTCTGGCGACCGTCGCGCTTGCCGCCATCCTGTCCGCGCCCGCGATGGCGCAATTGTCGGTTGATGTGACCGGCGAAGTCGACAGCAACGTCAAGGTCGCCGTCCCCTCCATGCCCGCGCAGCAGGATGTGGCGACGCCGGCCGGCACCGCCAGCGAACTGGGCCGCAAGGTGGCCGAGGTGATCGCGTCCGACCTGAAAGGCTCCGGCCTGTTCGATCCGTCCGGGCCTGGCGGGATGCCGGCGGTCGCCTTCCCTGAAGTCACCAACCCGGTCTATGAAAAATGGAACGCCTATCAGGCGCTGGTCCAGGGGTTCGTGCGCACGACCGGGGGCGAGGCCGACATCACCGTGGGCTGCTACCTCTACGACGTGGCGCTGAAGCAGGAACTGACGCGGCAGGGCTATGTCGTCGCGCCGCGCGACTGGCGGCGGGCCGCGCATAAATGCGCCGACGCCATCTATGCCCGCCTGTCGGGCGAAAGCCCCTTCTTCGACAGCCGCATCGCCTATATCGCCGAGAGCGGTCCCAAGGGGGCGCGAGTCAAGCGGCTGGCGATCATGGATTCGGACGGGGCGAACCACCGTTTCATCACCAACGGCCAGTCGATGGCGCTGACGCCGCGCTTTTCGCCCGATTATAAATCGATCCTCTATGTCAGCTATCTGGGCAGCCGGGTGCGCCTCTATATCTACGACATCGGCGCGGGGCAGCAGAAGCTGGTGACCGAAAGCAGCAACGCGACCTTCGCGCCGCGCTGGTCGCCCGATGGCCGCAACATCCTTTTCTCGATGGCGGTAGCAGGCAATACCGACATTTATCGCGTGTCGGCCAATGGCGGCACGCCGGTGCGCCTGACCAATTCGCCCGGCATCGACGTGGGCGGCAGCTATTCGCCCGACGGCAGCCAGATCGTGTTCGAAAGCGACCGGTCGGGCGGCCAGCAAATCTATGTCATGAACGCCGACGGGTCCAACCAGCGGCGGATCAGCCATGGCGGCGGCCGCTATGCGACGCCCGAATGGTCGCCGCGCGGCGACCTGATCGCCTTTACCAAGCTGTCGGGCGACTTCAAGGTCGCGGTGATGACGCCCAGTGGCGACAATGAGCGCATCCTGACCAATGGCTGGCAGGACGAGCAGCCGACCTGGTCGCCCAATGGCCGCGTGCTGCAATTTTTCCGCACGACGCCGGGCAAGCAGGGCAGCAGCCAGGTGTGGCAGGTCGACCTGACCGGGGTGAACGAACGGCGGATTCCGACGCCGCTGAGCGGATCCGACCCGGCCTGGGGACCGTTGCTGCCCTAAGTTTAGGTTCAGGCGCTTTCGCCCATTGCGGAACCTAGTCGTCTTGACAGCGTAACGAACATCACGGACCCTGATGACTGTCTTAACGGATTGATTTTGACATTTGCATCCCCTGACGGTTGGGATGGGTCTGCAAATGTCAAAATCGTAAAATCCGTTAAAATCAAAAGATTGCTAGTGGTCCGAAAAGATTCTGACATTTGAGCACGCCTTATCGGATAGGGTAGCAAATGTCAGAATCGGACCACTAGCGGGCGGCATAGAGAATATCGAAGGAGACCCCCATGAAACTGTCCCGGACCTTGGTTGTGGCGACCGCCATCATCGCGCTGGCCGCCTGTTCGAAAAAGCCGCCGGCCCAATTGCCCCCCGCCCCTGGCGGCACCGGTGGCACGACCGCGCCCAGCGGCCCGATCGGCGCCAGCGGTCCGGTCAAGGGCAGCCAGGAGGATTTCGTCGCGTCGGTGTCTTCGGACCGCATCTTCTTTGGCCTGGACCAATATGATGTCGATATGGAGGACCAGGCGACCTTGCAGAGCCAGGCCGCCTGGTTGCAGCAGAATCCGTCGGTGCGCGTGACGATCGAGGGCCATGCCGACGAACGCGGCACCCGCGATTATAATATCGCGCTGGGCGAACGCCGCGCCAATGCGGCGAAAAACTATCTCGCCTCACTGGGCATCGCGCCCGGCCGCATCACCACTGTCAGCTATGGCAAGGAGCGGCCGGCGGCGCTGGGATCGGACGAGGCAAGCTGGGCACAGAATCGCCGCGCGGTGACCGTCACCATCCAATATTGATCCGCCTGGCCTTCGCATGACTGAAAAGCCCGCCGGTCGACAGGACCGGCGGGCTTTTACACGCCCTTAGATCCCCGCGATTTTCCTTGGCCGTAAAAACGGCTAGAGAAGAGGGAATGCAGAAAAGCGACCTCAAGAAAAAGCCCCCCACGATCAAGGAAGTCGCCGCCAGCGCGGGCGTTTCGGTTATGACCGCGTCGCGCGCGGTCAACGGCAAGGCGCTCGTCAGCGCCAAGGCGCGGCGGGCGGTCGAACTGGCGGTCAAGGAGCTGGGCTATATCCCCAATGCGTCGGCGCGCGCGCTGGCCGGGAGCGCCGACCGGCGCGTCGCGCTGTTGCACAGCAACTCCACCACATCGGCCTATCTGGGCGAACTGCTGCTCGGCGCGCTGGGCGAAGCGCCGCAACGGCACCTGCATCTGGTGGTCGAGCAATGCGCGCCCGGCGCCTTTGCCGAGGAAATCGTCGAGCAGGTCGCCCATGCCAATGTCGCCGGCGTGATCCTGCCGCCACCGCTGTGCGACTGGCCGGAACTGGTCGCCGGGCTGAGCGCGCGCGACATCGCCATCGTCGCGATCGCGCCGGACCAGGATGGGCCGGACATGCTGGTGGTGGGCACCGACGACCGCCATGCCGCCTATGACCTGACCCGCCACCTGATCGAACTGGGGCATCGGCGGATCGGCTTCATCGAAGGCAATGTGCGCCACCGGTCGAGCGCGCGACGGTTGCAGGGCTTTCGCGATGCGCTGCTCCATCATGGGCTGGCGCATGACGACCAGCTGATCGTGCCGGGCGACTATAGCTATCGATCAGGTCTGGACGCGGCCGAGCGACTGATGAGCCTGGAGGCGCGGCCGACCGCGATCTTCGCCTGCAATGACGATATGGCCGCCGCCGCGATCACGGTCGCGCACCAGCGACGCATCAACGTGCCGGCCGAAATCAGCATCTGCGGCTTTGACGATACGCCGCTGGCGAGTGCGATCTGGCCTGCGCTGACCACCATCCGTCAGCCGATCCGCGACATGAGCCGCGAAGCGATCGGCCTGCTGGCGGTGCGATTCCGCAGTCAGGACGAGGGCGCCGACGGGATCATCGGCAAGGTGAAGCTCGACTATCAGCTGATCCGCCGCCAGTCGGACGCGGTGCCCGCGCGGCATTGATGCCGGACCGGGGCCGTCACACGGCCAGGCGGTTGCCATAGCCTATGATGAGGGTGGCGAAGACCAGCAGGCCGACCCCGCTCCACACCATGCCGCGGACGGCGGGGGCGGCGTCCTTCCACTCGCGAAACGCGAAGCCCCAGCAGGTCCCGAAGATGATGATGGACGCCATGTGCAGCGTCCAGCTGGAGAAGCCGAAGCGGCCCATCTGGCTTTCGCCCATGGTGTAGAAGAAGAATTGGAAATACCAGGCGGTGCCCGCCAGCGCGCAGAGCAGGAAATTAGGCAGCAGCGCGGGGCGCTGGCCCGATGCGTCCGCCGCCCCGACCCATTGGCCCGCCGACTTGTTTTTCACGATCAGCCAGCCGCACCAGAGCGCATTGGTGACGAGGCCGCCGAGCATGACGAGGCACAGGGTCGGCAGCCCCACCCAGAGCGGGCCGGTTCCTGCCGCGCGGCTGAGTGCGTTCACCGGCTGTCCCGCCGCCAGGCCGAAGGCGAAGCAGGAGGACATGATGCCGGAAAAGATGGCGACGGCGATGCCCTTTCTGAAATCAAATTCGGCGACGGCGGCGGCCTTTTGTTCGGTGGACAACCCCGCATCCTTGCGTGAGCCGGCCATGGCCACGACGATGATGCCCAGCACCGTGACGGCCAGGCCCAGCAACACGATCCGGCCGTGCAGGGTGCCTGCAATCTCCGTCATGAAGCTGCCATCGACGATCGGCGGGATCAGCGTGCCAAAGACGGTGCACAGCCCCAGCACCACCGCCATGCCGAGCGAGAGGCCCAGATAGCGCATGGTGAGGCCATAGGTCAGGCCGCCAAAGCCCCAGAGGAAGCCGAAAAAGACGCACCAGCCGACGACCGAGGACGGCACTTGCCGCATCACGCCCATCAGGTCGTTGGTCTGCATCGATGCGAAGAACCAGGGTGCGATCACCCAGGAGAAGATACCGCCGGTGAGCCAGAATATCTCCCAGTTCCAGCGCCGCACGCCGCGATAGGGGACATAGAAGCTGGCCGAGGCCAGGCCGCCCAGCCAATGAAACAGCACGCCGAGCAGAGGATTTCCGGTCATAGGTCAAGTCCCAGGCGATAAAGGCGGTCGGCGTTGCCCGCAAAGAGCGCGCGGCGGTCGGCTTCGGGGAAATCGGCGACGATGGCGTAATAGGCGTCCATATATTGGTCGATCGGCGCGAACAGCTTGTCGGTCGGCGTGTCGCTGGCGAAGGCGCAGCGGTCGACGCCGAACAGGTCGATCGTTTCGCGCACCAGCGGTTCGACATTTTCGCGGGTCCAGTCGCGGCGGATGAAGCCCATGCCCGACAGCTTGACCGCGACATGGGGCAGCGCGGCCAGCGCCTTCATGCCCCTGCGCCAGTGCGCCAAGCCATCGGGATCGGTCAGGACGGGCATCCCCATATGATTGATGATGACGGGAATGTCGGGATGGCGCGCGATCAGCGGGACAAGGCCGGGCATCTGCCCCGGATAGCATTGCAGGTCGAAGGACAGGTCGTGCTTGGCGAGCAGAGCATAGCCCGCCTGCCATTGGGGATCGACGGTCAGGTCGACCGGACCATAGGTGCGCAGGGGATCGCGGTGCCAGTTGACGATATGGCGGATGCCCTTGACGCGGCGGTGGGCGGCCTGCGCGGCGAGCAGGGCATCGACATCGGGATCATGCAAAGCGGCGAAGGCGACGAGGCCGGTGGGCAGGCCTTCGATCTGCGCCAGACCGTCGAGCCATTGGGTTTCGCGCAGGGCGCTCTCCGCCGCCGCGCCGGCATCGACATGCACCGCGCCAACGACATTCCAGCGGGCAAGGTCGGCGCGATAGTGGGCGACGCCATAATCGTGGGCGATGGGTTCGACGCTGCCATTCGGCCCTTCGTCAGAGAAAGGCGCGCTCAGCCAATCGTAGCGGATATGCTGCAGGTCCCATAGATGGATATGGGCATCGACAAAGGGGATCATGGCTATCCTCTCCAGAAACATACAGTCCGTTCGCCCTGAGCCCGTCGACGGGTTGGCTGAGCGGAGTAAGAGATTTTGCGGCGCGCTGGTTCTTGGGACCAGTCGCGCCGCGCAACTTCGCATATTAGAAGGTGGTGCGGCCGCCCGATGTGTCGAAGGTGGACGCGGTGGTGAAGCTGCATTCCTCGCTGGCCATGAAACAGACCATCGCGGCGGACTCCTCGATCAGGCCCAGGCGGCCCATCGGGATTTTCGAGCGCATATAATCGACCTGGCTCTGGGGCAGTTGGGCCAGGATCGGGCTTTCGAAGGTGGCGGGCGTCAGTGCGTTGGCGATGACGCCCTTGCCCGCCAGTTCCTTGCCAAGGCTCTTGGTGAAGCCGATCACGCCCGCCTTGCTCGCCGAATAGGCGCTGGCGTTGGGATTGCCTTCCTTGCCCGCGACGGACGCCAGGTTGACGATCCGGCCATAGCCATTTTCCAGCAGGAAGGGCGCGACTTCCCGGTTGCAGTAGAAAAGGCCGTTGAGGTTGATGTCGATCACCCGCTGGAAGCTGTCGACCGGATAGTCCCACACCGTCGCTGTGGCGCCAGTGATGCCCGCCGAGCAGATGAGGATATCGACCTTGCCCAGCGCGGCGGCCGTTTCCTTGGCGGCGGCGGCGACGGCGGCGTAATCGGATACGTCCAGCGCCACCACATGGGCCGCGCCGATCTCAGCGCTGGTGGCCGCGAGCGCTTCGGGATTGAGATCCCACAGCGCCACCTGGCCGCCTTCGGCGGCGATGCGGGCGGCGACCTGCCTGCCCAGGCCCGACGCGCCGCCGGTGATGATCGCATTGCGGCCCGCGAAACGGCCGGCATAAATGCTCATCCGAGCACCACGTCGCCGAGGTGACGCCATTCCGAAACCTGCTGCGTCTGGGCGCCGAGCTTTTCGATGCCCAGTTCCATGACGTCGCCGGCCTTGAGATAGATGGCGTCTGGCTTCTTGCCCTCACCCACGCCCGGCGGGGTGCCGGTGATCATCAGGTCGCCGGGATAGAGGGTGATATATTCGCTGACATAGGAGATGAGTTGCGCGACGTTGAAGATCATCGTCCGGGTGTTGCCGGTTTGCATCCGCTGGCCATTGAGATCGAGATACATGTCCAGATCCTGCGGGTCGCCGACCTCGTCCGGGGTCACCAGCCAGGGGCCGACCGGGCAGAAAGTGTCATGGCCCTTGCCCTTGCTCCACTGGCTGCCGCGCTGCTTCTGGTTGAAGCGTTCCGACACGTCGTTGACCAGGGTATAGCCTGCGACCTTGGACAGGGCGTCTTCTTCGGACACGAAGCGGCAGGTTTCGCCGATCACCACGCCCAGTTCGACTTCCCAGTCGCCATGGGTCGCATTTTTCGGCAGCACCACTTCGTCGTTGGGGCCGTTGAGCGAGGACAGCGCCTTCATGAACATCATCGGTTCGGTCGGGATCGGCAGGTTGGATTCGATCGCGTGATCTTCATAATTGAGGCCGATTGCGACGATTTTACCGATGCCCTTGACCGGGACGCCATAGCGCGGCGCGCCGTCCACGATCGGCAGCGAGGCGATGTCGGCGGCCTTGGCGGCGGCCAGCGTTGCGACGGTCAGTTCGGGGACGACGCCCGACAGGTCGCGGATGTTGCCCTCGCTGTCGATGACACCGGGCTTTTCCTGGCCAACCTGGCCGAAACGGACGAATTTCATGGGATCAGTCTCTCTTCTGCGGCAATCAATGGGTGTAGGGGCGGTGCATCGCGATGTCGGGGTTGAGGTCTACCCCGAAGCCGGGCTTGTCGAGCGCAGTCACCTTCATCCGGCCATTTTCCGGCACCGGCTCGCCCAGCAATTGGGGATGGAACATCGGCACCACTTCGGTCGGCCCTGGATGCATCATCAGAAATTCGGCGAAGGGCGAATTGTGGCGGGTGATGACGAAATGATAGCTGTAAACTGACGATCCGTGCGGCACGACCATCTTGCCATGGGCGTCGGCCAGCGCGCTGATCTTGAGCAGTTCGGTGACACCCCCGCACCAGCCGACATCGGGCTGGATGATGTCGCAGCAATCCATTTCCAGCAACATGCGGAAGCCCCAGCGGGTCGCTTCATGCTCGCCGGTGGTGACCAGCATGCCCTTGGGCACGTTGCGCTTGAGCGCTGCATAGCCCCAATAATCGTCGGGGCTAATCGCTTCCTCGATCCATTTTAGGCCAAGGTCATGCGCGGCAATGGCGAGACGGGTCGCATAGTCGACGTCAAGCGCCATCCAGCAATCCCACATCAGCCAGAAATCCTCGCCGACCTTTGACCGCATGTCGGCCAGTTCGGCGATATTCTTGCTTAGGCCCTCGACCCCTTCGGCCGGGCCGTGATGTAACGCCATCTTGCCGCCGATAAAGCCGAATTCCTTCGCCTTGTCGGGCCGCGCGCCGGTGGCGTAGAATATCAGTTCGTCGCGCACCGCGCCGCCCAGCAGATGATAGACCGGCTCCTGCCGCAACTTGCCCAGCAAGTCCCACAGCGCCAGATCGACGCCAGAAATGGCGTTGATGACCAGCCCCTTTCGCCCATAATATTGGGTCGAAAAATACATCTGGTCCCAGATTTTCTCATAATCGGTCGGTGCGCGCCCTTCGAGGAAGCGGGCGAGATGCTTTTCGACAATATAGGCGGCCGGTTCGCCGCCGGTGGTCACCGCAAAACCAACAGTGCCGTCCTCCGCCTCTATCTCCACGACCAGCGTACCCAGCACGTTGATCCCGAAGCTCTGGCGCGACTGGCGATATTCGGGATATTTCGACATCGGCGTCGCGATGTGATTGTCGATCCAGTGGCCTTCGCCCTGGTCATGATAATCCGCCCCGCCCCCACGCACGGTGAAGGCGCGGACATGCTTGATCTTCGGCAAGGTCACGATCGGCACGCATACACTCCCTGAACCATGCCGATGCCCAATATGTGGGAGCGATCGGCAAAAACTTTCAATATATGGTCAAAACACCAATAAGGGCGGGGTTAACGGAGGAAGTGCCGCGATCGGAAGAATCATGCTCAGCCTCCAGTTCACCCTTGTTTTTCTCATTTTGTGGGATAGAGTGTTATTAGATGAGACAGAAAACGTCAAACACAGAATCGGATGCGCCGGAAAATTTGGGCCGAGAGGAAAAGGCGAAGGCGGGCGGGTCGCAGACTCTGCAGCGCGGGCTGGATCTGCTCGACCAGGTGATCGACGGTCCGATCAAGCTGGCCGACCTGTCGGAACGGATGGGGCTTACGCGCTCGACCACCCATCGTCTCGCCAACGCCATGGTGGAGCGCGGTTTCCTGACTTTCCTGCCGCGCGAAGGGTATCAACTAGGGCCGAAGCTGCTCCAGTTGGGGTTTCTGGCGCAATCGCAGGCCGACTTGGTGCAGATCGCCCGGCCGCATCTGGAGGCGCTGGCGGCCGCCAGCGAAGATGTGGTGCATCTGGGGCGGCTCGACGGCGACCAGGCGCTGTATCTGGACAAGATTCCCGGCCGCCGTCGGGTGGAGATCAGCAGCCGTATCGGCGATCGGCATCCCTTGACCTCGACAGGGCTTGGCAAGGCGCTGCTGATGGACGACCCGGAGGGCAATTGGCGTCGGCTGTTCGACGCGGACCAGGCGGCGGGCACCCATCCGGTCGCCTATGATGGCTGGCTCGAACGGATGCGCGGCTATGTGGTCGCCGGTCGCGCGTTCGACCTGGAAGAGAATGAAGACCAGATACGCTGCGTCGCCGCGCCGATCCGCGATGCGTCGGGCGCGATCGTCGCCGCCATCAGCCTGTCGAGCGCCGCCCAATATATGGACGACGACCGCATGGCGGCGCTGAGCGAGGATGTCCGCGCCGCCGCGCACAAGGTCAGCGCCGACCTGGGCTGGACCCCCGGCGTCAAATCCCCCCGCCGCCCGGCGCGGCGATAATCATCGAAGGAAAATCGCCCCATGAAGCTGCTTGAAGGCAAGACCGTCCTTATCACCGGCGCATCGACCGGCATCGGCCGCGCCGCCGCGATCGGCGCGGCGCAGCATGGCGCGGATGTCGCGATCAACTATGCGAACAGCGACGGGCCGGCCGCAAGCTGCGTGGCGGAGATCGAGGCGCTGGGCCAGCGCGCCATCGCGGTGAAGGGAGACGTCGCCGATCCGCAGACCGCGCAGGATTTCGTGGCGCGCGCGGTCGACGCCTTCGGCAAGGTCGACGTCATGGTGAGCAATGCGGGCATCTGCCCCTTCCACGCCTTCCTCGACATGCCGGTCGATGTGGTCGAGCGCACCTTCAAGGTGAACCTCCATGGCGCTTATTTCATGGTGCAGGCAGCCGCGCAGCAGATGGTGAAACAGGGGCATGGCGGATCGATCGTCGCGGTTTCCTCCATTTCGGCGCTGGTCGGCGGCGAGTTTCAGACGCACTACACCCCCACGAAAGCGGGGGTCCATTCGCTGATGCAGTCCACGGCGATCGCGTTGGGCAGGCATGGCATACGCTGCAACAGCGTGCTGCCCGGCACGATCCTGACCGAGATCAACAAGGATGATCTGGCCGATATCGAAAAGCGCGAATATATGGAAAAGCGCGTGCCGCTGGGGCGTCTTGGCGCGCCGGACGATCTGGCCGGGCCGATTGTCTTCCTGGCGTCGGACATGGCCGCCTATGTCACCGGCGCGGCGCTGCTGGTCGATGGCGGCATGTATGTAAATCTGCAATAATGACACGAACCGTCGCCCTGTTCGTCACCTGCCTGGTCGATCTGATGCGCCCCCGCATCGGCTTTGCCGCGATCCGCGCGCTGGAAGCGGCCGGGTGCGACGTGGTCGTGCCGGAAAGGCAGACCTGCTGCGGCCAGCCTGCGCTCAACAGCGGCGACCGGGACCATGCCGCCGCGCTGGCGAAGCAGACGATCGTGGCGCTGGAACCCTATGAGGCGATCATCGTCCCGTCAGGCTCCTGCGCGGGGACGATCCGCTGCCATTATCCCGAAATATTCGAATATGACGCGCATTGGCTGTCGCGCGCGCAGGCGGTGGCGGGCAAGACGTGGGAGGTCATGGCCTATCTGGATCAGGTCTGCGGGTGGAAACCGAAAGGCGTGACGCTGGACGCCAAGGCGACCTATCATGACAGTTGTTCGGGCCTGCGCGAACTGGGGATCAAGGCGCAGCCGCGCCGGTTGCTCAAGGCCATCGACGGCCTGACCTTCGCGCCCTTGGCCGGCGAGGAGACATGTTGTGGCTTTGGCGGCGCATTCTGCGTCAAATATCCCGCCATTTCCAACGCCATCGTTGGTGAGAAGGCGGATGCGATCGATGCTACGGGCGCTGACCTTTTGCTGGCGGGCGACCTGGGCTGCCTGATGAACATGTCGGGGAAGCTGCACCGCCGGGGCAGCAAGGTGCGCGCCTATCATGCGATCGAACTGATCGCCGGCATGGGCGACGGCCCGGCGATCGGGGAAGAGGCATGAGCGGCTTCACGGACCGCGCCGAGGCGGCGCTGGCCGACCCGATCCTGAAGATTGCGGTCGAACGCACCGCCGGCACGGCCGAGGCCAAGCGGGGCATCGCCATCGACGCCTTCCCCGATTTCGAGGCTGCCCGCAGCCGCGCCGCCGCCATCAAGGATCATGTGATTGCGCATCTGGGCGCCTATCTGGAACAGTTCGAGGCCAAGGCCATCGCGGCAGGGGCCAAGGTCCATTGGGCGAGGACGGCCGACGAGGCCTGCGCAATCGTCATCGCTATCTGCAAGGCGGAGGGCGCGAAGAGCGTCGCGCGGTCCAAGTCGATGCTGGGGGAGGAGATCGGCCTGCCCCACGCGCTGGCCGAGGCCGGGATCGGCCGGGTCGAAACAGACCTGGCCGAACATATCATCCAACTGGCCGACGAGCGCCCGTCGCACATCATCTGGCCCGCCATGCACAAGACGCGCGATCAGGTGTCGGCGCTGTTCAAGGCGAAGCATCGCTCACCCCATCAGGAAGAGACGATCGCCGCCATGGCCGAAAGCGCGCGGCGCGAATTGCGCACGCAGATGCTGAGCGCGGATGTCGGCATGTCGGGCGCGAATTTCCTGATCGCGGATAGCGGCGCGGTCTGCACCGTCACCAATGAAGGCAATGCCGAATTGTCGCTCGTGCCGCCGCGCGTCCATATCGTGACCGCGGGGATCGAGAAGATCGTGCCGTCCATGCCGCACGCCATCCATATGCTGCGGATGCTGGCGCGATCGGCCACCGGCGCGGCGCTGACCCAATATACGACCTTCTATACAGGGCCGAAACGCGCGGGCGACCGCGACGGGCCGGACGCGATGCATATCGTGCTGGTCGATAATGGGCGCACGAAAATGCGCGAGGAAGGGCTGGCGGAGATGCTGCGCTGCATTCGTTGCGGCGCGTGCATGAATCATTGCGTCGTCTTCCGCCAGATTGGCGGCCATGCTTATGGCGGCACCTATCCAGGACCGATGGGCGCGGTGTTGACGCCGGTGCTGGATGGGCTTGCACCCAATCGCGACCTTATCCATGCCTGCACCCTCAACGGCAAATGCCAAGAAGTATGCCCGGTGCGCATCCCGCTACCGACCCTGCTCAAGGGCTGGCGCGACAAGAGTTGGCGCGAGGGACTTGAGCCGACCTCCATGCGCGCGGGGCTGGGCCTGTGGGCCTGGATCGCGACGCGGCCGAGTCTTTATCGGCCGGTCACCACTATCGCCGTGCGGGTGATGCGGCTTTTGGGGAAGAAGGGTTGGATCGCAAGCCTGCCACTCGCGGGCGGCTGGACCCGTCATCGCGACATGCCCAGACCCGCCGCGCAGACCTTCATGACGCAATATAAGAAGGCGCGCCGTCCATGAGCGCCCGTGACGCCATCCTCGCCCGGCTGAAAGGACCGTCGCCCGACCAGGCGGAGGCCGACGCGCTGCTGGTCGCGCCAGAGCGTCCGGCGGTGAACGAAGCGACGCTGGAGGCGGAATTTCTCGCCCGGCTCGCCCTGCCCAGCGTCAATGCAAGCCATGACGTCGTCGGGTCCATGGCGGACCTGCCCACCGCCATCGCCCGCTATCTGGCGGGACAGGGTGAAGCGCTCACGCTCTGCTTGCCCCCCGATCCGCGCCTGACGGCCTGCGACTGGGGCGGCTTCACCCTGCACGACAGCGCCGCGCCCGACGAAGCGGCCGTCCTCGCCATTGCGCGCAGGGGGATCGCGGAAACCGGGTCGCTAATCTTCGAAACCGGCCCGACCGCACCGATGCTGCCCAATTTCCTGGCGCTGCATCATATCGTGTTGCTGGCCGTACGCGACATCGCACCCCATCTGGAGAATGCCCCGCTGACCGGCCCGCAACCGCGCGCCCATTATTGGGTCACCGGCGTATCTGGCACCACTGATATCGAAGGCGCCTATGTCCGCGGCGCGCACGGCCCGCGCTTTCTGCATGTCATCCTCCTGCGGAATTGACCGCAAATCGGACCTTCATTCCACATTCAGGGAGGAGAGCATCGTACAAAAAGTGGGAACCGATTCTGCCTGGAGCGACGCAAAACCAAAAGGCATCGACAGCCGTTCCGCACATCATCCGTTCACCATTTTTTTTAAGGCGTCTGCAAGAACGGCGGATGCAGAATAGGGAGGGGCCGGGATTTATCAGCATGGGCAAAAATCCGTCGATCGACCTTCTCAAGGGGGTCTTGATCCTTTTGGTGATGGCCGGCCATGCCATGGAGCTTGCCCATCAGCAGCATCCGGCGCTGTGGATCGGCGCAGGTTTCCGGATGCCGTTGATGATCGGCATATCGGGCTATCTACTGAACGTCACCCGCACCCGCACCGAACAGACTGGCGTTCTGCTGGGCCGCTATGGCGAACGTATGTTGCTGCCCTGGCTGGTCGCGTCGATCATCTATCTGCTGGTGAGCGGCGGGTCCGTGTCGTGGACCGCCCCGCTGGACCTGCTGCTGCGTCCGCCCTTCCACCTCTGGTATGTGCCGGTCCTCTTCTTCCTGATCCTGATGACGCGCCTCCTTCCCTTGCCGCCGCTGCTGCTGCTGGCGATCGGTGCGCCGATCAGCCTGGCGACCATGTATGGCTTCGGCCTGGATCATGGGCCGGTCGGGGTCAGCCTGCTGTCGCCTGACAGCCGTTTCCTGCGCTTTCCGGTCTATTTCTTCTTTGGCATGTTGATGGCGGAAAGGGGGTTGCCGACCCGCTATCTGGGCGTCGCGTTGCTGGTCATGGCATTGGGCTTGGTCTGGTGGGCGGGCCAGCAGGGCAGCGGCAACGGGCTGGCCTATGTTCCGGCGCGGCTGATGATGTGCCTGGGCCTGATTGCGCTGCTGCCCAGATTGTCGGCGCTGCGCCTGTCCTTCGCCCCGCTCAATCGCGTCGGCCGGGACAGCCTGTTCTTCTATCTCTGGCACCCGCTGGTGATGGGGGTGGCGCTGGCAAGCGGCGCGCGCGCGACGGCGACGCTGGCGCTGTCGATCCTGATCCTGCTGTTCGCCAGCCGCCTGCTCGCGCCGAGCGCGCTGATCCGCCGCCTGGTCGGCAGCGCACCGCCGTCGCGGGCCGTCATCGTGGCGCAGCCGGCGCCGGACGCGGCGCCGCAGCCAGCCTGACGGAACAGGCTGGCCTTTGCTCATCTCAAATGAGGTCAGAGCTTGCCATATTTGGCTTCGAAGCCGGTAATGTCGCCAGCGGCGAGATATTTGGCTTGATCGACCCATTGATCGCGCACCGGGCGGCCCTTGAAATTGCCGAGCTTCGCGTCGATCGCAGCGATGTCGGCATCGCCCCATGCGGCGATCTGGGCGTAGCGGGTGACGCCCAGTTCGATCAGCAAGGTCTTGAGTTTGGGACCGACCCCCTTGAGGCGCAGCAGGTCGTCATGCTCATCCCCGACCGCCGCGATGGCGGGCGAGACGGGAATAGGCGACGGCGCAACTGGTTCCGGCGCGGGCATCGGTTCAGCGACAGGTTCGACCGGCGCGATCGGCTCCACAGGCGCGACAGGCTCCACCACGACCGGCGCGGGAGCGACCGGCGCGGCAATGATCGGATCGACAAATGGGGTGGGCGCCGGGGGGGACGCGGCGCCGGGGACGGACGGTTCGACCGGTTCTTCTGCCTTGCGCTTGCCCGACAGCAGGAAGACCAGCGCGATGACGACCAGCAATGCGACCAGCAGCCACAATCCATAGTCCATGAAGAATTCCTGCATCGCGCTCCGTCTCCCCTGCCAAATCCTGACGCTATTTAAGGATGCTTTGCCGCCCGCTGCAAGAGCATGGCCTATTGCGCTTCGCGCGCGACCTCCCGCCAGCCGATGTCACGGCGGCAGAATCCGGTCGGGAAATCGAGCGCGTCCACCGCGGCATAGGCCGCCGCCTGCGCCGCGCCGACCGTATCCGCGGTCGCGGTGACGTTGAGGACGCGCCCGCCATTGGCGACCAGCGCGCCGTTTTTTTCCGCGGTGCCGGCGTGGAAAATCTTCGCCCCGCCCTGCTGCGCCGCGTCGATGCCGCCGATCGGGCCGCCCTTGTCGGGCGTGCCGGGATAGCCGTTGGCCGCCATGACGATGGTCAGCGCGGTGCGATCCGCCAACTGGACCGGCCCCTGATCGGCCAGCGTCCCTTGCGCCACGGCGAGCAGCAGGTCGATCAGATCGCCGTCAAAGCGGGTCATCAAGACCTGGCATTCAGGGTCGCCGAAACGCGCATTATATTCGATCAGCTTGGGGCCGTCCGTCGTCAGCATCAGGCCGGCATAGAGGACGCCCGAATAAGGCATCCCTTCCGCCGCCATCGTCTCGACGGTCGGCCGGATGATCGTGTCGATCACATCGGCCTCCAGTTCCGGCGTCAGCACGCGGGCCGGGCTATAGGCGCCCATGCCGCCGGTATTGGGGCCGGTGTCGCCGTCGCCGACGCGCTTATGGTCCTGGGCCGATCCGAAGGGCAGGATCGCGACGCCATCGGTCAGCGCGAAGAAGCTGGCTTCCTCTCCGGTCATGAACTCTTCGAGCACCACTTCCTCCCCCGCTGCGCCGAATGCGCCTGAGAACATGGTGTCGAGCGCTTCGATCGCTTCGTCACGGGTTTGCGCGATGATGACGCCCTTGCCCGCGGCCAGCCCGTCGGCCTTGATGACGACTGGCAGGGTGAAATCGTCGAGCGCGGCGACCGCGCCATCCTTGCTGGAGACGCGGACATAGGCGGCGGTGGGGATGTTGGCGCGCTGGCACAGATCCTTGGTGAAGCCCTTCGATCCTTCCAATTGCGCCGCTTTCTTGTTGGGGCCGAACACCGGCACGCCCATGGTGCGCAGATTGTCGGCGAGGCCATCAACCAGCGGCGCTTCCGGCCCGATCACCACCAGGCCGATCGAATGGCGGATGCAAAAATCCATCGTCGCGCGATGATCCGTCGCGTCGAGGTCGACCAAAGTGGCGTGCTCGGCTATGCCCGGATTGCCCGGCGCGGCGTAGAGCGTATCGAGCCGGGGCGATTGCGCCAGCTTCCACGCCAGCGCATGTTCGCGGCCGCCGCCGCCAAGCAAAAGGATGTTCATGTCGCCCATGTCCCCGGAATTTGATGTCTATGACAGTTCGGGCCGCCTGTTAGCGGAGGAACGCGCAGGGGACAACGCGGCGGCGCTCAGCGTCAGCGAATTGTCGGGCCTGCTCAAGCGCACGGTCGAGGACCGGTTCGGCCATGTGCGGCTGCGCGGCGAGATTTCGGGCTTCAAGCGGGCGGCGTCCGGGCATCTCTATCTGGCGCTGAAGGACGAAAATGCGGTGCTGGACGGCGTGATGTGGAAGGGGGGGGCGCAGCGGCTGGCCTTTTCGCCGCAGGACGGGGTCGAGGTGATCGCGACCGGCAAGCTGACCACCTATCCGGGGCGATCCAAATATCAGATCGTGATCGAGCGGATGGAACTGGCGGGCGAAGGCGCGCTGATGGCGTTGCTGGAGAAACTCAAAGCCAGACTCGCGGGCGAAGGGTTGTTCGCGGTCGAACGCAAGAAGGCGCTGCCTTTCCTGCCGCGCACGATCGGCGTCGTGACGTCGCCGACCGGCGCGGTGATCCGCGACATATTGCATCGGCTGGCCGATCGTTGCCCGACCAATGTGCTGGTCTGGCCAGTGCTGGTGCAGGGCCAGGGCGCGGCCGAGCAGGTGGCGCGGGCGGTGCGGGGATTCAGCGCGATGGACGGCGGCGGCCCCCTACCCCGCCCGGACCTGGTGATCGTGGCGCGCGGCGGCGGGTCGATCGAGGATCTGTGGAGCTTCAACGAGGAGATTGTCGTCCGCGCGGTCGCCGATTGCACGATTCCGATCATATCGGCGGTGGGTCATGAGACGGACACGACCCTGTGCGACTATGCCGCCGACCGGCGCGCGCCTACGCCCACGGCCGCCGCCGAAATGGCGGTGCCGGTGCGTGCGGAATTGCTGGCGGGATTGACCGAGATGGGCCTGCGGGCGAGCCGCGCGGTGCGCCGCGGCGCGGCGCAGGCGCGGGAACGACTGGAGATGCAGGCGCGGCTGATGCCCACGCCCGACATGCTGCTCAGCCCCCAGCGGCAGCGGCTGGATGACGCCAGTGCGCGGCTCAATCGCGGCCTGAGCCACCGGCTCGTGGTGGCGCGCGCGCATCTCAATGAAGCGGGCGGCGCGCTGCGACCGGCCCTGCTGCGCCAGCATGTGCAGCGCGCGGGCGAACGGCTCGACCGGCTGAAGCTGCGCCCCGACTATCTGCAACGCGCTTTGTCCGATCGCGCGATCGCCTTCGACCGGGTGTCGCGCCATTTCGCCTCGCTCGATCCCGACCGGCCGCTGCAAAAGGGCTATGCGCGGGTGATGGCGCGGGGGCGGCTGGTCCAGTCGGTGGCGGCGGCGCAGGCGGCGGGCCGGGTGACGCTGCATTTCAAGGATGGCACCGTGGACGCCGCCATTGGCGATGCGCCGCCGCTTGAGAAGCGCCCGACGGTCGCTATATCCCCTTCATCGCGGCCCGTGCGCAAGACGCGCGAGGCGGACGAAACGCCGCAGCAGGATCTGTTTTCCTGACGGGGCGAAGAAAGGCCTGACCCATGTTGATGTCCAACCGCGACCGGATCGCCCGGCTCCATTATATGCCCTATAGTTTCCGCGTGCTGCAGGCGGGCGACCATGTCCTGTGCGCCGTGACCGGGCAAAGAATCGCGCTGGAGGATTTGCGCTATTGGAGCATCGCGCGGCAGGAACCCTATGCCAGCGCCGATGCGTCGGTGCAGGCGGAATTGCGGGCGCACGGGCCGCGATGAGGCGGATCGGCCTGGCGCTGCTGCTGGCGTGCGCCGGCGCGGCCGTCGCGCAGCCCGGCGCTCGTCCCGTGGCGACACGGACCGATTTTCAGCTGACCGGCGCGGCGACGCAGGGCGGCCTGCTGGTCGGCACCGCGCCGGCCGGGACGGTCGCACTCAAGCTGGACGCGCAATTGGTGCCGGTGGACGCCGACGGGCGTTTCCTGATCGCGTTCGACCGCGATGCCGCGCCGACCGCGCGCCTGGTCGCCCGGCTGCCTGACGGACGAACGGTCGAGCGCGCGTTGACCGTTGCCCCCCGCGCCTGGCGGATCGAGCGGATCGACGCGCCGATGCGGCCGACCAAGAGCACCGAGGCCTTTCTGGCGATGCGCAAGCCGGAACTGGAGGCGATCGCCGCCGCGCGGGAGACGGTGACGGACGCGCAAGGGTGGCGACAGCGCTTCATCTGGCCGCGCATCGGGCGGATATCGGGGCTGTTCGGATCGCAGCGCGTCTATCAGGGGACGCCCGGCGCCTATCATGGCGGCGTCGATGTGGCGGGCGCGACGGGCGCGCCAGTGGTCGCGCCGGCCGACGGCGTGGTGATCCTGGCGGCGGCGGACAAGCCTTTCTCGCTGGAGGGGCATTTGCTGATGATCGACCATGGCCACGGCCTCAACAGCGCCTTCCTGCACCTGTCGCGGATCGACGTGAAGGTCGGCGAGTCTGTGGCGCAAGGGCAACGCATCGGCGCAGTCGGCGCGACGGGGCGCGCGACCGGGCCGCATCTCCATTGGGGGATGAAATGGAGCGAAGCGCGGATCGACCCAATGCTGGTCGCCGGGCCGATGCCGAACGGCCTGTAAGGGTCAGCTCACCCGCTTCATGCGCACGGCCCGGCCGCCCTCGACCTTGCCCATGAAGCTGCCCATGGCGGCGCGCTTCAACTCGATCTTCTGGCCCGGCTTGGGGTCGCGCGCGGTCATCGCCTCGGTCGTCATCCACTGGGCGCCGTCCTCCAGACCGATCTGCCACTTGCCATAGCCCAGGCTGCGGACCGACGCGATCACGGCGTCGATATGGGTGACCCCTTCCGCCTGCGGCTTGTCGCCATCTTCCTCGTCGCCCCCGTTCAGGAAGGGCAGTTTGGGGAAGGAAAAGCCGAACAGCGTCTTGCGCGTCCTGTTGAGTTCGCTCTTGTCGAGCACCACCACTTCGTCGCGCTGGGCGGCGACGTCCATCGCGCCGACCTGCTGGTCGAAACAGGCGAGGCGCGCGCTATTGTCCGTTATGGTGCGACACTGGAGCAGGTTTGTGAAGATTTCCGGCCGGGGCTGTTGCTTGGGCGCGGCCTGCGCCTGTCCGATGCCGACCACAAGGCAAAGAGATAGAGATAGCGCCAATATCCTGCCGCGCTTGCCGTTCATATCCGCTTTTCCTTCGCCGAACCACCTGATGCGCTTTAACATGCACCCGTAAACGATGACGTCAATATGACAGCCCCGGCCGATCCAGGCGGATGGTAGCGCCACATTCGGTGGGTTGCTCCGCAGCCTGATGCATGATTGCTACATCCTATTGTAACTTCGTGTAATTATCTTGCAATACAGGCGTAAAACAGCCGGCGTTGCCGCTTGTTGCATTTATGATACAGCCACATCCAAAAGCGGCCGTCGCCCTTTTCCACCGCTTTACAGCGCCCTGAACCCCGCGCAGTTTCGGGGTCATCCATATGGGGGGATCGCTGTCGGGCACCATATCCCTCTGTACGGGCCACATCTGTGGCAGGCTATCTGCCAAACTCCAGAGCAAGGGACTGGAACCGTGAAAACATTTTCGAAGAGGGCACTATTGCGTGCCAGCGCCGCACCGGCGATTCTGGGCGCGTCGCTGATCGCGACGGCTGCGTTCGCACAGGACGCACCGCAGGCGGCGGAAGCCGAAGCGGGCGACACCATCATCGTCACCGGATCGCGTATTGCGCGGCCTGATCTAACCGGCACAAGTCCGGTTTCTGTCGTGACTTCGCAGGAAATCCAGCTGCAGGCCAATTCTGCGAACATTGAAAATGTTCTGAATGACTTTCCGCAGATCACGCCGACCCAATCTTCGACGTCGAACAACCCCGGCGGCGGTGTTGCGACAGTGAACCTGCGCAATCTCGGCTCTCAGCGGACGCTGGTACTGGTCGATGGCCGTCGCTACATGTCGTATGACGTCAGCCAAGTGGTCGATCTCAACACCATCCCCAGCGCCTTGATCGAACGTGTCGATGTCGTAACCGGCGGTCAGTCGGCGGTTTACGGGTCAGACGCCATTGGCGGCGTCGTCAATTTCATTTTGAAGCGCGACTTCCAAGGCGTGGAGCTGAACAGCAGCTATAACGTCACAGAAGAGGGCGATGGCCAGATCTGGGATATCAGCGGGACGATCGGTTCCAACTTCGATGACGGTCGCGGTAACGTCACCCTGTTTGGCCAATATACGAAGCGTAAGCCGACCTATGCTGGCGCTCGCGGCTTTTCCAGAAATGCCTTGAGCGACCGTCAGGACGGGTCCGCACCGTTTATTGGCGGTGGTTCGGGATCGGTTCCCCAGGGACGGGTCATCATTCCGGGCTTGGGCGCTGCTACCGGTCTGGGCTGCGACAGTCAGGATTTCTCGGCTGATGGCTCTTCGACCTGTTATAATTCCGTGGCGGATTCGTACAACTTCGCACCGGTAAACTATCTGCAAGTGCCGCAGGAACGCTTCCTGATTTCCGCAATGGCGCAATATGAAATCAACGAACATTTCACGCCCTACATGGAGGCGCAGTTCGTCAACAATCGCGTCAATGCCGAGCTGGCTGCCACCCCCATCAGCCAGGGCACGCCCTTCGGTGAAGGCACGATCGGCGCGCTCACCATCCCCGTCAACTCCGCTTTCCTCGCTCCAAGCCTCCGGGCCGCGCTGACGACATTGGACACTGATGGCGACGGCTATGTTCAGGCACCGAGTTGGGCTTTCCGTACCACACAGATTGGTCCCCGCGGCAACGCGGACGAGCGCAATGCTTTCCGGGTCGTGGCCGGCATGAAGGGCGATATCGGCGCGGGCTTTTCTTACGACGGTTATTACAGCTATGCCCGCACGAAGAATTCGCAGCGGCAGTCGGGCAACGTCGCCATTGACCGCTTCCTTGCGTCGGTGTCTGGTTGCCGTGGCGGTGAAACTGGCTGCGCGCCGGGGAATATTTTCGGCCTCAACAATCTGAGCCAGGAAGCCATCGACTATATGTCGATCGGGGCCACCAACCTGGAAACCTACACGACCGAAGTCGCAAGCTTCGCCATCACAAATGGCGAGCTGTTTGATCTGGGCGCTGGCGGCGTCGGCATCGCTTTCGGGGCCGAATGGCGCCGTGAAGCAGGTGAGGTCGAACCTGACGAATATTTGTCGTCGGGCAATGTTGCAGGCTTCAATCCTGGCTCGCCAACCGCCGGCAGCTATACCGTGCGAGAATTCTTCGGCGAAGTTCGCGTGCCTCTGCTGCGTGAATCCTTCGTTCACAAGCTTGAGCTGAACGGTGCGGCGCGTGCGTCGAAATATTCCAACGCACCTGGCAATGTCTTCACTTGGTCTGCTGGCGCGGAACTGGCGCCGGTCCCCGATTTGACCTTCCGAGCACAGTATCAGAAGGCTATTCGTGGTCCTAGCGTCAGCGAACTATTCCTGGGCAATACGGTCAGCTTCGAAGGCAATGCCGAAGGCTGCGATACAGCCGCCGCCGCTGCCGCTGGAGCATTACGAGAGCTATGCCTTAGCCAAGGCGTGCCAGCAGCAGTCCTCGATGATCCGGCCGCTCGTGCGGCACTGGGCGATCCGAACCTTGTTAACCCGCTGACTTTCACTGGCGGCAATCCAAACCTGCGTGAAGAATCTGCCAAGACCTATACAATCGGCGCAGTTTTCTCGCCGAGCTTCCTCCCCGGTTTTTCGGCAACGGTCGATTATTATAACATCAAGATCGATGGTTACATCGCTCCGGTGCCGACCGACACCATCGGATCGCTGTGTTTTGACAGCCTGAACCTGGATTATTGCTCGCTCATCAAACGCAACTCGCTGGGTCAGATCGATAGCTTTGAAGCGTTCAACCTGAACTCCGGCGGCCTCAAAACCGCAGGTATCGATGTCACCGCCAATTATGGGCTGCCGCTCGGCAAGTTCATGGGTTCGGAAGATGCAAAGCTGACGTTCAGCTTCAACGGCTCGCGGTTGCTTAAATCGGACTACACGCCGGTTATTGGCGTGGATAAGGTTATCGATTGTGAAGGTCGATTCGGCACGCAGTGCGGCGTTCCCACTCCGAAATGGCGTCACACTCTCCGTACTGGCCTTGAACTTTCAAAGGTCAGCATGTCGGTTCAGTGGCGTTATATCGGTAAATCGCGCGACGATGATGATGACACGCTCTATGGATCGGAGAAGATCAAGGGGTTTAGCTACTTCGACATGACCTTCAACGCCGATGTGACGGACAATTTCACGTTGGGTGCCGGCGTATCGAACATGTTCAACAAGAACCCTCCGCTGTCCGCTAGCGGCCAGAATGGCGGCAATGGTGAACAGACCAACACCTATCCGACGCTTTACGAAGTCCTCGGCCGGTCGTTCTTCTTGAGCGGAAAGCTCCGCTTCTGATCTGAGCGATTACTCAAAAACAAAAGGGGGGAGGTGCGGACAACCGCACCTCCCCCCTTTTTTATTGGTTCGAGCGAAACCAACCCGTTACGGAATGGCGCTTGCCGCCTGCAAAGGGCGTAACATAGCTCACACTATGGCGCTGCGGCACGGCAAAGATATCCAATGCATTGAAGTCCGGGGCGAATCCTTCAACTCGACCATCCTCGTGGTGGAACAGCAGCAGTCCTCCCCATTCGATGCGCCAATTGCGCGTGAGTCCCAGAACATAGGCTGCATGTCGATGTTTCCCCGGCACATGGTCGTCATGTCCTGTGAGGAAGTCGCCTGGACCGTAACGGGTCGCTTGGCTATCGGCGAAACTAATGGCGCTGTTTCCGGTAATGGACCTTATCAATTCGATGACCGTCAAACTTGAAAGAAAATCCGCGAACGCACAGAGCCGGTCGGGAGAGCGGCGTCGGGCCTCAAAATCATCAGGGACTCGAATGCTGCTGTAACGGAACTGGAAACCTGCACGCGCAGCTTCATGGACGGCAGTGTCCAGCGCGGCCAGTCGATCCTTACCCATCGCTTCTGCCGCATCACCGTCGATTTCAAATATCTTTTCCCCGGCGTTCACGATCATCCGCCAATCGGACCGCTGTTCCACCGCCTTCGCAAGACTTTCGGCGATAGAATCTGGCATAAACGGACATATACGGACGTGACCGACGCGAATGAACCGCTCGCGCAAAAGGGCAACATTCAGGTCGGCTAGTCGGAAATTTCCCGATTGCGAGGCTAGTTTTCCATTAGCACCAATCATCAGGCGACCGTCAGCTTCAGCGCGCCGTCGCCATCCTCCACGCGGACCGTCGATCCGTCCGGCGCTTCGCCGCGCAGGATGAGATCGGCCAGCGGGTCTTGCAGGTAACGCTGCACCGCGCGCTTCAAAGGCCGCGCGCCATAGACCGGATCATAGCCGACCCGGCCGAGCCAGGCACGCGCCTCGTCAGTCAGATCGAGCACGATCTTGCGATCCTTGAGCAGCTTGCCGATACGCGCCACCTGGATATCGACGATCGGGGCCATATGGGCCGCGCCCAGACGGTGGAACAGGATTACTTCGTCCAGCCGGTTCAGGAACTCCGGGCGGAAATGGGCGCGGACGATGTCCATTACCTGATCCTCGACCTTTTCCACCGGCTCGTCATCGGCCAGGCCGGTGAGATATTGGCTGCCCAGGTTCGACGTCAGCACGATGATCGTGTTGGTGAAGTCCACTGTGCGTCCCTGCCCGTCGGTCAGGCGGCCGTCGTCCAGCACCTGGAGCAGGATGTTGAACACGTCGCCATGCGCTTTCTCCACTTCATCGAACAGCACGACCTGATAGGGGCGACGGCGGACGGCTTCGGTCAGGACGCCGCCTTCCTCATAGCCGACATAGCCCGGCGGCGCGCCGATCAGGCGGGCGACGCTGTGCTTCTCCATGAACTCGCTCATGTCGATGCGCACCATCGCGCTGTCGTCGTCGAACAGGAATCCTGCCAGCGCCTTGGTCAGCTCGGTCTTGCCGACGCCGGTGGGGCCAAGGAAGAGGAAGGAGCCGAGCGGGCGGTTGGGGTCTTGCAGGCCGGCGCGGCTGCGGCGCACCGCGGTCGACACGGCCTTGACCGCATCGGCCTGCCCGATGACGCGCTTGCCCAGCGTTTCTTCCATCGCCAGCAGCTTTTCGCGCTCGCCGGTCATCATCCGCTCGACCGGGATGCCGGTCCAGCGGGCGACGACGCCGGCAATATCCTCCGCCGTCACTTCCTCGCGCAGCATAGCGCCTTCCGACGCGGTTTCCGCTTCGGCGAGCCGCTTTTCGAGCGCGGGGATGCTGCCATAGGACAGCTCGCTCATCTTCGCGAGGTCACCCGCGCGCTGGGCCTGCTCCAGTTCTAGCCGGGCGGCGTCGAGCTGTTCCTTGACCCTGGCTTCGCCGGCGATCTTGTCCTTTTCCGACTGCCAGCGCGTGGTCAGCGCGGCGGATTGCTCCTCCAGATTGGCGAGATCTTCCTCCAGCGTGGTCAGGCGGTCAGCGGACGCCTTGTCCGTCTCCTTCTTCAGCGCCTCTCGCTCGATCTTGAGCTGGATGATGCGGCGGTCGAGATTTTCGATCTCCTCCGGCTTGGATTCGACCTCCATGCGCAGGCGGCTGGCGGCCTCGTCCATCAGGTCGATCGCCTTGTCGGGCAGGAAACGGTCGGTGATGTAGCGGTTGGAGAGCGTCGCCGCGCTGACGAGCGCGCCGTCAGTGATCCGCACGCCATGGTGCAGCTCATATTTCTCCTTCAGGCCGCGCAGGATGCTGATCGTGTCCTCGACCGTTGGTTCGCCGACGAAGACCGGTTGGAAGCGGCGCTGGAGGGCGGGGTCTTTTTCGACATATTTGCGATATTCGTCGAGCGTGGTCGCACCGATGCAGTGGAGTTCGCCGCGGGCGAGCGCGGGCTTGAGCAGATTGCCCGCGTCCATCGCGCCTTCGCTTTTACCCGCGCCGATCAGCGTGTGCATTTCGTCGATGAACAGGACGATCTGACCGTCCGCGCCCTTCACTTCGTCCAGCACGCCCTTGAGGCGCTCCTCAAACTCGCCGCGATATTTGGCGCCCGCGATCAGCGACCCCATGTCGAGCGCCATCAGGGTGCGGTCCTTGAGCGTGTCGGGCACGTCGCCATTGGCGATGCGCAGCGCGAGGCCTTCGGCGATCGCGGTCTTGCCGACGCCGGGGTCGCCGATCAGGACCGGGTTGTTCTTGGTCCGGCGGGCAAGAATCTGGATGGTGCGACGGATTTCCTCGTCGCGGCCGATGACGGGATCGAGCTTGCCCGCGCGCGCCGCTTCGGTGAGGTCGCGGGCGAATTTCTTGAGCGCGTCGTAACGATCCTCCGCGCCTGCCGTGTCGGCGGTGCGTCCACCGCGCAAGGCATTGATCGCAGCGTTGAGCGCTTCGGCCTTCACCCCGGCGGCGGCCAGCGCCTTGCCCGCGGTCGTGGTGGTGGCGAGAGTGAGCGCGAGCAGCAGCCGTTCAACGGTGACGAAGCTGTCGCCCGCCTTCGCCGCGACCTGCTCGGCGCTGTCGAGGACGCGCACGGCGTCATTGTCGAGGCCTGGCGTCTGCTGCGCGCCGGAGCCGGACACGGCCGGCACCTTGGCCAGCGCCGCGTCGATGTCGCGCAACGCGACTTGCGCCGAGCCGCCCGCCGCCTTGATGAGGCCGGACGCCATGCCCTCGCTGTCTTCCAGCAGCGCCTTCAACAAATGGTCCGGGCCGATCCGCGGATGGCTCATGCGGATCGCGACAGTTTGCGCCGATTGCAGGAAACCCTTGGCGCGGTCGGTGAATTTTTCGAGGTTCATGATAGCCCCTTGGAAAGAATTGCCCCTGATGTAGTGTTGCCCAATAGCAACACAAGAGCGGAAACAGACTTTGTCGCCCACCGCGGTAAGCCCGGCACCTTCGCACCATCTAGGCAGATCCGATTTCTTCTTCTAATCGATTCCACCGGGTCGCACCGCATTATTCCGGGGGGAAAATTTCGTGAAGCGACTTGTCATTCTAGCGGCCATGCTGGCTTCCACGCCGGTAGCCTATGCCAACACCCATTGCGACGCCGTCGGGGGCTACACGATCGGCGCATCGCCGATCGGCCTGGTTCCGGGCACCTATATTCCCTATATCGATACGGCTGGCGTAGAACGGATCAACGTACCCACTGTGACGGGCGGCATCGTGCCGTTGCGCACCAGCCAGTTGACGATTCTTGGCATTCCCTTTTCCTTTGCAAACAGCACACCGCTGCAACTGAGCTGCGGTAGCCCCGACAGCGCCAATTTCCGGGCGGTCGCCGATGCGCTGGACATGGATTTCGATTTCGACTTGGACGGCGATTCAGACACGATCGGCGGCGCGGCGACGGCGTGGAGCGTCGCCAATGAGGATGGCCAGCGTTTCGACCTTAAATATGCCAAGGGCATCCGCCTGTCGGAACGCAACCGCACCCGCTTGCTGATCACCGTCCCGGCGCGATATCTGAACGTCAACAGCACGGCCGGCGGCCTTGCCAGCGCGCATGGCGGCCTCAAGGCCTTTTCGATCGGGCTGGGCGTGGGCGTGCAGATTCCGGTCAGCACCAATTGGTGGCTGACCCCGCGCGTGTCCTATACCGCCACCGACGCCAGCAAGGGGCTGGGCGGCGATGGTGAACTGGCGTCGGCGACCCTGTCCAGCAACTATCGCTTTGCCGGCATCGGGCGTGGCGAACTGACCATGGGCAATCTGGTCGGCTATACCCAGACGGTCCGCACAGGCATCACCAGCCAGGACAGCGCCGACTATTTCAAGCAGCGCAACTGGTGGTTCCGTAACGGGCTGGCCTATCAGTTGCCATTGGGCGGCCGGATGTTCGGGCGCCAGACGTCGCTGCGCACCAGCTATGTCTTCACCCTGGGCGCCAAGGACACGATGGCGTTCGAGCAGGTGCATGAAGCCGCGATCAATTTCGGTTTCCGCATGCGCGAGACGGAGCAGCGCGCGGGCAGCGACCTGCTGCGCGTTGGTTTGCTCTACACCCATGCGAAGAACGAATATTTCAAGAATGCAGATTATGACTCGCTGACGCTGACGGTCGGCTACCGCTTCTGATTCTAGGGTGGGGGGAGCCAGGCTCCCCCTATTTTGCCGTCAGGGCTTGGCCGCCTTGGACACGGTCGGCGCGAAGGTGTCGCCGAAGAAATCCGCCTGATACCAGAGGGGCGCGGCATCGCCATCCGCCATGGCGCGGGTGATGCGGTAATTGGCCTCCGCAAAGCGGGCGCCGGCGGTCCAGTCGATCTTCTGGCTCATGTCATCGCCGGGGTGGTGATAGGCGCCGCCCAGAAATGCTTCCCAAGCCTTTTCGCCGCCATTGGCATAGCCGGTGGCGAGGAAGACGGCGGGGACGCCCTGTTTCACGAACATATAATGGTCCGAGCGCACGAAGATCGTCTCCTGCGGCATTGGATCGGCGGCGAGCGTCACGCCCATGGGCGCGACCGCCTTGGCCACGATCGGTCCCAGCGTGGAATGATCCGCGCCGAAGGCGATGAGGTCGGTAAAGGGATAGAGCAGCAAGGGCATGTCGAGATCGACATTGCCGACGATCTGCCTGACCGGGACGCTGGGATGACGGGCATAATAGTCGGCGCCGAGCAGGCCCTTTTCCTCCGCCGTGGAGGCCAGGAAGATGATCGAGCGGCGCGGTTTGTCCGGCGCCTCAGCCATGGCGCGGGCGACTTCCAGCATGGTGGCGATGCCTGCGCCATTGTCCAGCGCGCCATTGTTGATCCGGTCCTTGTCCGGCGCGTCGCCAGGCTTGGCGGCACTGACACCGATATGGTCGAGATGGGCGGAGAGGACGACATATTCGTCTTTAAGTTTCGGGTCGCTGCCGGGCAGGATGGCGACGACATTGGGGCTGGTGACGCGCTGGCTGACCGTATCGGCCTTGATCGTCACGCCGGTCTTGAGCGCGAAGCCTTTGGGCTTGCCGCCCGGCTTGTCGGCGGTCTTGCGGATCGCGGCGATGGTCGTGGGCGCGCCGGAGAACACAGCCTGTGCCGCCGGATCGTTCAGCATCGCGGACGCGCGCAGGCCCGGTGCCGCGTTGAACGGCACGCCTTCGGGCGAAACCCAGGTGAAATCGGGTTCGTCGGCGAACTGCACCATCCGCGCCCAGGGACGGGCCTTGGCCGACTGGAGCGTGTTGAACGCGATCATGCCGATCGCGCCATGGGATTCGGCGATCTTCCCCTTGGTGGCGGAAAGATGTGCGCCCTCCTCGCTCGGCAGCCCCTTGGGATAGCCGCGCAGGGTGACGACGATCTTTCCCTTCACGTCGAGGCCGGCATAGTCGTTGAGGCCAAGCCGCGCATTTTCAAGGCCATAGCCGACGAAGACGAGCGGCGCCGTGACGTCAAGATGCGGCTGGTCGGCGTTTATGCCGACGATCACGTCGCCGGCGTGGGTGAAGCTTTTCGCCCCGGCCGGGCCGGTGACGGTCAGCGTGGCGGGCGTTTTGTCAAATTCGGTTTTCTGGAAGGTGATGCGCTGGAGCCAGCTACCATTGTCGCCGGCAGGCTTGAGGCCGAGACCGTCGAACTGGCTGGCGACGTAGCGGGCGGCGATCTCATGCCCTTCGCTGCCGGTGTCGCGACCCTGGAGCAGGTCGTCGGCGAGAAATTCGACATGAGCGCGCATGGCCGCGGGGGTGAAGACCGGATCGGCGGCGTTCTGAGCCGAGAGGGCGGCGGGCAACAACAGCGCCGTCATGGCGGCGAAGGCAATGGCGGTTTTCATGAAAGGATATGTCCACTGGATTACGGTATCGATGGAGGATTGCCGCCCTCCCCCGGCCATGTCCAGCAATAAGCGTATTGCACGTCTAAAACGGCCCGCTATGCTGCGCCCATTGTCGCTTCAGCCGCGTTCTGCACTCGCTAAAGCTCCCCTTTTCATGAGGTTCTCATGGCCCTTTCCCCGATGTCGCGCCGCCTGTCCCTGATGCTGGGCCTGTCGGTCCTGGCGCTGTCTCCCATGGCGCAGGCCGCCAAGCCCGTAGCGGCCGCAGCGCCCGCCCCGGTCGCCAGCCTCGTGTCCCAGGTCGATATTCCTTATGAGGAATTCACGCTGAAGAACGGGCTGCGCGTCATCGTCCATACCGACCGCAAGGCGCCGGTGGTGGCGGTGTCGATCTGGTATCATGTCGGGTCGCGTTATGAACCTGTCGGCAAGACCGGCTTTGCCCATCTGTTCGAGCATCTGATGTTCTATGGCTCGGAAAATGCCGATGGTCCCTTCTTCGGACGGCTGGAAGATATCGGCGCGACCGACTGGAACGGGACGACCTGGTTCGACCGCACCAATTATTTCGAGACGGTGCCGACAGGCGCGCTGGACCGGGCCTTGTTCCTGGAATCGGATCGCATGGGGCATCTGCTGGGCGCGGTGACGCAGGCCAAGCTGGATACGCAGCGCGGCGTGGTGCAGAATGAAAAGCGGATGGGCGAGAATGAGCCTTATGGCCTGGTCGAATATGCGCAGCTCGACGCGATGCTGCCCGCTGGCCACCCCTATCGCCACTCCACCATCGGATCGATGGCGGACCTGAACGCGGCGAGCCTGGCCGACGTCCAGAGCTGGTTCAAGACCCATTATGGGCCGAACAATGCCGTGCTGGTGCTGGCGGGCGACATTGATGCCGCAACCGCCAAGACGAAGGTCGAGAAGTGGTTCGGCAATATCGCCGCCGGCCCGGCCCCCAAGGATGTGGACGCGACCGTGCCGAGCCTCGACAAGGATGTCGAAAAGGTGATGCACGACAATGTCGCGGCGACGCGGCTCTATCGCAACTGGATCGTGCCGGGGGTCAATTCGGCCGATTTGCAACAGCTGGACCTGGCGATGACAGTGTTTGGGGGGCTTAAATCCTCGCGGCTCGACAATGTGCTGGTGCGCGACGAGAAGGTCGCGGTCAGCGTGAAGGCCAGCATCCAGCCGTTCGAGAAGCTGAGCATCGCCGAGATCACCGTGGACGTGAAGCCGGGCGCGGACCCGGTGGCGGTGGGCAAGCGGCTGGACGCGCTGCTGGCCGATTATCTGGCCAAGGGGCCGAGCGCGGACGAAGTGCTGCGCGCGGCGACCACCCAGGCGGCGGGCACGATTTCCGGGCTGGAAAAGGTCGGCGGCTTTTCGGGCAAGGCGGTGACGCTGGCCGAGGGCGCGGTCTATTCCAACGATCCGGCCAAATATAAGAAAGACCTGGCCGTTTATGCCGGGGCGACGCCCGAAACGGTGAGCGCGGCGGCGCGCAAATGGCTGGGCCGGCCCGTGTTGCGCCTGACCGTGGCGCCGGGCGAGCGTAGCGCCGCGGACAATGCGTTGGCGGGGAATGCGACGCACAGGCCCGCCTTCTTCCGCAATCCCGATGCCGCCGCGCCCGTCATCACGACGCAGGCAGGGGCTTTGGCCGCGCCGACCAAGATCGCCGAGCCGCCGATCGAGCCGGTCAAGGATCTGGACTTTCCCGATGTCGAACATGCCACATTGAAGAACGGCATCCCGGTGGTTCTGGCCCATCGCGCGACGGTGCCGACGGTGCGGATATCGGTCGCTTTCGACGCAGGGAATGCCGCCGACGACCGGGCCAAGCTGGGCACGGCGGGGCTGACCGCCGCGTTGCTGGACGAAGGCACCACAACCCGGTCGTCGGTGCAGATCGCCGAGGAGCAGGAAAGGCTGGGCGCGTCGATCAGCGCGGCCAACAGCATGGACCGGACCAATGTCGGCCTGTTCGCACTGAAGCCCAATCTGGATGCGTCGTTGGGCCTGCTGGCCGATGTGATCCGCAACCCCGCCTTCGCGCCGGCCGAGGTCGAGCGACTGCGCGGGCAGGTGCTGACCCGGATCGCGTCGGAAAAGACCGAGCCGATGGCGATCGCGCAGCGGATGCTGCCGCCCCTGCTCTATGGGCAGGCGCATCCCTATGGCATTCCCTTCACCGGGTCTGGCACGGAAAGCGGCGTCAAGGCGGTGACGCGGGCGGACCTGACCGCCTTCCACGACGCCTGGCTGCGGCCCGACAATGCGACCATCTTCGTCGCGGGCGATACGACGCTGGCCGAATTGATGCCGCTGCTGGAAAAGCGCTTCGGCGACTGGAAGGCGCCCAAGACGGCGAAGGGGACCAAGACGTTCCGCATGGACAAGATGATGCGTCCGTCGCGGATCATCCTGATCGACAAGCCGCAAAGCCCGCAATCGCTGATCCTGGGCGGGTTGTTGACCAACAAGGCGGGGACCGACAATCCGGTGACGTTGCAGACCGCCAATGAAGTGCTGGGCGGCAGCACGACGTCGCGCCTGACGATGGACCTGCGCGAGACGAAGGGTTGGGCCTATGGCGCAGGTACGGCGCTGCCGGGCGTCAAGGAGGCGATCCCGCTGCTGGTCTATGCGCCGGTGCAGACCGACAAGACCGGCGAGTCGATCATCGCCGCGCGGCAGGACATCAAGGACTATCTGACGACCAAGGGCACGACGGAGGCGGAGCGCAACCAGACGATCAACAGCCAGATCCTGTCGCTGCCGGGCAGTTTCGAGACATCGTCGGACCTGCTGTCCGCGATGATGCGCAACAGCCTGGTCGGCCGGCCGGACGATTATTACGAGACATTGCCCAAAGTCTATCGCGCCATGACCGCCGCGGACTTCGACAAGGCCGCGCGCGAGGCGATCAACCCCGACCGGCTGATCTGGGTCGTGGTCGGCGACGCCAAGCTGGTGCGACCGCAGCTTGACGCGGTGGGGCTGCCGGTGGAAATGGGCACACTCGCGGATTGACGCGAACGTAAAGGAGACTGGATATGGCAACCGTAGATGGCGCTTATGATTGCGTGGCCAAGACGCCGATGGGCGACCAGAAGGGCGTGTTCACCGTCGTCAGCAGCGGCGACCGTTTCAACGGGACCTTCGCCGGGATGATGGGGTCGCTGGATGTGGTCGATGGCAAGGTCGATGGCGACGCGCTGACATGGAAGATGGAGATGACCATGCCCATGCCGATGACGCTGGAATGCGAAGCCGAGGTGGCGGGCGACGCCATTACCGGCACTATGCAGCTCGGCGCGTTCGGCGCGTCGGCCTTTAACGGGACGCGCCGGGGATAAGATGCTTTGACGGTGCTCCCGCATAGGCGGGAGGCCAATTCAGACCGCAGGACCGTGCTCCCGCCTGCGCGGGAGCACGGCGCATTGCTGGTCGATCGCGCGCCCCACTGTCGATTGTGCGACAGCGAACGAGACAGTTGCGCGCCATTGACAATTTTCATTAGTTAGCTATCTAATGGAAATGCCCCTGTCAGAACCCAAGCGCGCGCTCGCGCACAAGATGGCCCCGGTCGCCCGCGCCTGGCGGCAGTTGGCGGATACCGTATTGGCGGAATTCGGCGTGTCCAACAGCGCCGCCTGGTGCCTGATCCATATCGACCGGCTGGGCGGCGAGGTGGGCCAGAGCGCGCTGGCCGAGTCGCTGGACATCAGCCAACCCTCTTTGGTTCGCACATTGGACCAGGTGCAGGCGGCGGGGCTGGTGACGCGGGCGCAGCATCCCGACGACAAAAGATCCAACATCATCGCCCTGACCCCGGCCGGGCAGGAACTGGTCGGCCGGATCGAAGCGAAGCTCGACGCGCTGCGGGGCGAATTGCTGAAGGACGTGCCGGACGGCGCGATCGAGGTCACCGTGTGGTTGCTCGACCTGCTGAGCCTGCGCATCGCCGAGCATAAGAGCCCGGCGTGAGCATCCGGCCATGAGCGGCAAAATCATCGGCGAGCGCTTCGGCGCGCCAGCCGCGCTCTTTTCCCTCAAATGCCTCGCGGCGAGCATGTTGGCGCTTTATGTCGCGTTCAGCATCGGGCTGGAGCGGCCCTATTGGGCGTTCCTGACCAGCTATATCGTCGCCCAGCCCATGGCCGGCGCGGTGATTTCCAAGGCGGTGTTCCGCGCCGTGGGCACATTGGTCGGCGCGATGTTCGCGGTCGCCATCGTGCCGCCGCTGGTCAATGCGCCCGAATTGCTGGCGCTGGCCATGGCGTCATGGCTGGCGCTGTGCGTGTTCGTCTCGCTGATGGACCGGACGCCGCGATCCTATATGTTCGTGCTGGCGGGCTATACCGCCTGCCTGATCGTCTTCCCCGACGTCGATACGCCGCAAACGATCTTCACGGTGGCGTCGCTGCGCGTGCAGGAGATTTTGATCGGCATCGCCTGCGGCAGCCTGGTCCATAGCGTGATACTGCCCGGATCAATCACCACCACGCTGTTGGCGCGGGTGGAGGGGATGCTGCGCGACGCCGAACGCTGGTCGCGCGACGCGATCGCGACGGAACCAGTGGCAGGTTTGGATGCCGAACGCCGTCGGCTGGCGCAGGACGTCACGGAATTGCACCAGATGTCGGTCCACCTGCCCTTCGACATCAGCCGCCTGGCGCCGCGCGTGCGCACCGTGCGCGCATTGCAGGACCAATTGTCGATGCTGCTGCCGCTGGGCGCGGCGGCGGAAGACCGGCTGGCGCAATTGAAGGCCGCCCATGGCGGGACCGTGCCGCCGCAGGTCGAGACGTTGATCGCCGATATACGCGCCTGGCTGGATTCGCCGGTGGTGGACAATGACAGCCGGGCGCTGCTGGCCCAGGCGCTGATCGACCGCTGTGCGGCGATGGAGCCGGCGGCGACGCCCGACATGGGATGGGCCGACATGATGCGGTTGAGCCTTTATGCCCGGCTGGCCACGCTGATCGCGGCGCATCGCGACTGCCGCGACCTGCACGACCAGATGGCGACGCACAGTCGCGCCGCGGTGACGCCGAGGGTCGCGCAGCTGCTGGAGGGTCGCCGCAATCGCGAGTTGCACCGCGATTACGCCAGCGCGGCGCGCGGCGCGTTCAGCGCCTTCGTCACCGTGACGCTGGGCTGCGCGATCTGGATATTGAGCGGGTGGAAGGATGGCGGGACGGCGGTGATGCTGGCCGGCGTGTTCCTGGCCTTGTTCGCGGCGCTCGACAATCCCCTGGCCCCGCTCAAGGGATTCATGGTCGGCACGATCGCCGCGTCGGCGCTGGGCGCGCTGTACGGCTATGCCATCATGCCGCGGCTGGACGGTTTTGCGATGCTGGCGCTGGCCTATGCGCCCGCCTTGCTGATGCTCGGCGCGATGATGGCCTCGCCGCGCTGGGCGGGGATTGCGCTGCCCACCCTGCTGGGGCTGGGCAGCCCGGTGCTTTTGTCGAGCAACTATGTCAGCGCCTTTGGCAGCTATATCAACGGCGCGGTGGCGCAGATCGTCGGCATCTGGTTCGCGATCATCATGGCCGGGCTGTTGCAATCGGCCGGGGTCGAAGACGCGATCCGCCGCACGTTGCGCGCGGGCTGGGCCGACATCGCCAATCGCGCGACGCTGATGAGCCCCCCCGACGTGCGTGGCTGGATCAACCGGATGCTCGACCGGATCGCCCTGCTCGCCCCGCGTCTGGCGGCGACCCGCGCCGATAGCGGCAAACCGCTCTACGATGCGCTGCGCGACCTGCGCACCGGGGTCGCGATCGGCGAGTTGCGCCAGTTGCGGCTGGACCTGCCGATCCAGGAAGGCGCGCCGCTGGCCGCCGTGCTGGGCGGGGTCAGCCGCCATTATCGCGGGTTGGACCCGGACGGGCCGGCGCAAGCCGACCCTGCGCTGCTGCACGATATCGACAGCGCCATCAGCGACATCAGCGCCCATCCGCGCTTGCCGGTACGGCGGGAGGGCGTGCTGGGGCTGGTGAGCCTGCGCCGCAACCTGTTCCCCGACGCCCATGCCTATCGGAGGGCCATGGCATGACCGGCGAAATCGCCCTGGGGGGCATCTATATCCCCACCCTGTTGCTGCTGGCGCTGGTCGCGCTGGTGCTGAGCTGGGCGCTGACCCGGCTGATCGGCGCTTTCGGCCTGTACCGTTTCCTGGCCTATCGTGCGGCGGTGGACCTCAGCCTCTTCATCCTCCTGCTCGGCGCCCTCGCGCTGCTCGTCCCCACCTTTGGAATCCGTCTATGAACCGCCTCTCGTCCACGCTGGTCCGCAGCGCCGCCACCATCCTGCTCGTCATCGCCGCGGCGCTGGTCGCGATCTGGATGTGGAATCATTATGAGCGCAGCCCCTGGACCCGCGACGGGCGGGTGCGCGCCGATGTGGTGCGGGTGACGCCCGACATCAGCGGGCTGGTGACGTCGGTCGCGGTGCATGACAACCAGCGGGTGAAGCCCGGCGACCTGCTGTTCGTGATCGATACGCCGCGTTACGCACTGGCGCTGGATCAGGCCCGGTCGCAGATCGCCAGCGCGCAGGCGACATTGGCGCAGGCACGGCGGGAGGCGCGGCGCGACCTGGCGCTGGGCGACCTGGTGGCGGCGGAGACGCATGAGCAGAATGTCGCGCGGGTCGAGACGGCGCAGGCCGCGCTGACAGAGGCGATGAGCGCGCGCGAGGGCGCGGCGCTGAACCTGCAACGGACGCGGGTGCTGGCGTCGGTCAATGGCGTGGTCACCAACCTGGACCTGCATCCGGGCGACTATGTCGGCGCGGGCAGCCAGGCGCTGGCGCTGATCGACAGCGATTCGATGCGGGTCGAGGGCTATTTCGAGGAAACCAAGCTGGGTTTGATCTGCATCGGCGCGCCGGTGACGGTGCGACTGATGGGCGAGGCGCAGGATCTGCACGGCCGGGTCGAGAGCATCGCCTTCGGCATCGACGACGACAGCCGGACCAACAGCGGCAACCTCCTCCCCTCCGTCGAGCCGACCTTCAGTTGGGTACGGCTGGCGCAGCGCATTCCGGTGCGGGTGAAGCTGGACAAGGCGCCGGCGGGGTTGCGGCTGATTTCGGGCCGGACCGCAACGGTGACGGTGCAGCCCGCGGCGCCTGAGAAAAATGGGGACAAGGATGGCAAGGCGGGGGTTTGCCGTCATGGCTAAGGCTAACCGGGCCAAAAGGCAGCCTGTTCCCGCCTGCGCGGGACCGCATAAGGGTTTGGGGGGCGCGCTGTTGGTGTTGGCCCTGTCCGCCTGTGCGACCGCCGGGCCGGATTATCGCCCCCCCGAACGGTCCGCCGCCACCGCGCCGGCCGCGACCGGGGCGTTTCATTCGGCCCAGGGCGGACCCTATAGCCAGGCCGACCTGCCCGACCATTGGTGGCGCCTCTATGCCGATCCGCAGCTCGACGCGCTGATCGAACAGGCGCTGGCCGCCAATACCGACCTCGCCCAAGCCGACGCCAATCTGGCCCAGGCGCAGGCCGTGCTGCGCGAGGCGGAGGGCGGGCGCACGATCGCGACCGGGGTCAGCGGCGGGACGACGTTGTCGCGTCCGTCCAGCACCGGATACAGCCTGCCCGGCGTGGTCGGCTATGATCTGGGCCTGTCGGCCAGCTATCCGCTGGACCTCAATGGCCGGATCAAGCGCGCGATCGAAGCGAGCGGCGCCGATGTCGAGGCGAGCGCGGCGGCGCGCGACTATGTGCGGGTCAGCGTCGCGGCGGCGACCGCGCGCGCCTATGCGCAGGTGTGCGCGGCCAATTACAGCCTGGGCGTAAACCGGCAGGTGGTGGCGTTGCAGCGCGACACGCTGAACGCGACGCGGCGGCTGGCCAAGGGCGGGCGCGGCACCGCGTTCGACGTCAGCCGGGCGCAGGCGGCGGTGGAGACGAGCGCGGCGGCGCTGCCCGCGTTCGAGGCGCAGCGGCAGAACGGCCTTTATCTGCTGGCGACATTGCTGGGGCGGCCGCCGGCCGATTATCCGCGCGATGTAGAGAGTTGCGCCGCGCTACCGGCGTTGCGCATGGCCCTGCCGGTGGGGGACGGCGCGGCGCTGATCCGGCGGCGGCCCGACATCCGGCAGGCCGAGCGGGCGATCGCAGCCGATACCGCGCGGCTGGGGGTGGCGACCGCCGACCTCTATCCGCAGGTCAGCATCGGCGGGTCGGTCGGCCTGTCGGGACCGCTCAAGGATCTGGGGTCTGGCACGGCCTTCGGCTTCAGCCTGGGGCCGCTGATCAGTTGGAGCTTCCCCAACCGGCCGGTGGTGCGGGCGCGAATCGCGCAAGCCGATGCGGCGGTGCGGGGCGACCTGGCCGGGTTCGACGGCGCCGTGCTGGAAGCGTTGCGCCAGACCGAGACGGCGCTGGAAAGCTATCGCCGCGATGCAGAGCGCGCCGCGGCGCTGGACCGGGCGCGGGACAGCGCGGCGCTCTCCGCCAATCAGGCGGGCAAGCTGTTCCGCTTTGGCCGGGGCGATTTCCTGTCGCTGCTGGACGCGCAGCGCAGCCTGGCCAGTGCGGAGGTCATAGCGGCGGCGGCGCGGACGCAACTGGTGCAGGACCAGATTGCGATCTTCCTGGCGCTGGGCGGCGGCTGGGAATGAGGGTGACTTGTCGTGAAGGCCGCGAGCGTGATTACATTGATCCCATCCGTTCGTCCTGAGTAGCCATTGAGCGAAGTCGAAATGGCGTATCGAAGATACATGCGCTGCGCTTGATGCTTCGATACGGGTCTTCGACTGCGCTCAGCCCCTACTCAGCACGAACGGGGTTAAGTCATCCAACCTTAGCTGCCGTTCGGGCCGCCGCCGGTGTTGCTGCCGCCGCCAGCGCCGCCCATGCCGCCAGCGCCGACCGCACCGATATTACCGAAAATCTCGTCGAACAGGCTGCGGTTGCGGCCCAGTGTCGGGGTCTTGTCGCCCATGGGCGAGATGTGGGCAACCTGATCCAGACCCATGCGATCGACTGCCGCGACATTGCCTGCGGGGTCGAAGCGGACGCGCAGCACGGTCTGTTCCACCGGCTTGGGATTGGAAAAGGCGAGTGCGCGCATTTCACGCGAGACATAATACCAGTCCTGCTCGCCAAATTGCGAAATGAAGCTGGGACGGCCCAGCGTTCCTTCCACCGAAGCGCGATTGTCGATGCCGGGCTGAACCGAATCGACCAGCAGCTTGTCGATCGAATAGCCCTGATGCGTGCGAACGCGGGTGCAGCCCGATGCGCCCAGCACCAGCGCGCTGAGGCCGATCGCGAGCAGGATGCGCCCGCTTGACGAATGACGGCTGAACTGACGCATGAACTTCTCCTGCGGGGGGCCGTCCCGCGAACCCAAGAAACTGATGTCGCCATTGCATTGGGCGACGCAGCGATCAATATGGAAATGCGCAAGCCCCGGCAAGGGGCGCAAAACATCGGACGGCGCGTCGCCGTCCGATCCGTCACGAAAAGCTGTTGCCCGATGTCCGCTTCCCCCTCCTTCCTCCAGCGCCTCTTTGGCCGCACCGATCCCAAAGAGGGGCTGCGCCCGCTCTATAACGCCGTGATCCGGGAGGGACGGCAGCCGCACTGGTATGTCGAGGGCGCGGTGCCGGACACTCTGGACGGGCGATTCGACATGATCGTCGCGATTTTGGCGCAGGTGCTGATCCGGCTGGAGCAGCAGAATGGCGCGCAGGACAGCGTGTGGCTGACCGAATTGTTCGTCGACGACATGGACGGGCAGTTGCGGCAGGAAGGCATTGGCGATGTGGTGGTCGGCAAGCATATCGGGCGGATGATGAGCGCGCTGGGCGGGCGGATCAGCGCCTATCGCGCGGCGCTGACCGGGGAGGCCGGCCTGGCCCCCGATCTTGCCGACGCGCTGCGGCGCAACCTCTATCGTGGCGCGGCGGTGGACGACGGCGCGATCAACCATGTCGAAGGCGCGCTGCGGGCGCGCTGGACGCGGCTGGGCTGCGTGTCGCGCGACGCGATGCTGACGGGAGATATCGGATGACCATCAACCCCAACCCCGAATTTGCGCGCACCCACAAGGTCGATCAGATCGCGCGGCTGGCGGGCAAGCTGCATATCGCAGCCAAGCAGCCGGAGCGGGACGCGCTGGCGCTGCGATTCGGGCTGTCGGCGCTCGATCGGCTGGAGGCCGATTATAATGTCGCCATGGAGGATGGCGCGATCGTCGCGCGCGGACGAGTGCGCGCGGAGCTGGCCCAGCCCTGCGTCGCGACCGGCGTGCCGGTGCCCGAAACGATCGACAGCGATTTCGTGTTGCGCTTCGTGGTCGAGAGCGAGGAAGCGCAGGCGGCCGACGAACTGGAGCTGGATGCGGAGGATTGCGATACGATCGGCTATGACGGCCATGTGATCGACATGGGCGAAGCGGTGGCCGAAACGATGGCGCTGGCGATGACCCCCTTCCCCCGCGCGCCGGACGCGGACGCCTATCTGAAGGAGGCCGGCGTGCTGAGCGAGGAGCAGGCCAGCCCTTTCGCCGTGTTGCTGGGCCTGAAGGACAAGGATTAGGGAAACGGGAATAGGGAACCGCGCATAGACTGGTGCGTCCCTCTTGCCATGAGACGCATGATTCTGATGACCGCGATGATGGCGGGTGGGTGCGCCCCGCCGCCGGTGACGCCCCCGGCGTCCCCCAAACCACTATCGTCCGATGGACCGGCGCCACCCGCCGCGCCTGCGTCTTCGCCACTGATCGGCGCGGATGTCGCGCGGGTCCAGTGGGATGTGGCAGAAAATCGGACGCAATGCGCGCCGCTGGCGCTGCGGTCCGACGGCGGCGCGGCGGGCAAGGCGCGCGCCGCGCAGTTTAGCGGCGGCTGGGCGGTCGCATTCGACCTGCCGGGGGTGCGCAGCGCCTATGGCTTCGCCGGGCCGGGGACAATCGCGATCGATGCCGAGCCGGATGCAGCGCAGCGGGCGCGGCTGACGCGGCAATGGCCCTATATGCGCGATCTGCCCACGCTGCCCCATCCTGCCTTTGCCGGTTATGGCGTGGTCGGCGCGGAGCCCTATCCGGCAGACAATGCGGACGGCAAAGGGCTTCATTCGCTCGCCTATCTGCGGATCGGCGGACAGCATTGCACCTATAATGTGTGGAGCCGGATCAGCCGCGCCCATCTGGAGACGTTGCTCGACAATCTGCGCGTGCAGGATTGAGGCGGCCGAGTCTGTTTCCCTTTCGTTCCTGATTATGGCATAGGCGACGGCATGGACGCCTCGCCGCCGCCGCTGCGCAAGATCATCCATGTCGACATGGACGCCTTTTATGCGTCGGTGGAGCAGCGCGACGATCCGTCGTTGCGTGGATTGCCGATCGCGGTGGGCGGGGGCGGCCCGCGCGGCGTGGTGGCGACATGCAGCTATGAAGCCCGCACATTTGGCGTGCGATCCGCCATGCCGGGCGCGCGGGCGCGGCGGCTCTGCCCCGACCTGATCTTCGTGCCGCCGCGTTTCGACGTCTATCGCGCCGTGTCGGGGCAGGTGCGGGAGATTTTCAGCCGCTTTACCGACATCGTCCAGCCGCTCTCGCTCGACGAAGCCTATCTGGACGTGACGGTGAACAAGCCGGGCATCGCATCGGCGACGCAGATCGCCGAAGAGATCAGGCGGATGATCCGGGCGGAAACCGGCCTGACCGCGTCGGCCGGCGTGTCCTACAACAAGCTGATCGCGAAGCTGGCGTCGGACCAGAACAAACCCGACGGCGTGTGCGTGGTGCGGCCGAGCGAGGGGCCGGCCTTCATCGCGGCGATGCCGGTGCGGCGCATCCATGGCGTGGGACCGGTGACGGCCAAGCGGATGCAGGCGCTGGGGATCGAAACGGGCGCGGACCTGCGGGCGCGGGACATGCGGTTTCTGCAGACGCATTTCGGCAGCGCAGCCGACTATTATTATCGCGCGGCGCGGGCGCAAGACGACCGGCCGGTGCGCGAGCGGGAGGGCCGCAAGTCGGTGAGCGTGGAGGACACTTTCTTCGACGATCTGGTCGAGGAGGCGGCGCTGGTGGCGGAGATCGAGCGGATCGCGGCGAGCCTGTGGACCCGGATCGAAAAGGCGCAGGCCTGGGGCCGGACCGTGGTGTTGAAGGTGAAGTTCGCCGATTTCCGCATCATCACCCGGTCACGGAGTTTTTCGACGCCGGTGCGGTCGCCCGACATATTGGCGCAGGCCGGGCGGGAATTGCTGGTCGCGCAACTGCCGCTGCGCATGGGCGCGCGGCTGCTGGGGTTGGGGGTGCATAATCTGGAGGGGGAAGAAGGGGGCGAGGCGCAGGGCGGGCAGTTGGCGCTGGGCTTATAAGGGGTGAGCGGGTGGCGCGCCCCCTGCGCCACCACCTGCGGCGGCGGTCCCCCTCCCCGTACCGGGGAGGATTAGAAGGGTAGCCAAGTGCGCTTTTCGCTGAACTTCATATAGCCCGCATTGACGCCCAAGCGGTAGCCGACGCCCAGGCGGATGGGGATCAGCACGACATTGCCCCAGCGCAGATAGGAGGCGGTGAAGCCGCCGACCAGATAGGCGGTGCCCTCCGCCGCGGGGAAGCGGTGGTAGAGATCCTGGGTATCGTAGAGATTATAGACGAGGACGAAGGTGTTGGCCGCATTGCCGCCGACGTCAAAGCCGATCGACGGGCCGGTCCAATAGACTTCGCGCTTGCCCTCCACCTTATGGTTGAGCGTGCCCGAACCGTAGCGCAGGCCCACGACAAAGGCGCCCGACGCTTCGCGACCGGCGATATAGGCGTTGGGGCGGCCCTGATCCTTCAGCACTTTTTCGATGAGGCCCGCGAGGCCTTCGGCGCCCTTGCCGAACACGCCTTCGGCCGCGCCGATCAGGTCGTCTTCCTGATAGGATTCGGCGGGCGAAAGGGCGGCAGGCGGCGAATTGCTCGTCACCGGCGCGCCGGTGGCGGTGTTGCCGGCGGCGCTGCCGGCTGGCGCTTCATAGGGGGTGACGCCGGGACTGACGCCCTGATTGACGCTGCTGTCGACGCCGGGATCGGTCGGCACGCTATTGACCGGCGGCGGCGGCGCGAGGTCGGAATCGATCGCCGTATTGGGATCGATCGTCTTGACCTGCGCCGAGGCGGCGATCGGCGTCAGCGCCATGCCCGCGAGCGCCGCGACCAGCGCCGTGGCGCGCGCGATACGGCCCCCTATCTGCCCGTTGATGCCGATCATGCCCGATACTCCCCGAAAAGCCCGCTTAAATGTCATATCATGGCATTGCGACCAGCAAGCTGAAACGACAATGAACGAACGGCGACCTGAGTCGATTCCGCGCCGGAACGAAAGAGGAAAGACGGCGAAAAATTCCGCAAACAGCCCGTTGCCATGCTGCAAAGCCCTCGCTATAGCCCCTGCCAGCCATTGCTTTCCTGTCTGGGTGGGCAAATTTCGTGCGGAGACGTGGGTGAGTGGCTGAAACCAGCGGTTTGCTAAACCGTCGTGGCCTTAAGGGGCCACCGAGGGTTCGAATCCCTCCGTCTCCGCCACTTTCTTTTTTTAACCGCTTGAAATGGCGCGGAAAAGAACGTGGGGCTGCCAAGCAGCCCCACAGTTGTTCCCACAGTCAGTTTGCACCATATGTGCTTTTAGTTATTTGCGAGTGTGAGGGTTCCACCATAGCCGCTGCCAAGTAGTCGGTTGGGGGCGCATTTGGCTGACAAGAACTTGCTCCACCGGTGGGAGATCGCGATTCTGGCAGTAACGGCAGACCACCGCTTCCGCCTTAATGAGTTCCGCGCACTGAGGGCATTTCTTATCGCTTTGTTCTGATTGATGGACGTTTCGCGCAACGGCTGGCTTCACAATGGCATGGGCTAACGCGATGGGGAATAGCAATACCCCATAAAGAAACCACGCGAATGTATCGAAGCCCTTTGAGTTCGCTACGACCGCGACCACGCCCGCGAGCACAACCCAGATGATAACAAATTCCATAAGACGCACCCCTGCGTTCGCCGCTCCGCCCGGTAGTCGGGACGGTTGATCGCACGTCGAACACAGGTGAACACGCGCCCTGCGTATTCCCCGAAGGTATTATATTCGGCAGGCCGCCCGACCGAAGTCGAGGACCTGTGTTCGCCCGCACGTTGCGGGTCGCTCCTACCGATCAAGATCGGAACGACGGGCTTATCTATGCCGGATCGGTCGCATTGATCAAGGGTAACACACCTATTTGAGGGATAACTTGCAGACTTAGGCAATAGGGGCCGCTGGCCTGAGATGCTATTTTTGCAATTTTCCAACCGCTGGGTTGAGATTGCAGGCAATCACTCTCCAACGCCGCCCTTCCCGACGTTGGTGGCGCACGTCTGCTCAATACGTCGCGTGCCATCCACGAAACCATCCATCCATCAGATGGCGTTAACACCTTGCCTTGTGTCAATCCCGCGCGCTTTCTCATGGCCTTGGCGCAGGAAGGGATTTGCCCCCGCGACCGGCTCGATCGGAGCAATCGACGAAACTCAATAATCACAAGAGCGGCAATGATAAAACAGCCGTAGAATCCTCCAGGAGCCCCCGTGAGTCGCGATAGAGGCTCATCAGCCACATTGGGGCCAAAAACTTCATTTCGCGCTCAGCGAGGCTCCTAGCCCGGATTATTCGTGACGTTGTTCGCTTCGGCGGTCCGCGTTTTTCGGTGCCAGCCTGTATGTGATCAGGACGAGGGATTTCGCTGCGTCTATTTCACCGCGGATATTTGATAGGCTTGCGAGTTGGAGGGAGCGGTTCTGACGTGCGGCCGGGGCGGCTATGTCGGGGCAGGCCTGAAGGCGGCCGCAATGGCCCGGAAGGTGCTGGCCTCGGGACAGGCTGACGCGAAGGCGATGCGGATGCGGGTTGCGGTTTCGATCACGCGGGCGGCGACCTTGAGGAGCCGCAGGCGCAGCGTGGCGAACTCGGCGGCGGCGAGCGCGCTTGTCTTGGGTATCGCCTGCTGGATGCGCCACATCAGCCAATAGGCGGCGGTATGCAGGATCAGCCGCATCTGGTTTGCGTTGGCCGATCGGCATGAAGTTCGATCGCTGCTGAGCTGGCTCTTGTGCCGCTTGATCAGGTTTTCGGCCTGACCACGGGCGCAGTAAAGGCTGTCGTAGATGTGCTCGGCCGAGCCTTCTGCCAGGGAAGTGACGACGTAGCGGATGTCCATGCCCAAGGTGCTGGCTTCGATCCGGGCGACGACGCGGCGCTGACACTTCCAGCTTTTCGCCCCATAACGGATTTCGGCATAGCTGCGCAGCACCACCCGGTTTTCCTCGGCACGCTGGACGGCACAGGCATCGGCGGCGGCCACGATGTCGGGATTGGCACGCAGGGCGGCGTTGGTGGGAAGGCCGAAGACATAGTCGATGCCATGTGCCTCGCAGAAGGCCATGACCTCGGGCCTGCCATAATGCCCGTCGCCACGGACGGTGATGTGCGTAGCGGGCCAATGCTGGCGGATATGCCGCACGAGGCGCCGGATGTGCCCGGCGGCCTCCGCACCCGAGGGCGTCTTGCCGGTGCGCAGCAGCATGGCGACGGGGCGGCCCGTCGCCGTATCGTACACGTGGATCGGCAGAAAGCATCGCTCGCCATGGTGACCGTTCCAGAACGAAAGTTGCTGGTAGCCGTGCACGACGTCGCAGGTGTCATCGATATCCAGCGTCACCGCTTTGGGCGGTTTGGAATAGCTGGCGCAGTAGATGCCGACCATCGCAATCATCATCCGTGCCAGTTCGCGCGTGGTCGGGGCGTTCTCCCACCGGCTCATCGTCGGCTGGCTCGCCAGACCGACCCCTGCCTCCGGCGACTTACCCAGCGCCAGGCGAAACCCCGGATCGTCACGCAGGGCGTCGAGGTCGTCGGCGTCCTCGTAGCCGCAGGCGATCGCCAGAACCCGCGCCCGCAGGATATCATCCACTCTATGGATCACCCGCGCAGGGTCGCGCGGGTCGGCGATGCAGGCGGCAAGGCGCTTGCAGATACCCATCTCCCGCTCGGCCTGGGCCAGCAGCACTACACCACCGTCCGAGGTCAGTCGCCCTCCGTCGAAGGCGCCCGTCACCTTCTTGCGCAACACCGCTGGAAACGAAATCACCGCCGCGCTATCGTGGCTCTCGGCGGGTGTGGCCTGTGGCATTTTTTGCCTCGCTGCAGGTTGGTCTAGACATCCAATTTCCTACAGCAAGCCAAAGGCTTACGCCACTCCCGCCAACCCTCAAAGCCCCACCGCTGAATAAGACGGGCTAGGGGTTATAAAGGCATCCTGGGACCGCGGGAGCGCATTTCATTTCCACTCTCCTTCCCAAAGTTGCGTCATCGGCCAGTTCCACCAACTGTCAGAGAGCTGCTCGTCATATTCCCCCATAGCCGACATACTGCAAATTATAACCAGCCTGCCTATTCTGTCCTTATGCGCTTCGTAGTAACCTTTCCTATCACGCTTGGTAGAGAAGTTGTAACCACCAAGATATTGAGCCTTATTACGTGCTTTCGTAACGTCACTGTCTGTAGGTTTTGTTTTAAGAAGAATTTGAGTTCCCGGCTTCATTTTAAGAAAATCGCAGAGCTTACCACGAAATTCCTTTTTTATCCTTTGAATGAAGATGAAATTATCTTCTATCTTCAATCGGTAGTAGCGATCTTTGCTAGCATATTTGGCCGTGCGGAGCTTCAGTCGTTGAAACGCTCGCTCTACCGTTTCCCCCTCGGCAGGCGATAGGCGGCATTCCTGATCAATTTCCAGATCATACACTGTTTGAAGGTCGTCAGGGCGAGGAAAAGGCATGGGGAGTTTACTCTATACAAAAACGAAGTTCTTAATTTTACACCCCTTCCCTATATATTATCTTTTTTTTGGAGGAGGAGGAGGAGAGGCAGATAATCGAAAAATATATATATAAAACAGTAATATACAAACTGAAGGGGTATAAATTTAAGAACTTCATTTTGTTACAGGAGAACCTCACTCGCCTTTTTCTCTTTGAAAGGGAGGTTGGAGCGGATGGACCATCCCAGCCTGAATCGTCACCCAACCGTGAGCAGGCCCGCCGGACTAGCCAAGTCGGCCACTTTTGACGCTAACTCTACCCGCTTCACCCACATCAAGTCTTCGGTGTCCAAGAAAACGATAAACCGGCCGTGACCACGGCGCTCAAGGTATCGGGCAATCCGGCCTGCTGCTTTTTCATCGGCGTCGTTCAAGGAAGATCCTAGAAAAAGAGACTCATCCACTTCCAAATCGATCCACGTCGATAGTCGACCGCTTGAGCCCGGTTTCAATCCCGTTACCAACAATCGGCTGCTCGCATTCGGAATGAAGCTCTCCCGCCGGACGCATCCGCGTTGCCCTGTATGCTTCTCTAATCGGGCAAGAAGGCGCTTTGTCCGATGCATTGCATCGTATGCGTTATCACCGGGATAGAGGTCCAAGACGCTGACAGCACCCAGGCCCACTGTCTCATATGCCTCAGGACCGTGCACAATGGAGGCGTCATCGCCCCACATTTCGTCTTCGTCGCCCGGACGGCCCCAGATCATTTTGCCATCTTCGTATTGATGGCTCTCCCAGCCACCGTTTTGATCCGTTCCGCCCGCGCTCATGACCGCTCACCCGCATTTTCAGCAAACTGGTTGAGGTCACTGACCGCGTAACGCACCGCGCCGCCGAACTTTCGTGCTAGCGGACCTTTGCCAGCCCACCGCCATCTACTCAATGTGGCCGGTGCCAATCCCAGCCGAGTTGCTGCTTCACGCTCGTTCACAAAAATCTCACTCATGGTGGCATCCTTTGTTGTCGATAGACCGAGCAATATCAGGCGCGATCCTGCTTTTTTAGGCTAGATATGACGTGGTGGAGCGTGAACCGGCGCGAAATTTTCCTTGCATTATCGATAGCCGGAGCCGCGACGAAATTAGGGACGCAACGATTGAAGCCTGACAGGGTCAGGCAGCCACAAGAAGGTCGGGCGGTCGAGCCAGTTTTCCGCCACTTAATGGTCAAGGCCTTGAGAGCGTGCCTATATCTAGTGCTTCGCGATTTGCTGCCTCTTTCGCAAGTCAAGACTTGACTTTGCTTTTTTAAGGCGGTCTGCGCGCCGGCCTATTGCAGGATGCGTGAAAAACTGTTGATAAGGCGAAACCCAGTTCCAACTAGATGCTTTGCATCCAGTTTGCTCCCTGGAACGGACCGTTAACCGATCCGTTGTAGAGTGGGTGAACTGTTTAACGAGGAGTGAGAGACGTGTCTCTAAACGCTCAACTAACCGACCTGATTGACCGCGCGCGGAATCACAAGATGACGCCGACAGAGCGCCGTAGCCAGCGCGTTAGTTTGGTTTATGGCATGCGCGGCCACACCTCTACCCTGACCAAGGAGAAGGTCGAAACGTTGCTAGACGAATTTGAAGGTAGTGCCACGTAGTTGAAATTAAGATTTGCACCCTATAAGCCCGGCCAATTGGTCGGGCTTTTGTGTATTTAGGGGCGGCGCGGTGATCGACGACAATTGGGATTTAATTAACGGCGAAGCTGCCCACGCGATCGAAGTGCTCAACTATTCGAATCAGGTGAATGTCATCGAGGCGCTGGTTCGGCTGCTTACTCACAACCACGGCATTGATGAAAAGGGCTGCTTGGTCGGTCCCAATGTAAATGTTCTCCGGGAATTCCATCGAACGGCGACCCTATTTTTGCTGCATCATCCGGGGGAATTCCGGACTGACCAAGTGCACGTTGCTACGCAGGACGGTAGGGTGGTGCACATGCCGCCATCGCACGATGAAGTAGCTACACACATGACTCGCTTCTTTCAATTGATAGAAGCCCAATGGCGTGAAGCGGACGCGGTCAACATAGGGGCATACGCTCTATGGGTGGTGAATTGGGTGCATCCTTTTAAGAATGGCAACGGGCGATCGGCACGAGCGTTCTGCTACGCATGTATCTGCCTGAAAATTGGATTCTTCCTGCCTGGCAGTCCAACGGTCATCGATCTAATCATGCAGAACCGCGATGAATATCAGTCCGCGTTGAAAGTGGCAGACGAGGCCTATGCCGCAACCGGCGAGCCTGAGCTAGGTCCAATGATTGCGTTTGTCGGCGGCCTGCTGGTGCAGCAATTGTCTACGGTGCCGGTGACACCCTCAGAATAGGCGACATGTAGATATCTCGATATCGCGACTTCCCATTAAAAGGCCGGTGCGCATTCCCGCCGTACACGATCGGACCGACCTATCTCCATTCTGAGGAAAAATGAAATGCATTCGGCGGACATGCTATGAGCGATAGACGGCGTATTGCAGCGGGGAAATTATAGGTTCACCCGGTGGTGAGTGAGTCCCTATGCGCCCCTATGCAACCGCATGAGACCGGCTTGTTCTCGTTTCGTACGATTACGGTGACGCAATGGCATCTGAAGACAGCCATTCTGCAGCCTTAGAGCAGCCATGAGGCTCGAAAAGAAATTTTTAGGTGTCAAGGGTAGGTTACACACAGGGAAGTGGCTGTGTGACCGTTAAAAACGCATTTACCCTTTGACTCATTTGTTTCAGCGTTCATAACGAAATGAGCCCGAGGTGGTGGAACACCTCGGGCTCGAAAGAAGCAACCACGATGGACGCGGTTGGAATTTGCTGCAGCACGAATGTTTTGTGCCTGCTCGCGTTGATTGTCAACCGCGTTCCATCGTTCATTCGAAGGAACAGGACGAATGGAACGACGAAGTTCCCCAGCCATATCGGCTGAGATGGCGGCGCATATTCGCTACTTGATCGAGGTTCGTGGCCTCTATCAACATCAAGCGGCAGCGTTGTGCGGAGTGAACCAGGGACGGGTATCCGAAGTCATGCGCGGATACCGACACCCAGGCGTTCCGCCGGTCCAGGGATCATTCCCATTTTGAGCGAGAGGGACGCCGGATTTATTCGGCGTCCTTTTTACTTCTAGATGCTGCTTTAATATCGGCATCTAAATATGTTCCCAACTAAGATGAGGGAGGGTCTCATGGCGAAGATGGAAACGCTGGAGCGTGAAATCACATGTGCATGTGGCATCAAAGGGTCGGCTTGGTGGCAGGAAACAGAAAATCCAGCGCATAATAATTGGAAAATTGATAGCACTGAAGTGAACATCGCGGGGCCGTTTCACCTTAATGGAGGCCATGCTGAAAGCGCGAAATTCACCTGCCAGAATTGCGGCACAGAGGCTATTAACGGGCCGGTGAAATTGTCCCGGTAATAGGGAGGTAGTCGAGATTTTGCTCGGCGAAGGGGATTAGCTGTCGACCATGATCGCCCTGTCCGAGGGACTTTGTGAAAAAGGATCGCCACTGGCAAAACCGTCGAGACGATGTAGATTAATCGAAGTTTTGGGACGGGGGAGCCGATTTGTCGATTATCACGAATTTTAGCGGCTCAGCCCTGGGGGTATCACTGGAATCAGCCTCAAGTGTCTTTGAGATCATAGATCGTGGGACTCGGCGCGAGCAGCAATTGGCTTTCGTCAGTGCGCCTGCCTTCTTAATAGGCGGCGGCGTTGTCGTAGCTAGTATTGGTGAAGTTTTACCCCACAACGCACTGTTTGCAGGGATTGGGATTATATTCTTTGCTGTCGTGACGCTGGCGAGCGCAACGGCCAGTTATGACTACCGAAAACAGCGGGACAAAAATCAGGCCGTCAATGACCTCGAAGAACGAGTTAAAAACGAGCCTGACAAGCCAAAGCTGGCGTGGTTGCTGGCGCAGGAGAAGCTAGAGAGCTACCTCGACCGGAATCTTCGTCAGGTGTCTTCCATTTTCTATCTCACCGCTTTCGTGATGCTTATTGGAATGGGCTTCATTGGCCTTGGGGTGTGGAAGTCGCTGAACGATCCGAACAAGATTGAACCGGCTGCTCTCGCCGCTCTGGCCGGTGTCGTCATTCAGATAATCGGAGGCACCATCCTCTTAATATTCCGGTCTACTATGTCGCAGGCGAAAGGCTACGTAAACGTGCTGGAACGCATCAACGCTGTCGGCATGTCAATCAATATCCTTGAGGGCATAGAAAGCTCAAACGAGATGCGTGACAAAGCGAGGCTAGCCCTGTCCGCAAATTTGCTGCGCTTATATGACACAAAGGTCGGCTCAGTCGCCAGTCCAGACGAGATGAAAGAGACCTAGGCGGTGCTCTCGCCGATTCTTGAGCCAGTTGCCGCCGCAATTTTATTAAGATGGGTAGGCGTCCTAATTTTACGCCGATCGCGTCATTACTGCTTGAATGGGCGTTGCCGAAAGGTGGAGATAGCGGGCTGCTCGTCGCCGTTTGCGCATGTCCGAGCAATCGCCCGACCATTTGCAAGCTCATACCCACCCGTCTTAAATGTCCCTCACCCCGCTGGACCGAACGCAGTTCGGCGGGGCCAGCAAGGTTTCGCTCAACAATGCACGCCCGGTTCACCGCTGACCAGCCGTTCTAACGCAGCACTATGGATCAAGCGCCGGTTACCTATTTTCACAGAAGCAAGCCGACCGTTGCCCAAAAGGCTATAGAGGGTTGTCCGCCCCAAGCCCGTCAGCTTAGCGGCCTCAGCGATGCTATAAGCAATCCGTCGTTGTCCATCGTCATTGGCAGCGCCCGACTTCGAACTTTGCAGACTCAAATTGGTCACGTTATCTGTCTCCTTTGAAATGAGACTATAGAGAAACGGATTGAGCGCGCACTTCCACTCTGCGTAATCACTCAGTGATTATGCATTATGTCGTCTTGGGCGATATGATCGCCGTCACCGGACCTTCTCCGAGATAAACAGCCCAGTCAGCCATAAGTGTTGTACGAAGCTGGAGATAATTGGTCCTACGATAGGCCGCCTCGACCTTATTTGGTATAGTGTGGGCCAACGCGGACTCAGCCACCTCGCTTCGATAGCCGGTACATTCGGCGCACCAATCCCGGAAACTTGATCGGAAACCGTGGACGGTCCAACTGCTTCCGGGCAGCGCAACGCGCAATACCTTGGTCAGAGTCATATCGCTGAGAGGCTGGCCTTTCATTCCCGGAAACACGACGTCCTCGCCACCACGTCGCAGAGTTAAAGCTATCCGTAGCACCTCCAAGGCAGCAGACGAAAGCGGCACGACATGCTCGCGTTTTGCCTTCATCCGTTCGGCCGGAATAGTCCACAAAGCCTTATCAAAATCAATCTCGCTCCACTTCGCGCCACGAACCTCTCCCGATCGCCCGGCCGTCAATATGAGAAAGCGTAAGGCCAACCGACCCGCTGTGTCTGATTCCTTCAAATCTTTCATCAAGTCTGCAACCTGATCATGAGGAAGCGCCAAAAAATGGCTATCTGTCTTGGTTTGTCGGCCGAGACCCGCTCGCACCGCCCGAACGGGTGCTTCTGACGGCCGATGTCCTTTCGCGTGCGCCCAATCCAACACGGTGACAGTGCGCTGCAATACCCGACGTGCTGTTTCCGGCTTGACCAGCCAGATTGAGGCTAAAAGGTCTCGAATGTCAGCCACGTTAACACGGTCAACCGGTGTCGATCCGATCGCAGGGAAGGCATATGCTTCTAGCGATGAAAGCCACTGGTCTCTGTGTTTGCCATTTCGCCAACCCGCTTTACGCTCCTCATGGAGATCGCGTGCGGCAACCTCGAATGTGGGAACGGTGGCTTTGATTTTGCGTGCGGCCTCTTTCAGCGCGACGGGATCATCCCCCGCCCTCACCTGCTTTCGCATCTCGTAGGCACGTTCACGGGCGTCTGCGAGGCTGACAATGCTAGCCGATCCCAAGCCGTAATCGCGACGTTTGCCATTTGCCTGAATGCGAAGCTGCCATGTCTTTGCGCCGCCCGGCTTTACGACTAACATCAAACCCTCGCCATCGACGTAGCGACCGGGCTTGGTTGCTGCCTTAACCTGCAAGACCGTTAAACTACCCACTACCCTGACTCCGTTACCACATTTAGCCCCACACTTGATCGCGGTTTTGGCTGAACGTCAACGGACAACGGCGACATAAACTGAGTATAAGTGCAAGAATTTAGGGGCTTTATGAACTCTCTTGAATATAGACGGACAGAAGTTAGAAGGACTCCGTCTCCGCCAATTTTTACAGGGTCCGCGCGTTGATCCGATCCCGCTTCGGCACCTTTCGCGGGCTTCTCCGCCTCGCCCTTTCCTATCCGCAGCTCTTGCTCGGCCAGTCGGCCAGCCGCGCGCCCGATCCGGCGCAGGTGCGGCGGCTGGTGTTCGTGTGCCAGGGCAATATCTGTCGCAGCGCCTTTGCCGACGTCGCGGGCCGGCAGGCCGGGTTGAACACGGCGTCCGTCGGCCTGTCCACCACCACCGGGCGGGCCGCGCATGACGCCGCGATCGTGGCGGCGCGAGCGTTGGGCCATGACCTGTCGGACCATAAGGCGATCGACCTGAAGGATTATGTGCCGCAAGCAGGCGACCTGTTGCTGGCGATGGAGGTGCGGCAACTGCATCGGCTGGCCGCCGATCCGCGCCTGGCCGATCTGCCGCGCCTGTTGCTGGGGTGCTGGACCCGGCCGATGCTGCCGCATCTGCATGACCCCTACGGGCTGGACGACCGCTATATGGCGACCTGCTTGGCGCGGATCGATCGGGCGATCGGCGCGCTGGTCAGCGCCTTTCCCGGCGCACGGCTTTCCTGACGATCTGTCCCATGTCGCGCAGCCAAGGCCCCACGTCGGAACCGCTGAAGACATAGTAGCGAGCACGCGGGTCGAAAAAGGCGAGCAGATAGCTGGCGAGGTCGAATAGCGGGCGACGGCGGAAGAAGGGATCGCCGATGCGGCCGGGCGCCAGCAGGACGCGCGCCAGCCGCTTGGTTTCCGGCACCATGTAGCGCGCGCGCACATCGTCGCGCGGCGGGGGGGCGACATCGGTCCGGCCCAGCACCTTGCGGCGATAGGCTTCCCAGGCGAAATCGGCGCCGCAATGGCGCGCGAGCGGCAGGCTGCCCCAGAAGCGGCCATTGACTTCCATCAGCCAGTAGCGGCCGCTGTCGGGCTCGTAGCGATATTCGACCATCGCCTGCCCTTCCCAATCGAGCGCGCGCAGCAGCTTTTCCGAGAGCGCCATCTGCGCGCCATGCGCATCCGCAGGCTCGGCGCGGCACAGGGTCGATACGCCGCCTTCGGGCGGCCATTCGTGCAGGCGGCGATGCTGGAAGCGTAGCGTCGCCTGTCCGTCCTGCATGTAGAGCATCTGGCCAAGGCCGACGCCGCGGCAATATTGCTGGATCAGCGGCCAGCGGCCGACCGGGGCATAGCGGTGCAATAGCGCGACCAGTTCGTCAGGCGTGCGGACATAGTCGGTCTTGATCCACTCCAGCCCCGCCTGCGCCAGCACCGCCATGATGTCCGGCGGATTGGCCCATTTGGCGACGAGCGGATAGCGCATCTGGGCGGCGCGGGCGGCGAAATCCTCGCCAGCACGCGGCTGCCATGTCTGCGGCACGCGCAGCCCGGCGACCGCGGCGGCATGGAGCGTCTGCAGCTTGTCGAGCACCCGGCCCAGCGGCTCGGGCCGGGGGACGAGGAGATGGCAGTCGCCGATCATCGGCGGCAGGGCGGCCAGTTCGATCAGGTCGGATTCGGAAATCGCCAGCACCGCTCGCGCGCCGGTGCGGGCGATCAGGCCGGGCAGCCAGTCGGCGATCGGGCCAGCCGGGCGCATCGTCCAGTCGGCGCAATGGCGCGATGCCGCCCCGATCGACGTCGCGCTGCGGGCGATGCCATGGACCGGCACGCCATGGCCGCCCAGTTCGCGCACGACCGTCAGGGCGATCGCATTTTCCATACCCAGAAGCAGAACGCCCGGAAACGCGGTCACGCAGGCACCAGCCGGTGTTCGTAGCGCCAGGTCGCCCAGGCCTGCTCCGCCATGCGCAGGCCAGTGCGCCACTGGCTGGGCGCGGCCCGGCTGAGGCTGCGCGCCGGGCGGTCGGCGAGGTCGGCGGGGAGGTCGTTGAAGCCCGCGCCGTGCATGTCGGGCAGGTGGGCGGCTTGCCGGCACAGCGCCTCGAACCGGGCCATGACGGCGCGGTTGGGGCGCTGGCGGTCGCGTGAGAGCATTTCGAAACTATGGGTGACGACGACGAAGGCGTCATGCCTTTCGCCCACGGCGTGGCGCATCCCGGCGCGCATTTCGGCGGCCGACATGGCGCAGATTTGGGCCGGGCGGAAACCGCCAGGGCGGTCGGCGATGCCGGATACGGGCAGTTCGGCGACGCCCTGCGATCGTGTCGCGCCGATCTGCGCGGGATCGGCGGTGATGCCGCATTCGCGGCCGAGATAGGCGGGATTGACGCTGCTGTCCCAAGCGAGGCCGAGCGTCGCCAGCGCGCGCAACGTATCGTCATTGGCGCCGAAATTGCCGGCGCGAAAAGCGGTGATGGCGGGCGCCCCCGCCTGTTCCAGCCATTGTTTGGCGAGGCCCAGCAGGACGATCTGGTCGGCGAGCGAAAAATCGCCGATATTACGGCCCTGCCGGCCGCCGACGGGCGAGTCCTTCGCCCAGGTGAGCCATTCGCTGTGGATGTGCATCTGCACTTCATGTCCGCGCCCGACGATCGCGCCCACGATCGGGGCCAGAAAAGCGGCACCATGGACAAGCGCGGGCATTGGATCGAGGAAGAAGACGCCCTTGAGGCCATGGCGTTCGAGCAGGTCCATCTGCCAGCCGATGCCATAGGGCCTGCCCTGCGCCAGTCCCCAGATCGAGCGATCCACATTGTCCGCCAGGCTGACGCCCCGATGGTGCAGCGCAGAAGACAGTTCGGTGTCGATGGTGATGAGCAGCGCGGTCATGGGGGCGGTCCGGTCAGGGGGCGACAAGCCTGCAATAGATGAGCGGGGTTAAGGAGGCGTAATGTTTCCCCGATATGTCCGAACGGACGTTATCGGAAAAAACGGGCCGCCCCCTGTCATCCACCATGCCCCCTGAGACGGCGCGGCGCGCGCCCTTCCTTCATTCGAGCAGGGAAAATTCGCCGTAATTGCCCTGGAAGAAGAGCAGCGGGCTGCCGGGACGGTCCACTTCCAGCGCGACGACGCGGCCGAGCGCGATGTCATGGTCGCCCGCTTCATGCACCGCATCGAGCGTGCAGTCGATCCAGGCGACGACATCGTCGAGGATCGGCGAGCCGTTGGCCGAGACGCGATGGGCGATGCCGGCGAACTTGTCGGGACCGGGACCGGCGATCTGGCGACAGAGCGGCTTCTGGTCGCTGGCGAGGACATTGACGCAGAATTTGCCGACCGCCTGGATGCGCGGCCAGCTGGTCGAGCTTTTGGCGGGGAAGAAGGCCACCAGCGGCGGTTCGAGCGAGACGGAGGTGAAGGAACCGACCACCATGGCGGCGGGCGTGCCGTCCGCCTCGACCGCGGTGACGACGCACACGCCGGTCGGATAATGGCCCAGCACTCGCCGGAAGGTCGCACTGTCGAAACTGGCTACGCTCATATCTTGCTCCCGAAAGGGTCATCAATCTTTTCGCGCGCGCAACATGCACCATGCAAGTGCAAAGCACACATATCCGACGGGAGGTAAGCCGCGAACGGCGCGCGCCCGATCAGAGCGCGACGCCGCCCGCCGCCAGCACCGCCAAGGTCAGCAGTTCGGATGCATTGGACGACATGGTGGCGATCTGCACCGATTTTTCCATCCCGACCAGCACCGGCCCGATCATCGACGTGCCCCCCAGTTCGCGCAGCAGCTTGGCCGAGATATTGGCCGATTGCAGCCCCGGCATGACCAGGATGTTGGCCGGGCCGGACAGGCGGCTGAACGGATAATTTTTCATGACGGCGGGGTTGAGCGCGACGTCGGCGGTCATTTCGCCTTCATATTCGAAATCGACAGCGCGTTCGTCGAGCAGCTTCACCGCGCCGCGCACATTTTCCAGGAAGGCGCCGGGCGGATTGCCGAAATTGGAATAGGAGAGGAAGGCGACGCGCGGGTCGACCCCCATGCGGCGGGCGACCGCCACGGTGCCTTCCGCGATGTCGGCCAGTTCGCTGGCGGTAGGGCGTTCGTTGACCGTCGTGTCGGCCAGGAACACGGTCTTGTCCTTGGCCACCATGACATGGATGCCGAAGGGGGTGCGGCCGGCCGCCGGGTCCATCACCCGCTTCACTTCGCGCAGCGTCTGCGCATAGGGGCGGGTCATGCCGGTGATCATCGCATCGGCCACGCCCATCTTGACCAGCAAAGTGCCAAAGATGTTGCGATCGCGATTGACCATCCGCTCGCAATCGCGGCGCAGATAGCCGCGGCGCTGGAGCCGGGCGTAGAGCATGTCGACCATGTCGGGCACCAGCGGCGAATTGACGCTGTTGTGCAGTTCGAAGCTTTCGGGGTCGCGGACGCCCAGTTCCTTAAGCTTTTCGACCACGTCGCCGCGGCCGACCAGCACCGGTATGCCATAGCCCAGCTCGCGGAACTGGATCGCCGCGCGCAGCACCACTTCCTCTTCCGCTTCGGCGAAGACGACGCGCTTGGGATTGGCCTTGGCCACTTCATAGGCGGTGGTGAGGACGGTGGTGGTCGGGTTGAGCCGGGCCTTCAAGGACTGGCGATAGGCGGCCATGTCCGCGATCGGCTTTTGCGCGACGCCGGTTTCCATCGCCGCCTGGGCGACGGCGGCGGGCACCACCTCCATCAGGCGCGGGTCGAAGGGCGCGGGGATGATATAGTCCGGGCCGAAGCTGTGCGATCGGCCATAGGCCTTGGCCACTTCCTCCGGCACCTGTTCGCGCGCCAGATTGGCGATGGCGTGGGCGGCGGCCAGCTTCATCGCTTCGTTGATGCCGGTCGCCCGCACGTCGAGCGCGCCGCGGAAGATGAACGGGAAGCCCAGGACGTTGTTGACCTGGTTGGGAAAGTCCGACCGGCCGGTGGCGACGATCACGTCGGGGCGGACGGCATGGGCGTCGGGCGGCAGAATTTCGGGATCGGGATTGGCCATGGCGAAGATGATCGGCTTTGGCCCCATCGACTTCACCATATCCTGCGTCATCGCGCCTGCGACCGAAAGGCCCAGGAACACGTCCGCGCCCCTGACCGCTTCCGCCAGCGTCCGGGCGTCGGTGCGGACGGCATGGGCCGACTTCCACTGGTTCATGCCCTCGGTGCGGCCCTGATAGATCACGCCCTTGCTGTCGCACATGATGACGTTTTCATGGGGGACGCCGAGCGCCTTGATCAGTTCGGTGCAGGAGATGGAGGCGGCGCCCGCGCCGTTCACCACCACCTTCATGTCCTTCATCTCGCGCCCGGTCAGCAGCGCGGCGTTGATGACGCCGGCGGCCGCGATGATCGCGGTGCCATGCTGGTCGTCATGAAACACCGGGATGTTCATCCGCTCCTTGAGCGTCTGTTCGATGATGAAACATTCGGGGGCCTTGATATCCTCAAGGTTGATGCCGCCGAAGGTCGGCTCCATCAGTTCGACCGCCTCGATGAAGCGATCGACATCTTCGGTCTTCAACTCGATATCGATGCTGTCGACGTCGGCGAAGCGTTTGAAGAGGACCGCCTTGCCCTCCATCACCGGCTTCGACGCCAGCGCGCCGAGATTGCCCAGGCCCAGAATCGCCGTGCCGTTGGTGATGACCGCGACCAGATTGCCCTTGGCGGTGTAATCATAGGCGCAGGCCGGGTCTTTCGCGATCGCCAGCACCGGCACCGCGACGCCGGGGGAATAAGCAAGGCTCAGGTCGCGCTGGGTTGCCATCGGCTTCGACGCGATGATCTCGATCTTGCCGGGGCGTCCGGTCGAGTGGAAGAACAGCGCCTCGCGCTCGGAAAATTCCACATTCGATCTGTCGGACATCGCGGCACCCATATATTGGAACAACAGGGCGGCCCTAGCGGTAACATTATCCTGTGGGCAAGTGCGAGACGCGCAATTTTCTGGCCGCTTGGGCGAAGCGCTGGTTTCGGGGGGAGGATCAGGCTATCGGCTTTGGCCATGGCCCTTTCGACCGATACAGCCGCCCCGACGCCGATGATGGCGCAATATCTGACGCTCAAGGCACAGGCGCAGGACTGCCTGCTCTTTTACCGGATGGGCGATTTTTTCGAGCTGTTCTTCGACGACGCCAAGATGGCGGCAGCAACCCTCGACATCGCACTGACCAGCCGGGGGGAACATGGCGGCGCGCCGATCCCGATGTGCGGCGTGCCGGTGCATAGCGCGGAAGGCTATCTGGCGCGGCTCATCAAGGGCGGGCATCGCGTCGCCATCGCCGAACAGACCGAAACGCCGGCGCAGGCCAAAGCGCGCGGGGGCAAGACGCTCGTGGCGCGGGCGATCGTGCGCTACGTCACCGCCGGCACCCTGACCGAGGAGACTTTGCTCGACAGCCGGCGCGACAATATGCTGGTCGCGCTGGCGCAGGTCGGCGGCGACGTATCTAGCGAGATCGGCATCGCCGCCGCCGATATTTCCACCGGCCGGTTCGAAACGATGACCTGCCCGATCGGCGACCTGCCCGCCGAACTGGCGCGGCTGCGGCCGAGCGAGACGGTGGTGGCGGAGGGATCGAGCCTGGGCGTGGCCGATGGCCATCCTTTCGATCGCGCCGCCTTTTCGAGCGCGCGAGCGGACGAGGCGTTGAAGCGCCTGTTCGGGGTCGCGACCCTGGACGGGTTCGGCCAGTTCGGCCGCGCCGAGCTGGCGGCGATGGGCGGGCTGATCGCCTATCTCGATCATGCGGGCAAGGGCACCCTGCCCTTCCTGGCCCCACCATTGCGCAAGACCAGCGGCGGCCATGTGGCGATCGACGCGGCGACGCGCGAGAGCCTGGAGATCGTGGCGACCATGGCGGGCGCGCGGGCGGGCAGCCTGCTGGGCGCGATCGACCGGACGGTGACGGGCGCGGGCGCGCGGCTGCTGGGACAGGATCTGTCCGCGCCGCTGATGGACCTGGCGACGATCGAGGCGCGGCTGGGGCTGGTGCAGCTCTTCCACGACGATGCGACCTTGCGCGACCAGATGCGCGGCGCGTTGCGGACGCTGCCGGACATCGGTCGGGCGTTGGGGCGCGTGGCGGTTGGGCGCGGCAGCCCGCGCGATCTGGGGCAGCTCCGCGATGGGTTGGGCGAGGCCCGGTTGTTGCGCGAGCGGTTGGGGCGGATCGCCGAGCCGCCGCTGTTGCTGGCGCGGATATTGCCGGCGCTGGACGGCCATGGCGCGCTGGTCGATGCGCTGGCGCGCGCGCTGGTGCCCGCGCCGCCGACCGAAACGGCGAGCGGCGGCTATATCGCCGACGGCTATGATCCCGCGCTGGACGAACTGCGCCGGATGGCGGGCGATGGCCGCCGCGCGATCGCCGCGCTGGAGGCGAAATATCGGGCGCAGACCGGAATTTCCGCGCTCAAGATCCGGCATAATGGGGTGCTGGGCTATCATGTCGAGGTGCCCGCGCGCGCCGCCGACACGCTGATGGCGCCCGACAGCGGCTTTACCCATCGCCAGACGCTGGCGGGCGTGGTGCGGTTCAATTCGATCGACCTGCATGAAGAGGCCGGGCGCGTGGCGCAGGCGGGCGCCCATGCGCTGGTCGCCGAAGCCGCGCATCTGGAGGAGTTGATCGCCGCCGTGCTGGACCGCAAGGCCGACATCGCCCGCGCGGCCGAGGCGCTGGCGCGGCTGGACGTCGCCGCGTCGCTCGCCGAACGGGCGGTCGAAGGCGGATGGCAGCGGCCGCATTTCGTGGTTGAAGACGGCGCCGGTCCGTGCCTGGACATCGTGGGCGGGCGGCATCCGGTGGTCGAGGATGCGTTGCGGCGTGAAGGCCAGCCCTTCGTCGCCAATGATTGCCGTTTGAGCGAGAGCGACCGGCTGTGGCTGGTCACCGGCCCGAATATGGGCGGCAAATCGACCTTCCTGCGGCAAAATGCGCTGATCGTCATATTGGCGCAGGCGGGCGGTTACGTCCCCGCGCAGTCCGCTACGCTGACTTTGGTCGATCGGCTGTTTAGCCGCGTCGGCGCGTCGGACAATCTGGCCAAGGGGCGATCGACCTTCATGGTCGAGATGGTCGAGACGGCCGCAATCCTGAGCCAGGCGACCGAACGGAGTTTCGTCATCCTGGACGAGGTCGGGCGCGGCACGTCCACCTATGACGGGCTGGCGCTGGCCTGGGCGGTGGTGGAGGCGGTGCATGAGGTCAATCGCTGCCGATGCCTGTTCGCGACGCACTATCACGAGCTGACCCGGCTGGCCGAGACGCTGCCGTCGCTGTCGCTGCACCATGTCCGGGCGCGCGAGTGGAAGGGCGATCTGGTGCTGCTGCACGAACTGGCGCAGGGTCCGGCTGATCGCAGCTATGGCCTGGCGGTGGCGCGGCTGGCGGGCTTGCCGCAGCCGGTGTTGAAGCGCGCCAAGGACGTGCTGGCGCGGCTGGAGGCGGGCAAGGCGAAAACCGGCGGGATCGCGGCGGGGCTGGACGACCTGCCGCTGTTCGCGGCGGCGGCGGTGCAGGAAGAGGCCGCGCCCGACCCGCTGCTGACGGCGATCGACGCGATCGACGCCGATGCGCTGTCTCCGCGCGCGGCGCTCGATCACATATATCGATTGAAACAACTGGCCGCTGAGCGGCGGTCCGACTAGAGACAGCAAATGGTCATGCAGTTCCCCGCGCTGGGATCGCGCCGCGCGATCATCGACCGGCGCGCAATTTCCGACACGATCAATGCCCTGGCGATGGAGCATCGGGGCGATAGCGCGCGGCTGCGCGCCGCTATCGTCCAGGAATTGAAGGCGGCGCTGGACGAGGGCCGGGCCGAGGTGGCGCGGCGGCTGGAAGCCAAGCCGACGCGCGGGCGCGAATCCGTGACCGCCTTCGCCTTCCTGATCGACCAGATATTGCGCCTGCTCTACGACGCGACGACGCATCACCTCTATCCGGCGGGCAATCGCAGCACCGGCGAACGGATCGCCCTGATCGCGGTCGGGGGATACGGCCGGGGCGAAATGGCGCCGCACAGCGACGTCGATATCGGCTTCATCACCCCGTGGAAGCCGACCGGATGGACCGAGCAGGTCATCGAATCCATGCTCTATTCGCTGTGGGATCTGGGGCTGAAGGTCGGGCATAGCAGCCGGTCGATCGATGAGACGATGCGGATGGCCAAGGCCGACCTGACCGTGCGTACCGCATTGCTGGAGGCGCGCTACGTCTGGGGCGACCGGGCGCTGTATGAGGAGACGTCGGTCCGGTTCGACGCCGAAGTGATGCAGGGCAACGCCCGCGCCTTCGTCACCGAAAAGCTGGAGGAGCGCGAGGAACGGCACAAGCGGATGGGTGACAGCCGCTATGTCGTGGAACCCAATGTGAAGGAAGGCAAAGGCGGTCTGCGCGACCTGCACACGCTCTTCTGGATCGGCAAATATGTGAACCGGGTGCGTTCAGTCGCCGAGCTGGTCGATGTCGGCTTGTTGACCCAACTGGAACTGCGCCAGTTCCAGAAGGCCGAGGATTTCCTGTGGGCGGTGCGATGCCACCTGCACACCATCACCGGGCGCGCCGAGGACCGGCTGACCTTCGACCTGCAACTGGAGACCGCGACGCGGATGCGCTTCACCGGGCGCGCCGGCCGGTCCGGGGTCGAGCGCTTCATGCGCTATTATTTCCTGAACGCGAAGATCGTGGGCGACCTGACCGCCGTGTTCCTGGCGCATCTGGACGATCAGATGGCGGAGAAGGGCCGGCGCTACATTCCGTCCATCTTCCGCCGGCCCAAGAAGCTGGACGGGTTCGTGCTGGAACGCGGGCGCCTCAGCCTGCCGAGCGACGATTTTTTCCAGGCGGACCCGGTGCGGTTGCTGGAAATATTCGCCGTGGCGGACAAGCACGGGTTGCAGATCCACCCCAGCGCGATCCGCGCGGCAAGCCGCGACGCGGGCCTGATCACCGCCAAAATCCGCAAGGATGCGCGCGCCAATGCGGCTTTTCTGCAAGTGCTGACCAGCCCGCGCGATCCCGAAACGGTGCTGCGCTGGATGAACGAATCGACCGTGTTCGGCCGGTTCGTGCCCGATTTTCGCCGCGTCGTCGCGCAGATGCAGTTCGACATGTATCATCATTATACGGTCGATGAGCATACCATCCGCGCCGTCGGTCTGCTGTCGCGGATCGAGAAGGGCGAGTTGCCGCAGGATCATCCGCTGGCGACCGACCTGATGGGCAAGATCCTGTCGCGGCGCGTCCTCTACGTTTCCGTCCTGCTGCACGATATCGCCAAGGGGCGCGGCGGCGACCATAGCCTGCTGGGCGCGGAAGTGGCCGAGCATCTGTGCCCACGCTTGGGGCTGACTCCAGCTGAAACGGAGACGGTCGCCTGGCTGGTGCGCTATCATCTGCTGATGTCGGCCACCGCCTTCAAGCGCGATCTGTCGGACTATAAGACGATCCTCGACTTCGTCGATGTGGTGCAAAGCCCGGAACGACTGCGGCTGCTCCTGTGCCTGACGGTGGTGGACATCCGCGCGGTGGGACCGGGGGTGTGGAATAGCTGGAAGCGCCAGTTGCTGGGCGACCTGTATGAATCCGCCGAAGAGGTGCTGCGGCTGGGCCATAAGCAGAAGGGGCGTGGCGAAAGAGTGATCGTGAAGCAGGAAACGCTGCAACGGGCGCTTGGCATTGACGACGACGCCTTCGCCGCGTTCAGCAAGCGGCTGCCCGAATCCTATTGGATCGCCGAACCTGACGACATATTGTTCCACAATGCGCAGCATATATTGGCGGCGGGCGAATCCCCGCTATCGATCGCCGCGCAATATTATCCGCAGCGCGGGGCGACCTTGGTGACGGTCTATGCCGCGGACCATCCGGGTCTCTTCTATCGCGTCGCTGGCGCCATCCATCTGGCCGGCGGCAATATCATCGACGCGCGCATCCACACGACGCGCGATGGCGTGGCGATCGACAATTTCCTGGTCCAGGACCCGCTGGGCGGCGCATTCCACAGCCCCGACCAGTTGAAGCGCATCCGCAATGCGATCGAGGATTCGCTGTCCAACCGGCACCGGATGATCACCAAACTGGCGGCGCGCCCGCTTCCCCGGACCCGCGCCGAAGCCTTCCGCATCGAACCCAATGTGCTGATCGACAACAAGGCGTCGAACCGCTTCACCGTGGTCGAGGTCAATGCGCGCGACCGGCCCGCGCTGCTGTTCAGCCTGGCCAATGCGCTGTTCCAGTCGAAGGTCACGGTCCACAGCGCCCATGTCGCCACCTATGGCGAGCGGGCGGTCGACACCTTCTACGTCACCGACCTTTTCGGCGGAAAGATTGAGAGCAAGGCGCGGTTGCAGACGCTGGAGCGGCGCTTGCTGGAGGCCGCCGGCGGCGAAGTGGGCGAGGCGCTGGAGCGAGCGTGATGCGCGTCACCCGCTAAAGATCGCCCAATTCCGTTCGGGCTGAGCCTGTCGACGCCTTGTTCTTCTTTTCCGAGGTCGAAACAAAGGCCCTTCGACCGGCTCAGGGCGAACAGCGTTTTCATGATACCGCGCTTTAGGGGACGATCTCCATCGCATCGCCCGGCGCGAGCAGCGGGAGCAGGCGCAGCATGTCCGCCCGGTCCACCGCGACGCAGCCGGCGGTGGGGCGGCTTTCGGACAGATGGAGGAAGATGGCGCTCCCCTGCCCCGGCGCCGGCGGCGCGTCATTATGGCCCAACACGACGATGACGTCATAGGCGTCGTCGCTGCGGATCAGGCTTTCGGCGGAGAAGGGGCGCGGCAGGCGGACCGGGCGGTTATAGGCGGGGTCTTCGGGATCGTCCGACCAGCCGTCGTTCGCGCGGACCCAGCGCCAGGGAAGGCGTATATCCGTCGCCTCGACCTTGCCGGGGCGCAGCAGCACACCATGGATCGGCCATAGGCCCAAGGGCGTGCACCCGTCCCCTTCCCGCTTGTCCGCCGCCGGGCAGGCGCCGCTGCGGCCGATGGCGCAATCCATCGCCAGATCGCGCAAGGTCAGGCGACCCGCGCCGCAATCGACGCGGATGACGGTCATAATTGATGGCCGGTGCGGTCGCGCTTTGTGGCGAGATAGCGTTCATTATGCGGGTTGGTGGGCAGGATGATCGGCAGGCGCTCCGTCACCGCGATACCCGCCGCTTCAAGCCCCGCAACCTTGTTGGGATTGTTGGTGAGCAAGCGCACCGCGTCCACGCCGAGCAGGTCGAGCATCCGCGCCGCGACCGAGAAATCGCGGGCGTCGATGGCGAATCCCAGCCGGACATTGGCATCCACCGTGTCGAACCCCTGATCCTGCATCGCGTAGGCGCGCAATTTGTTGACCAGGCCGATGCCGCGCCCTTCCTGACGGAGATAGAGGAGGATGCCCCAGGGCGCATCGGCGATCCGGTGCAGCGCCTCATGCAGTTGCGGGCCGCAATCGCATTTCAGGCTGCCCAGCACGTCGCCGGTCAGGCATTCGCTGTGCAGGCGGATGACCGGCGGCGAGCTATCGCGCTTGCCCACCACCAGCGCGATATGTTCGCGCGGTTCGTCCGGGCTGCGGAAGGCGATGATTTCGCCGCTCTCGCTGGCCGACACCGGCAGGCGCGCGCGGGTGGCGATGGCGAGGCGGGTGGCGTCGTCATAGGCGGCGATCGCGTCGGCGCTCACTGTCGCTTCGACCGGGGCGTCGCCGTTCGACAGGAAATAGGCGGGCAAGATGCCGGCCAGCCGGGCGAGGCGGAGCGCCGCCTTGGCGGCTTGGGGCGCGGGTAGCGACCGGGCGCGAAACGGTCCTTTCAGCGGCGAGGCGAGATCGAGCACCGGGTCGGAAATGGCGGTGGCGACATCGGCGTCGATCCAGGGCGCGCGTTCGACCAGCACCGGCAGGTCGGGGTCGGCCGCCGCCAACTGGTTGGCCAGCTTCAAGGTTTCGGCGCGGGCGGCGGATATGAGGATATCGGCCTGGCCGCGCGGGTCGAAGTCCGCCAGCGTGACCGCATCCGCGCCCTCGATCGCCATCAGCCGAATCGCGCCATCGGGCGCAGACAGGCGCACGGCCCAGCCGCGACGCAGCGCGTCTATGGCGCGCGCAGCATCGCGCCCGTTGGCGACGCTAGGCATCAGAAAGCGAATTCGGTGATGATGGGGATATGGTCGGACGGCTTGATCCAGCTGCGCGCGGGTTCGACCACGCGATGGCTGGTCGCCTTGTTCGCCACGTCCTTCGTCATCCACATATGGTCCAGGCGCCGGCCGCGATCCGATTCCGCCCAATCCTTCGCGCGGTAGCTCCACCAGGTATAGAGGCGCGCCGGCGCGGGATGGAAATGGCGGCCGATATCGACCCAGTCGTTCGACGCCTGCAACCGGGCGAGGATTTCACATTCCCCCGGCGTGTGACTGACGACGTTGAGCAATTGCTTGTGGCTCCAGACGTCGCATTCCAGCGGGGCGATGTTGAAGTCGCCGGTCAGGATGGCGGGTTGGCTGCCTAGCGCGGACGACCATTGGATCATCCGTTCGAGGAAATCCATCTTCTGGCCGAATTTGGGATTGAGATCACGGTCGGGAATGTCGCCGCCAGCGGGGACATAAACATTCTCGATCCGCACGCCATTGTCGAGCCGCACGCCGACATGGCGCGCTTCGCCATTGGCCTGCCAGTCGAACCGGTCATCCTCATGCACCGGCACCTTGCTCATGATCGCGACGCCATGGTGCATACGCTGGCCATTCAGCACCTGATGAACATAGCCCATGCGGCGGAACATTTCGGTGGGGAAAGTCTCGTTCACCACCTTGGTTTCCTGCAGGCACAATATGTCCGGCGCTTCGAGCCGCAGCAGTTGTTCGACGATGTCGATACGCGCGCGGACGGAATTGATGTTCCAGGAGCAGATGGAGAGGGTGTCGGCCATGCCCTCCACCTAGGAGGCCGCAGGCGGACACGCAAGCGGCTGAGAGAAGGCCGCACAAAGTAAGACCCCCGCTCCGGGGGCGTGGAACGGGGGTCTCGATCGCGCCCTTGAAGCGCTTCGCGGCGAGAGGGGGGACCGGGTAACAGGGGGGAAATCCCGGTTGTCTCTCGCCTTGGGTCTTGATTAGCGCCCGCCATATGAGCGGCAGATGAACGAAGCGCCAAGTTTTTCCATCCGTCCTGCAAGGCGCTCCGGTCAGCCGCCCGCCGCCCGTCCCCTGGGTCGCGGATCGGTCCAGCGGAAGGCGGAATCGGCCACCGTCGCGCCATAGACATGGTTGCTCAGCCGCACCGCCGTCCGGTTATTCTGCGAATCGAGCGCCACCCAACCGTAAAGCTGCAAGCCCGCGGGCCCGGAGGCGTTGCGTTTGAAGATCATGGTGATGGTGCCATATTCGGGCCGCTTGGGATCGCGCGCCTCGACGCTCAGGATCGACGGATCGCCGGTCGGCACGAGCTTGCCATATTTCGACAGATCCTTGTTCGGATCAAGCAGCGCGCCCAGCGGCGAGTTGCCGATCGGCCAGCGCTGCACCTGGCGTACTTCATAATCGATCATGGTCAGCGCCCTGCCATCGCCCACGATCAGCAGCGGCACGCCCTTTTGATATTGGAAGCGGATCTTACCCGGCTGCTTGAGGGTCAGCTTGCCGGTCAGGGTCTGACCGCTACGGTCGGTCTGGGTGAAATCGGCGGTGAGGGTGGTGACGCCGCGAATATAGGCATTGACCTGGGTCAGGTCGGGCGAGGCCTGCTGCGCGGCGACGGGCGCGGTCGGCACGACGACCGACAGGGCCGCCGGCGCGGCGGCGAGGGCCAGGATCAGGGGCGCAAGGCTGCGCTGCATGGCGTTCAACTCCAGTTGTTCAGGAAAGTGGTGGATATGCGGTCGGGCTTGAACCCGTTGTGAACCCGGCTGTTCCGAAATAGCAAGCTTTGGGCTTGATGGGGGAGAGCATCCGCAGACGGTCGCGACAGCTCGATCCCCCATGCTCCCGCCTCGCCCTGCCGGTCTGACCGGCGGCACCGCTCCAATTATGTTATCGGCGCGGCAGCAGCGGGATTCGCCTAGTCCTAATCGCGGATAAAAAAAAGGGCCGATCCGAAGATCAGCCCGAAAAGTTTTAGGAGAGGATGCCTGAAAGGCCTGATCCTATTGCCCGGTTCCGCTTCATGCTGCAAATGCGAAGGCCGCAGGAGCGATTGCACGATACGCAATCGTAACCAATTTTGGCCAGATCATCTGGCCAGTATCAGAGCGGATTGCCATTTTCGTCGCGCAGCACTTCGCGGCGGCCAACATGGTTGGGCGGGCCGACCAGCCCTTCCTCCTCCATCCGTTCGATCAGGCGCGCTGCCGAATTATAACCGACGCGCAATTGGCGTTGCAGCCAGCTTGTCGAGGCCTTCTGATTTTCGAAGACGAGCTGGCACGCCTTGCGGAACAGTTGCGCGTCGGGGCTGTCGTCGCCCAGGTCCACGCCGTCGAGCGCGAAGCTGCCCTCCTCCGGCTCCTCGGTGACGGCCTGGATATAGTCGGGCTGGCCCTGCGCGCGCCAATGGTCGGCGACGACGCGCACTTCATCGTCCGAGACGAAGGGACCATGGACGCGGGTCAGACCCTTACCGCCATGCATGTAGAGCATGTCGCCCTTGCCCAGCAGCTGTTCGGCGCCCTGTTCGCCCAATATGGTGCGGCTGTCGATCTTGCTGGTGACGAAGAAGCTGATGCGGGTCGGCAGGTTCGCCTTGATGACGCCGGTGATGACGTCGACCGAGGGACGCTGGGTCGCGAGGATCAGGTGGATGCCCGCGGCGCGCGCCTTCTGCGCGAGCCGCTGGATCAGGAATTCTACTTCCTTGCCCGCGGTCATCATCAGGTCAGCCAGCTCGTCCACCACCACCACAATCTGTGGCAGCGGCTGGAAATCCAGCTGTTCCTCTTCATAAATGGGCTTGCCGGTTTCGGGGTCGTAGCCGGTCTGGACCCGCCGGCCGAGCGGCTTGCCCTTGGCCTTCGCAGCGCGAACCTTTTCGTTGTAATTGGCCAGGTTGCGCACCGATATGGACGCCATCATGCGATAGCGATCCTCCATCTGCTCCACCGCCCATTTGAGCGCGCGGATCGCCTTGGCCGGTTCGGTGACGACCGGAGAGAGCAGGTGCGGGATGTCGTCATAGGTCGACAGTTCCAGCATCTTGGGATCGATCATGATCAGGCGCAACTGGTCCGGCGTCATGCGGTAGAGCAGCGACAGGATCATGGCGTTCAAGCCCACCGACTTGCCCGACCCGGTGGTGCCCGCGATCAGCAGGTGCGGCATGGGCGCCAAGTCGGCGATGATCGGTTCGCCGGAGATATTCTTGCCCAGGATGATCGGCAGGGTCGCTTCCTGCATGAACTGTTCGCTGGTGATGAGTTCGCGGAAGGACACGCCTTCGCGATGAGCGTTGGGCAGTTCGATGCCGATGACCGTGCGGCCGGGGATCGTCGCGACGCGGGCGGACAGCGCCGACATGTTGCGGGCGATATCGTCCGCCAGCGCGATCACGCGGCTCGCCTTGATGCCGGGCGCGGGTTCCAGTTCATACATGGTGACGACAGGGCCGGGGCGGACTTCGGTGATGTTGCCCTTCACATGGAAATCGTCGAGCACCGATTCGAGCAGACGGGCGTTGCGTTCCAGCGCGGCCTTGTCGATCTTGCCGCCCTGGTTGGCGGGGACAGGGTTGAGCAGGTCGGGCGAGGGCAGCGAGCTGTGCCCGAACAGGTCGTCCTGGCTGACTGGCGCCATCGCGCGCTGCACCGGCGCGGGCTTGGGCGACTGGATGGTGATCGGCGGCTTGGGTTCGTGCGACACCTGCTTGCGCGGAGCGATGACGCGCCCGGCCAGCTCATCCTCTGCGTCGTCGTCATCATCGACCGCAGCGGCGGGGCCGGCAAAACCGAGCGTCGGACGCGGCAGGTTGAGTTTGGGCAAGGAGGGCCGACGCAGCGCGATGATCGGCTTTTCCAGCGCCAGGCTGCGATAACAGGCGAACAGGCCCGTAATCAGCGCGCCGACGATAAGAATGCCCGTGATCCAGGGCGCGGCGGCCGGCGCCTGCGCGGTCAGGCTGGCGATCCCCTTGGCGACGACCAGGCCGATCACCCCGCCCCAACCCGCGGGCAGGCCGACCAGCGGCGCGCTCTGGAACAAGGCGAGCGCGATGCCGATCAGGGCGATGCCGAACAGGCATTGCCCGAACTGCCCCTTCCACCCGCTCATATCCTGGTCGCCCCACATGCGGCGGGCGGTGACCGTCATCAACGGCAGGATCAGGGCGACGGGGACGCCCAGCAGCCAGAGCAGGAAATCGGCCGTCCAGGCGCCGGGCGCCTGCATGATATTGGCGACATGATCGCCCGCGACGGTGTTCATCGACGGATCGCTCGGCGCGTAGCTGAGCAACGCCAGGGCCAGGAACAGGGTCGCCAGCATGAGCGTGATCGCGCCGATCAGCGCGCCGCTGCGGATGACGCTGCGCTTCAGCATTTCGCGCCATTCCGGCGTGCGTTTCACGGTGCGGCCGACGGCCATAATCCTGCTTGTCCCCCAAATGTTCCGTTTCGGCACAATGAACCCGACGGCGAGTCCCCGTCAAGAGTGCGGCCGATCGGCTCGTCGCGCTGGCTCGATCAGAGCGCGGCGAGCGCCGCCAGCGTGTCGCCATCGACCCGCTGCACCGTCCATTCATCCATCGCCGTCGCGCCGAGCGACCGATAGAAGGCGATGGCGGGTTCGTTCCAGTCGAGCACCGACCATTCGAGCCGGGCGCAATCGCGTTCGATCGCCAGCGCGGCGAGGCGCGCGAGCAGCGCCTTGCCCGCGCCCAGGCCACGCGCATCCGGCAGGACGAACAGATCCTCCAGATAGACGCCCGGCCGTGCTTCGAAGGTCGAGAAATTGTGGAAGAAGAGGGCGAAACCGACCGCCCGGCCTTCATGTTCGGCGATCAGCACCTCCGCCATCGGCCGCGGGCCGAACAGATAGCGGGCGAGCGTGGCGCGGTCCGCCTTCACCGCATGGGCAAGCCGTTCATAATCGGCCAGCGCCAGGATGAAGTCATGAATGGTGCCGATATCGTCGGCCTGCGCGTCGCGAATGATGATGTCGGTCATGCCGTTCCTGCTTCCACATGGGCGACATTGGCCCCTTTGCTGCGGGCGGCGATAAGGCAACCCGCGACGATCAGCAATGCGCCTGCCACCGTGGTCAGGGTCAATCGCTCGCCGAACGCCAGCCAGCCCATCAGCGCCGCCCAGAGAAAGGCGCTATATTCGACCGGGATGAGCCGCTGCGCCTCCGCCCGCGCATAGGCCCAGGCGAGCGCGGCGAGCGAAGTGAAGGCGAGGCCGGCCGCGAGCAGCACCAGCGGAATCGCAGAACGGTCGGGCAGCACAGCCCAGGCCGGCGCGCCCAGCACAAAGACGCCCAGCATGACGATATGCTGGAAGAAGGCGACCTCGATCGGCGAAGCGCGCTGCGCCTGTTGCCGTTGAAGGATGAGGTTCCAGGCGAAAAGGACGGCCGATGCCAGCACCGCGCCTGCCCCCAAAAGCGCGTCGGCGTCATAACGCCCCTGCAATTTGCCCGACAGGATCACCCCCACGCCGACCAGTCCCAGCAGCGACGCGGCGATCGCCTGCCGTCCGATCGTTTCACCCAGCAGCAACGCGGCGAGATAGAGGGCGATCAGCGGCGCGATGAAGGAGAGCGCGATCGCTTCGGCGAGCGGCATCCGCATGAGCGCCCAGAAGAAGAGCGCCGCCATCAGCGCCACGACCGCGCCGCGCAGCAGGTGCAGGCGCAGCACGGCGCGGTCCGGCCAGCGCTGCCGGGTGAGCAGCATCAGCGCAAGGCCTAACAAGCTGCCCGCCGCGGCGCGCCAGAGCAGCGCATTATAGAGGCCGATGGAAAGGCTGAGCCCCTTCATCGCCGCGTCCATCACAGAGAATAGCGCGACGCCGATGCAGCATATGGCGAAGGGAATGGCGAACCCGCCGGGCGTGGGGCGCACCGCGTCGCTCCGCTTATTCCGCCGCCTCGGCCTTGCCCGCGTCGGTCATGTCGGCTTCCGCCTTGGCCGCCTCGACCTCCGCCGCCTTGGCTTCGACCAGGCGGACGATATGATCGACCATGCCTTCGTCCTGCACGGTGTGGTCGGTGATGCCCGACAGATAGACCATATGCTTGCCGGCCCCGCCGCCGGTCAGGCCGATGTCCGTCTCGCGCGCTTCGCCTGGACCATTGACGACGCAGCCCAGCACCGACAGCGAGAGCGGCGTGTGGATATGCTGGAGCCGTTCCTCCAGCGCCTGCACGGTGCGGATGACGTCAAAGCCCTGGCGCGCGCAGGACGGGCAGGAAATGACCTTGACCCCGCGGGTGCGGATGCCGAGCGACTTCAAGATTTCATAGCCGACCCGGACTTCCTCTTCGGGTTCGGCCGACAGGGACACGCGGATCGTGTCGCCGATGCCGGCCCAGAGCAGGTTGCCAATGCCGATCGCGCTTTTCACGGTGCCGCCGATCAGGCCGCCGGCTTCGGTGATGCCCAGATGCAGCGGGCAATCGACCGCGTCGGCGAGTTGCATATAGGCGGCCACGGCGAGGAAGACGTCGCTGGCCTTCACCGCGACCTTATATGCGTGGAAATCCTGGTCCTGGAGCAGCCTGATATGGTCGAGCGCGGATTCGACCAGCGCTTCGGGGCAGGGTTCGCCGTATTTTTCGAGCAAATCCTTCTCCAGCGACCCGGCATTGACGCCGATGCGGATCGAACAGCCATTGGCCTTGGCCGCATCGACCACTTCCTTCACCCGCTTTTCCGACCCGATATTGCCCGGATTGATGCGCAGGCAGGCCGCGCCCGCGTCGGCCGCTTCCAGCGCGCGCTTATAGTGGAAATGGATGTCGGCGACGATCGGCACGCGGGACGCGCGGACGATCTGTTTCAAGGCGGCCGTCGATTCCTCGTCGGGGCAGGAGACGCGGATGATATCGACGCCTGCTTCCTCGCATCGACGGATCTGGTCGATCGTGCCCTTGACGTCATGGGTCAGCGTGTTGGTCATGGTCTGGACCGTGACAGGCGCGCCGCCGCCGACCGGCACATTGCCGACCATGATCTGGCGCGACTGCCGCCGCGCTATGTCACGCCAGGGGCGCAGGCCGGGATTATGATCGGACATGAAAAGAGGCTCCGTAAGCTACGGAGCCTCTATAGGGATGTTTGGTGACGGTTAGAAGCGGGAGATCCTTGCGTTTCAGCTTCGCTGAAACAGGCCGCACCGCGAGAATCAGAAGCGCAGCGTCGCGGATGCGGCGACCTGATCCGCATTGCCGCTGGTTTGCGACAAGGTGGTGGCGGTCACGGTTGCTGGCGATGGGAAATAGCTGTCGGGACGGATGATGTTCGCCTTTTCCACGAAGGTATGGGCGTAGCTGAGGTTCAGCGCGAAGGCATCCGACATGTTCCAGGTCGCGCCGCCGGTCAGCCAGACGCGGTCGCCATCGGGGACGCGGGTGGTCAGATGCTGCGGATTGGTCGGCGAACGATCGAACATCGTGCCGGCGCGGACCGTGAAGGCCGGGCTGACATCATATTCGCCGCCGACGCTGACCGAATAGCTGTCCTTGTAATCCAGTTCCTTGTTGGTGGTGCCCGCGGCCGAGGTGACGGCGATGCCCTTGAACTTCGACCAATTATACCATTTGCCGGTGACCATCGCGCGCAATTGAGGCGTCAGCTTATGCATCATCGAGACGGTGACGATGTCGGGCAGTTCCAGCGGCGCGGTGGCGGCGAATTCGCCATTGCCCGCGGCGACCGGCCCGACGAGGCCCGATACGATCTGCGTGCCGGCCAGTTTGTGGCTGACGCCCGACCGATAATGGACGCCCCAATTGGTATCGCCGGTGGTGTAGAACAGGCCCGCATTCCAGCCGATCGACCAGTCGTCGCCTTTCAGGCTGGCGAAACCATCCGTCGTGACCAGGGGCGAGAGCTGCGGCAGCGCGTTGGTCAGCGTCGCCTTGACATATTGCACGTCGACGCCGCCGCCGATCGACAGATTGTCGCTCAGCTTATAGGCGGCCGAAGGCTGGATATTATAGGTTTTAAGGTCGGTGTAGAGCGAGTCATAGCGACCGAAGAAGCCGTCATCATATTCCAGTTTCAGGCCGAAAGGCGCGTTGACGCCCAGGCCGACCCAGAGTCGGTCGCTGACCTGCGCGCTGGCATAGAAGCTCGGAATCGGGATGACGCTTTCGAAAGGATTGCCGCCGTCATTGCCGCCGACCGGGACCGACAGGGTCGATCCGGGGATGGTGCGGCGCGAACCGCGATTGGTCTGGTGCGCCGACGCCATCAGCGCGACGCCGCCGACCGAGGTCTGGATGCCCGACAGCTGCGTCATCGCGGCCGGATTGAAATAGATGGTGGATGGATCGTCCCCGGCCGCCGCGCCGCCGGACAGGGCGCGTCCGGTTTCCTTGGGCGATTGTTCCTGCAGGTAGAATCCGCCGGCAAAGGCCGGGGTCGCGGACGCCAGCATGACGCCGGTCAGGAGAAGAGCAGAAAAAGGGCGACCGCGAAGCAACATGACAGATCCTCTACTGGGCATGATATTGGCCTTGATCGGTGGCGTTCGAACGCCCGACCGGCTGTTTGGACGCAGCCCGATTATCAGGATTGTGGTTAAATTCCAGTGAGCGGATCGCCCGATCCATCCCATTTTCGCGGCTATAGGCGCATGTGGCAGGGCGAAACGCTACGGCAACAGGGCAGGACGGCAAACGGATCGAGACGAAAAAAAAGCCGCCCCGAAGGACGGCCTTGAGATTTTAGGAGAGGATGCCTGAAAGGCGAGTTCCTTTTGCGGTGCAGCGCGGATTGTCGCAAATGCGAAACATGGAGGGACGATTGCGTTTCCTGCAATCATTATCTCAGGCCATGCTTTCCGTAAGGGAAGATAGCGGGAGAAAACGGATTAACGATACCAAAATATGAGAGCGGCGCAGGCGCTTTTCAGGTCGATTCTGCCCGGATGACGCCCGAATCGGCCAGTTGCGCATCCATTTGCGCGATCAGCCGCGCCAGTCCCGCCTCGTCGGCCGATTCGGCGCGCGCCACCAACGCAGCCTCGGTATTGGACGCCCGCAGCAGCCACCAGCCATCGACGGTGCGGACTCGCGCGCCGTCAATGGCGCAGATATCAGCGCCCGCGGCCTTCAGCCGGGCGAGGATATCGGCGATCAGCGCGAACTTGCGCGCTTCGGCCACCGGGAAACGCCATTCGGGTGTGATGATGCTGGTCGGCATCGCGTCATGCAGGGCGGTCAGGCTTTGTCCCAGCGATCCGACGGCGCGGATCAGGCGGACGGCGGCGTAAAGACCGTCGTCATAGCCGGGATACGCATCGGCGAAGAAGAGATGACCGGTGGTTTCGCCGCCCAGCGGGCTGCCAATCTGCTTCATTCTGGACTTGATATGGCTGTGGCCGGTCTTCCACATATCGGGTCGTCCGCCCAGCATCGCGATGCGGTCGAAAACGGTCTGGCTGGCCTTCACATCCGCCACGATCGGCGCGCCGGGCCGCTTTTCCAATATGATTTGCGCGAAGAGGCCGAGCAGCTGGTCGCCCGCGATCGTCCGACCCAGCCCGTCGATCACGCCGATCCGGTCGCCGTCGCCATCGAAAGCCACACCGAAATCGAGTTGCTTGGCAAGGACGAGCGCGCGCAGGTCGGCCAGATTCCGTTCCTGGGAAGGATCGGGATGATGGTTGGGGAAATGTCCGTCTATATCGGTGAAGAGCAGATGATGCTCACCGGGCAGCAATTGCGTCAGCTTCTCCACCACCGGACCAGCGGCGCCATTGCCCGCGTCCCAGCCGATGCGGCAGGCCGGGCCGTCGAAACCCTGCATCAAGCGCGCGACATAGCTATCCATGACGTCAATCGTTTCGACACGCCCCACGCCGCTGTTCCAGTCACCGGCCGCCGCCAGCGCGCCCAGACGCTGGATATCGTCCCCGAAAAAAGGGGCATGACGGTGGACCAGCTTGAAGCCGTTCTGGTCGCCGGGATTATGGCTGCCGGTTATCTGGATGCCGCCATCCAGATCGCGCGCCATGTCGGCATGATATAGCATCGGCGTTGGACCAAGGCCGATGCGCAGCACGTCGATGCCGGTTGCGGTCAATCCCTCGACCAGCGCGCTTTCCAGCATCGGCGAACTCAGTCGCCCGTCATAGCCCACCGCAATCCGTCGTCCTTCGGCGCGGGCGACGATCGTGCCGAAACTGCGCCCCAGCGCCCAGGCGTCGGCGGCGCGCAGCGTATCGCCCACCCTGCCGCGCAGATCATAATCGCGCAGCAACGTGGGATCGAAAAGGTGTGTCAACGCTGCGTCTGATCGTCGAGCAGCAGGTCGCGCGCGGCGTTGATCTGGGCGGCGAGCGCCTCGGTCCCGCCCTTATCGGGGTGGACCGAGGCGATGAGGCGGCGATGGGCGGCCCGGATCGTCCCGGCATCCGCATCGGGTGCGACCCCCAGCAGCGCTCGCGCCTTCGCCACGTCATCGGCAGGCGGCGGCGCGACGGGCGCGGCGGGGCGCGTGCGGGCTTTCGCCTTGATATTGCCCTGCTTGGCGAAAAACAGCGCCGCGCCGATCAGCAGCGGCGCGCCGATGACGGCTTTGCCTTTGGCCGCGAGCACCGCGCCGACCAGCGCCGCGCCCAACGCCATGCCATCTTTTGCCGTCATGCGTTGCAACTTTCCCGTCCAGATCAGCCAGATCGCAAGCGCTGCGATGAAGAGCGTCAGCACGCCCATCAGGCCGCGCCGAGCAGGTCCATCGACGTCACGCCATCGCGCGTCGGCAGAGCCAGGCCGGACACCATTTCGCGCAATTCCTGGCGCGCGGCGATATGGCTGACCCCCAATTCGCCCAGATGCCCCTTGTCAAGCAGGGTGAGGCCGGAAGGGAAGAGTTCGCGGAAGATCACGCGCTCCGACAGGCCGGGTATGACGCGGAAGCCGACCCGGCGGGAGAGTTCCATCAGCGCGTCGCCGACCCGTTTTTTGTTGCGCGCGTCATGATGCTGAACGCGGTTGCGCAGCACCACCCAATCGATCGCCACGCCATCGACCTTCGCCCGCGTCTTGCGCGCTTCGAAGATGAGTTCGGAATAAAAGGACAGGCGGCGGACCTTGAAGGTTTCCGGGTCGACTTGGCCGATCAGGTCGAAATCGACGAAACTGTCGTTCATCGGCGTTACCAGCGTGTTGGCGTGCGGCGCCAGATGCCGGGCGAAGACGTCGTCGCGGCCGGGCGTATCGACCACCAGGAAATCCTTGTCGGCCGCCAGGGTCACGACCTGGTCGTCCAGCGCGGCGATGCTGTCGCCGGTGAAGACGGCGAAATCGGGCGTGGGCAATTCAATGCTGCGGCGGCGCGCGGTGTCGAGGCGATTTTCCATATAGCGGGTGACGGTCCGCTGGCGCGGATCGAGGTCGATCATGCCGACGCGATGACCCAGCGCGCTCAAGGCGATAGCGGTGTGAACCGCCGTGGTCGACTTGCCGGTGCCGCCCTTTTCATTGGCGAAGACGATGAGATGCGGCTGTGGATTGCCCATTTGCCCCGGTTAACCCCGTTGATTGTCGCAATGTTTGTTGACGGTCGCGCCGGCGCGAGCCTAGCAGGACAGCTATAGTGAAGCCCTTATCGGAGCCGTTCCTTCCGTGCAAACGCTGCGTGACCTGCCCGCCCTTCGTGCCGCCGTCGATGCGCTGAAAAGCGACGGAAAGCCGCTGACATTGGTGCCCACAATGGGCGCGCTGCATGACGGTCATATGGCGTTGGTGGAGGAAGCGCGGCGGCGCGGGCGGCATGTCGTCGTGTCGATCTTCGTCAATCCCCGCCAATTTGGTCCCAACGAGGATCTGGACGCCTATCCCCGGCGCGAGGCGAAGGATGCGCAGATGCTGGCCGCGGCAGGCGTGGACATCCTCTGGATTCCGCCCGTCAATGTCATGTATCCGGCCGGTTACGCCACGAACATCAGCGTGTCCGGGATCAGCGACGGGCTGGACGGCGCAGCCCGGCCGGGCCATTTCGACGGGGTATCGACGGTTGTTACCAAATTATTCAACCAGGTTCGGCCCGATGTCGCGATTTTTGGCGAGAAGGATTATCAGCAGCTCGCCGTGATCCGCCGTTTCGTGGCGGACCTCGACCTATCCGTCGAGATTATCGGGATGCCGACCCAGCGGGCCGAGGACGGCCTCGCCCTCTCCTCCCGCAACGCTTATCTGAGCGAAGAAGAGCGCAAGGCGGCGCTGGCCCTGCCCCGCGCGCTGGGCGAGGCTAAACGGCAGATCGAGAAGGGCGAACCCGTCGAGGGCGCGCTGGCCAAGGCGATCGCTACGCTGGCGGCGCATGGCTTCGACCCGGTCGATTATGTGAGCCTGTGCGATGCGGCGACGCTGGCGCCGATGACGGTGCTGGATCGACCCGCGCGGCTGCTGGGCGCGGCAAGGCTGGGCAAGACCCGGCTGATCGACAATATCGCGGTCGATCCGGCCTGATCGATCGATCACGTCGAGAGGGCGTTACCCCATTATGATACCTAAAAAGGCTTCACGATCACCGCGATGACGATGACCGCGGCGGCGATGCCGGGGATTTCGTTCATCATCCGCAATTGCTTGTCGCTGAGCGGGCGCTGACCCCGCGCAAGCTTCTTCGTATAGCCCGCGATCCAGCCATGATAGCCCGACAGGCCGAGGACGAAGAGCAGTTTGAGGTGAAACCAGCCAAAGCTCCACGCGCCGATCTCCACCATCAGCATCAGCCCGAACAGCCAGACCAGGACCAGCGAGGGATTGAGGATGATCTTGAGCAGTCGTCCTTCCCGCTCGATCCATTTCTGGTCTTCGGGCGATCCGGGTACGGTTTCCTGATGATAGACGAAGAAGCGCGGCATCATGAACAGCCCCGCCATCAGGAAGATGACGAAGATGACATGGGCGGCCTTCACCCAGAGATAGGCGGCGCCGAGATAGGCCATCAGACGGAAACTCCCTTAAGCGGCTTCATGCTCTTCGCACATAGCTAATGAGCGCTTCGACATGCGCAATGGGGGTATCGGGCAAAATGCCATGGCCCAGGTTCATGATATGCGGCCGGTCGGCGAAGGCGGCGCGGATCGTATCGACCGCCTGCTCCACCGCGCGGCCGCCCGCGATCAGCGCCAGCGGATCAAGATTGCCCTGCACCGGCATCCCCTTTGGCAACGCCTGGTTCGCCCAGTGCGGATCGATGGTTTCATCGACGCCGACCGCATCGACGCCGGTCTGCGCGGCATAGTCGGCGAGCTTCGCGCCCGCGCCCTTGGGAAAGCCGATGATCGGAATGGTCGGGTGCAGCGCTTTCAGTCGCGCGACGATCCGCTTATTGGGTTCGATCACCCAGCGCTGGAATTGCAGCGGAGACAGGCTGCCGGCCCAGCTGTCGAACAGTTGCACGGCTTCGACGCCCGCGTCGATCTGGCCGCACAGATAGGTTACTGTCGCATCGACGATGGCGTCGATCAGCGCGGCGAACTTTTCCGTCTGCTGATAGGCCATACGGCGCGCCGCCCCATGATCCTTGCTGCCCTGCCCCGCGACCATATAGGTTGCAACGGTCCAGGGACTGCCCGCAAAGCCCAGAAAGGTGACCGCAGGGTCCAGCGCCGCCTTCACCTGCCGCACCGTTTCGTAGACCGCCTCGAAGCGGCTATAATCGGGTGTCAGCGCCGACAGGTCGGTTTCGGCCAATATGGGGGCGAGGCGCGGGCCTTCGCCAGCCTCGAACCACAGATGCTGGCCCATGGCGTAGGGTACGATCAAAATGTCGGAAAAGAGGATCGCGCCATCGAAGCCGAAGCGGCGCAAGGGCTGGAGCGTGACTTCGGCGGCGGCGGGGCTGTCATAGACCAGTTCCAGGAACCCGCCCTTGTCGGCCCGCAGCGCGCGATATTCCGGGAGATAGCGGCCGGCCTGGCGCATCAGCCACATGGGCGGAACAGCGGGACGCTCGCCCCTGAGAACGGCCATGAGCGGTTTGGCGGGACGGTCGCTCGGCGCAGCGGGGCTCATCTATAGTCTCTCTTATTATTAAGATTCAAAAAGGATGATGGAGATAGTAGGGCGGTTGGCAGCGGGGTTTATGCGTTGCGCCCGGATTTGCCAACAGCTTGACTCAGGTGCGCCGCGCTTTGCCGTCCGAGTCACCATGGTCATCCACGCTATCCACAGGCTGTGGATGAAATTACGGGTCTGTTGGGGGCATGTGGATAAGATTCCCGGCTCCGGGGATGGCGGAAAGACGGGTTTTTATCCCCTATTTCATCCCTTGCTTTATCCACAGCCTGCCCACAGAGATATGCCCATGGCGCGCATCCATCTCCATCTCCTGTCTGACTCCACCGGCGAAACGCTGGAGAATATCGCCAAGGCGGCGATCGGCCTGTTCGAAAATGTCGAGGCGATCCGCCATTTCTGGCCGATGGTGCGGTCCGATGTCCATCTCGACCGGATCATGGAGGAGATCAGCGCCAATCCCGGCCTCGTCCTCTTCACCCTGACCAACCACCCCCTGCGCAAACGGCTGGAGACGCGCTGCCGCGCGCTTGGCCTGCCCCATGTGGCGGCGCTCGACAGCGTGGCCGACGCCCTGTCCAACATATTGGGGCAAGAGACGCGGACCCGGCCGGGGCGCAAACATATATTGGACGAAGCCTATTTCGCCCGGATCGAAGCGATCCAGTTCACCATCGCGCATGATGACGGCGTGGGCCATGAAAATTGGGAGGAGGCCGACATCGTGCTGGCCGGTGTGTCGCGCGCGTCAAAAACGCCGACATCGATCTATCTGGCCAATCGCGGCTACAAGACCGCCAATATCCCGCTGGTCCCGGAATCGCCGCCGCCGCATAATCTCTACAGCCTGAAGCATCCGATGGTGGTGGGGCTGACCGTCAGCCCCGAACGGCTGATCCAGATCCGCCGCAACCGTCTGCTCTCGCTCAACCAGGCGCCCGAAACCGCCTATGTCGATAATGAGAAGGTGCAGGAGGAACTGGCCTTCGCCCGACGGATGTTCGCCGACAATGGCTGGCCGGTGATCGACATGACCCGCCGGTCGATCGAGGAGGCCGCCGCGGCGATCATCAACCTGTTCAACGACCGCGAACTGGCGGAGGGCGTAGAGGCATGATCGTGCTGGCGTCGCAGAGCGCGAGCCGCAAGGCGATGTTGATTGCGGCGCTGGTGCCGTTCGAAACCCTCTCGCCCGGCGTCGATGAGGAGGCCGCCAAAGACGCGCTGCGCGCCGACGGGCTGGACGCGCGCGCGCTGGCCGATGCGCTGGCGGAACTGAAGGCGCTCAAGGTGTCGCGCCGCGTGCCGGGCGCGCTGGTGCTGGGCTGCGACCAGACGCTGAGTATCGGCGATGGCGATGATCGCGGCGTAATGATCGACAAGGCGGTTGATCGCGCCGACGCGACACGGATATTGCAGCTCTTGTCCGGCCGGGTCCATCACCTCCACAGCGCGGCGGTCATCGTGCTAAATGGCGAGCCGATCTGGCGCCATGTCGAGCGGGTGCGGATGACGGTGCGGCCCTTGTCCGACGCCTTCATCGCTTCCTATCTCGACGCGGACTGGGACGCATTGCGCTGGTGCGTGGGCTGCTACCGGATCGAGGGTCCGGGCGCACAACTGTTCAGCAAGGTCGAGGGCAGCCAGTTCGCGATTCAAGGACTGCCTTTGCTGCCTTTGCTTGACTTTCTGCGCGTGCGCGGCGTTTTGGCGGCATGACCGACAAGTTGCCCTATGCCGAAGTGATCGGTGATCCGATCGACCACAGCAAATCGCCCCTGATTCACAATTTCTGGCTGAACGCGCTGGATATCGAGGCGGAATATAAGAAAACCCACGTGACGCCGCAGGGGCTGGCCGCCTATTTCCTGATGCGGCGGAGCGATCCCGACTGGCTGGGTTGCAACGTCACCATTCCGCACAAGATCGCGGTGATGGACTATGTCGACGACCCGGGCGGGGTGCGCGAGCGGATCGGCGCGGTCAACACCATCGCCAGCGAAACCGGCGGGCCATTGATCGGCACCAATACCGATGCGGGCGGCTTCCTCCAGCCGCTGCTACGCGACAAGTGGAAGGGGCAGAGCGCGGTGATCGTCGGATCGGGCGGCGCGGCGCGCGCGATCCTGTTCGCGCTGTCCAGCCTGGGCGTGCCCGACATCACCATCATGGCGCGCGACGTGGCCAAGGCGCAGGCGCTGCTGAACCGCAGCGGCGCGCCGGGCCGGGCGATCGGGCTGGGCGACGCGCTGCCCGCGGCCGACCTGCTGGTCAATTCGACCTCGCTCGGCATGATCGGCCAGCCGGTGCTGGACCTGGCCCTGGCCCCGTTGGCGGACAATGCGACGGTCTATGACATCGTCTATGCGCCGCTGGAGACGGGCCTGCTCAAGACCGCCAAAGCACGGGGCCTCAAGACGCTCGATGGCCTGGAGATGCTGATCGGCCAGGCGGCGCTCGCTTTCGACATCTTCTTCGACGCGCAGGCGCCGCGCGACCTGGACGCGGAATTGCGGGCGCTGCTGATCGCGGCGGACGATTAAGGGCTGGCGACGATGAAAGTCTATGGCCTGACCGGATCGATCGGCATGGGCAAGTCGGCGGTCGCGGCGATGCTGCGGCGCGAAGGCGTGCCCGTGTTCGACGCCGACGCGCAGGTGCATATTTTGCAGGGACCGGGCGGTGCGCTGCTCCCCGCGATAGAGGCGCGTTTTCCCGGCACGACCGGGCCAAGGGGCGTGGACCGGGCGAAGCTGGGCGCGGCGGTGTTCGGCCATCCGCAGGAACGCCGGGCGCTGGAAGCGATCGTCCATCCGGCGGTGCAGGCGGCGCGACGGCTGTTCCTGCGCCGACACCGGTCGCGGAAATTCGTGGTTCTCGATATTCCCTTATTGTTCGAAACCCATGGGCACCGGCGGTTGGACGGGGTTATCGTCGTCACCGCGCCGGCATGGAAACAGCGCAAGCGGGTGCTGGCGCGACCTGGCATGACGGCGACGAAATTCCGACAGATCGTCCATCTGCAAACCCCCGACGCGCAAAAGCGGCGACGGGCGGACCATATCATCCGCACCGGCGCAACCTTTACCGACACCCGAGCGCAGGTGCGCCGTCTGGTCGCTTGCCTTGGCGCGCAGACAGGTCGATAAGGGTTGGCCCATAGAGTCGAAACGAAGAGGGCGATGCGCGAGATCATTTTCGACACCGAAACGACAGGATTCGATCCGGCATCCGGCGACAGGATGGTCGAGATCGGCTGCATCGAATTGATCAACCGGGTGCCATCGGGTCGCACCTTTCACGCTTATTATAATCCACAGCGCGACATGCCCGCCGCGGCCGAGGCGGTGCATGGCCTGTCGACCCATTTCCTGTCGGACAAGCCGCTGTTCCACAGTGGCGCGGCCGACCTGCTCGCCTTTCTGGAGGACAGCCCGCTGGTCGCGCATAATGCGCGGTTCGACTTCGGATTCCTGAACCATGAATTGCGCCGGTGCGGCCATGCCGACGTGTCGCTGGACCGGATGATCGACACGGTGGCGATCGCCCGCACGCTGCATCCCGGCGCCAAGCACAGCCTGGACGCGCTCTGCACCCGATACGGCATCGACCGCAGCCATCGCGTCAAGCATGGCGCGCTGCTCGATGCCGAATTGCTGGCGCAGCTGTATATCGAACTGACCGGCGGCCGTCAGATCGGCCTGGGTCTGGCACAGGAGGAGGATAAAGAGATCGTCGGGGTGGAACTGTCGGCTGGCGCCGTGGTTCGCCCTGTTCGTCCTGCGCGCGTCTTCACAGCCAGCGCGCAGGAGCTGGAGCGGCATGCGGCGTTCATCGCGACGCTCACCAAGCCGCTCTGGCTGGAGGAGGCCTGAGGCAAGCCGGTCGTTGACCGGTCCCCCCATGTCTCCAGACCAACCGGGTCGCCTTCCTGGCGGCCTGGCAAGAACAAGGAGAAGGCATATGGACATTCGCATTTCCGGGCATCAGGTCGAAACGGGTGAGGCGCTCAAAAGCCATGTCACCGACCGTTTGGAGGCGATGGCCGAGAAATATTTCTCCCGCACGATTTCGGCCCATGTCACTTTTCGCAAGGCGCCCCATGGCGCGTTCCACTGCGACATCGTGTGCCATGTCATGACCGGCCTGATCCTGAAAGGCGCCGGCGAAGCGCAGGAGGCGCATCCATCCTTCGATCAGGCGTGCGAGCGTATCGAGAAACAGCTGCGCCGCTACATGCGCCGCCTCAAGGACCGCAGCAGCCAGGCCGCCGCCGCAGAAGCGCAGCGGACCAACGGCTATAGCGTCGATGACATCGATGGCGCTGGCTACACCATCTTCGCGAGCACTATGGAGGATGAGGAAGACGCCGCCGATGCGCCGCTGATCGTGGCGGAAACCCGCGTCGACATCCCCGAAGCGAGCGTGTCGGACGCGGTGATGATGCTGGACCTGCGCAACACCAATGCGCTGCTGTTTCTCAACGCCGGCACATCGGCCTATAATATGGTCTATCGTCGGCATGACGGCACCATAGGTTGGGTCGAACCACGCGGTTGATCCTGCGCCCGGCCCCGGCCGCCTGTTGACCTGATGGTGCGGGCGGCTTATGGGGCCGGGCTTTCATTGTCCGAGGAAAGCGCGAAGACTGTGCCGCGCGGCTCGGCCGTTTCGGATTGACCATGGTTCACTTCAACGACATCGTTTCGGCCGACGCGCTCGCCACGGGCCTGTCGGCGAACGGCAAGAAGCAATTATTTCAGAAGATCGCGGGGCTTGCCGCCTGCGCCTATGATCTGGACGCGGACGAGGTGGGTGACGCCCTGTTCGAGCGCGAACGGCTGGGGTCCACGGGCTTTGGCGGCGGCGTCGCCATTCCCCATGCCAAGATCGCAGGCCTGTCCAAAATGTGCGGCGTGGTCGTGCTGCTCGACCCGGCGGTGCCGTTCGACGCGGTGGACGAAGCGCCGGTGGATGTCGTCTTCGCCCTGCTGTCGCCGGTCGATAGCGGCGCAGAACATCTGAAGACGCTGGCGCGCGTGTCGCGCTATTTGCGCGATGAGGGTCAGGTGACCCGGTTGCGCGGCGCACAGTCGACCGGCGCGCTCCACGCGCTGCTGGCGGGCGGCGAGGCGCGTGACGCTGCCTGAGACGACGCCCGGCGCCGGCGCGAGCGGCGAAACCGCGCATTTCCGCGCGTTGGAGAATCTCTACCGTTCCGCGCCGATCAACCGGCTGTTCCGGTCGGACCTGACGATCAGCGAGCCGGGCCGGTCGGTGATCGACTTCGACGTCGATGAAAGCCAGTTTCATGCTGCGGGCGCGGTGCATGGCACCGTCTATTTCAAGATGCTGGATGATGCGGCCTTCTACGCCGCCAACAGCCTGGTCAGCGACCGTTTCCTGCTGACCACCGCCTTCAACCTGCTCTTCACCCGTCCGATCGCGCCGGGCCGGATTCGCGCCGAGGGTCGCTGGATCAGCGGCAAGCGACGGGTCTATGTCGCCGAAGCAAGCCTGATCGATTCCGACGGCGAAGAGGTCGGGCGTGGCACCGGCACCTTCATGCGATCGCAATTTTCGCTCTCTTCGCTGCCGGGCTATGGCCGCTGACGCCCGGCTGACCAGCGCGATGCTGGTGGGCGCGCTGCGGCGGCGGGTCGCGGCCGCCGGCGGTTTCGCCACGATCCTGGTCAAGGGCGACGTGATCAGCGGTGTGATTCTGGTCCAGACGCTTGAAAAAGGGCGGGAAACGGGTCTTTTCGAAAGGGTGTCGAACTTTGCCGGGGGTTATGCGTTAATGCGTTGTGGTCCTTCTATCGAAGAGGGGCCAGAGGCGCTCGCTCAATATGTAGCGCGCCGGCGCAAGTCGGACCCCGACCTGTGGATAATCGAACTCGACATCCCGGAAGCGGAACGGTTTGCCGTGGAAACACTCGGCTGATCGTTGACTCATCGCAATGGTTTGGGCAGAGGCCGCCCACGCCAACGCGCAGGTTGCCGAATTCGCCCATTGGGGGGCGGGGCCGGTAAACACGCAGACGGGGGGCGGCCGAACGTCATAAGAATATCGGTTGAAACGACGTTTCCGGCCAATAACCGCATGTTTTTGAGTGATAATGAGTTTTCGTCTGAAAGCTGCCATCGCCGCAGCCTTCGCCCTGTCCGCCGCTGCTGCGGTCACGGCGTCCGATATGTCGATCGCGGGCGAATCGATCGCCACGACCACCTCTCTCCCCCAGACGTTTCCGCAAACGTCCCCGACTGGCGCGCAATCCGCCGTCATTTTCGCCGCGCCGCGTGAAATTACGCAGCCGCTGGCATCGGCCGACAAGGCCGACCCCGAATTTTCTACCGATTCCGACGCGCAGGCGACCAGCCTCGCTGCTCTGGTCGACGCCCAAGGCGCGCCTGAGGAGCTGGACGGCGACATGCATTGCCTGGCCGGCGCGGTCTATTTCGAATCCAAGGGCGAAAGCCTGGAAGGTCAGCTGGCCGTCGCGCGCGTGATCATCAACCGGGCCAAGTCCGGCCGCTTCGCCGACAGCCTGTGCGGCGTCGTCTATCAACCCAGCCAGTTCAGCTTCGTGCGGGGCCATTCGATGCCGGCCGTGCGCGCCGACAGCCGTAGCTGGCGCGAAGCCGTCGCCATCGCCCAGATCGCGATGAACGACAGCTGGGACAGCCGCGCGGAAGGCGCGCTCTTCTTCCACGCCCGCCGCGTATCGCCGGGCTGGGGCAAGGCCAAGCTGGCGATGATCGACAATCATATCTTCTATCGTTGAGGATATGGCGGCGACGATCGGGCGTGGGAACGCGCCGGTTCGCGATGGCGAAATTTTCAAGGCCGGTTCGGTTCGTCCGAATCGGCCTTTTCATATGTTCCTGTCCTGTTCTATGGTGGCGCGATGAGTAGCGCCCCGATAGACGCCTGTTCGCCGCTGACCGACGGCACCGCCCTGGCGGTGGCGCGCGGCACGCTGCGACTCTTCTTCCGCCACGACATGAGCGGCATATTGGAAGTGCCGCTGCCCAATGGACGCCGCGCCGACATCATGGCGATCGACGGCGCGGGGCGGCTGACCATCGTAGAGATCAAGTGCAGCCGGGCGGACCTGTTGGGCGACATGAAATGGCCCGACTATTTCGACTATTGCGACCGCTTCTTCTGGGCGGTGCCGGCCGGGTTCGACCTTGCCCCGTTCGAGAGCGAGGCGCTGTGGCCGACGCGCACCGGCCTGATCGTCGCGGACCAATATGACGCCGAACTGGTGCGCCCGGCCCCGGTGGAGCCGCTGGCGGCCGCCCGGCGCAAGGCGGAGACGCTGCGCTTCGCCCGCCGCGCCGCCCGGCGGTTGACGGCGCTCAGCGACCCGGACCATGTTACGGAACTGGGCTGGTAGGGGGACGGCCATAGGCGACCAGAAGCGGACCTTGGCCGACCCTTGCAATCCGTTCGCCCTGAGCGAAGGCGAAGCATTTGGCCTCGCTCCGCTCGGCAGAGGGCTTCGACTTCGCTCAGCCTGAACGGATTTCCTATGTCCGCTTCCCGCCCAAACCCGCCTTACCCTACTTCCTCAAAACACCGGCCCCTGCACTGGTCCCTGGGGCGCGGCGGCGGGTTTGGCGGCGTCGAGCGCTTCGGTGAGGCCCGGCGTGCGGTCGTCGCGCTTGGCATAATCGCGCGCGGACATGCCGGCGAGGGTGTCGCGCTTTTCGGGGTTCGCGCCCTGCGCCACCAGCAGGCGGACAAGGCCGACGTCGCGCAGTTGCACCGCGCGGATCAGGGGGGTTTCGCCGCTGTCATTCACCTTGTCGACCTGCGCCTTGTAGGCGAGCAGCGTGCGCACGCCTTCCTCGAACCGACCCTGCACCGCATCCATCAGCGGGCTGTTGCCGTCATTGTCGGTCAGGTTGGGATTGGCGCCCTTCGACAACAGGAAGGTCAGCCAGGTTCCATCGCGCCGGGCGACGAGGATGTGCAGCGCATTTTCGCCGGTCGATACGTCGCGGCTGTTGATGACGGTGGAGCCGGGTTTCTGGAGCAGGTTGGTGACCTTCTCCCCATCCTTGTCCTTCACCGCCTTCAGAAAATTGTAATTGTCCGAAAATTGCGCCTGGGCGGGACCGGGAACCAGCAGCGCCAGCGCCAGCGAACCCAGCAATGCGGAAAAAAGCTTCGTCTTCATCATGCGCCCCGTTGCATTTGCAAATCGCGTCCTAGCAGGGCATGGCTGGCCATGCCATGAACAAAGACGTCGCCCCATCCATCCTGCCTTCCATCGCCCTGCCCTTCCTCGCCTTGCTGGCTGCCTGCAATATGGGTGCTGACGGGAATGCATCAAGCGGCGACAGCGAACAGGGCGAATTGATCGGCGCGCGGATCGGCGCGCCCTTCACACTGACCAACCAGGACGGCAAGCCGACCCGTTGGGACGATTATAAGGGCCAGTATCGACTGGTCTATTTCGGCTACACTTATTGCCCGGACGTCTGCCCGGTCGACCTGCAACGGATCATGCAGGGCTTTTCCAAGTTCGAGCAGGCCAGGCCGGCGCTGGCCGCGAAGGTGCAGCCGATGCTGATCAGCGTCGATCCGCAGCGCGATACGCCCGCGGTGCTCAAATCCTATGTCGCGGCCTTCCACCCGCGTCTGACCGGCCTGACCGGCACGAAGGAGCAGATCGCCAAGGTCGCCAAGGATTTCGTGGTGATCTACAATCCCGAAAAGTCCGATGGCGCGACCGACTATATGGTCAGCCACAGCCGCACCCCCTATCTGTTCGATAGCGACGGCAAGCCGGTGGCGCTGGTGCCGGTGGACGATCCCGCCACGGCGGACGTGGATGAAGGCGCGCCGGACAAGGTGCTGGCCTTCCTGGAAAAATGGGTCAAGTGACGCCCTTCTGGGAAAAACCCCTCGACAAGCTCGACAAGGCCGAGTGGGAAGCGCTGTGCGACGGCTGCGGCAAATGCTGCCTGCACAAGGCGGAGGATGAGGAGACGGGGCGAATCTATCCGACCAACGTCGCCTGTCGCCTGCTCGACCGGCAAAGCGGGCAATGCAGCAATTACAAGGATCGGCGCAAATTCGTCCCCGATTGCGTGCGGCTGACCCCGGCGAAGGTCAGGCAGATCGGCTGGCTGCCCAGGACGTGCGCCTATCGGCTGCGCGAAGAAGGGCAGCCGCTGCCCGCCTGGCATTATCTGATCTGCGGCGACCGGGAAGCGGTGCATCGCGCGCAGGAATCGGTGCGCGGCTGGACCATTGCGGAGGCCGATGCGGGCGATTGGGAAAATCATCTTGTCGACCGCGAACTCTGATCCCGATGCGGCGATCCTGATCGATGGCGTGGCCATGCCGGTGCTGGTGCGCCGATCGGCGCGGGCGCGGGCCTACCGGCTGACGATCGACAGCACGCGCGGGGCGTTGCGCCTGTCGCTGCCGGCGCGGGCCAACCTGAAAAAGGCGCTCGGCTGGGCGCAGAATCATGAAGGCTGGGTGCGCGCCCAGATGGCCAGGCAGCCCGCTGTCACGCGGCTCGACCATGGCGCGGTCTTCCCGCTGGAGGGGCGCGAGGTGACGATCCACTGGGTCGCGGGCGCGACCCGAACGATCCGACTGGAGGGCGACCGGCTGCTGCTGGGCGGCGCGGCGGAATCAGTGGGCGCGCGAGTGCAGCGCTGGCTCGTCAGCCGGGCCAGGGCGGTGCTGGAAACCGAAAGCCACGAAATCGCGCGCGAGCATGGGCTGATCGTCGCGTCGGTCGGCGTGGGGGATACCCGCAGTCGTTGGGGCAGTTGCGCGTCGTCCGGGGCGATCCGCTATAGCTGGCGGCTGATCCTGGCCCCGCCGGAGGTGCGCCGGGCGACCGTGGCCCATGAACTGGCGCATCTGCTGCACATGGACCATAGTCCCGCCTTTCATGCCGCCCATGCGCGCATCTATGGCGCGGACCCGCGTCCGGCGCGGGCGTGGCTGCGGGCGCATGGCGCGGGCCTGCATCGCTATCGGGGCTGATGCATGGCCCGCAAGAAGCGTTACCTGACCGCCACCATGGCGGACGGCTATGTCAAGACGATCGGGCCGACCGCCGATCCCTTCACCCATTATTGGCGAATCGTGGCGGTGCTGGACAATGGCAAGACCGAAGTCTTCTGGGGCCATGTCCGCTCGCTCGCCGAAGCGAAGAAGAAGCGCGCCGCCGCAGCGGAAGGGGCGAAGATGCGGGGATGGAAACGCTATGATTTCGAGATAGCGGAACTGGTGGAGACGTCCGCTTAACCCCGGTGCGGCCAAACACCGGACTCGTCGCCCGGACAGTCATGCGCCGTATCGCGCAGATGGGGCAGACCGCAATCGCGGCAGGTGACATAGTCGCCGGGTTTCAGCCCATGGCCGACCGCGACCCGCTCGTCGAAGACATAGCAGTCGCCCTGCCAGCGGCTGTCGGCCTCCGGCATCTCCTCCAGATAGCGGAGTATCCCGCCCTTGAGGTGATAGACATCGTCAAAGCCGCGCGCCTTGACCAGGGCGGTGGATTTTTCGCAGCGTATGCCGCCGGTGCAGAACATCGCGATCTTCGGGCTTCGGCCTTGCGCCTTCAGATCGGCGGCGAAAGCGTCGAACCAGTCGGGAAATTCGCGGAAGGACCGGGTTTCCGGGTCGATCGCGCCTTGGAAGGTGCCCACCGCCACTTCATAGGCATTGCGCGTGTCGATGACGATCGTGTCGGGATCGGCGATCAGCGCGTTCCAGTCGGCCGGGTCGAGATGGGCGCCGGCCTGCGTCGCCGGGTCGAGATCGCCCACGCCCAGCGTCACGATCTCCGCCTTCACCTTCACCTTCATCCGGGCGAAGGGCGCGTTATCGGCCCACGAATATTTGACGTCCGCATCGGCGCAACCCGGCAAGGCGCGGACATGGTCGACCAGCGCGGCGATCGCGTCGGCGTCGCCCGCGACCGTGCCGTTAATCCCCTCCCCCGCCAGAATCAGCGTGCCGCGCGTGCCCAGATCGGCGCAGCGCGCGCGCAGGTCGGCGGCGATCGCATCCGGGTCGGGAAAGCGGGCGAAGCAATATAGGGCGGCGAGGGTGTAAGCGGGGGGACTAGCGGACATGGCCAGCGCCTATAGGCGTTTGCGCGCCCTCTTGAAAGCCGGGGCGTAGAGGCGCATAGGCGGGCGATGGTTCCCCTTTCGTTCGCAGGTCATGCCTTCATGGCGCTGCCCGAAGCCGCGCTCTACTGGCCGGCGCAGCGGGCGTTGCTGGTCGCCGACCTGCATTTCGAGAAGGCGAGCTGGTATGCGCGCTTCGGCCAGTTCCTGCCGCCCCATGACAGTGAAGCGACGCTGGACGTGATCGAGGCGCTGGTGGAACGCACGGGCGCGCAGGCGGTCTTGTCGCTGGGCGACAGTTTCCATGATGCCCATGGTGCGGCGCGGCTCGATCCCTCGGCCCGAAAAAGACTATTTTCCCTTACGGAAAGGCTGGACTGGACCTGGATTACCGGCAATCATGACGTTGGTGTCGCGGACATGCCGGGGGGACGTCGGGTAACGGAAGCGCAGGTCGAGGGGATATGGTTGCGGCATGAGGCGGAGGCGGACGATCCGCGCCCCGAAATATCCGGCCATTTCCACCCCAAGCTGCGCCTGTCGCTGCGCGGTCGGCATGTGTCGCGGCGGTGCTTCGTGGGGTCGGCGACCAAGCTGATTCTGCCTGCGCTGGGTGCGCTGACGGGGGGGCTGGATGCGGGGCATGGCGAGATTCGCCGCGCGGTGGGGGCTGGAGCGGCCGCATTGGTGCCGGTCGCGGACCGCTTATTGCGCTTTCCCTTATCGTAAGGCGACGTTACGGAAAGCAGATATTAAGCCGTTGCCGATAGGCAACAGAGCTGGATCATTCGGCCGTCAGCTGCGCCAAAAGGCGCAGAAAAGCTTGGCTCTATTGCCTTCGCCCTGCTGTGTCCGCATAATCACCCACAGTTCCGACGCGGCGAAAAGTCGCGCGGACCAGGAGAGGATTAGCCAATCATGACAGACAAGAGTCTCTGGGCATCTGCCGCCATCGTCGCGCTGGCCATGAGTGCGGTCGCAGGCGCGTCCGCTGCGCAGGCGCAGGATGCAATGCAGGACGGGGCCGCGCCGCAGCCGGTCGCCGACGATTTGGGCGCCAACATCATCGTCACCGCCACCCGCCGCGCCAGCCCCCTGTCCGACGTACCGATCGCGGTATCGGCCGTGGGCGCGGCCGCCATGCAGAATAGCGGCGCGAGCGACATCCGCACGCTGAACCAGCTGGCCCCGTCGCTGCTCGTCTCCTCCACCGGCTCCGAAGCCAATGCCTCCGCCCGCATTCGCGGCATCGGCACGGTCGGCGACAATCCGGGGCTGGAAAGCTCGGTCGCGGTGTTCATCGATGGCGTTTATCGTTCGCGCACCGGGTCGGGCCTCAACGAACTGGGCGAGATCGAGCGGGTCGAGGTGCTGCGCGGGCCACAGGGCACGCTGTTTGGCCGCAATGCGTCGGCGGGCCTGATCAACATCATCAGCAAGGCGCCGGAAAACAGCTTCCATGCCAAGGGTGAGATCACCTATGGCAATTATGATTATTGGCGGCTGTCGGGCCGCGTCACCGGGCCGATCGCCGATGGCATTGCGCTCAGCCTGGACGGCGTCTGGTCCAAGCGCGATGGGTTCTACAAGCTGGTCGACGGCGCGGGCGCGACAGTCGGCGACACCAACGACCGCGACCGTTATTTCGTGCGTGGCCAGGCGCTGATCGAACCCAATGACGCGCTCTCCATCCGGCTGATCGGTGATTATACCAATCGCGACGAAAGCTGCTGCGGCGCGGCCTATATCGAATCGCGCGAGCGGCGACCGGCGGCCGGCGGCGGCTATACCGACGCGCCATTCAACCGCATCGCGGCGATCCTGGCGGGTCAGGGCAGCGTCATTCCGGCCGATCCCTATGATCGCGAACTCGTCACCACGCCGGGCCGCGACTATGTCAGCAAGCTCAAGGATTGGGGCGTGTCGGGCGAGATCAATTATGATTTCGGCGGCGCGAAGCTGACCAGCATCACCGCCTATCGCGATTATAAGTCTCGCGACTATGGCGATTACGACTATAACCGCGCTGACCTGCTCTACCGCGATCCCAACACCTATCGCCAGTTCAAGACCTTCACGCAGGAATTGCGGTTGCAGGGTTCGGCCTTCGCCGACAAGCTCGACTGGCTGGTCGGCGGCTATTACGCCAATGAGCGGCTCACCTTGCAGGACAATATCCGCTTCGGCGCGGATTATGGCCGGTTTGCCGCCTGCCGCCTGATGGCGGGGGCGAGCGTGAACAGCAATTTCACCGCCCCGCAACTCGCAGCCTGCGGCAGCGGCCTGGCCACCCAGCCGCTCATCAACGGCACGCAGGCGAACCTGAACGCCGGGTTGACCGCGGCATTGATCGCGCGCGGCGTGCCCGCGCCGATCGCGGCGGCGCAGGCCGGGGCGATTTCGACCGGGCTTGGCAACGGCCTGCGCGCCCTGTCGGCGATCCCGTCCGGCACTGGCGACGTCGCGTCGCTCTATCGCCAGAAGAGCGAGAATTGGGCGCTCTTCACCCATAATATCGTCCACATCACCAACCGGCTCGATCTGACCCTGGGCCTGCGCTACACCCATGAAAGCAAGCGCTTCTCGGCCGATTTCAACAATAATAATGCGACCTGCGCGGCGTTGCAGGCGTCGGGCCTGCCCGGCATCGCCACCAACCCGGCGCTGGGCAGCGCGGCGACGCTGGCGGGCGGCATATTGACGCTGGGGTGCCTGGGCAATGCGTCCACCGGTCTCAACGCGCTCGACCTCAACGACAAGATCAGCGACGGTGAATTTTCCGGGACGGCGGTGCTATCGTGGAAGCCGATTGACGAATTGCTGCTCTATGGCAGCTATTCGAAGGGCTATAAGGCGGGCGGCTATAATCTGGATCGCTTCCAACTGGGATCGACGGGCCTGAACGCCATTCCGGCCGTCTTTTCGCCGCGCACCAATGCCGACGTCGCCAGCCTGCGCTTCGCCGCGGAAAAGGTGGATTCGTTCGAAGTGGGCCTGAAATTCGCGCAGCCCAAATGGAGCGTGAACATCGCCGCCTTCCGGCAGGAGTTCAAGAATTTCCAGCTCAACACCTTCAACGGCACCAGCTTCGTCGTGCAGAATATCAATGGCTGTGACGGGGCACTGTCGGCGGCCCGCACCTGCGACAGCGGCGATGTCGGGCCGGGCCTGATCAGCCAGGGCGTGGAACTGGAAGCGTCGGTCACCCCCGCGCGGAACTTCCGCGTGTCGGGCGGCGCGACCTATGCCCGCGCCAAATTCGCCAACCGGCTGGTGGGCAGCGGCGACGGCAGCGTCCCGCTCGACACCGCGCTGTTCCTGTTGCCCGGATCGATCAACAGCAACGCGCCGCAACTGGTCACGACCGCCAGCATGGCCTGGACCCCGGACATCGGCGCGTCGGGCCTGTCCGCGCTCTTCTATGTCGATGGCCGCATGACCAGCGACTATAATACCGGGTCCGACCTGTTCCCCGAAAAGCGGCAGGACGGCTATGCCATCGTCAATGCCCGTGTCGGGATACGTGGCGCGGACCAGCGCTGGGCGGTGGAATTTTGGGGCCAGAATATCTTCAACCAGAATTATACCCAGGTCGCCTTTTCCAGCCCGCTCCAGTCGAGCAGCCCCGGCACGTCGACAACTGGTCAGTTCGCGCTGGGCGCACCGATGGCGAACCAGCTAATCTCCGCCTATCTGGCCGAACCGCGCACCTATGGCATCACCCTGCGCGGGAGCTTTTAGGCGCGGGAGTTTCTGAGCATCCCTCTCCCGCTCGCCGGAACCGGACGAGCGGGAGAGGGCCTTTGCCCAAATAGGGCCGTGCCGACGCGAACATCGGTCGCGCCCAGCATGATCGCCGTTTCATAGTCGCCCGACATGCCCATGGAGAGGCGCTCCAGCCCCTCCTCCCGCGCAATCTTCGCCAAGAGCGCGAAGAAGGGCGCCGCCTCGATATCGGCCGGGGGCACGCACATCAGGCCCAGGACAGGGATATCGGCGGCGCGCGCTGCGACGATCAGCGCGGGCAGTTCGGCAATGGCGCAGCCGCCCTTCTGCTCCTCCGCGCCGATATTGACCTGAATGAAGCAGGGGACGCGCTTGTCCGCGCTGTCCATCGCCCTGGCCAGCGCGGTCAGCAGCGAGGGACGGTCGAGGCTGTGGATGACGTCGAACAGGGCCACGGCGTCGGCGGCCTTGTTCGACTGGAGCTGGCCGACCAGATGCAGTTCGACGGCGGAAAATTCCTCGCGCAGCGCGGGCCATTTGTCCTGTGCTTCCTGCACCCGATTTTCGCCGAAGCGGCGCTGCCCGGCATGGAGCAGCGGGCGGATGGCATCGGCGTCGTGCGTCTTGGACACCGCGATCAGGTTGATGGCGTCGGCGGTGCGCTGCGTCAGGCGCGCGGCCCGGTCGATGCTGTCGCGCAGGGTGGCGAGGCGTTCCGCCGCTTCGATAATAGTGTCTGTGGTCATGCGCGCTGCTATAGGCGAAGGCCATGGATCGTCGCCACCGCAAAAAACTGCCTGACCTCTGGCTGATGACCGACGAGCGGGTCGCGCCGGCAGCGTTGCTGGCGGCGGCGGCGCGCCTGCCCAAAGGGCGTGGCGGCATCATCTTTCGCCACTACCGGACCGATCCTGCGCAGCGGCGCGCGCTGTTTGCGGCGTTGCGGGCGATCGCGCGGCGGCGGCGGCTGGTGCTGCTGCTGGCCGGTTCGGCGCGCGACGCGGCGGCTTGGCGGGCCGATGGCGCGCATGGGCGGGATGCAAGCCGCGTGACCCGGCCGCTGGTGCGCAGCCGCGCCGTGCATGATGGGCTGGAAGCTGTAGCGGCGCGGCGGGCGGGCGCCGATCTGTGTTTCGTTTCGCCCCTCTTCCCGACCCGATCGCATGTCGGTGCTGGCGCATTGGGGCGGGTGGGCTTCGCTGCTTTGGCGCGGCTGGTCGATGCACCGGCCATGGCGCTGGGAGGCGTGCGGGTGACGCATCGGCAGATGCTGCGCGGGATCGGTGCGGACGGCTGGGCAGCGATCGACGGGCTGACGGACTAGGCTGCGAGCTTAGCCCCAGTCCACCCGCGTCCAGCCGCGCTCCGTCGCCAGCCTAGCCAGCGGCTTGTGCGGGTTGGAAGCGAAGGGGATATCGGCGAACTCCAGCATCGGCGCGTCGGAGACATGGTCGGAATAGGCGCGGATATGCGCCTGCGCGCGGTCGATCGCCTGCGACGCCATCCACGCCTTGATCATGCGCAGCTTGCCGGTGTCGTAACAATTTTCGCCGGCGATCTTCGCGCGGACATAGCGCAGATCCTGGCTCAGATGATCGGTGGCGATCACCGCGTCGAAGCCCAGCCGCCGCGCGATCGGTTCGACATAAAGGCGGTAGGAGGCGGTGGCGAGCACCAGCCTATAGCCGTCGGCGCGATCCTGCGCGATCTGCGCCACGGCCCCTGCACGCAGGTTGCGGGCGATCACCCGGTCGGCATAGCTTTCGACATGCGGCATCAGTTTCGCGCGTTCGACGTTGAAGCCGATCATCAGCGCCTGGTTCAGTTCCTTCAGCCGCTGGCGACTGATCAGCTTCACCACATAGGCCAGCATCAGCAGGATGACGCAGGGAAAAAGCACCAGTCGCCATGGCGCCATATGCCCCGCCACATGGATCAGGAAGCCTGTATAGGTGCCGCTGAAGGTCACCGTGCGGTCCATGTCGTAAATGGCCAGCCTGTGCGTCGTCATGCCGTTTCCGAAACTTTTCTGTCCGCCCTTCGTTCTGGCTTGCGGATGGGCCGTTTCGGCTTGCCGTGCAACCGATAATGGACCAGTAATCCCATCGCATGAACAAAGCCGCCGAATTAGCCGAGGAACAGCAGGACGGCAGTAATGTGGTCCGGCTTTCCGGATCGCTGGCGATCGCCTGTCTGGGCGACCTGCCCGACCGGCTGGACGCCGTGCAGGGGCCGGTCGGCGCCATCGATCTGTCCGCTGTCGACCATATGGATACGATCGGCGCCTGGACCGTGCATCGCGCGACCAAGCGGCTGGGCTGTGATGTCACCGGCGCCAGCGACGATGCGCGACGCCTGATCGACGCCGTCTGCCATTTGGACGAGCCGATGCCGATCCGGCCTGACCATGTCCATCCGCTGCGTCGCGTCGTCGGCCAGATCGGCGAGGCAGTGATCGCGTCCGGCGCGAATCTGATGGGGCTGCTCGGCTTTTTCGGCGCCACGCTGATCGCGAGCTGGAGCGTTATCCGCCATCCGCATCGGTTCCGCATCAATGCGGTGGTGCAGCGGTTCGAAGTGGTCGGCGTATCGGCGCTGGGCATTATCGGCCTGATGAGCTTCCTGATCGGTATCGTCATCGCCCAGCAGGGGTCGGTGCAGTTGCGCCAGTTCGGCATGGAGATGCTGACGATCAACCTGGTCGGCCGCCTGACTTTTCGCGAACTGGGCGTGCTGATGACCGCGATCATGGTCGCCGGCCGTTCCGGTTCGGCCTTCGCCGCGCAATTGGGCACGATGAAGCTGACCGAGGAGGTCGATGCGATGCGCACCATCGGCGTGTCGCCGATGGAGGCGTTGGTGCTGCCGCGCACGCTCGCCGTTGTCATCATGATGCCGTTGCTGGGTTTTTACGCTTCGATCATGGCGGTGATCGGTGGCGGATTCCTGTGTGCGATCGCGCTGGAGATTCCGCCCATCACCTTTGTCCAGCGATTGCGGGAGGTCGTTCCGATCACCGATCTGTGGGTCGGCCTGATCAAGGCGCCCGTTTTCGGCATCATCATAGCGCTGTCGGGCTGTTTCCAGGGGATGCAGGTGAAGGCCAATGCCGAGGAAGTCGGTTTGCGCACCACTGCGGCCGTGGTGCAGGCGATCTTCCTGGTGATCGTGATCGACGCCTTTTTCGCCGTCTTCTTCACCTGGGTGGGCTGGAACTGATGAGCGAAGAAGAGATCCAGCGAGCCGAGGAAGAGCGGATCGAACAGGCGGTGGAAACGGCCGAGATCGCCATTTCGGTGCGTGGACTGCGTAACAGCTTTGGCGACCAGGTTGTGCATGACGGGTTGGACCTGGATGTGCGCAAGGGCGAGATATTGGGCGTGGTCGGCGGGTCCGGCACCGGCAAATCGGTGCTGATGCGCGCAATCATTGGCCTGCAAACGCCCGATGAGGGCGATATTCACGTTTTTGGCGAATCGATGATCGGGCGGCTGGATGACGAAGCGTTGGCGATCCGCAAGCGCTGGGGCGTGCTGTTTCAGGGCGGCGCGCTCTTTTCCACCCTGACGGTGGCTGAGAATGTCGAGGTGCCGATCCGCGAATATTATCCCAATATCGGGCCGCAACTGCGCGACGAGATCGCCGCCTACAAGATCCGCATGACCGGCCTGCCGACCGAGGCCGGTCCCAAATATCCGGCCGAATTGTCGGGGGGCATGAAGAAGCGCGCAGGCCTGGCCCGCGCCCTGGCGCTGGACCCGGACCTGCTGTTCCTGGACGAGCCTACCGCGGGCCTGGACCCGATCGGTGCGGCGGCATTCGATGAGATGACGCGCAAATTGCAGCAGACGTTGGGCCTGACCGTCTTCCTTATCACCCATGATCTCGATACGCTCTATTCGATCTGTGACAGGGTGGCGGTGCTGGCCGATAAAAAGGTGACCGCCGTCGGCACGATCGAAGAGTTGCTGGCGACCGATCACCCCTGGATTCAGGAATATTTCAACGGTCCGCGCGGCCGCGCCGCAACCGCGGCGGTGTCGCGCGAAAAGGACCGGGAACAGACAAAGGCGGCGCTTAGTCCGTCGGACGGAAGGCGATAGATATGGAAACCCGTTCCAATCATGTGCTGGTCGGTGCAGTCACGCTGTTGCTGCTGGCTGCGATCATGGCCGCCGCCTTCTGGTTCTCGCGCGTTTCCGATGGCGAGAATAAGGAATATGACATCTTCTTCAAACAGTCCGTCAGCGGCCTCGCAAAGGGGTCTAGCGTCAATTATTCCGGCGTGCCGTCGGGCAAGGTGGAGAAGATCGAACTTTGGAAGCGTGATCCGAGCTTCGTGAAGGTGCGCATTTCCGTCAAGGACGGAACCCCGGTGCTGCAGGGCACCACCGCGACCATCGCCGGGGTCGGCTTCACCGGCGTCAGCGAAGTGGTGCTGGACGGCGCCGTCAAGGGCGCGCCGCCGATCGCCTGTCCGACCGGCAATGTGCGGGCGGCCTGCCCCGACGGGGTGCCGGTGATCCCGACCAAGCCGGGCGCGCTGGGCGAACTGCTCAACAATGCGCCGCAGCTGTTGGAGCGGCTGTCGACCCTCACCGAGCGCCTGACCGAGTTGCTGAGCGACAAGAATCAGCAGTCGATCGCGGGCATATTGGCCAATGTCGAGCGGGTGTCCGGCGCGCTGGCCGATCGCAGCCCTGAAATCGCCGCCACCCTGGCCGAAGCGCGGATCGCGGTGCAGCGCACCGGTGTCGCCGTCGAACAGATCGGCAAGCTCGCCGCCACCACCGACACGATGCTGAACGAGGAAGGCCGACCGCTGATGAGCGATCTGCGCAAGAGCGTGCAGGCGGCGACCCGCAGCATCGAGACGTTGGACAAGACCATCGGTGAGGCGCAGCCGGGCGTAAAGGCGTTCAGCACCCAGACCATGCCGGAGGTCAACCAGCTGGTCCGTGATCTGCGCGAAATGTCGCGCTCCTTCCGCGGCGTTGCGGAAAAGCTGGACCAGCAGGGCGCGGGATCGCTGGTCGGATCGCCCAAGCTGCCGGACTATAAGCCATGATGATGAGAGAGATGCGGACCATGTTCCATGTGAAACACCCCGGCGCGAACCGGAAAGGCGCGCTTGTCGCGCTGACCGCTGCCGTCCTGCTGTCGGGCTGCGTATCCTTCGGCGCAAAGCCCCCCGAAAAGCTACTGACGCTGGATGCCGCGCAGAAGGTGCCGTCCGGCGCCGCACGGGTGGCGGGTGGCGGGCGTACGCTGATCGTCGCCGATCCCGACGCGCCCAAGACGCTGGATACGGTGCGCGTGCCGGTGAAACTGGGGCCGACCTCCGTCGCTTATGTGACCAAGGTGCAATGGGCCGACACGCCCCGCCATCTGTTCCGGGGCCTGCTCGCCGAAACCATTTCCGCCACGACCGATCGGGTGGTGCTGGATTCGGGGCAGTTTTCCGGTGATGGCGGCCAGCGACTGAGTGGCGAACTGGTGGCCTTCGGCATCGATGCGGCGAGCAACAGCGCGGTCGTCACCTATGACGCGGTGCTCACCACCCCCAACGGCGTCGCGCTGGCGCGGCAGCGGTTCACCGCCAGCCAGCCGGTGGGCGGCAAGATCGAAGCCGGGACGGTCGGAGCGCCGATCAATGTCGCGGCGAACAAGGTGGCGGCCGACGTCGCCGCCTGGGCCGCGGCGGTGAAGGACTGACGCCTTGAAGGTTCGCTTCGCAACGCGAAGCGAACCCCTGCCGGATGCTTATTCCAGGCTCTTTCCCGCCTGTTCGGTCACATCCTTTGACAATCCCGGTTGCGCCAGAATGCGTTGCAATTCCGCCCGCATTAGCGCCGCACGCTTTTCCTCGAACCGCTTCCAACGGCCCAGTGGCGGCACCAGTTTTGCGGCTGTCTGCGGATTGAGCCTGTCGAGCGCGATGATGCAGTCGGCCAGCAGGCGATAACCCTTGCCCGACTTATGGTGAAACGCCCACTGGTTGCCGGCGAAGGCGCCGAACAGCGACCGCACCCGGTTGGGGTTGGCGAGCGTGAAATCCTTATGCGTGCTTAACTGCGCGACCAGGTCCACGGTGTCGGGATGCAGCGCGAACGCCTGGGTCTGGAACCATTTGTCGAGCGTCAGCGCGTCGGCGGCGTAGCGATTGTAGAAGATGTCGAGCGCCGCCTCCCGCTCCGGGCTGGCGCCATTGGCCAGCGTGCCCAGCGCCGCCTGACGCTCGGTCATATTATCGGCCTCGCTAAACTGGACGAAGGCGATGGCAGGGCCATCCTGCGCGCCCGACGCCACCAGATAATGGAGCGCCGCGTTACGCAGCTTGCGAGCGCCCTTGGCGGCGGGAGAAAGGGAGAAGGCGTTCGCCTTGGTCCGTGCATGGATATCGCGCCACAGCGGTTCCAGCCCGGCGCCGATCTGCTGTTGCAACGCATCGCGCGCCGCATGGATCGCGTCGGGATCGACCAGGCGCATCTGGTCGCCCAGATAGGCTTCGCTGGGCAGGCGGATCGTTTCTGCGATAAAGGCGGGGTCCAGCAACGGATCGGTGATTGTGTTGCGCACGGCGTCGATCACCGTCGCGTCGTCGGTGGCGTGGCCCGCGATGCGGCCGACCAGCACATTGACCATTAACTGCTGCATCGCTTCGTAACGGGCGAAGGGATCGTCGTCATGCGCCGACAGAAAGGCGAGATCGTCCTGGCTACGGTTGGTTTCCACGATCACCGGGGCGGAAAAACCGCGGTTGATCGACGGGATGGGCGTGACCGGAAAGCCGGTGAAGGTGAAGCTCTGCTTGCCCTCCGTCAGCATCAGCAGTTCGTCGCCGCGATGCTGCCCGGTGGCGGGATCGAACAGCGCGGTGCGCAGCGGGATCGCCATCGGCTGCTTGTGGGTCTGACCCGGCGTCGGCGGCATCGTCTGCTCCAGCGTCAGTGTGGCGCTCTGGCTGATCGGATCATGGCTGATGAGGGCGCGGACATGCGGCGTGCCGGCCTGCTCATACCAGCGGCGGAATTGGGTGAGGTCGATCCCCCCGCCCTCCTCCATCGCCAGCACGAAATCCTCGCAAGTGGCGGCTTGTCCGTCATGCCGGTCGAAATAGAGATCGGTGCCTGCGCGAAACCGCTCCGCACCCAGCATCAACGCCATCATGCGGATCAGCTCGGCGCCCTTATTATAGATGGTGGCGGTGTAGAAGTTGCTGATTTCCATATAGGATTCCGGTCGCACCGGATGGGCGAGCGGTCCTGAATCCTCCTGGAACTGGCCAGCGCGCAGGATGCGAACATCCTCGATCCGCTTGACCGCATGGCTACCCATGTCGGCGGAAAAATTCTGGTCGCGGAAGACGGTGAAGCCTTCCTTCAAGGAAAGCTGGAACCAGTCGCGGCAAGTGACGCGGTTGCCGGACCAGTTATGGAAATATTCATGCGCCACCACGCCTTCGACCCCGTCATAGTCGATGTCGGTCGCGGTTTCGGGATCGGCCAAAATATAGCGCGAATTGAAGATGTTGAGACCCTTATTCTCCATCGCGCCGAAATTGAAGTCGGCCACGGCGACGATGTTGAACACGTCCAGATCATATTCGCGGCCATAAACCCGCTCGTCCCAGGCCATGCTGTTCTTGAGCGCGTGCATCGCATGATCGGTCCGGGCGAGATCGGCTTCGCGCACCCAGATGCCTAGCTGCACTTCGCGCCCGCTCATCGTGACGAAACGGTCGGCATTACAGGCGAGGTCGCCCGCGACCAGAGCGAAGAGATAGCAGGGCTTGAGGAAGGGATCGTTCCAGCGCGCCCAGTGGCGGCCTTCGGGCAGGTCGCCCTGCTCGATGGGGTCGCCATTGGCGAGCAGGATCGGGAAGCGCGCCTTGTCCGCTTCCATCCGCACGCTGTAGCGCGACAATATGTCGGGCCGGTCGGGGAAGAAGGTGATGCGGCGGAAGCCTTCGGCTTCGCATTGGGTGCAGAGCAGGCCGCCGCTGGCGTAGAGGCCCATTAACTTGCTATTGCCCTCCGGCGACAGCTCCACCAGCGTTTCGACGCTATGTGCGGTATCGGGCAGCGCGATGATGAGCGCGCCGGCCTCCAGATGCCACTCGTCCTGCGCCAGCGGGCGGCCATCGACGCACACGGACAGCGGCACGATGCCCTCGCCATCGAGCCGCAGCGGGAGGTCATGATCGCCGTTGCGCGTGACCGACAGGGTTGCGCGCACCCTGGTCAGTGCGGGATCGAGATCGAAGTCGAGCGTGACGTCGGGGACCAGCCAGTCGGGCGGACGATAGTCCATACGGCGAATGATGGTGGGCGCAGCGGCGTGGGTGGAGATCATGTCGGCCATGCCTGCAATCTAAGGAGCAGGGGGACAAAAGACCAGCGGGCTTTACGGCCACATAGCCCAGACTCTTTCGAACGTCGCGCTTGTGCGCCGTGACGACCGCGGTTTACGGCGGCGCGCTAGATGCGCTCGCCCGACAGGCGTTGGCACAACATGTCCAACTGGTCGAGGTTTGAATAGCGCAGCGACAAGGCGCCGCCAGTCGATGCGCCTTCATGCGCGATCTCGACCTTCAGACCCAATATATCGGCCAGATGCTGCTCCAGCGCCGCGATGTCCGGGTCTTTGTCGCCGTTTGCGGCATTGCGGCGGGCGGCGGGCGCGTCGGCGCCGGTCTTGACCCGCCTCACCAGCTTTTCAGTGTCGCGGACCGACAGGCCCTTATCTTCGACCTGGCGCGCCAGCGCTTCGCAATCGGGCAGGCCGATCAACGCACGGGCATGGCCCATGCTGATCCGGCTCTCCATCACCTGCTGTTGCACCGACTGGGGCAATTCGAGCAGGCGCATCAGGTTGGCGACATGGCTGCGCGATTTGCCGACAATGCGGCCCAGCGCATCCTGGCTATGATGAAATTCGGCGATCAGCTTGCGATAGGCTTCCGCCTCTTCGATCGGGTTGAGATCCTCGCGCTGGATATTTTCGATCAGCGCGATTTCCAGCGTTTCCTGCTCGTCGAAATCGCGGACGATCGCAGGAATGCGATGCATCTGCGCCCGCTGCGCCGCGCGCCAACGGCGTTCGCCGGCGATGATCTGGAAACCGCCGCCATGGGGACGCACGATGATTGGCTGGATCACGCCGCGCTTGGCGATGCTCTCGGCCAGTTCCTGCAACGCGCCTTCGTCGAAATGGCGACGCGGCTGTTCCGGGTGCGGCTGGATCAGCGACACTTCGATGCTCTGCACCGCCTTGCCATTGGCGGGAATGGCGCTGGGCGATACCGGTTCCTCGCGCGCGACGTCCCCCAACAGGGCGGACAGGCCGCGGCCCAGACCATGGGGGCGCTTGGCGATCTTGGGCTTGTCGGTCGTTTCGTCGCTCAAGCGGCAACCTCCTGTCGCGGCAGTCGGGCGATCAGTTCGCGCGCCAGACGCATATAGGCTTCGGACCCCGAACAGCGGAAGTCGTAAATAAGGGCGGGCACGCCATGGCTGGGCGCTTCCGACAAGCGGACGTTGCGCGGAATAACCGTGGAGAAGACGAGATCGCCCAGGCAGGCCCGCACATCGTCAGCAACTTGGTCGGTCAGGCGATTGCGGCGGTCATACATGGTCAGCGCCACGCCCATGATCGACAGGCCGGGGTTGAAGCGGCCGCGGATACGCTCGACCGTCTGGAGCAGTTGCGACAGACCTTCGAGCGCGAAAAATTCGCACTGGAGCGGAACCAGCAGATATTGCGCGCCGACCATGGCGTTGATGGTGAGCAGGCCCAGCGAGGGCGGGCAGTCGATCAGGCAGATATCCCAGCGACCCGGCTGGGCTTCGGCCAATACGCGCTCCAGCCTGTGGGTGCGCTGTTCATAGTCGATCAATTCGATCTCGCAGCCCGACAGATCCTGGGTCGCGGGGACCAAATCCAGCTTGGGAACGCGGGTGGCGATGACGGTGTCGTCCAGCGCGCAATTGCCGACCAGCAGGTCGTAGCTGGACTGGGCGCGATCGGCATGGCCGACGCCCAGGCCAGTGGAGGCATTGCCCTGCGGATCTAGATCGACCAGCAAGACGCGCAGCCCAGTGGCGGCCAGACCGGTCGCGAGGTTGATCGCGGTGGTGGTCTTGCCCACGCCGCCCTTCTGATTGGCGATGGCGATGCGGATCATCCTTAGCCTTTCCTTTTGGCGGGCTTCACGGCGTGGGCCACGATGATGGCGCTATCGCCATCCGTTACGCTGGGTTCCACGTGAAACGCACCTTGCCATGCCGGACGCGCCGCCTCCAGTTCATTTTGCGCATTTCGTCCCTTGGGCAGCACCCAGAGGCTTTTTTTATCCGAAAGATGGAGCGCCGATTCGAACAATTTGGGCAGCGGCGCATAGGCGCGCGCGCTGATGACGGCGGCATGCAGGGGCGGCACCATTTCGACGCGGCCGCCGAAGACGCGGGCGTGGGTCAAGCCCAGTTCGGCGATCACGCTGTCCAGAAAATCGATCCGCTTGCGCCGGGATTCCACCATCATCAACGGGCGATCGGACAAACAGGCGAGCACGATGCCCGGCAGGCCAGCGCCCGATCCGAGATCGATCCAGTCGCCCTCGCCCGCTTCCTTTGTGTGAAGCAGCAATTGGGCGGAATCGACGATATGCCGCGTCCACACATGGGGACGGGTCGATTCCGCGATCAGATTCTGCTCGTCCATGGCGGACAACAGGATGGCGACATAGCGCTCCAGCTTGCTCCATGTTTCACGTGAAACGTCGTAGTGCGCCGTCAGCCAGGCGCGGGCGTCGTCTTCGGTCACGCCGCTACCCGGCGGACGTGGACGAGGATGGCCGCCAGCGCCGCCGGCGTGATGCCACGGATGCGACCGGCGGCGGCCAGCGTGTCTGGACGGGCGGCGTCGAGGCGCTCGATCATCTCGGTGGACAGTCCGCCGATGGTACGGAAATCGAAATCGGCAGGGATGATGACCCGCTCGTTGCGACGCAATTCGGCAATCTCGCTATCCTGTCGTTGCAGATAGGGGGCGTAATGGGCGTCCTCCCATATTTCGTCGCGCAGGTCGGCGGGCGCGTCGCGCAGGGTCGGCGCGAGCGCGCACAGCAACGCCCGGTCGACTTCGGGAAAGCGCGCCCAGTCGAACAGGCTGCGCCGCGCGCCATCCTGTCGAACTGCCGCGCCCGCCCGCGCCATTTCGCTGGCGGTCCTGGGCTGAGCCAGGTCTGCTTCGATCGCGGCCCGCTGCGTCTGCCGCTCGGTCAATCGGGCAGCGCGATCGGGGCCGATCACCCCATGCGCCAGGCCGATCGGGCCTAGCCGTGTTTCCGCATTGTCGGCGCGCAGGCGCAGCCGATATTCGGCGCGAGCGGTGAGCATGCGATAGGGTTCGGTCACACCCTGCAAAACGAGATCGTCTATCATCACGCCGATATAGGAACTGGCCCGGTCGAGGATCATGGGCGCTTCGCCGCGCGCGCGCGCAGCGGCATTGACACCGGCGATCAATCCCTGCGCCGCCGCCTCCTCATAGCCGGTCGTCCCGTTGATCTGGCCGGCGCAGAACAGGCCAGTCAGCTGGCGTACTTCCAGCGTGGAATCGAGCGCGCGCGGATCGACATGGTCATATTCGACCGCATAGCCCGGCACGGCGATCTCTACCTGCTCCAGCCCCGGCATCGATCGCACCATGGCGACCTGCACGTCGGTTGGCAGCGAGGTGCTGATGCCGTTGGGATAGATGAGCGGGTCGTCCAGCCCTTCCGGCTCCAGAAAAATCTGATGCCCGTCGCGATCGCCGAAGCGCAAGACCTTGTCCTCGATCGACGGGCAATAGCGCGGCCCCCGCCCCTCGATCGCCCCGCTGAACAAGGGTGACCGGTCCATGCCATCACGGATGATCGCATGGGTAGCATCATTCGTGCGGGTGATGGCGCAGGCCAGTTGGGGCAGGATGCGGCCGGTGGACAACGGAGACATCGTCCACGCCTCCCCGTCCGAAGGCTGCGTTTCCAGTCGCGCCCAATCGATGGTGCGGCCGTCCAGACGCGGCGGGGTGCCCGTCTTAAGCCGGGCGATCGGCAGGCCCAGCGCGCGCAACTGTACGCCCAGTGCGCTGGCGGCGCGCTCGCCGATCCGGCCGCCAGTCTCGCGTTCGTCGCCGCGAAAGAGCTTGCCGCCCAGGAAAGTGCCGGTCGCCAGCACCACGGTCGGCGCAGCGATGGTGCGACCATCGGCCAGCGCCACACCGGCGATCGCGTCGCCCGCGATCAGCAGCGCGTCGGCTTCGCCCTCGACAATCTCCAACCCCGCTTGCGCATCAAGCATCCCGTGGATGGCGGCGCGATAGCGTTTACGGTCGGCCTGCACGCGCGGCCCCTGCACGGCGGCGCCCTTGCTGCTGTTGAGCATCCTATAATGAATGGCGGCGGCGTCGGCGGCACGGGCGATCAGTCCGTCGAGCGCATCGACTTCGCGCACCAGATGGCCCTTGCCCAAACCGCCGATCGCCGGGTTGCAGGACATGGCGCCAACCGTATCGCGGGCAAAGGTCAGGAGCGCGATAGACGCGCCCTTGCGCGCCGCCGCAGCGGCCGCCTCGCAGCCGGCATGGCCGCCGCCGACCACGATCACATCATAATGGCTTTGCATGGGCGGCCCATATCAGAGTCAGGGGGGTGGGGTCAAAAGCGTTCCACGTGGAACATGCATCATTTGCCGATGCAGAAGCCCGAAAAGAGACGGTCGAGCATATCTTCGGTCCCCGCCTGCCCGGTCAGCGCATCAATGGTGCCGCGCGCCAGGCGCAAATCTTCAGCAACGACGAGCAGATCCGGTGTCGCGCCAGCCGCGCTGAGATGCGCGTACAACTGTCCAACTTGCTGTCTCTGTCGCGCGTGCAGGGCATAGTCGCCCTCCCCCGGCAGCAGCGCCGCTGCACGTTCCTGAAGCGTAGCGACCAACCTGTCCATGCCCTCGCCGGTGCGGGCGGAAAGGCGCAGGCCGGGCCGACCTGCCTCGGCGCGATCGGATTGGGCCGCAATTAACAAGGCATCGTCGCGGGGCAGGTCGGCCGCATCGCCCAGCCACAGGATGATGTCGGCCGCGTCCAACGCCGCGCGGGCGCGGTCGATGCCGATCGCCTCGATCGCATCGTCCGTCTCGCCGCGCAGGCCGGCGGTGTCGGTGAACAGGAAGGCGGTGCCGCCGATCGCGGCGGGCACCTCGATCCGGTCGCGGGTGGTGCCGGCGACGTCGGACACGATCGCCGCGTCGCGCCCGACCAGCGCATTGAGCAGGGTCGACTTGCCGGCATTGGGCGGCCCGGCCAGGACCACGCGGATGCCGTCGCGCAGCCGCTCTGCGGACGGCGCGGCGAGGATGGCGGCGACATCCTGCGCCAATGCGACGATGCCTGCGCCGATCCGGGTTTCGATCGCGGCGTCGGGCACGTCATCCTCGTCGGAGAAATCGAGCGCGGCTTCGGCCATGGCGGATAGATCCAGTAAGCTCAGTCGCCAGTCGTCGATGCGGCGCGAAAAATGCCCCTCCGCCATGAGCAAGGCGGCGCGCCGCTGGCTCTGGGTTTCGGCGGCGAGCAGGTCGGACAGGCCCTCCACCGCGTTCAAATCCATGCGACCATGGACAAAGGCGCGGCGGGTGAATTCCCCCGCCGCGGCCCGGCGCAATCCGGGCATGGCGGCCAGCGCGCCCTCGACCGCGGCGACCACGGCGCGGCCGCCATGGCAATGGAGTTCGGCCATGTCCTCGCCGGTGACGGTGGCGGGACCGGGCAGCCACAGCAATAGCGCCCGGTCGAGCGGCGCATCGTCGCGCGGGTCTTTCAGCAGCGCCAGGCTGGCGGTGCGGGGGGATGGCAAGCGGCGGGCCAAAGCAGCAAGCGCTGCCCCGGCCCCGACGCCGCTGATCCTTATGACCGCAATCCCCGCCGGCGGCGCACCGCTCGACAGGGCGAAGATCGTGTCGCCGTCGGAACCGGACACAGGCCTATTTCTTGTCGCCGCCGGACATGCCCGCCAGGCCCATATTCATCATCTGCTGGAACAGGCGCATCCCCGCATCACCCATGGGCGAAAAGCTTTTGAACAACGTCTCCATCTGCTCGACATTGGCGACGCCATCGAACCCGTCGAGCATTGTCTTGATATATTTGTCGTGGATGGGGGTGACATCGGGCAGGCCCAGGAAAGAGCGCGCTTCGGCAGGCGTGCAGTCCACGTCTACGGTAACCTTCATGTCGCTGCCCTTTCTTTCGGCCCTTGCATGTTATGCGCGCTGTCATGCCGCAATTGCCCGGACCAACGCAAATTTTTTAACGCGGCGGGCGGTTGCGCCTCGGTCTGGATCGGCCAATATGCGTTCCATTCTCATAGCGGCAAGGATATCGGCATGGGCGACTTCACTTCTATCTCGACATTGGACGGCGACAGGCAATTCGACGCCTATGTGGCGAAACCCGAAGCAGAGGCGAGCGCGGCGATCATCGTCATCCAGGAAATTTTCGGGGTGAATGAGGGGATTCGCGCAAAATGCGATAGCTGGGCCAAGGCCGGCTATGTCGCCTATGCGCCCGACCTGTTCTGGCGGCAGGAGCCGCATGTCGAACTGGATGCCGACGTGCCGGAGGATTTCCAGGCCGCGATCGGCCTGATGCAAAAGCTCAACCAGGATCAGGCCATTCGCGATATCGAAGCGACGATCAAGGCCGCGCGCGCCGCGGCCGGTGGCGGCAAGGTCGGTCTGGTCGGCTATTGCCTGGGCGGGCGGCTGGCCTTCATGAGCGCCTGCCGTACCGATGGCGATGCGTTCGTCGGCTATTATGGCGTCGGCATCGACGGCCTGCTGGGCGAACAACATGCGATCGGCAAGCCGGTGCTGCTGCATGTGCCGACCGCCGACCATTTCGTCCTGCCCGACGCGCAAAAGGCGATGCATGAAGGGCTGGCGGATAATCGTCATGTGACGCTGCATGATTATGCAGGTTTGGATCATGGCTTCGCCGCGGAGATGGGCGAGCGCCGCGACGAAGCCGGCGCGGAACTGGCGGACGGCCGCACCGCCGATTTCTTCGCCGAACATCTCGCCGGATGAGCGGCGCATGGCGCATGGTCGCCCGCAGCCATGGCGGGCCGGGGGTGATCGCGCGCGAGGATTTCGATCCCGGCGCGCCGGGTGAAGGCGAAGTGCTGATCGCGCAGGACGCGGTCGGCCTCAACTTCATCGACACCTATTATCGCACCGGCCTCTATCCCGCGCCCCTGCCCACCCCTTTGGGGTCGGAGGGCGCAGGCCGGGTCGCGGCGGTGGGTCCGGGCGTCACCGGCTTTGCGATCGGCGATGTTGTGGGCTGCGCCAGCGGGCTGGGGTCTTACGCCACCCACCGGATCGTGTCGGCGGACAAGGTGGTGCGGATTCCCGATGGCGTCTCGACTCAGGACGCGGCGGCGATGATGCTCAAGGGCATGACCGCCTGCTATCTGGCCGAAGACACGATCGCGCTCCGGGCCGGGCAGGTCGCGCTGGTTCATGCGGCGGCGGGCGGGGTCGGCTCCGTTCTCGTCCCCTGGCTGCGCGACAAGGGCGTCATCGTCATCGCCCATTGCGGATCGGCCGAAAAAGCCGCAAGCGTGGAGGCCGATCACAGCCTGCATGGCGGTTTCGATGATCTGGCAGCGCGCGTGCGCGACCTGACCGGGGGCCAGGGCGTGGACGTGGTCTATGACGGCATCGGCAAGGATAGTTGGACCGCCTCGCTCGCCAGTCTCAAGCGGCGCGGGCTGATGGTCAGCTATGGCAATGCATCGGGCGCGGTGCCGCCGGTCAGCCTGCTGGACCTGAGCCGCGGCGGGTCTCTCTACGTCACCCGCCCGACCCTGTTCGACTATATCGCCACGCCAGAGTCACTGGCGCATAGTGCGGATCGCCTGTTCGACCGGATGCGGCGCGGCGTGGTGAAGGCGGTGATCGGCCAGCGCTTCGCCCTGAAGGACGCGGCCGAGGCGCACCGCGCGCTGGAGGCGCGGCAGACGATGGGGGCGACGATCCTCATCCCCTGATGCTCTGCTGAAGCACAAAAAAAGGGGGCGGAACCTGTCAGGTTCCGCCCCCTTTTTGCGTGGCCGGCCGTTCAGCCGAACAGCGTCAATATTCCGACCTGATGATCGACAAAGCCTTCATAGATCATCTTCACCGCGACATAGACGATGACGGCGAGGCCGATATAGGCGATCCAGCGGAAGCGCTCGATATATTTGGCGATGATGTTGGCCGCGATGCCCATCAAAGCGACCGACAGAATCAGCCCGATGATGAGGATGCCAGGATGGTCCTTTGCGGCGCCGGCTACGGCCAGCACATTGTCCAGGCTCATGCTGACGTCGGCGACGGCCACGGCCCAGGCGGCTGCGGCGAAGCTCTTGGCCGGACGCAGGCCTGACACATCGTCGTCGCTGGTGTCGCCTGGCGTGTCCCCGCCCCGCTTGGGGTGCAATTCACGCCACATCTTGAAGCTGACCCACAGCAACAGCAGGCCACCGGCCAGGATCAGGCCGACAATCTGCATCAACTGGCTGACCACGAGCGCAAAGGCGATGCGCAGCACCAGCGCGGCGATGATGCCGATCAGGATCACCTTCTTGCGCTGCGCGGCCGGAAGCCCCGCCGCCAGCGCGCCGACGACGATCGCATTGTCGCCAGCCAGAAGAATGTCGATCATCAGCACCTGACCAAAGGCGGCCAGCGCGCTCGGTGAGGTTATATTGCTGAAATCATTGACGATGTGCTGCCAGATATCGGCAGGAGAGCCGAGGCCCTGGGCCGCCGAAGCGGCGGTGGCGATGAGGTCGATCATGGCGGCCTGCTAACGTCCCTATATTTAGGAAAGGAGAAAGCCGGACCATATACATGGCCCGGCTGTCGCGGCAAAATTTATGATGGATCGGGCCGCGATCGGAGGGATCGCGGGCGCCCCTTACTGATTCATGGAGTCGAAGAAATCTTCGTTGGTCTTGCTGTCCTTCATCTTGTCCAGCAGGAATTCCATCGCGTCGATCGTGCCCATCTGCATCAGGATGCGGCGCAGCACCCACATCTTGCTGAGCTTGGCCTTGTCGACCAGCAACTCTTCCTTGCGGGTGCCGGACTTGCCGACGTCCAGCGCGGGGAAGATGCGCTTGTCCGCGACCTTGCGGTCCAGCACGATTTCCGAATTGCCGGTGCCCTTGAACTCTTCGAAGATCACTTCGTCCATACGGCTGCCGGTGTCGATCAGCGCGGTGGCGATGATGGAGAGCGAGCCGCCCTCCTCAATGTTACGCGCCGCGCCGAAGAAGCGCTTGGGCCGCTGCAGCGCATTGGCGTCCACACCGCCGGTCAGCACCTTGCCCGACGAGGGGACGACGGTGTTGTATGCGCGGCCGAGGCGGGTGATCGAATCGAGCAGGATGACGACATCCTTTTTGTGCTCGACCAGGCGCTTGGCCTTTTCGATCACCATTTCGGCGACCTGGACGTGGCGGGTGGCGGGTTCGTCGAAGGTGGAGGACACGACCTCACCCTTCACGCTGCGCTGCATGTCGGTGACTTCTTCCGGGCGCTCGTCGATCAGCAGGACGATCAGGAAGACTTCGGGATGGTTGTCGGTGATCGCCTTGGCGATATTCTGGAGCATCACCGTCTTGCCGACGCGGGGCGGCGCGACGATCAGCGTGCGCTGGCCCTTGCCCTGCGGCGACACGATGTCGATGACGCGGGCCGACTTGTCCTTCTGGGTCGGGTCATAGGGGTCGAGCGTCAGCTTCTGTTCGGGATAGAGCGGCGTCAGATTGTCGAAATTCACGCGATGGCGGACCACATCGGGATCGTCGAAATTGACGGTGTTGAGCTTCACCAACGCGAAATAGCGCTCGCCATCCTTGGGCGCGCGGATTTCGCCATCCACCGTATCGCCGGTGCGCAGGCCGAAGCGGCGCACCTGATTGGGCGAGACATAAATATCGTCTGGACCGGCCAAAAAGTTCGCTTCGGGGCTGCGCAGAAAGCCGAAGCCGTCGGGCAGCACCTCGATCGTGCCCTCGCCCATGATCTGCTCGCCATTTTCAGCCTCGGCCTTCAGGATCGCAAACATCAGATCCTGCTTGCGCAGCGTCGATGCGCTTTCGACGCCCAGCTCTTCGGCCATGGTGACCAAGTCTGCGGGCGCTGTTTTCTTGAGGTCCTTGAGGTGCATTGCGAATCGGTCCGATGGCGAGAGGGTAAAGTAGGGCTGAAAGGGGAAGGATTGCGAACCAGGCAGGACGCCGGTCGAGTCCCGTTCCGAACGGAAGGGCGCTATCATTTGGCGTTTAGCGATCGGCCCATGGTCAAGTCAAGACATGATAGCAGGCCGCAGCGGCGGAAAATCGCCTTTCCACCGCAATTCGCGCCGGGCGGTGCCGCTGGTGCGACCATGGCCTTCCATGGTATAAGCGAGGCATAAAATGGAAGGATGAGGATATGGGACGGCTCCTTCTCTGCATGAGGATGTTGCTGGGGTTCGCGCTGGCGATCGGCGATCCTGCGCTGGCCACTCAGGATGCGTCCCTGCCCGCCCCTGCGATCCTCGATCCCGACGTGCCGCCGACGGTCGTCCAGACCGGTCCCGCGCTGGACGCACGGGTGACCATCCCGATTTCGATCGACGGCAAGGGGCCGTGGAACTTCATCATCGACACCGGATCGCAGCGCACCGTGATCGCGCGCGATCTGGCGCAGGAGCTGGCGCTGTCGCCGCGCGCCAATGTCACGATCATCAGCATGACCGGCCGGTCGGAAGCCGGGACGGTCGCGGTGCCGCGGCTGGGCTTTGGTGGCGGCACCATCGAGGATATCGAGGCGCCGGTGCTGGAAGGCGAACATCTGGGCGCGCCGGGCCTATTGGGGCTGGACAGTTTGCACGCGAAGCGGCTGACGCTGGATTTCCGCACCGGCCGGATGGAAATCAGCGGCAGCAACCCCCGCCGTCGGCTGTCGGCCGATCCCGATGCCATCGTGGTGGAGGCGCGGCGCAAGCGGGGTCAGCTGATCCTGCTCGATTCCGAAGTCAACGGGATGCGGGTCAACATCATGCTCGACACCGGCACCAATTTCAGCATCGGCAATATCGCGCTGCGCGACAAGCTGATGGCGAAGAAGCGCGCCCCCGCGATGATGACGGCGGCGCTGACCAGCGTCACTGGTGGCACGCTGACGGGGCAGGTCGGGCGGATCAAGTCGGTGCGCATGGGCCGCGTCAATCTGATCGACGTGCCCGTGCTGTTCGCCGACGCCAGCCCCTTTGCCGAACTGGGGATGCAGGACAAGCCGGCGCTGCTGCTGGGCATCAGCGCGCTTAAGATTTTCGACCGGGTGGCGATCGATTTCGGCCGGGGGAAGGTCGACTTCCTGCTGCCCGACGGCAGCGCGCTCGACAAGACGCGCTTCGCCGCCAATGACGAGGTGAAGGGTTAGGCTCAGGGGTTGGGCGACGGGCGTGGTGCAGGCGTCGGCCTCTGCTGGCGATCGCGGCCCAGCACATTGTCGATCCATTGCTGGTCGATGCGCGGCGGTTGCGGTCGGTCCTGCCTCGGCCGGTCTTCTGGATCGACCTCCATCTGCGGATCATCGCTCCCGGCTTCATAGGAATCGGCGCGCGGCCGTTCGATCGGCAGGCCATTCTCATCGACCATCATGCCGCCGCCCCTGCCGCCATCGATGCCGTTGTCGGGGCCGCCATAATAGGCTTCCTCGTCCGGCTCCAACTGCCATTCGGGCAGGGTCACCTGGGTTTCGAACTGCTCCACCGGCCGCTTGGAGACGGCGACCTTCATATAATCGGCGAAGGCGTGGGCCGGCGCCCGCCCGCCTTGCAGTCCGCCGACCGCCTTGGCGTCGTCGCGTCCCATCCATACGCCGGTCGTGATGCCGCTGGAAAAGCCCAGGAAATAGCCATCCTTGTTGCTGGTCGTGGTGCCGGTCTTGCCCGCCACCGGGCGGCCGATCTGCGCCGCCTTGCCGGTGCCGGTGCTGACCGCCGTCTGCATCAGGTCGGTCATGCCGGCGGCGACCCAGGGCGCGACCAGCACGCGGCTGGTGTCGTCCTGGTGGCTGTAGAGCATCCGGCCGTCGGCGGTCGTAACCTTGGTAATGCCATAGGGCGTCACCGCAATGCCCTTGCGCGCGATCGAGGCGGCGGCGCGGGTCATGTCGATCAGGCGCACGTCGGACGTGCCCAGCACCATGGAAGGGTGGGTGTTGACCGGCGTCGTGATACCGAACCGGCGGGCCATGTCGGCGACGGTCGGGAAGCCGACCTCGACGCCCAGCTTCGCAGCGACCGTGTTGATCGAATAGGCGAAGGCGGTGCGGATATCGATGTCGCCGGAAAAGCGGCCCGAACTGTTGCGCGGCGACCAGCCATTGATCGTCACCGGCTCGTCGGTCACGCCGGTATCGGGCGTATAGCCTGCCTCCAGCGCCGCCATATAAACGAAAATCTTCCAGGCGGACCCCGGCTGGCGCGTCGCGGTGGTGGCGCGATTATAGTTGGATGTCACATAATCGAGGCCGCCGACCATCGCCCGCACAGCGCCGTCGCGGTCCAGGCTGACCAGCGCCCCTTGCGTGCCGGACGGGACATTGGCCTGGATCGCTGTCGTCGCGGCCTTCTGCATATTGAGGTCGATGGTGGTATAGACTTCCAGCGGCTCGTTCGGCTCGTCGATCAGCAGGTCGAGTTGGGGCAGCGCCCAGTCGGTGAAATAGCGCACGCTGTTCTGCGGAGCTTCGGGCGCCAGCTTGACATTCTGGATGTCGGCGTCAGCCCGCTGCGAAGCGGAAATCACGCCATTTTCCTGCATCAGGTCCAGCACCACCCCGGCGCGGCCGATCGCCGCGTCCGCGTCGGCGGTGGGGGAATAGCTGGACGGCGCCTTGACCAGCCCGGCGACGATCGCGGCTTCGGGCAGGTCCAGGCTGGTGGCGGGGTGGCCGAAAAATTTGCGGCTGGCCGCGTCGATGCCATAGGCGCCGCCGCCGAAATAGACCTTGTTCAGATAGAGTTCGAGGATCTGCCGCTTGGAGAATTTGCGCTCCAGCGCCAGCGCCAGCACCATTTCGCGGATCTTGCGGCCGAAACTATAGCTGTTGTTGAGAAAGATGTTGCGCGTCACCTGCTGGGTGATGGTCGATGCGCCCTGCCAGCGACGGCCCGATCCGCGTCGTTCCACCGCGACCCAGGCGGCGCGCGCCATGCCGATCGGATCGACGCCGGGGTGCAGGTAGAAACGCTTGTCCTCGGTCGACACCATCGCGTCGATCATGACCTGCGGAATCTGGTCATAATCCATCCAGCGTCCGAAACTCGGCCCCAACGACACGATGACGCTGCCGTCTGCGGCATGAACGCGGATCATCTGGCCGTTGGGGGAGGATTTCAGGCTGTCATAACTGGGCAGCGACTGCATCGCGATCACCACAGCGATCACCACCGCCAGTAGGCCCGCCACCGCCGCCGCGAGGCCGATCTTCAGCCCGCGCAGCATCCATGTCTTCGCGCGGCCACGCGGCGCGCCCTTGCTCTTGCCTGATCCTGCCATTTGTGCCGCCCCGGATACGCGCTAATCCCGGCCCCTGCCAGCGCAAATCATGCGTCCGGCGCGGAAAAAGACCGTCGCGCCTTCCATGGAGAGCGGCGCTTTACCGGGAATGAATAAGACGACCCCGCTGGTTCGAAACGAACGGATGTAGGCCGTTACGCCTCTTCGTCGCGCGGCTTGAAGTCCAGGCTGGCGCTGTTCATGCAATAGCGCAGGCCGTTGACGCCCGGCCCGTCAGGGAAGACATGGCCCAGATGGCCCTCGCAGGTCGCGCAGCGCACTTCGGTGCGGACCATGCCGTGGCTGGCGTCGCGAATCTCCTCGACCGCGTCGATATCCACCGGCGCGGTGAAGCTGGGCCAGCCCGATCCGCTGTCATATTTTTCTTCCGCGTCGAACAGTTCCGCGCCGCATCCGGCGCAATAATAGACGCCGTCGGCCTTGTTGCCATTATAGGGGCCGGTGAAGGCCCGTTCCGTGCCGGCTTCGCGCAGCACATGATATTGTTCGGGGGAAAGGCGCGCGCGCCATTCGGCTTCGCTCAGGTTCAGCTTGTCCATGACCGCAATATGGCCCCGGCGGACCGGGGGTTCAAGCCTTCGGATTCAGACCCGCTCGCGCGCTGCCTGCCGCGCGATCGTCAGCAATTCGTGGCGGACCATCAGGTCGCCCAGCCCCCGGCCCGACCGCGTGGCGCGCTCCGCATCCAGCAGCCGTTGCAGCACGCGGGCGATGCCGGGCGCATCCCATTGCCGCACCTGACGCGACACCAGCCCCTTTTCCTTCCAGAATACCGCCTTGCCCGCCGCCTCGACCGCGCCGTCCAGCCGGCCGCTCGCGTCGAACTCGGTGCGGATATGGGCGATCAGCATCGCGCGGTTCAGCAGCGGCCGGATGACCGAGGCCATCGCCGTGCCGGTTTCGCTGAGGCTGGTGAGTTCGCGGTGCATGGCTTTCAGGTCGCCGCCCAGCACGGCGTTGACCAGCGGGCCGACCTCCGTATCGGGATTGTCGGCGGACAGCGCGTCGAGCGCCTCCGCCGTCGCTTCGCGCGGGCGGTCGGGCGCGGCGTCGAGATAGAGGATCAGTTTCTCGATCTCGCCGGTCATCAGCGCGCGGTCGCCATTGGCCAGGTCGACGATGCGGCGGGCGAGGTCGGATGGCAGGCGCAGCCCGCCGTCGCGCGCGATGCCGACTGCGATCTGTTCCGATTCGCGCGCGTCGGGCTGGTAGGAGATACAGGCCATCACCGCCTTGTGATCCAGCGCCAGCTTGACAAGCTTCGACGTGGCTTTCAGCGCGCCGGCGACCGCGATCACCGGGTTGCCGGCGGCTTCCGCCTCCAGCAGGGCGGTCAGCGCCGGGACCGATTCCTCGCCCATGCCGCTGATGCGAATCCAGCGTTTGTCGCCGAACATGGAAAAGGATGCGGCTTCGTCGGACAGCCGGGCGGGATCGTCCTTCAGCGTCGCGCCGTCCAGGTCGACCCGCTCGGCCTGCGGCCCCATGGCGCGCTCCAGCCGTTTCGCCAGCGACTGGCTGCCCGCTTCGTCCGGGCCATAGAGCAGGAAGAAGCGGATATCCGCCGAAGCGCCCTGACCCGGCGCGTCGAGCGCCCGTTCGATCTGGCCGCGATTGGCCTTCAAGGATTCGCGGCCTTGCGCGAATAGAGCGCCAGCCGGGTGACGATCTGGTCCGCCACCGTCTGCGACAGCCGTTCCAGCGCCGTGTCTTCGGCCGCGATCGTGGCATATTCGCTCGACGTGACATCGATGCCCGCATCGGACCCGGCGGTATCGTCCAGCAACTGCGCGCCGGTGGTTTCATCCACCAGTTGATAACGCGCCCGCAACGTGCGCCGCTCGCGCGTGATCGCGGCATCGGACCGCAGGCCAAAGCCGCTGATATCGTCGTCCAGCTTCACCACCAATTTGTAGCGCGGACCCGATCCGCTGCGCATCGCCGAAAGCCGGTCGTTCAGCGCGTTGCGCACCAGCCAGCCGCCCTTGCCCTCGATCGGTTCGACCGTGACATTGCCCAGAGCCTGCGCCACCGCGCCCTGCCCGCCACCGCCATAAACGGGGCGCAGCCCGCAAGCGGAGAGGAGCAACGGGATGGCGAGCAGGGGCAGGATGCGCTTCATGGGTGAGACCTTTAACCGTTCGGGCTGAGCTTGTCGAAGCCCCTTCCTGCCTTCCAGGCCGTTTTAGAAGACGATATTCACCAGCCGGTCGGGCACCACGATGATCTTCTTGGGCGTCGCGCCGTCGAGGATGCGCACGACGTTCGGAGCGGCCAGCGCCAGCCGTTCCAGTTCGTCCTTCGCCGTCCCTTTGGGCACGGTGATGGTGTCGCGCAGCTTGCCCATCACCTGGCAGGCGATAGTGACTTCATCGTCCACCAGCAGCGCGGGATCGACCGGCGGCCAGGCGGCGTCGGCGATCAGGCCTTCTCCACCCATCTCCGCCCAGCCTTCTTCGGCCAGATGCGGGGTCATCGGTGCGACCAGCAGGGCGAGTCCGCGGATCGCGGCGGTGCGCGACGCGGACGGCTTGGCCTTCTCGATCGCGTTGGTGAGTTCGTAGATTTTGGCGACGGCCTTGTTGAAGCCCAGCGCCTCGATATCCCGCGCGACGCCATCGACGGTCTGGTGCAGCTTGCGGTCCAGCGCTTTGTCCTGGCCCTCGGCGCTTGCATCGCAGTCGCCAAACAGCCGCCAGACGCGGTTGACGAAGCGCCAACTGCCTTCGATCCCGGCCTCGGTCCAGGGCAGGTCGCGTTCGGGCGGGCTGTCCGACAACATGAACCAGCGCACCGCGTCCGCGCCATATTGGGCGATGATGTCGTCGGGATCGACGACATTCTTCTTGGACTTGGACATTTTGATCACGCGGCCGACTTCGACCGGCGCAGCGTCGGCGATCAGCGTCGCCCCCTCGGACGTCCGGTCGATCTCGCCCGGCGCGAAATAGACAGGGGGCAGGCCCTCGCCCTGTTCGCGGCTATACGTCTCATGCGTCACCATCCCCTGCGTGAACAGGCCGGTGAACGGCTCGGCAAAGCCCAACTGCCCCATATGCTGGAGGGCGCGGGTCCAGAAGCGGGCATAGAGGAGATGCAGGATCGCATGTTCCACGCCGCCGATATACTGCCCGACCGGCAGCCATTTTTCGACTGTCTTCCGATCGAACGGCTTGTCCGACGGCTGGCTGGCGAAGCGGATGAAATACCAGCTCGAATCGGCGAAGGTATCGAGCGTATCGGTTTCGCGCACCGCCGGCTGGCCGCAGCTTGGGCAGTCGATATGTTTCCAGGTCGGATGGCGGTCCAGCGGATTGCCCGGCACGTCGAACGTGATGTCTTCGGGCAGGATGACCGGCAACTGTTCCTTGGGCACGCCCACCGGGCCGCACGTCGCGCAATGGATGACCGGGATCGGCGTGCCCCAGTAACGCTGGCGCGACACGCCCCAGTCGCGCAGCCGGAACACGGTCTTGCCCGCGCCCCAGCCTTCCGATTCGGCCCGCGCGATGACGGCGGCCTTGGCCGCGTCCACGCTCATCCCGTCCAGGAAACGCGAGTTCACCAACTTGCCGGGGCCGGTATAGGCCTCGTCATGGATCGGCGTGTCGGCTTCGCCTTCTGGCGCAACAACACGTTCGACCGGCAGCATATATTTGCGCGCAAAGTCCAGGTCGCGCTGGTCGTGCGCGGGCACGCCCATGACCGCGCCGGTGCCATAGTCCATCAGCACGAAATTGGCGATGAACACAGGCAGGTGCCAGTCGGGATCGAACGGATGCACGACGCTCAGGCCGGTGTCGAAGCCCAGCTTCTCCGCCGTTTCCAGCTCGGCAGCGGTGGTGCCGCCTGCCTTGCATTGTTCGATGAACGCGACCGCTTGCGGGTTGGTCGCGGCGACCGCCTGCGCGATCGGATGGTCTGCCGCGATCGCGACGAAGCTCGCCCCGAAAATCGTGTCGGGCCGGGTCGAATAGACGTCGATCCGGCTGTCGAACGGCGCGACCGGCTCGAAGTGAAATTGCAGGCCGACCGACTTGCCGATCCAGTTTTCCTGCATCAGCTTCACCTTGTCCGGCCACTGGTCCAGCGTGGCCAGGCCCGCAACCAGATCGTCGGCGAACTGGGTGATTTTGAGGAACCACTGGGACAGCTTGCGCTTCTCGACCAGCGCGCCCGACCGCCAGCCGCGTCCGTCGATCACCTGCTCGTTGGCTAGCACCGTCATATCGACCGGGTCCCAATTGACCGCCGATTCCTTGCGATAGACCAGGCCCGCTTCCAGCATGTCCAGGAACAGCGCTTGTTCATGGCCATAATAGTCCGGCTCGCAGGTGGCGAGTTCGCGGCTCCAGTCGATCGCAAAGCCCAGCTTTTTGAGCTGCGCGCGCATATTGGCGATGTTGGACCGCGTCCATTCGCCCGGATGGACCTTCTTTTCCATCGCCGCATTTTCGGCCGGCATCCCGAACGCGTCCCAGCCCATCGGATGCAGCACTTCATGCCCCGTCATCCGGCGGAATCGCGCCAGCACGTCGCCCATCGAATAATTGCGGACATGCCCAATATGGATGCGCCCCGACGGATAGGGGAACATCTCCAGCACATAGCTGCGCGGCTTGGACGATGCGTCGTCGGCCTTGAAACTCTGCCGTTCGTCCCAGGTCGCCTGCCAGCGGGCGTCGGCCTCAAGCGGGTTGAAGCGCCTCTGCATGTCATGTCCTTACAAATGCGATCGGGCTGGGCCTTTCCAAGCCCAGCCCCGATAGGTCAGAAAAATGGGGCGTCGCGCCAACGCCGCCCAAAGCGCGGTGTCAGCCGATCGCCGTGCGGCGCAGGTCGCGCGCCTTGGTCAGGATCACTTCCTCCAGCTTCTGGACGGTGGCCGCGGCGACCGGGGCGTCGACCCACTGGCCGCCCTGGTTGACCTGACGGCTGGCCGCGACGCGGAGCGCGTCGGCGCGCAGATCCTGGTCCAGAATCGACACCGTCAGCTTCATCCGTTCATTGGGGCTGCCCGGATTGGCATACCAGTCGGTGACGATCACGCCGCCGTTCGAATCGGTCTGGACCATCGGCATGAAGGACAAAGTGTCGAGCGATGCGCGCCACAGATAGGCGTTGACGCCGATCGTCGTGACCCTAGATGCGGCAAGATCGGTCTTGGGCCGGTCCTTTGCGCCGCCGCCACAGGCAGCCAGCGGAAGGAGCGCGGCCAGCAGCAGGCCGGCGGTTGCAGAGGCGGGAAGGCGGCGGACCATCAGGCTTGTCCTAGCATGAAAAAGACGAGAAACTGACCGCTTCTATAGTGACCGTGCGTTGTGGGGCAAGGGGGCGCGAAGTCGCGCGCGACGGGTCGCGCCGCGACGGGTGCTGGTAACGCTCCCGTTCGACGGCTTCCCGCCTGTGTGTTCCATGCAACAGCTCGGACAAAAAGGCGTTCTGCCCCTAGCCAGTGGAGGCTTTGCCGGTGTAGAGCGTTACGCAAGACATATGAGCGGGGAAAAGAATCGGGTCATGCGTGTGAATAGGGGATATTTGGCAGGAACAGGCGCGGCGCTGGCCGTCGCTGGCTTCATGCTGTCTCCTGCGTTCGGCGCGGCGTCCGATTTCATGCGTCAGCGCGGCGAAGCGCCTGTATCGCTCGGTTCGCTGGGCAGCATTTCGTCCTTCACCCCCACGATCAAAGACCCGCGCTTGGCTGCGGCCTATGCGAAGATAGTGGCCTCTGCTGGACGGCAAGGCTTTCGTTTCACGCCGACCAGCGGTTCCCTAAGCGGCCAGCGGTCGGTAACTGTGATGGTGCGCGCGGCGGGTGAAGACCGGGTCGCGGTGAACCGCACCGTCGATGCGATCGATATCAAGCCCGTCGCTTTCAGCCTGAACGGCGCGCATAGCTGGCGCAAGTTTGCCCTGCCCGACGCGGTCGGTCGCAAGGCGCTCGACCCGGTGCCGGTCGAAACGATGGTCGATGCGAAGAATTTCTCGCTGGATGACGGCAAGAAGGATCGGTTCAGCACCAAGATGATGTTGGAGAATCGCCGCGAAGCTGGTGTTGCGACGACCGTTCGCAATCCGTCGGCGGACAAGGATTATTCGCTGGATCTGGCCGGCTCCTATTCGCTGACGCGCAATCTGAACGTCACCGCGGGCGTGCGCTATAATAATAGCGTGGCCGGTCGCCTGACCCCGATGACCGATGAGCGTCAGGATAGTCAGGCGGTCTATCTGGGCACCATATTCAAATTCTGATGCGTTGACGGCCTGCGGGTCGTCTTCCTTCGCATTATCCTCATTGTCCGATGGTCGTCATCTGGGCGCTTTCTTACCGCTCTGATCGATTCGCGTCATCCGTCCGCCGGCACCGGGGACGGCAATTCTTCGCCAGCGAAATGCGCGGCGAGATTGGCCATCAGCACCTGCGCCATGCGGCCGACCGCCTCATGCGTCGCGCCGCCCACGTGCGGGGTCAGCACCACATTGGCTATATCGGCCCAGCGTGACGGATCGGTGGGTTCGGGGTCGAACACATCGAGCGCCGCGCCGCCCAGTCGCCCGTCGCGTAGCGCGGCGACCAGCGCAACCTCGTCCACCAATTGTCCGCGCGCGACATTGACCAGCAATCCGTCCGGCCCCAGCGCGTCGAGAATGCGCGCGTCGATCATGCCACGATTATGCGCATCGGCACGGGCCGCGATGACGAGAATGTCGCTGCCCCGCGCCAGCGCCTCCAGACTATCGGCACGCGGGCAGGACAGATTGGGCTTGGCCCGTGGACCCCACCAACCGATGCGCATTTTCATAGCGCGTGCTCGTTCCGCCACGGCTACGCCGATCGCCCCCATTCCGACGATGCCCAACCGCGCGCCGCCCATGGACCGGGTCCGCGTCTTGCTCTCGATCGTCCATTGACCGGCTCGCAATTGGCGGTCGCCCGCCACGATCCAGCGGCGATGGGCCAGTATCAGGCCGATGGCGTGATCGGCGACGTCGTCGGCATTGGCGTTCCCGGCATGGGCCACCGCGATGCCGCGTTCCCGCGCCAGCGCCACGTCGACGCCGTCATAGCCCACGGTGAAGCAGGCGATCAGGCGCAGCCGCGGCATCGCATCGATCAGATTACGGCCTAGCGGGAATTCGCCCGCCCAAACCAGCGCGTCCACTTTGGCCAAGTCGCCCGGCGTGTGCGCTTCCCAAAGGACGATAACGTCATGATCCGCACGCAACAGCGGCAATAGTGGCGCCAGCAACGGCTGGCCCACCAATAGCAACGGACGGGTCATGGCTCATCCGATCTGCCGCAATGCCTGGGCGAAATCGGCGATCAGATCGTCGGCATCTTCGCAGCCGATCGAGATGCGCACCATATTGTCGCCAATGCCCAGCGCCTTCTTGCGCTCGGCTGGCACGGACAGGTGCGTCATCGCGGCGGGATGGCTGGCCAGCGTCTCGGTCCCGCCCAGGCTGACCGCCAGCTTGGCGATCTTGAGCGCGTCGAGGAACGCGAACGCCTCCGCCTCGCCGCCCTTCAGATAGAGCGAAAAGGTCGATCCCGCGCCCGTGCAATGGCGGCGATAGATATCGGCCTGCCGCTCGGTTTCGGGGAAGCCCAGATAGACCACCTTCTCCACTTGCGGCTGGTCCTTCAGCCAGGCGCAGACCGTCTCCGCATTTTCGCCCGCCCGGCTCATCCGCAATTCCAGCGTCTCCAGCGACCGCAGCAGCATCCAGGCGCTATGGGGGTCAAGGATCGTGCCGATCGTGTTGCGCATCAACCGGATGGTCATGATCAGCGCATTGGACCCCAGCACCCCGCCCGCGACCAGATCGCTATGGCCGCCGGCATATTTGGTCAGGCTGTAGATGACGAGGTCCGCGCCATGGGCGAGCGGCTTGAGCCACAACGGACCCAGGAACGTATTGTCGATGGCGATCGGCGGGACATGCGCTTCCCCTGCGAACAGCGAGTCGCGCTGCGCAACCACGGCCTCTACATCGACGAGCACATTGGTCGGATTGGCCGGACTTTCCAGATAGAGCAGGGCAACGCGGCCCAGCCCCTTGGCCTTTTCGATCACCGCGCCAATCTCTTCCGGCGTCGCGCCGGCCGGGAAATCGAGCCATTGCACCCCGAATTTGCCCAATATGCGCCCAATCAGCGATTCGGTCGCGGCATAGAGCGGCGCTGAATGGACGATGACGTCACCCGGCTGCACCAGCGCCAGCAATGTGGTGGCGATCGCCGACATGCCGCTGGAAAAGAGCAGGGCATCCTCCGCCTCCTCCCATACCGACAGCCGATCCTCGCAAATCTCCTGATTGGGGCCGTTGAAACGGGAATAGACCAGCCCCTCCGATCCGCCGGGGCGGATGCCGGTCACGCCTTCGAAATGGCGCTTGCCCGCGGCCGCGCTTTCGAAGGCGAAGGTGGAGGTGAGGAAGATGGGCGGCTTGAGCGACCCCTCCGACAGCGTCGGGTCATAGCCATGGCCCATCATCAGCGTGGCCGGCTTCAGCTTGCGGCCATCAATCTCCATGATCGGCGCCTTGGGGCGGCGGCGGTTGCCTGGGGCTGCCACCCCGGTCAGCTCGGCTTCGGACAGTTTAGGGGGCGTTTCGCCGGTCATATCGTTTCTCCTGCTGCGGCGGCGTCTGGTGCGTCGCTGTCATGGGCAGGAGTGTAACGCAGGGCAGCGCTGAAGGGCCAGAGGGCGCGTAAGATTATTTCTCGCCGCTATATGATTATTCCGAAGGCCCGTTCGTGAAGGTCAGGCGACCAGCCCTTCTTCGACCTCCAGATCGACCGGCGCCTGATCCGGCTTGACCAGGCTATGCGGCGTACCAAAACGACCGACCTGCAAAGTCTCGGCATAAAAGCCCCACCATTGGGTCCAGAAGGCGGCCGGCATGAACCAGATGTCGAAAAAAACGTCCGGCATCGGCTGTGTGCTGATTTTTTCGGTCATGGCCACTCTCTCCATGCGCTATGCCGCGCGACACCCTAAACGCCTCATTCGGCGGAGCGTTGCGCGGTCCTGAGGGAAGATGCCTAACCTATCATGGCCGCACGCCATGGCAAAGCGCAGACGGTGACAGCGGCGTCATGGCCCCCTACATCTCCAGGATGCCGCCAGCCCTTCCCGCCATTATCGAAGACTGGTTCGCGTCGCGCGGCTGGCTACCGCGGCGGCACCAGATGGACATGCTGGCGGCGGCGGCGAAGGGCGATCACGCGCTGCTGGTCGCGCCGACCGGGGCGGGCAAGACGCTGGCGGGTTTCCTGCCCAGCCTGGCCGACCTGATCGCCCATCCGACCGACCGGCTGCACACCCTCTATGTTTCGCCCTTGAAGGCGCTGGCGGTGGATGTGCGCCGTAACCTGCTGACCCCGATCGAGGAGATGGGCCTGTCCATCAGCGTGGAGACGCGCACCGGCGATACCCCGTCCGATCGCAAGGCGCGCCAGCGGGTGCGCCCGCCGCAAATATTGCTGACCACCCCCGAATCGCTGTCGCTGCTGCTCAGCTATCCCGACGCCGCTTTGCTGTTCTCGGACCTGCGGACCATGATCGTCGATGAGGTCCACGCTTTCGCCACCCAGAAGCGCGGCGACCTGCTCAACCTGTCGATGGCGCGGTTGCAGGCGATCAATCCGGCGCTGCGCCGCGTCGCCCTGTCCGCGACCGTGGCCGATGTCGATGCCTATCGCGCCTGGCTCGCGCCCGATGGCGATATCGACAGAGTGACGCCGGTGATGGGGGAGGCAGGCGCGGAGCCGAACGTCGCTATCCTCATCCCCGAAGGCCGCGTCCCCTGGTCGGGCCATTCGGGCAAATATGCCGCGAAGCAGGTCATGGCGGAGATCGAGGCGCGGCAAACCACCCTGGTCTTTTGCAACACGCGGGGCCTCGCCGAACTCATCTTCCAGGAACTCTGGTCCGCCAACGACGCCAACCTGCCGATCGCCATCCACCATGGCAGCCTGTCGATCGAGGCGCGGCGCAAGGTAGAGTCGGCCATGGCCGCGGGCAAGCTGCGCGCGCTCGTGGCGACGGCGTCGCTCGACCTCGGTGTCGATTGGGGCAATGTCGATTGCGTAATCCAGATGGGCGCGCCCAAGGGCAGCTCGCGCCTGCTCCAGCGCATCGGCCGGGCCAATCACCGGCTCGATCAGTCGAGCGAGGCGATCCTGATCCCCGGCAACCGCTTCGAATATCTGGAGGCGCGCGCCGCGCTGGACGCGGTCGAAGCGGGCGAGCGCGACGCCGACGATTTCCGCGTCGGCAGCCTGGACGTGCTGGCCCAGCATGTCATGGGCCTGGCCTGCGCCGGGCCATTCCGGGCGGAGGAATTGCTGGAGGAAGTGCGATCCGCCACACCCTATAGCGCGCTGACGGCCGAAGCGTTCGACCATGTGCTGCATTTTATCGAGGGTGGCGGCTACGCCCTGCGCGCCTATGACCGGTTCAAGCGACTGACGCAGGACGATGATGGCACTTGGCGCGTCTCCCACCCCCGCTTCGTCCAGCAACATCGCCTGAACGCCGGCATCATCGTCGATCAACCCGCGCTGGCCGTCCGCTTCGCCAACGGTCGCAAGCTCGGCACGGTGGAGGAAGGCTTCGCCGCGCAGCTACGCCCTGGCGACAGCTTCTTCTTCTCCGGCATGGCGCTGGAGGTGGTGCGGATGGATACGTCCGACCTCACCGTCCGGGCGACATCGAAACAGGCGCGCATTCCCAGTTGGGGCGGCACCCGCATGGCGATGTCCACCCGCCTCGCCGACCGGGTGCGGCATTTCCTGGCGGCGCCGCAGGAATGGCATCGCTTTCCACCCGATGTGCGCGAATGGCTGGAGATGCAGAAGCTGCGCTCCGCCCTGCCCCAGCCCGGCCAGCTCCTGATCGAAACCTTCCCGCATGAAGGGCGCCATTATCTCGTCTGCTACAGTTTCGAGGGCTGGAATGCGCACCAGTCGCTCGGCATGTTGCTGACCCGGCGGATGGAGACCCAGGGGCTGATGCCCTTGGGTTTCGTCTCCAACGACTATGCGCTGGCGGTCTATGGACTGAAGCCCGTGACGGATCCGAAGAGCCTGTTTTCCGCCGATATTCTCGACCATGAATTTATCGACTGGGTCGAGCAGTCGAGCCTCCTGAAGCGCGCCTTTCGCGATGTGGCGGTGATTTCGGGCCTGATCGAGCGCCAGCATCCCGGCAAGCGCAAGACCGGGCGGCAGGTCACCTTCTCCACCGACCTGATCTACGATGTGCTGCGCAAATATCAGCCCGATCATCTGCTGCTGAAAGCCGCCTGGGCCGATGCGCGCGCGCGGATGACCGATGTCGGGCGGCTGGGCGACCTGATCGACCGGGCGGCGACGACCATGCTGCATGTCACGCTGGAGCGGGTCAGTCCGCTCGCCGTGCCCGTGCTGATCCTGATCGGCCGCGAGCATGTGGCGCAGACGGCAGCCGAAGATGCGCTGTTGATGGAGGCCGAAGCGCTGGTCGCCGAAGCGATGCGCGCCGACTAAAGGCGACGCCCCTTATGGCGTGTCGTCACCCTCATCCCGCGCACCGCCGCACCCCTTCAACGTCCCTTCGCCAAACGCCACCTGGACCCGGTCGGACCAGATCGCATCGCTCATCCCGTCGCTGCATGGCCCCTGCGTCAGCATCATGGCGAAGCCGTCGCCCTGATAGCGCACTGCCTTGTCATCCCCATCGACCTGTACGGAAAAGCGTAGCGGCGCCTGGTCCGGCCGCTCCAATATAGCCGTCGATCCCCGAATGGTGACCGCCCAGAAGGGTTCGGTGCCGATCGCGCGATAATCGGCCGCCGCCGGGCGAGGCGGTGGTGTTTCACGTGAAACCAAAGGCTTGGGCGGCGTCGCGGACGGCGGGGATGTCGCTATCGCTGCGTTGGCGGCGGCGTCCTTGTCGATGGGCGTGGCGATCGCGTTCGTCGGCGCAGGCTGCGTCTGATTCGCGCCCGTTCCCCCCTCCCCGCACCCATAGAGCAGCGCAACGGGCAAAAGCAGGTGCGCCACCTTCATGGCCGCAGCGGGTCGCGGCGAAAGCAGTTGGCGGCATGGTCATTGACCAGGCCGGTCGCCTGCATCCAGGCATAGGCGATGGTCGGGCCGACGAATTTGAAACCGCGCGCCTTCAAATCCTTCGAGAGGGCGACGGACAGCGGCGTTTGCGCCGGAAAGGTCACCCCGTCGCCCTGTACCGGCACGCCGTCGACGAAAGACCAGGCATAGGCGGCGAAATCCTCACCCGAATCGCGCATCGCGCAAAAGATGCGCGCGCCCGCGATGGTCGCGACGATCTTCGCCCGCGCGCGGACAATGCCCGGATCGCCCATCAGCCGCTCTATATCGGTGTCGGTGAAGGCCGCGACCTTGTCGGGATCGAACCCGGCAAAAGCGGCGCGAAACCCCTCGCGCTTGCGCAATATCGTGATCCAGGACAGGCCCGCCTGGAACCCCTCCAGCATCAGCATTTCCCAGAGCATCCGCGAATCGCGCTCCGGCACGCCCCATTCCGCGTCATGATAGGCGCTATAGAACGGGTCCGTGCCGCACCAGCCGCACCGGACCTGTTCATGGCGATCAGACATCCAGATTGGCGACGTTCAGCGCATTGTCCTGAATGAACTCGCGCCGCGGCTCGACCACATCGCCCATCAGGCGGGTGAAGATTTCGTCGGCGACGTCCGCCTGCTCCACCTCGACCCGCAACATCGAGCGATTGTCCGGGTCCAGCGTGGTTTCCCACAGCTGTTCCGCGTTCATCTCGCCCAACCCCTTGTACCGCTGGATCGCCAGCCCCTTGCGCCCGGCGGTCAGGATCGCATCGAGCAACTCGCTCGGCCGCGTCACCATCGCGCCCTTGGTCGGGGCGGCGGGCAGATCGTCGTCATTGGCTTCGGCGGCCAGCGCCTTGACCGTGATCAGGCGGCTGGGGGTCAGATAGCTGCCGGCATCCTCGGCCGCAATGCTGTGCAGCTTGCGCGCCTCGGCCGACCCGACGAAACCGCCCTCGATCACATGATGGTCGGTGACGCCGCGCCACAGGCGCTGGAAGTGGAAGCCGCCCTCTTCGGCGACGCTGCCGGTCCAGCGGCCTTCGACATCCTGCGCCCCCATCCAGGTGACGGTCGCAGCCAGCCGCTGCGCCTGCGTTTGCGTGTCCAGTTCAGGATCGAGCGCGCCATTCAGGCTCAGCGCCTCGATGATGGCGGGATTGTAGCGGCGCGGCACATAGCGCATCACCGCGCGCATCCGGCGGGCATGTTCGATCAGGCTGCGCAGATCCTCGCCGGTGCGCGGACCCTTGCCGGTTTCCAGCGCCATCGATTCGACGCCATTGTCGACCAGATATTGCTCCAGCGCGGCCTCGTTCTTGAGGTAAACCTCCGACCGGCCGCGCGTCGCCTTATACAGCGGCGGCTGGGCGATATAGAGATGCCCGCCATCGATGATCTGCGGCATCTGGCGATAGAAGAAGGTCAGCAGCAGCGTGCGGATATGCGCGCCGTCGACGTCCGCGTCGGTCATGATGACGATCTTGTGGTAGCGCAGCTTTTCCAGGTTGAAATCGTCCCGGATGCCCGTGCCCATCGCCTGGATCAGCGTGCCGACTTCCTTGGACGACAGCATCTTGTCGAAGCGCGCGCGCTCGACGTTCAAAATTTTGCCCTTCAGGGGCAGGATCGCCTGATTATGCCGGTTGCGCCCCTGCTTGGCCGAACCACCGGCCGAATCGCCTTCGACGAGGAAGAGTTCGGACTTGGCGGGATCACGCTCCTGGCAATCGGCCAGCTTGCCGGGCAGGCTGGCGATATCCAGCACGCCCTTGCGCCGGGTCAGTTCGCGCGCCTTCTTGGCCGCTTCGCGCGCCGCTGCGGCGTCGATCACCTTCTGCACGATCATCTTGCCGTGCGCGGGGTTTTCCTCCAGCCATTCGGCCATCTTGTCGGCCATCAGGCTTTCGAGCGGCTGGCGCACTTCGGAACTGACCAGCTTGTCCTTGGTCTGCGAACTGAATTTGGGATCGGGCAGCTTGACCGAGACGATGGCGGTCAAGCCCTCGCGCATATCCTCGCCGGTCAGCGACACCTTCTCCTTCTTCAGCGCGCCCGACTTTTCCGCATAATTGTTGAGCGTGCGGGTCAGCGCCGCGCGGAAGGCCGCCAGATGGGTGCCGCCGTCGCGCTGCGGGATGTTGTTGGTGAAGCAGAGGACGTTTTCATAATAAGAGTCGTTCCACTCCAGCGCGACGTCGATCGTCACGTCGTCGCGAGTGCCCGAAATCGCGATCGGCTCCGGCATCATCGCCGACTTGTTGCGATCGAGATATTTCACGAAAGCCGCGATGCCGCCCTCATAATATAGCTCGATCTCCTTCGCCTCCTCATGGCGCGCATCGACCAGGAACAGGCGCACGCCGCTGTTGAGGAAAGCCAGTTCGCGATAGCGATGCTCCAGCTTCTCGAAATCATATTCGGTATGGTTCTTGAACGTCGCGCCGTCGCCCGGCGCCTTCTCCATACTGGCCAGGAAGGTGACGCGCGTGCCCTTCTTGAGCGTCCCGTCTTCTTTGGCGGGCGCATCGCCGATCACCGCCAGCGGCGCGGTCGCATCGCCATAGGCGAAGCGCATATAATGTTCCTTGCCGTCCCGCCAGATGTTGAGGTCCAGCCATTCCGACAATGCGTTGACGACCGAGACACCCACGCCATGCAGACCGCCCGACACCTTATAGGCGTTATCGTCGGACGTATTCTCGAACTTCCCGCCCGCGTGCAACTGGGTCATGATGACTTCGGCCGCCGACACGCCTTCTTCGGTGTGGATGCCGGTCGGGATGCCGCGCCCATTATCCTCGACGCTCACCGATCCGTCGGGATTCAGCGTGATGGTGATGCGGTCGCAATGCCCCGCCAGCGCTTCGTCGATCGCATTGTCCGAAACCTCGAACACCATGTGATGCAGGCCCGATCCATCGTCGGTGTCGCCGATATACATGCCGGGGCGCTTGCGCACCGCGTCCAGGCCTTTGAGCACCTTGATGCTGTCGGCGCCATATTCATTGCTGTTGGGGGTATTGACGGGTTCTTCGCTCATGCCGAGCATATAGGGAAAGCGGCCCCAAAACTAAAGCGAAACATGGCGGCTTCCGCTGGCGTCCGGCGGGGTCTATCACGGCTTTCATGCGCATCATCCCTCTCCTCCTGCTGCCCTTGCTGTCACCGCTGACCGCCTGCTCTAAAAGCAACGACGTCTATGAGGAATTGCCCAACAGCTCGCTCGCCGGCGCGCCGCGCGCGGACGTGCCCGAAACCCGCATGGATGCGCCGGTCGCGCGGCCGGTGACGATCGGCGAGGACGGACCGCGGCTCGACGCCTGCGGCACGCTGGGACAGGTCAGCCGCGCCGGCCCCAACGGCCTGGGCCTCCATGCCGCGCCCTTCGGCGACGCGAAGGAACTGGGCCGACTGGCGGAGGGCCAGCGGGCCTACGTCTGCACCCGCAGCCTCGACCAGAAATGGCTGGGCGTCGTCATCCTGCCCACACCGGGGGCTGGCCAAGCGCCGCCAGCGGCCGACTGCGGCGTGGCGTCTCCCGTGGAACGCAAGCAGCCCTATGCCGGCCCTTGCGCCAGCGGCTGGGTCGCCAGCGCCTATGTGCGGCTGATCGCGGGTTAAATCCCGCCCAGAAAATCGATCTTGCCGACCGGCACGCCCGCCTGGCGCAGCAGCGCATAGGCCGTCGTCAGGTGGAAATAGAAATTGGGCAGGGCAAAGGTCAGCACATGGCTGCGCCCAGTGAAGGGAATCTCGCCACCCGGCACCTTGAGCACCACGGCGGCGTCCTCCCGCCCGTCGATCGTCTCGCGCGGCACTGCTTCCAGCAGAGCGATCGTTCTGGCGATGCGCGCCTGCAATTCCGCGAATGTCTGTTCGGTGTCCGCCATCGCCACCGGCTCCAGTTCGCCCAGTCGCGTAACCGTGCCCTTGGCGGTGTCGCAGGCGAACTGCACCTGCGCGGTCAGCGGCTTCATGTCCGCGATCAGTTGCGCGCCGGTCAGCGTCGCCGGATCGACGCCCTGTTCGGCGGCATAGGCGGCGCCCTTGTCGAGCAGTCCCGACAACGCGGTCAGCCCACGGACGAACATCGGTACGGTCAGATCGTATAATGCGGTCGCCATGAGGCGTCCCCCTCTCATTGGATGCCGGTGAACACCAGCTTCTGTACGCGCCGGCCGGTATTGACCTCAGTCGCATAGATATTGCCGTCGCTGTCGGTATCAATGCTGTGCAGCCAGGTAAATTGCCCCGCCTGCCGTCCGACCCGGCCGATCGCGCCGAGCACTTCATGCGTCTTGCGCAGCAATATCCAGATGCGCCCGTTCATCATGTCCGCGACATAGAGATAGGTCTGGTCGGGATCGGGCGAAAAGGCGATGTCGGTCACCGTATGGGTGCCACCCGTCTCCGGCGCGATCGCCAGGTCGCGTATGAAGGTCAGGCCGCCATCCTTCTCCCGCTTGAACAATTGCGCGCGGTTGTTGTTGCGGTCGCAGACATAGACATGGCTATCGCGTGTCGGCACCACGCAATGGACGATATCGGCGAAGGTCTGCGCCTGGGGATTGGCTTGCTTGCTGGGATCGACGGCATGGCTCTGGTCGAACGCTCCCTGCCGCGTGGGCGCGATCGGCGGCCGGGCATAGGCGTCCCAGCGGCCCTTATAGGCGTTGCTCTGCGCGTCGAAGCCGATCACCCGGCGGTTCACATAGCCATCGGACACCAGCACCATGCCATCGCTGTGATTGACGTCGGACGGATTGCCCAGCAGGTCGGTCGCGTCGTTGCCGCCGGTCTTGTCGCGCTGGCCGAAGCGGCGGATATACTGGCCGTCGGCGCTGTAATTCAGGACGACATGGTCGCCCTTGCCATTGCCGCCGAACCAGACGGCGCCGGCCTTGTCGACGAAGACGCCGTGCAGGCTGGCGGGCCATTGGTTGACGCCATCGACCGTGGGGGCGCTCGCGGCCCCGCCCCAGCCGCCGATATAGCGGCCGTCCTTGGCGAAGCGCACCACCGGCGGCGCTGGCTTGCAGCAGGCGGCGATCGGCGGGTCTTGGGCCAGGCCAGTATCGGTGTTGGTCAGGCTATGAGGCCGATGCACGACCCACACCGAATCGTCCGGCCCCACCGCCACGCCGCTCACCTGCCCCAGCAGCAGGTCGTCGGGCATCGCCGGCCAGGCGGCGTCGACCTTGAAGCGCGGCATTTTCGTGCCGGCGGGCGCGACCTGTTCGAAGGCCAGCGGCGCAAGGGCGGATTCGGGCGCGGGTTGGGGCGGGACCGCAGCGGTCAACGGCAGGAGCAGGGCGACGGCGAGGAAGGGGCGCATGGGGGATGCTCCTTGATCGGGGGGGAAAGGCGCGGCGGATCATGCCCGTCTGCATGGTCTGGTCAATGGCCATGCGTCCTATTTTCAAGGCGAAAAGGGACCGACCGCCGCCCAGGGCAGCGACCGGTCAGGGGGCCTCTGTCATGCCTGCGCCGGGCGCTCCGGCGCGGCGATGCGGAAAAAGGGCAGCGCATGGTGGACGATCCAGCCGATCGTCGCGGCGTAGAGGATGGTGCCCACGCCCACCGTCCCGCCCAGCAGCCAGCCGATCGCGAGCACGCCGATTTCGATTCCCGTCCGCACCCATTTGACCGGCCAGCCGGTCCGGCGGCACAGGCCCGTCATCAATCCGTCGCGCGGCCCCGGCCCCATCCCCGCACCGATATAGGCGCCGCCCGCAATACCGTTCAGGATGATTCCCGCGCCCAGCCAGGCCGCGCGCAGGACGTAACCTTCGGGCGTCGGCAGGATCATCAGCGACAGGTCCACCGCGGTCCCGATCACCAGGATATTGGCGATCGTGCCGATCCCCGGCCGTTGCTTGAGTGGCCACCACAGCAGCAGCACGAGCGCGCCGATCAGGTTGACGGTCATACCGAAGCTCAGGCCCATCCGGGGCGCCAGCCCCTGGTGCAGCACGTCCCACGGATCCAGCCCCAGATTGGCGCGCAGCATCAGCGCCATCGAAAAGCCGTAAAGGCCAAGGCCCCAGAAGAGTTGCCAAAAACGGAGGGCGTAGCGGTTGTGCGTCATGGGGAGGCTTATTTCGCGCAACTGGCCTTTTCCAAAACAGCCAATTGCGGGTAAATGGCCTTGATCCATGGCCATATTGGAATGCGCCCCATGTCCACTTCGCTTCTCCGCCCCCCGTCCCTGCTCCGCCTGCTCGGCGCCTGGCGCGCGCAGGACAGCGCTGAACCGGCCTATCGCCAGTTGGCGCAGGCGCTGCGGATGCTGGTGCTGGACGGCCGGGTCGGCCTGAATGTCCGCCTGCCGGGCGAACGCGAACTGGCCGCGGCGCTGGGCCTCTCGCGCACCACCGTCGCCGCCGCCTTCGACCGGCTGCGCGACGAAGGCTATCTGGAAAGCCGTCAGGGGTCGGGCAGCGTCACCCGTATTCCGCCGGGCCGCGCCGAAACCGCGCCGGGGGAGGTCGATACGACGACCGGCGGTAATTTGCTCAACTGGACCCATGCCGCCCTGCCCGCCGCGCCCGGCGTCGCGCGCGCCTACGCCCATGCGGTGGAGGCGCTGCCCGCCTATCTGGGTGACCTGGGCTATGATCCGTTGGGCATCATGGTGCTGCGCCGCGCGATCGCGGCCCATTATGAGCGGCGCGGCTGCCCCACTTCCCCTGACCAGATCATGGTCACCAACGGCGCGCAGCAGGGCTTTTCGCTGCTGCTCCAATGGCTGGCCGGGCCGGGCGACCGGGTGGTGATCGACCATCCGACCTATCATAACGCTATCCAGGCGTTGCAGCGCGCCCATGTCGTGCCGGTGCCGGTCGGTCTGCCGCGCCAGGGTTGGGACGTCGACGCGATGGAGGCGGCCTTTCGCCAGACCAGCCCGCGTTTCGCCTATGTCATCGCCGATTTCCACAATCCCACCGGCCGCAGCATGGACCCCGCCACCCGCCGCGCGCTGGTCGGCGCCGCGATGCGCAACCACACGCCGTTGGTCGTGGACGAAACGATGGTGGCGATGGGCCTCGATTTCGCGCCGCCGCCGCCCGTGGCGATGCACGATCCGTCGGGGCGGCAGGTCATCACTTTGGGGTCGGCCAGCAAGATTTTCTGGGGCGGGCTGCGCGTGGGCTGGATTCGCGCCGATGTTCAGACGGTCGCGGCGCTCGGCCGCCTGCGCACGACGATGGATATGGCCAGCCCGGTGGTCGAACAGATCGCGGTCGCGCAACTGATCGACGCCGATGTCGGCCTGGGCGAGCGGGCCGGGCAACTGCGCGGGCGGCGCGACCATTTGCTGGGCCTGATCGCGGATCGCCTGCCCCATTGGCGGGTGGAATCGCCCGCGGGCGGCCTGTCGCTCTGGGCCGAACTGCCCCGCGCGGAGGCCACGGCGCTGGCGGCATTGGCGGAAAGTCTGGGCGTCCGCATCGCCGCCGGCCCGCGCTTCGGCGTCAGCGGGGCGTTCGAACGCTTCCTGCGCCTGCCCTTCACCCTGCCCGAAGAGCAGTTGGAGGCTGGGGTGGCGCGATTGGTCGAGGCCGATGCCCGCCTCCACGCCCGGATGCCCAAGGGCCGCGATCCCCTCGCCATGGCGCTGGACGCCGACCGGTTGATTTGAACCTTTTTTCCGTGTCCCCCCTGCGCAGGGACATGCTCAGCAAGCCAACGAAAAAGGCCGCGCGGATCGCTCCGCGCGGCCTCTTATTCTCGCAGGAACTCGGCCTTACGCCGTCTTCTTGCTCGCCTGATAGCGTGCGATCGCTTCCAGCGTGATCTGCTTGGCGTCGTCCGCCCCGCCCCAGGTGCCGATGCGGACCCACTTGGTCTTTTCCAAATCCTTATAGTGAGTGAAGAAATGCTCGATCTGCTCCATCACGATGCCGGGCAGATCGTCCTTCTCGCCCACGTCGGCATAATAAGGAAAGGTCTTGTTGTCGGGGACGCAGACCAGCTTTTCGTCGCCACCGGCTTCGTCTTCCAGGTTCAGCACCGCGATCGGGCGCGCGCGCACGACCGATCCGGGGACGAAAGGCGACCGTGCGATGACCAGCGCGTCCAGCGGATCGCCATCGGGCGACAGCGTATGCGGCACGAAACCATAATTGGCCGGATAGCGCATCGGCGTGTGCAGGATGCGATCCACGAACAGCGCGCCGCTGGCCTTGTCGAACTCATATTTCACAGGTTCGCCGCCGACCGGCACTTCGATGATGACGTTCAGGCTGTTGGGCGGATCGTCGCCGACCGGGATCAGTTCGATATTCATGGAAACGCCTTTTGCTACACGTTACGCTACGGGTGATTATGTTCTTGGCTTGAGCAACCTGTCGAGGCTGCCCTCACCCTCTCCTGTCTTGTCGAGGCGCGGATAGCGCAGCCCGCCCGAATAATCGAGTGTCAAAACACGATAGTATTTATCCTGCTTTAGGATGATCTGGATCGGCGTCTTGGCCTTGATCGCCGCTTTCCAGGCGTCGCCCGAATATTCGTCGCCATTGACCGCGAGTATCTTCGCGCCCGTCACCAGCCCCGCCTTGAACGCCGCGCTGTCCCAGATGACGCCACTGACTTCGCCGTCATTCTTGACGATCGCGCCGATGCCGAAACTCTGGTCGACCATCTTGTTGGCGCCCTCGGCCGCCTTGGTGATCGCGCCCGGTTCCTCGCCATAGACGAGGGAGTAGCCGCCCAGGATGAAGCCGCCCTTGGGCGTTTCCCTGGTGGGCGCATCCACATATTTCTGGAAGAAGCCGGCCCAGTCATAAGGCGCGATAGCGTTCAGCGTCTTGATGACGTCGCCGCGATTATAGACGACCTGACCCCAGTCGCCCGGATTGATGCCAAAGAACGCCTTGGCGAAATCGTCCAGCCCCTTCCTGCCGCGGGTCGCCTTGGCGATGATCGCGTCGGCCTCCAGCCAGATCATCAGCCCTTCATTATAATAATCCTCGGACCGCTGCCAACTCGCCCAGCCCTTGGGCCGGCGGGCGGAGATGATGGGATCATGGGTGGTGTCCTCCATCGGGCGCCACTGGCGGCCGACCGCCGTGTCCAGCCTGGCCGCGATCTGGGCATAGGCGTCCAGCGTCTCCTGCTTGCTGAACATCCCCGACCGCGCGCCCAGCACATAGCCCCAGAATTGCGTCTGCCCTTCATAGACCCACAGAAGATTATCCTGCATCGGCACGTTGAAATCGGGCGTCCACAACAGGTCGGGGCGGCGGAACTTGCCGTCCCAGCTATGGGTGAATTCATGCGGCAACAGGTTGCGGTCCAGCAGCGCCTCGCCCTTGTCCCAGCTCTTGAAATAGCCCGGCTCGACCTGATTTTCGGACGAACGATGATGCTCCAGCCCGATGCCGCCCATCTCGTCGGTGATCGCCAGCAGGAAATCATAATGGTTGAAATGATAGGCGCCGAACAGCGAACCCGCTTCGGCGACCAGCTTCCTGTGCTTTGCCATCTGTTCCGGCTTGAACTGCAATTCGTCCGCATCGTCGGCGACGATGTTGAGCGTCACATTGCTGCCAAGGTCAACTGCCTTGAAATGCGTGCCCGCAAACACCGGCGAATCCTGCAACGCTTCATAATCGATCGTTTCATAGGCCACGCTATTGCCGCTCTTGGTGCCACGCAGCGCGGTCGCGGCCTGCCAACCGGCGGGATAGGTCACGGTCGGCTGGATCGGTATCTGGCGCGTATAATAGCCCGCAGGATAAAGCGACACGCTCTCCCATTGAATGTTCAGCATCTTGGGCGTCACGACGACGCGGCCCTGATTGGGCTGGGTCGCGGACAGGAACTGGAACTGCGCCACCACCTGCGTCACGCCCTGCGGCACGTCGATCTGGAAGGCGAAGACGTTGAGCGGATCGCGCTTCCACGCCAGGGTTTGGCCATTGGCGGTGAAAGTCAGGCCCGTCAGCTTCTCGATCTGCCCACGCGGGGCGTGATTGCCCGGCAGCCAGGCCGGCATCATCAGCGTCAACGGCCCGGCCGCCGCGACGGGGATCGTCTCCTTCACGCGGAAGATGCGCTGGACCGTGTCGGTCGCATCGACCTCCAGTTTTATCGTGCCACCAGGATAGGGCATGTCCTTTGGTGCAGGCGCGGCGCTGTCGACGGGCAGGGCGGTCGGCTTGGACCGGATCGCGTCCTGGGCGAACAGCGGGGTGGCGATGGCGCTCGAAAGGCCCGTTGTCAGGCACAGGGCGGCAGCAAGGCTGCGGATCATGGATGTCTCCAGAAAGATAGGGGGGCCGGACGGCCCGATTGCCTTTAGCATGGCAAGGCGTCGCAGCGCCGTCCACCCCCTGATGGACGCTCTTAAAAAGCGCGTTTCCTTGGGGGTGATTTGCCGTTAAAGGCCCGGCCCCATGGCGAAGATAGAAACGCCGCGCCCGGTGCGCGGAACGCAGGACATGCTGGGCGGCACCACCGAGGCGTTTGCGGAACGCTTCGCCCATGTGGTCGCGACCTTCGACCGGGTGCGCAAGCTTTACGGTTTCCAGCGGGTCGAAGTGCCGGTGTTCGAATCCACCGCCGTCTTCGCCCGGTCGCTGGGTGAAAGCACCGACGTCGTCTCGAAGGAGATGTACACGTTTACGGATCGCGGCGGCGACAGCATCACCCTGCGCCCCGAATTCACCGCCGGGATCAGCCGCGCCTATATCACCGAAGGCTGGCAGCAATATGCGCCGCTGAAAGTCGCGACCCACGGCCCGCTCTTCCGCTACGAACGCCCGCAAAAGGGCCGCTTTCGCCAGTTTCACCAGCTCGACGCGGAAATCATCGGCGCGGGCGAACCGGGCGCGGACGTGGAATTGCTGGTCATGGCCGACCAGCTATTGAAGGAACTGGGCGTCGCCGACGGCGTGACCCTCACCCTCAACACGCTGGGCGACGGGCCGAGCCGCGATGCCTGGCGCGCGGCGCTGATCGCCCATTTCGAGGCGCATCGGGATCAGTTGTCGGAAGACAGCGTGGAACGACTGGCCAAGAACCCGCTGCGCATCCTCGACAGCAAAGACCCGCGCGACCGCCCGGTCGCCGACAGCGCGCCCGACATCGACGCCTATCTGACCGACGAAGCGCGCAGCTTCTTCGAGAAGGTGACGGCAGGGCTGGACGCCGCGGGCGTGGCCTGGGAGCGCAACGCCCGGCTGGTCCGCGGCCTCGATTATTATCGCCACACCGCGTTCGAATTCATCACCGACCGTCTCGGCGCGCAGGGCACCGTGCTGGGCGGCGGCCGCTATGATGGGCTGATCGAAAATCTGGGCGGCCCCGCAACCCCGGCGGTCGGCTGGGCGGCGGGGATCGAGCGGCTGGCGATGCTGGTGGATATGCCGGACATCGAGAAGCCCAGCGTGGTGCTGATTCCTATGGGCGAAGCAGCCGAAACGAAGGCGATCGGCATCGTCGCCGATCTGCGTCGCGCTGGCGTCGCCTGCGACATGGGCTTTCGCGGCAATATGAAGAAGCGGATGCAGCGCGCTAATGCGTCCGGTGCGTCATGGGCGATCATATTGGGCGACGATGAACTGGCCCGCGGCGAAGCGTCGGTGCGGAATCTAGGCACGGGCCAGCAGCAGGCCGTCGCGCTGGACGCCCTGATCGGGACGGTGACGGCGCTCTGATGCACATCTCCGCCGAACGCATCGCGCAGATCGAGGCGCGCCGGGACGAGGTGCAGGCGTCGATGACGCGCGCCGACCTCGCGCCCGAAGCGTTCGTGAAACTGTCGAAGGAATATGCGGAGATCGAACCGGTCGCCCGCGCCGCGCATGAGGTGCGCCGCCTGCGGCAGGAACTGGCCGCGCTCGATGTCATGGCGGGCGGCGGCGGCGATCCCGACGCCGATCCTCTGATGCGCGAAATGGCGCAGGAGGAAATGCAGATCCTCAAAAGCCAGCTTCCGCAAGCCGAGCGCGCGCTGGCGCTGCAATTGCTGCCCCGCGACGCCGCCGACGCCCGCCCCGCCATGATCGAAATCCGCGCCGGCACCGGCGGGGATGAAGCGGCGCTGTTCGCCGGCGACCTGTTCCGCATGTACCAGCGCTATGCCGATACCCAGGGCTGGAAGATGGAACTGATGTCCGCCAATGCGTCCGAAGTCGGCGGCTTCAAGGAAGTGGTGGCCAGCATCAACGGCGTCGGCGTCTTCGCCAAGCTGAAGTTCGAAAGCGGCGTCCACCGCGTCCAGCGCGTCCCCGCCACCGAAAGCGGCGGGCGCATCCACACCAGCGCCGCGACCGTCGCGATCCTGCCGGAACCGGAGGAAGTGGACGTCCAGATCGCCGACGGCGACCTCAAGATCGATATCTACCGTGCGTCGGGCGCAGGCGGCCAGCATGTCAACACGACCGATTCGGCCGTGCGCATCACCCATTTGCCCACCGGCACCGTGGTCATCCAGCAGGATGAACGGTCGCAGCACAAGAATAAGGCGAAGGCGATGCAGGTGCTGCGCGCCCGCCTCTATGAAGCAGAGCGCGCCCGCACCCAGAATGAACAGGCCGGCGCGCGCAAGGCGATGGTCGGATCGGGCGACCGCTCCGAACGCATTCGCACCTATAATTTCCCGCAGGGGCGCGTCACCGACCACCGCATCAACCTGACCCTGCACCGCCTGCCCGAAATCCTCGAAGGACCGGGCCTGTGCGACGTCATCGACGCACTGGTGGCCGAAGATGAAGCCGCCCGCCTCGCCCAGTTGGACGGGCTGAGTTGATCCTTTTGCCCGCATGACGATCGAGGGCGTCCCCGACGCGCTACGCGCTGCAACTGTCCAACTCGCCGTTGCAAGCGATACCGCCCGGCTCGACGCCGAATTGCTGATGGCCCATGCGCTGGGCCTGTCGCGTAACGACATGCTGCTGCGCCAGCGCGACCTGGCCGTGCCCGAAAGCTTCGCCCCCCTGCTCGCTCGTCGCCTGACGGGCGATCCGATCGCCCACATCACCGGCGCCCGCGATTTCTGGACGATCACCCTGTCCGTCACGCCCGACACGCTGATCCCCCGCCCCGACAGCGAAACGCTGATCGAAGCGGCGGTCGATCATTTCGCAACCCGCGCGCCCGCCACGATCCTCGACCTTGGCGTCGGCTCCGGCGCGCTGCTGCTGGCGGCGCTGGCGGAGTGGCCCGACGCGCAGGGTCTGGGCATAGACGCCTCCGCGGCCGCGCTCGCCGTGGCGCAGGGCAATGCGGCGCGTCTGGGCATGGCCGACCGCGCGCGCTTCAGCCTCGGCGACTGGGCGCTGGGCGTGGACGGTCCGTTCGACCTGCTGCTCATCAATCCGCCCTATATCGTCGCGGACCTGCCGCTGTCCGGCGATGTGCTGCGCGAACCGGCCAGTGCGCTGTTCGCGGGCGCCGATGGCCTTGACGATTATCGCCGCATCGCGCCCGACCTGCCCCGGCTGATCGCTTCGGGCGGCATGGCCGCGATCGAGATCGGCCACGATCAGGCGGCCAGCGTCGCCGCACTGCTGCGGGAAAACGGGTTGGCCGTCGCTCTGCGGCGCGATCTGGCCGGGCATGACCGCTGCCTGATTGCGACGAACCCAGCTTGGAAATAATCGATTTGCCGATATTCAGGCGAAAATTGCTTGGTTTATGGCGCGAAAGCCACTACATCGACCTTAGGGACGGCTCTATCTTGTGACATGGTCGCTTAGATCATTGATAGAAAAGGCCGTTTTCTTAGCTCCTTATAGTCATGACGGCGTATGCTGCGCAGCGCCGCTGGCAGTCGGGGTAGTGATCCGGGAAGGATCATGCCGTGGCGGAGCCGTATCCGGCCTGAAGGACAGGCCGTGCTTGGGGATGGCGACTGAACAGTGTTTTCAGCCAATGATGTCATAGCGAACGCAAGGATCATATCTTGATCAACAACCGGCAGGCCGGCCGCCGCAATCGCGGCCGGAACAATAATAACAACGGACGTCCCAACGGCAATAATCGGGGCGGTGGCGATAATGGTAACCGCATCGACAACCGCGCCCGCGGCAACGCGACCCAGCTTCTTGAGAAATACAAGAATATGGCGCGCGATGCCCAGATGGCCGGCGACCGGGTGAACGCCGAATATTATCTGCAGTTCGCCGATCATTATTTCCGCGTGCTCGCCGACAATCGCGCCCGTCAGGAGGAGCAAAATCCCCGGCAGCGCACCCGCGACGATGGTTTCGACCAGGATGGCGATGATTTCGACGGCGGCTATGACGGCGTCGACGATTTCCGCACCGATCAGCAGCACGCCCATGATCGCGCGCCCCGTGAGCAGAACCAGCGGGACCAGAACGGTCGCGACCACGGCAACCGGGAGCAGGTCCAGCGCGAACAGGGCCAGCGCGACCCGCAGCAGGATCGCCGACCAGATCGTCAGGACGATAATCGCGAAGCCCGCGAGCCGCGTGAAAACCGCGAACCGCGCGCCGGCAATGTCCGCCGCGACCGTCCCCGCCGCGACCGCTTCAACGCCGATGCGCCGGTGCAGCAGGAAATGGGCGTAGAAGGTCCGGCGGGCAATCCCGCCACGGAAGCCCCGCGCCAGCAGCCGGTCGTCCAGACCGCACCCGAATCGACTGCGCCCGAAGCCGAGGCCCCTCGCCCCCGTCGCGGTCGCCCGCGCAAGGTCGTGGCGGACGCGGACGCGAACGAAGGGCTGGATTTGGCGGTGCTGCCGCCCTCGATCGCCCGCGCCGACAATGACGCCGACGTGGCCGAGGAAGCGCCCAAGAAGCGCACCCGTCGCGCCCGCCCGGCGACCGAAGCCGCCGAATAAGCGCTCGATAGCGAAAAAATCAGGGGACGGCGCCGCAACGCGCCGTCCCCTTTTTCATGTCCCCGTCTTTTCTCGCCGCTACCGACAAGCCGGCTTTGCAACCCCGGCGCGATCCGGCACAAGGCGTTATATATCTGGCACATATCTGGAGAGAGGCCGATGAGAGCCGCGCACCTGCTGCCCCTGATGCTCACTGCCCTGCCCCTGTCGGCCCTGTCCCTTTCGGCCCTGTCCCCTTCGGCGATGGCGCAAAGCGCGGCCGATCCCACCGGCGCCACCGCGCAGGGCGATGTCGCCGTCACCATCTACAATAATGGCCAGTCGCTGGTGCAGGACGATCGGCAATTGCCGGTGACGGCAGGCCGCAACCGCATCGAATTTCCCGACGTGTCGGCCCGCATCCGCCCGGAAACGGTGAACCTGTCCGGCCCCGGCCTCGCCATCGTCGAACAGAATTTCGATTATGACCTCCTTTCCCCCGACAAGTTGATGGACAAGGCGGTGGGGCAGGAAGTGACGCTGCTGCGCACCAACCCGGCCACCGGCGCGGAAACGCGCGAACGCGCCAAGATTCTCGCCGCCAATGGCGGCATCGTCCTCCAGATTGGCAGCCGGATCGAGGTGTTGCGCGACGATGGCCTGCCGGTCCGCGTCATCTTCGACCGGGTGCCCCCCAATCTGCGCGCCCGTCCCACCCTGTCGGTCACGGTGCAGGCGGATCGCGGCGGCACGATCCCGGCCCGCCTCTCCTACCTCACCCCCAATCTGGGCTGGACGGCCGACTATGTCGCGCTGTTCGACGCGGCCAAGGGGGCCATGGACATGCAGGGCTGGGTCACGCTCACCAATAATACGGGCACCACCTTCACCGACTCGAAGACGATATTGGTCGCGGGCGACCCGGCCAATGGCGGCGGCCGCAATAATTGGTGGCAAACAGGCAGCGGCGCGATCGACCAGGCCGGGACCGAAAGCGGTCCACGCGAACGGCTGGGCGACTATTATCTCTATCCGCTGGCCGCCCGCACCACGATCGCCAATGCGCAGCAGAAACAGGTCAGCTTCCTCGACGTGAAGGGCGCCCCGGCCCGCGCCACCTATGAATATGTCAATGGCTGGCTTGGCAGTTCGGCCGAACCGATGAGCGCATCGAGCGTGCTGAAATTCTCCACCTCGAAGGAAGGCGGCCTGGGCGATCAACTGCCTGCCGGCACGATCCGCGTCTATATGCGCGACGCGCGCGGCGACCCGCAATTCATCGGCGAAAACAGCATCGACCATACGCCCATGGGGTCTTCCATGGCGCTCCGCACCGGCGAGGCGTTCGATGTGAAGGTGCGCCCCACCGTCGAACAGCGCACGCGCAAGGGGAACGCGCGCTGGGAAACCAGGATGCGCTACACGCTCACCAACGCCCGTTCCGAATCCGTGACGATCGATCTGGCGCAGCAGGGATTATGGGGCGACACGCGCGTGACGGCGCAAAGTCTGGAAGGCAAGCGCGTCTCTGCCGACCGGATGGAATGGAGCGTGCCGGTCCCCGCCAACGGCACGGTCGACCTGAGCGTCACCTTCGATTCGCGCTACTGACGGGAGAGCGCCCGTGCCGCGCATCCTTGTCCTGTTGTTGGCGCTCTGGGCGCTGGCCGTCCCGGCGCAGGCGGAAACGATCGTTTCGCCCCGCGCCGCTTCCGTCTCCGTCACCGTCTACCGCGCGCCCTTTCGGGCCAAGGGGCCGATCGACCGCGACTGGCCGGGCGGCTATGCGCTCATCACTGAAAGCCGCACCGTCGATCTGCCGCAGGGCGAATCGGTCCTGCGGTTCGAAGGGGTGGCCGAGGGGCTGATGCCCGAAACCGCGATCCTGTCCGGTATGCCGCGCGGCGTGCGGGAAAAAAACAGGGACGCCCGTCTGCTGTCGCCCGCGGGCCTGGTCGACGCTTATCTCAAGCGCAGCGTCACGCTGCGTCGCACCGATCGCAAGACCGGCAAGGTGACGCAGCAGGATGCGATCATCAGCGCCGGGCCGACCGGCGGCGTGATCCTGAAAACAGCGCAGGGCTATGAGGCGCTGGGATGCAGCGGCCTGCCCGAACGGATGCTCTATCCGCAAAAACCCGCCGACCTGTCGCCCCGCCCGACCCTGTCGGTGATCGCCACCAGCGACCGTCCCACCCGCGCGACGCTGCAACTCACCTATCTGGCCGAAGGGTTCGACTGGGCCGCCAACTATGTCGCGGACATGGGCGACGATGGCCGCACGCTCGACCTCATGGCCTGGCTTACGGTCGCCAATGGCGGGGTCACCGACTTTCCCGACGCGCAGTTGAGCGTCATCGCCGGTCAGCCGAACAAGCAGGCTCGCAGGGCACAACCGCGCCCAACCGGCGGCCCGCTGCGCCTGACCTGCTGGCCGACGGACGTCACCAGCACCCATCCAAAATGGATTCTTTCCCCGACAGAAGGGCCACCTCCTCCGCTGATGTACGTCGCGGCAGAGGCAGAAGACATCGTGGTCACCTCAATGCGCCGTACCGAAGGCGTCGTCATGGCCGCACCCGCGCCGCCTCCACCGCCCCCGCCGCCGCCAGAGGATGTCGGCGACCTCAAACTCTATCGCGTGCCGATGGCGGTCGATGTCGCGCCCAATGCGCAGAAACAGGTCGCGCTGCTGCGCCAGCCCGGCGTGAAGGTCGAACGCCTCTATGCTGCGACCGTCTATGGCGACGCCGGATCACAATCGATGACGCTGCGGCTGCGCGTGCAGAATCGAAAGGATGATGGCCTCGGCCTGCCCATGCCGTCAGGCCGGGTCGCAGTGTTCGAGCAGGTTCAGGACATGCGCCTGCTCGCAGGCGAAGCCGATATCGGCGACAAGGCGGAGGGCGAACGGGTCGATTATGACATCGCGTCCAGCGCCGATGTCCGCATCGCCGCGCGGGTGAGCGCGCAATCGCGCAAGTCCCGCAATTGGGCGATCACCCTGACCAACGCCCGGCCCTTCGCCGTGACGGCGGAGGTTACGATCCCCCACGACATCGCCCCGCGCCCGGCAGACATGGAGCGGCGCGGCAATGGCTGGATCTGGCGGACCAGGATCCCCGCCAATGACAAGCGGACATGGTCCTATACGGAGCGTCTGGCCCGCTGAGCGTCAGGCGTCGGGCAGGGGGCGGGGCCGATGGTTGGCATCCAGCGCCACGAATGTATAGACGCCGCTGGTCAGCAGCACTTCCTCCATGTCGCTGCCACGTATCGCCACCACGTCGATTCGTATCGCGACCGACGTGCGGCCGCGCCGCTCCTCAACCGCATAGACCGACACGACATCGCCCAGCAGGATGGGGGTGATGAAGGTCATGCTCTCGATCGCCACCGTGGCCACCGCGCCCTGCGCGATTCGCCCCGCCACGATGCCGCCGGCGATATCCATCTGGCTCAGCACCCAGCCGCCGAAGATATGGCCGTTGGCGTTGATGTCGGTCAGATGCGGCACCAAACGCAACACCACTTCGCCCCGCGCGCCGGTTTTGGCTCTGTCAGTCGTCAAGCGGCGCCTCGTCCTTCAGCCTGTCCATCACCTGCTCGTCATGCCCGGTGCCGCTCGACAAAAATGTCAGCGCCATCAGGCCGGTCCCCAGCATGAAAGTCAGCCATACGCCCAAAATGGTGGCGATCACCATATGAATCGGCAACCGCCCGGCCCACCAATGGAGGAACAGCAGCGCCAGCCCGACGCACAGCGCGCCGCCCAGCGCCATCCACGCCATGATGCGGCGAAACCGCGCCCAGGCGGTTGCGGCGATCTGGGGATCATCCAGGGCTTGCTTGCGCGTCATCTCTTTTCATTGGGCCGCGAAAGTGGGATCATCAAGCGCCTATCGGGAAATGTCTCGGAAAAGGAGAGTGGTCATGAGCATCGCAGCGATTTTGCAGGGCAAGGGCGAGGTCATCAGCGTGCGGCCGACGGACAGCCTGCTCTCCGTGGTGCAATTGCTGGCGGACCGGCGCATCGGTTGCGTGCCAGTGGTCGAGGATGGGCAGGTCGTCGGCATTTTTTCCGAACGGGATGTGGTCTATCGCGTGGCC
>NZ_KQ130435.1:727697-730458 GCF_001046645.1 Sphingobium cupriresistens LL01
GTGACTTAGTGTATCAAGCAAGCTTAAGCCGTTAGGTGTAGGCGCAGCGAAAGCGAGTCTGAATAGGGCGACCATAGTTTGATGCATTAGACCCGAAACCCGGCGATCTATGCATGACCAGGTTGAAGGTGCGGTAACACGCACTGGAGGACCGAACCGTTCAATGTTGAAAAATTGTCGGATGAGTTGTGCTTAGGGGTGAAAGGCCAATCAAGCCGGGAAATAGCTGGTTCTCCGCGAAATCTATTGAGGTAGAGCGTCGGATGATTGCCGTTGGGGGTAGAGCACTGGATGGTTGCGGGGGTCGCGAGATCTACCAACACTAACCAAACTCCGAATACCAACGAGTCTAGTCCGGCAGACAGACGGCGGGTGCTAAGGTCCGTCGTCAAAAGGGAAACAGCCCTAACCTACAGCTAAGGTCCCCAAGTCATCACTAAGTGGGAAAGCATGTGGGATTTCCAAAACAACCAGGAGGTTGGCTTAGAAGCAGCCATCCTTTAAAGAAAGCGTAACAGCTCACTGGTCTAAACAAGAGATCCTGCGGCGAAGATGTAACGGGGCTAAAGTGATGCACCGAAGCTTAGGGTTCAGTCTTTGACTGAGCGGTAGCGGAGCGTTCCGTAGGCCGTTGAAGCGGGAGGGTAACCGACCGTGGAGGTATCGGAAGTGCGAATGCAGACATGAGTAGCGATTAACAGTGTGAGATGCACTGTCGCCGAAATTCCAAGGGTTCCTGCTTAAAGCTAATCTGAGCAGGGTAAGCCGGCCCCTAAGACGAGCCCGAAGGGGGTAGTCGATGGGAACCACGTTAATATTCGTGGGCCTGGAGGTGTGTGACGGATGGCGTAAATGGTCTGGGCTTATTGGATTGCTCCAGGCTGTGAAGTTGTCCCAGGAAATAGCCCCTCCGTATAGACCGTACCCTAAACCGACACAGGTGGAATGGTAGAGTATACCAAGGCGTTTGAGAGAAGTATCCTGAAGGAACTCGGCAAATTGCCTCCGTACCTTCGGAAGAAGGAGGCCCCACATAAGCGCAAGCTCTTGTGGGGGGCACAGGCCAGGGGGTAGCGACTGTTTAGCAAAAACACAGGGCTCTGCTAAGTCGGCTTCAAGACGACGTATAGGGCCTGACGCCTGCCCGGTGCCTGAAGGTTAAGAGGAGGAGTGCAAGCTCTGAATTGAAGCCCAGGTAAACGGCGGCCGTAACTATAACGGTCCTAAGGTAGCGAAATTCCTTGTCGGGTAAGTTCCGACCTGCACGAATGGCGTAACGACTTCCCCACTGTCTCCAGGATATGCTCAGCGAAATTGAATTCTCCGTGAAGATGCGGAGTACCCGCGGTTAGACGGAAAGACCCCGTGCACCTTTACTGCAACTTCAGAGTGGCATTAGGAAAGAGCTGTGTAGCATAGGTGGGAGGCTTTGAAGCATCGACGCCAGTTGATGTGGAGCCATAGGTGAAATACCACCCTGCTGTTTTCTGATGTCTAACCTCGTACCGTTATCCGGTACAGGGACCCTCTGTGGTGGGTAGTTTGACTGGGGCGGTCGCCTCCTAAAGAGTAACGGAGGCGCGCGATGGTGGGCTCAGGACGGTTGGAAACCGTCTGTTAGAGTGCAATGGCATAAGCCCGCCTGACTGCGAGACTGACAAGTCGAGCAGAGACGAAAGTCGGTCATAGTGATCCGGTGGTCCCTCGTGGAAGGGCCATCGCTCAACGGATAAAAGGTACGCCGGGGATAACAGGCTGATGATTCCCAAGAGCTCATATCGACGGAATCGTTTGGCACCTCGATGTCGGCTCATCACATCCTGGGGCTGGAGCAGGTCCCAAGGGTTTGGCTGTTCGCCAATTAAAGTGGTACGTGAGCTGGGTTCAGAACGTCGCGAGACAGTTTGGTCCCTATCTGCCGTGGGCGTCGAAATTTGAGAGGAGTTGACCCTAGTACGAGAGGACCGGGTTGAACATACCTCTGGTGTACCAGTCGTTCCGCCAGGAGCGCAGCTGGGTAGCTATGTATGGACGGGATAACCGCTGAAAGCATCTAAGCGGGAAGCCTCCCTCAAGATAAGATTTCTCAGGACGGTCGAAGACCACGACCTTGATAGATCGGATGTGGAAGTGCGGTAACGCATGAAGCTAACCGATACTAATTGTCCTATTCGCGCTTAAACGGTTCACTTGTGAACCGCAGAGTCCCACCATCAACGACAATGCTGGTCTCCAGCGCATGTCAGCGATCGGTCGGTTGTTAAGCCAGCCCGGATATACGCTTACAAAACATACACCAAACGCGGCTGTTGCCGTGTTTGGCAAGCAAATACTCATGTGCACGGCATCGATCAAAAACCCATATATGCGCCAGCTTCATTGCTTGGTGACCATAGCGTCTGTGACCCACCCGATCCCATCCCGAACTCGGCCGTGAAACCAGTCTGCGCCGATGGTACTATTGCTCAAGCACTGGAAGAGTAGGGCGTCGCCAGGCATTGAAGCTCGCGCATATATCGGAAACAAAAACCCATTCATAACGTCTCATAAAAGGGCGACCCAAAAGGTCGCCCTTTTACCGTTGGTGACGCGGGATGAAGCAGCCCGCCGTCAGACCGCAAAAGCGGGATGACAAGCAAAAATGCTTCGCAGGCTGCAAAACGCAGCCCATGTTGGTGACGCGGGATGGAGCAGCCCGGTAGCTCGTCAGGCTCATAACCTGAAGGTCGTAGGTTCAAATCCTACTCCCGCAACCAACATA